>NZ_LT629802.1:4389800-5853067 GCF_900106045.1 Pseudomonas mucidolens | reverse complement strand
AGCATCTGGTTGGAGATACCGAACAGCGGCCACAAGGTGTTGATGCCACCCAGCGGGTCGATCACGCCCTGATACAGCAAGTAGCCCCACATCGCCACGCAGCCGGCAGTGGCCACCAGGTTGGCGGTCCAGGACTCGGTGCGCTTGAGCGCCGGGACGAAGGAGCCAAGCAGGTCCTGCAGCATGAAACGCCCGGCACGGGTGCCGGCGTCGACCGCGGTCAGGATAAACAGCGCTTCGAACAGGATCGCAAAGTGGTACCAGAACGCCATGGTGTTTTCACCCGGCAGCACACTGTGCAGAATCTGCGCGATACCCACCGCCAGGGTTGGCGCACCGCCGGCGCGGGCCAGAATGGTGGTTTCACCGATGTCATTGGCGACCGCTTGCAGCGCGTCCGGGGTAATGGCGAAACCCCAGCTGCTGACGGTTTGCGCGACTGTCACCACATCGCTGCCGACCACCGCAGCCGGACTGTTCATGGCGAAGTACACACCAGGCTCGATCACCGAGGCGGCAACCATCGCCATGATGGCCACGAACGACTCCATCAACATGCCGCCGTAACCGATGTAGCGCGAGTGGGCTTCATTGGCCAGCAACTTGGGCGTGGTGCCCGAAGAGATCAGCGCGTGGAACCCGGACACAGCACCACAGGCGATGGTGATGAACAGGAACGGGAACAGACCGCCTTTCCAGACCGGACCAGTGCCGTCGACAAACTGGGTCAGCGCCGGCATTTTCAGGTCAGGCATGGTGACCAGGATACCGATAGCCAGAGCGATGATGGTGCCGATCTTCAGGAAGGTCGACAGGTAGTCACGCGGGGCCAGGATCAGCCAGACCGGCAATACCGCTGCCACAAAGCCGTAACCGACCAACATCCAGGTGATTTGGATCCCGGTGAACGTGAAGGCCTCGGCCCACACAGGATCAGCGGCAATCTGCCCACCCAGCCAGATCGAACCCAGCAGCAGCAACACCCCGATGATCGAGATTTCGCCAATGCGCCCCGGACGGATGTAGCGCATGTAAACGCCCATGAACATCGCGATCGGGATGGTCGCCATGACCGTGAAGATACCCCACGGACTTTCGGCCAGGGCCTTGACCACGATCAGCGACAGCACCGCGAGGATGATGATCATGATCAGGAAACAGCCAAACAGCGCAATAGTCCCGGGAATTCGGCCCATTTCCTCGCGGACCATGTCCCCCAGGGATCGACCGTTACGACGTGTGGAGAGGAACAGAATCATGAAATCCTGCACCGCGCCCGCCAGCACCACGCCGGCAATCAGCCACAACGTGCCGGGCAGATACCCCATCTGCGCCGCCAACACCGGGCCGACCAGCGGGCCTGCACCGGCAATCGCCGCGAAGTGGTGACCAAAGAGAATGTGTTTGTTGGTCGGCACATAGTCCAGACCGTCGTTGTTGACCACTGCGGGGGTAGCCCGCCGAGGATCGAGTTGCATCACATGATTAGCGATGAACAGGCTGTAGTAACGATAGGCCACCAGATAAATGGCGACTGCCGCGACGACAATCCACAAGGCGTTGATCGCCTCGCCTCGCCGCAAGGCCACTACGCCCAGGGCGCACGCACCTACAATTGCCAGCACCAACCAGGGTAAGTGGCGTGCCAGGCTATTATTATTTTTCATTTTTATATTCCAGCCAGGTTGGACAGAAAGAAAGCCAGCCCGAGTTTAGCCTGCCCTGCTCTAAAGGCCACCCCCCTACGTTGGTCTAGAGCCTTGGAAAGGCGAAAAAAGCGGAAATAATCGCTCGATGATGGCGCGGGGCTACACTCTATTGACTTAAACGAGGGTTTGACCATGAGTGAACAGCAGTCAGATCGACGCCGTTTTCGGCGGATTGCCTTCGATGCCAAGACCGAACTTCAGCAAAACGGCCAGGAATGGTCAGTGCAACTGGTGGATTTATCGCTGAAAGGACTGCTGGTGCGACGTCCGTCCCCCTGGCTGGGAAAAGACGCCGAACCCTTCGATGTCGATATCCACCTGGATGACGATACCGATGTGCAGATGCAAGTGCGCTTGACTCATGACGACCATGGGCAATTGGGTTTTGTCTGTGAGCATATCGACCTGGACTCCATCAGCCATTTGCGCAGGCTGATTGAATTGAACCTCGGCGATCCGGAGGAACTGGAGCGGGAACTGGGTGCCTTGCTCGAAATCTGACCAGCCTTGCAGGTGCGGCGGTGTTACTCGAACAACGCATCCAGCGCCTGCTCCAGACGCGTGACCGCGATAATCTGCAACCCCGGCGGCGACTCTTTCGGCGCATTGCCCTTGGGCACGATGGCCCGTTTGAAACCGTGCTTGGCGGCTTCTTTGAGACGCTCCTGGCCGCTGGGCACCGGGCGCACTTCGCCCGACAGCCCCACCTCGCCAAACACCAGCAGATCGTGCGGCAACGGCCGATTGCGCAGGCTCGACATCACCGCCGCCATCAGCGCGAGATCGGAGGCGGTTTCCAGTACCTTGACCCCGCCCACCACGTTGAGGAACACGTCCTGATCATGGGTCGGAATACCGCCATGGCGGTGCAATACCGCCAATAACATCGCCAGACGGTTCTGATCCAGGCCCAGGGTCACGCGGCGCGGGTTGGCCAGGTGGCTGTCATCGACCAGCGCCTGGACTTCCACCAGCATCGGTCGAGTGCCTTCCCACGTCGCCATCACCACGCTGCCCGGGACTTCTTCCTGCGCCCGTGTGAGAAAGATCGCCGACGGGTTGGAGACCTCTTTCAGCCCCCGGTCGGTCATGGCGAACACACCCAGCTCATTGACTGCGCCGAAACGGTTTTTCACCGCCCGCAACAGACGCAGCCGACCGTCCGATTCCCCTTCGAAATACAGCACGGTGTCGACCATATGCTCCAACACTCGCGGCCCGGCCAGCGCGCCCTCCTTGGTCACGTGGCCCACCAGGAAAATCGCCGTGCCACTCTGCTTCGCATAACGCACCAACAGCGCTGCGCTCTCGCGCACCTGGGAAACCCCGCCCGGCGCGGATTGCAGTTGTTCGGTAAAAATCGTCTGGATCGAATCGATCACCATGACCTTGGGTTTTTCCAGGCGGGCGGTGGCGATGATGCTTTCGATGCAGGTTTCGGTCATGACCCGCAGTTTGTCCTGGGGCAAGCCCAGTCGACGGGCGCGCATGGCCACTTGCTGCTGCGATTCCTCGCCCGTGACATACAGCGCCGACATGCGGCTGGCGATACTGCACAGGGTTTGCAGCAGGATGGTGGATTTGCCGATGCCCGGATCACCACCGATCAGTACCACTGAACCGTCCACCAGGCCGCCACCGAGTACCCGATCCAGTTCACCGGATGCGGTGGAGAAACGCGGAATCTCTTCGACGCTGACTTCGGCCAGGGTCTTGATCTGGGCCTGTTGGCCCGTCCAGCCGGAACGACCGCTGGGTGCCGCTGCGCCGCCGCTTTCCACCATGGTTTCAGTGAGGGTGTTCCACGCGCCGCATTCACCGCATTGGCCAGCCCACTTGGGAAAGGTCGCGCCGCACTCCGTGCAGCCGTACATGCGCTTGGCCTTTGCCATCGTCGAGAACCTCCAACCGAAAAACCGCGATGATAGCTCAGCGTGGCGCCGCAGTACGGATTTCGCCGCGGGCTAATCGTGAAGCGCTGTTACCCAGCGGATCCTCGACGTTTAAGTCGGCGCCCTCGGCCTTCAACGCCTCGAGTAACTCGACGCGCTTGAACAGCCCGGCATACATCGCCGCCGTCTGCCCGGCAGCGTTGCGCTGGTCGGGATTGCAGGTGGTCGCCAGCAAACGTTGGGCGATGTTCAACTCGCCCTTGAAAATCGCGCCCATCAGCGCCGTGTTGCCGCGCAGGTCCTGGACGCAGGCATCGGCGCCAGCCGCCAGCAAGTGTTCCACAAACGTGCCTTGGCCGTGGTAGGCCGCGAGGATCAGCGCGGTATAGCCCTTCTCGTCCTGGGTATTGAGTGAATAACCGGATTCGATAAAGGTGTTGAGCATTTCCACGTCGCCCCGACGGGCGGCATCGAAGTAATAAGTCTGCAGTTGCGCCTTGACCACCCGCGGATCGGCGGATTCGGCCTGCACGCCGAATGTCAGCAGGGCGGCAAGTAAACCGAGATAGATACGCATGGAACTTCTCCTGTACGTGTCGACACCCGGTACCGGGCGTCGACAGCAATCAACGGTCAGTCGGTGAGCTTTTCAGCCAGCGCCTTGACCCGCGCCAGGTCACCTTTGGCAACCTTGGCCACGCCCGTGCCGTACTCCGGATCGGCCTTGTACAGGAACGACAGGATGATGTGCTTGCTCTCTTCATCGGTGGTCGCCAGGGAGCCGCCAAAGTTATCGATCAAGTTCTGGCGTTCCTTTTGGCTGTAGGAACGGTACAAATCACCCGCTTGCCTGAAGTTCTGCTCACGCTGAATCTTCGCCTGCTGCGTGCTACCCGACACTGCCATCTGGCTGTAGCGGACGCTTTGCGGTTCTTCCCGAGGAGCCAGGCGGCTTGGCTGATAGTTCACGCCGCTGGTAGTTTTGCCGAGATTCATCGCGCCATCCTGGTTGCCGTTGTTGACGGTGACCCGCGGCGCGTTGATCGGCAGTTGCAGGGCATTGGCGCCCAGTCGGTACATCTGTGTATCGGCGTAGGAAAAAACCCGGCCTTGCAGCAGACGATCTTCCGACGGTTCAATGCCCGGTACCAGATTGGCCGGAGCCATGGCAACTTGCTCGGTTTCCTGGAAAACATTCGCCGGGTTGCGGTTCAACACCATTTGTCCAACTTTGCGCTCGGGTACACCCGGCCAGATTTTAGTGGCATCCAAAGGATCGAAATCAAACGCGGCAAGTTCTTCGGGCTTGAGTACCTGCACGTACAAATCCCACTTGGGGAAGTCGCCCTTATTGATATGCGTGACCAAGTCGTTAGTCATGTGGCTGTAATCACGGCCCTGGACTTCAACTACTTGGTTCGGGTCAAGATTCTTCAGGCCTTGCAGGCTCTTCCAGTGAAACTTGACGTAATGCACTTGGCCGTTGGCATTGATCAACTTGTAGGCATGTACACTGTTGCCATCCATCTCCCGGTAACTGGCGGGCGTGCCTGCATCCGAGTACAACTCGGTCAGCGTGCGAGTCGACTCCGGAACATGCGAGAAGAAGTCGAAACGACGCGAGTCATCGTCCAGGTTAGTGCGCGGGTCGGGTTTGAAAGCATGCACCATGTCCGGAAACTTGATGGCATCGCGGATAAAGAACGTCGGGAAGTTATTGCCGACCAAGTCCCAATTGCCGTCGGCGGTATAGAACTTGGTCGCGAAACCGCGAGGGTCGCGTAGCGTTTCCGGGGAATGATTTCCGTGGACCACCGCGGAGAAGCGCACAAATACCGGTGTGGTTTCGCCTGCGGCAAAGACTTTGGCCTTGGTCAGGTCAGTCAGGTTGTCTGTCACCGTAAACGTGCCATGAGCCCCCGTGCCCCGGGCATGAACGACGCGCTCGGGAATGCGTTCGCGGTCGAAGCGTTGCAGCTTCTGGATCAACTGCACGTCTTGCAGCAGGACCGGCCCCGTCGCGCCGGCTGTTTGCGAGTTCTGGTTGTCGCCGACTGTCGCGCCATTATCCCGGGTCAGGTTAGCCGCTTGCACAGACAGCGTTACCAGGCTGGCGGTAGCAATCACCATCAACTTTCGCGCAGCAAAAGGCCTGCGACTCATAAGCTTGTTCATCAGCAATTCCTCTGGTTGTTGTGTGCACTTAAAGAAGTGCTTGTCAGAGGCTAGTGACCTGAGCGCGAGAAAATAAATAGAAAACCCTGAACACCCCGATATAGAAAATATGCTGGAAATTCACTGAAATTACGGATATTTCGCGCGAGATTGATGGCATTTTGCAAACTATTTGCGTTTTAATGTGTCGATAGCACCGAACAGTGTTAACCGTTGTGTCGGGCAAGCCCGGCTATACTGACTTACACTGGATTTCATCTTTCTCAACGGCAACAAGGAATAACCTATGGGCGTGCTCAGTGAGTTCAAGGCCTTCGCGGTCAAAGGTAATGTGGTCGACATGGCGGTCGGTATTATCATCGGCGCCGCCTTCGGCAAAATTGTTTCTTCCTTTGTGGGCGACGTGGTGATGCCTCCCATCGGTCTGTTGATCGGCGGTGTGGATTTCGGGGACCTTGCCGTTACGCTCAAGGCAGCTCAGGGAGATGTTCCTGCCGTTGTCCTGGCCTACGGCAAGTTCATTCAGAGCCTCATCGACTTCGTGATCGTTGCATTCGCGATTTTCATGGGTGTAAAGGCCATCAACCGCCTCAAGCGCGAAGAAGCCGTGGCCCCCAGCCTGCCACCGGTACCCACCAAGGAAGAGGAATTGCTGGGCGAGATCCGTGATCTGCTCAAGGCTCAGAACAACAAGCCTCTGTAGCTGACCGACGGTCTAGCGCGGCTGCGATGACGGGTTGGGGGGTTGGTGTGCTGGTTTGCGAGCATACCAATCCATCCACTCTCACTGATGCCCAACAGCCCCACAGGCCAAGCGCCTTTTTCTACCAGTAGTTTTCCACCGCAACCTGCCCTGGCCGACGACTCAGGCTCAATTGCATGTCCCTCTGTTTAAGCAGTTGCCGGGTGTCATCGATCATCTGTGGGTTGCCGCAGATCATCACTCGTGAATGCTCCGGGGTCAGCGCAACACCCGCAGCGCGTTCCAACTCGCCGTTTTCGATCAGCGTGGTGATGCGCCCATTCAATGCGCCTGGATGCTGCTCGCGGGTGACGATAGGCAGGTAGGTCAATTTATGGGCATGTTCGGCGAGGTATTCGCGCTCGCCCAGCTCTCTGATCAACGCTTGATAAGCCAGCTCCCTGACTTGCCGAGCGCTATAGACCAGGACGATCCGCTCGAACCTCTCCCACACCTCGAAATCCTGCAGGATCGACAGAAACGGTGCGACGCCGGTGCCGGTTCCCAGCAACCATAGATCCCGGCCATCGACAAACCGGTCCAGCGTCAGAAAACCCGTGGCCTGACGCTCGACCAACAGTTCATCACCCACGCGCAAACGGCTCAACTCACTGGTGAATTCCCCCCCGGGGACCACGATGGAGAAAAAATCCAGGTACTCATCAAACGGTGACGACACCACAGAGTAGGCTCGCCATACTAGACTCCCGTCACTTTTGGTCACCCCCAGGCGCACGAACTGTCCCGCGCGAAAGCGAAAGCCGGGATCTCGAGTGGTCCGTAAGGTAAACAGGCCAGGAGTCAACGATTGCACATCAATCAAGATCTGTCGGGTGTATTTTTCGGCACTGGCGGTCATGGGGGGCTCCGTTTGGCAGGTGGCCCTAGTATCCCTCAAAAGTGAACGGGTTAAACACCTACTGCAAGCAATGGCATTTAAACACAATGTTTAACAATCAACTCGAGTGATGTGAAAGCTTCGTGAAACGCAAAATACACCGGCCAAACTTAGAGCAAACAACCTAACTAAAAGTGATATCAATATGATTTCATCTGCAACAATTTTGCTATATAAGTTAATCCCACAACGGCTATTAGTGCCCCATAGCACCTCGTTTCAGTTGCACTCCCTCGAAGATAAACCCTTAAAAAACCTGAATAAAACCAACCCGCACTATTTCCTTCAATACCCGCCTTGCGAAAAAACACGCATAACCTGCCCCAGGCTAAGAGCGAAAATTCCCACGCACAAGTCAAGCTATGTCCTACACTGCGCAGTACAAAAATGGATCTAACCCACTCACCTGAGTGCGACTCATGGAGAGTTACCGATGGTCAAATGGCGCAACACCCGTCCCCCAAAACTGGAAGCGGAAAGTGAAGTGACAACTATGTTTGAAGCTGCCTTGAACATTACGTATGAGCTAGGCTTCGACTACTGCGGCTTCACAATGGGCTCTAACGTGCTCTATCGCTCCAACAAGAACGTTCACCTCAACAACTACCCAGTTGAATTGAATAAAGCCTATAGACAAGAAAAATACTTCGAGTTGGATCCGCTCGTAGCACACTGTAAAGACAGCGTGCTCCCGATTGTCTGGGAAGAAAAAACCTTTTCTGCCGTGCCTGATCTGTGGGCTCACGTACATTCCCACGGTTTGAGTTTTGGCTGGGCGCAGGCGGTGCATGACGTCAGGGGCCTTTTCAGCATGATCAGCCTGAGTCGTCGCGCAGGGCCGGTACAAGCAGAAGAACTTTATGAAAAAGCCGGCCAGGTACTGTGGATGTGTCACGCCCTGCATACGATCGTCGCCAAAACCTTTGTCGGTGACGCCCCCGTGCAGCCCGCTCACACGCTGACAGCACGCGAGACCGAGATCCTGCAATGGTCGGCGATGGGCAAGACGGCTTCCGATATTGCGACGATTTTGTGCCTGTCAGAGCGCACCGTCGGCTTTCATGTCAGCAGTTCGATGAAGAAGCTCGGAGTCAACAACAAGATTGCCGCCGTCATCACTGCCGTGAAACGCGGCTTGTTTTGATCTACGGCCGTGAGGTGGCCTGATCCCCACCTGTTAAAACACAGCATGTAATCCTGTCGAAAAAAACGTAATATTTACGGCCAGTTCTGAGTGATGACGCCTCTACCCACCCGGCGTCGCAGTCCACTCAGAGGGTCCCTCCTGCTGCCCATTGGCCTCATCCGGGGGCCACCCGTCGATTATCCAGAGTCTCCCCCGCCATGCCCCTGCTCCACAGCCCCTTCGCCCAACTCGATCTGATCCGCCAGCCAGAGCTGCCCAATGAACCGCTGCAAGCCTTCGATGCCGCCGACGAGTACTTGCTGAGCTATCTGGCCGAGCAACAGCCAGCATCCGCGACTCGCGTACTGGTGCTCAATGACAGTTTTGGCGCTCTGGCGGCGAGCCTTGAGGGGCATGTGCAGGTCACCAGCAGTGGCGACTCGGCCCTGGGTGCCCTGGCCCTGCAACAGAATCTGCTGCGCAATGGCAAGGCGTTCGATGCCGTCGCGCTGGTACCGGCCAGTCAGGTATCCGATGGGCCGTTCGATCGCGTACTGATCCGTGCGCCAAAAACCCTGGCGCTGCTGGAGGAGCAATTGATCCGCCTGCAAGGTCAACTGGCGCCTGGCACCGAGGTGATCGCCGCAGCGATGGTCAAGCACCTGCCACGTGCCGCCGGTGAGTTGCTGGAGCGTTACATCGGACCGATGCATGCATCACTGGCGGTAAAAAAAGCACGATTGTTGATCGCCACCTTGGCTGACCGTCCGCCAGCCGTATCGCCCTACCCCACGCGCTATCGCTTGGACACACCGGCCATCGAGCTGCTCAACCACGCCAATGTGTTCTGCCGCGAGGGCCTGGACATCGGCACCCGTGCCTTCCTGCCCCATCTGCCGCAAAACCTGGGCAGCGCCCACGTAGCGGACTTGGGTTGCGGCAATGGAGTATTGGCCATCGCCAGCGCCCTGCAAAACCCCGAGGCCAGGTACACCTTGGTGGATGAGTCGTACATGGCCGTGCAATCGGCCGCCGAGAACTGGCAGGCCGCGCTGGGTGAGCGGGCCGTGACCATTCGTCCCGGCGATGGCCTGGCCGATCAAGCGCCGCAATCCCTTGACGTCGTACTGTGCAATCCGCCGTTCCACCAACAGCAGGTGGTCGGCGACTTTCTCGCCTGGCGCATGTTCCAGCAGGCCCGTGAAGCCTTGGTGGTCGGCGGTGCGTTGTACATCGTGGGCAACCGCCACCTGGGTTATCACAGCAAGCTGGCGCGGCTGTTTCGCGGTGTCGAACAGGTCGCGGCCACGCCGAAGTTTGTGATCCTCAAGGCACGCAAATAAAGCCAGGACAAAAAAAACCCTCCGCAAGGAGGGTCATGAAACCGTGCCGCAAGGCAACGGGATGGGCTATCAGTGAGTGCTCAAGCCCGCAGCGTTCATGAACATGCGCATCAGGCTGGCCACCACGAACAAGGCCAGGACGCTGCCGGTCCAGATCATCGCCAGCCAACCCAGGCGTTGCCAGAGCGGCTTTTTCTCGGCCTGTTTTATATCGTCCAGCGAAGGTTTACCGGGCATGGGGCGATCCTCCTAGTGATAGCCGTCTTCGTGAGTCACCTTGCCGCGGAACACGTAGTAGCTCCAGAAGGTGTAACCCAGGATGAACGGGATGATGAACAATGTGCCCACCAGCATGAAGCCTTGGCTTTGCGGCGGCGCGGCAGCGTCCCAGATCGAGATCGACGGCGGCACGATGTTCGGCCACAGGCTGATACCCAAGCCGCTGTAGCCAAGAAAGATCAGCACCAGCGTCAGCAGGAACGGTGTGTAATGGGCGTTACGCGCCACCGCGCGCACCAGGCCGTACATGGTCACCAGCACCAGAATCGGCACCGGCAGGAACCAGAACAGGTTCGGCAGGGTGAACCAGCGCGAGGCGATTTCCGGGTGAGACAGCGGCGTCCAGATACTGACGATACCGATCATCGCCAATACCACGAAGGCCAGCGGCCGCGCCAGATCGTGCATTTGCTCCTGCAACTTGCCTTCGGTCTTCATGATCAGCCAGGTGCAACCCAACAGCGCATAGGCGACGATCAACGCCACACCGCAGAACAAGGTGAACGGCGTGAACCAGTCCAGTGAACCGCCGGCGAACTGACGGTCAACCACCGGAAAACCGTCGATAAACGCCCCCAGCGCAACGCCCTGGAAGAAGGTGGCGGTCAGCGAACCGCCGATAAATGCCTTGTCCCAGAGGTGGCGCTTGTGATCCTTGGCCTTGAAGCGAAACTCAAAGGCCACGCCACGGAAGATCAAGCCGATCAACATCAGGATCAGCGGCAGGTACAACGCCGAGAGCACCACCGAGTAGGCCAGCGGAAACGCGCCGAACAGCGCCGCGCCCCCCAGCACCAGCCAGGTTTCGTTGCCGTCCCAGACCGGGGCGACGGTGTTCATCATCACGTCGCGGTCGGTCTTGCCCGGAATGAAGGGAAAGAGAATGCCAATCCCCAGGTCAAAGCCGTCCATGACCACGTACATCATGATGCCGAAGATGATGATTACGGCCCAGATCAGCGGAAGATCAATACCCATGACTCAATTCCCCTTGTTCAGACTGTCGCCATCATCGGCGTCGTCGCTGTCATCAGCCGCCGACAGTGGACGCGCAGGTGTGCGCTTCTGCCCTGGACCGCCATGCGCCGGCTCGGTGATGTCGTGGGTAACCGGGCCTTTGCGCACCAGGCGCATCATGTAGCCGAGGCCGGCACCAAACAGCGCGAAGTACACCACCACAAACAACACCAGCGTAATACTCATCTGCGCCAGGCTATGGTTGGAGGACGCATCCGCCGTGCGCATCAGCCCGTAGACCACCCACGGCTGGCGCCCGATTTCAGTGGTGAACCAGCCGGCGAGGATCGCGATCAATCCCGACGGCCCCATCCATAGCGCCAGGTACAGGAACGGTTTGCTGCTGTACAGCCGGTCGCCCTTGCGCAGCCAGAGCGCAAGCAGACCGGTGAAGATCATCAGCAAGCCGAGGCCGACCATGATCCGGAACGACCAGAACACGATGGTCGAGTTCGGTCGGTCCTCAGGAGGGAACTCCTTGAGGGCCGGCACCTGCTTGTCCAGGGAGTGAGTGAGAATCAGGCTGCCCAGATACGGGATTTCCACTGCGTATTTGGTTTTTTCGGCCTGCATGTCCGGCCAACCGAACAGAATCAGCGGGGTCGGCTCGTTGCCCACGTTCTCCCAGTGACCTTCAATCGCAGCGATTTTTGCCGGTTGATGTTTCAGCGTGTTGAGACCGTGGAAGTCACCGACCACCGCCTGGATCGGCGTGACAATCAGCGCCATCCACATGGCCATCGACAGCATGGTGCGGATCGCCGGGTTGTCTTTGCCCCGCAACAAGTGCCAGGCCGCCGAAGCGCCGACGAAGAACGCCGTGGCGACGAAGGCCGCGATAGACATGTGCAGCAGGCGGTAAGGAAACGACGGATTGAAGATCACCGCCAGCCAGTCCACCGGGATCACTCGCCCATCAATGATTTCGAAGCCCTGGGGAGTTTGCATCCAACTATTGGACGCGAGGATCCAGAAGGTCGAAATCAGCGTGCCGACGGCCACCATGACCGTCGCAAAAAAGTGCAGCTTGCGCCCGACCTTGTTCCAGCCGAACAGCATCACCCCAAGAAAACCGGCTTCGAGGAAGAACGCAGTGAGCACTTCATACGTCAGCAGCGGCCCGGTGACGGCACCGGCGAAGTCCGAAAAGCGGCTCCAGTTGGTGCCGAACTGATACGCCATGACCAAACCGGAGACCACGCCCATGCCGAAGTTGACCGCAAATATCTTCGACCAGAAATGGTAGAGGTCGCGGTACGTGTCGTTGTGGGTCTTGAGCCACAGGCCTTCCAGCACCGCAAGGTAACTGGCCAGGCCGATGGTGATGGCCGGGAACAGGATGTGGAATGAAATGGTGAACGCGAATTGGATTCGGGCGAGATCTAGTGCCTCCAAACCGAACATAAGTCTTCCTCTGTCAGGTAATTCAGGCTGCTGGCTGATGGGCCTGCGCCCACTGCCCCCACGGATATGGAGTGTGGCGAATTGCAATTCGTTCTTTTTATTACCGACCACGCAGGGAGTCTGGCCAAATGGCCGCCCGATCAACGCCGAAACCGACATTGATCTGGATCAAGCATCGATGAAAGAGTAGTCCCATTTTTCGGGTTGCACTGTGTGGTCTTTTGCCGCGTGACAGGTTGCCTCAGTCAAGTGCATGTCTTGCCAAGGACAGGCTGGATCTCGCAACTATTTGTTACAGCTAGATGCTACCCTCGCTTTTCCTCACGCTCAGTCCAGTCTTTCCGATGCCCAGTGAACCCGAGTTGCTGTTACGTCACCACCGCCCTTTCATCGCGTTCTGGCTCGCGCGGATCTTTACCGCCAGTGGTTTCCAGATGCTCACGGTGGCCATCGGCTGGAACCTTTATCAACTGACCGGCAATGTGCTGGACCTGGGCCTGGTGGGTCTGGTGGAGTTCGTGCCAAGGGTGTTGTTCATGCTGCACACCGGGCATGTCGCCGACCGCTATGAACGACGCAAGGTCGCCGCCATCTGCCAGACGCTCCAGGCGATGATTGCGTTGTCGCTGGTGGTTGGCAGCCTGACGGGCAATATCACCCGCGAAATGATCTTCATCCTGGCGTTCCTGTTGGGCGCCGCCCGTTCCTTTGAAATGCCCACCACCCAAGCCTTGCTGCCAAGCATCGTGCCCAGCGCACTGTTTCCTCGGGCCGTGGCCGCCGCGCAGTCGGCTCAACAATCGGCAACCATCGTCGCCCCGGCCCTCGGTGGTTTGCTGTATGCCTTTGGCAGCACCTGGGTGTATGGCCCGACCGTCGTGTTGTACCTGATCGCCTGCGTGCTGACCCTGAACTTGCCTGCCCGTCAAATGCCCCTGAACAAAGGCAAGGCGACGCTGGATTCGTTACTCGCCGGCATCCGCTTTATCCGCAGCCGGCCCGACATCCTCGGGGCCATTTCCCTCGACCTGTTCGCCGTGCTGTTGGGCGGTGCAACTGCATTGCTGCCGGTGTTCGCCAAGGACATTCTGTTGACCGGCGCCTGGGGTCTTGGCCTGCTGCGCTCGGCGCCGGCGGTGGGCGCACTGTTGATGTCGTTGTGGCTGGCGCGCTTTGCCGTGGACCGTCACGTCGGACGCGTGATGTTTACCGCCGTGGGCGTATTTGGCGTGGCGACCATTGCGTTCGGGCTCTCCACCTCATTCTGGTTTTCCCTGGCGGTGCTGGTGGTGCTGGGCGCGGCGGACATGATCAGCATGGTCATTCGCGCCTCGTTCGTGCAGTTGGAAACCCCCGATGAGATGCGTGGCCGGGTCAGTGCGGTGAATGGATTGTTTATCGGCGCCTCCAATCAGTTGGGCGAATTTGAATCCGGCGTCACCGCGCACTGGCTGGGCACCGTGCCTGCTGTAGTGTTGGGCGGTGTCGGTACGCTGCTGGTGACCGGGGTCTGGATCAGACTGTTCCCGACCCTGGCCAAGCGTGATCGCATGCATACGCCGGTGGAAGACTCGCGTCTGTCTTGAGGCCGACTGAGACTTGGCTGACATCGATCCGTCAAGAGATGAAGATCCTTGGGGCGTGGCGAGTTTGAGCAATGTTGCATGGACCGCCCCTCACCCTAACCCTCTCCCCAGAGGGGCGAGGGGACAGACCAAAGTGGGCTGAGAAAATTTGCGACCTGAAAAACCATTTTGAATTATGGATTCAAAGCTGCTGTTTCAGGTTGCCATAGATTGCCAATATTTCCCGATCAGTCCCCTCTCCCCTCTGGGGAGAGGGTTAGGGTGAGGGGCAGATCCCAAGCCGAACCACTCTCTCACCGCCAACGCGCCTGTCTACAACACCTTATCCAACGTAATCGGAAACTCCCGTACCCGCTTACCCGTAGCATGATAAATCGCATTCGCCACCGCCGCCGCGACCCCGACTATACCAATCTCACCGACGCCCTTGGAGCCCAGCGCATTCACAATCTCGTCGTGTTCCTCAACGAATAGCACGTCAATTTCGCCGACATCAGCGTTCACCGGAATGTGGTACTCCGCCAGGCTGTGATTCATGTAACGCCCCAACTGATGGTCGACCTGAGTCTCCTCATGCAAGGCCATGCCAATCCCCCAGACCACGCCACCAAGGATCTGGCTACGGGCCATTTTCGGATTGACCACCCGCCCGGCCGCCACCGCGCTGACCACCCGACTGACCTGGATGGTGCCCAGGTCTTCATCCACCCGCACCTCGACGAACACCGCCGAATGCGTGGCCGAGGCGTAGCCTTTGCGGCGCTCGTCGGGTTCGCTGTCGACCTGCACTTCCAGGCACTGCTCGCCGCTGTCACGCACCAATTGCGCCAGGTCAATGTGCTGCTCGCCGGCGTGCAACTGAGCATTTTCAAAGCGCGCCGACTCGGCCTCGCTAAAGGCCGGATACGTCTTGCGGGCCACCGTCAGCAGTTTTTCATTCAAGGCTTCACAGGCTTGCTGCACCGCCGTGCCGACCGACGACACGGTAAACGAACCGCCTTGCAGCGGTGCCGTGGGCAGTGACGAGTCACCGAGGATAAAGCGCACATCGTCCATCGCCACGCCGCAGGTCTGCGCCGCGATCTGCGTCATCACCGTGTAGGTGCCCGTGCCGATGTCGGTGGTCGCACTGCTCACCGTAAGCTTGCCCTCGTGATCGATCGAGGCCTTGGCGCTGGCCTTCATTTGCATCGCCTCCCACACCCCGCCCGCCATGCCCCAGCCAATCAACTGGCGGCCCTCGCGCATGCTGCGCGGTTCCGGGTTGCGCTGACGCCAGCCAAAACGCTCGGCGCCTTCGCGGTAACACTCGCGCAAGGCTTTGCTGGACCAGGGTTTGTCTTCGTTCTGATTGCGCTCGGCATAGTTGATCAGGCGTAACTGCACCGGATCGATGGCCAGGGCGCAGGCCAGTTCATCCATCGCACACTCCAGGCCAATCAACCCGAGGGCGGCGCCAGGGGCGCGCATATCCAGCGGGGTGAACACGTCCAGCGGCACTAATTTGTAGGTCAGTTGCACGTTGTCGCAGTGATAAAGCATGCCGCTCCATTCCACCACGTGTTCGCTGAAGTCCTCGAAACGCGATGTCTGGCCAATGGCGGTATGCCCTAGTGCCAGCAACCGACCATTTGCCGCCGCGCCTATTTGCAGACGCTGCAAGGTGCGCGGGCGATAGCCGAAAGTGAACATCTGCTGACGAGTCAGGGTGACCCGTACCGACCGCTTCAGCGCCAGTGACGCCATTACCGCCAGCGGTAATTGATACTGCGGGCGCAAGCCGGAGCCAAATGCCCCGCCAACGAACGCGGCGAAAACCCGGACCTGGCTTTTATCCAGGCCAAACACTTTCTGCACGTAGGCCTGGCAGTTTTGCGTGCCCTGGGTCTTGTCGTGGATATGCAGCGTACCGTCCGCCTGGTACAGCACGGTACTCGCGTGCGGTTCCATCGGGTTGTGGTGTTCGATGGGGGTGCTGTAGTGCAAATCCAGGTTGATGGCAGCGCCGGCCCATTCGGCCTGAAAGTTGCCACGCGGCTTGGGCAGTTCCTGAGGCGACGGATGAGCCTGCTCACGTAACGTGAGCAGGTCGGTTTCAGCGGCTTCGCGTTCATACTCGATGCGCACCAGCGACCCGGCATGTCGCGCCAGTTCCAGGTTATCGGCAATCACCAGGGCCAACGGTTGACCGCTGTACAGCACGCGATCGTTGTAGAGCGGACGGAACGGCGAGCCGTCGGCGGCATCGGCGTCGGCGTAGCTGTCATCATAGCTGGACAGTCTGGGCCGGTTGAGGTGATCGAGCACCCTCACCACGCCCGGCAATGCCAACGCCTGTGAAGCGTCAATATGCAGCACACGGCCCTTGGCGATGCTGCTGGACACCACGCTGCCGTGCAGCAGGCCATCTTCAGCAAACTCACCGGCGTAACGTGCCTGACCGGTGACCTTCAGCAGACCGTCCACCCGATCCAACGGTTTGCCGATGGCACTCATGAGCGATCTCCCGCAACTGCAGCATCGCTCAAGGCGCGAATGATCGCCCGACGTGCCAGTTTGATCTTGAAGGCGTTGTGTTCAAGGGGCTGGGCATCCTGCAACAGCGCCTCGGCCGCCGCGCTGAAGGTCTCGCGACTGACGGGCTGACCTATCAAGGCCGCTTCCACCGCACGGTCACGCCACGGTTTGTGGGCAACACCGCCCAAGGCCAGACGCGCGTCGCGGATTACCTCGCCGTCCAGCTCCAGCGCGGCGGCGACCGACACCAGGGCAAAGGCATAAGAAGCACGGTCACGGATTTTCAGGTAATGACTGTGAGCCGCCAGATGGTCGGCGGGCAATTCAACGGCGGTGATCAGTTCATCATCGGCCAATTGGTTGTCTCGCTGTGGCGCATCGTCCGGTAGCCGATGAAAGTCGGCAAACTCAATCACCCGCGCACCGCCACGCCCTTGCACATGCACACGTGCTTGCAGCGCGGCCAGGGCCACGCACATGTCCGACGGGTGTGTGGCGACACACTGCTCGCTGGCCCCGAGGATCGCGTGGATACGATTCAAACCGTGCCGTGCCGGGCAGCCGCTGCCAGGTTCGCGCTTGTTGCACGGCACGGCGGCGTCATAGAAGTAATAACAGCGCGTACGCTGCAACAGGTTGCCCCCAGTGCTGGCCATGTTGCGCAGTTGCGGCGAAGCACCGGCCAGGATCGCCTGGGACAGCAGTGGGTAACGTTGTTCGATCAAGGGATGCCAGGCCAGGTCGGCATTGCTCACCAAGGCACCGATCATCACGCCACCGGCCGGCGTCTACTCAACCTCGCGCAGTGGCAGGCCGGTAATGTCGATCAGGTGCTCGGGGTGGCTGATGTTCTCTTTCATCAGATCCAGCAGGTTGGTGCCACCGGCAATGAAACGCGAGGTCGCGCTGCTCAGCGCCACGGCTGCCTGTACATCGGCGGGTTTGCTGTAGTGAAAGGGGTTCATCGCTCACCTCCCGACGCTCGGCACGCCGGCAACGCCTCTTGCACTGCATCGCGAATATTGTTGTAGGCACCGCAGCGGCACAGGTTGCCGCTCATCAATTCCTGAATCTGCGCCGCATCATGGGCACGGCCTTCTCGGGCCAGGCCTATCGCCGAACAAATCTGCCCGGGGGTGCAGTAGCCACACTGGAACGCGTCGTGCTTGATGAAGGCCTGTTGCATCGGGTGCAATTTGTCGCCAGTGGCCAACCCTTCGACGGTGGTCAATTCGGCGCCGTCGCACATGACCGCCAACGTCAGGCAGGCGTTGATCCGCTTGCCATTGAGCAACACGGTGCAGGCGCCACACTGACCGTGGTCGCAACCTTTTTTACTGCCGGTCAGGTCCAGTTGCTCACGCAACAGATCCAACAGCGTGGTCCAGGGCAATACCTCCAGTTGGCGGGCTTGACCATTGAGGACCAGGTTAATCGAATGTCCGACAAACGGCTTGGCCGCCGCGCCAGTAGGGATCGCGCTCATAAACACCTCACGGTTGGTGTGCATTCGCGGCGTTCTCGGAAGTCGCCGTCTTAGCGGTACGACTTCGAGGGGTTATGAGCGTTCAAGGGAATTGATGGACGGGAATCAGCGGATGGAGAGCACAGTGCTCAGGGTATTGCGCGGCGCATTGATGGAGGTGTTGCTGTAGCGGAACGAGCCCTGCGCCCGCACATCCAGCTCAAACACGTAGACATAGCCCATTAATGTCCCCGCGCCATTGCACGCCTGGCTGATGGAGCCCACCTGGCAGACCGCCGTGCTCCGACCCGCCAGCCGCGCGCCGTCGAACGAGGCCACGGAGTTGTTGCCGATGCCTAGCTCCTTCACGTAGATCTTAGTGGGTCCGCGATGCGCGCACAGATGAGTACTCTCCGCCCGTTCGGGGATGACCTCCGTGCAATTGGCCGACTCAACCTTGAACACGCGCACCTCGCTCAAGGCCAGTGCAGGCGCGCTCCACGCCGGTGCCGGTCCCAGCCACAGGCCGAGGCAGGCAAACGGAGCTAGACTCCACGCGATGGCTTTTTTCATGCTTTTAATGACCCACGGCTGAACGTCGGGGGAGTATGCCCCAAGGCCACACTCAACAAAACCGAGGCCGGGTGCCACAGGCCGGCGACCTGCTGGTATGATGCGCCGCTTTTTCCGATCCTCTCTCGAAAACACGCGGCGCCTGGCGCAGTTTGTGCTTTGACTTTGAGGTCAACAAATAACGGCGCCGAGCGCGCCACAGGGAGCAGGCATGCTGGAAAAGCTGTTTCAACTCAAGGCCCACGACACCAACGTGCGCACCGAGATTCTCGCGGGCATCACGACCTTTCTGGCCATGGCCTATATCCTGTTCGTCAACCCGAGCATTCTCGGCGAGACCGGCATGGACAAAGGCGCCCTGTTCGTCGCCACCTGCCTGGCGGCCGCCATCGGCTCGGCGATCATGGGCCTGATCGCCAACTACCCGATTGCCCTGGCGCCGGGCATGGGCTTGAACGCTTTCTTTACCTACACCGTGGTCCTGCACCAGGGCCACACCTGGCAAGTGGCGTTGGGCGCGGTCTTCGTTTCCGCCGTGCTGTTCTTCCTGCTGTCGATCTTCCGCATCCGTGAATGGATCATCAACAGCATCCCGCTGCCGCTGCGCTCGGCGATTGCCGCCGGTATCGGCCTGTTCCTGGCGCTGATCGCCTTGCAAAACGCAGGCATCGTGATCAGTAACCCGGCGACCATGTTGAGCATGGGCGATCTGGCCAAGCCAGCGCCGGTTCTCGCCACGCTGGGTTTTGCGCTGATCGTTGCCCTGGAAGCCTTGAAGGTTCGCGGCGCCGTGCTGATCGGCATTCTGGCGGTCACCATCGCCTCGATCGTGCTGGGCTTCACGCCGTTTGGCGGGGTGATGTCGATGCCGCCTTCCCTGGCCCCGACCTTCCTGCAACTGGACATCGCCGGCGCCCTGGATATCGGCCTGATCAGCATCATCTTTGCCTTTCTGTTCGTTGACCTGTTCGACAACTCCGGCACCCTGATCGGCGTCGCCAAGCGCGCCGGCCTGATGGGCAAGGACGGCCACATGCCGAAAATGGGCCGCGCGCTGATCGCTGACAGCACCGCCGCCATGGCCGGCTCCCTGCTGGGCACCTCGACCACCACCAGCTACATCGAGTCCGCGGCCGGCGTGAGTGCCGGGGGCCGCACCGGCTTGACGGCCATCGTGGTGGCGATCCTGTTCCTGCTGGCGTTGTTCTTCTCGCCGCTGGCCTCCAGCGTACCGGCCTTTGCCACCGCGCCAGCGTTGCTGTTCGTGGCGGTGCTGATGACCTCGGGCCTGGCGGAAATCGACTGGGACGACATTACCGTTGCAGCGCCGGTGGTGATCACTGCCCTGGCGATGCCCTTCACTTACTCCATCGCCAACGGCATTGCCTTCGGTTTCATCGCCTGGACCGGTATCAAGCTGCTTTCGGGCCGCTACCGTGAACTGAACCCGGCGCTGGTGATTCTGTCGCTGCTGTTTGTGATCAAGCTAGGCTGGTTCCCCGCATGACTTTTGATGCTGCAAGTTACGCCCTGCAACTGCAAGACAAGGTCACGCGCCTGCGTGACCTGCTCGCACCGTTCGAGGCACCCGAGCCACAGGTTTTCGACTCGCCGTTGCAGAACTTCCGCCTGCGCGCCGAGTTCCGCCTGTGGCGTGAAGAAGGTCAGCGTCACTATGCGATGTTCTCCCAGGACGACAAGCGCACGCCGATTCTGATCGAAGAGTTCCCCATCGCAAGCACCCGCATCAACCAGTTGATGCCGCAGCTCAAGGCCGCCTGGCAAGCCAGCGCCGCCTTGAGTCACAAGCTGTTCCAGGTTGAGTTCCTGACCACCCTGGCCGGCGACGCGATGATCACGCTGTGCTATCACCGTCCGCTGGACGAGCATTGGCACGCGGCGGCCAAGCAGCTTGCCGCCGATCTGGACGTCAGCATCATCGGCCGCTCGAAGGGCAAGCGCGACGTGATCGGTCGCGATTACGTGGTGGAAAAGCTTGAGGTCGGCGGCCGTACCTTCAGTTACCGCCAGCCGGAAGGCGCGTTCACCCAGCCCAACGGCACGGTGAATCAGAAAATGCTCAACTGGGCGTATGACGCCCTGGGCGATCGCAGCGACGACCTGCTGGAGTTGTACTGCGGCAACGGCAACTTCACCCTGCCGCTGGCAACCCGTGTGCGCAAAGTGCTGGCCACCGAGATCAGCAAGACTTCGGTCAACGCAGCCCTGAGCAACCTCGATGAAAACGCTGTGGATAACGTCACCCTGGTGCGCTTGTCCGCCGAAGAGCTGACCGAAGCCTTGAACGAAGTGCGGCCGTTCCGTCGCCTGCACGGCATCGATCTCAAAAGCTACGCGTTTGGCAGTGTATTCGTCGATCCGCCGCGTGCCGGCATGGACCCAGACACCTGCGAACTGACCCGGCGCTTCGAGAACATCCTGTACATCTCCTGCAACCCGCAGACGCTGGCGGCGAACATCGCGCAACTGCACGACACGCACCGTGTTACTCGGTGCGCAATGTTTGACCAGTTCCCGTGGACCCACCATATGGAATCGGGTGTACTACTGACCCGTCGGTAAGCCTTTCAGGAGCTGGCTTGCCGGCACCTACAACACCTTGCGCGGTCGGCCGCCCTCCTTGCCCGCCACATGCACATGGGGCGGGCAGTGCTCATCCCTGAGAAACACTGCAATCACATGTCCTTTGTAAATGCCTACTGTCACATCAACCCATCCGTTAGGTTATTTATTAACGATTAGCCGTTTTCCAGGTGCTAACCGACAACCGGCTTTTTCTCTGGAACTGCTTCACAGCGTAGTAACGCGCCGAACGATTTCGACCATCAGGTTGTAATCGCTCGTGCCGTTGCCCGCCGAACCGTAGCGTGCGTATTCAGCGTTCGATAATCGAACGATTCTCCTCTAGCGGCCTCCCCCTCGATTGACCAAATTAACTATTCAGTACATTTTGTTTCTCTCGATAAAAACAACAGTGGAGACCGCCCCATGCCCCCTATCGTGCTGGTGCTCAACGGCCCCAACCTCAACCTGCTGGGCACTCGCGAACCGGCCACTTACGGCCATGAAACCCTCGCCGACGTCGCCGCCCTGTGTGGCCGCAGCGCTGAACAATTGGGTTTGAAACTGGAGTTTCGCCAAACCAACCATGAGGGTGAACTGCTGGACTGGATCCACGGCGCACGCACACGTTGCGCCGCGATTGTGATCAACCCGGCGGCCTGGACCCACACGTCCGTGGCAATCCGCGATGCGTTGGTCGCCAGTGAGTTGCCGGTGATCGAAGTGCATTTGTCCAACGTGCATGCTCGCGAACCTTTCCGCCATCATTCCTTCGTGTCGCCGGTCGCCAAGGCGGTGCTCGCCGGGTTTGGCAGCCACGGTTATCACTTGGCCCTCGAGCATTTCAGCCAGATGTTGAAAGGGCGTGATCAATGAAAGCGCGTATTCTCGCTGGCCTGATCGGTTCGGGTATCCAGGCCTCGCGCACGCCTGCCCTGCATGAGCACGAAGGCGATGCCCAGGGCATGCACTACCTGTATCGCCTGATCGACCTGGATCAGTTACACCTGGACAGCAGCGCCCTGCCCGACTTGCTGCGGGCGGCCGAGCAGATGAACTTCACCGGGCTGAACATCACTTACCCGTGCAAACAATTGATCCTGCCACTACTCGATGAACTGTCGCCCGAAGCTCGAGGGATTGGTGCGGTCAACACCGTGATCTGGCGCGAGGGCAAGCGCATTGGCCACAACACTGACTGCCTGGGTTTTGCCGAAGGCTTTCGCCGGGGCTTGAGTGATACCGCGCGCAAGCGCGTGGTGCAGATGGGCGCAGGTGGCGCCGGGGCTGCGGTGGCGCACGCGCTGCTCGGTGAAGGCGTGGAGCAACTGAGTATTTTTAATGTGGATGACAACCGCGCACAGAGCCTGGCCGATAACCTCAACCAACACTTCGGTGTGGGCCGCGCGCAGGCCGGCAGCAACTTGACCAGCGCCATGGCCGAGGCTGACGGCCTGGTCAACACCACGCCCATCGGCATGGCCAAACTGCCGGGCACGCCGGTACCACCGCCACTGTTGCGTCGTGCGATGTGGGTGGCGGAAATCGTCTACTTCCCGCTGCAAACCGAACTGTTGCGCGAGGCTCGGGCGCTGGGTTGCCGCACCCTGGACGGTGGGCAGATGGCGGTGTTCCAGGCGGTAAAAGCGTTTGAGTTGTTCAGCGGCGAAGTGGCGAATGCAGAACGGATGCTCGAACACTTCCAGCACATGAATAACTGACGCGAGATCGTTCAAGCCTGCAAGTAGCGCAGTACCGACTCGCAAATCATCGCTCGATGGCGTTGTTTGACCGCCTCATCCGATAACTCGATCTGAAAAATCTCACTGAACGTATGACGGTTGGACACCCGGTAAAAACTGAACGAATTGATCAGCAAGTGCACGTCCAGCGGCTCCAGCCCTGCGCGGAATACACCCAGTTCGGCACCTCGTTGCAAGGTGGTGCCGAGCGCCTCGAGGATGTTGCTGTTCATTGCCTTGATCGAATCCGACCGCTTCACGTACTCGGCATTGTGGATGTTCTCGATGCTGACGATACGCACGAAATCCACGTTCTGGTCGTGATGATCAAAGGTAAATTCCACCAGGCGCCGGATCGCCTCCTGTGGCTCAAGCTCGGTGAGGTTCATCCGGGTTTCAGTATTGCGAATATCCCCATAGAGTTTTTCCAGCACCTCAACGTACAACTGTTCCTTACTGCCGAAGTAGTAATAAATCATGCGTTTTGAGGTGTGGATGCGCTCGGCGATGGCGTCCACTCGCGCACCGGACAGCCCCTGCTGGACGAACTCGACAATGGCTTCTTGCAGAATGTTCTCGCGGGTCTTTTCCGGGTTGTTCTTGCGGTTCTTGCGCGGCGCCAGGGACGCGGCAGGCAATTGGGAGGTCGAAATCATGTTGCACTCACGGCCATGGATGCTGGCCGTGATTATGGGGTGCCGCGCCCCACTAAGGAAGCATCAATCCCCTACAACTTGGCCTGGCGCACCGCGCCGCTGCGAGACTTGGCCATTGCCGCCAGACGTACCGCAACGTTGGCCGCGCCGTAGCCGGAATAACCGTTCTTGCGCTGGATGATCTCGAAGAAGAAACGCCCTTCGAAGGGTTCGGTGTACACATGAAACAACTCACCGCCCTGGGCGTCGCGGTCGTACAAGACGTTGTAGTACGCCAGCTCGCTGAGGAATTGGTCATCGAAATCGAAGCGCGCCGCGAGGTCGTCGTAATAATTAAGCGGGATATCCAGCAACGGTACTCCCGCCTCTTTGGCGCGACTGACTTGCGCGAAAATATCCGCGCAATCGAAAGCAATGTGATGCACTCCGCTGCCACGATAGCTGGAGAGCGCATGGGAAATCGCCGTGTTGCGGTTCTCGGAAATGTTCAGCGGCAGGCGAATCGAACTGCAGCGGCTGCGCAACGCTCGACTTTTTACCAGGCCATAAGGATCAGGCAGTACCACTTCATCATCGGCCTCGAAATCCAGCAGGCTCTTGTAGAACAGCACCCAACTGTCGAGGCTGTCGGCCGGCAGCGCCATGGCCATATGATCGATACGCAATAGGCCACCTTCGCCTGATGCCTCGGATTGCAGGTAGAAGTCGGTGTCGTAGAGCCCGTCTCGATCATCGACCAGATAAATCAGGCTGCCGTCGGGAGCACGTACCGCCGCCAGCTCCAGTTCATTGGGCCCGACCAGGCCGCGATACGGCTGGCCCTTGTAAGCCACCGCCCGCTCCAGGGCCTTGGTGCTGTCTTTGACCCGAATTGCCGTGGCACACAACGATGGGCCATGGGCCTCGAAAAAATTGTGGGCAAAGGAGTAAGGCTCGCAGTTGAGGATCAGGTTGATATCACCCTGGCGCAACAAGCTGACGTTCTTGGAGCGATGCTGCCCCGCATTGACAAACCCCAAGCGCTGCAACCACTGCGAAAGCTTGGCACCGAGACTTTCGTCGACGGCAAACTCCAGAAACTCGATGCCGTCATACTCGCTGGCGACCGGGGTTTCAAACAGGATATCCACGGATGTGGCTGCTTGCTCCAGGCGCTCGCGGGTCTTCTCCTCCAGGTACAGCAGTGAGCGAAAACCATCGGCTGCATTGGCTCGGGTCGGTGCGGCACGGAAGCCGTCATTGAAAACCTCAAGGGATAATGGCCCGGTGTAACCACTCTTGATGATCGGTGCGAGAAAGCCTGCCAGGTCGAATTCACCCTGGCCGGGGAAGCAGCGGAAATGCCTGCTCCACTCCAGCACGTCCATGGCCAGGAGCGGTGCGTCGGCCATTTGCACGAAGAAAATCTTGTCACCGGGAATATCGGCGATCGCCGTGGGATCCCCCTTGAGAGACAAGGTATGAAAACTGTCCAGCAACACCCCAAGGCTTGGGTGATCAATCTCGCGCACCAGGTTCCACACCTGTTGCCAGGTGTTGACGTGGCGCCCCCAGGCCAGGGCTTCGTAACCAATACGCAAGCTGCGACGGCCAGCGCGCTCGGCCAGCAGGGTCAAGTCATCGCGCAGGATCGAGTGCTCGCCCGTTGAGTCCGCCGACGCGTTACTGCACACCAGTACCAAGTCGGTGCCCAGTTCCTGCATCAAGTCGAACTTGTGCTCGGCACGGTCCAGGTTGCGCGCCAGGCGGTCGCGACGGCATCCTTCAAAATCACGAAATGGCTGAAAAAGGGTAATGACGATGCCCAGATCGGCACACATCTGCCTGATTTCACGCGGGCTGCCGTCGTAATACAGCAAGTCGTTTTCGAAGATTTCCACACCATCGAACCCGGCCGCGGCAATGGCTTCGAGCTTTTCCGGCAGGGTACCGCTCAGGGAAACGGTGGCGATGGAACGTTGCATGGGCGACTCCCGGCAATTAGGGCTGATCTTGTCTGAGGCAAATTATTGACCTCACACTAAAGCACAGCAATTTAAAATGTACGAACCGGTTAGTTTTTTGGGCGATTATCGAACACAATGACGGTTGGAGAATTGACGATTTTTTAGCCACTGCGCACCATCGACTGCGCATCCGGGACCGCTTTTAATGAGCGCCCTGGAGTGATCAAGACCCAGAACACATCATAAGAATTTAAAAAAACGGGTACCTCTCATGCCTTCGCAAAACTCCGCCATGGCCGCGCGCCCTGGCAACCCGAACGCGGCCATCGGCGACAAGATTCGCGGTGCACTCGCCGTCGGTAAAACCCGCTGGGGCATGCTGGCCCTGGTGTTTTTTGCCACCACCCTGAACTACATCGACCGTGCCGCCCTCGGCGTCATGCAGCCAATCCTGGCCAAGGAAATGAGCTGGACGGCGATGGACTACGCCAATATCAACTTCTGGTTCCAGGTCGGTTACGCCATCGGTTTTGTACTGCAAGGCCGGCTGATCGACCGAGTCGGCGTCAAGCGTGTGTTCTTCTGCGCCGTGCTGCTGTGGAGCATCGCCACCGGCGCCCACGGGCTGGCGACCTCGGCAGTGGGCTTTATGGTCTGCCGCTTTATCCTCGGTCTGACCGAAGCGGCCAACTACCCGGCCTGCGTCAAGACGACCCGCCTGTGGTTTCCGGCCGGCGAGCGCGCGGTGGCCACCGGCATCTTCAACGCGGGAACCAACGTCGGCGCCATGTTCACGCCGATGCTGCTGCCGTTGATTCTCCACGTATGGGGCTGGCAGGCAGCGTTTCTGTGCATGGCAGCACTGGGCGGCATCTGGCTGGTGTTCTGGGGTTTGAAGTACTACAACCCGGAAGACCATCCGAGCGTCAAGCAATCGGAATTGGACTACGTACAACAGCAAGTCGAACCAGAACAACCTCGCGTGCCGTTCAGCCGTATCCTGCGCATGCGCGGCACCTGGGCCTTCGCCATCGCCTACTCGCTGACGGCGCCGGTGTTCTGGTTTTACCTGTACTGGTTGCCACCATTCCTCAACCAGCAATACAACCTGGGCATCAACGTGACCCAGATGGGCATCCCGCTGATCATCATTTACCTGACGGCGGATTTCGGCAGCGTGGGTGGCGGGATCCTGTCTTCGTTCCTGATCGGGCGTGGCATGCAGCCAATCAAGGCGCGATTGCTGTCGATGCTGCTGTTTGCCTGCTGCATCGTCGGGGTGATCATGGCCGCAGGCTCCAGTCAATTGTGGGTTGCGGTGTTTGCCATCTCCCTGGCCATCGGCGCGCACCAGGCCTGGACCGCCAATATCTGGAGCCTGGTGATGGACTACACGCCCAAGCACATGATGAGCACGGTGTTTGGTTTCGGCGGGATGTGCGCGGCCATCGGCGGAATGTTCATGACCCAGGTCGTCGGCCATATCCTGACGGTGACCCACAACAACTATACCGTGCTGTTCACCCTGATCCCGGCGATGTACTTCATCGCGCTGACCTGGATGTACTTCATGGCCCCGCGCAAGATTCCGACCGTCGAGGCCTGAGTCGAACTCAACGCCGCCGCTGCTGCCAGGCAGCGGCCAAGCCGCTCAAGCAAATCACCCCGATTCCGACCACGGTGGTCAGGTCCGGGGTGTGATTGAACACCAGCCATCCCAACAACCCCGCAAACACGATCTGGCAGTAACCGAAGGGCGCCAGCAACGCCGGAGCCGCCACGCGGAATGCCTTGGTCAGCATCAGGTGCGCGGTCATGCCGCAGGTGCCCAACGCCAGCATCAACACCGCGTGGCGCCAGCTCGGTACTTGCCAGAAGAACGGCACCAGCGCGCTCATCACCAGGGTGTTGCACAAGCCGGCGAAGAAGTTGCTGGTGGTGGGGCTGTCGTACTGACTGAGGGTGCGGGTCAACAGTTGATAGAAGCAGAAAAACAATGCCGACGTCAGCGGCAGAAAAACAGCAGGCGTGAACAGTTCACCGCCCGGGTGAACGATGATGATGACCCCGACAAAACCGCAGATAACCGCCAGCCACTGGCCCCGCGTCACATGTTCGCCCAGCAGTGGCACCGACAATGCCGTCACCAGGATCGGCGCCAGAAAGTTCACCGCCGTTGCTTCGGCCAAGGGTATGTAGTGCAGCGCCGCGGTAAAAAACAGGCTGGTGCCCAACAGGCACAACGCCCTGGCGATTTGCCATAATGGCCGCTTGCTGCGCAGCACCCGCAAGCCTGATTGCGGCAGGAAGATCCCGGCCATCAGCAGTGTATGCACCATATACCGGGCCCACACCACCATCACGATCGGGTAGAACCCGGCCAGGTATTTGGACAGCGCATCGTGGCTGGAGAACAGGAATGTCGCCACCACAATCAGCAGAATGCCTTTGAGGGGATGGTTGACGCCGGAAAGTGGAGTGCTGAGGGTCATTGAATTCTCGCGCGCGACAGGCTGAAATGACCACCCAGAACGGTGGCACTCAACCGGTTAATCTAGAACCGGTCGCAGGTGTATCTCAAGAGCATAACCAAACACCGGGCGAACAGCGCACTAAATTGCAGTAATCGAGTCCAACGCTCCACGCCCGCCAGCCATTGCGCGCATTTCCACCAAGGCCTATCCCTCATGATGAAAAAAATCTTGTTTATCCTCTCCACCCTGGTGTTCCTCAGCGCTTGCGATAAAGAGCCGCAGGTCAGCCAGCCGCAACCGGCGTCGGTACAAGCCACCCTGGTGCCGGAAGTCTTGCCTACCGACAAATGGGTCGGCCAATGGGTCGGTGTGGAAGGCCTGAGCTTGACGGTCAACAAAGATCAGAGCATCGGCCGCGGGCATTACCTGCTGACCATGCGCTACGGCCTCGACGACGATGCGTCAGGCACCTTCAAGGGCGTGGCCACCGAAGAGGGCATCAGTTTTACCCGTCCCGATGGACCGCAACTGCTGCGCGCTGGCGACGGCGTAGCCACTGGCTTGAAGTGGCTGACCGAGAAAAAAGATTGCCTGGTGGTCAATACCGGCGAAGGCTATTGCCGTTAAAACGACCATACTCACTAACGATTATTGCGCCTACCGCACGCACATCAAGAGGATTGCCACATGCTATGGAAAAAGGGCCGACGCAGCGACAACGTGGTCGACGCGCGTAACAACGGCGGTGGTGGCGGTGGTATGCGCTTTGGCGGTGGCAAGGGCCTGAGCTTGACGGCCATTGTGCTGATCGTCGGCATCGGTCTGCTGACCGGCCAGGACCCGATGCAGATCCTCGGGCAACTGAGCGGTCAAATGACCGAGCAAGCCCCTTCCGTCAGCCCGCAAACGCGCCAGGCACCACCGGCCAACGACGAGCAGGCCGAATTTGTCCGCGCCGTGCTTGGCGATACCGAAGACACCTGGGGCCAGGTGTTCAAGGAAAACGGCCTGACCTACAAGAACCCCAAGTTGATTCTGTTCCGTGGCCGGGTGAACTCCGCCTGCGGTGGCGCGACGTCCGCCAGCGGCCCGTTCTATTGCCCGACTGACCAACAGGTGTACATGGACCTGGATTTCTTCCGGGAAATGTCGCAACGCTTCCAGGCCGCCGGCGATTTTGCCCAGGCCTACGTGATCGCTCACGAAGTCGGCCACCATGTGCAGACTCTGCTCGGGATCTCCTCGAAGATTCAGGCGGCGCGCCAGCAAGGTCGCCAGATGGAAGGCGACGGAGGCCTGCTGGTACGCCAGGAACTGCAAGCCGACTGCTTCGCCGGTGTCTGGGCCAACCGTGCGCAAAAGCGCCTGAACTGGCTGGAACCCGGCGATATCGAAGAAGCGCTGAATGCGGCCAATGCCATCGGCGACGATCGGTTGCAGCAGCAGGGCCAGGGCCGTGTGGTGCCTGATTCGTTCACCCACGGCACCTCGCAACAGCGGGTACGCTGGTTCAAGACCGGTTTTGCCCAGGGCCAGATCACCCAATGCGACACCTTTTCGGCCACGCGTCTTTGATGAGCAAGCGTTGGGGATTACTGCCAGGACGCCATTGTTCCCATAGCGTCCTTAAAGACCGTCTTGAGCTTACCGGGCCAACTGCTGCGGGAGGGTTCGCACCTTGCGCTTGCTCGGTGAGGTTCAGACGCTATCTACGGGATAATTCGGTACTGAAACTTGCGTTGTATCAGATAAGCCGTTGCAACGCCGCGCAATCCTCGGCATGCCAATCTGCCAGCTCCGGCCATGGATTCTCGGGCAGGTTGACCAGGACCGTCCTGGTCCCCGCCGCGCGGCCGCAGTCCAGGTCAAAACGATAATCACCGACCATCACCATCTCAGCGGGTGGCACGTCCCAGGCTTGGGCCAGTTTCAACAGGCCACCGGGATCCGGCTTGGGGGGCGCATCATCACGCCCCAGCACATCCTCCACCGCAAAACAGTCCGCCAAGCCAATCGCTTGCAGCGTCACGTGGGCCAGTTCCCGAGCGTTGCGGGTCAGGATGCCCAGGCGGCAACCGCGCTCAGCCAGCGCCCGCACCAACGCCACCGCACCTGCGGCCGGCCTTGAGCCGAGGGCCAGCTCGCGCTCATGCTCCAGCAGCCATGCATGCTTGGCTGCCGCGATGTCCGCCGGCAACGCTGCCAGATGCGTGAGGATGTCGTCGGTCGCCGGAATATCCAGCGCCACGCGAATCGCCGCAAAGTCATGGACCGCGACCGTCAGCGTGCCGTCCATGTCGAACACCCAGTGTTTAACGTGCTTCAGGCTCATGCCCAATCCTTGCGATGGCGAATCAACCCTTCCTGGGTCACCGACGCCACCAACTGACCCGCGCGGTTGTACACGCTGCCACGGGAGAACCCACGGGAATTGCCGGCCCACGGGCTGTCCATGGCATAGAGCAACCAGTCGTCGGCACGCAGGTCGGCGTGGAACCACAAGGCATGGTCGAGGCTGGCCACTTGCATGTCTTTCTGCCAGACCGTCTTGCCATGGGGCAGCAACGAGGTGGTCAGCAAACCGAAGTCCGAGGCGTAGGCCAGCAGGTATTTATGCAAGGCAGGCAAGTCGGCCAGGGCACCGTCGGCGCGGAACCACACATATTTGACCGGATCCGCAGGCTGCGGGTTGTACGGGTCCTTCTCGGTCACCGGCCGCACTTCAATCGGCTTGGGGCAAAGCAATTTGTCGCGCATGTGCTCAGGAATCAGGTGCGCGCGCTGGCGAGTCAGTTCCAGCTCCGACGGCAGGTTCTCCGGCCCCACCACCACTGGCATGGTGGTCTGGTGCTCAAACCCTATTTCATCGTACTGAAACGATGCGCTGCAGGTGAAGATCGGGTTGCCCTTCTGGATCGCCGTGACCCGCCGCGTGCTGAAACTGCCGCCGTCGCGTACCCGGTCCACCTGATAGACCACCGGCAGCGCGGCGTCGCCAGGGCGCAGGAAGTAACCGTGCAACGAATGCACATGCCGCGCCTCCTCAACGGTCTGGCTGGCCGCCGACAGCGATTGCCCCAACACCTGACCGCCGAACAGTTGGCGAAAGCCCAGGTCCTGGCTGCGACCACGAAAGAGATTTTCCTCGATCGGTTCCAGGGTCAGCAAGTCGACCAAATCTTCCAACACTTGGCTCATTCAAACTCTCCTCACACAAAGCAGTACCGCGCAGTCTTGGCTGCGGCGGGCGATATTATCGGGCATCGGGCGGTCTGCTTATCCATGCAGCGTATCCAACCATTGGCCGCGGGTGATGCGATACAACACATGATGGCGCAGCGGATCGTCCGCCGCGAGCTTGGGGTGTGCAAAATCCGACGCCGGATCGTAATGCATGCCGATGGCCTGCATGACTTTCTGTGACGGCTGGTTGGTCTGGGCAGTGAAGGCTACCACCTCATCCAGCTGCAACCGGTCAAACCCACAGCGCAGGGCCGTCCACGCCGCTTCGCTGGCATACCCCAGGCCCCAATGTTCGCGAGCCAGACGCCAGCCGATCTCGACCGCCGGGGTGAAGGCTGCGTCAAAGCCAACGTTCATCAGCCCGGTCAGCCCGATAAACGCGCCGCTGTCCTTGCGCTGCAGGGCCCACAACCCAAAACCAAACTCGGCGAAATGACCACGAATGCGCCCGATCAACGCGGCGCTTTCCAACCGACTCAAGTGGGCCGGAAAATAACGCATCACCTGCGGGTCCGCGCACATGTCGGCAAACGTCGGAAGATCGCTATCGCGCCATTGGCGCATCACCAGCCGTGCGCTTTCCAGTTCCAGTATCGGCTCCATGATTCCCCCTCCCCTGACATGTGCGTGAGTGTACAGCGCTGTTAAGATCCTTCGTTGGTTCCCGTCAGAAATCGCCATGCCTTTGCCATTGATCTACCACGACGACTACAGTCCCGCGTTCCCGGCGGACCACCGCTTTCCCATGGATAAGTTCCGCCTGCTGCGCGATCACCTGGTGGACAGCGGCCTGACCCTGGATAGCCAATTGCTGCGCCCAGAGCTGTGCCCCAGCGAGATTCTCGCCCTGGCCCATGAACCCGGTTATATCGAACGTTACCTGAGTGGCGAGTTGTCCCGCGAAGACCAACGGCGCCTCGGCCTGCCATGGAGCGAAGCCCTCGCCCGGCGTACCGTACGGGCGGTGGGCGGTTCACTGTTGGCCGCCGAACAGGCGCTGGAACACGGGCTGGCCTGTCATCTGGCGGGCGGTACCCACCACGCGCATTACGACTACCCGGCGGGATTCTGCATTTTCAATGATCTGGCGGTGATCAGCCATTACCTGTTGCAAAGCGGTCGGGTGCACCGCGTGTTGATTTTTGATTGCGACGTGCATCAAGGCGACGGTACCGCACGCATCCTCCACGACACACCGGAGGCTATTACCGTGTCCCTGCACTGCGAAAAGAACTTTCCCGCCCGCAAGGCCAAGAGCGACTGGGATATCCCGCTGCCCATGGGCATGGGCGATGCCGATTACCTCAAGGTGGTGGACGATGCCCTCAGCTATCTGCTGCCGCTGTATCAGCCGGATCTGGTGCTGTACGACGCCGGTGTCGATGTGCATCAGGACGACGCCCTCGGCTACCTCAAGCTGACTGACGCCGGCGTTGCCGCCCGTGACGAAAGCGTGATGCGCCATTGCCTGGGCCGCGACATCCCGGTGGTCGGCGTTATCGGCGGTGGCTACAGCAAGGATCGCCAGGCCCTGGCTCGTCGCCACGGCATCTTGCACCACAGCGCACAACGAGTCTGGACGTCATCAGGTTGTCACTGAATTGTGGGGGTTACCCACAATGACTGTGGAACGGCCTGTGGATAACCTGAGTGAAAGGCTCTGTAAGCGGGGTGCCATATAGCTTGCAGGACACTGTACGTTTTTTGATCAGGCATGTGCAGCGTCCTCGGGTAGAATGCTCGGCCTATTTCACCGACCGCAGTCAACGCCATGCCTCAGATCCAAGCCCAGCCCCATCACGTGACGATTATTGGCGGCGGCCCCGCCGGCCTGATGGCCGCCGAAGTATTGAGCCAGGCCGGGGTGCACGTGGATCTGTATGACGGCATGCCGTCGGTGGGGCGCAAGTTCCTGCTGGCGGGCGTGGGCGGCATGAATATCACCCACTCCGAACCTTACCCGGCATTCTTGTCGCGCTATGCCGAACGAGCGCCGAATATCGCACCGCTGCTGCGCCAGTTTGGTGCCGAGGCGTTGTGCGAATGGATTCACAGTTTGGGCATCGAAACCTTTATCGGCAGCTCCGGGCGAGTATTTCCTAGCGACATGAAAGCCGCGCCGTTATTACGCGCCTGGCTCAAGCGCCTGCGCGAGCAAGGCGTAGTTATCCACACCCGCCATCGCTGGCAAGGCTGGAATGCTGACGGCAGCCTGCTTATCCACAGCCCCGAAGGCGACAAAAGCCTGCGGGCGGCTGCGGTGGTGCTGGCGCTGGGCGGCGGCAGTTGGGCGCGACTGGGGTCGGACGGTGCCTGGCTCAAGCGGCTGGAAGACCAAGGTGTGCCCTACGCACCGCTGCAACCCAGCAACTGCGGCTTCGAGGTGTCGGCCTGGAGCGACCTGATAGTCAGCAAATTCGCTGGCGCACCGCTGAAAAATATTGCCATCGGCTTGGCGGATGACACGCCGCGCCTCGGCGAATGCGTGCTCACCGCCACGGGCATCGAAGGCAGTCTGGTCTACGCGCTGTCGGCGCCGATTCGTGAAGCGATCAACCGCGACGGTTCAGCGACAGTGCATCTCGACCTGCTGCCAGGCAAACCGTTGCAAAAAGTCCAGGCAGCGCTCGCCAAGCCGCGCGGTTCACGCTCGATGAGCAAGCATCTGCACAGCCAGTTGGGATTGGATGGGGTAAAAGCCGCACTATTGCGAGAGCTGGCGCCCGCCGGGCACTTCAGCGATCCGCTGCAATTGGCCGCCGATATCAAGGCGCTACCGCTGACGCTGGTGAAACCCCGCCCGCTGGACGAAGCCATCAGCACCGCTGGCGGCGTGCCGTTTGAAGCGCTGGATGACCGCTTGATGCTCAAGCAAATGCCGGGCGTATTCTGCGCCGGGGAAATGCTCGACTGGGAGGCACCGACCGGCGGCTACTTGCTGACGGGGTGTTTTGCCAGCGGGCGAGCCGCCGGGCGTGGGGTATTGGAATGGTTGAAGCGGCGCGAATAAGGCCACTGCCAGGCAATCCAGCCGAACCTTCACCGCCAGCGCGGACCCGCACCATGCGACTCAAGACACCCTGGCAGAGCCTGATGTGCATCAGCTACCGATACGTCTGCTTGACATGTAAAAAGATCGTTTTACACTCAAGCCATGGACAAACGAACTGAAATAATCGCGAGTGCCGCTCGCGTGTTTGACGCGGAAGGCTTTCGGGGGATCGGTGTCGATCGCATAATCGCGCCTTCCGGCGTCTCAACTCGCACGCTCTACAAACACTTCGGATCTCGGGACGGCTTGGTCATGGCGGTGCTTGAGACGAGGCATCTCAGCTTCATCACCCAACTGAAAAACGAAGCCTCGAGCGCCGACCCGATCGGCTCACTTTTCGATACGCTTCGATTCTGGATGGAGTCCAGAGGAACCCACGGATGTATGTTGCTGCGTGCACGCAGCGAATACGGCGAAGCGAACGAAGACATCGTGGCGCTCGTACAACGCCGGAAAAATGAATTTCGCGATGAGATTGCAAAGCGCGTTCAGAGTGCTCTAGGACGTGAAAGCGATGAGCTTTCGGCGCAGATCTGGTTGCTGTTCGAGGGCGCTACGGCCGCGGCAAGCGTCTCGGACATTGCGCTGATCGACCCGGCCAAGCGTGCGGCGCTGATGCTCCTTATGAGCATGCGGGCAAGCGACTCATGAAGCGCAATCTCAATCTGCTCGCCGCCGCGTTCGCGCTGACGGCCCTTTCTTATGGTCTCGCACGATTTTCCTACGGACTTCTTCTGCCGTTGATCCGCGAGGAACTGTCCCTCGGTGTGACCGTTGCCGGCTGGATCGGCGGCAGCGCTTTCGCGGCGTACTGCGTGGGAATCATCCTGACGTTTATTTGCGCCGGGAAACTCTCCCCACGCCTGCTCGCGTTTTCCGCGGGCCTGGCGGCGACCTTAGGGATGGCGCTGGTGGTCTTCGCATCGTCGGGGCTGACGCTGGGTCTTGGCATTGCGCTCGCGGGCCTGAGTACCGGCCTTACATCGCCTCCTCTGGCCTGCGCGGTCGCAGCCCGGTTCAACGGTGATGGTCGCCCCAAGGCGAACGCGCTGATCAACGCCGGCACCGCCGCCGGCATCGTATTTTCGGGTGGCGCGGCATTGATCGCAGCCGGCGCATGGCGCGAACTCTATGCACTTTACGCACTGATGGGGGCGGGCATAACTGTCTGGATCTGGTTTGCCATGCCCGCTCGGCCCCATAACGAGATGGTCAACGGGTTCGCCTTCAAACTGTTGCGCAGACCGGGACTTTTCGCCCTTTGCAGCAGCGCTTTTCTCATGGGCGTGGCGAGCACCGCGATCTGGACATTCGGCGCCGAGATCCTGCGTGGCGAATTCGGCTTCTCCGATGCTTACATTGCATGGGCCTGGATCGCACTCGGCGCGGCCGGTATCAGCGGATCCTCAACCGGCATGCTTACCAGCCGGTTTGGTACACGCAGAATTCATAGCGTTGCGCTGCTAGGAATGGCAATCGGCACGATAGGCTTGGCTACGGCCTCGATGTCAGCCACGTTTGGCTTCGCCGCCATGTGCTTGTTCGGCGCGGCTTATATCGTGTCCACCGGTGCCTATTTGATTCAAGGCATCAACCTGTTCCCGGATCGTCCAGACCTGGGACTGGGGATACCCTTTCTCGTTATCGCGCTCGGCCAAACGATCGGCACCCCGCTGTTCGGCGCGACGCTGGAAGCTACCGGGGTGATCAATGCCCTGGGTGTATTCGCAGCATCAGCCTGTATAGCGATTTTTCTGCGCCCCACGCAAGCGCTGAAACAGTCAGGGGTTTGCGTGCCTTGAGCGCCTCGGGGCCAGCGGCCCCTTGCGCGCTCAACATGACTCAAGGCTTACGCTTGCGCGGCCCGGTGTTAAACACCGGCACTTTGCGCACCGGCTTGATCGACGGCTCCGCCACTGCCACTTCGCCACTTTCCACCCACTTGCCGAGGTTGCGTTTGCCGCCACCGGACGCCTTGGGTTTCTTCGGCTTCTTGGGTTTTTTCACCACCTGGCCGCTGGCATCGGTATCCGGTACCCGGTGCTCAGGCTCAAAGTCCTGCTCCATGTGCCGGGTCAATGTCTGACGGGTCAGCATCTCGATGGCCGACAGCATGTTCACTTCATCGGCGCACACCAGGGAAATCGCCTCGCCGGTATTGCCAGCACGTCCGGTACGGCCGATGCGGTGAATGTAATCCTCGGCCACGATCGGCAGGTCAAAGTTGACCACCAACGGCAAATCCTCAATATCCAGGCCACGGGCCGCCACGTCGGTGGCCACCAGAATCTGCACATCGCTGGCCTTGAAACGATCCAGTGCACGCTGGCGGGTCGCCTGCGGCTTGTCACCGTGAATGCCGTCGGCGTTGATCCCCAGGCCCTGGAGTTTGTCTACCAGCGCATCCACGCCGTTGCGGGTCTTGGCGAACACCAGTACCTGCTTCCACTTGCCCTTACGCATCAGGTGTACAAACAGCTCCGGCTTGCGCTTCTTGTCGACCGGCACGACCCATTGCTTGACGGTGTTGGCGGCGACGTTACGCGGGCTGACTTCGATGCTCAGCGGATCATTGAGCATCTGCCCGGCCAGCAGGCGGATGTCATCGGAGAAGGTCGCGGAGAACAGCAGAGTCTGGCGCTTTTTCGGCAGCATGCGGTAGATGTTCGCCAGCTCTTCGGAGAAACCCAGGTCGAGCATGCGGTCGGCTTCATCGAGCACCAGGGTTTGCAGCTGATTGAGTTTCAGCGCGTTCTGGCGGAACAGGTCGATCAGGCGGCCAGGCGTGGCGACCAGGATGTCAACGCCCTTGCGCAGCTTCATCATCTGCGGGTTGATGCTCACGCCGCCGTACACCGCGTAAGTGCTCAGCGGCAGGTTTTGCGCGTATTCGGCGACGCTGGCGTGAACCTGTTCGGCCAGTTCGCGGGTTGGGCACAGGATCAGGGCGCGCACCGAGTTGGCGGTGACTTTCGGCCCTTCCATCGCCAGCAGTTGCAGCAGCGGCACGGCGAAGCCAGCGGTCTTGCCGGTACCGGTCTGGGCCGCGGCCATCAGGTCGCGACCGGCCAGCACCGCCGGAATGGCTTGCGCCTGCACCGGCGTCGGGGTCTGGTAGCCAAGCGTCTCAAGGGCGCGCAGCAAGGGTTCGATCAGGCCAAGGGTGGCGAAAGTCATGTGTTTACCGTAGGAAAAATTCAGCGCAAGGTCGCAATGCGCGGCAGTTTACCTTATTTCCAGCTTCGGCTTGCGCCACTGGGGCAGGCTGATCAGCAACACTGCGCTGATGATCACCAGCATCGCCAGGGCTTCTTCGATGCCGATACTCTCACCGACAAACACAATCCCCAGCAACACCGCCACCGCTGGGTTGACGTAGGCATAACTGGTGGCCGCCGCCGGGCGAACATGTTTGAGCAGATACATATAGGCGTTGAAGGCGATGATTGAACCAAATACGATCAAGTACGCCAGCGCCAGCCAGCCTTCCAGCGGCGGCATGGCGGGCAGGTGCTCGCCCTTGAGCGCGCTGCCGATCAGCAGCACAACGCCTGCGATCAGCATTTCAGCGGCGCTGGCCATCGCGCCCTGGGGCAGCGGCAGGTGGCGGCTCCACACCGAGCCAAAGGCCCAGGACGCGGCGGCGAATAACAGCAAGGCCGCGCCAAGCGGACTCGATTGCAGGTTGGAACCCATGTTGAGCATGGCAATGCCAATAATCCCCAGGGTCACCCCGGCCCACTCCAGTCGCGTATTACGCGCCCCCCAGAAATAACCGCAAAGCAAGGTAAACAGCGGCACCGTCGCCACAGCCAAGGCCGCCACGCCGGAAGTCACCCCGGTGTGCTCGGCCACACTGACCGCGCCATTACCGAAGGTCAGCAGCAAAATGCCGATCTTTCCCGCGGCCTTCCACTGCTGCCAGGTCGGCGCCGGCACACCGCGCCAACGCAAGTAGCCATACATCAACGCGCCTGCCACACAGAAGCGGATCCCCGCCAGCAACAGCGGCGGCCAATATTCGACGCCGATGCGGATCACCAGGTAGGTAGATCCCCAGATGACATACAACGCAAAAAAAGCAGCGATCAAGGGTAAGGGAAAGCGACGGGGGCCAGGCATGGGCAGCTCTGCGGCAGAACAAGGGATAGCTATTTTAGAAATCCGCGTCAGCAAACATAAGTTACAAAACCTGTTTAAAATGCCCATACACTTTTTAAATCATGCTTGTCAGGGCTATAAGCCTTGTATTCAAAAGCCATCGACGCGCAGGGCCTTACCATGGACAAATACGACCGCATGCTCCTCAGCGCTCTGCTGGAGGATGGCCGCGCCACCTACGCGCAATTGGCCCGTAGCGTAAACCTCTCCGCCCCGGCCGTGGCCGAACGGGTGGCCAAGCTGGAAGCCAGCGGCGTGATCACCGGTTACCAGGCCAAGGTTGACCTGTCCAAGGTCGGCTTGCCGATCCAGTGCGTGATCGAACTGCGCCTGACCAATCACGGCAACCAAAAGGTCTACGAAGCCCTGGCCGAAATCCCCGAACTGACCGAATGCCACCGCGTGACCGGCGATCCCTGCGTGATCATGCAGGCGGCGGTAGGCTCGATGCCGGAGCTGGAGAATCTGATTAATCGGGTCGCGAAGTTCGGGTTCAGCAAGACCTCGATCATCTTGTCGAGTGCGATAGAGCGACGGGTGCCATTGGGGCAACTGGAGCGCAACGGCAAGAATGCTGGCTGAACTATCGCCATAGCAGGCTTGCCTGCTGTGGCGTCGGTTGGCTCACTGCGCCTGTGAGCGCAGGGCAATCAAATCGACAATCTGCTTGATGGTAGTGATGTGCTCCCAATCTTCCTGAGTCGCGCACAGTTTGAATTGCCACTTGATCTGCATGACAAAACACGTCAAATCGTCATCAATGATTTTAAAGTCATGGATGAAATCCGTGTGCTCCGTCACCTGGCTTCGGTCAATAAAGCCGATGATATCGACAAACAGTTGAATGACTTTTTCGCTGATCTCCAATCTGGTCAGGTCACTTTCCTGCATAACGTAGTCCATGTACGTAGATGACAGGCGAAATGTTAGGTCGCAACACATGGCGCTAGGTTGGCGAAGCGAAAAACCAGAAAGGTCCGACACCCCGACGGGGCTGAGCCTACTGACTGTTCAGAACGAGCGTAAAAGCCGTCACAAAGAGTAGATGCTTCAGTGGCCAGCCAGATCGATCCCTTTCATTTGCGGGACGTTTCCTAGCGAGCTTTCCAACCTTGCTCTGTCTGACGACCATCGCTAATGTGCTCCGCGTCATCGGCCCTTCGATGACCGGGAGTGCAAGTCCGAATTTACGAGAAGGAGCGTTAAAGATTCCGGAGATTCATCATGGCCAAAGCAACCACCGCTCCAACTGATATCCACGCAGAACTCCTCAGTGAAATCGCCCTGCTCAATCGCCGAGCCATTGACTACTACCGCAAAGCCTGCGCCCCGGATGCACCCACCTTCATTTTGAATGACAACCTGAGCTTCGAAGATGCCCTCGCCCATGCGGCGGATTTGCTGCATTGCGCGATAGAGACTGCACACGCATCGGGTGAGCCGGTAAATGCACAGCAGCGAGCAGTGATGTATTTGGTGGAAATGGCGAAGGGAGTGGTGGATCGGGCGCTGGACTGCGTAAATCCACGCTGAGGTGACGAACGAGCTTTTTATCGCAAGGGTCACGTTCGCCACACATCCTGTGGCGAGGGGGCTTGTCCCCCGCTGGGCTGCGAAGCAGACCGCCTAAAGACGATTTGCAGCGTATCAGGCAGTATTCAGCGTTTGGTTTTGGGGCTGCTACGCAGCCCAACGGGGGACAAGCCCCCTCACCACAGATAAGGTTCTGTGCCGGGGTCAGAACCCGCGATGTTTCTTCAAATGATCATTGATCTTCGCCGCCGGGACTTTCTGCAAGTTGCACAGCAAGTCATGGGACAGTTCACGCAGGCCGTGGGCGCGGCGCAGTTCCTGGGCCAGGTGGGCAGTCAGGTTGGCGGCCATTTCCGCATCCGCCATCGCCCGGTGAGCCTTGCCGGTGTGGGGCAGTTGTGCAAAAGCGTTCAAGGTGCCGAGTTTGTGGTTGGGCGCCGTGGGCATCAGGCGACGCGCAAGCAACAGTGAACAGGCGAACTTCTGCAGGCGAGTACGGCGGATCAGGCCCAGTTCGAAATCCCAGAACTTCTGGTCGAACGCGGCGTTGTGGGCCAACAGCGGCGTGGTGCCGACAAACTCATTGACCTCGTTCATCACCCGCTCGGCAGGTGGCGCGCTGCGCAGCATGGCATTGCTGATGCCGGTCAGTTGCTCAATAAAACCCGGCACCCGCACGCCTGTGTTCATCAGGCTCTGATAACGGTCCACGATCTGGCCTCGCTCGAGGATGACCACGGCGATTTCCGTGGCCCGGCAACTGCTGCTCGGCGAGATACCCGTGGTTTCAAAGTCGATGACCGCTATACGTTCCAAACCTGTTCCAACTCCGTCTAAAAAACTATTTGAGCAACAACGCGCCCTCGATCGGCACGTAGCGGCTGGCGGCACGAATCAACGAATTGGCCGTCAACCCCGGCACCCCATAAGCCACGGCTTCGACCCCATGTTTGTGGATGATGCGGTCGAGCAACATATCGAAATCGCCATCACCGGAGGCCAACACCACTTCGTCGACATTCGCGGCGGCATCCATGATGTCAATGGTGATGCCCACGTCCCAGTCACCTTTGGCCGAGCCATCGCTACGCTGGATGTAAGGCTTGAGCTTCACGGTGAAGCCGAGGTTGCGCAGGATCTGCTGGAATTGCTGCTGCTTGCTGTCGCCACGGTCGATGGCGTAGGCATACGCCTCGACAATTTGCCCGCGCTGGCTGATATCCGCCCACAACGCCGCATAATTGAAGTGGCAGCCATACGCCTGGCGCACGGTGTAGTAGAGGTTCTGGACATCGGCGAACACTGCAATTTTTTTCACCGGGTATCCTCATGGCACTGGCGGACGCAATGGCCCGCAAAGGCCGTCAGTATGCCAGCCAAGCGCAGGTTTTCGAGAAAAATCAGACCGGGGCACAGCGCGCCCCGGTTCAGCGTGGATCAGACGAAGGAATCGTCGTCGCCAAAGAAGGAAGAATCGTCGGCATAACCGCTGTCGGCGAAGTTGTCGGAGTCGTTGCCGTAGCTGTCATTGTCGGCGACACGTGGCTCATCATTGCCCCAGCCGCCGCTGTCACTGGCGGGCGCCGGCTCTTCGCGGATGATTTCTTCCACCACCTGCGCTTGCTGACCGTGGCTGAACAGGCTGCTGATACCTTGGGCCAGCATCACACCACCGGCCACACCGGCAGCGGTTTTCAGTGCGCCGCCGAGAAAGCCTCCGCCCATGGGCGCTGCCTGTGGCTGAGGTTGCGGGTAATTCTGTTGCGGCGCAGGCTGGCTGTTAAACCCAGGGCGCGCGGGTTCACGCCAACCACCGCCCGACGAGGACGGCACATTGGGCGAAGGTTGCGAGTCGCGGGAACCGCCGCCAAAGATACTCGACAAAAATCCGCCGCTGCTCGAGGCCGGCGGCGTCGGGGCTTTGCTGCGTTGCAGTGCATCCTGCAACTGCTGGATCTGTTGTGCCTGCTGCTTGTTCTGCGCATCCAGGCTCTGGATAGCAGCTTCCTGCACCAAGATCGCCTGGGTCATGAAATACCCGGCGTCGGGTTGACGAGTCATGTGTTCCTTGATCCGCGCTTGCGCCTGGGCGTCGCGGGGGCCTGAGTCCGTTTCGGCTTGCTGCAACCGTGAAAACAGTCCATCGATCAGGGTTTGCTCTTCGCTGTTCATGGCGACCTCGTTAGATTGCCGGTAGAAATCCGCGCCCCGCCCGGAACGGGCAAGGCAGGTTTCAAGTAATGGGGCTGGCGACCAGGCTTTCAATGGTCTTTACCCAAGGTTTACGTTTGTGGGTGATCGGTTAAAGTGTGCACCTGCTTTTTCGGCCTGTGATGATCTTGATGAATCCGTTGAACGTTCTGCGCGACTCCTTCTACTTTTTCCAGCGCAACTTGGGCGCCATCGTGCAGTTATGCCTGCCGCTGGTGATTTTCGAGGCGATCCTGCAACAGGTGCTCGAACATTCGCTGGGCGAAGATGCGTTTGCCGGCTACAGCGTGATCGTCGGGCTACTGGTATACCCGCTGTACACCGCAGCACTGATCCTGTTCCTCGACGCCCGCAGCCGTGGCGAGTCGCCTCGCACTATGGAGGTGCTGGCCATGTCGCTGGCCCTGTGGCCACGCTTTGCCCTGCTGACGGCCATGAGCACGTTGCTGATTCTCTTGGGTCTGTCGTTGTACTTCCTGCCGGGGCTCTGGCTGATGGTGACGCTGGCCTTTGCCGAATACCTGCTGGTACTGCGCGGCATGCCGGCGCTGACGGCCATGAAGGAAAGCTTCCGTCTGACTCGCGGGCATTTTCTGCGCATCCTGGTTTGCCTGTTGTGCGTGATGACCCCGTTGTGGTTGCTCAAGGGCGCCAGCGTCGCGGCCTGGCCCGACCTGGAAAACCCGCTGCTGGCGGTCCTGATCAATAGCGCCCACAGCTTCCTGCAGCTGTTTACCAGCGTAGTGCTGTTCCGTTTGTTCATGCTGATCGCCAGTGATGCCGACGCACAATGACGTGGCCCTTGGGCTGCGAGGCGCCCTCGGTTATGCTCCGAACCTGTCTTGCAGCGCCATAAGGCGAGCCGATGACCCGTTTACTGCGTATCACCCTGCTAAGCCTGCTGATCCTCGCCGGCTTGCTGACAGCCCTGATCTACAGCCTGACCTGGCGTCCTGACGACAAGCAAACCCAGCCTGTCAGTTGCGTCGCCCCACGCGCGCCGACCCTGTTGCCGGGCCAGGCGATCAAGGTGATGACCTGGAACGTGCAATATCTGGCGGGCAAGAACTATGTGTTCTGGTACGACACGCCGGACGGCAACGGCCCGGACGAGCGTCCCACAGTCGAAGACATGGCCTTCAGCCTCGACGAAGTGGCGCGGGTGATCCGTGACGAACAACCCGACATCCTGTTGCTGCAGGAACTCGACGAAGACGCCAAACACTCCCACTACCAGGACCAACTGGCATTGCTCCAGGAGCGCCTGGTTGACCTCTACCCGTGCAGCGTCCAGGCCTTTGACTGGAAGTCCGATTTCGTCCCTGACTGGCATATCTTCGGCAGTGTCGGGCGCAAGCTGGTGACGTTGAGCCGCTACCAGATCGAACATGCCGAGCGCCTGCAACTGCCGGTGACCTCGGCCAATCTGATCAGCCGCCAGTTCCAGCCTAAACCTGCGCTGTTGCTCAGCTATCTGCCGTTGAGTGACGGGGGCCAGTTGGCCGTGCTGAACACCCGCCTGGACAGCACGACGCCGGGTCACAGCGCGATCCGCGAGCAGGTGCAAATGACCGTCAAGCTGTTGGATAAATTCGAAAGCCGTGGCACGCCCTGGCTGATCGGTGGCGATTTCAACCTGTTGCCCTTGGGTCAGTTCCTGCGCCTGGATGCCGACAAACGCGGGCAATACTCGCCGGACAGTGAGCTGCATCTGCTGTGGGACAAATACCCGATGATCCCTCGCAACAGTCAATCCAGCGGGATCGATCGGGCCCAATGGCTGACGCACTTCCCCAACGACCCGAGCCTCGACGGGCCGGATCGCACGCTCGACTATCTGTTCTACAGTCCGCGCCTGAAGCGGGTTGAGGCGCGGGTGAGGCAGAGCGACACCCTGCGGATCTCCGATCACTTGCCAGTGATAGCGCGCTTCCTGCTACCGGCGGCGCAGTAATTACTTGCGCGGTTTGATCCGCGCCGTGGCCTCTGCCACCAGCGGATCATCCGGCCAGTAATGCGCTTTATCAAATAGCCGCAGCACGTTTGACACCGGCCAAAGCCCAGCATTTTCTCGCCCTCAGACGGAATTGACGATAGCACTTTGACAGTCAATTTTGATTCGCTGTTTGACTCAAAAGTAGAAGGTCGACGACAGGAGTTTGATTAAAAATTTAGCTCTGAATCACATCGTAGGCACCATGCGCTATATCAAATTTGGCGCTATTTCTGTGTATTCCCGTGATTGTGAGCCAGCCGAAATCCTGGTTACGGGGTTCACCGTAATTTTGCTTCGTGAGTCATCAGTTGAGTTAGCTGCTTGCGTAATTGCGTGGATCTGACCATTCATTTGCATGCGACCGTGACCAGTCAACCGCCTACGCACTGACCACCCATTTGCATTCGACCTGGACCAGCAGTTGAGTGCGAAGTTTGGAGAGCAACGAAACAGAAAGTGCACTTAATGGTTTTGCGACCTGGCTAGATCTTTCACGGAGTCGCCGTGGAACCTAGATACGACACGTTTCGCATGTCTTTTCGGAAGCGCCCTACAGCCTGCCTGCCTCCTCCACAATAGACTGTCGTGCTGAAAAAAAGGAGAAGCACGCATGGCGAACCCAGGTTACATGACCATCACTGGTAAGGCTCAAGGACTGATTTCAGCGGGCTGCTCAACACCCGATTCCATCGGCAACAAATATCAGTCAGACCATACCGACGAAATTATGGTGCTGGCTTACCAGCACAACATGGTAAATATTGGGAATATCAATAAGCCCACGCACAACCCGATTATCATCACAAAAGCCGTCGATAAGTCCTCCCCGTTACTCGCTCAAGCGCTCTCAAGCCGAGAAGAAATAAACTGCACGATCTGTTTCTACCGAATGTCGTCCTTTGGCTTACAGGAAAAGTTCTATTCAATCTCGATCAATGGCGGAATCATTGCCGATCTAACGTTTGAAATGCCTCATGTTGTTTTGCTAAGCGACGCCGAGCCTGAAGAGCAGTTGGCGATTCGCTACCGCGAAATTACTTGGACCCACCACTTGGCAGGGACCACCGGCCACAGCTCCTGGGGCGAAGAGGGATGAGCCCGAACGGTTATGACATCTGGGACGTCAACAGCGCCGCTGGCAAGTTAGTCGGACAAGCCCACACAGTCAGCGCTCGCCATCTTTCCCACAGTATTCCGCGCGTGCAGTTCAATCGGGAAGTTGCCTATTACGCAAAGCGTATTGCCGATGATGTCGCGCTAGGTCGTAAAACCCCTGAGCAAGGCATGCAAGCCATTTTGCAAGAGCAGCGCAACCTCTTGGACCAGTCACTAGCCGTGGCGCGCAAAGGCCAAGAGGCAATCACCCATGCGGTTAAGCGCATTCCGCTGATGCGGCTCACTCGGCCCGTATTGCAACCAGACCCTGGGCGGTTACTGCGGTTTGTCCATGCTCAACACCTCAAAACGCTTAACCCGAATGCTCGTAGCACCCTCACAGTCGAACCCCCGCCATCACCCCTTCCAGAAAGCTCTCGATTTTTCCCCCGTGAACAATGGCCAGCTTCGATCCAAGTACACGAGCCGGGGTTCTACGTCGTACCCAAAAGCACAACGGCGGACAAGTTAGAGGCTCAGTTATTCACCTCGCGCAACCCCGCCGTTATCGCTAAGTTCAAGACCCTCAACCCGTACCTGGATCAGGTAAAAGCGGGCCAACTGATTGTGCTCAGCGACCCCAACAACCTGCGCTGCACGCGTGAAGAAGCGTATTTGATGGCGGCAGCGGAAAAGGTGAATACGGCGCTTCAAACCCTCACACCTGAGGAGGCGGACTTCATGGCCCGCCATCGTGACGAAATTGAATCGTTTCTAAAACACGGTTCAACCTCTATCGGCACAGGGGTAGCGGTTTTTGACTCGAACCTGGACAGCGTGAAAAACACGCTACGCGACATTGAGGCCCTGCATCAAAGCACCTTCCTGCGTGACGGGCATCTTCGCTCACCTGAGTTTTTCGTCGAACGTAAGCGTTTGTTTGGTCAACTCGATACCCATCTCACAAGGTTCACCAAAAAGAGTATTGGATTCCCCGATCATCCGAATCTGAAGAGTGCCCTGGGCATTTCCAACCGTAGTCTGGTGCATCGCTGGACCAAGGCCGGTGCACCGGATCAGATCCCTGGTTATGCCACGCACATGGACGGGATCGCTAAGGCTGCCAAATACGTCAAGTACGGCGGCTGGCTAGGCACCGCAATCGGAGGAGGCGCCTCTTATATAAAGATCCAGGACGTGTGTGGCGCCAGCAACACTGAAGCTTGCAAGAAAGTCAAATTCACCGAGACTGGCAGCTTCGCCGGTGGCGTCGCAGGGGGTGCGGCCGTTGGTTTGGCGTTAACAGGCTCCACGGCTGCAGCTATGTGTGTCGCACTTGGTGTTCCGACCGGCGGTTTAGCCACTTTGGCTTGTGGCGTTGTGGTGGTCGGAGCTGGCTCTTTTGTTTCGGGTACTATTGGTGGAGCACTTGGTGAAGAAATGGGTGAAGTTGTTTATGAGGCTGGTAAATGACCGTGAGTCTTGCTGACGGAATATTTTTGGTTGCCGGGTTACTCGATTTTGGTGGGATATTTGTTTGCATCGGGGTCGCGCTTCATATGGCTTATACCAAGATGGATTTGATGCTGGAGCATCTAAAAAATTGCTCTGCTGTTATGGTTCAGGCCCCACTCAGGGATGCTGGACCTTGGGGAAAGCTTTTACTGGTAGGGTGGATAGCTGCGGTTGTAACGTTTCCGGGGTATTACCTAAAACATGGCGGCGTCAGTATCGGTGACTTGAACAATTTTCCGGCAACTCTGAAGCGAAAATTAGTAGCAATAAAATGGGCTGCAATAGTGCTTTTAGCAGCGTTGATCTTGCTTTTCGTTCTTAGAAAGTCAGGGATCCTCAAATAGTCCTGCGCGCACCTTGACCTGCCCGTAAGGCACTAATCAAGGGAACGTCGCCATGACTGAATGAAATCAGAACCAACGCAAGCCCTGACGAAGGCGTCACGCGTGTTTGGGATGGACCAAACGGCATTCGTGACGCGAATTGGCGTAGAACATGACTCACCCCATAGAGAATGAGTCAAATCCTAGATCCTCCGAGGATACCCACAACAGCAACAGTCAAACTACTTTTTTAAGAGAGTTTACCCATGGGTCTAATTTGTGGAATAGCTCTATCAAATAGCCCCGATGCCGGCAAACGCGGGCAATACTCGCCGGACAGTGAGCTGCATCTGCTGTGGGACAAATACCCGATGGTCCCTCGTAACAGTCAATCCAGCGGGATCGATCGGGCCCAGTGGCTGACACACTTCCCCAACGACCCGAGCCTCGACGGGCCGGATCGCACGCTCGACTATCTGTTCTACAGTCCGCGCCTGAAGCGGGTTGAGGCGCGGGTGAGGCAGAGCGACACCCTGCGGATCTCCGATCACTTGCCAGTGATAGCGCGCTTCCTGCTACCGGCGGCGCAGTGATTACTTGCGCGGTTTGATCCGCGCCGTGGCTTCTGCCACCAGCGGATCATCCGGCCAGTAGTGCTTTGGATATCGCCCCTTCAAGTCCTTCTTCACCTCAGCGTAGGTACTGCGCCAGAAGTTCGCCAGGTCCTGGGTCACTTGCACCGGTCGCCGCGCGGGCGATAACAGGTGCAGCTTGACCACCTGCCGCCCGCCGGCGATACGCGGGGTATCCGCCAGTCCGAACAATTCCTGCAAGCGCACCGCCAGAATCGGTGGCTGCTCGCTGTAGTCCAGACGCACCGACGAACCCGACGGCACTTTCAGATGATGGGGCGCTAACTCGTCCAGTCGTTGAGGCAGCGGCCAGGGCAGCAGGTTATGCAGGAAGCTGGATATATCCAGGTTGGCAAAATGACTCAGCCGCGAGACCTTGCCCAGATAGGGCATCAGCCAGTCTTCCAGGCTGGTGAGCAACGCACTGTCACTGACGTCGGGCCATTCACTGTGCTTGCCGGCGTCTAATTGGCGCAACAACATCACCCGCGCCTGCCATTGGCGCAGCTCCGGAGTCCAGGGCAGGAGTTCCAGGCCTTTGCGCCGCACCAGATGGACCAACGCCTGACTGCGGGCGGCTTCGTCGAGGCCGGCCAGCGGCTCACGGCTGAGCACCAGTTCACCGACCTTGCGTTGGCGCTCGGCGCGCAATACGCCTTCGCGTTCGTCCCAATCCAGTTGGTCGACGCAGCGCACCTGCTCGGCCAGCACCGACTCGAACAGCCCCGGATCGAAGTCCGCCGCCAGGTAGATACGCTCTTCACGCTGCCCTTGGCGGCTGCCCAGTTCGGCGATGACCAGCCACGGTTGCTTCATCAAGCTATCGGCCTCGCCAAACAGCGCTGCACGCCCGTTGGCCAAGCGGTATTCGGCGCCACCGGGACGACGTTGCTGGGCGACCCGATCCGGATAAGCCAGTGCCAGCAAGGCACCCAGCCACCGCGGATGCTCAGGATCCACCACCGCCTGCTCGGCCTTGCCACGCAGGTAACTTCGATATTGTCGCGCCAACTGCCTGGCGCGCTGTACGCCGCCTTGCGTGCCACGGACACGCTCTGCGCCGGACAGCAAGGCCAGGCGACTGTGCAGATCGGCACCCGCGCCGCGTAAAATATCGCGCTCGCCCAGCAGCGCGGCGACATCACACGCCATGTTCGCCAGGCCCAGATCCTGACCACGCAACAGCAAATGAGCAATCCGCGGATGCGCCGGCAAGACCGCCATTTTCTGGCCGTGGGCAGTCAGCGTCGCCGCCTTCAACGCACCGAGGCGCTCAAGCAAGTCCTGAGCCTGGGCGTACGCGGCGGCTGGCGGTCGATCCAGCCAGACCAACTGCCCCGGCGTCACACCCCAGCGCGCCAGTTGCAGCGCGAGGCCAGCCAGGTCCGCCGAGAGAATTTCCGCGCTGCCATAGGCCGCCAACGCCTCGTGCTGATCCTCTGACCACAAGCGGTAACACACGCCCGGCTCCAGCCGCCCCGCGCGACCGGCACGTTGGGTGGCGCTGGCGCGGGAGATGCGCTGGGTGTCGAGTCGGGTCATGCCGCTGCCAGGATCGAATCGCGGGACCCGCGCCAACCCGGCATCGATCACCACGCGCACGCCATTGATGGTCAAACTGGTCTCGGCGATGTTGGTGGCCAGCACCACTTTGCGTTTGCCCGCTGGCGCCGGATCGATGGCCGCTCGTTGTGCCGTCAGGTCCAGCTCGCCATGTAACGGGCATAGCAGCACATCAGCGCGATCGCCCAGCGCCTCCACCAGTTGCTGGTTGACCCGGCGAATCTCTGCCTGACCCGGCAGGAACACCAGCACGCTGCCGATTTCATCGTGCAAGGCGTCGAGAATGGTCTGCACCACGCGGGGCTCGATAAACTCACCCGGCTGAAACGGCCGCCCCCAGCGCATCTGCACCGGGTACATACGCCCTTCGCTACGCAGCACCGGCGCATCGTCCAGCAGTGCGGCGAGGCGTTCGCCTTCGAGGGTGGCAGACATCAAGAGGATTTTCAGCGGCTGCTCGTCGCGAAACAGTTCGCGGCCATTGAGGCTCAAGGCCAGCGCCAGGTCAGCATCCAGGCTGCGCTCATGAAACTCATCGAAGATCAGCAAACCCACGCCGTCCAGCGCCGGGTCATCCTGCAGGCGGCGGGTGAGAATGCCCTCGGTGACCACTTCGATACGGGTCGCTGGACCGACTTTGCTGTCCAGGCGAATCCGGTAGCCGACGGTTTCACCGACCTTTTCCCCCAACTCACTGGCCAAGCGCTCGGCCGCTGCGCGGGCTGCCAGCCGACGAGGTTCAAGCATCAGGATGGTTTGCCCGGCCAGCCAGGTTTCATTCAGCAGCGCCAATGGCACCCGCGTGGTTTTACCGGCGCCGGGCGGTGCTTCGAGCACGGCTTCATGGCGCCTCCCCAAGGCGTCACGCAGGGCGGGTAAAACATCATCGATTGGCAACGAATTCATACTGGCTCCAAAGCAGAGCGGCGAGTATAACGGCGTCATCCAGCAGATCTGGCATATAGTCCCCATAACATTGTGCAGGAGAGTTCCATGCGTATTGCTTCCCGTGTCATCGGCGGTGTTTTAGCCGTTACTCTGCTGAGCCAACTGACGGCCTGCGGTTCGATTTTCTACCCTGATCGTCGTGGGCAGATCGATGGCAAGATCGACCCGACGATCGCCGTCCTCGATGCCCTCGGCCTGCTGTTCTATGTCATCCCCGGTCTGATCGCCTTTGGCGTCGATTTCGCCACCGGGGCGATTTACTTCGCGCCGGGCGAGACCGCACAGGTGGCGCCAGAGAAGTTGCAAGAAGCCATTGGCGCCGACGGCAAGGTCGATAACACCAAGCTGCAAACCATCATCCAGAGCGAAACCGGCCGCAACCTGCCGCTGGATGACCCGCGCCTGCTCCAGTTCAAGGGCAGCGTCGAGCAACTCGCCCTGCTGGGCCTGCAACCCGTCGCTTGAAGGATGTGAACGTCTCATGACCAGCAGTTCCGAACACGCCCGGTTATTGCGTCTGGCCACCCGCGCCTCGGTGGGCGTGGCCTGTGTGTTGATTGTCAGCAAGGCCATCGCCTGGTGGCTGAGCGGCTCCGTGAGCATGCTCGCCGGGCTGACCGACTCGTTGCTCGACGGCGTGTCGTCGCTGCTCAACTTGCTGGCGGTGCATTACGCCTTGCGCCCGGCCGATGACGATCACCGTTATGGGCACGGCAAGGCGGAGTCCCTGGCGGGCATGGCACAGGCATTGTTCATCGCGGGCAGTGCGATTCTGATCGCCGTGCAGGCCTTCCAGCGCTTGCAACACCCGGAGCCGGTGGGTGCGCCGTGGCTGAGCATTGCGGTGATTGTGCTGTCGCTGGCGTTGACGGTGGCGCTGCTGATCCTGCAACACCGAGTGATTCGCGCAACCGGTTCGAACGCGGTGCGCGCCGATTCGCTGCATTACCGTTCGGACCTGCTGCTCAATGGCAGCATTCTGCTTGCGCTGGTGTTTGCCGGGTTGGGCTTTCATCAAGTGGATGCCTGGTTTGGCCTGGGAATCGCGGTCTACATTTTGTGGAGCGCGCTGCTGATCGCCAAGGAAAGCTTCTCGGTGCTGATGGATGAAGAACTGCCGGCCGAGGTCAGCCAGCACATGCTGGAACTGGCCTGCGGGGTGCCCGGCGTACTCGGCGCGCATGACTTGCGCACGCGGATTTCCGGCAACCACTGGTTCGTGCAGTTGCATCTGGAGTTGCCCGGGGAGTTGAGCCTGTCAGTCGCCCATGGCATCAGCGACCAGGCCGCCGAGGCCATCCATCACGCCTATCCGCGCGCCGAAGTGCTGGTGCACGCCGATCCGCAGGAAGTGGTAACGGGCAACAAGACTTAATAGCTCACCTGATAACCCCGACTGCCCAGGCAGTCGCCCTGGGCCTGGCGATAGGTTTGCACCACCGTCGGGGCCGGCGCATACGTGACGGTCTGGGGATCAAAACCGCTTTGCTGTACACCCCAGCGATAACAATCGTAACCATCCTGTCGCACTTGCGCCGGCGATTGACCATTGGCCGGGTAAGCAACGACGTCATAACCGTTGCCCTGAGGCGCAGGTGGCCGCGGCAGGCTGGCCACCGGCGGCTGCACCACCACGTATTGTTGGCTGTCGGCTTCGTAGGTGTAATAGGCGCCGGCAGCAAGAAAAAACAGCGTATTGCCGACCCACACTTCCCGCGCATAATCGGGCAGGTAACGCACCTCAATTCCGTATGGCGGCGTGACGACCACGTAACGTGGACCTTGGGGGCGATACCAATAACCGTTCGAGAAAAAGTAATCCTGGCCGCGATACGGCACGCGGTAGTTGCGATCGGGAAAACGATCCACGATGTAGCCAGGCCGGTGGTGCGGGCCAGGTCCCCAACCATTGCCGTGCCCATTGGGACGGCCCGGCCAGCGGTGGTCATTGGGATGATCGTCATACCCTGGGCGCGCGCCAGGTCCGCCGGTTTCCCAATGCGGGTTGCGCTCGTTGCGCCGCGGAATATCACGGTAGTTGCCGTGACGCGGCTCCTGGGTCTGGCGTACCGAATCGGGACGGCTCTGGATCGGCAGGTTGCCGTCTTGCGGAGCTGGGCCCTGGCGCGGTGAATTATCCCGTTCGTCGGCCATCACCTGCGCGCCGAGGCTGATCATCAGCAAACCAACACCCGCCAAACGCCAGATGCGCTTCATGCTATTCCTCACTGCGGATTAGGGCCTGTAGCCAAGACTGGAAAAGCTTTGCCCGATTCTGCGACAGGTTATCAGTCACGAGCACAATTTTCGCAGGACAAAAGAAAAGGGGCGACCCGTCGGTCGCCCCTTGAGAACTTCATCCTGGCTCAACGCTTTTGACGTTGGCTCACCTCACGCCGCCTTGTGGACAGTGTGCAGCCCGGGGGCCGGCGCAACCCGGTAGGGTTGGCGGGCCGCAGCCGGCCTGATTCGGCGGGCTGCAGTGGATGTATGTCCGGGCAGTGATTCTGTGGGTAATCATAGGCGTGAAGCCTCGATAGATGATTGCGAAGATTGCGTCAATAAACAGTGCTTGCGCAATTTTTAACCCTGGATAGATAATTCGCAGCAATAGTTATGACAAAGGCCAGCCCCATGAGCAAACTTGACCGATACGACCTGAGTATTTTGGCGGAATTGCAGCGCGACGCGAGGATCTCCAACCAGGAGTTGGCCGAGCGCATCGGCCTGTCGCCTTCGCCCTGCTCGCGCCGGGTCAAGCAATTGGAGGACGACGGCTACATCGCGCGCCAGGTCGCGTTGTTGGACCGCAAGATGCTTCGCCTGAGCCTCACCGCCTACGTGCTGATCGGCATGGATCGCCACACGCCGGAGCGTTTCGAAAACTTCGAGGCGGCCATTCGCACCTTGCCGCAAGTGCTGGAATGCAGCCTGGTCACCGGGATGGACGCCGACTATCAGTTGAAGGTCGTGGTACCGGACATGGATCACTATCAGAAGTTGCTGCTCGGGCACTTGACCCGGATCGACGGCGTCACCAGCGTACGTTCAAGCTTCGTACTGAATCAGGTACTCAACAGCACCGAGCTGCCATTGACCCACTTGCGCACCTGATTGCCCTGTGGCAAGAGGGTTTTAAGCAAATAGCGACCACTGTAGGAGCGAGCTTGCTCGCGAAAAACGTTAACGATAACGCGTGTTTTCTGGGTAAACGCGGCGCCTATGAGTGCTTCACGAGCAAGCTCGCTCCTACAGTGATCGCTATTTGCTTAACTGAACGGCATTAGGGTTTACCCTCTTGACTGAACAGCATTCCGCACCTGGGTGTGCGACGTACCGACGCAGGTCAATGGTGGGCGTGTCGCGTTGCTTTATACTTCACGCCTGCCTCTGCCGGAACTTACCCGATGAATTCGATTGATCCCGTCCTGTTCGAAGAGTGGATGATGACCGGCCTGGTCACCATCCTGATCATTTTCATGGGTTTTATCGTCTGGGACCTGGCAAAGAAATCCAAGGCCGGACGCTTTGGCTCGTTGATTCTGTTCTTCGTGCTGGGCCTGGGTGTGGCGGCCTTCATCATCAAAAGCGTGGTGATCGGCCTGATCGAAACCGGGGCGTTATAACCGCGCCGGCACTTGCCGATATTCGCCCTGGTCAAGGCCTTCAATCGACCAGTCGCCAATTTTCACCCGGACCAAGCGCAAGGTCGGCAAACCCACGGCGGCGGTCATGCGCCGTACCTGTCGGTTACGACCTTCGCGAATCACCAGTTCCAGCCAATACGTCGGGACGTTTTTACGGAACCGCACCGGCGGGTTGCGCGGCCACAACTGCGGTTCTTCCAGTAGCCGGGCTTCAGCCGGCAACGTCATGCCGTCGTTGAGCTCCACGCCCTCACGCAGGCGTTGCAGACGGGCCTCGGTAGGCTCGCCTTCCACCTGCACCCAATAGGTTTTCGCCAATTTGTGTTTTGGGTCGGCAATCCGCGCCTGTAACTGGCCATCATTGGTCAGCAACAACAGACCTTCGCTGTCCCGATCCAGGCGTCCAGCGGGATAGATACCGGGGATATCGATGAAATCCTTGAGCGTCGCCCGCCCTTCTCCGTCGCTGAACTGGGTCAGCACATCGAACGGTTTGTTGAACAGGATCAGCTTCGGCTCGGCCGGTGGCGCCTTGGCGACACGACGTGGGGCTGACGGGGATTGCGGACGTTTCACAGCCGGTTGGCGGGAAACGGGACGGGCAGGACGGGACATGGCAAAGGAACATCTAACGGTCAGGACCGACCATGCTAGTGGCCTGACCGTTAAATAACCATCCCAACCGCTTAGCGGAATGGCGGCTCGTCGAAGCTGCGCAATTTGCGCGAGTGCAACGAGTTGAGCTGGGTGCGCAACAGGTCCACCGCCGCGATGCCGATCTTCAAGTGCTGGCTGACGGCACGCTCATAGAATGCATTGGCCGAACCTGGCAACTTGATCTCACTGTGCAGCGGTTTGTCCGAGACACACAGCAAGGTGCCGTACGGCACCCGCAAACGGTAGCCCTGGGCAGCGATAGTGCCGCTTTCCATGTCCACCGCCACGGCGCGGGACAGGTTGATCAACGGTCGTTCCTGGGCCCAGCGCAGCTCCCAGTTGCGGTCGTCGTAGGTCAGTACGGTGCCGGTGCGCAGGCGCTTTTTCAGCTCGTCGCCCTTCTCGCCCGTTACGTTGGCCGCCGCCTGCTGCAGCGCCAACTGCACTTCAGCCAGGGCCGGGATCGGAATATTCGGCGGTACTACCCGGTCGAGAATCCCGTCACGACGCATATAAGCGTGAGCCAGCACGTAGTCGCCAATGGTCTGGGATTGGCGCAGGCCGCCGCAGTGCCCAATCATCAGCCAGCAATGCGGACGCAACACGGCGAGGTGATCGGTGATGTTCTTCGCATTGGACGGGCCAACACCAATGTTCACCAGGGTCACGCCGTGGCCGTCACTGGCCTGCAGATGGTAGGCCGGCATCTGATAGCGGTGCCAGACCACGCCCGCGGCAATAGCAGACGCTTCGCCATGGTCCATGCTCTTGTCGATGATGACGTTGCCCGGCAACACCATGCGGATAAAGCGCGGGTCGCTGCGCAGTTGCTCCAGGCCATGGACGATGAACTGGTCGACATAGCGATGGTAGTTGGTCAGCAGAATCCACGGTTGTACATGGCGCCAGTCACTGCCGGTGTAATGCACCAGACGCCGCAGGGAGAAGTCGACACGGGCCGCATCAAACAGTGCCAGTGGCAGCGGATCGGTGTTTTCCCAGTCGTAGAGACCATCGGCGATACCATCGGTGGCGGCCGACAGGTCGGTACTCGGAAACACCCGCGCCAGCACCGCAGCGGTCACGCCGGAGCCGGCCAGTTCGTCGCCCTGCTCTACCACGTACGGATAAGGGATATTCTGCTGGCTGACGCCGACTTCCACCGTAACGGTGAAGTCATGCATCAGCGGCACCAGTTGTTCGAGCAGGTATTTGCGAAAGGCCGACGGATGGGTGACGGTAACGCTGTAGGTGCCCGGCAGCTGAACCTTGGCATATGCCCGAGTGGTCTGTGGGACTTCACCGTGGCAGTGATAAGTCAGGCGCAGTTCCGGGTAGCGAAACAACGCGCGCGCTTCTGCGTCTGGTTCGACGCGGTCCTTGAGGTAGCGCTTGAGCGCCTGATTGAGCGCACCCGTCGCGCGCTCGTGAAGAGCCGCCAGCCGATCCACGGCTTCTTCAGCGGTTTGAACGACAACAAAAGCTTCGGTCACGGTAAGCATCCTGTGTGCTGACTTGCAGGTGTTCATCTTGCCTGTATCGTTGCCAGACGCAAACTTAGAATTAGCATGCCGTCAATCCATGTGGGAGCGGGCTTGCTCGCGATAGCGGTGGATCAGCCATTACCTATGTTGACTGACCCAACGCCATCGCGAGCAAGCCCGCTCCCACATTTTTTGGATTGCGTTTATTCAGAGGGTTGGGGGCGTGGAGCGGGCGACGATAGCCTGCACATCCACACCTCGCGGCAAGGTGCCGTAGACCCGTCCCGACGACTCACCCAGCCGGCTGGCTATAAACCCATCACTGACACTGGCATTACCCGCCTCCAGCAACAGCTTGGCCTGCAACGCCAGCGCAATATCCTCGGTCAGTTGTCGCGCGCGGTACTGAATGTCCTGAGTATCCATAAACGCCAATTTCAACTGTTCAATGTGCCGAGCCAGGCGTGTATCGCCATGCCCGTCCCCCAGCTCGACAAACAAGGTTTCCAAGACTCCGGGCTCTTTCGACAGCGCCCGCAGCACATCCAGACACTGCACGTTGCCGGAGCCTTCCCACGTCGAATTGACCGGCGCCTCACGGTACAAGCGCGGCAAGATGCTGTCCTCGACATACCCGGCGCCCCCCATGCACTCAGCGGCTTCGTTGATCATCGCCGGGGCACGCTTGCAGATCCAATACTTGCCCACCGCCGTCACCAACCGCGCGAACTTGGCTTCCTGCTCATCGCCCAGGTGGTCCAGCGCCCGCCCCATGCGCATGCTCAAGGCCAGGGCCGCTTCGCTTTCAAGGGCCAGGTCGGCCAGCACGTTTTGCATCAACGGCTGCTCACTGAGGACACGTCCGCCCACCGCACGATGCGCGCAGTGATGGCTGGCCTGGGTCAACGCCTGGCGCATCAGCGCACTGGAACCGACCATACAATCGAAGCGGGTCATGGCGACCATCTCGATAATGGTCGGCACGCCACGCCCTTCCTCGCCGACCATCCACGCCAGGGCACCGCGAAACTCCACTTCGCTGGAGGCGTTGGAGCAATTGCCGAGTTTGTTTTTCAGGCGCTGGATGTAGAACTGATTGCGGGTGTCATCCGGACGCTGACGCGGCAGCAGGAAACAGGTCAGGCCCTTGTCGGTCTGGGCCAGGGTCAAGAACGCATCGCACATCGGCGCCGAGCAAAACCACTTGTGCCCCACCAACTCGTAGGGCTGGCCCGGACCACCTGCGCCGACCGGATAGGCGCGGGTAGTATTGGCGCGCACGTCGGTGCCGCCCTGTTTCTCGGTCATCGCCATGCCAATCGTCGCGCCCGCCTTGTGGGCAATGCCGACGTTGCGTGAGTCGTAGTCGGTGCTGAGGATTTTCGGCAACCAGGTATCAGCCAGATCCGGCTGCAGGCGCAACGCCGGCACGCAGGCAAAGGTCATGGTCAACGGGCAGCCGGTACCCGCTTCGGCCTGGCTGTGCAGGTAAGTCATGGCCGCTCGAGCGACATGGGCGCCGGATTGTGGATGAGCCCAGGGCAGCGACGGCAAGCCATGTTCAACCGCGGTACGCATCAATTCGTGATACGCCGGATGAAACGTCACCAGGTCAATCCTATGCCCATAACGGTCATGGCTGCTGAACACCGGCTTGTTCTCGTTCGCCAGAAAACCCGCGGCCATCAACGGGCCGCCAGCGAGCGCGCCGTAAGCGTCGATGCGTTCCTCGGCCCAACCCGCGCCAAAGCGTCGGGACCATTCCTGCAAGGGCAGATCCAGACGATACAGATTGGCGCCGTCGAGGGACGGTGGCTGGTTGGTGACGTCGTGGGTTTCGGCGAACGAGTGCAGATTCATGACGGGCCTCCTGGAAAAGGCCGTGGTGATTCATGGCCTGATTTTCAGTTAAGCACCCTCGCCGCGCTTAAAAAAGTGACATACACGCCTAACTGCCGGCGCTTTCACCCTCCAACGGGCAGAGCAAGCGACGCTGCAACACCGCCTGCAATGCCTCGAAACGTACCGGCTTGACCAGTTGTTCGGTGATACCAACACCTTGAGAACGCTCACGTGCCAGGCTTTCCAGTGCCCCACTCAAGGCGATCACCGGCAACTCGCCACAGCCCGGCAATGCACGCATCTGGCAACACAGAGAAAATCCGTCCTGCGACATGTCCAGCAGCACCGCATCAAACGTCTCATCCTGCAACATCATCAGCGCCGCAGGCGCGCTGTCGACGACCTTTACCCGATACCCCAACTTGAGCAACATGCCGCGCACCACCAACTGTGCAACGCTGTTGTCGTCCACCAGCAATACCGTACAGTCCTGGGGCGCCCGTCGCGCATCGACAGTGCGCAATGGTTCAGGCGGCACGGCGACAACCGTCAGTTCCAACTGGAAACGGCTGCCCTTGTTGGGCTCGGAATGATGAGTCAGACCCCCGTCGAGCAATTCGATCAGTTGCCGGCAGATCGCCAGGCCAATACCCAGGCCACCGTATTCGCGGGTCGTCGAACCATCGAGCTGGAAGAAACGCTGATACAGCGCCGCCTCGTCCAGATGAGCAAAGCCAATGCCGGTATCGCTGACAATAAACGTCAAGCGCAGTTGGCCTTGCGCATCGGGTAGCCCAACCACGCGCACGCGCACCACGCCTTCGTGGGTGAACTTGAAGGCGTTGTCCAGCAGGCACTCGAGACATTGCACCAGCTTGTCGGCATCCCCGTGCAAGCGGTCCGGCAGCTCGTCCGCGACATCAATGGAAAACGTCAGGCCCTTGTTCAGCGCAGGGGCCAAAAATTGTTGGCGCAAAGTGTCGAGCACGCCGCGCAGGCTGAACACTTGTGACTTTGCTCTGAGGCGACCCGCCTGCAATTCGGTCAGCGTGAGGATACCGTTGACCATGCGCATCATGTCTCGGGCGGAGCCGGCAGCCGTCTGTTGATAATGTGCCAGCTCGCCTGCAAGCGGCACGGTTTGCATCAATTCCAGGGAACCGATGACGCCGTTCATCGGGGTACGCAGCTCGTGGGTCAACGTGGCGAGGAACTCGTCTTTCAACCGATTGCTGTGGGCCAATTGCTGGTTGAGCACTTCCAGTTTCTGGCTGGCGTCGAAGAGAGTTTGCGCCTGTTGTTCACGCATCGAGTTGATACGGTCGGCCAGGGCCAAAGACAGCAACGCCACTTCGATGGCCGAACCGATCTGGCTGGAATACATGGTGATAAACACATTCGGCAGGTAGCCGAGCACCATCATCGTATTCACCACCCCGCCAATCAGGAACGCCGTCCAGGCAATGATGAAGTAGCGCGCCACCCGCTGGCCGCGGCACCAGGCGATGATTCCCGCGACAAAAATACTCACGGTAAAAATCAGCGCCAGGCCGGTTGCCAGGCGCAGGGCCAAGGCATAGCTGGTCATCAGCGACAACAACATCACCACCGCGCCGCTGCCCACCAACGCCAGCAATACACGGTCAGTCCAGCGGCTATAGACAGCGGTGTGCAGAAAGCTGCGGGCAAACAGGCTGCCGAACAACGCCGATGCGCCAATCAGAAACGGTGTCGCGGCATTTGCCCACCACGGGTTGTCAGGCCAGAAATACTCCACCGCCGCGCCGTTCACCGAGAGCTGGTACATGCCGAACGAGGCAATATAGAAGATGTAATAAAGGTAGCTGGTGTCGCGCACGCTGAGGTAGATGAACAGGTTGTAGACCAGCATCCCCAGCAACACACCGTAGATCACGCCCAGTACATACAGGCGCACCGGCTGTTCTTCGAGGTACGCAGTATTCGACCAGAGGGTCAGCGGTGCCTGGATCGAGCCTTCGCTTTGCAGGCGCAGGTAAAGGGTTTTCTGATCGCCGGGATCGAAGTCAACATTGAACAGGTAATTATTCTGGCGAATTTCACGACTTGAAAAGGGCAACGCGTCTCCCGTACGCCCGGCCAAGCGATAGCCGCCCGCGTTGTCGGGTACGTATAACTCGAGATGATCGAGGGGCGGATAGGCCAGCTCCAGCAACCAGCTACGCCGGGCATCGGGATCCTTGGGAACGTAATGCAGGTCGACCTTGAGCCAGAACACCGAACGCGAATAGCCGGCATTCAGCGTGGCTTTTTCATGGGGGATGTACCGACTGGCGAATGCGGCTGAGCGCGCTTCTTCAGGGCTGATACTGCCACTCGGGTCTTCGAGCACTTGCATGGCTTGGCCCAGGGGAAGGCTTGGCGTGAGTTCATTGAACTCGACTGCACCGGCCAACATCGGCAGCCCGCACAAGAGAAACATCAGCAGATAGCGCATAGAGCCCCAGCGTGGCCTGTCCGGTTATGTCAAAAAGCCCCCCAGTCCTTTTGAGAAGACGTATACCGGCGATACTGTAGTTATTTGGATCCACTCTAGCATAGCCGGTAAAGGCCAAAGGACACCATTGAAATAATTCTTTAAAGGCTCTAACGCGGGCCTCTCAGGCAGTTTCGCATCGACCCCGGATGATAGCAGTGCGCCACCCAGCTACCACATTTCCCTGAAATTCACGCGCTCCCCGACAGCCACGCAAAAAGCGTTTGGTGGTAAGCTCGCGCACCATGAATATCTACAGCTCTCGCCCTGTTGTCCTCTGTCTCTCCGGCCATGATCCCAGTGGTGGCGCCGGCCTGCAGGCAGATATCGAAGCCCTGCTCGCCCAAGGCTGTCATGCGGCCCCGGCCGTCACTGCGCTGACGGTACAGAACACGGTCAATGTCAGCGATTTCCGCGTACTCGATCGCGACTGGGTATTGGCTCAGGCCAACGCCGTACTTGGCGACTCCGAAGTGGCCGCGGTCAAACTGGGTATGCTGGGTTCCATCGCGATGGTCGACACCGTGGTCGAACTGCTGAAGGAGCACCCGCATCTGCCGGTGGTCTGCGACCCAGTCCTGCGCGCCGGCGGTGGCGGCAGCCTGGGCAGGGACGAGGTCGGCTACGCGATGCGTGAGCGGTTATTGCCGTTGTCGTTGATTGCCACGCCCAACCTGCCCGAAGCACGCATCCTCGCCGATCTGCCCGAAGGCACGGCGGACGAATGCGCCGAGAAGCTGTTGCCGTTTATCCGGCACCTGCTGATCACCGGCGGTCACGGCGACGAGCAGGAAGTCCACAATCGCCTGTATAGCCGCGACGGTACTCGTCACACGTTTACCTGTCAGCGCCTGCCCGGCAGTTATCACGGTTCTGGTTGTACCCTGGCCAGCGCCCTCGCCGGCCGTCTGGCCCAGGGCGAACGGCTGGACAGCGCCGTGGAGTCAGCCCTCGCTTACACTTGGCGTACCCTGCGTGACGCCGAACAACTCGGCCAGGGACAGTATGTGCCTCGTCGTTTGCCGCTGGATTTCTGCTCGTAATATCAAGAGGCCTGTCCGATGAAACTACGTGGCCTTTACGCCATTACCGACAGCCAACTACTGGCCGGAAAGTTCCTCACCTACGTCGAGGCGGCCTTGGACGGTGGCGTGACCTTGCTGCAATACCGCGATAAAAGCAGCGACGAGGCGCGCCGCCTGCGTGAAGCCGAAAAACTGCGCGACCTGTGCTCACGCTACAAGACTCAGTTGATCATCAATGACGACGCCGAGTTGGCTGCACGCTTGGGCGTCGGCGTACACTTGGGCCAGACCGACGGCCCACTGACCCCGGCCCGGGCGTTGCTGGGGCGTGGGGCAATCATCGGCGCCACCTGCCACAGTCAGATCGAACTGGCCGAACAGGCCGCCAAGGAAGGTGCCAGTTACATCGCCTTCGGCCGCTTCTTCAATTCCACCACCAAACCCGGCGCGCCGGCGGCCACCGTTGAGCTGTTGACCGAGGCTCGCGCCCGGCTGCACGTGCCGATCTGCGCGATCGGTGGCATTACCCTGGAGAACGCCGAACCGCTGGTGGCCCACGGCGCCGACCTGCTGGCGGTGGTCCACGGCCTGTTTGGTGCTGACAGCGCCCAGGAAGTGACGCGCCGCGCCCGCGCCTTCAATGAACTCCTCAAATCCTGAATTCAGAGAACCTCCCCATGTCTCGTTCCGAAACCCTGTTTGCCAACGCCCAGAAACACATCCCCGGTGGCGTGAACTCGCCGGTGCGCGCTTTCAAAAGCGTGGGCGGCACGCCGCTGTTCTTCAAGCATGCCGAAGGCGCCTACGTCACCGACGAAGATGACAAGCGCTACGTCGACTACGTCGGGTCCTGGGGGCCGATGATCCTCGGTCACAGCCATCCGGAGGTGCTGGACGCCGTGCGCAAGCAGTTGGAACACGGCCTGTCCTACGGCGCCCCGACCGCCATGGAAACCGAGATGGCCGACCTGGTCTGCGCCATCGTGCCGTCGATGGAGATGGTCCGGATGGTCAGTTCCGGCACCGAGGCCACCATGAGCGCGATTCGTCTGGCCCGTGGTTTTACTGGCCGCGACAGCATCATCAAATTCGAAGGTTGCTACCACGGTCACTCCGACAGCCTGCTGGTCAAGACCGGCTCCGGCCTGCTGACCCAAGGTGTGCCGAGTTCGGCCGGTGTGCCGGCTGCGTTTGCCAAACACACGTTGACCTTGCCCTTCAACGACATCGCCGCCGTCGAGCAGATGCTCGGCGAAGTCGGTCAGGAGGTGGCGTGCATCATCGTCGAACCCGTGGCCGGCAACATGAACTGCGTACCGCCAGCGCCCGGTTTCCTCGAAGGTCTGCGTGAACAGTGTGACAAACACGGCGTCGTGTTGATTTTCGATGAAGTGATGACCGGCTTCCGCGTTGCCCTCGGCGGGGCCCAGGCACATTACGGCGTCACGCCGGACTTGAGCACCTTCGGCAAGATCATCGGCGGCGGCATGCCGGTCGGCTGCTTCGGCGGCAAGCGCGAGATCATGCAGCACATCGCACCGCTGGGCCCGGTCTACCAGGCCGGCACCCTGTCCGGCAACCCGCTGGCCATGGCCGCGGGCCTCACCACCTTGCGCCTGATCAGTCGCCCTGGCTTCCACGCCGAACTGGCCGACTACACCACGCGCCTGCTGGACGGCCTGCAACAACGTGCCGATGCGGCGGGCATACCGTTCGTCACCACACAGGCCGGAGGCATGTTTGGCCTGTATTTCAGCGGTGCCGACGATATCGTGACCTTCGACGACGTAATGGGCAGCGATGCCGATCTGTTCAAACGCTTCTTCCACTTGATGCTGGAAGGCGGCGTTTATCTCGCGCCGAGCGCCTTTGAGGCAGGCTTCACCTCCATCGCTCACGGTGAAACCGAGCTGAAATTGACCCTTGACGCTGCTGAACGCGCCTTCGCCGCCCTGAAATAAGTCGGCTAAAACCTGACGTCGCCCATGGCGGCGTCAGATTTGCTACCTTGCTTACAGTTATTTTCTTATTTTTTCGAGAAATCACCTGCAATCCGGCGGATAACTTGCCAACGCAGCAGAAAAACGAGTAAAGACTTTGTAAGCAGTGGCCTGCTTATTTCATAATGCGCGCTTATTGGATCACGCTGTGATTCACACGCCCCGTCAGAGGTAAGTCGATTCCCATGAAACGCACCGGCCGCACCCTGGTACTGGGCTGCCTGTTGCTCCTTCAGCCGCTGCTCGCGCAAGCACAAGCAGGCGGCAACTCGTTGTTGATCCCGGCGATGGGTCGCTGCACCCTCGATACTCAGCCCGAAAGCCAGGCGCAGGCACTGAGCGCCTGTCAGACGCTGGCCGACAGTGGGGATGCGCAGGCGCAATACGAGTTGGGTGAATTCTTCCACGACAGCAAAAATCCTTCCCACGACCTGAACAAGGCCTTGAGCTTCTTCGAGAAAGCTTCGCTGCAGGGGCATGCTCAGGCGCAATTCCAGCTGGGCAGCATGTTCTTCCACGGCGAAGGCGTGGCGGCCAATAACGTTCAGGCGTATATCGTGCTGAAAATGGCGGCGGTCAACGGCGCTGAAGAGGCATTGGACACCGCTGACGAGGTGGCCGAGCAGATGCAGCGCGATGAGCTGGAAGTGGCGACTCAGGTACTGGGACAGATTTTCCGCAACTACCTGCAGGAACTGCAGAGTGCGGACGGGAGCTCACCGTTCTCGCCTCTGCCTTGAGTCTTCAGCGCCTCTGAAGGCCCTTTCGCGAGCAAGCCCTACTTTTCAGGCATCAGCATTGGAAACGGCATGACGTTGCTCACGCCACGCGCTTCACTGATCTTCGGCGTGCCAAGGCGCTCGACCTCATCGATGCGCACGATCGAATGCATCGGCACGAAACTGCGTACCACGCCCTCAAACTGGGCCTTGAGCTTTTCCTCGCCCGGATCGACGACCAACTGCGTGCGCTCGCCGAAGACGAACTCTTCCACTTCCAGGAAGCCCCACAGATCACTTTGATAGATCTGCTTGGCGTACATTTCGAACACCTGGCCCTGGTTAAGGAAAATCACCTTGTAGATTGGAGCTTCACGTTTGGTCATGGGGGACGAGTAACACATCGGCGATATAAAAGAGGGCGCGAACTATAGCATGGCACCCGATGCACAGTGCTAGGAACCAATGGGCATGCCCCCTATAATACGCGGTTCTTTACCACCAGTTGACGATCCCCCATGGCCAAGAAGCTCTACATCGAAACCCACGGTTGCCAAATGAACGAGTACGACAGCTCGCGCATGGTCGATCTGCTGGGTGAACACCAGGCCCTGGAAGTCACCGCCCGCGCCGAAGATGCCGACGTGATCCTGCTCAATACCTGCTCGATCCGCGAACGCGCCCAGGACCGCGTCTACTCGCAACTGGGCCGCTGGCGTGAATTGAAACTGGCCAATCCGGACATGGTGATTGCCGTCGGCGGTTGCGTGGCCAGCCAGGAAGGCGCGGCGATTCGCGACCGCGCCCCCTATGTCGACGTGGTCTTCGGCCCGCAAACCCTGCACCGCTTGCCGGAAATGATCGACGCGGCGCGTATCACCAAGCTGCCGCAGGTCGATGTGTCGTTCCCTGAAATCGAAAAATTCGATCACCTGCCCGAACCGCGCATCGACGGCCCGAGCGCGTATGTGTCGGTCATGGAAGGTTGCAGCAAGTACTGCACGTTCTGCGTCGTGCCTTACACCCGCGGTGAAGAAGTCAGCCGACCGTTTGACGATGTACTGGCGGAAATCATTCACCTGGCCGAAAACGGCGTGCGCGAAGTGACCCTGCTCGGGCAGAACGTCAACGGCTATCGCGGCCTGACCCACGACGGGCGCCTGGCGGACCTGGCGGAGCTGATACGCGTCGTGGCGGCAGTCGACGGTATCGAGCGGATTCGCTACACCACCTCGCATCCACTGGAGTTCTCCGACAGCCTGATCCAGGCCCACGCCGAGGTCCCGGAGCTGGTCAAGCATTTGCATTTGCCGGTGCAATCGGGCTCGGACCGTATTCTTTCGGCGATGAAGCGCAACCACACCGCCCTGGAATACAAATCCAAGCTGCGCAAACTGCGCGCCGCAGTGCCGGGGATCTGCATCAGCTCGGACTTTATCGTCGGGTTCCCCGGCGAGACCGAGAAAGACTTCGCGCAAACCATGAAGCTGATCGAAGACGTCGGTTTCGACTTTTCCTATTCGTTTGTCTACAGCCAGCGCCCCGGCACCCCGGCGGCAGACCTCGTGGACGAAACCCCGGAAACCGTGAAAAAAGAGCGTCTGAACGCGCTACAGCACCGTCTCAACCAACAGGGTTTCGAGATCAGCCGACAAATGGTCGGTTCCATCCAGCGCATCCTGGTCACCGACTATTCGAAAAAAGACCCGGGCGAGTTGCAGGGGCGCACGGAAAACAATCGAATCGTTAACTTCCGTTGCGACAACCCGACCTTGATCGGCCAGTTCGCCGACGTGTACATCGACGCGGCGCAACCGCACTCGTTGCGCGGCTCGTTGATCCAGTAAATGCGCCTCCCCGTAGGAGCGAGCTTGCTCGCAAGAAACTCAAGGACGGCGCGTTTTTTCAGAATACCCGCGCTATCGCTGTGGTTTTTCGCGAGCACGCTCGCTCCTACAGAATTGGCCACGGCGAAAATGCGCCGTTTAAGTGCTTTCGTACACCGACGGCTGGCGTTATTCTCTCTTTCATATCCATTGCCAAAGGGCGGCTAAAAGCGACCTTGAACGCACCGACAGTAGAACCCCATCGTTTCCTCCTCGAGCCTTTTGAGGCTCGCCGTTTCGCCAATCTGTGCGGACAGTTCGACGAGCATTTGCGCCTGATCGAACAACGCCTGAGCATCGAGATCCGCAATCGCGGCAATCAATTCGAGCTTATTGGTGAACCCCAACACACCACGTCGGCAGAAAACCTGCTGAAGCGCCTCTACCGTGAAACCAAGGGTAGCGAGCTGTCACCGGAAACCGTGCACCTGTATTTGCAGGAATCGGCGGTGCAGGAACTGGCCAACAACCCGGTGGCCGAAGCCAGTGTGTCGTTGCGCACCAAAAAAGGCATGATTCGCCCACGCGGCTTGAATCAGCAGCGCTACGTCAAAGAAATTCTCGGTAACGACATCAACTTCGGCATAGGCCCGGCCGGTACCGGCAAGACCTATCTGGCTGTTGCGTGCGCGGTAGACGCCCTGGAACGTGAGCAGGTGCGACGCATCCTGCTGGTGCGCCCGGCGGTGGAAGCCGGCGAAAAACTCGGCTTTCTGCCCGGTGACCTGGCGCAGAAGATCGATCCGTACCTGCGCCCGCTCTACGACGCGCTCTATGAAATGCTCGGCTTTGAATATGTGGCCAAGCTGATCGAGCGCCAGGTGATCGAGATTGCCCCGCTGGCTTACATGCGCGGTCGCACCTTGAACAACAGCTTCATCATTCTCGACGAGAGCCAGAACACCACTGTCGAGCAAATGAAGATGTTCCTGACCCGTATCGGCTTTGGTTCCACCGCCGTGATCACCGGTGACATCACCCAGGTCGACCTGCCCAAAGGCACCAAATCGGGCCTGGCCCAGGTGATCGAGGTGCTCAAGGATGTGCCGGGGATCAGCTTCACTCATTTCATGCCCAAGGACGTGGTGCGCCACCCGCTGGTCCAGCGCATTGTCGAAGCTTACGAGCGCTTCGAACATCGCGACGACGGATTGTCCAAGGACGCCCGCCGCGATGCTTGAGCTTGATCTGCAACTGGCTACCGAAGCGCCCGCCCCCACCGAAGAACAATTCCGTCAATGGTGCGCACTGGCCTTGCGCCAGCGCAGCGCCGACTCGGAGTTGACTATCCGCCTGGTGGACGAGCCCGAAGGCCGCGAACTGAATCACACCTGGCGCCAGAAAGACTACGCGACCAATGTGCTGTCATTTCCCGCCGATGTACCCGACGAATTACTGGACATCCCGCTGCTGGGTGACCTGGTGATTTGCGTCGCGGTGGTGGAACGCGAAGCCAAGGAACAAAACAAGGACCTTGAGGCCCATTGGGCCCATTTAGTCATCCACGGCTGCTTGCATCTTCTGGGTTACGACCATATAGACGATGAAGAAGCGGAAGAAATGGAAGCGCTGGAACGAACGTTGCTTGCAGAATTGGGTCACCGCGATCCATATGCCGACGACGAATACCAATCGACACTCAACTGAAACAATCAAGGATTTAGAGTAATCGCTATGAGCGAAGACCGATCGAGCAACGGGCAAAAGTCATGGCTGGGCAAGATCACCCAGGCTTTTGCCCACGAGCCGAAAAACCGCCAGGAGCTGCTGGAGCTGCTGCGCGAGGCCCATCAGAACAAACTGTTGGACAGCGAAGCGCTGGCCATCGTCGAAGGCGCCATCCAGGTTGCGGACCTGCAAGTACGGGACATCATGGTCCCGCGCTCGCAGATGATCAGCATCAAGGCGACCCAGACCCCGCGAGAATTCCTCCCGGCCGTCATCGACTCGGCGCACTCGCGCTACCCGGTGATCGGTGAAAGCCATGACGATGTCATGGGCGTCCTGCTGGCCAAGGACTTGCTGCCGCTGATCCTCAAGGAGAACGGCGACAACTTCAACATCAAGGACCTGCTGCGTCCCGCGACTTTCGTACCTGAATCCAAGCGCCTGAACGTGTTGCTGCGCGAATTTCGCGCCAACCACAATCACATGGCCATCGTGATTGACGAATACGGCGGTGTCGCGGGCCTGGTCACCATCGAAGACGTGCTGGAACAAATCGTCGGCGACATCGAAGACGAGCATGACGTCGAAGAAGACAGCTACATCAAACCGCTGCCCAGCGGTGACTTCCTGATCAAGGCGCTGACGCCTATCGAAAACTTCAACGAGTTCTTCGACAGCGAGTTCTCCGACGATGAATTCGACACCGTCGGCGGCCTGGTGATGAGCGCGTTCGGACATCTGCCCAAGCGCAATGAAACCACGGAAATCGGCGCCTATCGCTTCCGCATTCTGAATGCCGATAGCCGCAGGATTCACCTGATCCGCCTGACACCTATTGCCCGTTAATCCCAAGGACTGATATGCGCCGTCTGACTGCCCCCGGCTGGCCCGGTAATCTGCTGGCCGTGGTGGCCGGCGCCATCACCACCCTCGCGCTGGCGCCGTTCGATATCTGGCCGCTGGCGCTGGTGGCGGTCGGGTTCTTCTACGCCGCACTGCGTGAACTGACACCCCGCCAGGCCTTGGGCCGTGGCTGGTGTTTCGGTTTCGGCCTGTTTGGCGCCGGCACCAGTTGGATCTACTACAGCATCCATCATTTCGGCGGCGCGTCGGTATTGCTGGCCGGGCTGTTGATGTTGGCGTTCACCGCGGCAATTGCCCTGTTCTTTGCGCTTCCGGCCTGGCTCTGGGTCCGCTGGCTCCGGCGCAATGAGGCGCCGTTGGCCGATGCCTTGGCGTTTGCTGCATTGTGGGTGGGCCAGGAAGCGTTTCGCGGCTGGTTCCTCACCGGTTTCCCGTGGCTTTACTCCGGTTACAGCCAGCTTGACGGTCCTCTGGCCGGGTTGGCGCCGCTGGGTGGCATCTGGCTGATTTCCTTCGCCCTGGCACTGACCGCCGCGCTGCTGTGTAACTTGCCGCGCTTGCTGGCCGCCAGGCGTAACCTGTTTATCGGCGCTGGCCTACTGCTATTGGTCGCGCCGTGGGCGGTTGGCCTGGCGCTCAAACACCACGCCTGGACCAGCCCCGTCGGCGCGCCGCTGACAGTCGCGGCGATTCAGGGCAATGTCGAACAAAGCATGAAGTGGGACCCGGACCAACTCAGTGCGCAGCTGGCGCTGTACCGTGACATGAGCTTTGCCTCCAAGCGTGTCGACCTGCTGATCTGGCCGGAAACCGCAGTCCCGGTACTCAAGGAATCCGTCGAGGGCTACCTCGGGATGATGGGCAAGTTCGCCGCTGACCGGGATTCGGCGCTGATCACCGGGGTGCCGATTCGCCAGGAGCTGCACCAGCAGAAACGCTACTTCAATGGGATCACCGTGGTCGGCGAAGGCGATGGCACGTACCTGAAACAGAAGCTGGTGCCCTTCGGCGAATACGTGCCACTGCAAGATATGCTGCGCGGATTGATTGCCTTCTTTGACCTGCCCATGTCGGACTTCGCCCGCGGCCCGTCGGACCAGGCGCTGCTGCAGGCCAAGGGTTATCAGATTGCACCGTATATTTGTTACGAAGTGGTCTACCCCGAGTTCGCCGCCAGCCTCGCCGCTCGCAGCGATCTGCTGCTGACCATCAGCAACGACACGTGGTTCGGCACCTCCATCGGCCCCTTGCAGCATCTGCAAATGGCCCAGATGCGTGCCCTCGAGGCCGGCCGCTGGATGATCCGCGCGACGAACAACGGCGTCACCGGCCTGATCAACCCGTTTGGCCAGATCACCCAGCAGATCCCGCAATTCGAACGCGGCATCCTCTACGGTGAAGTCGTGCCAATGCACAACCTGACGCCGTACCTGCAATGGCGCTCATGGCCACTGATCATCCTGTGCCTGGGCCTGTTTGGCTGGGCGTTGCTGGCGGGCAGGATGGCAAAAACCGTCTAGCAGACAGACACAAAGCCCAATGTGGGAGCGGGCTTGCTCGCGAAGGCGGAGTGTCAGTCACCCAGTGTATTGACTGATCCACCGCCTTCGTGAGCAAGCCCACTCACACATTTATCCTGTGGTGTTACCTGTAAAACACCCGATACCCCACCTGCCCCACCGCCTCGTTGAGCAACTGCCCGCTTTGCCACACCGACTTGAACTCTGGCAGCCAGCCGCCCAGCGGCCGCGCATTGTCGGCTCCCAGAAATCCGACGGGCGCCGGTACCACGGTGAATCCTGCCTTTTCAAAACTCCAAACCGCACGTGGCATGTGCCAGGCCTGGGTCACGACCACCACGCGCTTGATGCCCTCGGGCAGCAGGATTTGCGCGCTCAATTGCGCATTTTCCCAGGTCGTGCGGCTGCGCTCCTCTTTCCAGCGAACGTTGACGCCAAAATCATCGCGCATCGACACCGCCATCATCTCTGCCTCGCTGGGCGGCGTGCCGTAGTGCAGGCCACCCGTGGTCAGCACCGGCAAGCCCGAAGCTTTGGCCAATCTGGCAGCATAACGCTGGCGCTCAAGGCCGATTCCGGTGGGCTGATCGGCGCCCCACGCCGGATCGCCCCGCTCCCGTCCCGAACCCAACACCACAATGGCATCGGCCCGCTGTGCCAGGCTCGCCCATTCATCGGGGACCAGCGGCGGCTCGGTCTCCAGGGCCTTTGCGCCCCATTGCACCACCACCGGCAGGCTCATCAGCCACATCCCGCCCAACCCCAGGGCAAAGCACACCGCCGCCAGACGCGGGCGACTGCGACGAAACCACCAGGCAAATGCCAGCAATAGCAACAAAATGCCGGGCGGCAAGAGCAATTGTTTAATGAAATAGCGAATAGGCATCGAGCATCTCCAAAGATGCCCGAAGCCTAAGGTGTAACGGGGTTTAGCGACAATCTTTAGAAGATTGAAAGAGGTACCGGGTAACGCTGATCAGGCTAAAAGGTGCTACTTGAAGCGCACGGCGCGGAGTTTTTCCGGGCCGCGGCCAGTCGATACGTCCTTGAGCCATATCACTTTGGCCGAGCGTGCAGGCTCACTGGTTGGCGGGGTGGCCAGCCAGCGTGGCGCCGTACGTTCGTTCAAGTCCAGATAGGCCTTGATCACTTCAAACTCCGCAGGGCTCAAGCCCCGCAGTTCCAGCTCATCGGGTCGCTCATCACGCAATCGACCCGCGGTTCTTGCCACATCCAGTGCTCGACCCAAACGATCGATCAGTCCTTCGTAGACTTCCGGTTTCGTTAACATTCGCTGCGAATCGACCATCCCTCACCTCATTGAAGATAAGACTCACTCCCCAATAAATAGCGTAGCTGCGCTGGCGAAAGCGACCGGGCGCCGCGACCAACGGCCAGCGGTGCGCAATCAGGGTTTCCCTCGATAGAGTGGGGTCATGTATGCTACGGCGCTTCCTGTAACTCCACTTCCAGCAGTGGTTTGGGCACAGACGCGCGGTTTTCGGCGGCGTTCTTCCCGAGCATTGCATTGAAGCGGATTAGGCCACCCCTATTCAGTTCAAAAGTAGCCATGCACGAACAATATCAGCCCCGTGAAATAGAAAATGCCGCCCAGTCGTTCTGGGACGAGCAAAAGTCCTTTGAAGTCAGTGAACAGCCAGGCAAGGAAACCTTCTATTGCCTGTCGATGTTCCCTTACCCCAGCGGCAAGCTACACATGGGGCACGTGCGTAACTACACCATCGGCGACGTGATTTCCCGCTACCAGCGCATGCAAGGCAAGAACGTCCTGCAACCCATGGGTTGGGACGCCTTCGGCATGCCGGCGGAAAACGCCGCGATGAAGAACAACGTCGCGCCCGCCAAGTGGACCTACGAAAACATCGCGTACATGAAGACCCAGTTGCGCAGCCTCGGCCTGGCGGTGGACTGGTCCCGTGAAGTGACGACCTGCAAGCCGGACTACTACCGCTGGGAGCAATGGCTGTTCACCCGCCTGTTCGAAAAAGGTGTGATCTACCGCAAGAACGGCACCGTGAACTGGGACCCGGTCGATCAGACCGTCCTGGCCAACGAACAAGTGATCGACGGTCGCGGCTGGCGTTCCGGCGCGCTGATCGAAAAGCGCGAAATCCCGATGTACTACTTCAAGATCACGGCTTACGCGGATGAACTCTTGTCGAGCCTCGACGACCTGCCGGGCTGGCCCGAGCAAGTCAAGACCATGCAACGCAACTGGATCGGCAAATCCCGTGGCATGGAAGTACAGTTCCCGTACAACGTCGATTCGATTGGCGAAACCGGCACCCTGAAGGTTTTTACCACCCGTCCAGACACCTTGATGGGCGCGACCTACGTCGCCGTGGCCGCTGAGCACCCGTTGGCAACCCTCGCCGCGCAGAACGACCCTGGGCTGCAAGCGTTCATCGCCGAATGCAAAGGCGGCAGCGTCGCCGAAGCCGACGTCGCCACCCAGGAGAAAAAGGGCCTGCCGACCTCGTTGTTCGTCGAACACCCGCTGACCGGTGAGAAGCTGCCAGTATGGGTCGCCAACTATGTGCTGATGCACTACGGCGATGGCGCGGTAATGGCCGTGCCTGCCCACGACGAGCGTGACTTCGAGTTTGCCACCAAGTACAACCTGCCGATCAAGTCCGTGATACGCACCAGCGCCGGTGATACCAACCCGGCGCCATGGCAAGAGGCCTACGGCGAGCACGGCACCTTGATCAACTCCGGCGAGTTCGACGGCCTGGACTTCGTGGGCGCTTTCGACGCCATGGAAGTGGCGCTGATCAAGAAGAACCTCGGTGCCTCGCGCACCCAGTTCCGCCTGCGCGACTGGGGCATCAGCCGCCAACGCTACTGGGGCTGCCCGATCCCGATCATCCACTGTGAAACCTGCGGTGACGTGCCGGTGCCGGAAGATCAATTGCCGGTGGTACTGCCTGAAGACGTAGTGCCGGATGGTGCCGGTTCGCCATTGGCGCGCATGCCCGAGTTCTACGCGTGCAGCTGCCCGAAATGCGGCCAGCCTGCCAAGCGTGAAACCGACACCATGGACACCTTCGTCGAGTCCTCGTGGTACTACGCCCGTTACGCCTCGCCGCACTATGAAGGCGGCCTGGTCGAGAAATCGGCGGCCGACCACTGGTTGCCGGTCGACCAGTATATCGGCGGGATCGAACACGCCATTCTTCACCTGCTCTACGCACGCTTCTTCCACAAGCTGATGCGCGACGAAGGCCTGGTGAGCTCCAACGAGCCCTTCAAGAACCTGCTGACCCAGGGCATGGTGATCGCCGAGACTTACTACCGTCGCGAAGCCAACGGCGCCTACACCTGGTTCAACCCCGCGGACGTCGAGCTGGAACGTGACAGCAAAGCCAAGGTCATTAGCGCCAGACTGAAATCCGACGGCCTGCCGGTGGAAATCGGCGGCACCGAGAAGATGGCCAAGTCGAAGAACAATGGTGTCGACCCACAGTCGATGATCGACCAGTTCGGCGCAGACACCTGCCGCCTGTTCATGATGTTCGCCTCGCCGCCCGACATGAGCGCGGAATGGTCCGACTCCGGCGTTGAGGGTTCGCACCGCTTCCTCAAACGTGTCTGGCGTCTCGCCCACAGCCATGTCAGCCAAGGCCTGCCGGGTAAACTGGACACGGCGTCCTTGAGCAACGAACAAAAGCTCATTCGCCGCAGCACCCACCTGGCTATCAAGCAAGCCAGCCAGGACGTGGGCCAGCACCACAAGTTCAACACCGCCATTGCTCAGGTGATGACGTTGATGAACGTGCTGGAAAAAGCGCCGCACGCCACCGAACAGGATCGCGCCCTGATTCAGGAAGGCCTGGAAGCCGTCACCTTGCTGCTGGCACCGATCACGCCGCACATCAGCCATGAACTGTGGAAGCAGTTGGGCCACGACGCTGCCGTGATCGACGCCGACTGGCCGGTGGCGGATGACAGCGCCCTGGTCCAGGACACCCTGCAACTGGTGATCCAGGTCAACGGCAAACTGCGCGGCCAGATCGATATGCCCGCCAGCGCCAGCCGTGAAGAAGTCGAAGCTGCCGCCCGCGGCAACGAGAATGTGCTGCGTTTTACCGAAGGCCTGACGATCCGCAAAGTGATCGTGGTGCCCGGCAAACTGGTCAATATCGTCGCTAGCTAATCGGACCGGGCGCCGGGATACCAACCCCGGCGCCGAACCAAACCTCCAGGGTCGTGATACGGCCCACATGGTTTCAAGGGGAGCAACAAAATGATCAAACGCAACTTGCTGGTGATGGGTCTTGCTGTTTTGCTGAGCGCTTGCGGCTTCCAGCTACGCGGCACCGGCAGCACTGAACTGGCGCTCAAGGAACTGGACGTCAGCGCTCGCAACGCCTACGGCGAGACCGTGACTCAACTGCGTCAGGTTCTGGAAAACAGCGGCGTCAACGTCTATACCGGCGCGCCTTACAAGCTGGTTCTGGTCAACGAGAAAGAAACTCAGCGTAACCTCAGCTACGCCAGCGCCGGTCGCGCGTCGGACCTCGAACTGAGTACCGAACTCGATTTCGAAATCCGCGGTCATAATCAAGTGATGCTGCTCAGCGACAAACTGCAAGTGCAGAAAGTCATCAGCCGCGATGGCAATAACGTGGTCGGCACCGACTCGGAAAGCACCCAGGTACGCAGTGAAATACGCCGTGAGCTGGTGCAGCGCATGGTCCTGCGCCTGCAACTGCTGAGCCCAGCCCAATTGGATGCCCTGCAGCAAACCGCCGACGCCAAGGCCCAGGCCGAAGCCGATGCGCTGAAAGCGGCGCAAGAGTATGAAAACAGTGTGCCAAAACAATCGCCTGTTGAAGTACCTGTCGAGTAAGCCATGCGGGGCGCGCCTAGCGCCCCGTTCGCCGCGCCTATGAAACTCGCCCCCGCTCAACTCGCCAAGCACCTGCAAGGTGGCCTCGCGCCCGTCTACATTGTCAGCGGTGATGATCCGCTGTTGTGTCAGGAGGCCGCCGACGCCATTCGCCAGGCCGCTCGCCAGCAAGGTTTCGATGAACGCCAGGTGTTCAGCGCCGACGCCAGTTTCGACTGGGGGACGCTGCTGCAAGCCGGGGCGAGCATGTCACTGTTTGCCGAGAGGCGCCTGCTGGAACTCCGTCTGCCTTCGGGCAAGCCCGGTGACAAAGGTGCCGCGGCATTGATGGAATACTGCGCGCGTCCAGCCGAAGACACACTGCTGCTGATCAGCCTGCCCAAACTCGATGGCAGCGCGCAGAAAACCAAATGGGGCAAGGCCCTGGTGGAAGGGCCGCACACCCAGTTCATTCAGATCTGGCCGGTAGACAGCAACCAGTTGCCGCAGTGGATTCGTCAGCGCCTGTCGCAATCCGGGCTCACCGCAAGCCAGGACGCAGTGGAGCTGATCGCCGCCCGCGTCGAGGGCAACCTGCTGGCCGCCGCCCAGGAAATCGAAAAGCTCAAGCTGATGGCCGAAGGTGGGCAGATCACCGTCGAAACCGTCCAAGCGGCCGTGGCCGACAGCGCACGCTTTGACGTATTCGGCCTGGTGGACGCCATCCTCAATGGCGAAGCCGCCCACGCCCTGCGCATGCTCGAAGGGCTACGCGGCGAAGGGGTGGAACCGCCGGTGATTCTCTGGGCCCTGGCTCGAGAGCTGCGTCTGCTGGCCAATATTGCCCTGCAATACAGTCAGGGCACGCCGCTGGACAAGGCCTTCAGCCAGGCTCGACCGCCGGTGTGGGACAAACGCAAACCGCTGATGAGCAAGGCTCTGCAACGCCACTCGGCACAACGCTGGGCGCAATTGTTGCTGGAAGCCCAGCGGATTGACGCGCAGATCAAGGGACAGGCGCCGGGTTCGCCGTGGATGAGCTTGAGTCGCTTGTCGCTGTTGATGTCCGGCCAGCGCCTGGCACTCCCCGCCGAATAATTCCCGCTCTCTGTAGGATCGAGCTTGCTCGCGAAAAAACACCCGGCGATACGGGTTACCTGAATAACCCTGCGTTATCGTTGACGTGCTTCGCGAGCAAGCTCGCTCCTACAAAGGGCTAGGTTCGAGCCTACGTTTCGTCGGGCTTTACAGCGGCAGAACTTCGGCAGATGATTCGCACCGTACCCCCCTCCCCATGAGAGAACCATCATGAGCAAAAAGCCATCCAAGCATGGCCCCAACAAGGCCAAATCGATTATCGCCCAGCCATTGTTCCGCAGCCGCCAGGAACGCGCCGGCAAGGGCAAAGGCAGCTACCGCCGCGAAGCCTTCCAGTCTAATAGCTGGGAGGCTTCTTACTTTCTGGCTGCCTGAAGGCAAGTGCCCCTCCGGCATGATAAGGTCTGCACCTGATTCGTATTTCCTGGACCTGTGCATGCCCTCTAGTCTTTCCCGTCGTTGGCACCTTCGCCAACTGATCGCTGCCTCCAGCCTCATTCTGTTAGTCGCCTGCGCCGAAAAACCTACCGCCGCGGACGCTCAACCCCTGCCCACGCTCCAGACCGCGCCGGTCACCGCTCCCGCCGTGGTTGCGCCCCTGGCCGTGACCAACCTGGATATCCAGCCTACCCAGACCTTCGCCGAATGGCAGGCCGGGTTTCGCGTCGAAGCGTTGAAGGCCGGGATCACACCCGCCGTGTTCGATAGTGCATTCGCCAATGTCAGCCCTGACATGGCGGTGATTCGCGCCGACCGCAGCCAACCGGAGTTTTCCCGCCCGGTGTGGGAATACCTCGACGGCGCGCTGTCGCCGGTGCGCGTGCGCAATGGCAAAATCCTGCTGATCAGGCATGCCGCTATCCTGCAAAGCATCGAGCAACGTTACGGCGTTGATCGGCAAATGCTGGTCTCGGTGTGGGGCATGGAAAGCAACTTCGGCCAGTTCCAGGGCAACAATTCGGTGATCCGTTCGCTGGCGACGCTGGCCTATGAGGGCCGCCGCCCGGCGTTCGCCCAGGCGCAGCTACTGGCCGCGCTGCAAATCATCCAGCACGGTGACATTCCAGCCGAGCAGATGCGCGGCTCGTGGGCCGGGGCGATGGGTCAGACCCAGTTCATCCCGACCACCTACAACACCCACGCGGTGGATTTCGACGGCGACGGTCGCCGCGATATCTGGAACAGCTCCGCCGATGCCCTCGCCTCGACTGCGCACTACCTGCAAAGCTCCGGCTGGCAGAAAGGCCAGCCCTGGGGCTTTGAGGTGCAGCAACTACCGCTGAGCTTTGACTACGCCCTGGCCGATGGCGTGGTGCGCAAACCGGTGGGCGAATGGCTGAAGCTCGGCCTGCAGGTGCCGGCCGGCGCCAGCGTCCCGCCGAACGTCGAACACCTGTCCGCTGCCTTACTGCTGCCCGCCGGCCATCGAGGCCCGGCCTTCCTGGTACTGGATAACTTTCGGGCGATTCTCAAGTACAACAATTCGTCATCCTACGCTTTGGCCGTAGCCTTGTTGTCGGAACGGTTCGGCAGTGGCGGTGTGATTAGTGGCGATTGGCCAAAAGATGAGCGGCCGCTGAGTCGTTCACAGCGTATCGACCTGCAGACGGCATTGAGTGCCAACGGTTATGACGCGGGCAACCCGGACGGGATTATCGGCGCCAACACACGCAAAGCGATACGTGCCGCGCAACAGGCGCTGGGCTGGCCGGCAGATGGGTATCCGACAGTGAAGTTGTTGGAGTCGCTGCAAAACCGCTAGACCTGCTTACTCTCAGGAACGAGCCCCTTCCCACATTTGACTGCATTCCAAAAGATGTACGTGGTACACATGTGGGAGGGGGCTTGCTCCCGAGAGCGCCATGACAGGCGCCGACAATTTCAAGGCCTGAACACGACATCCTGCTCCAACACCAGCTGCTGCTCCCCCGCATCCAACCTCACCCATGCGCCCATCGGCAGCGTCAGGTTCGGATCGCAATGCCCGCTGCGCCAGCCGGACAGCACCGGAATGCACAACGGTTCAAAGGTCTGCTTGAGCAGGCGCTCCAGCGCGACACTGTCCACACCTGCCACGTCCCCGACCAGCACACCGGCGACCTGAGCCAGCTTGCCCGCCAAACGCAGGTGCGTCAGCAAGCGGTCAATGCGATAGATCGGTTCGTTGACGTCTTCGATCAGCAGGATGATGCCTTCTGCGTCAATTTCGTAAGGCGTGCCCATGACCGCCGCGATCATCGACAGGTTGCCGCCCAGCAAGCGTCCGCTGGCGATGCCTGGTTCGATCGTGGTCAACGGGTAGGCCACCGGGTGCGTCAACTCACTGCCGGCGTTCAACTGGCCGCGCAGCAGGCTGAGCAGTGAGGACTCGGTAGGCTGTTGTTTGTCGCCCAGCAGATCGGCATTGAGCATCGGTCCGTGGAAGGTCACGAAACCCGCGTAGCGGCTGATTGCCAGGTGTAGCGCCGTGATGTCGCTGTAGCCTACAAATGGCTTGGGATTGGCGCGCAGCAGTTCGAAATCCAGGCTATCAAGCAGGCGGGGTGTGCCGTAACCACCGCGCAGACAGAAAATGGCATCGATTTCAGGGTTGGCGAAGGCTTTGTGGAGGTCGTTGAGGCGGACTTTATCGCTGCCAGCAAGGTAGCCGTCGCGCTCATAAACACCCGGGTAGATGCGCAGATCGTAGCCGCGGGCGCGCATCCATTGACCAGCTTTTTCAACATCCAGTGCGGCGGGGCCGGCGGGGGCGATCAGGGCGATGGTGCCTTCGGCGCGAAGGGCAGGTACGGCAGCGGTCATCCACGAGTCTCCCTAACGAGTGCAAAACGAAATGTGGGAGGGGGCTTGCTCCCGATTGCAGTGTGTCAGTCAGCACCTCTGATACTGATACACCGCTATCGGGAGCAAGCCCCCTCCCACATTAGACCTGCGGTGTTGCGCAAATCTTTATCAGGAAACCAGGCTAGCCTTGACCAGTTTCGCCTGTTCGTCGGCGTGGTACGAGGAACGTACCAAGGGGCCCGACGCCACGTTCTTGAAGCCCATCTTGTAACCTTCCTCGGCAAACCAGGCGAAGGTGTCCGGGTGCACAAAACGCTGCACCGGCAAGTGACTGCGGGACGGTTGCAGATACTGGCCAAGAGTCAGCATGTCGATGTCGTGCTCGCGCATGCGCTGCATGACTTCAATGACTTCCTCGTCGGTTTCGCCCAGGCCCAGCATCAGACCGGATTTGGTCGGGATGTGCGGCATCATTTGCTTGAATTTCTGCAGCAGGGTCAGCGACCACTGGTAGTCCGAACCCGGACGTGCAGCCTTGTACAGACGCGGCACGGTTTCCAGGTTGTGGTTGAACACATCTGGCGGCTCGGCAGCGGTGATTTGCAAGGCAACGTCCATCCGGCCGCGGTAATCCGGAACCAGGGTTTCGAGCATCACGTTCGGCGACAGCTTGCGGATTTCGCGGATGCAGTCAGCGAAGTGTTGGGCACCGCCATCACGCAGATCATCGCGGTCCACCGAGGTGATCACCACGTACTTTAGACCCAGGTCGGCAATGGCAATGGCCAGGCTTTCCGGCTCGTTGACGTCGAGTGGTTTCGGCCGGCCGTGGCCAACGTCGCAAAACGGGCAACGGCGGGTGCAGATGTCACCCATGATCATGAAGGTCGCGGTGCCGCCGGAGAAACATTCGCCCAGGTTCGGGCAGGAGGCCTCTTCGCACACGCTGTGCAGCTTGTGTTTACGCAGCAGCGCCTTGATCCGATCGACTTCCGGCGAGACCGGGATGCGCACGCGAATCCAGTCGGGCTTTTTCGGCAACTCGGTGGTCGGAATGATCTTCACCGGGATGCGTGCAACCTTTTCGGCGCCGCGCAGCTTGACGCCGGCTTCAACCTTGGCACGCGGGGCCGGGGCCGGACGTTCGGTGATGTCCAGCGTCGGGATCATGGTTTGCACAACATCAGTAGTCATATCAGTCGATTCCGCCCGTCAGGGTCGTCTGCTCAGCATAGTCGAGGTGTTTGACGAGCTGCGCGCGCAGCCGGGCACTTACCTCGGCAAATTCTATCGGTACTGCGTGATCGCGCAACTGGGTCATGGCCAAACCGGTGTAACCACAGGGGTTGATCCGCTGGAACGGTGCCAGGTCCATGTCCACATTCAAGGCCAGGCCATGAAAGGAACAGCCATGCCGGATCCGCAGCCCCAGGGAGGCGATTTTCGCGCCATTGACGTAGACGCCTGGCGCGTCGGGCTTGGCTACGGCCGTCACGCCATAACTGGCCAACAGCTCGATCAGGCAGGTTTCCATGCGACTGACCAGTTCGCGCACGCCAAATCCCAGCTTGCGCACGTCCAGTAGCAGATACACAACCAGTTGCCCGGGCCCATGGTAAGTCACTTGGCCACCTCGGTCGACCTGCACCACCGGAATATCTCCCGGCAACAGCACGTGTTCGGCCTTGCCGGCCTGGCCTTGGGTGAATACCGGCGGGTGTTCCACCAGCCAGATTTCATCGGCAGCTGAACTGCCGCGTTCGTTGGTGAAACGCTGCATGGCATGCCAGACAGGCTCGTAAGCCATCCGGCCGAGCTCGCGAAAGCCCAGGACTTCAGGCATCACAGCACCATGTGTACGAAACCGGTGGCTCGCAATTCGCTGTTGATGTTGTAGAGCTGGTCTTGATCGGTCGCCAGAATATACAGCTGGGTCGTGGTGTACTTGCCCGTGCTGCTTTGACGCTCGACCGTCAGTTCAAGATTGATCTCGGCGTGTTTCGAGACGATCGAAATCACCTTGGCTTCATGGCCCACGCCGGTATCGCAGATCACTTTGATCGGATAATCGGTCTGCGGGAATTCGATCTTTGGCGCCTGTACTTCTTTATCGGTCATGGCAACAGCCTCGTAAGCGGTAAGCCGCGGCGACGAGCAAAGCCCCGCGTCGGATCAACGCGGGGCTTTGCGGGTGCACACAATCAGTTGAACAAGCCGTAGAAGAATAGACGAATGCTATCCCACACGCGGCGGAAGATACCGCCTTCGTCAACGGCGTCGAGCGCGATCAGATCGGCGCTGTGGACAACCTTGTCGTCCAGTTTCACTTCCACTTTGCCGATCACGTCGCCCTTGGCGATAGGCGCGATCAGTTGCGGGTTCATGGTCATGCTGGCCGCGAGCTTTTTGAGCTGGCCCTTAGGCATGGTCAAGGTCAGGTCTTCAGCCAGGCCGGCCTTGATTTGACGCTCGGTACCCTTCCACACCGGGGCCTGGGCCAACTCGGCGCCCTTCTGGTAGAACGTCTGGGTTTCGAAGAAACGGAAACCGTAGGTCAGCAGTTTCTGGGTTTCAGCCGCACGCGACTGCTCGCTGTTGGTACCAAAGACCACCGCAATCAGACGCTGGCCGTCACGTACCGCCGAGGACACCATGCAGTAACCGGCTTCTTCGGTGTGACCAGTCTTCAGACCGTCGACGGTCTTGTCACGCCACAGCAACAGGTTGCGGTTCGGCTGCTTGATGTTGTTCCAGAAAAACTCTTTCTGGGAGTAGATCGCGTAGTGCACCGGATCGACACGAATGATCGCGCGAGCCAGGATCGCCATATCGTGGGCCGACGAGTAGTGATCAGGGTTTGGCAGGCCGGTCGGGTTCATGAAGTGGCTGTTGGTCATGCCCAACTCGGCCGCGGTCTTGTTCATCATGTCGGCGAACGCATCTTCGCTGCCGGCAATGTGCTCGGCCAAGGCGACGCTGGCGTCGTTACCGGACTGAATGATGATGCCGTGCAGCAGGTCGCTGACAGACACCTGCGTACCGACCTTGATGAACATCCGCGAGCCGCCGGTGCGCCAGGCGTTCTCACTGACCGTCACCGGGTCGCTTTCAGCGATCTGGCCGCGACGGATTTCCAGGGTCGCGATATAAGCGGTCATCAGCTTGGTCAAGCTGGCCGGCGGCAGGCGCTGGTCACCATTGTTCTCGACCAGCACGTTGCCGCTGGCGGCATCCATGAGTACGTAGGACTTTGCAGCCAGTTGCGGCGCCGCTGGCACCATGTCGACAGCCCAGGCGGCGGGCGCGATGATCAGCGGGACAAGCAGGCACAGGCGTTTGGCTAAGGTGGTGATGTTCATCCGTATCTCGAGATTGCTTATGGAAACTTGCCCTCGCGGGCAAAACGAGTGAGACAACCCGTCGCCAGGCTGTCGCGTGTTCAGTTGCCAGCTCAACCCTTGCCTTCGGGTTTTTTATTATTCAAGAGCCTGCAACCAGGGCCCGGGCTCGCGTACGTGCCTGAACCATCAATCCGCTACTACTACTCTGCGCTGACCACGCTGGGCAGGCCCAGGTTGGCCAATCGAACGCTGTTCTGCACTTGGGCAACCTCGCCCGGCGAGTCAATCGGCCCCAGGCGCACGCGATGCAGGGTCTGCTGATTACGCACGATGGAACTGATGAATACCGGTGCGCTGACCATCCCACTGAGCTTGGACCTTAACAGTTCTGCCGCGTCAGGGTTGGCGAAAGCGCCCACTTGCAGGTACTGGCCTCCCGCCGCGCTGCCTTGCGCGGTTTGCGGCACCGCCACCACCGGCGCGGCATGTTGCTGCGATGGAGGTGTCCATTGCTCGACCTTGCCCGTCGAAGCGGTGATCTGCGGCTGCGCGGCTTTCGGTTCGTTGAGCATCAACGGGGCCGGTTTCCCACGCTGGGCCCAGTATTGTGCAGGGTCGATACCCTCGACCTTGACCCGCGCCGTGCCGCTTTCGGCATAGCCAAGTTTCTTCGCCGCCGCGTAGGACAAGTCGATGATCCGATCCGAATAGAACGGACCACGGTCGTTGACCCGCAGGATCACCACGCGGCTGTTGTCCAGGTTGGTCACCCGCACGTAGGCAGGCAGCGGCAAGGTCTTATGCGCCGCGCTCATGCCGTAGAGGTCATAGACCTCGCCGTTGGCGGTGTTCTGGCCGTGGAACTTGGTGCCATACCAGGACGCGGTGCCTGTCTGCACATAATTCTTGGAGTCTTGCAGCGGGAAGTAGGTCTTGCCCAAAACGGTATAGGGATTAGCCTTGTAAGCCCCGGTGTGCAGGGTCGGCGTGGCATCCGGGATGCGTGAGACGTCGACGTCCCACCACGGCGCGCCGTCCTTGTGTGCACGGTTGATATCCAGGCCCGGCGCCGAACGCACGGCGGTGCTGGATTTCTGCGCCGGCGGGCGACTGGTGGAGCAACTGACAACCAGCAAGGACAATGCGGCAAACGCCACCAGCTTGAGCGGTTTATTGATCGGCGATACCCGCATTACTTGACGCCCCGTGCTTGAACCAGCTTGTCTGACAGCTGATGCACGGCCATTGCGTACATCACACTGCGGTTATAACGCGTGATTGCGTAGAAATTCTTCAAACCCATCCAGTATTCAGGGCCGTCCGCGCCTTCCAGGCGGAAAGCCGTGACGGGCATATCATCGCGCAGCGCATCATGACTTGACCAGCCCAGCGCTCGCAACTCCCCAACGGTCTTGACCGGTTCGATCCCCTGGGTCAAGCCTTCATCGGCACGCTCACCAGTGACATCGGCGCGAATCACCACCGGCTCGCCACCGACCCAGCCATGCCGTTTGAAATAGCTGGCAACGCTACCGATGGCATCATCGGGGTTGCTCCAGATATTGATATGGCCGTCACCGTCAAAATCCACCGCATAGGCGCGAAAACTGCTGGGCATGAACTGTGGCAAGCCCATTGCGCCAGCATAGGAGCCCTTGAGGGTCATCGGATCGACTTGCTCTTCACGCGCTAGCATTAGGAACTCACGCAGTTCCTTGCGGAAAAATTCGGCGCGCGGCGGATAATCGAAACCCAGGGTCGACAACGCGTCAATCACCCGAAAATTGCCGGTGTTGCGCCCATAAAAGGTTTCAACGCCGATGATCGAGACGATCATCTGGGCCGGCACGCCATATTCCTGTTCGGCGCGGGCCAGCACCGCTTCGTGCTCTCGCCAGAAGTCCACACCCCGCGCCACACGGGAGTCGGTGAGGAACATCGGACGGTAATCCTTCCACTGTTTGACGCGTTCGGCGGGGCGGGAAATAGCGTCGAGAATCGACTGTTTGCGCTGCGCTTCACGAAACACACCCATCAGTTGTTCGCCGGCGAACCCGTAGTCACGCGTCATTTCACCGACAAACTCGGCAACCTGAGGCGAGCCGTCATAGTCCCCGGCCAGCGTTTGCTGCGAAGCGCCGAAAGCGCCCAACAAACCCAGGCAGGACGCATAGCGGGCAGCCCAGCCGCGCATTACTTGCATTGACATCTTCACCTTATTCAAACCTGCGCGATCCACTTGCGATGGGTATGGATCGACATCAAAACCCCAAACGCTGACAGCAATGTCACCAGCGAAGTTCCGCCGTAGCTAATGAATGGCAACGGCACCCCAACCACCGGCAACAAGCCACTGACCATACCGATGTTGACGAAAACGTAAACAAAAAAAGTCATTGTGAGCGCACCGGCAAGCAATTTACCGAACAGCGTCTGCGCCTGCGCGGTAATCACCAGGCCTCGCCCGATCAACAACAGATAAATCAGCAACAGCGCGCAAATGCCCACCAGGCCGAACTCTTCGCCCATGACCGCAATAATGAAGTCGGTGTGGCTTTCCGGCAGAAAGTCCAGGTGCGATTGAGTCCCCAACAGCCAGCCTTTGCCAAACACGCCACCCGAACCAATGGCCGCCTTGGACTGAATGATGTTCCAGCCGGTGCCCAACGGATCACTCTCGGGGTCGAGGAAGGTCAGCACCCGCTGTTTCTGATAGTCGTGCATGAAAAAGAACCACATGGCCACCGCCAGTGGTATGGCAGCCACCAGCACGCTGAGGATCCAGCGCCAGCGCAGACCGCCCATGAACAGCACGAACGCGCCACCTGCGAGAATCAGCAGGCCGGTGCCAAGGTCAGGCTGGCGCACGATAAGAATAAAGGGAATGCCGATCAGCATCAGACTGACCGCGACATGCTTGAGTTGCGGCGGCAATGTCCGTTTGGAGAGGTACCAGGCGATCGTCGCGGGCATCAGGATCTTCATGAACTCCGACGGCTGGAAGCGAATCACCCCTGGAATATTGATCCAGCGTGTCGCCCCCATGGCGTTGTGCCCCATGACGTCCACCACCACCAGCAGCAACACGCCGACGACGTAGCTCAACGGTACCCAGCGCGCCATGAAGCGCGGCTCCAGTTGCGCAATCACCACCATCGACAACAGGCCCAGACCGAACGAGGTGGCTTGTTTGATCAGCAAATCCCAGTTCTTGCCGCTGGCCGAATACAGCACGAACAGACTACCGGCGGCCAGGGTCAGCAGCAGAATCAGCAACGGGCCATCGATGTGCAGACGCTGCAACAACGTGGCGCAGCGACGCATGACATCCTCGCTGGAGAGGATGCGGTCAAAGTTACTCTTCACTGGCCGTAGCCTCCGCACTTGAAGGGCTGGCAAACTCAGGTTTGAGCTTGCCCTCCGCGTCCAGTAACCAGGCGTCCATGATCTGACGCACGACCGGAGCCGCCACGCCGGAACCGGATTCGCCGTTCTCGACCATCACCGCCACGGTGATTTTCGGGTTATCGGCCGGAGCAAATCCAACGAACAAGGCGTGGTCGCGATGGCGCTCCTGAACCTTGGAGCGGTCGTAGCGCTCACCCTGCTTGATCGCAACCACCTGGGCGGTACCGCTTTTGCCGGCAATCCGGTATTGCGCGCCGATTGCTGCCTTGCGCGCAGTACCTCGGGCACCATGCATCACTTGCTGCATACCGTGACTGACCTTGGCCCAGTCGGACGGATCGCGCAGGACAATGTCCGGGATCGGATTTTCATCCACCGGCGCTTCCCCCTCGATGGTCTTGGCCAGGTGCGGACGGATCCACTTGCCCTTGCTCGCCACCAACGCCGTAGCCTGCGCCAGTTGCAGCGGTGTGGCCTGCATATAACCCTGGCCAATCCCGAGGATCAGCGTTTCGCCGGGGTACCAGGCCTGGCGCCGGGTGGCGCGCTTCCATTCCCGCGAAGGCATCAGGCCGGACGACTCTTCAAACATGTCCAGCGAGACTTTCTGACCGAGACCGAACTTGCGCATATAGGTCGCCAGGCGATCAATGCCCAGCTTATGGGCCAGGTCATAAAAGTAGGTGTCGTTGGAGCGCATGATCGCCGTGTCCAGGTCCACATATCCGTCGCCCGAGCGGTTCCAGTTACGGTATTTGTGATCGTAGTTGGGCAACATGTAGTAACCAGGATCGTAGACTCGGCTGGAAGCGGTGATGACGCCAGCATCGAGACCGGCAATCGCCACGGCGGGCTTGATCGTCGAGCCCGGCGGGTACAGGCCGCGCAACACCCGGTTGAACAGCGGCCGGTCGATGGAGTCACGCAACTCGGCGTAGGCCTTGAAGCTGATCCCGGTGACAAACAGATTGGGATCGAAACTCGGCTGGCTGACCATCGCCAGTACTTCGCCAGTATTGGGGTCCAGCGCAACCACCGCGCCACGGCGACCGCCCAAGGCCATTTCCGCAGCTTCCTGCAGCTTGATGTCGAGACTCAGGACAATGTCCTTGCCGGGAGTCGGGTCGGTGCGCTTGAGCACGCGCAACACACGGCCACGCGCGTTGGTCTCGACTTCCTCGTAACCTACCTGGCCATGCAGCTCGGCTTCATAGAAACGCTCGATGCCAGTCTTGCCGATATGGTGGGTGCCGCTGTAGTTGACCGGATCGAGGGTCTTCAGCTCTTTTTCGTTGATCCGCCCCATGTAGCCGACGGAGTGCGCAAAGTGCGCCCCTTGCGGGTAATGACGCACCAGCTGCGCCACTACTTCCACACCCGGCAGGCGGAACTGATTCACCGCGATCCTGGCGATCTGCTCTTCGGTCAGTTCAAACAGAATCGGCACCGGCTCGAATGGCCGACGCCCCTGCTTCATGCGTTTCTCGAAGATCGCCCGATCGCCCGGCGTCAACTCCAGCACCTCGACAATCACATCGAGTATCTCTCGCCACTCGCCGGCCCGTTCGCGGGTCACGCTCAGACTGAAACTGGGTCGGTTATCCGCTATCACCACGCCATTACGGTCGAATATCAAGCCACGGGTCGGCGGGATCGGCTGCACATGCACCCGGTTGTTTTCCGACAGCGTGGAATGATAGTCGTACTGGATCACCTGCAGGAAATACAGGCGGGCAATCAACACGCACATCAGCGTGACCACCGCGACCGCACCGAACACGACTCGACCGCGCACAAGGCGTGCGTCTTTCTCGTGGTCCTTGATGCGGATCGGTTGGGTCATCAGGCAGGGCGCAGATTATTTGTGATAAGGGTGCCCGGACAGAACTGTCCAGGCGCGATACAGCTGTTCACCGATCAGAATCCGTACCAGCGGGTGGGGCAACGTCAGGGGCGACAGCGACCAGCGCTGATCGGCCCGCGCGCACACTTCCGGCGCCAGCCCTTCGGGGCCACCCACCATGAAGTTCACCGTGCGCGAATCCAGGCGCCAGCGATCCAGCTCCACCGCCAACTGTTCGGTGCTCCAGGGCTTGCCGTGCACCTCAAGGGTGACAATCCGCTCATTGGGGCCGACCTTGGCCAGCATGGCCTCGCCTTCCTGACGGATAAAACGCGCCACGTCGGCGTTCTTGCCACGGGTATTGAGCGGTATTTCCACCAGTTCCAGCGCAAGCTCGGATGGCAGGCGCTTGGCATATTCATGCCAGCCTTCCTCCACCCACTTGGGCATGCGAGAACCGACAGCGATCAGACGCAGGCGCACAGCCGTTCCTTATTCCTGGTCTTTGTTGAGCTTGTCGAAATGCGCGTGACCGACTTCAGGGCTGTGGTGCTTGCCATCGGCGGCACGGCTCTGCTCGGCACCTTTCCACAGACGCTCGAGGTCGTAGAACTGGCGGGCGTTGGAGGTCATCATGTGCACGATCACGTCGTCCATGTCCAACAGAACCCAGTCGCTGTCACCCTTGCCTTCTTCACCCAGCGGCTTGACGCCTTGGGCTTTGACGGCTTCACGGACCTTGTCCAGCATCGCGCCGATCTGACGGTTGGAAGTACCGGTGGCGATGATCATGAAATCGGTGATGCTCTGCTTGTCGCGTACGTCCAGAACTTGAATGTCCTGGGCCTTCACGTCTTCCAGAGCCGCTACAGCAACCTTCACCAGCTCTTCGCCGGCGAGTTCAGGGCCGGTGTGCGCCTCTACTGGCAGCGGGGCGCTCTTGAACGTGCCTTTGCGTTTAACTTTGCTTACGTCTTTGTTCGTCATAAAAAACTCGTTTTGCTCGTATGTTCGGGCGCTCGCTGCACGACTGTTCGTGCGTTCAAGCGCGCCTTTTCAGTTCGACGCACGGTAAAGCCCGTGCGCATCGATGTAGGCCAGGACCGCGTCAGGCACCAGGAAACGTACCGACTTCCCGCTGGCCAGCAGTTGACGGATCTGGGTGGCAGACACCGCAAGCGGGGTCTGCCAGACGAATGCAATATTCCCGTTCGGCCCGGTCAGGGCCAAGGGGTCACTTACCGACCGCGCGGCCAGCAGGTTGCGCAAGGCATCCGGCGGTTCGCTGTCGGCATCCGGGCGTTGCAACACCAGGATGTGGCAATGCTGGAGCAATTCTTCCCAGCGGTGCCAAGTGGGCAGGCCGCAAAATGCGTCCCAGCCCAAAAGTAGAAACAACTGGTCATCGGCGGCCAACTCGGCCCGCGTCTGCTCCAGGGTGTCGATAGTGTAGGACGGTTTATCGCGCTTGAGTTCGCGGTCGTCCACCACCAGCGGCGATATACCGGCAACGGCACATTCGACCATCGCCAGCCGATCAGGCGCCGACACCTGAGGCGTATCCCGATGCGGTGGCCTGGCATTGGGTATCAGCCGCAGCTCATCGAGTCCAAAGGCGTCCGCCACTTCAAGGGCACTGCGTAAATGACCGATGTGTACGGGATCGAAGGTGCCGCCAAGCAGCCCGATGCGTTTAGCCATCAAGTGCGCACATGACCGTCGCCGAAAACCACGTACTTCTCACTGGTCAAGCCTTCCAGGCCCACCGGGCCGCGAGCGTGGAGCTTGTCGGTGGAAATGCCGATCTCCGCCCCGAGGCCATACTCGAAACCATCGGCAAAGCGCGTCGAGGCGTTGACCATCACCGAAGCCGAATCCACTTCGCCGAGGAAACGCCGCGCATCGCTGAAATGCTCGGTAACGATGGCATCGGTGTGCTTGGAGCCGTAGGTGTTGATGTGTTCGATGGCCTGATCCAGGTCGTCGACGATGCGGATCGACAGGATCGGCGCCGTGTATTCGGTGTACCAGTCCTGCTCGGTGGCCTCGATCACGTCGGCACCGAGCAACGCCCGGGTGCGCTCGCAACCGCGCAGTTCAACCGCCTTGTCACGGTAAATAGCAGCCAGCGGCGGCAATACGCGCTCGGCAATGGCTGCGTGAACCAACAGGGTTTCCATGGTGTTGCACGGCGCATAGCGGTGAGTCTTGGCGTTATCGGCGATGCGAATCGCCTTGTCGAGGTCGGCCGCGACGTCGATGAACACGTGGCAGACACCGTCCAGGTGCTTGATCACAGGCACTTTGGCATCGCGACTGACACGTTCGATCAGGCTCTTGCCGCCTCGCGGCACGATGACATCAACCCATTCCGGCATTGTGATCAGCGCGCCAACGGCGGCGCGGTCGGTGGTTTCGACCACCTGCACCACTTCGGCCGGCAACTCGGCCACGGCCAGGCCCTGCTGAATGCACGCGGCGATGGCACGATTGGAATTGATGGCCTCGGAACCGCCACGCAGGATGGTGGCGTTGCCGGACTTCAGGCACAGGCTCGCGGCATCAATGGTCACGTTCGGCCGCGATTCATAAATAATGCCGATCACGCCCAGGGGCACGCGCATCTTGCCCACCTGGATGCCCGAAGGCAGGTAACGCATATCGCGGATTTCACCGATGGGGTCAGGCAATTTGGCCACCTGACGCAAACCTTCGATCATGTCGTCGATACGTGCCGGCGTCAGCGCCAGGCGATCGAGCAATGCCGGTTCCAGACCATTCGCCCGGCCATTGGCCAGGTCCTGCTCGTTGGCCGCCGTAAGCGCCGCGCGCGAGGCGTCCAGCGCATCGGCAGCCGCCATCAGGGCACGGTTCTTCTGCGCGGTGCTCGCACGGGCGATCAACCGCGAGGCCTGACGGGCAGCGCGACCCAGGCGGGTCATGTAGTCAAGAACGGACTCAGTCATGGTCTGGTGGGGTCTTGGCAAAGAGGAAAGCGGCAGATTATAGCTGTCGCGTCGCCCTACGGACAGCGGTGAGGGGCGGATGGTCGAAATGAGCTGTAAAAACTCGATGTTCAGCGGGGATTAAGCTTGAACTTGATATCATCAAGTCACATTTGGCCGCGGTAACCCGTCAACGTCATGACCAGTTTTTCCTCCCCTGCCCCTGGCAACGCCCTGCCCGACTGTTTTTTCGACCGCGACGCGCAACAGCTGGCAAAGGATTTGCTGGGCAAAGTCATCCGTCATCGCGTCGGCGATGTGTGGCTGTCAGTCCGCATTATTGAAACCGAGGCCTATTTCCTGGCCGAAAAAGGCAGCCATGCGTCCCTCGGCTACACAGAAAAGCGTAAGGCTTTGTTTCTGGATGGCGGCCACATCTACATGTACTACGCCCGTGGCGGCGACTCGTTGAACTTCAGCGCCCAGGGCCCGGGCAATGCCGTGCTGATCAAGTCGGCCTATCCTTGGGTGGATGAGACCTCAGGGCCGGCCAGCCTGGCGCAAATGCTGCTGAACAACCCGGATGCCAGCGGCCGGCCGCGCCCGCCCCACAAGCTCTGCGCCGGACAGACGCTGCTGTGCAAAGCCCTCGGCCTGAAGGTGCCGATGTGGGACGCCCAGCGCTTTGACCCGCAGCGGTTTTACGTCGAAGACGTAGGCCAGACGCCTGCGCAGATTATCCAAACCACACGCCTGGGCATTCCCGGCGGTCGGGATGAACACCTGATGTATCGCTTCGTCGATGCCGACTTCGCAACCTACTGCACACGGAACCCGCTGCGGCGGGGCCAGGTCGAAGGCCGCGATTACTGTTTGATTTGAAACCTGCCTGCTCCCTGTAGGAGCGAGCTTGCTCGCGAAGATCGTCAACGATGGCGCGGAAAATCTGACCCCCCGCGGCGTCCTCAGGTTTTTCGCGAGCGAGCTCGCGCCTACAGAGGCGGGTGTAACCCCAGATGGAGTTGATTGTATGGGCCAATGGCTCGATGGCATTACCGGTTGGCTGACCCTTAACCCGCAATGGCTGGCTGCCGCAGTCTTTATTGTGGCCTGCGTGGAGTGTCTGGCCATTGCCGGGCTGATCGTGCCAGGCACGGTGCTATTGTTCGCGATTGCGGTGCTGGCCGGCAGCGGCGCGCTGTCCCTCAGCGAAACCCTGTTGCTGGGCATGATCGGCGGATTGCTGGGCGATGCGATCTCCTACTACCTGGGACGACACTTCCACCAGAACATCCGGCGCTTGCCCGGCCTGCGCCACCATCCCGAGTGGATGAGCAGCGCCGAGGCTTATTTTCAGAAGTACGGGATCGCCAGCCTGCTGGTTGGCCGTTTCATCGGCCCGCTGCGGCCGATGCTGCCAATGGTGGCCGGGATGTGCGACATGCCGTTCCCGCGCTTCGCCGCCGTCAGCGTGCTGGCCGCCGCTGGCTGGTCAGTGGCCTACCTGCTGCCGGGCTGGGCCACGGGCGCGGCATTTCGTCTGCCGCTGCCCGAAGGGTTCTGGCCCGAGGCCGGCGTCGTCGCCGCCTGTCTCGCCCTGCTGCTGGGGGTGAGCCTCAACAGTAGCCTGCGCGGTCATCGCCGGGCCACGTTATGGACCGGCTGCGTCAGTCTGGTCTTGTTGATCGCGATGTTTATCGGCTATCCCCACTTGAATCACTTTGACCAGGGCTTGATGGCCCTGGTCCAGGAACACCGTGACCCGGCCCTGGACCAGGCCATGGTGATGATCACCCAACTGGGCGAGTTCAAGAAAATGTTCGTCGCCAGTGCGGTGTTGACCGGCTTGTTGCTGCTGGCACGGCAATGGCGCCACGCACTCTTTGTCGGTGTCACGTTGCTGGGCGCCGCGCTGATCAACACCGCCAGCAAGCTGTTTTTCGCCCGTGGTCGCCCGGAAATCCTCAGCGACCCGCTGACCAGTTTCAGCATGCCGAGTGGCCATGCGTCCGGCTCGTTTGCGTTTTTCCTGGCCCTGGCAGTGCTCGCCGGCCGTGGCCAGCCTACCCGCATGCGCCTGACCTGGCTGCTGCTGGGCGCGATCCCCGCCGCCACCATTGCGCTGTCGCGGGTGTACCTGGGCGCGCATTGGCCATCCGACATTCTGGCCGGCACCTTGCTGGCGATGACGGTGTGCGCCTTCAGCCTGACCTTGAGCCAGCGCCAAACCCCGCTGCCGCCGATGGCACCGAAGGTCTGGTGGCTGATTTTGCCGGCCTGCGTGGCCGTGCTCGGTTTTTTTGCACTGACCGGTACCTCCCACGCCCTGCTCAGGTACGCGTATTAATCCAAGCCGACCCCAGCCAATCGTCGGAGGCCGCACGCCTCCTGCGCCCGACGGAATTCAGAACAATTCACCCTGCAACTCATCCAGCAATAGTTGAATCGCATCCAGGCGCTGCTGCGGGTCGTCGAGTTGCAGCAGGTCGACTTTGTCGGCTTCGGTAAAAGGCAGGAGATACGCCAGTTGATTGCTCAATGCCTGCTGCCCTTGCGCGTCGGAACCCATGTCGAGCGCGGCGACCATCGGGTGTTCGGCCAGCGCTTGAAGCAGTGCCAGCAGGTCGGCGTCTTCTTCCTCAAGCGGCTGCTCGGGCGCATCTTCCAGCCACTGCACCTCGGCCACCAGCAATTGGTCACGCTGAACCTCGGCCTCAAGGACGCGGAACCTGCGGCCGCCCTCGACACGAATCCCCAGCAAGCCGTTGTCCTGCTGCTGGAAGTCGCGGATCAGCGCCTCGCAGCCAACCTGCGCGTAGCCCTCCGGCGCCTCCCCGACTTCGGCGCCATCCAGAATGCACACCACGCCGAAGCTTTGGCCTTTTTTCATGCAGCGACTGATCATGTCCAGGTAGCGCGCCTCGAACAATTGCAGATCAAGGGCACAACCGGGAAACAGCACCGTATTGAGAGGGAACAACGCCAGACTCATAAAGACTTCCTTAAACCCGACTTAAACAACGATTGAGACCGCCAACGGCAGAAACACCGCCGTCGCCACGCCCATCAAACTCATCGCCAGCGCCGCGAACGCACCGCACTCTTCGCTTTCCTGCAGGGCCACCGAGGTACCTACCGCATGCGCGGTCATGCCCAGCGCCATGCCGCGCGCTTCCGGGCTGTGCACTCCGAGGCGCGACAGCAACGCTGGCCCGACCATTGCGCCGACCACCCCGGTGATCAGCACAAACACTGCCGCCAGCGCCGCGACGCCACCAATCTGCTCGGCCACCAACATCGCGATAGGCGAGGTCACCGACTTTGGTGCCATGGTCATCAGCACCATGTGCTCGGCACCAAACCCCCAACCCAGCCACACGCACAGGCCGGTCGCCAACACGCCACCCACCACCAGCGTAGTAAAAACCGGCCAGAACAACTGACGAATTCGCCGCAGATTCAAATACAGCGGAACCGCCAGCGCCACCGTCGCCGGGCCCAGCAGGATGCCCATGATCTCGGTGCTCTCGCGATATTCGGCGTAGCTCAGGCCGCAGCTCAGCAATACGCCGATCACCAGCAGCATCGAGACCAGCACCGGCTGCAGAAAGATCCAGCGGGTTTTCTCGTAGGCCGCCAGCACCAGTTGGTAAGCACCCAGCGTAATGCCGATGCCGAACAACGGATGATGGATCACCGAGGCCCAGGCTCCTTGCCAATCGAAAATCATTGCCCTTGCTCCTTGTGGCCCTGGCGCTTGACCAGCTTTTGCATCAAGACCCCGGCAAAGCCCATGGCAATCACCAGCGACAACACCAGCGCACCGACGATGGCCCAGAAGTCAGCCAAGATGTCCTTGGCGTACACCATCACGCCCACGGCAGGCGGCACCAGCAGCAACGGCAAATAACGCAACAGGCTGCCCGCCGCCAGGCTCAACGGTTCGCCGACTTCACCGCGCCACATCAGATAGGCCAGCAACAGCAGCAGGCCGACAATCGCTCCCGGCATAACCGGCAGGAACAAATGATTGATTGCGGTGCCGAGCAATTGAAACAGCACCAGCCATGTCAGACCGCGTAATAGCATCCGTCTTCTCCCCAAAAGCAAGCGAGCATTATAAGCACGCACGCGCTATGAAACGGCATTCGCCAAAAGCATGGAGGGTTGACCGGGTCCGTTGCCCATGATGATCTACAGTGGTTCTCTGCAAACCTAAAACAACAACACCTTCCGCTTGTAGAAGCGAGCTTGCTCGCGAAAATCGTCAACGATAACGCGGGCATCCAGACAGCACGCGGTGACATTGGTTTTTTTCGCGAGCAAGCTTGCTCCTACAGGGGGAGTCAATAGATGAGTCAAGGAGAGTCGCAATGCCCTCGGTACCTGTAGCGCAGCTCAAAGATTATGTCGGCAAGGAACTGGGACGTTCCGAATGGTTCAAGATAGACCAGGAGCGCATCAACCTGTTCGCCGAAGCCACCGGCGATTATCAGTTCATCCATATCGACCCGGTGAAAGCCGCCCAGACGCCGTTCGGCAGCACCATCGCCCACGGTTTTCTGTCGCTGTCACTGATGCCAAAGCTGATGGAAGGCCTGCTGATCATGCCCGAGGGTCTTAAAATGGCCGTCAACTATGGTTTGGACAGCGTGCGCTTTATCCAGCCGGTCAAGGTCGACTCCAATGTGCGCCTGGCGGTCACGCTCACCGACGTCACCGAGAAAAAACCCGGCCAATGGCTGTTCAAGGCCACCGCGACCCTGGAAATCGAAGGGCAGGAGAAGCCAGCCTACATCGCTGAATCGTTGTCGCTCTGCTTCGTGTAAGGCACAGCCGATCACCGCAGGAGCCGGCTTGCTCGCGTAAAACCCAATGCCGCCGCGTGCTGTCTGGATGCCCGCGTTATCGTTGACGATTTTCGCGAGCACGCTCGCGCCTACGGGTCCATCATTCACAGACCACTAGGTATAGCTTCCCCCGCTGCAGCATACTCGGCGCTCAATTACCCGGATCCCGCTATGCGCTCACTCGCCCCACTTGCTCTCGCTTTGTTGCTCACCGCTTGCGGCGACGGCGAATCCCTGCTGCCGCCCGATGCACGGCTGCCAGACGGCGGGCGTTATCGTGGGGACCTGGTCAACGGCCTGCTGCAAGGCCAGGGCCGGGTCGACTACCCCAACGGCAGCTGGTACGCCGGGCAGTTCGACAAAGGCCAGTGGCACGGCCAGGGTGAATGGCATGGCAGCAATGGCGAAGTCTATAAAGGTCAGTTCGAGCATGGCCTGTTCGATGGCCAGGGCAGCCTGACCACCACCGCAATCAGTTACGTCGGCGGTTTCAAGCAAGGCCGGCGTAACGGTGAAGGCACCCTCAAAGAGGGCCAGATGAGCTATCGCGGCGAATTCAAGGATGACCAGTATTCAGGTCTCGGCCGCCTGGAGCTGGCCGACGGCAGCCAATACCAGGGCCAATTCGCCCACGGCAAACCCAATGGCGAAGGCCAGCGCAACGACGACAGCGGCAATCTGTTCAGCGGTCATTTCGTTAACGGGCAACTGGAAGGCAGCGGCATCTTCAACAGCGCCGAGGGTGACATTTACGTCGGCCACTTCAAGCAGAACCAGCTTAACGGCAAGGGTCGCTACGAAAACGCCGACGGCGATGTCTGGATCGGCGAGTTCAAGGAAGGTGTCTTGAACGGTAAAGGCGAATTGACCGGCAGCGACGGCAGTCATTATGCCGGCCGGTTCAATGACTGGCGCTTCAGCGGAAAAGGTCGCTTGAACCTCAGCGACGGCAGTTTCTACGTGGGCGGTTTTGACAATGACAGTTATCACGGCCAGGGCACTCTGGCCCTTACCGACGGCACCGTGCAAGCCGGGACCTGGGCCAATGGCATGCGCGTGCGCGACGCCGATGGCAAGCTGTTGCCCGACGCGCTGGAAGTCGGCGTGCTGGCCCAGGGCCGTTTGCTGGACGCCGCACTCGCCGCCGTGCCCGCGTCCACCCCGGCAGTGGAGCTCTACACCCTGACACTGGCCGGTGACGGCAAGCAAAGCGTGTTTCTGCGTGAAGCCGATTACGTCAGCAATCTGTTGAATATCCGTTTCGGTGCCCGCGGCCAGATCCGCCTGGTCAACCACCGCGACTACATCGCCGAGCGCCCGATGGCCACTCGCGAAAGCTTGCGTCGTGCGGTGCAGACGCTGGCCGAGCGCACGGGCCCCGAGGACCTGGTGTTCATCTACATGACCAGCCACGGGTCCCACGAGCATGAGCTGGTGCTCGAGCAGCCACGCATGGAGCTGGCCGATTTGCCGGCCGACGAACTGGCAAGCGTGATGGCACCGCTCAAGAACCGCGACAAGATCATCGTGATTTCCGCGTGCTACTCCGGTGGTTTCATCCCGGCGCTGAAAGACCAACACACGCTGATCATGACGGCTTCACGCGCCGATCGTGTGTCGTTCGGCTGCTCTGAAGAAGCCGACTTCACCTACTTTGGCGACGCGCTGTTCGCCCAGGCCTTCAATCAGACCGACAATTTGCAGCACGCCTTCAAGTTAGCGCAACAGCATGTGGCCGAGCGCGAAATGGCTGACAACTTCGAAGCCTCCGAACCGCAGATCTGGGCCCCCAAAAGCGTCATTGCCCGCTGGCAATTATTACGCAAACAGCAGGCACGAAAGGCGCTGGAAAGCGTCTCTAGCAATAACAAACATGCCAAGAGCAACTAAGCTGACACTGTATCGAGGGGGAGAAACATCATGTACTTGACGCCTCAGCATATATTGCTTGCGGGAGCCTCGGGCTTGACCGGGGAACATCTGCTGGACCGCCTGCTCAACGAACCGACTGTCACCCGCGTGCTGGCTCCCAGTCGCAAGCCGCTGGCGGAACACCCGCACCTGGAAAACCCTGTGGGCGACCCGGCCGTGATCCTGCCGCAACTGAGCGGCCAGGTCGATATCGCCTTCTGCTGCCTGGGTACCACGCTGAAAAAAGCCGGTTCGGAACAAGCCTTTCGCGCGGTCGACCTGGACCTGGTGGTGGCGTTCGGCAAGCGTGCGCGGGAAATGGGCGCACGGCATCTGATCGTGATCAGCGCGATTGGCGCGGAGCCGACATCCTCGATCTTCTACAATCGGGTCAAGGGCGAGATGGAGCAGGCCCTGACAGCTCAGGACTGGCCACAATTGACCATCGTCCGCCCATCACTGTTGCTCGGCGAACGCCTCGAGCCGCGCCTCGCCGAACGATTGGCGGGACCGTTGTCGCGCTTGATTCCGGGCAAGTATCACGGCATTGAAGTCTGCGAACTGGCCCGAGCCATGTGGCGCCTGGCGCTGGAAGAGCAGGATGGGGTGCGGATTGTCGAGTCGGATGAGTTGCGCAAGCTCGGCAAGTAACCAGCTAAAAGACCTGGCAAATGTGGGAGGAAGTCCGCTCCCTCCCACATTGTTGCGTGCCGCACTGAAGATCTTGTCTAGAGCCCACCTGTGGCGTTGAAGCCAACGCCTATCACCGTCAACACCGACAGCGGCAACAGTAAAGTGTCAAGCAACGCGCTGGCCGGCAGGTCGAGGCCTGGATAACTCGGCGCCTCGGCACCAAAACGGTCCATGGCACAACAGCCACCCTGCATCGCATACAGATCCAGGCGCGTCCCCGCGTAGACCACCGGCGCGCCGGGTTTCGCAGCATCCAGGGTCCGAACGCTGGCGCAGCCAGACAGCTGCAGCGCCAGCACGACCAGCAATGCTCTATTCATCACTGCTTAAATGATGCTCGCCCCAACGCGGCAGCATGTCCTGGGGGATATTCAGCAGATTGAGGATCCGTGCGACCACAAAATCCACCAGGTCATCAATGGTCTGCGGCTGGTGATAAAAGCCGGGAGATGCCGGCAAAATGGTCACGCCCATATTCGACAACTTAAGCATGTGCTCCAGGTGAATACTCGAATACGGTGCCTCGCGCGGCACCAGAATCAACTGGCGACGCTCCTTCAACGTCACATCCGCCGCACGCTCGATCAGGTTGTTACACGCGCCCGTGGCGATGGCCGACAACGTCCCGGTGGAGCACGGCACCACCACCATTGCCGCCGGCGCCCCGGAACCGGAAGCCACCGGCGACATCCAGTCTTCCTTGCCATAGACCTTGATCTGTCCCGCCGCCGCACCGGTGTACTCGGTGAGGAACGCCTGCATCATCTGCACCTTGGGCGGCAGCGCGACATCGGTTTCGGTGGCCATCACCAATTGCGCGGCCCGGGAAATCAGGAAATGCACTTCGCGGTCTTCGCGCACCAGGCAGTCGAGCAGGCGCAGACCATACGGCGCCCCCGAGGCGCCGGTCATGGCCAGCGTGATGCGTTCCGGTCCGTTCATTGCAGGGCCTCGGCGAGCTTGCCGTGCAGGCCGCCGAAACCGCCGTTGCTCATGATTACCACGTGAGTGCCGGGCCGGGCCTGGCTCTTGACCCGCTCGATGATGCCTTCCAAAGAGTCGCTGACAATCGACGGCACGCTGCAGAGCCCGGCGATGGCCGCCAGATCCCAGCCCAGATTGGCCGGTGCGTACCACACCACCTGGTCCGCATCATTGACACTTTCCGGTAAGCCGTCGCGGTGCGCGCCCAGCTTCATGGAGTTGGAACGCGGTTCGATGATGGCAATCACCGGCGCATCGCCGACGCGTTTACGCAGGCCGTCGAGGGTGGTAGCAATCGCCGTCGGGTGGTGGGCGAAGTCGTCGTAGATGGTAATCCCATTCACTTCAGCGACTTTTTCCATGCGCCGCTTGACGCTCTTGAACGCGCTCAACCCCGCAATGCCCATGGCCGGCGTTACGCCGACATGACGAGCGGCGGCCAGGGTTACCAAGGCATTGGCGACGTTGTGCTGGCCGGTCATGTCCCACTCCACCACGCCCTGGGGGACGCCTTCAAACAGCACTTCAAACCGCGAGCCGTCTTCGCTCAGCAGTTTGACCTGCCATTGTCCGCCCGCGCCGGTGGTTTGCACGGGCGTCCAGCAGCCCATGTCAATCACGCGCTGCAAGGCCGGCTCGGTGGTCGGATGGATCACCAGGCCTTCGCTGGGAATGGTGCGCACCAGATGGTGAAACTGCCGCTCGATGGCCGGCAAATCGGGAAAGATGTCGGCGTGATCGAATTCCAGATTGTTCAGGATTGCCGTGCGTGGACGGTAGTGAACAAATTTGGAGCGCTTGTCGAAGAAGGCACTGTCATATTCATCGGCCTCAATCACGAAGAACGGCGTATCGCCCAGACGCGCGGAGACCGAGAAGTTCTGCGGCACACCGCCGATCAGGAAACCGGGGCTCATGCCCGCGTGCTCCAGCACCCAGGCCAGCATGCTGCTGGTGGTGGTCTTGCCGTGCGTGCCGGCGACCGCCAACACCCAGCGCCCCTGCAATACGTGATCCGCCAGCCATTGCGGGCCAGACACATAAGGCAAGCCTTTGTTCAGCACGTATTCGACGGCAGGGTTGCCGCGCGACATGGCGTTGCCGATCACCACCAGATCCGGGACCGGCTCGAACTGCGCCGGGTCGTAGCCCTGGGTCAACTCAATGCCCTGAGCCTGCAACTGCGTGCTCATGGGTGGATAAACATTGGCGTCGGAGCCGGTGACATGATGCCCCAGCTCTTTGGCCAGGACCGCCATCGATCCCATGAAGGTGCCGCAAATACCGAGAATGTGAATGTGCATAGTCGACCTCGTAAAACATCGAGGCAGGTTAGCGTAGGGTGGGAAAGTTCGCACTCTTTAGCTGACAGAATTCAACGTGCAATCCCATGTTTACGCAGCTTGCGATACAACGTATTGCGGCTAACCCCGAGTTGTTGCGCGGTGTGGGTCATGTGCCAGCGTTGTTGCTCCAGGGCATTGAGCAGCGCCAGGCGCTCAGCATCGTCCAGTGGCGAGTCCGCGGGCTGATCGATGACTGCCGGTGCCGGACGGGCCTGGCGAATCATCACCGGTAAATCCTCAAAGCCCACCTGGCCCTCGTCACACAAGGCGGCCAAGGTACGCAGCACCGTGCGCAACTGCCGCACATTGCCCGGCCAACTGAACGCCAGCAACGCCTGCCGCGCTACGCGATCGAGTTGCACCGGCTGGTCGCCCGCTTCTTCTGCGAGGATAAAGTCGAGCAACTGCGATTTGTCGCTGCGTTCGCGTAACGGCGGCAAGGCGATTTCCAGACCATTGAGCCGGTAGTACAAATCCTCGCGGAAGCTACCGTCCCGGACCCGTTCCAGCAGATTGCGGTGAGTCGCGCTGACCACCCTGACGTTGACCGCCTGCGGCTCACCGCCAATGGGCACCACCAGACGGTCTTCCAACACCCTTAATAGACGGGTTTGCAAGGCCAGCGGCATGTCGCCGATTTCGTCGAGGAACAACGTGCCGCCGTCGGCCTGTTGCAACTTGCCGCGCATGCCTTCCTTGCGCGCCCCGGTGAAACTGCCGCCGCGATAGCCGAACAGCTCACTCTCGATCAGGCTTTCCGGGATGGCCGCGCAGTTCAGGGCAACGAACGCCTGCTCGGCACGCTGGCTGGCGTGGTGCACGGCTTTGGCAAAGGCTTCCTTGCCGGAGCCGGTTTCACCGTTGATCAACAGCGGCACGTCGCGCTCAAACACCCGCAAGGCTTTGCGAAAATCCTCTTGCAGCGCCGTATCACCCAGGCAGATGCCCGGTAAACGTGGCCGCTGTACCTTCGCCGGCGCGGGCACGCTCGGGCTCGACACGCGACGCTGCTCGCCGCGTAATAGCGCAAACAGGCTGCGCCCGTCACGCGTGCGCAGCGGCCAACTGGCGCTGGGGTTCGCAGTGGCGCGCCCCAGCAGGTCATCGAGCGTGCAATCAAAGAACATTTCCACCGCCAGCCCGAGCAAACGTCCGCGTGGCTGGCCCAGCAGGTTTTGCGCGCTTTGATTGAGCGCACAAATCCGCCCTTCGCCATCGAATGCCAGCAGCCCTTCGCTGAACAGCCCCACGGATTCGGCCTGCAGATGAAAACGCAGCAGCCAGTGATGTTCGAAGTGGCGCAGGAAATAGCAGCTTTCGATCATCTTCGCCGAGAGGTTGACCAACGCCATGGTGTGGAACTGGCTCTGGCGGGAAACCGCTTCGCGGGCCGAGGATACGTCCAGCACCGCCAGCAGTTCGCCATGCGGATCGAACACTGGGCTCGCGGAACAGGTCAGCCCGGTATGTCGGCCACGGAAGTGTTCATCGCGATGAATGGTCAGGGCCTGGCGCTCCACCAGGCAGGTGCCGATGCCGTTGGTGCCTTCGCAGGCTTCGCTCCAGTCGGCGCCGAGCCACAGTCCGGCGCGCTCGAAAATCTTGCGCTCGCTGGGGGCGGTGACGCAATTGAGGATCACCCCGCGCGCGTCGGTCAACAGCACCGCGTGACCGGCCCCGGAAAGCTGTTGATGCAGGCTGTTCATTTCAGTGCCGGCAATCTGCAACACCTGTTGCAGGCGCTCGCGGCTTTCCAGCAGTCGACCGTGCTCCAGCACCGTGGGCGCGATGCTCAGCGCCGGGTCGAGGTGGTAATCCTCCAGGCAACGCAGCCAGGAGCGGGCAATCGACGGGTCGCTGCCGGGGCCGTGCAACGGATCCTGGCCACGGGTCACGGTCAGCACTTGCTGGGCATGGCGACTGAAATGATCGTTGTGCATGTTTTTGTTGTTCTCCTGTTGCGCGAGACATACCGCGGACCGGGACGCCCAGCATCCTCCAGGCCCAGGCGCTTTGCAATCCCGACTCGACCCACTGGTCACAGGCTGTATCGCTTATGGCACAAACTGTCACTGCGACTGTATCAGGGCTGTCACAGCCAACCCCTGCAATACGGTTCAAGCCTTTGATTTACCTGTGTTGCAGGGCGCTGGCCCGACCTTTGCTCTACGCTTTATCAAGCGCAGCAGCGCTGCACTCCAATAAACATAAAAGCCAGGAGATACCCACCATGCGTTACGCACACCCCGGTACTGAAGGCGCTATCGTTTCGTTCAAGGCCAAGTACGGTAACTTTATCGGTGGCGAATTCGTCGCGCCGGTCAAAGGCAACTACTTCACCAACACCTCGCCGGTCAACGGCAAGCCTATCGCCGACTTCCCCCGCTCCACCGCCGAAGACATCGACAAGGCGCTGGACGCCGCGCATGCCGCCGCGGATGCCTGGGGCAAGACCTCGGCCCAGGACCGTTCGCTGGTGCTGCTGAAAATCGCCGATCGCATCGAGCAGAACCTGGAACTGCTGGCCATCACCGAAACCTGGGACAACGGCAAGGCCGTACGCGAAACCCTCAACGCCGACATTCCCCTGGCCGCTGACCACTTCCGCTACTTCGCCGGTTGCATCCGCGCCCAGGAAGGCAGTAGCGCCGAGATCAACGAACACACCGCCGCCTATCACTTCCACGAGCCGCTGGGCGTGGTTGGACAAATCATCCCGTGGAACTTCCCACTGCTGATGGCCGCCTGGAAACTCGCGCCGGCCCTGGCCGCCGGCAACTGCGTGGTGCTCAAACCCGCCGAGCAAACGCCGCTGGGTATCAACGTGCTGATGGAACTGATTGGCGACCTGTTGCCACCGGGCGTGCTGAACGTGGTGCACGGTTTCGGCAAGGAAGCCGGCGAAGCGCTGGCCACCAGCAAGCGTATCGCCAAGATTGCCTTCACCGGCTCCACGCCCGTGGGCTCGCACATCATGCACGCGGCGGCTGAGAACATTATTCCGTCGACCGTCGAGTTGGGCGGCAAGTCGCCAAACATCTTCTTCGCCGACATCATGCAGGCCGAACCGCAGTTCATCGAAAAAGCCGCTGAAGGCCTGGTGCTGGCGTTCTTCAACCAGGGCGAAGTCTGCACCTGCCCATCGCGCGCGTTGGTGGAAGAGTCGATCTACGACGACTTCATGAAAGTGGTGATGAAAAAGGTCGAGCAGATCAAGCGTGGCGATCCGCTGGACACCGACACCATGGTCGGCGCCCAGGCGTCCGAACAGCAGTTCGACAAGATCCTCTCCTACCTCGAAATCGCCAAGGGCGAAGGCGCCGAGCTGTTGACCGGCGGCAAGGTCGAGAAACTCAGCGGCGATCTGGCCACCGGCTATTACATCCAGCCCACCCTGCTCAAGGGCACCAACCAGATGCGGGTGTTCCAGGAAGAAATCTTTGGCCCGGTGGTCAGCATCACCACGTTCAAGGATGAGGCCGAAGCGCTGGCGATTGCCAACGACACCGAATTCGGCCTGGGTGCCGGCCTGTGGACCCGCGACATCAACCGCGCTTACCGCATGGGCCGGGCGATCAAGGCCGGGCGTGTCTGGACCAACTGCTATCACCTGTACCCCGCCCACGCGGCGTTCGGTGGTTACAAGAAGTCCGGCGTTGGCCGTGAAACCCACAAGATGATGTTGGATCACTATCAGCAGACCAAGAACCTGCTGGTGAGCTACGACATCAATCCGCTGGGTTTCTTCTAATCCAGCACGCCCCACTCCCACATTTAAAATGCAATTAAATGTGGGAGCGGGCTTGCTCGCGATAGCGGTGTGGACGTCACTACCAAGTTGCCTGACCCACTGCTATCGCGAGCAAGTCCGCTTGTGTCTTGATCTAGGAATAAACTCTGGGGTGAGAGGGGTGGATGGCAAGCTGCAAGTCCGCGGTGCTCAAAGCACGTGTGGGAGCCGAGCTGCCATCCACCTTTCCACTCTGGCCTACAAGCCCGAACAGTTGGACGAGCAGCCACTCGAAATCACAAGCGTGGGCAAAGCCAGAGCACTCTCACATCTGAGTGTAAGAGGGTTTTGCCATGATTTCCTGGGTCGGTATCGACATCTCAAAATCAAACCTTGTCGTCTGGGTTAAACCACAGAGCGAAGGTTTCGATGTTTCAAACACTTCAGAAGGATTTCTTGAGCTGATTCGACGATTGAGTCAGTTTGAAGTCAGTCTGATTTTGCTGGAGGCCACCGGGGGCTATGAGCGTAATGCCATGGCGGCTCTGCAAGGCGCAAACTTCAAGGTGCTCAGGGTCAATCCTCGCCGAGCCAGATCCTTTGCCGTGGCGATGGGCAAGAATGCGAAGACTGACGCTATTGATGCGGCCGTTCTAGCAGACTTTGCTGAAGTGCTGAATGCCTCAAGCAGCAAGGTTATTTCGCCTGAGCGTGAAGCGCTCCGCGAGCTGGTTCAGCAGCGCGAGCATTTCGTTCAGCAACGAGACGACAATAAGCGCCGTCTTCAGCAAGCCCAGCTACCAGCCGTTATTGCGCTGATCAAAGGCCATATTCACTTCCTGCAAACGCAAATCAGGCAACTTGATAAGGCCATCAATCAGAGCATGCACGAACTGGACGCAGAAAAAGCCCAGCGGCTCATCTCTGTTAAAGGTATCGGTACGGTTGCCACCGCGAGTTTGCTGGTTTATCTGCCCGAACTAGGTGAGCTTGATCGCCGTGAGGTTGCGGCCTTGGCAGGTATCGCGCCCTTGAACGACGACAGCGGTAATCACAGCGGGAAGCGACATATCTATGGAGGCAGAGCCCGTGTCAGACGGGCTCTGTACATGTCCTGCTGGGTTGTAATCCGCCATCAGCCCGACTTCAAGGCACGCTACGAAGGCCTTCGAGAGCGAGGTAAGAGCGCGAAGGTCGCGCTCATCGCCTGCATGCGTGTACTGCTGATTAGGCTCAATGCCATGTTGCGAGATGGCACTGAGTGGCGGTGACGAATGGCATGGTGAAGACAGTTGCTCCCACATGTGGAACGTCATCAGTATTGCGTCGTGCATTCGGCATACACCCGCCGAGTTAAAACAATAAAAAGAGAAGGTAACCCCTCATGCCACACGAACCGACCGGCTCTTCCGTCGACTTCGAAAAAGTCGATTCTGCATACTTCCAACAACGAGAACTTAAAAAAGGTGCCGCCGGCTGGGTACTTTTAGTCGGCCTCGGCGTTGCCTATGTGATTTCCGGCGACTACGCCGGCTGGAACTTCGGCCTCGCCCAGGGAGGCTGGGGCGGGATGTTCCTGGCGACATTGCTGATGGCCACCATGTATTTATGCATGTGCTTTTCCCTGGCCGAACTGTCTTCCATGATTCCTACCGCGGGCGGCGGCTACGGCTTTGCCCGCAGTGCATTCGGGCCCTGGGGAGGATTTCTCACCGGCACCGCGATTTTGATCGAATACGCCATCGCCCCCGCCGCCATCGCCGTGTTTATCGGCGCCTATTGTGAGTCGCTGTTCGGCATCGGCGGCTGGATGATCTACCTGGCGTTCTACATCATCTTTATCGGCATCCACATCTTCGGCGTCGGTGAAGCGTTGAAGCTGATGTTTGTCATCACTGCCGTCGCGGCCATTGCCTTGGGTGTGTTTCTAGTGTCGATGGTGCCGCACTTCAACGTCGCCAACCTGCTGGACATTCCAGTGACTGAAGCCAAGGGTGCCAGCAGTTTCCTGCCGTTCGGCTATGTCGGTATATGGGCCGCGATCCCCTATGCGATCTGGTTCTTCCTCGCCGTCGAAGGCGTGCCGCTGGCAGCCGAGGAAACCAAGAACCCGAAACGCGACCTGCCACGCGGGCTGATCGGCGCGATTGTGGTGCTGACCAGCTTCGCGCTGCTGATCCTGGTGATCGCACCGGGCGGTGCCGGCACGCTGGCGCTGGTCAAGTCCGGCAACCCGCTGGTGGAATCCCTGGCCCTGGCCTACGGCGGCTCGACCTGGATGGGCAACTTCGTCAACCTGGTCGGCCTGGCTGGGCTGATTGCGAGTTTCTTCTCGATTATCTACGCCTACTCGCGACAGATCTTCGCCTTGTCCCGCGCCGGTTACCTGCCACGCAAACTGTCGCAGACCAATAAGAGCAAGGCGCCGGTCCTGGCCCTGGTGATCCCCGGCATCATCGGTTTTGGTCTGTCGCTGACCGGCCAGGGTGACTTGCTGATTCTGGTGGCGGTGTTCGGCGCAACCATTTCCTACGTGCTGATGATGGCTGCGCACATCACCCTGCGCATCCGCCGCCCCAAAATGGACCGTCCATACCGCACGCCGGGCGGGATCTTCACCTCGGGCCTTGCCCTGGTGCTGGCCTGCATCGCCGTGGTGGCGGGCTTTCTGGTGGATCCGCGGGTAGTGATTGGCGCGGCGATCATCTATGGAGTATTAATTGCTTACTTTGCTTTCTACAGTCGGCATCACTTGGTAGCAGGCACGCCGGAAGAAGAATTCGCGGCAATCCAGGCCGCAGAGGCCGCCTTGCACTAAACGCCGTCAACCACGACGCGGGCCTATGCCCGCGTCGTCATGGAGAGTCTGTATGGCAAGCTTTTCCCACGCGGTCGGTGCATTGACCTACCGTTTTGACAGTCTCAAGGACGTGATGGCCAAGGCCAGCCCCGCCCGCTCCGGAGACTTCCTCGCAGGTGTCGCCGCGCAAAACGATGGCGAACGCGTCGCGGCGCAGATGGCCCTGGCCAATATTCCGTTGAAGCACTTTCTTGAAGAAGTGCTGATCCCCTACGAAAGCGACGAAGTCACCCGACTGATCATCGACACCCACGACAAGCAGGCATTTGCGGTGGTCAGCCACCTGACTGTCGGCGGCCTGCGCGACTGGCTGCTCAGTGACGCGGCCGACGAACACAGCCTGCGTGCACTGGCGCCCGGCCTGACCCCGGAAATGGCCGCCGCCGTGTCAAAGATCATGCGCGTACAAGACTTGGTGCTGGTGGCGCAGAAGATCCGTGTGGTTACCCAATTTCGCGGCACCCTGGGCCTGCGCGGGCGCCTGTCTACGCGCCTGCAGCCCAACCATCCGACGGATGAGCCGGCGGGCATCGCGGCAAGCATTCTCGATGGCCTGCTCTACGGCAACGGCGACGCCATGATCGGTATCAACCCGGCTACCGACAGCATCGCCTCGATCTGCGCCATGCTGGAAATGCTCGACGCCATCATCCAGCGCTATGAAATCCCGACCCAGGCCTGCGTGCTGACCCACGTCACCACCTCGATCGAAGCCATCAACCGTGGCGTGCCCTTGGACCTGGTGTTCCAGTCGATTGCCGGCACCGAGGCGGCCAACGCCAGTTTCGGCATCAACCTGAACCTCTTGCAGGAAGGTTATGACGCGGGCTTGAGCCTGAATCGCGGGACACTCGGGCAAAACCTGATGTATTTCGAGACCGGCCAAGGCAGCGCGCTGTCGGCCAACGCACACTTTGGCGTCGACCAGCAAACCTGCGAGACCCGGGCTTATGCGGTGGCGCGACACTTCAAGCCCTTCCTGGTCAACACCGTGGTCGGCTTTATCGGCCCGGAATACCTGTACAACGGCAAGCAGATCATCCGCGCCGGCCTCGAAGATCACTTCTGCGGCAAGCTGCTGGGCGTCCCCATGGGCTGCGACATCTGCTACACCAACCATGCCGAAGCCGATCAGGACGACATGGACACCCTGCTGACCCTGCTGGGCGTGGCCGGGATCAACTTCATCATGGGCATCCCCGGCTCCGACGACATCATGCTCAACTACCAAACCACCTCGTTCCACGACGCGCTTTACGCCCGGCAAACACTGGGTTTGAAACCGGCCCCGGAATTTGAACAGTGGCTGGCGAATATGGGCATCTTCACGCAGACCGACGGCAAGGTGCGGTTTGGCAACAACCTGCCACCGGCCTTCCGTCAAGCCTTGGCGCAATTGGGATGAAGGAGCCTCCAATGCAGATCGACACGCCTGAAAACAGCAGCGATAACCCGTGGTTGGAACTGCGACGCCTGACCCCGGCGCGGATTGCCCTGGGCCGCACCGGTACGAGCATTCCGACGGGCGCGCAGTTGGACTTTCAGTTCGCCCACGCCCAAGCCAGGGACGCCGTGCACCTGCCTTTCGATCACGCAGGCTTGAGCAGCCAAATGGCCGCGCGCGGCCGCGACAGTCTGTTGCTGCACAGTGCCGCCAGCGATCGCCACAGTTACTTGCAACGCCCTGACCTGGGGCGACGCCTGAGCGATGAATCGGCCCAAACCTTGCGCGATTACGCCAAGGCCAACCCCGGCGGCGTGGACCTGGCGGTGGTGGTGGCCGATGGTTTATCGGCGCTGGCCGTGCATAAGCACACCGTACCGTTCCTGACACGCCTGGAAGAACATACCCACGCTGAAGGTTGGTCACTGTCGCCGGTGATCCTGGTAGAACAAGGCCGCGTGGCGGTGGCCGATGAAGTCGGCCAGTTGCTGGGGGCGAAAATGGTGGTGATCCTGATCGGCGAGCGTCCGGGCCTCAGTTCGCCGGACAGCCTGGGGCTGTATTTCACTTACAACCCCAAGGTCGGCTTGACCGATGCCTACCGCAACTGCATTTCCAATGTGCGCCTGGAGGGCTTGAGCTACGGCATGGCCGCGCACCGTTTGCTGTATTTGATGCGCGAGGCCTGTCGGCGGCAGCTGTCAGGGGTCAACCTCAAGGATGAAGCGCAGGTTCAGACGCTCGAATCAGATGACCCGGATTTGATGAAGGGCAATTTCCTACTTGGCCCAGCGTCGGACTGATCCCGGCACGATTGCGCTTTTTTGTCGCTTTAGGCAGCATCGGGTAACGGCCGCCCGAGTAATGGACCGTTTGCCGTCGTATTCCTATAGAAGTTGAGGCCTTGCATGCGGATTACTCAAGCGACTCTGGAACACCTGGATCTGTTGACGCCATTATTCGTCAAATACCGCGAGTTCTACGGTGCGCTGCCGTTCCCGGATTCGTCCCGGGGTTTTCTGGAAAAGCGCCTGCGCCGCAAGGAATCGGTGATCTACCTGGCGCTGCCGGACGATGATGACAGCAAACTGCTCGGCTTTTGCCAGCTCTACCCGAGTTTTTCCTCGCTGTCGTTGAAACGGGTGTGGATCCTTAATGACATCTACGTCGCCGAAGACGCCCGCCGCCAACTGGTGGCGGACCACCTGATGCGCGCCGCGAAGAAAATGGCCAAGGAAACCCACGCCGTACGCCTGCGGGTGTCCACCAGCAGTGACAACGACGTGGCGCAAAAGACCTATGAATCCATGGGATTTCGCGAAGATACCGAGTTCAAGAACTACACGCTGCCGATCAGCGAGGACTGATCCGCGTCAGTCGCGGGTGGCGCTCCACGGAGCCGTTATAGAATGTCAGCGAGGCTGCGCCAGGTCTGTGTCGCCTCGCAAGGGTACGACAACGCTCCGGGCGCGCCGGGCGTTTGCAGCGGCGCTGGCTGGGTGTGACTCAAGACGGCCTCTACCGGAAGCCGTTCCCGCGACGAGCGAACGACATTCCCCGCTACAAAACCGCCACGCACTGCGAGAATCAATCCGTATAATGCCGGCCTTTCAGGGTTGTAAGAAATACGGCATACCCATGTAGCCTTATTGCCCGCAGCTTCCGCACAGGCCCGCTGAGTCAGGCCGCTCACACAGGTGCCACCCATGGATTTCAACCCGCTCGACCTTATCCTGCATCTCGATGTTTACCTCGACCTGCTGGTAACCAACTACGGTCCGTGGATCTACGCCATTCTGTTTCTGGTGATTTTTTGCGAAACCGGTTTGGTGGTCATGCCATTCCTGCCGGGTGACTCGCTGCTGTTCATCGCCGGCGCCGTGGCGGCTGGCGGCGGCATGGACCCGGTGCTGCTGGGCGCTCTGCTGATGCTCGCGGCGATCCTTGGCGACAGTACCAACTACGTGATCGGGCGCACCGTCGGCGAACGCTTGTTCAGTAACCCGAACTCAAAAATCTTCCGCCGCGACTACCTGCAGAAAACTCACGAGTTCTACGACAAGCATGGCGGCAAGACCGTGACCCTGGCGCGCTTCCTGCCGATCCTGCGGACCTTCGCGCCGTTCGTCGCCGGCGTTGCGAAAATGCCCTATCCGCGCTTCTTTGGCTTCAGCGTGCTGGGCACCATCCTCTGGGTGGGCGGCCTCGTCACCCTCGGTTACTTCTTCGGCAACGTGCCATTTATCAAGAAGAACCTATCGTTGCTGGTGGTGTTCATCATCCTGCTGTCGCTGGTCCCGATGATCATTGGCGTGCTCCGCAGCCGCATGGCAACCCGTACCTCGTCCGAAGCCAAGCCGCACTGACCGGCGATGTGGTCCCTCAGCGCCTGGCGCCGCCGGCGTATCCTGGCCAGGCACCCGGTTGCCGATGAGACCTGGCAACGGGTGCGCCGCCACCTGAGCTTTCTCGATGGCATCAGCGTCGAGCAGGATCAGTGGCTGCGTGAAGCCTGCGTGCTGTTCCTCGCCGAAAAACACCTTACCGCACTGCCCGGCGTAGAACTGCACCAGGAGCAACGCCTGTTGCTCGCCGCCCAGGCGCAACTGCCGCTGATGAACCTCGGTGACCTGGAGTGGTACCAGGGCTTCCACGAGATCGTCCTGTACCCCGACGATTTCCTCAGCCCCCAACGTCATCGCGATGCCAGCGGCGTGGAGCATGAATGGGACGGTGAACACAGTGGCGAGGCCTGGCAACAAGGCCCGGTCATCCTCGCCTGGCCTGGTGTACTGGCGAGCGGGAACTGGGAAGGCTACAACTTGGTGATCCATGAACTGGCGCACAAACTCGACATGCTCAACGGCGACGCCAATGGCCTGCCACCGCTGCATGGCGACATGGATGTAAAAGCCTGGGCCCGCGTGATGCAGAGCGCCTTCGATGACCTCAACCGTCAGCTCGACCACAACCCCGATGCCGCAACAGCCATCGATTCCTACGCGGCGGAAAACCCCGCCGAGTTCTTTGCCGTCACCAGTGAATACTTTTTCAGCGCCCCGGATTTGCTGTCCGCCAGTTATCCACAGGTGTACGAGCAACTGAGCCTCTTTTACCGCCAGGATCCGCTCACGCGCCTCACCCAACTGCAGGCCCACGACCCGCGCTATCAGACTGAAGGCTAACGACCGTACGACGTCTGGCGCGTGGCATCGGCGCAGGAATATGCCTATAATCGCCGCCACTTTTAGGCCAATCCGGCCAGATTCCTGGCCAATTACGGGGGCAACGCCCAATGAGCTACAGCAAGATTCCGGCTGGCAAAGACCTGCCGAACGACATCTACGTCGCCATCGAGATTCCGGCCAACCACGCGCCGATCAAATATGAGATCGACAAAGACAGCGACTGCCTGTTCGTTGACCGTTTCATGGCCACCCCGATGTTCTACCCTGCCAACTACGGTTTCATTCCTAACACCCTGGCTGACGACGGTGATCCCCTCGATGTGCTGGTAGTGACGCCTTACCCAGTCACCCCAGGCTCGGTTATCCGTGCTCGCCCGGTCGGGATCCTGAACATGACCGACGACGGCGGCGGCGATGCCAAAGTTATCGCAGTCCCACACGACAAGTTGTCCCAACTGTATGTCGACGTGAAGGAATACACCGACCTGCCTCCACTGTTGCTGGAACAGATCAAGCACTTCTTCGAGAACTACAAAGACCTCGAAAAAGGCAAATGGGTGAAGATCGATGGTTGGGGCGACGCAGACGCAGCCCGCGCCGAGATCATGAAGTCGGTAGCCGCCTACAAAGGCTGATACCCGCTTCCCGTTGCACCGGCAATCCAAAAAGCCCCGCTCACCCGGGGCTTTTTTTGTGGGAAAAATTTAAACATTTAGTTCACCAATTAAACAAAGCGCTCGACTCCGTTTAACTAAGGAAAAGATCACCGGGGCTTGGCCCTCAATAAGGAAACACCTACATACACCCCCTCAACGCTTCGTTTATTTGTTCTATTTTCCCGGTCAGTAAACTCTGCTTTTATGAATACATCAGGTGATCGTTTAAGAATATTACTTCGGGAAGTTAATCTTTCCGCGTCCGACTTCGCCAAGAACCGCAACGTCACGCCCCAGCACGTGAACAATTGGTTCAAGCGCGGCGTGCCCATGGCCCGACTCAATGAAATCGCAGAACTGTTGTGCGTCACCAGCCGCTGGCTGCGCACGGGCGAAGGCCCCAAACATCCACCCGTCAACTTCCAGCTGGAAAACGCCGAGGCTGGAGGTTCGACCGCCAACACCCGTGAAGATAACGGCAACTACCTGACCGGTCCGGCCTCAGGCCCGGAAAACATCGACGTAAAGATCCCGCTCCATACTGCCTTCACCCCTCAAGAGAGCATCCGTCTCTCACTGCAAACCTTGGAGACCCTCAACGTCAGCCCGGAACGCGCCCTCGGCGCCTACATGCTCGGCAACAGCATGATCGATATCATCCAGGACGGCGCCACCCTGGCCATCGACCGCGGCCGCACGCGAATCATCGACGGCGAAATCTACGCCCTCGAACACGACGGCATGCTGCGCATCAAATACCTCTACAACCGCCCCGGCGGCGGCTTGCGTCTGCGCAGCCACAACAACAGCGAACACCCCGACGAATTCCTGACTTACGAGCAACGTTTTGAGCAGAACCTCAAAGTCATCGGCTGGGTATTCTGGTGGTCCACCCTCAACAACCGCCGCCCACCCGTTCCGCTGGATGAGCATTTATTGGGCTGGAACGGCTCTAAATCGGATCCGGAGGTGGGAAACTGAGGTGAATGTGGTTATCATGCGCCGCACATTTGGCAGGGGTTGGCATAAAGCCGATCCACCCTGCCCGGCGACGCGGAGGAGTTCCCGCCGATGCCCCTACTACTCAGCCGGGTGAAAGCCTGGGTGAACGATTGAAGGCTGGCGAGGCTTACCAAAAATAAGCTGAACCCGTCCCCGAGAAGCCGGCCACAAGCCGGCTTTTTAATTGTCCGAAATAATCCTATCCCATCCAAGAATCTTCCTGATAGCTTAGCTATTCCGGGGCTTTCAGGCATCCCCCTGTCCGATGGTGTTCAACGCCATTTGACCTCATCCGACAATGAAGTGGGGGGACAGTTGGGGGGACAAAAGGGACGACAGGGGAAAACCGATGGGTAAGCTGAATCCGAAACAAGTCGAAAACCTGACCGAACCCGGCACCTATGAAGATGGTGATGGGCTTCGCTTGGTCGTCAAACCTACCGGGCGTAAATCCTGGCTGCTTCGCTTCCAACTGGCGGGCCGTCGTAGAGAGATGGGGCTGGGCTCATTCCCTGAGGTGAGTCTCAAGAAGGCCAGGCAAGATGCCAGTGCTAAACGCAGCCAACTGAGTGATGGCATCGATCCCTTGGCTGCCAGAGACGTAGAGCGAGCGACCCAACGGGAAGCACAGCGTGCAAGTGAAGCCAAGCAACTGAAGTTCGAAACGCTCGCAACCGAATACTGCGATGCTCACGGCACGGCTTGGTCGGAGAAGTGGCGCAAAGGGTGGCTGCGAAAGTTGGAGCTGTATGCGTTTGATCACATAGGCAAGCTGTCAGCAGAAGACATCGGCACTCCCGAAGTGCTTAAGGTGTTGCAGCCCATCTGGGCTACCAAGACCAGAACCGCTGACGAGGTGCGCGGCCAGATTGAGCAAGTTTTAGATGCGGCCAAGTCACGCAACCTGCGACAAGGTGAGAATCCTGCTCGCTGGCGTGGGCACTTAGACAACCTGCTGAGCCGCTCTGAAAAGAGGAAGGCTCGAAAGCGTGAGCACTTTGAAGCCTTGCGCTGGCAGGAAGTGCCTGAGCTAATGATAAAACTCAGGGCAAACTCGACACCTCCATCTCAGGCCGCTCAACTGCTGATCATGACGAGCGCACGCGCCCACATGGTTAGATTCGCTCGTTGGGATGAGTTTGATCTAGCGGCCGGTACTTGGTCACTCCCAGATGAGCGAATGAAGATGCGAATAGCTTTCGTGATTCCGCTTCCCGAAGAAGTCGTGAAGCTGGTGAGGAGCATTCCGAGAAATGAAGGAAGCGCCTTTCTATTCCCTGGTCAAGGTAAGACAGGTGTAATGCACGCCAATGCGGTACGAACACTCCTACACAGCATGGGGTATGAACACATCACACGTCATGGCTTTCGTTCCTCATTTCGAGACTGGGCTGGGGAATGCACCAATTACCCACGCGAGGTATGTGAGATGGCGCTTGCGCATGATGAACGTGACCAAACCGAAGGAGCCTACTCGCGCTCGGATTTTCTGGATAAGCGTCGCGCCCTGATGAGCGACTGGAGTGACTTTTTAAACACTGCCATAAAAGCCTCCAAACCCTGAGCGTGATTCGCCCCCCGCTATCACTTGTAAAAGTAGTATGTTGCTCTCCAAAACCACAAAAACTAACGAATTCCTCGACACTGTATCAATGAGCATCGCAAAGGACTGCACAATGACCAAAGCAACTCAGCCACTATTTCCACCACATCAAATCACAGCAAGTATGAATGAAAGCATAGGCAACACTACAGTTGTTGAAGCAATTGCTAGAAACCACAGCCTGCTTCGAGATCACTTTTTTGATTCGTTACTTGACCTCGATCACTATATTCAACTACTAGAGGGCATCCGCGCAGTCACAGGCAATCCAGCACTACAAGCCGAACTAGAGACTCGATGGGAAAACGAAGACATAGAACTGGGTGAAGCAATCAAAACACTGCTACATCACGTGAGATATGCCTGCCTGTACCTCGAACTGGGGAGCGACGCTGAGGCACAAAAAAACCGTGCCCGGGCATGGGCTTTCACCAACTATGCCAGTGTGATGGTCGGCGAGATCATAGAAAAATCTGCAGCCATCCTCAATGCAATGAAAGTAGATGATCGCTCAAACCAGAACTCTATAAATGCTCAAGGACGAAACAAATCTACCCTGCTGGTAAAAGAGGAGGCAGCAAGACTACTAAAGGATAGGCGACCTGAGGACGGGTGGCCAACCAAGGTTAAAGCCGTTTCCGACCTTGAAGATCCCTTGGCAGAGTTTATTGAAAAAAATAAAATCCCTACTTTACAGATCTCAAATATTGAGAAATGGCTGACCGTATGGCTACGTGAGGACGAACTCGTTAAGCAGGCTTGGGAAAATAGTAAGCGCGTTAAAATACGATGAACTTTAGACTTTACACTATTGAGTTTTCGTCATCGACTATTTGCCCCTCAGCGCCTCTAAGGGCCTACTGCTGTGATGCCCCTAGGCCTTGCCCTCCCTTGGCGGCGAAATAGCCCTTGGCCTACCACGGGTGCCTTTGGGGCTAGGGCTTAACCCTTTGCCCATACCCCGGCCTTGAGTTTGCAGCTTCATGTAAAGGTCCGTTTTCGTGAGGTAGATCACCGCGCCTCGCAAAGCCTCACGTAACGCGGACTGAGTATGGTCGATCATTCCGACCCCACAGGTCTTGTAGGCGTGCTTGTTCGCATTGCAGTTGAAATACAGACCACGCCCTTTCGTGACTACATCCGCCCAATACTCACCCACCCGCCTAGCCAGGGTCACGTCTTCTCGAACCTTGGATCCATCAAAGAAAAACATCATGTGGTAATGGAAGCCCTTCTCCGGCCCGTGCTCCAGCTTCCAGATGTGGCCCACCATGTCGGCAAACAATTTGTTCGACCTCGCGTTTCCGAACAGACGCTCTCGATCTTGCTTAGCAACTGCCTGCGTAGTTTTGGAGTTCTCTTTCGAGTAGGAAAGATCAACCCTCAGCACCAGCAGCCTGGCGTAGCGCTCAAATAAAGCATCAACGTACCCGGTGAGCTCCTTGTAGTTTTTGTTGCTCGACCGCTGATAGCTGTTGAGCCGTGCCTGGAAAGCTTTGGTCTTGACACTCTTACGAATCTGATTCACGCACTCATTTAAATGCTTCATGAGCATTTCAACTTCACTCACCGGCCCTGTAGCGCTCCAGGACGTGCAGAGCTGGTACAGACCGAACTCCTTAACCTTACCCATCGCCATCTCCAGATATGGCTCAAGCGTATAAAGGGCGTTGAACCGGTTATCATCTGGCATGTGTAGCCTTACCAACTTGATCAACAATTTACCTGCAGTGCAGCTTTCAAGCCCTGCGTAACCGTACTCATCTGTTGCAGTTAGTCTGAATGCGTCTCCTTGCGACTTTACTAGCCTTCCTACACAGAAAGAAGCCTCTTTCAATATACAGATCAATCCTCCATCTACAGCTCCTACCTGACCAACATCTGCCACGTGCAAGTCAAACTTACTCACGAGCGCCGTATAGCGCTCCTCAGTGTCAACACTCATAAGCGCACACCATCATCTCTCCAGACACTCGTTAATCAATTGAAGTTACCGACCTACTTGATTACTGAACAACCCCATCCACTTCGTTTGTCTATACATACCTCCTACTCACATACTCATGCACATCAACAGTCATAGGTTGTCATTAAGACATGACAACACCTACCTATTAACGACACCATTAACAACACTATCAATGCACTACTAATAACATATAAACCAGAAATAATAGCGCGACAAAGCCCTAACCAAAGCACTACCGACAACGGGCCTTTCAATCTAAACAGGAGAGAACTTTATATACGAAGTTAGTGCGAGATCTCGACACAAAACAGCTAAGGCTTTTTCAGCCCTACAACTTAATAACGCTCCAGCTCAATACTCAGCGCGCCTCCTTGGCAGACATTCGCCGCTCAATCCAGGTGGTGATTTCGGAGTCAATCCAGCCGATAGCCGCGGCCCCCCAATTTGATCGGTTTTGGAAACGTAGCGTCGTACCTTGGTGACTGGGCGTCCATGCGGTCATAGATCGTTGACCGGCCTAGACCTATGCGTTCGCTCAACTGCTTGAGACGTAAAATTCTCGGGTAGGGAACAGATGTTGAATTTGTCACTTGCCTTCTCGCTGTTGGCTTGGGAGTGATCGAACTTTAAATCTCTCTCAATCCAACAAAAAGGTCGGCAGCGACGAGTATTTTTTTCCTGAGCCCGGGATAGATTTTCTGATTCAAGCTGAGCAAGTGCTTCGCTGTAGAAGTCGTATACCGGCCTGCTGCTTGCAACGACGATAGGTCACCTTTATCGTGGGTCTCTGGGCCCCTGACATGCCTTGAGCTACCCCGGACACTCAGCAGCTTCTCGTGCATCCAGGCACTGCTCAGCTTTATGGGGGCTGTTCTGATCTTTCAGGTGGATGACTTAATGTGGGCCGGTGCGTATGCCATAACGCATCCGGGTAGTTTTTCCCCAGCGAACCACTCCAGCCGAAAATGCAGCCAAAAAGCGCCGCAAAGGCGAGCAAAGAACTAACTCTGCACATCGAGCACTGGAGTCTTTTTCAGCAGGAACTAACTCCGTATAGCATTTACAGAAAATTGCCGGTTTTTGGCACCGCCACAAGGTGCACACCTGCTCTTCCCCGAAAATTAGAACGGTTTTTAAGCCTATATCACGACACTGAACATCCACCGTGGAATCCAAAACCATGTCATTTCAGTGCCCTCGCTGTAACTCCAAAGAGATTGCTTTCCTCAGAACAGCCATGACGATCGGGGCCAGTGTTGGTGCCGTAGGCGGTGCTGCGCGAGGAGCGAGTACCGTACTCACGGGTAGCCAAATAGGCGCCACTGTCGGCGCGCTTGCCGGACCGCTCGGCATCACCATCGGTACAGTCTCGGGCGCCCTGCTTGGCGGACTCGGTGGCGGTGTAGGTGGTTGTGCCATTGGCGCCCAGCTCGGCGAAAAACTGGATCGCCATGTATTGGCTAATAACCACTGCTTGGTCTGCGGGCATCGCTTCAACCTGCCTACATAAATCCCCTCTTTCCTCAACATTAAACCCGGATCGTGCTGCGCTCTGTGCAGCACTTATGCCGACATGCACTCAAAGGAATCTTTCCCATGGCTCACCTCGTTGAACAAATGGCTTACGTTGGTGCTACTCCTTGGCACGGCTTGGGCAGTCGCCTTACCGAAAAACAACCGCTGGAAGTCTGGCAGCAAGAAGCGGGCATGAATTGGCAGATTCAGGACAGTCCGGTTCATTTCAAAGCCGAGGCTACCGGTCACTTGGGCAGCATTCACACGTTCCCGGAACAAAAAGTGCTGTATCGATCAGACACCAAAGCACCGTTGTCAGTGGTCTCCAATCGTTATCAGGTCGTGCAACCCCGTGAGGTGCTGGAGTTTTACCGAGACCTGACGGAGTTCTCAGGCTACGAACTGGAAACCGCTGGCGTGCTCAAAGGTGGACGCAAGTTCTGGGCTCTTGCCAGAACTGGTCAGGCTGCAACGCTGAAGGGCAATGATCAGGTCCATGGCTATCTGCTGCTAGCAACCTCCTGTGACGGCACACTGGCGACTACCGCTACTCCCACCACAGTGCGGGTGGTTTGCAACAACACCTTGAGCATTTCTCTCAACGGCGCCACTCATGCCATCAAGGTGCCGCACAGCACGCGCTTTGATCCTCGAACGGTCAAAAAGCAACTGGGCATCGCCGTCTCGCAATGGGACGAGTTCATGTATCGGATGCACATCCTCGCCGAACGCAGAGTTCAGACCAAAGAGGCCCTAGGTTTCTTTATGGACGTACTGTGCGACACCAGCGCGCACGCCCCCATCCCCGAAGTACTGCCCAACAAACGAGCAATGGAGAAGGTGCAAAGCCTGTACGAAGGAAAAGGTCGAGGTGCTGATCTACTGTCCGCGCGCGATACCGCCTGGGGTTTGCTGAACGCGGTAACGGAGTACGTGGATCACGAGCGACGAGCCCGAAGCTCGGAGTATCGAATGGATTCCGCCTGGTTTGGCCAAGGGGCGGTGATCAAACAGAAAGCGCTGAATGCTGCGCTGCAACTCGTGGCGTAAGCTAAAGAACAACGCTCATAAACCTGCACAAACTCAACGCGAGCGATACCGCTGGCAACCCGGAACACAGCTATCTCTAGAGATCCAATCCAGCAAATACCTCCCCTCCGTCACTCACACTTTAAACGTCCTATTACAGGAAAAACGTCCATGTCAGTACTTCGATTTTTTCTCACGCTGTTCATGTTCATTTGCCTGCTCGCTGGTAGCAGCGTCGTGGTAACGACCCTCTGCCTGATGTTGCGCTTTCCACCCCTGTTGTTCGCCGTTGTGCTGGCTTGCGCTCTACTGGTCATCGTCCTGAGACAACTTCGCAGGCATAACCCCGCGACCGTTTGATGCCCACGGCGGCGTGCTCAACACTGCATTCACTCTCCAGATTAGAGATCCCGTATGAACCCACACTGTTTGATTTGTGAGTCTTCAGCCGTCCTTAGCCAGGACAACGCCAAGGCGATCGTTCAGCTCTTTACGGTGCTAAATGGCTTCGCCCGTGAATGGCGCCCCCCCCAACCCTCCACCAAGAACCCACACCCAGTGGAGCCGATGGCGTGGTTTCTGCAAACCATGACTGCTGCTGTGGCGAACACCGCCTCCGCTCTGCGCGCCAGTGACACGTTTATTCAGGATATGCAAAAATATCAGTTCGGCGAATTTACCTGTTTGTATCTGCCTTGTGGCGCCCGCTTCGATGCAATCTCCCCATGATCACGTTTTCAGTCGGTTGACTAAACGCTCGACCAATTCGACCACCAGCTCTCTATCGGACTGATCCAAGGACACCAATAAATGGTTGATCCGACTGGCCTGGTCATCAACGAGTGGGCTCACCTCACTCAGTAGCTCAGCCGCCTCGCAGCCAAAGATGTCGGCGAACTCCAAAAGCCGAGTGATATTCGGCATCACGACCCCTCGCTCGATACGAGAAACCGCCTCGTTCCCCACGCCCAAGCGCTCCGCAACAGCCTCCTGTGTTAGTCCGCTACGCACCCGCTGTTTCGATATGGCGCGCCCTACGGTGCCCGCCAATTGCTTCTGATCAATTTCAGCCACGTTGCTCTCCCATCTCAACCTAGATGGTTGGGCATCACCTCATTGACATGAAGAACATTAAAAGTTGAAAATCACCCTAAAAGGTTGTTATTCATCTTAAAGTCACATATCAACACCACTCGATAAGGAACATCCATGAATACGAAAACCCTACTGATGGTGGCGTTTAGCTGCCTGGCCGCGAACAGCGCCTCTGCCGGAACCAATACCTGGACCACGGGCTGGGCGATGGGCACCACCGAATATGCCGTCGACGACGGTAACGGCAACGAATTAGTGATTGCATGCCCCAGTGATGACGACCGCTATGTCTCAGCCAGCGCCACCGTAAATGGCCGGGGGTATAGCTCAGAAGACGGACGAGGTTTTGACCTCATCGTGGATGGAAAAACCTTCCATAACCCGTTTTACACAGACTGTCGTGCCTGCAGCAGCATCTTCACTCATGAGTTCTGGGGGGCCTTGCGCAACGCCAATCGGTTGCAGTTCAGCGCTCAAGGCAAAGTCTTCAACCTACCCACTGAGAACCTTAAGGCGGTATTGCCAGCTCTGAACGACGAAAACAACAGCTGCTTGGCTGCCTGGTAACTGATCCGCCAATCATCACAAAAGGAGAATCACGTGTCTCAACAAGGCGAAAACCCACAGAGCGGCGTCAACGAAGAAGACCGTAGTACAAGCAGCGTCAGCCCAGCCATGATTGGCTGGGGTGTAGCAGCGGCGGTGTTTGCAATAGTGAGTGTGACCTTCAATACCTCGTCCATGGTATTGAGCGCAGGCTGGTTTGCTAAATGCGTGGCCGTTCTGGTCGGCGCGATTTTGGGCTGGCTGGGTGCCATGGCCGGTGATGCGATCCGTAAATTCGCTCATCCAGATGCAGTCTTCACCAATGGTGGCATCCTGAGCCTAATTTGGATCAAGGTGTTTTGGGCGGTTGGTCCGCAAGTGCTTGGCTTGTGTGTGGGCGTATTCTTCGGTGGTGCCATGGTGCTGCGCTGATGCTCAAAGTCTGCCTACCAGTGAAACTCAGCGCGATCATTACATTGGTAATTCTAGCGGGTTGTTCCGATGAGAATTCGCACGCCAGAGGCGAATTCCTTTCTGGCTGCGTACACAGCGGAGGGACCAAAGCCGTTTGCCAATGTATTTTCAGAAATTTGGAGAAGAAGTACTCACCGACGGAGCTTCAGCAAAGTAGATGGGGAAACCTGATTCAAGACGTAATAGAAGCTAAGAACTTCTGTAGCAAAGAGTAACATTCAAGAATTACGGTAGGACGAGCCCGAATAACAATTCAAAAAGCCTGAAGAGCTAACCCAGTAAATGGGCTAGCCCCTCAGTTTTTTTTTGAGTCTTCTGACGCAGAATGGGGCCTGGGTTCGTAGAGAACACTCATCGCTCCGCGCAGCCGTGAAGATACTATTCAGCACCTACTTTCGGTAAATCCGACATATATAGAAGCAGTAGATCGTCAGTGAGTAAGCATTTCACCCTGATGACGATGTCCTAGAACCTCGTAACCTACCACCGTGATGATCGGCGCGAACATGAGCACGACCAGGCACACTACGATACTCATGCCCAACATAGCTGCGCCAATCGCAATCGCGATGACCACAACGGTCGCTAGCAAGAGCCATACGTGCAGTAGGTCAAAGTGGCGCACTAGAAAATAATGAAGCGCGTAAATTAACCCAAGAAAGATCGCAAGCGGAATGGCTGTGGCGAGCAGAGCGGGGAGCACTCCAATGTGTGCTTTGTTCTCGATAAAGTTCGCTGCGACGTCCAGTCCCTCACCCGTTGCAACAATGGAGGCGATGATCAGTATTTGGCCATAGCTCCATACGAAAGCGCGTGAGCGATACGCGTGCAACACGTTAGCCGACGGCAGAATGGAATACACCCACCACATTCCAAACGTGATTCCGACACCTGCAACGCAGGCCAGTGCCGTTTCCAACGTAAGCGTCCGGCAGACACACCTTGACCACACCATTCTCCCCCGTGCTCCTCAAAACCACGCTCATTTGCAAGGCTTTAGTAAGCGCTTGGTTAAGTCACCGTGGTTCGGAATTCGCGCTTAGAAAACTCAATAGATAGTGAAGTGGGACGCCTCAGACCTCGGCAGATGGTGCGGATAAGATAAAGATTCGGTCGTCTTGGATTACCAGACCCATTCTCCGCGCCTTAGCTTCGGTTATCAGCGCCCATTATCAGACTGAGGAGCTTTTTAGCAGGTCAACTCCGAGCGCGAGAACGTTCGTTCAGCTACTGCCCTTATGCTGATGAGGTTGCCAGATTTGCACGGGCCCACTCCTCAGCGGTCGTGACTTGAGTCGACTGCTGCGCGTTGAAAGTGCCTGCTTTAGGCCAGGCCACGCCTCTGCCCTGGGCGAACACAGCGCGGTACTTCTTGATGTGATGCGTTGGGTCTCTCTCCAATTCTTGGAGCAAGTACGGAACAGTCCACACGTTACGTTTGAACGGGCGACCCAGTACACGTTCGAGGAGGCTCGCAACCTCTCCGTACGTCACTGTATCTCCCGAGAGGTACACAATCTGATCGCGGAAGCGAGGTTCGAAGAAAACAATTTCCGCTGTCAACGCACCAATGTCTTCTGGAGTCGTGAGCGTCACGCTGGTCTCAAGACTGCCTAGCGCGTTCACGGTATCGTTTTCGAAGTCAACCACCTCGAATACTGGCTCGAATAGAAAGCTGGTGAACATACCCGTCGAGATGATTACCCATTCAGTTTTATCCTGGGCGCGAAGCAATTCGCGTACATCAAGCTGAGCATCGAACAGATCTTGAGGACTGCCCCGACCGATTACCTCGAAGTCGACACCAAACTGCCAAGGAAAGTAGCGCTTCACACCGGACTTGAGAGCTGCTGTAGCCAGCTTCATCGGGGTTTCCCGGCCTGCAACCATGCCTGCGCAGCCTATTACGGTATCGAACCGTGCGAACACTTCAGCCAACTGATCGATTGAATTATTCACGAGATCTGCGGCCACCATCTGGATGCCAAGATCTCGAAGCTCATCGATTTCGACCTTTTTCTCGGGCACCTGAGTGTTGATGGTCGAATCCCTGAGCAGGACGCTGATTGTGGAGCCGGGCGCGCGCTTTGCTACTCGCGCAAGATTGCGCAGAACCGGCAGCCCAAGCTCACCGGCGCCTAGAACGAGAATGGATTAGGGGGAAAGCTGAGTCACTTCGGTCATGATTTCTCCTGAGACCTGTTGCCTGTAAGATGAACAAATGCTTGCACGATTAGGCAACGTTCGTAAGAAGGCACACCTGTGATACCAGAGAATGAAATGACCGATCAGGAGGCTCTCAGCCAGGCAGAAACAATTTGCCGAACGCTTAGAGAAGACGATGATGGCGTCAGACGAGAAGTGCTTGCTCACGCAGGTAGCCGCTGGTCGTTAGGTATTCTGCATGCCCTGGGGGTTTACGGCACGATGCGCCATGCCGAAATAAAAAGGCAGATGACTGGGGTGACTCAGCGGATGTTAACCAAGACGCTACGCTCCATGGAGCGGGATGGGCTAGTGGTTCGGCGGGAGTTCGGTGAGATTCCGCCACGTGTCGAGTATGAGCTGACGCCGCTGGGTATGGGACTGTTGATCCGCATGTCACCTATCTGGACTTGGGTTGTCGAGAACGTTGAGGATTTCCGCAAGGCGCGGCGTATTTTCGACAGTCAGGATGACAAAAAACCCGCATGGCAAATACCTCCATCGACACCATTAGATTCAGACGCGTCGGACTGAATGTAGCTCATAGCGTGTTAGGAGCCCTGTGCCCATTGATGCGGTAGTAATTGGTCAATTGCACTGGCCCTCTGTGTCGGCAACCGCGTCAGTACATCCTTGAGATACGCGAACGGATCATGCCCATTCATGCGTGCCGATTGAATCAAGCTCATAATTGCCGCCGCTCGTTTACCGCTGCGCAGTGATCCGGCGAAGAGCCAATTCGAACGGCCAAGGGCCCAAGGCCGGATCGTATTTTCGACCCGATTGTTGTCGATGGGCACAGCACCATCATTGAGGTAGCGCGTCAGCGCTACCCAGCGTTTCAGGCTGTAATCCAGAGCCTTGGCTGTGGCCGAGCCCTCGGGCACAAGTTCGCGCTGAGCCAGCATCCACTCATGCAACTTCTCCGCGATAGGAATCGCCATTTCTTGACGTAATCGCCAGCGATCTTCATCGCTCATCTCTTTGGCCTTTCGTTCAACCTCGTATAGGCCGCCGATTGAGTGCAGCGCCTGTTCGGCCAGTTGGCTTTTGTTCGCCACATGCAGGTCGAAGAACTTGCGGCGAGCATGGGCCATGCAGCCGATTTCGGTGATGCCCCCTTCGAAGCCGGCCTTGTAGCCTGCGAAGCCATCGCAGACCAGCTTGCCGTTCCAAGTGCCCAGGAAGTTGCGCGCATGTTCGCCAGCACGGCTCGGGCTGAAGTCGTAGACTACCGCCTTCAGTGCCGAGAATGGTGTCGTGCAGTAGGCCCAGACATACGCTCGGTGCGTTTTCTTTTCACCCGGTGCCAGCATCTGCACGGGTGTTTCATCGGCATGGACGACTCGCTGGGCCAGCACTGCCTCGCGCAGTGCTTCCACGAGCGGTTGCAGTTGTACGCCGGTTTGACCCACCCACTGCGCCAGTGTCGAACGGGCGATGGGCAGCCCGGCGCGGCCGAAGATTTTCTCTTGGCGATACAGCGGCAGATGGTCGGCGAACTTGGCCACCATGATGTGGGCCAGCAGGCCTGCGGTCGGGACGCCTTTGTCGATGACGTGCGCCGGTACCGGCGCCTGGATTAGCGTTTCACACTGCTCGCAGGCCCACTTTCCACGGATGTGACGCTCGACGGTGAATACGCCGGGCGTGTAGTCGAGCTTTTCGCTGGCGTCTTCGCCGATGCGCTTGAGGGCGCAGCCGCACTGGCAGTGGCTGTTGTCCGGTTCGTGATGGATCAGTGTGCGAGGAAACTGCGGTGGCAGCGGTGCGCGCTTGGGTTGCTGGCGCACTTTGGCTTCGACAGGTGCCGGTTGCAGCGCCTCAAGTTCGGCTTCGATAGCGGCGATATCCGTATCGATCAAGTCGTCGAGCAGGCTGGCTTGATCCGGGCTCAACTGCTCGCTGCGCTTGGCAAACTTGAAGCGTTTGAGCAGCGCGATCTCGTGGGCCAGTTTCTCGTTGACCGACTTGTGATGAGTGATTTGCTTGTCCATTGTCTCGACGCGCTGGATCAACTGCGCCGCCAGGGCACGCAGTTGTTCAGGGTTTAATTGATCGAGATTTGGATGCAAAGTCATGCCGCCGATTTTGCCAGAGAGGGCTGATGGCGACGATAGACTGATGGGCCAATTGCGCTGGCAAGCACGCCATGGCAGATGTTAAAGCATCGAGATGATTCCGCCTGCACCGACGCGCTGCCAAGGTAAACCGAGCACCAGGGCCTGAAGTTGCTCGGCATCCAACTCAACTTCGGAGCCGTGTCGCACACCCGGCCAGAAGAAGCGTCCTTGATTCAAACGCCGGGCGGCAAGCCAAATCCCCACGCCGTCATGCACCAGCACTTTCATTCGATTGGCGCGGCGGTTGGCGAACAGATAGGCACAGTGCGGCTTCGCCGCACCGAACACCGCCACGACTCGTGCGAGCGCGGTTTCAGTGCCGGCGCGCATGTCCATGGGCTCGGTGGCGAGCCAGATGGAATCGACGCGGATCATCGCAGCAGGTCTCGTAGGAAAGCAGAACACGCCGCTGCATTTTCTGCTGGCCAACTCACCACGACTACACCTTTTGGATGCGGCACTTCGATTCGGATCGTGGCAGGAAGGGCCTGATGCATCGGCACCGGCGGCGAAGTCTTGACCGGGATGAAGGCAGTTTGCAGTGCCAGGTTTTTCTGCGCATGCACCCGAATCCATTTATGGACGAGGTTTGCATTGAGGTTGTGGGTCAAGGCGACATTGGCAATTGAAGTGTCAGGATGGGCGCACTCAGTAATGACCTGGGCCTTGAAGGACTTGGAATAGGAACGGCGTTCTTGTGGCATGGGCGTCCGCTTAAAAAGGCTAAAAATGGTGTCCACTTAAATTTAGGTGGACACCATCGCCTTAACCGATGGCATCAGGAAGATGTGTTGCTCGGACGGTTACTTTCCAACGTCCAGCCCACATGCTCCATCTCGGCAGATAGGGCTGCCACTGTCCCCACCAATCCTTCGCCCAGCGCAATAATTGCGAACAGACTGTAGCGTTCTGAAATGTGCTCTGCGTGCCAGGGCGTACCACCGTCCCTGCGTTCCGCGAATATCGGACCGGCAAATTCGACTAGAAACCACAAAAAAAACAGCGTGATAGTGACGTCGATTGAAAGAGGAAAAAAGAAAAGTGCAATCCAGCCGAGTTGCGCAACCGCGATCGAGACAGCATAAGTGATGCAAGCGCGGCGTCTTGAAGGGTCCTGCTTCGCCGCGCGCAACCACTGAAATATCATCGCAACGCGCATGATCACGTAGCCCAGCACCATGACTGAGGCGTCCAAATGCTGGCCCTGCTCTAACGAAGAGAACAGTCGAGGTAAACCGATCGCAAGTACCAGCACACCAGCCATTTGCACCATAGTCGCGATGCGGAAAATCCAATCATCAGTATCGTAGGCTGATGCAAACCACGAGAAATTGGTCCATGCCCAACAGATGCAAAAGCTCGCGAACCCGAATCCGATTAATGCGGTGGAGTAGTGGCCCGCGGCTAAAGCATGTGCAAGCTGGGTAGCCGCGAACGCAAAGCAGGTCGCAAAGGTCAGGTCGAACAACAATTCGAGAGACGAAGCAACACGGTGTGTTTCCTGCGGATCGCGACCGGACATACGTCGTAGGTGATGTTGAAGAGCCTTAGTAACAGACGCCGATGTGCTCATACGTGATCCCTCGTTGGCAAGCGCCATGTATCAAAGGTGGTTTCAAAATTTATGTTCTCAGCGACCCACATAAGTGTTTTCGTTTCCCGCGTATAACGCCACCAATAGGTTGGTATGAGAAATCCTTTACTCAGCCCCACCCGTCTCAAGACGCATTCGACGAATATCACGTGAAGGGGGGGGGCACCAAACAGTCGCTTATATTCACGGCTGAATTGGGAGGCGCTTTCGTAACCGACAAGATTACTGGCTTCGCCAGCGTCGAAAGCTTGGTTTAGCATCAATTGCCGAGCCTCTTGCAAGCGCATTTGCTTTTGGAACTGCAGAGGACTCATACCTGTGATGTCGCGAAAGTGCTGTCGAAACGTCGACGGCGTCATGTGCGCGTGTGCGGCCAGGTCATCTAGATTCAAGGCTTGTTTAAAATTCTTCCTAAGCCAGGAGAGCGTTTGGGCCATTCGCTGGCGCGGAGTGCCATCGGCAATGATGTGGCGAAGTTGGGTTCCTTGGGGGCCAGCTAACAAACGGACGACGATTTCTTGCTGAATCAGTGGTGCAAGTTGGCTTACCAATTGCGGCTCGTCCAGTAGCCGTACTAATCGCAAAAACGCATCGAGTAAAGCAGGCTCCAGCTTGTGGACAGAGATCGGCTCATAGGCGGTCTCGGGCGAAGATGGCAGCTCCATCTCATATGCCACTTGCGCAACCTGGCGAATGTCCAGCTTCAGCATCATACCCAGCAGTGGTTCGCTGCGAGATGCCCGCGTGACATGGGCGGTCACTGGCATGTCGAAGGTCGATAGCATCAATTGGCCTGGCCCGTAATTATGCAACTTGTCGCCGACCATGATGTGCTTGTAGCCCTGGGTAATGAGACCTATCCCTAGGTTATAGATGCAAGGCATCGGCTCGCTAACGCCATGACGGCGATGCATCGTCAGTGCGGGAAGCGCTGTAGTGAAATCGCCGTCAGTGTTGGCAAAGCGTTGAATCGCGGCCGACAACTCTGCTGCTTGAGGGACATATGCGTTTTTAGATCCCTGATCGCCCTGCATTTGGTGATTTCCTGAGATATCCAAACGGCAAATGGTAGCAGCAGGCGCAACTGGAAGTTGCAGCCCGCTGAAATTTCCATCTTTTTAGGTAAAAAAATCTAAGAATCAGGCAAGAGCGGCACGGTTGTAGTGCAGCCCACAAGATGCAAGCCATGCCGCGACCAGAGCTGCCTGGACGTCCAGCGTCGCTAGATCATTCACCTCCCTCGTCCAAATTTGCTGAATCTGTTTAATCGGGCAAGTAATCATAACTTTTGTGCAAACGGTCGAGACCTTGCTCACCTAATCTGAAGCATCTGTTTGGACAACAAAGTGGTGACTGCGCGATCAGAAATCGCGGCGTGGGTTATCCATTGCTGTCTCAGATCAATCGCAAGCGGCGCAAAGATGCCGCCTGAATAACCAGGCATGTTCTGGAGAAAGCATCCACCAAGCCGTCTGTCCAACACCGTGAGTTCGCCTGAAGGGCCTTTACAATGAAAATAGGACTGATCGCATTACTACTGGCATTGCCCATTTCGGGCACGGCACTGGCTGACAGCGCAGGCAGTTCCATGCCTCCGGCAGGTAGTGTCAGTAAAGCCGAGGGGTTAAAGGCTTGGCAGCGGATTGAAGCCGTGGTGACTCACCCGCGCTGCGCCAACTGTCACGTTGGTCCCAACAATATTCCGATGTGGACCATCTCCGGTGAAAACAAGACCCGCCCGCACGGCATGAATATCCACGCCGGAGACTCGCGTATAGGCGCTGAAACAGTGTCTTGCGTGGCTTGTCACGCAAGTTCGGATACACCAAACGTAGCCCCCCATATGCCGCCACACGTAGGGCTTCCGTGGCAGCTCGCCCCAGTAGCTTTTGAGTGGTTCGAAAAGACCGGCGCCGAAATTTGCACGCAGTTGCGCGACCCCAAGCGTAATGGGGGCCGTGATGCCGCTGGCCTAGTTGAGCACCTGCATCATGATGCCAAGATAAAAGGTTTTATTCCCTGGGCCTGGGTTCCCGGACCAGGGCGCTCTACACCGCCTGGTAGTTTCGATACGCACGTGCAGGACATGACCGTGTGGGGTGCTGCTGGTCAGCCTTGTCCCGAATGATGGCCTTATTGATGTTCTGCCAAACGTTTTTTGGCGAGCGGTCTGCGAGCGCTTGGCGTTCGTCCTTTAAACAGCCTTCGGGTAAACGCTTCGCAAGGTTGGCCTGGCGCCAGCCAATAGATCATCTACGGGTCGGAGGATTTCATGATCACGCTTAATATCAATAACAAGGACCTGCGTGTCGACGTTGCCCCCGATACGCCTTTGCTGTGGGTGCTACGCGATAGTTTGCAGCTTACTGGTACCAAGTTCGGCTGCGGCATGTCGCTGTGTGGGGCCTGCACTGTTCACCTTAATGGCCAGCCCGTGCGCTCTTGCGTCACCCCTGTGTCGGCTGCAGTCGAGGCCAAGATCGTCACTATCGAAGGTGTCGGCGAAACCCCTACAGGTAAGGTGGTCCAGGAAGCCTGGCAACGGCTTGACGTAGTGCAGTGCGGTTACTGCCAGTCAGGTCAGATCATGAGTGCGGTGGCGTTGCTACAAGCCAATCGTTCGCCTTCAGATACCGACATTGATCGAACAATGGGTGGCAACGTCTGTCGCTGCGCAACCTATGTACGCATTCGCGCGGCCATCCATGATGCTGCCAAGTCCCTGGCTTGAGCACCGAGGTAATAAATATGATCCGGTCTATCGAGAACGAAAGTCGCCGCCGTTTCCTCCAGGGTACGGCAGGCCTAACTTTGGCCGTCTATTTGCCTTGGTCGCTGGCTGAGGGCACCGCGCGCGCAGGTAAGGAGGGAACGTTCGAGCCCAACGCATTCCTGCGCATCGGCGAAGACAATGTCGTCACCGTTATCTCTAAACACTTGGAGATGGGACAAGGTGCTTACACTGGTCTGGCCACTCTGGTCGCAGAGGAGTTGGATGCGGACTGGGCGCAAGTTCGTGTTGAAAGCGCCCCAGCAGAGTCGCGCTACAACAATTCGCTACTGGGTATTCAGGGCACCGGTGGCAGTAGCTCCATCGCCAACTCCTGGGAACAGCTGCGCAAGGCCGGCGCTACTGCTCGTGCCATGCTGGTGTCGGCGGCCGCTTGGCTGTGGAAGGTGCCGGCGCAGGAAATCGAAGTGGTAGATGGCGTACTGCGACATGCTGCGTCAGGTAAGCAGGCGACATTCGGTCAACTGGCCAAGCTAGCCTCCGAGCAGCCGGTGCCGGCCGAAGTCAAGCTCAAGGATCCTAGTGCATTCAAACTGATCGGCCGGCAGCAGTTGGCGCGTAAAGACTCGGCTGACAAGGTCAATGGCAAGGCGATCTACACCCAGGACATTCACTTGCCCGGGATGCTTACGGCTGTGGTTGCTCATCCGCCGCGCATTGGCGCCAAGGTGAAATCCTTTGATGCCAAGGCGGCGCTGGCCATGCCCGGAGTGGTGCATGTGGTGCAGATCCCCAGCGGCGTGGCTGTTGTGGCGAAAGATACCTGGAGCGCAAAGAAGGGGCGTGACGCAGTAACGATCCAGTGGGACGAGAGCAGCGCCTTCAAGCAGAGTACGGAGCAGTTGTTCCAACGCTACCGCGAGTTAGCCAAAACTGAGGGCACGGTTGTCCGCAACGACGGTGATGTCAAAACCGGTCTTGCGAGTGCCACACGTACGCTGGAAGCGGAGTACGACTTTCCCTTTCTTGCCCATTCGGCCATGGAACCGATGAACTGCGTGGTCGCTTTGACTAAGTACGGTTGCGAAACCTGGCATGGCGCGCAGATGCAGTCACAAGTCCAGTCCGTATTGGCAGACCTGTTCGGTCTGGAGCCGGAGCAGGTTCGGGTCCACACGCTATACGCTGGCGGCAGTTTCGGCCGGCGGGCGAGTAAAGATGCTGATTACGTTCTGGAAAATGCCCATATCGTCAAAGCTATCGGTGGAAAAGCCCCGGTAAAACTGGTGTGGTTGCGCGAAGACGACATGCAGGCCGGCCACTACAGACCTATGTACCATCATCGCCTGACTGCGGGGCTGGATGACCAAGGCAAACTGGTCGCCTGGCAGCACCGATTGGTTGGTCAATCCGTGTTCGCGGGATCACCATTTGCTGCCTTCATCAAGGATGGTATCGATTCCACCTCAGTGGAGGGAGGGTCGACGCTTCCTTACCGAATCCCCAATCTGCGCGTTGATCTGCATACCCCTAGCGATATCCCGGTACCCATACAGTGGTGGCGGGTAGTGGGGCACTCCCATAACGCCTTTTCCACTGAGTGTTTCTTCGACGAGCTAGCGCAGATGGCTGGGCAGGATCCGGTGGCCTGGCGGCTTGCAATGCTTGAAGGGCATTCACGTCATATAGAAACCCTTAAGTTGGTGGCGCAGAAGGCGGGGTGGGACAAGCCGTTGGCAGCAGGCAAGCAGGGTGAGCGCCGAGGTCGCGGAGTGGCTCTACACGAAGCCTTTGGTTCGGTGGTAGCACAAGTGGCCGAAGTCACGGTGCAAAGCGATGGTCAATTCAAAGTGGACCGTGTGGTCTGCTCGGTGGAGTGCGGCATTGCAGTCAATCCGGATGTAATCCGTGCTCAGGTCGAGGGTTCGATTGGTTTTGCTCTCTCAGCCGCCATGCACGAAGCAATCACCTTGACCGACGGAAAGATTGATCAATCCAACTTCCACAACAACGAGCCGTTGCGCATCTATAACATGCCTAAGGTAGAGGTACATATTGTGCCTTCGGCAAACCCACCAACTGGTATCGGTGAGCCGCCTGTAGCGCCACTCGCTCCGGCGTTGGTGAACGCACTGGCAGCGGCAACCGGCAAGCGTATCCGACGCCTGCCTATCAGCAATCAATTGTCGGTTTGACCATGCAACACTTGGATTTGCAGGTCATTGAGCAAGCACTGACCTGGTCCCGGAATGGGGAAACTGTTTGGCTGTGCACAGTGCTCGCCACGTTCGGATCATCGCCGCGGGGGCCCGGCTCCTGGCTGGCTGCCCGCAGCGACGGACGCCATGTCGGTTCGCTGTCCGGTGGCTGCGTCGAGGAGAACTTCCTCGAACGCCTGCAGGACGGCCAATTCGAGGACCGTATTCAGATCGTGCGTTACGGCGATGCGCAGGACGGGCCACAAGATTCGCGAATCACGCTGCCTTGCGGTGGCATATTGAAAGTGCTGATCGAGCGTCTGCCGGCCAACTCGACGACACTGGATCAGCTGGAGATCATGCAATCGACATTGCGTGGGCAGCGCCATTTACTGCGATGCGTCAACCTGAGCAGCGGTGAAGCCCGCTTCGAGGTCGATGATGGCCTAGGTCCTCGGGTGGTCGAGTTGACTGAGCGTGAAATCGTACAACTGCGGATCGGTCCGGCTGCACGCCTGATCATCGCAGGCATGTCGCCGGTATCGGTGGCATGCGCAGAATTTGCCCGCACACTTGGTTTCGAAGTCGTCCTCTGCGACCCCAGGGAGGAAGTCTTTGAGGGTGTTGAGCTACCAGGTATAGAGGTTAAACCTATTTTGCCGTCGTTGTTCATCAGTGCTGGCGGATGTCATGCAGCCACCGCCGTTGTCGCCCTTACTCATGATCCGCGTATCGACGACTTGGCAATGATGGAGGCTGTATGCACTTCGGCCTTTTACATCGGCGTCATGGGTTCGTTGCAAACCTCTAAACTGCGCGCGGAGCGTCTGCGCCGTATCGGGGGATTAAGCGACGAGCAAATTGCTCGACTGCACATGCCGATAGGTCTGTCCTTGGGCAGCAAGACGCCTGCTGAGATCGCTCTGGCAGTGATGGCAGATATTATCCGAGTCCAGCGTGGGCGGTCGCGCGATGCCCTCTGAATCGATCGTTGATGCGCAGGGACGTCGTCTGGGCAACTTACGCGTTAGCCTGACCAGTGCATGCAACTACGCTTGCATCTATTGCGTGGCTGATGGCAAACGTCTGCAGGCTCGCGACGACAGCTTGCCGCTAGACAAGTTATTACTGGCAGTGGAATACCTGAAAACGGTAAACCCACTAGAGCGTCTAAGGATTACCGGTGGCGAGCCTCTGATCAGCCCTCTGTTCGATGGTTTCATGAAGGCAGTACGACGGCTCGGCTTCGAAGATGTATCGCTGACCAGCAACGGGCAATTGCTGTCGCGCAAGCTCCCACTATTACTGGAGGCCGGCGTCAAGCGTATCAACATTTCACTCGACACCTTGGATGCTGAGGCTTTCCAGCGCATCGCCCGCGGCGGGGATTTAGCCACGGTTCTCGAAGGTATTGACCGGGCCTTGGCGGCCGGTTTGCAGGTGAAAATCAACATGGTGCCGCTTCGTGGGCACAATCATGATCAGATCCTGCCCCTGCTTGAATACTGTCTGGCGCGGGGGATGGAATTGCGCTTCATCGAATTGATGCGCATGGGGCACCTGGCGCGTGATGATGAAACTTTCCGCCAGCAGTTTTATGGTTTGGCCGAGATTCTTGAGCTTATCGGTCAGCATCATTCGTTCGGTGCAGCACCGAGTGCACACAGCTCTACGGCATTGCGATTCGATATAGCGGGACGAGGTTACTTCGGCGTGATCGCCAACGCTAGCGCACCCTTCTGCGGCAGCTGTAACCGCGTGCGCCTGAGTGCCAGCGGGTGGCTGCATGGGTGTCTTTCCTCCAGCCAAAGCCACTATTTGGGCGATATCCTCGAACTTCCGCGCGACCTCGCGTTGACGCGTATTCGCGAATTGTCGAGACGTGCCCTAATAGACAAACAAACGACTCATTTCACGGGTGACGTCATGATCATGAAAGTCATCGGTGGGTAAAACGTCATGATTCCTGAAACCGAACCACCACCTCGAATAAGGGTGATACGTCATATCGCTCCTGCACGGGAAATAGGTCCTGTCTTGGCAGGCAGCATACGGGCGATCGAGCATGCGGAGGCGGCGTCAACTGCGATCTTTCTCGATGACATGCCCTGGATCAGCGGCGACAGTCTGCACCATCTACTGGGTGTGATCTCGCCTGAGCGCGTCGTCGTGCCGACCTTCGGAGGTGTGCGAGGGGCTCGCTTCGCATTCAAGAGCCAGTTCTGGCGGACGTTAAATTTGCTGATAGAGGGCGGTGATGAAAAAAAAGCACCGCAGGCGCATCCACACTCAATAGATCTTCCAGAATTAAATGATACCGATAACCAGCGATACACCAGCAACGAGTGCTGAAGCCGCGGCCCAATCCGTTTTCGTAGCCTTGGATGCGCCTGTCCCGAAGGCGATCTGAGCGATACGCACCAAGCAGCATTCATCTCTGAGGCTTTTTTGTGAGCTCCTTTGGAAAGAGATGAACTTTTAGCGCCCCTCAGGGCGCTTTTTTTGTCCGGTCGCTGAAGTCGAGTTTCTGAAGCCCGTGTCAGGAGAATCCAGTCACTACATGGGGTACATATGGGGATTCGAGGCGCTTGACTTCCTCTTCGCTCAATAACAACTCCAGCGCAGCGATTGCGTCGTCAAGTTGGGGCGCCTTAGAAGCGCCAACGATAGGTGCTGAGACGCCACGCTTGGCTAACACCCATGCCAACGCAACCTGCGCCATAGGCACACCTCGTTCCCCAGCAATCTGCTCTACAACGTCAATCACCCGGCCGTCTTCGACTTCAGTAGCCTGGTAAAACGACTGCCCTGAGACATCGGTTTTGGTGCGCTCAGTCTGTTGGCCGTATGGCCTGGTCAGCCTGCCGCGTGCCATTGGGCTCCATGGCATCAACCCCACGCCCTGATCGAGGCAGAGTGGGATCATTTCCCGCTCCTCTTCTCGATACACCAGGTTCAGATAGTTCTGCATGGACACAAACTTGCTCCATCCGTTTGCCACGGCGACCTGCTGTGCTTTAGCGAACTGCCATGCATACATGGATGAGGCGCCGATGTACCTGGCTTTGCCTGCTTTGACTATGTCATGCAGGGCTTCCATCGTTTCCTCGATAGGCGTGTCGTAGTCCCAACGATGGATCTGGTACAGGTCGATGTAGTCAGTGCCCAAGCGAGTCAGGCTCGCATCAACGCTGTCCATGATGGCTTTACGAGAAAGACCTTTCTCGTTTGGCTTTGCTGAGCCTTCCCATCCCCGCATATTTGCCGGGAAAAATACCTTCGTGGCGATCACGGTCTCTTCTCGACGTGTGAACTCCTTCAGTAGCTTCCCAACGATGATTTCCGACGTTCCCGCGGAGTAGCTGTTCGCCGTATCAAAAAAGTTGATCCCCTGCTCCACTGCGTGCTTGATGATAGGCCGGCTTGCTTCCTCGCCCAATGTCCAGGGGTGCATGCCAGCATCAGGATCACCGAATGTCATGCAGCCAAGACACAGCCTGGAAACATCCAGACCCGTACTGCCAAGTTTCACGTACTTCATAAACTCTCCCGCAGATCGTTAATTGGGTAGTCAAGATACGCAAAAACCGAGCAAGCCCGGTTTCCATGTCATTGCATGTTTAGACTTTAAAATCGGTCGAGATAGACAGCTCTTTCCATTCAGCCAATTCAGCGTCCACAAAACGATTCTTCTCGCCAACCACGGCCACCGTGTCACTGCCCATCGCTAAACGCTGAGGAGGGTTCGGTGCATTGACCAGCGCGAACATTGCCTCGGCAAACTTCAGAGGATCACCGGGCTGCGCATGATTAGCGCCCTCAGCAAACTCTCGCATCTTACCGACAGTATCGTCGTAGTCAGACAGCTCCAGCTCAGTCTTGATCAACGACTGCTCATCAAGAAAGTCGGTGCGGAAGAAACCAGGTTCGACGACCGTCACCCGGATTCCCAGCGGTGCTAATTCCTGATGCAGCGCTTCGGAGATGCCTTCCACGGCAAACTTGGTAGAGCAGTAAACTCCCCAACCAATAAATGCCTGATATCCGCCAACGGAGGAAATGTTGACGATGTGGCCGCTACGCTGACGACGAAGGTGCGGCAGTACTGCGCGCGTAACATTCAGCACGCCGAAGACGTTTGTGGCGAACAGGCGCTCCGTCTCTTTTGCACTGGTCTCCTCAACGGCGCCCAAGACACCAAAACCAGCGTTATTGACGACTACATCAATCTGGCCAAATCGCTTGATACCCTCTGCAACGGCCTGATGTGCTTCTTCTTCGCTGGTTACGTCCAGCCGCACAGCAAGCAGATTCGGGTGATCGCCCAAGCGATCAGTGATGTCTTGAGGCTTTCGGGCGGTCGCGATGACTGCATCGCCGGCCCGCAGGGCTTGTTCTGCGATGAGTGTGCCAAAACCTCGGGAGGCTCCTGTGATGAACCAAGTACGCATATCAACTCCTCCTGCCAGCGACCCCTGCGGCATTGCCGGGCCGTACTGATAAGTTGACGCAACTTTAAATGTGCATTAGTGATGTGTTAATACCAATAATTTTGCATTCCCTTGTGAATACGGCTCATATATGAAAACCCCTTCGCCTGCTGATTTGTCGGTCTTTTTGAGCATCGCTCAGCATCTGAACTTGAGTAGAGCGGCAGTAGATCTTGGCCTCACACCCTCAGCCTTGAGCCATTCCTTGCGCATATTGGAGAACCGCCTCGGCGTGCGCCTATTCAATCGTACGACTCGCAGCGTGGCCCTGACTGAGGCAGGGGAGCGGTTATATCTCCGTTTGCGACCCGCGTTCCGAGATATCGAAGATGCCCTTGAAGATCTCAACAGCTTTCGTGACAAGCCCTCTGGTAGTTTGCGTATCACAGCGGGCCGCCAGGCTTGTGAACTGGTTCTGCTGCCAATCATCAGCCAGTTTCTTCAGCTCTATCCGGATATCAGGCTAGAGCTCGTCGAAAGCGATGCTTTTGTAGACGTAGTAGCGGGAGGGTTTGACGCTGGGGTGCGTTTCGGTAATCGCCTAGAAGCGGACATGGTATCTCTGGCTATTGGGCCGAACATGCGATCTGTCGTCGTAGGAGCACCTTCGCTTTTCGAACGCCACGCTGTGCCTCAGAAACCCGAGGATCTACATGGCATCCCCTGCATTCGCCACCGATTTCCCAGTGGCTCGATTTATCACTGGGAATTCGAGCGTGGGGCAATTGCTCAAGAAATTGAAGTGAGCGGCCCACTTACCCTGGGCGATGTCAGCCTAATGCTCGGGCCAGCCATAGAAGGGCTGGGATTGGCTTATGTCTTCGAAGACATGGTGACGGGATATTTGGCGGATGGACGTTTGAAACAAGTCTTGGCGGATTGGTGCCCCTACTATCCGGGATTGCACTTGTACTATCCAGGCCGGAGGCATCCTCCTACTGCGCTAAAAGCATTCATCGAATTCGCTCGTTCCGCCCGCCAGATGAGAGCGCCATAGTGCTTCCCCGATGGATGCCGGCACAATAAGTTTGGGAACCAGTTAACACGCTGCATTGACCACGGCCGAGAAGCCGCTGGCGAAACAGGCAAACCGGTATACCGGGTCTACTTGCTAGCTGGCCTCTGTCGCCAACAATATCTGACTACTGGTTTAAAAGGGTGTCTGACGTCGCCTAGCTCGTGAAAGGCTCCTCATAAGCGATTGGTGCCATTTCGGCTGGCAGCTTTCGGCGCAGAGCGTGTAAAAAAGCTTAGCCAAAATTTAAGTCCGCGAATCTACGTTAGATCTGAAATTTATCGGCACCTCAACAGATATAAATTTCGTATAGAAACGCGATATTCATTCCAGTTTTGAGTGCCTATCGAGCAAAAAACCGTTTTTACACAGCCTCGGCCAAAAGCAGACGCTTTCCGCTTACTGCCTGTTAAGCTGGAAAAGGATCCGGCGATGAATAGGTGATGGCCATACGACAGCCGTCATGACTATGATGCCACCCTCTGAACGGCTTCAAGGTGTCGTAGTGATAGGGAATATTTTCAACGTCTTTTCGCGACGAAGGGAAAATCAGAATACGCCGAAAAAGCAGCTCACTCAGCAGTTCCGGCAAAGGACGTTCATGCTCATTCGGGATGTAGGGCCGGGCATGGTCGAAACCCTAGAGTTTCTTCACGACCGGCTTTCCTACCTTCTCGGGAACCAAAAGCTCTCTGTAAAAAACAATCTTTCCTACGCTGATGACGCGTTCGAGTTTTTACATACCTGCAGTGATCCCCACTTCCTTGATGCAATTGAATATCTTATTCACTGCGATGGGTGGCGCTACTTACGCGGTCAGCATGAACTCGTAATTGATCGATTGAACGAGTTTTTAAACGTTGATGATCTTCCCTACTTCGTCACCAAACCGGTATGGGAAACCCGGGAAGAAATTTATCGAGGCGCCCCTACTCAGTTCACTGGAATACGTGAGCAGGCGAAGGTCATTCCGAAGGAAAGCCAAGCTATCCACGACACGGCTATCGAGCCCGCTCTGAAGCTACTGCGTCAACCTGCATTCCTCAATGCGAACTCCGAATTCATGGCAGCTCTGGAAGACTTTCGGCACGGAAAATTCGGCGACTGCGTCACCAAGTGCAACAGCAGCTACGAGAGCGTCATGAAGGTGATCTGCGGTCAGAAGGGCTTCGGGTATGCCCAAGGAGACACAACCTCCAAGCTCATACGGACCATCATGCAGAAAACCGAGATGGATACCTTCTGGGAGCAGCCACTGATGACTGTCGGCACGCTTCGCAACAAACTGAGCAGCTCGCATGGTGCGGGCGAGGTGCAGAAAGTAGTGCCAGAGCACGTGGCGAAGTACACGCTTAATATGACGGCCTCTGCGATCATCTTTTTGCACGATCAGGCCTACCGGGCCAACCTATGAAATCTTCAATTAGGCTTGTGGGAGTGGAAATGCGTCGTTTCGATACCAAACCTCTGATTGCGTTGGCGGCGGCTCCAGAGGATCAGGATGATCCTTGGTACAAAGATGCCGAGCAGGCTGTGCAGTACATGAAAGCAAACTCGGAATCAGACGAGATTGTGATTTACGCTAGCGCCCCTTTCTTTCTAATCGTCGGAGCACTCGCTCCAACCGATAATGTCACTCCCCCCGATGGGGAAGCGCTTCAAAACCTCTCACTGTCTACCGATGTTACTTGGCGCATCCAGAAGTCCTGGTGTTCCGATGAAGGACATCGCGTCTACATTGAGGCCCCCTTTCCAGAGGAAAGCGGGTCTGCTTTAGCAGAGGGTGAACCTCTGGTCATTCGGCGTCGTCTTGAGGGGGTTCATACCGGGTCAACTCCGATCGAAATTAGTCAAAAACTTATACATTGCCTCGACATTCATTACGTGGATGAGCGAAAAGCGTATTGCCGCCTAAATGACAATGGCGACATCGAAGATGTCATCAGAATTCTGAAGCTTCAAATTCCCGACCAGATGGAGGGACGGGAAGTGGTCACGATCCTTCGTAAGGACCTGGACAATTACATGGCCCTAGCGGAAATGGCGCTGGTCATGAAATTTGATTTTACCCGTTACGTAGCGGGTAGCTTCAACGGCTGGCAAGGCGCCGATCGATACAACCGAGACGAGCCAGATCTGTTCTACCATGGAGGATCGACCAGCAAGGCAAGCTTCGCGCATGGAGCCATGGTGGTCAGGCCAATAGCCAGCGTCGAAGAACAAGAAGAGGCGTGGCGCAAAGACCTCGATGGTGATCCGGATCGTGAGTATGCGGTCTTCAAAATCTACGACCGTAAGCATGACCGCCAGGTCGAGACCTCTTGCAGCCCCGAGCACATCGTCAGCTATTTTGAGGAGAGCGATCTTCCCTGGCAGATATCTCCCGCTTTTTTCAGGTCAGAGGTTCTTAATCGCTTCAAGGGCGACCCTGAGAAGTACACGCTCGAGGACCGAAGCATTTCTTGCAGAGGAGCTTGGCACCTTAAATCTTACGACATCAATGAGGCCGGTCAGGTTCATGCGTACATCTGGGACCTATCGAAGCTCCCTTACGATGAACAACTTTATTGGAAGGCCTTCAACGAATGGCCTAAGGCTCCCATCTCCGAGCGCGCGCATCGAACGGACATCGAAGGCAGCTGGTACACCGAATATCATCCACTGGATTCACTCAAGCGTAAGATCCGAACGCTCGACAAAAGAAAACCTGCCTGGTGGAACCCTCGAGGTGAGGAGCTGATCGATAGCGTGCTTGCTCCAGCCACAGACTCGCCTAAGGAATGGGGTGATGAAATCATGGCTCTCGATCAATGTCTGGTAGAAGGATTTCTCGACAAGCCACTGCGCAAGGTGGCTGAAGCAAAAGGCCGAGCCCTGGAGCCAACATGGCGCTCGCTCAAGTTGTTGTACGAAATTCTCGTTGGAAGCTCAATCAACGCAGAGGACGCTAAGCAGATCTTGGCGCCGATGAGAAAGCTCCATGAGCTTCGTAATGAGATCCGGGGACATGCTACCAACGAAAAGAAAGCTGTCGCTATCCGGGAAGCTCGTACCACCCATGGAAATTTCCGTACGCACTTCTTCCACCTGGCCGAAGGCTGTGATCATGCCCTTGTCGCAGTGTTGAGAGCTCTCGAAATTGATATCGACGAGTGATCAACGGTATAGCCTCAACAGCTCGCGATAGCGAGCTGTTGAGGGAGGTCACTAACAATCCGCTACGCTGTTCGTTTAGGCAACCTCAAGGACATGGAGAGGTAAGGCATGGCTATATACGAGGAAGTACTGGCTTGGTCGGAAAGGCTGCCGGCGTGGCGCAGCGACGCCTTGCGCCGTTTGTGTGTCCAGGGCGAATGGACTGCTCAGGATCTTGTCGAAATTCTTGATCTCGCTAAGCAACACCATGGGATGCGAAGCGCATTTCTGCCAGTTCTTCAGCCTGTCCTTTTCGCCGCAGACCATTTTCCCGCCGAGCCGAATCGGGAGCACACCGTCGTATTGCAGTCCCTGCATTCACTTACTAATGTGGGGAAGATCCCGAACAGTGAGGTTCTGAACTTCCAACCGCATGGTCTCACCATCGTGTACGGCGGAAACGGCACGGGGAAGTCCGGTTACGCACGGGTGCTGAAGCAGGCGTGCCGTGCCCGGAGCCCTGGTGCTGTCTACGCCAATGCTTACGCTGCGGATTACCAGCAGCTCATACCAAGCGCTGCTATTGACTTCGCGCTGGACGGCGCCGCCCAACAGACGACCTGGAGAAGTGATCCCGATAACGTAGCGCAGCCAGAACTCCGGGGCATTTCCGTTTTTGATGGCGACTGCGCTCGGCATTACCTCCAGTCACGAGAGGCTGCCAACTTTCAGCCATCTGCTCTGACTTATCTCCAGCAGTTGGCGAATGGACTCAATCAGGCTCTGCGACCCGCGCTACAGGCTGAGATCACGGGCCTTGCAACAGACACGACACCGTTCAGTGTCATTCCGTCCGATACCGATGCTGGACGGGCGGTCCATCCGATTTCCCCGACCACTGATCTGACGCGAGCGCGTGAATTGGCTGCGCTCGCCGATGATGAGCTGGCGGAGCGTGTACGACTTCCGCAGGAAATCAGCGAAGCGGACCCAACTGCCCGGGCGTCGCTACTTGACCATGCTGCAACGCGAGTCGATGAATTGGCCAGCCTCATCGCTGTGGTGACCGGCGTAGTGTCTGATGAGGTTATCGATGCCAAACACCAGGCACATCGAGCCGTCCTTGAGGCTGAGACAGCTGAACGTGCGGCGTCCGCCATGTTGCAAGCAGGAGATGCGACACATCTACTTCCTGGAACGGGACAAGGCTCTTGGGCGTTGCTATTCAACGCTGCTCGTGAATATTCGTCCAGCACTGCATATCCAGGAGAGGCCTTCCCGGTCACCAATGACGACGCAGTCTGTGTACTTTGCCAGCAAGAGCTCAGTCCTGAAGCGCAGAACCGCTTGCAGCGATTCGATCATTACATTCGAGACCGGACAGCGGAGACTGCTCAGGCTGCACGCAACGCATGGCAGCAGATCGTTCGAGAAGTCGATCCAGCCAATGTCGACTTCACAGTTGCCCCTAACATGCTGGAGAGCCTGAGGGCTCGTGTGCCAGCGCTTCCGGACGATATTCAGACCTTTCAGGCTGACTTGGTCGCCCGACTTCAGTGGCTCAAAACAGCGGTGGCTACTGGGGTATGGCAGGACTGTCCTGGGTATCGTGGAGCGAACCCGGGGGCGTCTATCGCTCAGGCTGCGGAAGTACTTCGCGAAGAGGCGGGCCGCCTGCGCGCAAACATGAACGCAGAGGCCTTAGCGGCCAAAAAGCTACGGCTGAAAGAGCTGGAAGCGCGACAGCTACTTTCCGACCATATCGAAGGCATAGCACGGGTGATTGATAACCTGGCCCACAGGGTTCGGCTCCAGAATTGCCTAAATGACATCGCAGCTACACGGCCGATTAGCGTGCTGGCTGGCCAACTGACTCGGACATACATCAGTGAGGCTCTGGCTGGACGCATGAACGAGGAGCTCACTAGACTAGAACTCAGGCACGTTGAAGCTGGAGTCAGCTCAGCCGGTGACGCCGGGGCAGTTCGCCTGGGAATTCAGCTGTTAGACTGCCAGCTTGCCCCGCACCAAGTGTTGAGCGAAGCAGAGCAGCGTATGTGTGCGCTTGCCTACTTCTTCGCTGAGCTTCATCAGTCAGGATCGACTTCCGGAATCGTTTTCGACGACCCTGTCTCAAGCCTCGACCACAGCCATCGAACCGCCGTCGCGCAAAGAATTGTCAAAGAGTCGGCCAACCGGCAAGTCATTGTATTCACCCACGACGCTGTATTCTTCGGTGAACTGATAACGCTCTGCCAAGATGCGGGTCTCGCACCTGAAGTTAGGTCGATCAGCTACCGGGCGGAAGGCCCTGGCTACGTCGATGCCGGTTTGCCGTATGACATGCGCCGGCACCGCGAGCGCATCGCGCAACACCGTCGTGACCAGCAGCAAATTGCAGCAACCTTCAACACCCCTCCCGGAGACACTGAGCGGTATGCGATCCGTAATGCATATAGTGATCTTCGCGTGACGATTGAAATCGGTATCGAGGACACGATACTCAACGAAACCGTAGTCCGTTTCCGCGACGGAATCTCAGTAGGCCGGCTTAACGGCGTGATGGCTGTGCAGGAGCAGGAATTCCGTGAAGTGCAACGCTTGCACGACCGATGCTGCCGCAATGTGAGCGCGCATTCACATGCGGCCGGCCAGCAGCGTCCCGTAACACATCCAGACGAGTTGCATGGGGATATTGAGGCCGTGAACACGTTGTTTACCCGTATCCGAAGCCGAAGGGGCTGAGTCGGCTGTTACGTGAGCATCTTTGCAGCGCCTGGCAACCTCTCGCGTGAGGCTACTTAGGACCCGAAGATGCCTTTCGTGAGGGGCCACTAACGACCTAGGCTGTGTAAAAACGTTTTCGAGCGCCACGGCTACTCACCGATCAATGGCCGGTATTGGCGCACCAGCCGAATCGAAAACCAGCCGGGCAAGGCGAGATCTACATCCCCTTCAAAAACTAAGCTTTGCATAAGCACCCAATGAAGAACTCGATACTAGAGTAGAGTCAGCGGGCGAGCTCCCTCTACGAACATTCCGGATGGGGGGACAAATGGGGGGATAAAATTTTCCAACTCACACAAGCCCAGCAAAATAAGGCAAAAATCAAACAATAAAGCCGCCCACAAGCCGGCTTTTTAATGCCCGTCAAAAACCGCCCTCCCAACATCGCGATGAGTCAGCCAACACTTCTGGCAACTGACCCACCGCCACTCCGCGTTTTTGCTTTAGCCCAACACCTCACTCGCCACCTGATCAATCGCGCTTTTTGTAATATCGACGATCAGGTCCGCTTCCGCCTCGGTCAGGATCAGCGGCGGGGCGAAGCCGAGGATGTCGCCGTGGGGCATTGCGCGGGCGATCATGCCGCGTTCCAGGCAGGCGGCAGATACTTTAGGGCCGACTTTGAGTGCGGCGTCGAACGGGGTTCGCTGTTCGCGGTTGGCCATGAATTCGACGGCGGCGAGCATGCCGTCGCCGCGAACTTCGCCGACCAGTGGGTGGCCTTCGAGGGTTTCGCGCAGGCGACGGTTGAGGTAGTTGCCGACTTGGTCGGCATTGGCGGTGAGGTTTTCGCGCTCGAGGATGTCGAGGTTGGCCAGGGCCGCGGCGGCGCAGATCGGGTGGCCGGAATAGGTCCAGCCGTGGCCCATGGCGCCTTCGGCGGTGGAGGCTGTTTCGATCACGCTCCAGACTTTTTCGCCAATGATCACTGCGGATAACGGTGCGTAAGCGCTGGTCAGGCCTTTGGCGGTGGTGATCAGGTCGGGGCGCATGCCGTAGCGTTGGCTGCCCATTTTCGAGCCAAGACGACCGAAGGCGCAGACCACTTCGTCGGCGATCAGCAGCACGTCGTATTTGTTCAGCACCGCTTGTATCGCCGCCCAATAACCGGCGGGAGGGACGATGATGCCGCCGGTGCCCATCAGCGGTTCGCCGATGAAGGCGGCGACGGTGTCGGGGCCTTCGGCAAGGATCATTTTTTCCAGTTCGTCGGCGCAGTGGCGCACGAATGTCGCTTCATCCATGCCGGCCGGGGCCTTGCGGTACCAATGTGGGCAAACCGTGTGTTTAATGCCTTGCTCCGGCAGGTCGAAGTGCTGGTGGAACGCCGCAAGGCCGGTGAGGCTGCCGGTCATGATGCCTGAGCCGTGGTAGCCGCGATCACGGGAGATGATTTTCTTTTTCTGCGGCCGGCCGAGGACGTTGTTGTAGTAACGCACCAGTTTGATCTGGGTTTCGTTGGCGTCGGAGCCGGACAGGCCGTAGTAGACCTTTTTCATGCCTTCGGGCGCCCACTCCATGATGCGGCTGGACAGTTCGATGATGGCCTCGCTCGAGTGGCCGACGTAGGTGTGATAGTAAGCCAGCTCCTTGGCCTGTTTGTAGATGGCATCGGCGACTTCGGTGCGGCCGTAGCCGATGTTGACGCAGTACAGGCCGGCGAAGGCATCGATGAATTCGCGACCTTCGTGATCGCGGATGCGAATGCCGGAAGCGCTTTTGATGATGCGCCCCTTGAGGGTGCCACTGGCGTGGTCATGGGCGTGGGTCGACGGGTGCATGAAGTGCGCGCGGTCTTGTTCGAACAGCGTTTCGAGGTCGTGGCTCATGGCGGGTCTCCTTAGAACTGGCCTTGGTGATGCAGGCAAAAGTATTTGGTTTCGACAAAGGCTTCGAAGCCCTCGGTGCCGCCTTCACGGCCCAGGCCCGAGGCTTTCATGCCGCCGAACGGAATTGGATGACCGGTAAACTTGACGCCATTGACGGCCACCATCGCGTGGTCGAGACGGCGAATCAGCGGATAGATCAGGTCCAGGCGGTTGGAACAAATATAGGCAGCCAGACCGTATTCGGTGTCGTTGGCCAGTGCGATGGCTTGCTCGATGCTGTCGAACGGCATCACGCCGGCGATGGGCGCGAAGTTTTCTTCACGGTAGATACGCATCTGCGGGGTGACGTCGGCGAGCACCGTGGGCTGGTAGAACAAACCGCCCAAGGCGTGTGCTTCGCCGCCCACCAGGCGTCGAGCACCCAGGCGCAAGGCGTCGGCCACGCGCTCGGCGGTTACCTCGAAGGAGGCCTGATGCATCAACGGCCCGACCTCGACATCTTGCTCCTGCTCCCCGAGCAGCGCCGGGCCGACCCGCAGTTCGCGCACGGCGGCGGCAAAACGGCTGAGAAACGCCGGATAAATCGAGCGCTCGACCATGATCCGGTTGGCGGCGCAGCAATCCTGCCCGGAGGTCTGGAACTTGGCTTGCACGGCGACGTTCACCGCGAGCTCCAGATCGGCATCGGCGCAGACAATAAAAGGCGCATTGCCGCCCAGTTCCAGGGCGACCTTCTTCACGTCCTGGGCCGCCGCCTGCAGCACCAACTTGCCGACCCGGGTCGAGCCGGTGAAGCTGACGGCACGCACGCGGCTGTCCTGCACCAGGGTTTGCATGGCCATCTGCGGCTCACCCAACACCACGTTGAATACGCCCGCCGGGAAGCCTGCCTCTTCAGCCAGTTGCGCCAGCGCCAACGCTGAATAAGGGGTTTCATGGGCCGGCTTGATCACCACCGTGCAACCGGCCGCCAACGCCGCGGCGGCTTTGCGGGTGATCATGGCGGAAGGGAAATTCCAGGGCGTCAGCAAGGCACAGACGCCGACCGGTTCCTTCAACGTACCCAACTGCGCACCGGCAATATGACTGGGAATGTGCTGGCCGTAGAGGCGCCGTGCTTCTTCGGCGAACCACGGGATAAAGCTCGCGGCATAGGCAATTTCGCCACGAGACTCGGCGAGGGGTTTACCTTGTTCCTGGCTGAGAATGCGCGCCAGGTCTTCCTGGTGCTCAAGGATCAGACTTGCCCAACGTCGCAGGATGATGGCGCGGGCCTCAAGGCTCTGTTGGCGCCAGCTGGCAAAGGCACGGTGCGCGGCGTCCACGGCGGCGGTGATTTGCAGCGGGTCGAGCATGGGAACATGGCCGATCAGTTGCTGATTGCCCGGGTTGTGCACCGCGACGCTGTGGCCGCTGTGACTGTGGACCCATTGGCCGTCGACATAGCACAGGGCCTTGAATAGCAACGGGTGTTTGTATGTCATGGGGTTCGCTCCAAACCTTTGGCGTGGAACCATGCTAGGGCAGCCGCGCCGTGGGGATCTGACGTTTGACCGGGGCGTGGCCGGTGGTTTTTCCTGAATGGACACCGCTAAACAGTGGCTTTTGCGGTGACCCCTAGAGCGCCTGCGCCAGCTCGGCGGGCAACGCCCCCGAGGTCTTGATGGTCTTGGTGACGATGTAGGTGAAGTAGCGCTCGATACCCAGGTCATCGAGCAATAGCTGGTCGATGAAACGTTGGTAGTGGTCAATGTCCGGGGCTTGGATCATCGCCATGTAGTCGACACCGCCGCCGGTGGCGTAACAGAAGGCCACTTCGCTGGCGTCGTGCATCCGTTGCTCGAAGCGTCGCATGTCCTGAGCGGTGTGGCGGGCCAGGGTGATTTCCACCAGCACTTGCTGGCTTTTGAACACAGCGTTCCAGTCGATCCGGGCACGGTAGCCCTTGATCAGGCCCAACGCCTCCAGTTTGCGCACCCGCTCCCAGGCCGGGGTGACCGACAGGTTGATGGCCTCCGCCAGGCTCGACTTGGTAATGCGCGCGTCCTCGGCGAGGATGCGCAGGATTTTCAGGTCATAGCGGTCGAGTTTGTGCATGGGCCGCGGGTCTCCACAACGATCGAGTTTCAGCTCAGCACGTCGGCGATCACCGCCACCGTGTCTCCGCACTGCACCAACCCCGGAAAATGCCGCGCCGCCAGCAAGCCACTGCGCGCCGCGCGGTATTCCACCGCAGCAACGCCGCTGCGGGTGGCGTCGTACACGCGGGCGATCACATCGCCCTGGCGCACCGTGTCGCCCAGGTCCCGGCACATTTCCAGCAGGCCGTCATGCTCGCTGGCGATAAAGCAGTCGGCAGCCGGCATATCGAGCAGCTTGGACTCCCGGTACTCGATTTCGCCCTGGAGAATTCCGGCATGCACCAGCAGGTTGCGTACCCCGCGCTCGGCGATTGCCACACTGCGCGCCGTGGACGAACCGCCGCCACCCAGTTCGGTGGTGACAAAGACTTTGCCCTGGCTTTCGGCAGCGGTGTCGTACATCGCCCCGGCGTCCAACTCCAGCATGCGCATGCTGTAGGGCGCGTTGAACGCGCGCATCCCGGCTTCGCATTGGGCCTGCTGCTGTTTGTCGGCCAGCACATGACAGGCGGCGAATGGCAGAAAGTCCAGGGTGCGACCACCGGAATGGATATCCAGCACGATATCGGCCAGCGGCAGTAGCGTGCGGGTGAAGTAGTCGGCGATTTTCTCGGTCACGCTGCCGTCCGGTTTGCCGGGAAAGCTGCGATTGAGATTGCCTTGGTCGACGGGTGAAGTACGTCGGCCGGCGCGAAAGGCCGGCGTGTTCATGAACGGCACAATGATCAATCGGCCACTGACGTCAGCCGCGCTCAGGCCCTGGGCCAATTTGCTCAGGGCCACCGGACCTTCGTATTCGTCACCATGATTGCCGCCCGTAAGCAACGCGGTCGGCCCCCGCCCATGCTGGATCACGGTGAGTGGAATCATCACCGCGCCCCAGGCCGAGTCGTCGCGGGAATAAGGCAGCTTGAGAAAGCCGTGCTGCACGCCGTCACGGGTGAAATCCACGGTGGTGCTGATGGGGTTTTCAGGCAAATCGCTCATGGTTCAATCCTTGACGAACAGTTGGCGTGGCACATTGCACAGCGTCTCGACCCCGGTGTCGGTGATCAGAATGCTTTCGGTGATTTCCAGGCCCCAGTCGTCCATCCACAATCCCGGCATAAAGTGGAAGGTCATGCCCGGCTGCAACACACTCGTATCGCCAGGGCGCAAGCTCATGGTGCGCTCGCCCCAATCCGGTGGATAACTGATACCGATCGGGTAACCACAGCGGCTGTCTTTGTGGATGCCGAATTTTTCCAGCACCTTGAAAAACGCCACGGCGATATCACCGGTGGTATTGCCGGGTTTTGCAGCTTCGAGGCCGGCGGCAATGCCCTCGACCACCGCTTTTTCACCCTCGATAAAGTGCTGCGGCGGTTTGCCCAGGTAGATCGTGCGGGATAACGGGCAGTGGTAACGCTTGTAGCACCCGGCAATTTCAAAGAAGGTCCCGGCGCCGTTCTCGAACGGCGTATCGTCCCAGGTCAGGTGCGGTGCACTGGCGTCGGCGCCGGTGGGCAACAGCGGCACGATGGCCGGATAATCACCGCCATGCCCGTCGGCACCAAGGATCCCGCTACTGTAAATCTCGGCCACCAGTTCGTTTTTGCGCAGCCCCGGCTCGATGCGTTCGAAGATGCGTTCGTGCATGTTCTCGACAATGCGCGCGGCGATACGCATGTAGGCGATTTCCTGCGGCGACTTGATCGCCCGCTGCCAGTTCACCAGCCCCGCTGCGTCGATGAAGGTGGCGTTCGGCAAGTGTTTTTGCAGCGACAGATAAGCCGCGGCGCTGAAGTAATAATTGTCCATTTCCACGCCGATATTCAGCGTGTCCCAACCCCGGGCGCTGATGACTTCCCGCGACAGGTAGTCCATCGGATGACGTTCCCGGGACTGCACGTAGATGTCCGGGTAACCGACGATGTTCTGGTGCTGCATGAACACCGTGCGCTTGGCGCCGTTGGCATCCTGGCCACGACCGAACCAGACCGGCTCGCCGTCCAGGGCCACCAGCACACATTGGTGCACATAGAACGACCAGCCATCGTAGCCCGTCAGCCAGGCCATGTTGGAAGGGTCGGTGACCAGCAGCAGCTCAATGCCCTGCCCTTGCATGGCCTCACGGACCTTGGTCAGGCGCTGGGCGTATTCCGCTCGTGCGAACGGCAGGTTGACGACTATCTGAGACATGCACATGCCCTCTGATAAATGACGCAGGAATGAAATGAATTAACTGGAAAACTGCACACCCTTGCCGGCCGCACGCGCACGTTCGAACGCCAGATTAGCCATGGCCGTGTCCTGAGCACCGGTGCCCGTCAGGTCGCACAAGGTAATTTGCGCCGCATCGGTGCGACCGGGCAGCTGGCCTGCCAGGACTTGCCCCAGCTCCGCCAGGCGCGACTCGTCGAGCCTGATCCCGGCCGCCAGGGCATGGTGCAGTTCGCCGAGGATTCGGGTCTGGCTCAAGCGATCGGCCACATAGCGATCGACCCTGGCCAGAACCTGGGGCGCAATTTCGTTTTTGTGTTCGGCGTCGGACCCCATGGCGGTGATGTGCAGACCGGGACGCAAATGGTGCGCCTGGATCAAGGGTTCACGGCTAGGGGTACAGGTGATGGCTATGTCCGCGTCGGCCAGCGCCTCCTCGATGCTGGCGCAGGCGACCACCATCAGCTCGCTACTGCGTGACAGCCCGGCGCAGAAATCCTGCGCCTTGGCGCCGTCCCGTGCCCAGACGCGCACCTGTTCAATCGGTCGCACCAGACGCAACGCTTGCAACTGCAATGCCGCCTGCTCGCCGCTGCCAATCAGTGCCACGCTGCGACTCTCAGGCCGCGACAAACAGCGCGCCGCCACCGCGCCGGCGGCGGCCGTACGCACCGCTGTCAGGTAGCCGTTGTCCAGCAACAACGCGTCCAATAACCCGGTGCGCGCCGACAACAGCATCATCATGCCGTTGAGGCTTGGCAGGCCGAGTCCCGGGTTGTCGAAAAAACCGGGACTGACCTTGATCGCGAACCGCTCCAGGCCCGGCAGATACGCAGTCTTCACGTCCACTTCGCCATTGTGTTCCGGGATGTCCAGACGCAGGATCGGTGGCATGGCGACGGCCGCCGTGGCGAGCAGCACGAACGCCTGCTCAATGGCCTCGACACTGGACAAATCCAGGTCGACGCAGGCACGCAGATCGGCTTCGCTTAACAGGCTGACTTGACTCATCGACAGGGTGCTCCCGTTGGTTATTGTGGTGATTTATGCGTCAAGACCATTGAGCACGCGCAGGTGCTGATCGCTGTCGACGTTACGCCCGCTGACCACCACCACAATCGGCCCACGCGACTCGATCAGCCCCTCGAGCAACGCCGCAATGCCAACCACTGCCGCGCCTTCCAGCACCAGCCGCTCGTGGCGATAGGCGTGGCGCAGAGCATTGGCGATGGCGGTTTCGCTGAGCAGGTGCAGGTGATCGCAAAGGTCGCGGGTCATCTCGAAGGTGTAGCGATTGTTCAGGCCGATGCCGCCGCCCAGAGAGTCGGCGAGGGTCGACAACTCTTCGACTTCCAGTGGATGGCCTGCCGCGAGGCTGGCGTGCATGGCCGCGCCGCGCTGCATGCTGATGCCGTGGGTGACAATCCGCGGATTGGCGCTTTTGATCGCCAGCGCAACACCGGCGAACAACCCACCGCCGGACAACGGCACGAGGATTTGCGCCACGTCGGGCAGTTGTTCGAGAATTTCCAGGCCCAGGGTGCCCTGGCCGGCGATGATCGCGGGATGATCGAACGGCGGCAGCAAAGTCGCGCCCTGCTCGCTGGCAATGCGCTCGGCTTCACGCTGGGCATCGTCCTGGGAGTGGCCGACGATACACACTTCGGCGCCCAGCCCGCGAATCGCCTCGACTTTGTTTTCCGGCACCAGGTGCGACAAGCAAATGCTGGCCTTGACCCCTTGCCGGGACGCTGCGTAAGCCAGGGCGCGACCGTGGTTGCCGGTCGATGCCGTCACCACGCCACGCGCCTTTTGCTCGGCATCGAGTTGCGCCACGGCATTGCTCGCACCGCGCAACTTGAAGCTGCCGGTGATCTGCTGGGATTCAAGCTTGAGGCACACCGCCACGCCCATCCGTTGTGACAAACTCGGCGAATACTCCATGGCGGTACGCCGCACCTGCGATTCGATCCGCTGGCGAGCGAGGTAAATATCGTTTAGCTGCAACGCTGACATGACCGCCTCCCACAGGGGTAGTGGACGCAGTCTAAGAGCGCTGGATTGTCGTGATGAATGTACTAGGGCAATTTAACCGACAAACTTTTCGGCGCGCTCAAAAGTCATGAATCTGCGGGTATTGGTTGAATATTTCGCGCATGCCGATTAACGCCTCGCGCATTTCTTCATCACTGCATTCGGCGCCGACACACAGCCGCACAGCTCGCGGTCGCGGGGTGCCGCGCACAGTGAACGGGTCGGGCGAAGTGACCGCAATGTGTTTATGACGCAGCGCCCGCACCAGGCTATCGACCTCCCAATGAGCGGGTATCCCGACCCACGCATTCAACGCGTACGGATGCTGGCCCAGCAGGTAATCATCCAGGTATTCGCTGACCATCGCCTGGCGCCCGGCCAACAGCTTGCGTTGCAGACTGACCAAGGTCTCGGCGCGCCCGTCGCGAATCCAGCGCGCCGCAATCTCCGAAACCATCGGCGTCGCCATCCAACTGTTGACCCGCAAGATACTTTCAGTGCGCAACGCCAGGCGCTTGGGCACCACCAGATAGCCGATGCGCAGGCCGGTGAGCACCGACTTGGTCATGCTGGTGCAATAGAACGACAGTTCCGGCAGGTAATGACTGATCGGCGGCGCGCGCTTTTCGTCCAGCAGCGGACCGTAGACGTCGTCCTCGATGATATGCACGCCGAAACGCCGGGCGATGTCGGCGATCTCGCGGCGCCGGCTGTCGGGCATCAAGCTGGTGGTCGGGTTGTTCAGGTTCGGGGTACAGACCAGCGCGGTGACCCGCTCATTGCTGCACATGTCTTCGAAATGCTCCGGGTCGATGCCATGCCGGTCGGTCTCCAGCCCTTTGAGGGTAAAGCCGAGCACCTGGGAGTTGCCGATCACGCCATGATCGGTGAGCCCTTCACACAGCACCACATCATCGGGGCCGGCCAGGGACGCCAGGGCCAGGAAAATCCCGTGGGCGGCGCCATTGGTGATCAGGATGGCATCGCGCTCCACCCGCAGCCCCTGACGGCCGATCCAGTGCATGGCGGCGTCTCGGTGAGCCTCGAAACCGGCAATCGGACGAAAGGCATGAATCCACGGCTGGTCGTCTTCAGTGCTGAGCTCACGGCAGGTCTCGCGCCAGGCCTGATCGTGCTCGCGGGTGTGCAAGATACGCGTGATGGAGAAGTCCACCAGGGCCCGCTCGGGGCTGTCGAGGATATAGGTCGCGACCCGGTCGCTCATACGCCGCGAGACAAAGCTGCCGCGGCCGACCTCGCAGCGCACCAGGCCTTGGCGCTCCAGTTCCTTGTAGGCATTGGTCACGGTTTGCACGCTGATGCCCATGGCATCGGCCACGTGGCGTTGCGGCGGCAGGCGCTGATCGTTGACCAGCACGCCCTGCTCGATGTCATCGGCGATTGCCTGCACCAGTATCTTGTATTTTGACTCGCCGCTACGGGCGATCTGCAGTGCTGCTTTCCAGGTGTCCATCGGCGCTAAAACCCGCGTAGGTGCCAGTGCGCACAGCATCCCGCGAGAATCCGCACAACGCAATTGTCCTAGTGCAATGCCATGATGGCCGGGGCTTTTGTATGCTCGGTCCAAGGTCGATGCAGGGGTCGCTCGTCAGGCCCCCATAACAACACCAATCGCCCTGTACCGGTGCGCTGCGTCGCTCATGCAATCAGCCCTTGTACGCTTTGCTCTTGTAACACTGCCTCCTACCACAGAGCCGTCGACGACGGGTCCACAAGAAACAGGAGATTTTACCGATGAGCAATTCCACCTCCCGTACTTCCCATGCGTTGCGTTGCCTGTTCGTGGCTGGCGCGATGCTCGGCGTGGCCATCAATGCCCAGGCCGCCACCACCCTGGAAACCATTCAGAAAAACAGCAGCATCCGCATCGGCTATGCCAATGAAACACCGTTTGCGTTTACCGAGACCGACGGCCGGGTGACCGGTGAATCGCCGGAAATCGCCAAAGCGATCTTCGCCCAGATGGGCATCAAGCAGGTCAATGGTGTGTTGACCGAATGGGGCGCGTTGATCCCGGGCCTGCGCGCCGGGCGTTTCGATGTGATTGCCGCGGGCATGTACATCACCCCGGCACGCTGCAAGCAGGTGCTGTTCACCGACCCGCAGTATCAACTGCCGGACGCCCTGCTCACCGCCAAGGGTAACCCGCATAACCTGCACAGTTATGAAGACATCGCCAACAACCCCGAGGTGAAACTGGCGATCATGGCGGGCACGGTGAACCTGGCTTATGCGCGGGACTCGGGGGTCAAGGACGCGCAGATCCTGCAAGTGCCGGACACCACCGCGCAATTGCAAGCGGTGCGCGCCGGGCGTGCCGATGCCGCCGTGGGCACTCAACTGACCATGAAAAACCTGGCCGCCAAAGGTGGCGAAAAGGTCGAGGCGATCACCGAATTCAAGGACGACCCTTCGCACATTGGCTACGGCGCCCTCGCCTTCCGCCCGGAAGACAAGGCGTTGCGGGATGCGGTGAATGCCGAGCTGAAAAAATGGCTGGGCTCCGAAGCACATCTCAAGGCGGTTGCACCTTTTGGCTTCGACAAATCCAACGTGACCAGCAAAACCGCTGCTGAGCTCTGCGCTCAATAGTCGAAACAGGCATGGCGCCACGGCGCGGTGCCTATTTTTCTGCTTAATCCGACTGGCCAGGTTGAACCATGGGTGAATTACTTCCGCTGTTGATACAAGGCGCCTGGGTAACGCTGCAGGTGACATTCCTCGGTTCGCTGCTGGCGATTGTCACGGCGATTCTTGCGGCGCTGGGGCGCATGTCGCCCTGGCGACTACTGCGCTGGTTTTCCATTGCCTACATCGAAGTGTTTCGCGGCACCTCGTTGCTGGTGCAGTTGTTCTGGTTGTTTTTCGTGCTGCCATTACCCCCGTTCAACATCGCGCTGAGCCCCTACAGCGTGGCCGTCGTCGGTCTCGGCTTGCACATCGGCGCTTACGGCGCGGAAGTCATGCGCGGAGCAATCAGCTCGGTAGCCAAGGGTCAGTACGAAGCCTCCACGGCGTTGAATTTCAGCCGCTACACGCGCTTTCGCCGGATCATCCTGCCCCAGGCCTTATTGGCGGCGATCCTGCCAGGGACCAACCTGCTGATCGAACTGCTGAAAAACACCTCACTGGTGTCACTGATCACCTTGTCCGACCTCAGTTTTCGCGCCCGGCAGTTGGATCAGGCCACCTTCCAGACCCTGGAAATCTTCAGCCTGGCGCTGCTGATGTATTTCATCCTGGCCCAGGCCATCAATTTTGGCATGCGCCATATTGAACGGCGCCTGGCCCGCGGGCGGATGCGTGGAGGCCTGTCATGACCTTGTTCGACTGGAGCTATGCCTGGCAAATCCTTCCCGACTTGCTGCGTGCCTCGCTCAACACCATCGGTATCACCCTGATCGGTTTTCTGATCGCCATTGTGCTCGGCCTGTTCCTCGCGATCGGTCGACGCAGCCGACGACTCTGGCTGTCTTGGCCGGCCACCGCAGTCATTGAGTTCATTCGCAGCACACCGCTGCTGATCCAGGTGTATTTCCTGTACTACGTGCTGCCCAACTACGGCGTCAGCATGAGCGCCATGCAGGTCGGCATCCTGGGCATCGGCCTGCATTACGCCTGCTACATCGCCGAGGTTTATCGCGGCGGTCTCGATGCGGTGCCGCGCGCCCAATGGGAAGCGGTGACGGCGCTGAACATCACCCCGTACAGCGCCTACCGCAACATCATTCTGCCGCAGGCTTTGCGGCCGATCCTGCCGCCACTGGGTAACTACCTGGTAGCGATGCTCAAGGATACGCCAGTGCTGTCGGCGATTACCGTGGTGGAAATCATGCAACAGGCCAAGAACATCGGTTCCGAGAACTTCCGTTACCTGGAACCGGTCAGCATGGTTGGCCTGTTTTTCCTGATCCTGAGCATCGGCTTGGCTTATCTGGTACGGCGCCTTGAAGCGCGCCTGGAGCTACGCTAATGACTTCCCGAATTTCTTCGACACCCAGCGACCTTTTCCAGCATTACGCCCCGTCACCGTTGCAGCCGCAGGAGGCCCCGGCCATGCAGGCACTCGAATCCGTCAAACCGATCGTCAGCTTCCAGAACGTTACCAAGCGCTATGGCAACTTTACCGTCCTCGACCGCTTGAACCTGAACGTCAGCCCCGGAGAGAAGGTCGCGATCATCGGCCCCAGCGGCTCAGGCAAATCCACATTGCTGCGGGTATTGATGACCCTGGAAGGCATCGATGACGGCTCGATCAGCATCGAGGATGACCTGCTGACCCACATGCCTAACCGCAACGGCGTGCTGGTGCCGGCCAACGACCGGCATATCCGTCGCGTACGCGGCAAGATCGGCATGGTATTCCAGAGCTTCAACCTGTTCCCGCACATGACGGCGCTGCAAAACGTCATCGAGGCGCCGGTGCAAGTGCTCGGCATGAAAACCGCAGAAGCCCGCGAACGTGCGGCGGACCTGCTCGAACTGGTGGGCCTGGGCAGCAAGCTGGAACATTATCCGTCGCAACTCTCCGGCGGCCAGCAACAACGCGTGGCGATTGCCCGTGCGCTAGCAATGCGGCCCAAGGTCATGCTGTTCGACGAAGTGACCTCGGCGCTCGACCCGGAACTGTGTGGCGAAGTGCTCAACGTCATTCGCCAGCTCGGCAGCGAACACAACCTGACCATGCTGATGGTCACGCATCAGATGGGCTTCGCCCGGGAGTTCGCGGACAGGGTGTGTTTTTTCTACAAGGGACAGATTCACGAACAGGGCACGCCGACGCAGATTTTCGAACAGCCGCAACAAGAGCGTACCTGCGCGTTTCTGAGTGCGGTGAAGGAAGCGAATTAATCAGCAGCCCGCTGAAGCCAATGGCTCGCCTCAACTGTCTCGTTTTAGTTGACAGTGTTACCTGTTTCGCTCCATTTATCCCTCATCGTCCACCGATTAATCTGTGCCCATGTTGAACGCAACGCCCTACCACTTAAACAAAAAAGGATTCAACCATGAGCACTCCAACTTACAACCGCTTGAACAAAGACGACGCCATCGTGCTGCTGGTTGATCACCAGACCGGGCTGATTTCGCTGGTACAGGACTTCTCGCCCAACGAGTTCAAGAACAACGTGCTGGCCCTGGCTGACCTGGCCAAGTTCTTCGAACTGCCGACCATCCTCACCACCAGTTTCGAACAAGGCCCCAACGGCCCGCTGGTACCGGAGCTGAAAGAAATGTTCCCGGACGCGCCGTACATCGCTCGCCCAGGCCAGATCAACGCCTGGGATAACGAAGACTTCGTCAAGGCGATCAAGGCCACCGGGCGCAAGCAGATCATCATTGCCGGCGTGGTGACCGACGTGTGCGTGGCGTTCCCGACACTGTCGGCGCTGGCGGAAGGGTTTGACGTGTTTGTAGTGACCGATGCTTCGGGCACCTTCAACACCACGGTGCAGCAAGCCGCCTGGAGCCGCATGACACAAGCGGGCGCGCAGATGATGAACTGGTTCTCGGTAGCCTGTGAGCTACACCGCGACTGGCGCAACGACATCGAAGGCCTGGGCAACCTGTTGTCCCAGCGCATCCCCAACTACCGCAACCTGATGAACGGCTACGCGGCGCTGACTGCACGTCAGAACTAAGCCTGCCACCTTGACGAAAGCTTGCACAGCCGCCAGTGGCGAGTGGGCTTGCCCCGCGCTGGGCTGCGAGCAGCCCCAAAAACCAGCCGCTACGGAGTTTCTGATACACTGCATTCGGCTTACTGGGGCTGCTTCGCAGCCCAACGCGGGGCAAGCCCGCTCGCCACAACAGCCCTAACTGAACGGCATTGGAGCTCGCCGGAGCCCCCACCGTCGAATCACTGGCGAGAGCGACTGAACCTTGTCGCTCATTTGCCCCTCCACCCCCTATCTGCTAGTGTCGCGCCCGTTTACCGTCAACCGGAATAGCCGCCATGGCCCGCAAAAAAGTTGCACTCGATTTCGAACAATCCCTCGCTGACCTGCAAACCCTGGTCGAGCGTCTGGAGAACGGAGAGTTGTCGCTGGAAGACTCGTTGACGGCATTCGAGCAAGGCATCGGCCTGACCCGCGACTGCCAGAGCGCGCTGGCGCAGGCCGAGCAGAAGGTTCAGGTGTTGCTGGAGCGTGATGGGGAGTTGGCCGAAGAACCTTTCGACGCGGAACACGCTGAATGATCGACGTCTATCAAGCCCACAGCCAGGCCCGTGTCAACGCGGCGCTGGAGCCGCTGTTTGTGGCGCCAAGCCCCGAACTGCAGCGTCTGTATGAGGCGATGCGCTACAGCGTGATGAACGGTGGCAAGCGCATCCGGCCGTTACTCGCCTACGCGGCCTGCGAAGCCCTCGGCGCGGCGGCGGAGCAAGCCAACGGCGCGGCCTGCGCGGTGGAGTTGATTCACGCCTATTCCCTGGTGCATGACGATTTACCGGCGATGGACGATGACGACCTGCGCCGCGGCCAGCCCACCACCCACAAGGCGTTTGACGAAGCCTGTGCGATTTTGGCCGGTGACGGCCTGCAAAGCCTGGCGTTCAGCGCACTGCTCGACCCGCGCTTGAGCGACGTCAATGCCGAGATCCGTTTGCGCATGGTCACCGCGCTGGCAACGGCCGCCGGCCCTGCGGGCATGGTCGGCGGGCAGGCGATTGATTTGGGTTCTGTCGGCCTCAAGCTGGATCAGCACGCCCTGGAATACATGCACCGCCACAAGACCGGCGCGCTGATCGAGGCTGCCGTGCAGCTCGGCGCCCTGGCCAGCGGCCGTGCCGACGCGGCGCAACTGGCCGCCTTGCAGTGCTACGCCCACGCCATTGGCCTGGCGTTCCAGGTGCAGGACGACATTCTCGACGTGGAAAGCGATACCGCGACCCTCGGCAAACGCCAAGGCGCCGATATCGCCCGCGACAAGCCGACTTATCCGTCGCTGCTCGGCCTGGAAGCGGCCAAAGCCTACGCCATCGAGCTGCGTGATTTGGCACTCGATGCCCTGCGACCTTTCGACGCGGCGGCCACGCCGTTGCGTGACCTGGCGCGGTATATCGTCGAGCGTCGCCACTGACTGCTGCGCTCATCTGGGCTGCATATCGGCCAAGTTCGGCGCTCCGCGTGGGCAGTTTGCGATGCTTGAGGTAAACTGCCGCCTCTTCTATACCTATAACGATTCGCCTGATGCCCACGACGTTTCAAGAGATTCCCCGCAAACGCCCGTCCACGCCCCTGCTCGACCGTGCTGCCACGCCGGACGGCCTGCGTCGTCTGGGTGAAGCCGAGCTGGAAACCCTGGCCGATGAACTGCGCCTGGAATTGCTCTACACGGTCGGTCAGACCGGTGGGCATTTCGGTGCCGGCCTTGGCGTCATCGAGCTGACCATCGCCTTGCATTACGTCTTCGACACCCCGGACGACCGGCTGGTGTGGGACGTCGGTCATCAGGCCTATCCGCACAAAATCCTCACCGGACGCCGCGAGCGCATGGCCAGCCTGCGCCAGAAAGACGGGATCGCCGCCTTCCCGCGTCGCTCCGAGAGCGAATACGACACCTTTGGCGTCGGCCACTCCAGCACCTCGATCAGCGCAGCGCTGGGCATGGCGATTGCCGCCCGCCTGCAAAACAGTGATCGCAAGGCGATTGCCGTGATCGGTGACGGCGCGCTGACCGCCGGCATGGCGTTCGAAGCGCTGAACCATGCGCCCGAGGTGGATGCCAACATGTTGGTGATCCTCAACGACAACGACATGTCGATCTCGCGCAATGTCGGCGGCCTGTCCAACTACCTGGCGAAGATTCTGTCCAGCCGCACCTACGCCAGCATGCGCGAAGGCAGCAAAAAGGTGCTGTCGCGTCTGCCCGGCGCCTGGGAAATCGCCCGCCGTACCGAAGAATATGCCAAGGGCATGTTGGTCCCCGGCACATTGTTCGAGGAGCTGGGCTGGAATTACATCGGCCCTATCGACGGCCATGATCTGCCGACGCTGATTGCCACCTTGCGCAACATGCGTGACCTCAAGGGTCCGCAGTTCCTGCATGTGGTCACCAAAAAAGGTAAAGGTTTCGCCCCGGCGGAAGTCGACCCGATCGGTTACCACGCCATCACCAAGCTCGATCCGCTGGACGCGCCGGCCGCGGCGCCGAAGCAAGCCAGCGGACCGAAGTACTCCGGTGTGTTTGGCGAATGGCTGTGCGACATGGCCGCCGCCGACGCACGCCTGGTGGGCATCACCCCGGCGATGAAGGAAGGCTCCGATCTGGTGGCGTTCAGCGAGCGTTTTCCGCTGCGCTATTTCGATGTGGCGATTGCCGAGCAACACGCCGTGACCTTTGCCGCCGGCATGGCCTGTGAAGGCGCCAAGCCGGTGGTGGCGATCTATTCCACGTTTCTGCAGCGCGGCTATGACCAGCTGGTGCATGACGTGGCGGTGCAGAACCTCGACGTGCTGTTCGCCATCGACCGTGCTGGCCTGGTGGGTGAAGACGGCCCGACCCATGCCGGTAGTTTCGACTTGTCCTACTTGCGCTGCATTCCCGGCATGCTGGTGATGACCCCGAGTGACGAGAACGAACTGCGCAAGATGCTCAGCACCGGCCATCTGTACAACGGCCCGGCCGCCGTGCGCTACCCGCGCGGCAACGGTCCGAATGCACTGATTGAAAAGGATCTGGAACCGATCGAAATCGGCAAGGGTATCGTCCGTCGCCAAGGCCAGCGTGTCGCCTTGCTGGCCTTCGGCGTGCAACTGGCCGAAGCCCTGAAAGTCGCCGGGAAGATCGACGCGACCGTGGTGGATATGCGTTTCGTCAAGCCGTTGGACGAAGCCCTGGTGCGTGAGCTCGCCGCCGGACATGAGTTGCTGGTAACCCTCGAAGAAAACGCCATCATGGGCGGCGCAGGCGCGGCGGTCAGCGAGTTCCTGGCACGCGAGAATATCCTCAAGTCGGTGCTGCACCTGGGCTTGCCGGACAGTTACGTCGAACACGCCAAGCCGGCGCAAATGCTCGCCGAGTGCGGGCTGGATGAAGCCGGTATCGAGGCAGCCGTGCGTGAGCGTATGGCCTTGCTCGGCCTGTAATCCTGCCCTCGGTAGAACCCGGATCAAATAGTGGGAGCGGGCTTGCTCGCGATAGCGGTCTATCAGACACATCGGTGCTGAATGTGCCACCGCGATCGCAGGCAAGCCAGCTCCCACCTTTGTTTGGTATTGCTTCGAAAGCCATGGATAGCCCATGAAATATCTTCGCGTTGCCGTCCCACTTCTGTTGTTGCCCGCCCCGCTCCTGTTTGCCGATACCCGCGACGCGGCCCTGAAGCTGCCCGACGTGGTGATCAGCGCCAACCGTCAGGTCCAGGCGCGCAATGACAGTAGTGCCGCCAATACGGTGTTTACCCGGGCCGACATCGAGCGCCTGCAACCCTCCAGCGTCAGCGACCTGCTCAGGCGGGTGCCGGGTGTGCAGGTCTCACAGGCTGGCGGTCGCGGGAGCCTCGCCAGTATCTACATTCGAGGCACCAAATCGGCACAAAGCCTGGTGCTGGTGGATGGGCAACGCATCGGCAACTCGACCTCCGGCGACAGCAACCTGCAACACCTGAACATTCAGCAGATCGAGCGCGTGGAAGTACTGCGCGGGTCGCGCTCGGTGATCTACGGTAGCGATGCAATTGGCGGAGTGATTCAGATTTTCACCCGCCGCAGCAGCGAATCCGGCCTGCAACCACGCCTGCACGTAGGATTTGGCAGCCACCAGAGCTGGGAACGCAGCCTGGGTTTGTCCGGTGGTAACGAGCAAACCCGCTTCAACCTCGGTGCGAGCCTGGATGACACCCACGGGATCAATCGCACCCATACGTCGTATCCCAGCGATGGCGACCATGATGCCTATCGCAATCAGTCGATCAGTTTCAGCCTGAGCCATGCCTTCAATGACGACATCGAGGCGGGGCTGAATGTGCTGGATAACCGCGGCAAAAGCGAGTTCGACAATCCGTTCGGACGCTACGACGCCAATTATCAGGTTTTCCAGCAAACGCCCTACAGCAAGTTCACCGTAAGCGGCGTCAGCAGCTATGTCGATGCGCGCATCAACGATGCGTGGACGTCCCGGATAGAGTTGGGCCACAGTGAAAACCGTGAAAAAACCCTCGACAAACTCAGTGACGACCGTGGCGTGTTCAACACCTATCGCAACTCGCTGAACTGGCAGAACGACCTGAGGCTCAACCCACAGAACAGCCTGATTCTGGGCGGCGACTGGTACGAAGACCAGGTCAACAGCAACACAGCGCTGGCCGAAGACAGCCGCTGGAACCGTGCAGCGTTTATCCAGCACCGCTTTGAAGGGCAGCTTTTTTCCACCGAGCTGGGCCTGCGCCGCGACCAGAACCAGCAATTCGGCGGCCAGAACAGTTGGAGCGGCACGCTCACCCTCCCCCTCAACCCGGACAATGACCTTTTGTTGAGCTACAGCGAGGGCTTTCGCGCGCCAACCTTCAACGACCTCTACTACCCGAACAACTATGGCGTGAACAGCAACCCCGACCTGAAACCCGAGACCTCGAAAAGCTATGAAGTGCAGTGGCGCAGCCAACTCAGCGACACCCGCCGATTGGAAGCCTCGCTGTACCGAACCGATATCAAGGATGCCATCGTGTTCGTCGGTAGCGACGGCCCGCAAAACGTTGCGTCAGCGCGTATCAATGGTTTCGAAGCAGCACTCAAGCAAGAGCTGCTGGGTTGGCAGAGCAGCCTTGGACTGGCAATCATCGACCCTCGCGACCGCGACAGCGGTAACACCCTGACGCGTCGCGCCCGACGCACGCTGAGCCTGGACCTTGATCGCCAGTTCGAGCAATTCGCCGTCGGCGCCAGTTGGCAAGCCGTCAGCGGCAGCTATGTCGACGTAAAGAATCAGCAGCGACTGGGCGGTTACGGGCTATTGGGATTGCGCGGCAGTTGGGCAGTCAATCCCGAGATCAAGCTGGACCTGAAGCTCGATAACCTGCTCGACAAAGATTACAGCCAGGCGCTGTATCAGCACCAAGGCACGCAGTATGGCTACCGGGAAGAAGGTCGTGCGCTGATGCTCGGTGTGACCTGGACGCCGCAAATCTAAGCCTCAACCGCCTAGGCATCTACCCAACTGTCAGAAACTGACAAATTTCCCTGGTTTTGGGGCCGCTTCGCAGCCCAACGCGGGGCAAGCCCGCTCGCCACAACAGCTCTACCTGCCAGGAGTTAAGCGTTGAGGCAAAATTGTGTAGATACCTATGCCTCAACGGCCAGGGTCAAGCACTTCGCACAACCTGGCCACCGCCTCCACCATCTGCCCGCTGGGCCGTTCCAGCCCCTTATCCGGGATGATCAGCAAGCGCCCTTGCTCCACGGCCGCGACCTGGGGCCAGGCGCTCCAGGCATTCAACTGCATTTGGTCAGTCGCCAGAATCACCTCGGGATTGCGCTGCAGCACCGACTCGATACTGATCTGCGGCGCCGGCAGCTTCAGGTCGTCGAATACATTGCGCGCCCCGCAGACGCTCAGCGCATCACTGATGATCTGCGCGCCGCCCACGGTATACAACGGCGGACTCCAGACTTGATAGAACACGCGCAATGGCTCGGCCCGCTGATATTGGCGGCGCAGCCCGGCAATGCGCTGGCGCAACTGCGCAGCCAATTGTTGGCCCGCCTCGGCACGCCCCAATTGCCGGGCGATGGCTTCGACCTGGCTGGTCAGCTGTTCCAGGCTATGCGGTTCGGCGACGTAGACCGGGATGTTCAGGCGTTGCAATTGCTCGCGCTGCGCACGCCCGACGCTACCGGGCCAGAGCAATACCAGATCGGGCTTGAGGCTGAGCAGTTGCTCCATGTTCAACTGCCCGTAGCGACCCACCGATTGCACGTTCGCCAGCGCCGCGGGCCGCTCGCCGCCGTCGAGGACACCCACCAGCAGCTCGGCGGCCCCCAGTTCAACGACGATTTCAGATAAGGACGGGGCGAGGCTGACCACCCGCTCAAACGCCGTTGCCGACGCGCTTGCGGCCAGCAACAGCAGCGCCAGCCAGACGCGCATCATCCCAGCTGACGCGGGATGCGGTACAGGTAGAACAACACCAGGGTCGATAGCGCCAACAGGAACAGCGGCACCGCTTCCAGGCCGACAAAGACCGCCAACGCACCGATCCAGGCGGGGAACGCCGCCACCAGCAACGCCGCGCGACGACGGGCAGCCAACGCGATCCAGGCGGCGGGCTCCTCGGCGGTGTCGAGGGCTTTGCCAGTGGCGATCAACGCGTGTTTATAAGGGTGAAAGTAGCGCAGGCTGGCGAACATAGACGCGGCGCCGGCGATAAAAAACGGCATCGCCAGCATCGGCAACAACGGCTCGCTCTTGCCAAACAGCATATTGATCACGAACAACGGCAGCAGCGCCAGCGCCAGGTACTGCCACCAACTGACCGACAAGCGCCGTTTGACCTGGCCGCGCGTCACGCCCGGTCGACCTCGCTCTGGTGCTCGTTACCCATCATATGATCGAGCTTGCTGGCCTTGGTCGCCAGATAGAGCTTGTTGTGCGGATTGTGACCGGTGTGCAACGGCACACGTTCGGCGACGGTGATGCCCATGTCGGTCAAGGCGTTGACCTTGCGCGGGTTGTTGGTCATCAAGCGCAGGGATTGCACGCCCAGATGCTCAAGCATCGGCAGGCAGATGGCGTAGTCGCGCTGATCAGCGGCGAACCCCAGGCGCTCGTTGGCTTCCACGGTATCGGCGCCACCGTCTTGCAGCTCGTAGGCGCGAATCTTGTTCAGCAGACCAATGCCACGGCCCTCCTGACGCAAATACAGCAACACGCCACGACCTTCACGGGCGATGGCCTGCAAGGCGGCTTCCAGTTGCGAACCGCAGTCGCAGCGCTGGCTGAACAACGCGTCACCGGTCAGGCATTCGGAATGCAAGCGCCCCAGAACCGGGGCACCGTCGGCGATATCGCCCAGGCTCAGCACGACATGTTCGCGGCCGGTGGCTTCTTCAAGAAAGCCATGCATGGTGAACGTGGCAAAAGGGGTAGGCAACTTGGAAGCGGCGACGAAAACGACGGGCACCGTGTGCTCCTGATTTCAGATTTCACAGAGGCGAGCATTGTAACAGCAGGTTCCTACAGACGCTTACGCTGAATTATCGCTGATAAAGATCAATCGGTTCGATTGGCCTTTGTCCTGGATCTATGGGCGTCAGAATGGATACGGCTGCTCCCATTGCTCGAAGATCGGTTTTAACTCGCCGCTTTTCACCAGCGCGCCCATTCGGGCGTCAAACAATGCCATCAGCGCCCGCCCCCGCGGATTGTCGGTAAAGCCGAGGAACAACGGTAACTCGGTCACCCGCGTGAGCGTGAAGGCAGACGGGTCCGGGGCCTGGCTCAGGATATATTGCGCTTCCTCCAGGGCTTCAATGTAGAAATCTGCCCGGTGATGCTGGAGCATCGACAAGATGCCACTGCGCCGCTCGATCTGGTTGAAACGCCGAATGTTCGGCAAGTATTTCTCGTACCGGTAGCCGCGCACCCAGGCCAGACGGTAATCGCCCAGGGTCGCCAGGGTCGGCGTCGGGCCGCTCGCCAGCCCCACTGCGTAGACGGCGTCGAAATCAAAGTGCCAGCGCGGATACAGCACGCCCTCGACTTCATTACGGTAGGCACCGACCCAGGCGTCGACTTCGCCGCGCCGGGCCAGGCCGACCGAACGGGTATAGGGCATGGTCTGGATGGCCACCTTGACCCCGGCCGGCTCGAACACTCTGCGCAACACATCCCAGGCCAGACCGCTGCCATCGGCGTTGGTGTAGTCAGCCCAGATTTCACTGGCGAGGCGAATATCGCCAGGCACCGCGCGGACTTCATCGGCCCGTACCGAGCAGCTGAATACACAGAGCAATATCAATAAACAGTGACGAACAACCATAACCACGACCTCAGGTAGAACACGGCAAGATGGAGGTGTCAGTGCGTTTCGCGAAAATGCTGGTAGCCGCGCATTACCGGGGTAATGTCCAGTCCGACGGAATCCACCAGAGCCACCCCTTGACCTTGCTCCACCCGTCCGACCACCTTGACCGGCCAGCCGCTGTCCAACAATGGAGCCAGCTCGGTCGGGGGCAGCGTGAACAGCAGCACATAATCGTCACCCCCGCTCAAGGCCGCGGACCGGGACTCCTCCTCGCCGAGAAACGCCAGCAGCTCCAAGGATAAGGGTAGTCGTTGTTGCTCAATCACCAAGCGTAGCGCTGAAGCCTTGGCGATATGCCCACAATCGGCCAACAAGCCGTCAGAGATGTCCATGGCTGATGTAGCCTTGCCCCGCAGCGCCAAACCCAGGGCCAACTGCGGTTGTGGCGACCAGTAATGGGCCAGCAGCGGCTCGGCAATCGCTGGCGGCGCGGTGCGCTGGTTCAGGACCAGCGGCAAGGCGCCGGCGGCGTTGCCCAGGTCCCCGCCGACACACAGCAAATCCCCCGGCTGCGCGCCACCGCGGGTCAAGGCCAGGCCGCTCGGGACGCGACCAAACACCGTGACGGTCAGGCTCAGCGGCCCACGCGTGGTGTCACCCCCCACCAGGCCTATGCCACAGCGCTGAGCCATGGCGTTCAAGCCCTGGGCATAGCGTTGCAGCCAATCGGCCGAAACCGTGGGCGTGGTGAGTGCGAGGGTAAAGGCCAACGGATTGGCGCCCATGGCCGCCAAGTCGCTGACCGCCACGGCCAGCGAGCGCTGGCCGAGCAGGAAAGGATCGCACGGGTCGGCAAAATGCACGCCAGCCACCAAGGTATCGGTGGAAACCGCCAACTGCTCCCCGGCAGGGAGCGCCAGCAAGGCGCAGTCATCACCGATCCCCAGGGCAATGCCTTCGCCGCCTTGCGCACAGGGCGCGGCGGCAAAGTACTTACGGATCAGCTCAAACTCGCCCATCGGGGACCCAAGCGCGAATCAGCGCTTGTAGGCCTTCACTTCGGCCTCACGCAGGCGTGGAGCGAGCTTGTCGAGCACACCGTTGACGAACTTGTGACCGTCGGTCGAACCGTAGACTTTCGCCAGTTCGATGCCTTCGTTGATCACCACGCGATACGGTACGTCGACGCGCTTGAGCAGTTCCCAGGTAGACAGACGCATGACGCACAGCTCGACCGGGTCCAGCTCTTCGATGGTCAGGTCCAGGCAGGGCGTCAGCGCGGCATCGATCTCGCTCAGGTTGGCGTGCACACCGTGCAGGATGTCGTGGAAGTAGCTCTGGTCGGCGAAGGTAAAGTCATTGTCGACGCGAAACTGGGCTTCGATTTCGTTCAACGAAGCACCCGCCAGGTGACGCTGGTACAGCGCCTGGGTCGCCAACTGACGAGCAGCGCGACGCTTTTCCTGCTTGGAAGGCTTGCCGGCGTCCGCAGAGCGTGGCTCGCGCGGGTTGAAACGATCGCTTTCGTCGCTAATCACTTGGCCTCCAACTGCGACAGCAGGCTGACCATTTCCAGGGCGGACAAAGCAGCTTCAGCGCCTTTGTTGCCGGCCTTGGTGCCGGAACGCTCGATGGCTTGCTCGATGGAGTCAACGGTCAGCACGCCAAAGGCTACCGGTACGCCGAATTCCATGGACACCTGGGCCAGGCCCTTGGTGCATTCGCCGGCCACGTATTCGAAGTGCGGGGTACCGCCACGAATGACCGCGCCCAGGGCGATGATCGCCGCATACTCACCCTGCTGGGCAACTTTCTGCGCAACCAGTGGAATTTCGAAGGCGCCAGGGGCGCGGATCAGGGTGATATCGCTTTCGCTCACACCGTGGCGAACCAGGGCGTCCACGGCACCGCTTACCAGGCTTTCAACCACGAAGCTGTTAAAGCGGCCAACCACCAGGGCATAGCGGCCCTTGGGGGCGATGAAGGTACCTTCGATGGTCTTCAGGGTCATTCGACAAATCTCTTAAAGAGCCGGGACGCGTTCATTACGCGTCCCTTAGTGATATTTGAACCGCGAACAAGGGGCTGAAATCGCCGGCCTTTATTCGGAGGGCACGTATTCTACAACTTCCAGGTCGAAACCGGATATCGCATTAAATTTCATCGGCGCGCTCATCAGGCGCATTTTGCGCACGCCGAGGTCGCGAAGGATCTGCGAACCGGCGCCGACGATGCTGTAGGTGGTCGGTTTTTTCACCGGTACCTGGTCAGCGGTTTCGCGGATATGCGCCAGCAATACGTCACCATCCACCGGGTTGCCCAACAGCAGCACCACACCGCTGCCCGCCTCGGAAACCGCGGCCATGGCGGCGCGCAGGCTCCAGCGCCCCGGTTGCTTGACCATCAACAGGTCGCGCAACGGGTCCATGTTGTGCACGCGCACCAGGGTCGGCTCTTCCGCGCTGATGATGCCCAGGGTCAGCGCCATGTGCACGTCGCCTTCCACCGAATCACGGTAGGCCACCAGGTTGAATTGTCCCAGTTCGCTGTCCAGCGGCTGCTCGGCAATCCGCTGAACGGTACGTTCGTGGATCATCCGGTAGTGAATCAGGTCGGCGATGGTGCCGATCTTGATGCTGTGTTCAGCGGCAAAGGCTTCCAGCTCTGTGCGACGGGCCATGGTGCCGTCGTCATTCATCACTTCGCAGATCACTCCGCTCGGCTCGAAACCGGCCATGCGCGCCAGGTCGCAGGCCGCTTCGGTGTGACCGGCGCGGGCCAGCGTGCCGCCAGGCTGGGCCATCAGCGGAAAAATATGGCCCGGGCTGACGATGTCTTCGGCCTTGGCGTCTTTCGCGGCAGCCGCTTGCACGGTGCGGGCGCGGTCGGCGGCGGAGATACCGGTGGTCACGCCAGCGGTGGCTTCGATCGATACGGTGAACTTGGTGCCAAACCCCGAGCCATTGCGCGGTGCCATCAGCGGCAGCTTGAGCAGCTCGCAGCGCTCGCGGCTCATGGGCATGCAGATCAGGCCCCGTGCGTGCTTGGCCATAAAGTTGATGTGTTCAGGCTGGCACAGCTCGGCGGCCATGATCAGGTCGCCTTCGTTTTCACGGTCTTCGTCATCCATGAGAATGACCATCTTGCCTTGGCGGATGTCTTCAACCAGTTCTTCGATGCTATTGAGCGCCACGCGGCACCCCCTTGGTCAGGATTTCAGGTAGCCGTTGGCGGCCAGAAAACTTTCGGTGATGTTACCAGGCCCTTGTAAAGAGTCAGGCTCTGCGGCCTTGTCGCCCATCAGCAGGCGCTCCAGGTAACGGGCAAGCAAGTCCACTTCCAGGTTCACCCGGCGTCCTGGCTGATAAGACGCCATGATGGTTTCGCTCAGGGTGTGGGGAATGATAGTCAGCTCAAACTCGGCGCCATTCACGGCGTTCACGGTCAGGCTGGTGCCGTCGACGGTGATCGAGCCTTTGTGGGCGATGTACTTGGCCAGTTCTTTCGGCGCACGAATGCGAAACTCCACGGCGCGCGCGTTTTCGCTGCGGGCCACCACTTCGCCTACGCCGTCGACATGACCGCTGACCAGATGCCCGCCGAGACGGGTGGTCGGGGTCAGGGCTTTTTCCAGGTTGACCGGGCTCCCGGCCTTGAGGTCGTTCATCGCCGTGCAGTCCAGGGTTTCGCGGCTGACATCGGCGGCAAAACCGTTGCCAGGCAACTCGATGACGGTCAGGCACACACCGCTGACGGCGATGCTGTCGCCCAGCTTGACATCGCCGAGGTCGAGCTTGCCGGTTTCAACCAGCAGGCGAACGTCGCCGCCTTTGGGGGTCATGGCGCGGATGCTGCCGATGGATTCGATAATGCCGGTGAACATGCAGTCCTCCTGGGGGCTCGGCGCAGGCCGGAAATTATACGTCCGCTGAGGGCGCGGGAATGGCAGTGACTCGCCAGTCATCGCCGACAGCGCGCATTTCAGTGATCTTGAGTTGGGGGCCGTCCGCGAGCTTCTCAAGCGGCCAATCCAGCAACGGCCGGGCAGCGGAGCCGAGGAACTTGCCAGCGACGAATATCACGTATTCATCCACCAGGCCTTGCTGGGCCAGCGCGCCGGCCAGGCTCGGACCGGCTTCCACCAGCACTTCGTTGACGCCCCGGCCAGCCAGCGCAACCAGCGCCGAGCGCAGATCCACTTGGCCTTCGACGCCGGGCACCACCAGACACTCCGGGCCCGTCGGGTATTGGTTGTCCGGCGTTACACAGGTGATCACCAGCGCCGGCCCGGCCTTGAAGAACGGCGCATTCAACGGTACGCGCAGGCGACCGTCAATCAATACGCGCAGCGGTGGCCGGGACATGGCCTGTGCGGTGGTCGCCTCATCCAGCCCCAGCTCGGCGGCGCGGACGGTCAAGCGCGCGCCATCGGCCAGCACCGTGTCGGCACCGGTCAGCACCACGCTGGCCTGGGCCCGTAGGCGCTGCACGTTGGCGCGTGCCGCCGGGCCGGTGATCCATTGGCTTTCGCCGCTGGCCATGGCCGTGCGACCGTCCAGGCTCATCGCCAATTTGACCCGTACAAACGGCAGGCCGTGTTCCATGCGCTTGATGAAACCTTGATTGAGCAGCCGCGCCTCAGGTTCAAGTACGCCACTCTGGACCGCGATTCCGGCCTGGGCCAGACGCTGTAAGCCACGTCCAGCGACTTCCGGATTGGGGTCCTGCATCGCCGCCACGACGCGGCCGACACCTGCGTTGATCAACGCATCGGCGCACGGCGGCGTGTGACCGTGATGACTGCAGGGTTCCAGCGTCACGTAGACCGTGGCGCCACGGGCCTGACCGCCAGCGGCGCGCAAGGCATGGACTTCGGCATGGGGTTCGCCGGTGCGCACGTGCCAGCCTTCACCGACCACCTGCCCGTCGCGCACGATCACGCAACCCACCCGCGGGTTCGGATGAGTGGTGTACACGCCCTTGCGCGCCAACTCCAGGGCGCGCGCCATGTAATGAGCATCGAGGATCACTTGCTCAGCAGACAGAACATTCATTCTTTAACCGGCTCACGAGCCAGGCGGTCGATTTCTTCACGGAACTCATTGAGGTCCTGAAAGCGTCGATACACCGAGGCAAAACGGATATAGGCGACTTCGTCGAGCTTTTGCAGCTCGGCCATCACCAGCTCTCCAACGACCAGGGATTTGACCTCGCGCTCGCCGGTCGCCCGCAGCTTGTGCTTGATATGCGCCAGCGCCGCTTCCAGCCGCTCGACACTCACCGGGCGTTTTTCCAGGGCGCGCTGCATACCGGCGCGCAGTTTGTCTTCGTCGAAGGGCTGACGGCTGCCGTCGGATTTGATCAGGCGCGGCAGCACCAGTTCGGCGGTTTCGAAGGTGGTGAAACGTTCACCGCAGGCCAGGCATTCACGCCGGCGACGCACTTGATCGCCCTCGGCGACCAGACGCGAGTCAATGACCTTGGTGTCGTTGGCACCGCAGAAGGGACAGTGCATGGTGGCAGGCAACAAAAAATGGGAGGGCCATGGTAGCGCATCCCCGTCGCAAGACAAGCCATAGCCTTTACGGTATATAGGCTGACTAGTATGTTTTTATCTTAAGATCACTGATTTTTCGCGTTTTTGGAGCCGTACATGCCGCTACGACCACTCGTTCTACTCACTGTGCTCAGCCTTATGGTCGCCTGCAGCAGCGAAGCGCCAAAACCCGCCGCGCCACAACCTGCGCCCCAACAGCAGAAAAAAATTCCCGGCCAGGAACCCCTCGGGCCGTTGCCCGCGTATCAGCGCGAAGTCAGTGGCACCCTCACTGGCGTGCCCGCCGGTGCCGAAGTCGAGTTGGCATTGTTGGTGATCGATGAACGCGATCGACCGCAAAAACTGCTGGCCAGCAGCGTGCTGATCGGCAACAACAAGCCCTTGGCGTTCCGCTTGCGCTTCAACCCCCAGGCATTTCCAACGGGCGGCCGCGTCGAACTGCGTGGTCGTGCCAGCCAGTCCGGCCAGTTGATCCTGCACCTGCCGGCGGTGCGTATCGTGCAAGCGATCACCCAGACCACCGGCCCCCTGCAACTCGTCCGCGCCCCATGACGCCACCGCTGGACCTGCAACGCGCCTTGAGTGAGTTGATCGGTGACGCACAGCTGGAGGCCTGTGCGTTACCCGATACCGAGTTGTCGCTGTGGCTGCTGGACGCCGATAACATGGACCGCGCCTTCAGCCCCGAAGAAACCCGGCGCATTCTGCATGAGCCGCCCTACTGGAGCTTTTGCTGGGCCAGCGGCCTGGCGCTGGCACGCTACCTGGCGGCCAATCCCGAGTGGGTGGCGGGCAAGCGGGTGCTGGACTTTGGCGCAGGTTCCGGGGTTGCCGGGATTGCCGCCGTTAAAGCCGGCGCCCTCGAAGTGGTGGCCTGTGACCTCGATCCCCTGGCGCTGGCAGCCTGCCGGGCGAACGCAGCGCTGAACGGCGTGGAGCTGGGTTATTCGGCCGATTTTTTCGCCGAAGCAGATCGCTTTGACCTGATTCTGGTAGCCGATGTGCTGTACGACCGGGCAAACCTGCCACTGCTGGATCAATTCCTCACACGCGGGCAGCAAGCGTTGGTCGCCGATTCGCGGGTGCGGGATTTTCAGCACCGCGATTATCAGCGTCTGGGAGTGCTCGATGCGCTGACCTTGCCGGACCTGGCCGAACCCTGGCAGTTTCGCAAGGTGAGTCTGTATCATTCGCGGCGCGCTTTCAGCCAACCCCGCCAGCCCTTATAGTTGCTCCATTCCCGCGTTCTTCGAGATACCCCATGAGTGAGCCAACGCCGTATATCTTTGATGCCACGACTGCCACCTTCGACCAGGCGGTGATCGAGAACTCCTTCCACAAGCCGGTGCTGGTGGATTTCTGGGCCGAATGGTGCGCGCCGTGCAAGGCGTTGATGCCGCTGCTGGCGCAGATCGCCGAGAGCTATCAGGGCGAGTTGCTGCTGGCCAAGGTCGATTGCGAGGCCGAACAGGACATCGTCGCGCGCTTTGGCATCCGCAGCCTGCCGACGGTGGTGCTGTTCAAGGATGGCCAGCCGGTGGACGGATTTGCCGGGGCGCAACCGGAATCGGCAGTACGGGCGATGCTCGAACCGCATGTGCAGATGCCCGCGCCAGCTGCAGCTGACCCGCTGGAGCAGGCCCAGGCGCTGTTCGCCGAGGGCCGTATCAGTGATGCCGAAGCCGTCCTGGTGACCTTGCTCGGGGAAGACAATAGCAACGCTGGCGCACTGATTCTCTACGCTCGCTGCCTCGCCGAGCGCGGCGAACTGGGCGAAGCGCAGAGCGTGCTCGATGCCGTCAAAAGCGACGAACACAAGGCCGCCCTTGCCGGTGCCAAGGCGCAGATCACCTTCTTGCGTCAAGCCGCTGACCTGCCCGACGCCGCCGAGCTGAAAAGCCGCCTGGCGCAAAACCCGCAGGATGATGAAGCGATGTATCAACTGGCGGTGCAGCAGTTGGCGCGCCAGCAATACGAAGCGGCGCTGGATGGCCTGCTCAAGCTGTTTATCCGCAACCGCAGCTACAACGAAGGCCTGCCCCACAAGACCTTGCTGCAGGTCTTCGAGTTGCTGGGCAATGATCACCCGCTGGTCACGGCGTATCGCCGCAAGTTGTTCGCAGCGTTGTATTGAGTGACAACCGCCTGCGACGAGGGGGCTTAAGGCTTTTTTGTAGGAGCGAGCTTGCTCGCGAAGAACCTCAACGATAACGCGTGCTTCCTGGATAAACGCGGCGCCTATGAGTTTTTCGCGAGCAAGCTCGCTCCTACATTGGGGGCGCTTAAGAAGCGGTGTCGATCCAGGTATAGAGCGGCGTATCACCACCGCTGGCCACTTTGACCTTGGCACTATGGCGCAGGCGCACTAACAAGCGCTTGCCCGCCGACGCGCTGCCCGTCAACTGTTCGAGTTGATCCGATAATTCCAGCCCGCTGAGCTGCCCGGCCTGGCGCAGCAGATCCTGGGCGGCCTGCCATTGGCCGTCACCCTGGTTGGCCGGCGGCGCTGCGGCGACAGGTTCGGCGCTTGCCGGTTGGATCGTCTGCAACTGCGCGCCCAGCCGGGCCCAATCGCCGTCATCCAGTTCCAGGGTCAAGTCCACGGGCAGTTCACCGATGGTTCCACGAATTCGCAACATTGCTCGGCCTCCAGGATTTTTTCTGACGAGCATGCTCCCATGTGCCTTGCGCAACGCCAAGCAGGCGGTCAAACTCTCGACTCTTTTGTTATAAGATCACATAACAAAAATTTCATTATTGCCTGGAGTTTTGCTATGCGCCGCCTGTTGCTCGCTTTGCCGTTTGCCCTGCTGCCCTTGGCCATCGCTCAAGCCGCTGACGCACATGACCACGACCACGACCACGATCATCAACACGCCAGCCTCGGTGCCCACGAACACGGTGTCGGACACCTCAACGCGGTGCTGGAGGGTCAGTCCCTGGAACTGGAGCTGGAAAGCCCGGCCATGAACCTGGTGGGTTTCGAACACCAGGCTACCACTGACGCCGACAAGGCCAAGGTCGTCGCCGCACGCAAGCAGCTGGAACAGCCGCTGGTGCTGTTCAGCCTGCCCCAGGCGGCCGGTTGCGTGATCAGCACCCAGGAACTCAACAGCCCGTTGTTTGGCGACAAGCCCGATGCGGATCATGACCATGACGATCACGCCACCGATGGCAAAGGCGCCGCGGCCGAAGAGCCTCATCACGATCACAGCGAAATCCACGCTCACTACCAGTTCACCTGCGCCACGCCGACCGCGCTGAAGAACCTCGACCTGGCGAACCTGTTCAAGACCTTCCCCGCCACCCGGAAAATTCAGGTACAACTGATCGGCCCGAGCGGCCAGCAAGGCGTTGAAGCGACGAGTGCCGCCACCACTCTCAAGTTCTGAGTTCACATGACCCAAGCACTGATCGAACTGTCCGACCTGGGCTTTAACTGGCCCGGTCATCCCCAGCTACTGGACATTCCGGCATTTCGCCTGGAGCCGGGGGAAACCCTGTTCCTCAAGGGTCCCAGCGGCAGTGGCAAGACCACGCTGCTGGGGCTTTTGGGGGGTGTGCAAAAGCCCACGGCGGGCAGCATCCGGCTGTTGGGCCAGGAGTTGACCGAGCTGTCGGCCGGTGCGCGGGATCGTTTTCGCGTGGACCATACCGGCTACATCTTCCAGCAGTTCAACCTGCTGCCGTTTCTCTCGGTACGCGAGAATGTCGAACTGCCGTGCCATTTCTCCAAGTTGCGGGCACAACGCGCGAGCCAGCGCCACGGCAGCGTCGATCAGGCCGCCGCGACCTTGCTCGCGCATCTGGGCCTCCAGGACCAGGATTTGCTGGAGCGCCGCGCCGACTCACTGTCCATCGGCCAGCAACAACGTGTTGCGGCCGCTCGCGCATTGATCGGCCAGCCGGAACTGGTGATCGCCGACGAACCCACTTCGGCCCTCGACTACGACGCACGCGAAGCGTTCATCCAATTGCTGTTCGCTGAATGCCGCGAAGCCGGCGCCAGCCTGTTGTTCGTCAGCCATGATCAGAGCCTGGCGCCGCTGTTCGACCGCAACCTGTCGCTGGCCGAACTCAATCGCGCCGCCACCCCGCTCGAGGCTTGAGATGTATTTGTTTCGACTAGCCATGGCCAGCCTGGCTAACCGCCGCTTTACCGCGATCCTCACCGCGTTCGCCATCGCCCTCTCGGTCTGCCTGCTGTTGGCGGTGGAGCGCGTGCGTACCGAAGCACGCGCCAGTTTTGCCAGCACCATCAGTGGTACCGACTTGATCGTCGGCGCCCGCTCAGGCTCGGTCAATCTGCTGCTGTACTCGGTATTTCGCATCGGCAACGCGACTAACAATATTCGCTGGGACAGCTTCGAGCACTTCGCCGCCAACCCGCGGGTGAAATGGGCGATTCCGATTTCCCTTGGCGATTCTCATCGCGGTTATCGCGTGATGGGCACCAACGCAGCTTATTTCGAACACTTCCAATACGGCCGCAAACAGCCTCTGGAATTAGCCAGCGGCCGCGCGTTTGCCAGCGATCCCTTCGAGGTGGTGCTCGGTGCCGAAGTGGCCGACGCGCTGCATTACAAACTCGGCGACAAGCTGGTGCTGGCCCACGGCGTGGCCGTGGTCAGCCTGGTCAAGCACGATGACAAGCCCTTCACCGTGGTCGGCATTCTCAAGCGCACCGGAACTCCGGTGGATCGCACGTTGCATATCAGCCTGGGTGGCATGGAAGCGATTCACATCGATTGGCATAACGGCGTCCCGGCCCAAGGCAAGGGCCGCATCAGTGTCGATCAGGCACGCAACATGGACCTCACACCCCAAGCGATCACCGCCTTCATGCTGGGTTTGAACAACAAGATTTCGACCTTTGCCCTGCAGCGCGAGATCAACGAATTTCGCGCGGAGCCGATGCTGGCGATCCTGCCGGGAGTGGCATTGCAAGAATTGTGGAGCATGATGGGCACCGCCGAAAAAGCGCTGTTCGTGATTTCGTTGTTTGTGGTGCTGACCGGTTTGATCGGCATGCTCACGGCGATTCTCACCAGCCTCAACGAGCGCCGCCGGGAAATGGCGATCCTGCGCTCGGTCGGCGCACGACCCTGGCATATTGCGAGCTTGCTGATTTTCGAAGCGTTCGCGCTGGCGTTGTCCGGCGTGGTGGCGGGCATCGCGCTGCTCTACGTGTGCATCGCCGCCTCCCGTGGTTACCTGCAAGCCAACTATGGCCTGGATCTGCCGCTGTCACCGCCAAGCCAATATGAATGGACGCTGTTGGGCGGTATCCTCGTCGCAGCCCTGCTGATGGGCAGCGTACCGGCATGGCGCGCCTACCGACAATCCTTGGCCGATGGGCTATCTGTGCGTTTATGAGGAAGTTTTTGATGCGCCGTTTGCTGTTCGCGCTGTTAGTGCTGGTGGCCCTGCCAACCTGGGCCGACGAGCCTCGGGCTTTGTCGTGGCAGGAAATGATTCCCGCGGATGCGCCGGCGGAAATCCCCAACATGCAGCCGCTGCACGACCTGTCGAACATGGCCGACGCCCTGTCCGCCGAAGCGGCCCCCGCGGCGAAACAGGATTTGCCCGACGCGCCGGTGGTGCCGCAACTGGATGGCCAACATATCCGCTTGCCCGGTTATATCGTGCCGCTGGAAGTCAGTGAGGAAGGTCGCACCACGGAATTTCTGCTGGTGCCGTATTTCGGTGCCTGCATCCACGTTCCACCGCCGCCGTCGAACCAGATCGTGCATGTCAAAAGCGAAATCGGCGTGAAGCTGGAGGAGCTGTACCAGCCGTACTGGATCGAAGGCCAGATGCAGGTCAAGCCGTCCACCAGCGAACTGGCGGATGCCGGCTATCAGATGGATGCCGAGAAAATTTATGCCTATGAGCTGCCGGAGTAAGACCCCGGCGGGCAAATTTGATTAGCTTGCTATTTCATTGAGCTGCGTCAAAAGCTCAAGCCCGGCGATCTTTACCATTGGACACAGCCAACTAAAAACGTCCTTTGGAGCCCCCCATGCACAAGTCACTGCTCAGCGCCTCCCTCTTCGCGCTTGCACTCGCCGCCCCACTCGCCCACGCCTTCGAGGCAGGCGACATTCTGGTTCGCGCCGGTGCGATCACGGTCAACCCGAAAGCCGACAGCGGCAGCGTCAAGGTTGACCAAGGCCCATTGGCCGGGACCAATCTGGGCGGCAAGGCGACCATGAGCAGCGACACTCAGCTGGGTCTGAACTTCGCCTACATGCTCACCAACCACATCGGTATCGAACTGCTGGCAGCCACGCCATTCGAGCATGACGTGAAAATCAAGAACACCGCCCTCGGCGCTGCCAACGGCAAGCTTGGCACCCTCAAGCACCTGCCACCGACCCTGAGCGTCGTGTACTACCCGCTGGACAGCAAGTCGGCGTTCCAACCTTATGTCGGTGCCGGCATCAACTACACCTGGATCTATGACGAGCACGTCGGCAGCCGCGCCGAACAAGCCGGTTTCAGCAACTTCAAGGCAGAAAACTCCTGGGGCTGGGCCGCGCAGATCGGTATGGACTACATGATCAACGACACATGGCTGATCAACGCCCAGGCGCGCTACATCGACATCAGCACCAAAGCCACCGTCGACAACAACGCCCTGGCCACCGGGACCCGCGCCAAGGTTAATGTGGATGTTGATCCGATGGTTTACATGGTGGGGATTGGTTACAAGTTCTAAGTGCTAAGCGCTTGGCGAACAGTTGACAGCTGCACGCTTCAAGTAAAAAGTTGCTCTTCGACAGATTGTGCAAAAAATCACGCTACTACCGTTAAAGCGCCAATGCCCCGACGTGTCGGGGCATTGGCTTTTTTGGTGCGCCATACCGGAAACAGTTCCCCTCCAATGTCAATATAAAACCTTGATATCAATGGATTTGGCAGCGTTACGCTAAATATTCAAAAACCAAACACTATCGCAACCACTTCAGATATACGTTCCTTGAGTAGGTAACAAGCTCAGGTGCATGCGTCACAAAGCCTCCAGCAATTTCTTGTGCCTTGTCCTTATCTTTTACGTCCGCAAAAACCATCTCAATGAATGAATCGAGTGCTGCAATGATTTTTTTTACTTCATCGAGATACTCTTTTTTTGGTTTGCGAAGGTCTTCAAAAGCCGTTATCCGCCGCGTTTCCTCAAAATTATCCTTAAGGCGTTGATCATATTCATTATTAATTTTATCTCTCTCCGCAAGCTTTTGAATCATTTGGATCCGTGCCTGTAGCATATCGTTGTGTTTTATCCCGTCATCAGCAGATTTTAGGATAAATTTGGCCGCTTCAATACCTTCTTTCACCAAATCTTTTTTAAATTCTGCTGGCCCGTTCAGTGCCGCATTTGCAAGGTGTTCAACCTGATCTAAAAGAGGCTTGGCCATATCATAAATTGACTTGGAATCATAAGCCTCAATGGCCACATCAAGCGCATGTTTTTTCTGCAGCAACCAGTCGTACTCTACTCCTACGTTCTCATTTTTTGCATTGAGTTTAATATTCTCTTTGGTAGCGGCAAGCTCTTTAAGCCTGAAAGTATTACTGGTAAAACTCATAGTATCCATATTGTACGTCGCGTCATCCAACGCTTGACGGAGATCAGTAAGTATTTTTTTCTTCTCCTCCAGTAGCTTGACAAGCTCCTTTTTGTAGTCAGCCAACGCATCCGGATCTGAGCTCATGTCTTGGATATCGTCCAGAAATGATGAGACGTCCGCAACATCCATGACGCTGCCCACCTTAAGCACGAGGTCATTGACGTCCTGATCTACCTCACTCACATACCGCGAAAGCGCAAGCGCATCTGTCCTCAACGATTCAATATCAATATCGCTCAGGTATATTTTTGCATAATAGTGAATAGCCTCTCGACAGTCCTTTACAGCCATCATATTCGGCGCATTCAATAAAACAGTAGAGTCGCTCATGTTTAAATACCTTATAAAAGTTAATATCCTGATTATTGAGCCGCTAGAGTCTGAAGGCATTCTGCAAGGTAGTGGAGTTATTTTCAATATGACTCCAATCTTGTAAAACCCGCTCCAACTTTATGACAAAGAGACCCAGGTATGCATAACTCGACTCACGTCTGAACTGTGCCAAGGAGTCCTCGATAAGTGCGAGAATATTTTCCCAATGGCCGTGAAGCTGTGCCACGGCTTTGATAGCGGGATCCACAACGTCGTATAAAGAGCCCATGCCAACATACAGAGTTTGAAGCATACCCCTGAGCTGGTTGTTTGACTCTAGCTTTTTCAAGGCATCTTCTCTACGCTTAATGTGCTGAGCCCTGACCGAATCGGACATTTCTTGATCGTTTAACGTGTTGGTTATATGTAAAGTGTTTGTGAGGTCCATCAGCAGCCCCCAATTGCTTTTCGGAGCGTTCATCTGAACAATATTATTCTTTATCTTAACGAGTTCGATGCGGCTCTCAGCTATCGCCGTATCCAGCGCATCTGGATTTGATACCTTAATCATTTGCCCAATCCAGGGCTCGATCTCATTGGTCAATGTATCTCTAAAGATGTTGAGACGTTCCAATGCACTACCGCTGTCGGCTTTTTTAGCCCGGATAGATTTTCTTATATAATCAACGGTCACCTCCACGCTCTCCATCTGGCGCTGCTCATCGCCATCAAATGATATTGAAGGTAGCTCTCGTATTTGGGCTTCAGTCATGCTATCGATTTTGTTTGTTCTATAACCCTTCATGTCTTTAATGACCTCAACTGCTTCATCACCATATTCATGAAGGTCTTTTGAAAATGCCACGAGCACCGCGCTTACAGTGATCATTGCGTCCTGAACGTCTTGCCATGATTGGGCATGAGTATTAATGGTTCTAAAATTCTGCATTATCTCTCGTGTCAGGGTGGCTGGCGCGTACTTACTATACTTCGCGTGTACATCATCTTCCGTCAGAGGGAGGATCTGTCCCTGCGCGACATAACGCTCAATAACACGTACATCATCGCGGGTCACAATGGGAATGGGGTACTCTGCACTGCGTTCCATAAGGCGCTTCCTTTACAGGTTGGGAATAGGACCATCACATATGCGTTATAAAAGTCAGGCATGAAACATCAAGTAAACTGCACCTCGCTTGAATAAAGTATGTGGAGACCTTATGAAACGCCGAAGGGCTTTAAAGGGATACTGTCAAATATAACAGGTTGCCATATCGCTTCGAAATTAAAAATCTAAAATATAGAGCCTTTATGAATATGAATACTTGGCGCTCCCCATAAATAAGTTAACTATCTCAACACCACGGAAGTGGCAGCACGGTTACCGACCTGCAGAAATGTCAACTGTCAATAATGACAGTCGACGCAGTGGAGATAAAACGCTATACCCCCAAAAGGGCACTCGCTGGGCGAGTGCTGGCAGGAAATAATATTCGTATTTCTCACTCTCGAGGCAATAATCATGACAACTCAGGATCCCATTTTTAAAGCCGACGAAATTAAAGTCATCAGAGACTATTTGAGGCTTGCAATCCGGCTTCGACCAGATTTAGAAGACATCAAAAAGAGCCAGGTATTCTCGACACTGCGGGAGGAGTTTAGATTTGATTCATCTGTGAATTCGGCGATCAACGAAGAACAGTTCAACCTTATGATTAACAACATCATTGAACATACCGAAGAATGGCCGGAAATTGAAAAAGGGGTCATGGAGTTATGCCAGGAAATCTTCACCTTTTCAGATACGTTTAGTGAGCAAAGCGCAGCAGTAATCGAAAGAATAAAATCCATGCCCGAATACGACAACGCATCAAAGCGACTCGCTGCGTTACCTGAAGGCGAATGGGAGGGCATCTCGATCCCCTTGGGAGTATCTGATCAGGAAATGATTCCCTCACTCAAAACTACAATAAATACGATGGCTAATGAAATAGGCCAGGTATCCGTCGCAGGAGGTAATATTAAGACGGCTATTTTAGATTTCAAAAAGGAGCTTATGAATAATATTCTGCCGGGCCTGCGCAGAATAGCGTCATCAGACACCCTGTACGCGCTGGAAGAGGAACTGGAAAGGCTGGAATTGAACCAGGACGATCTGACGACCGTCAGAGGGCATATGCAAAATGTAACCACCGCCTTTTCTGCGGCCGTGAGTGCATCATACTTGCGGGAGCGTAGAGTGCCCAATATGGACATTCTTAAATACCATCTAGATAATTACAATCAAATCCTCGATACGTTATCAGCAGAGAAAAGAGCCGATCTAGAAGATATTATCTTAAGAGCCAGCAGTAGCGCCTTATTATCCCAGCATGTAGCGGCTTTTCAGGATATCGCAAAAATCATGGAAAAGCCTCTGGAGTCTGCCGACAAAGGTGTTGGGCAGCTTAGAACCTTTTGGACAGTGACGGTACAAGACGTAAAGGGTGCTCAGCAAAAAATCCAAAATATTAATTCATTTTCTAAACTTAAACGTATTGAATTCTTTTTGAATTCATCGACTGAGAGATGGCGGGAAGTACGCAATAATGCGGAACTGCTAGAGAATGTATTGAAAAGCGCAGATGTATAGTCCATGACTGCTGCGCCCACGGAAGTTTAAGCATTGAAACAACTCCGGATTTAATGACAGTCATAACGATCATTAAATCCGGAAAAACCTCGCTACTCAAGTAAAATCCTTCAATTTTCCACCTTCGCCTTAGACAATATCATTAAAATAAGAACTGTCCGGAATGTGTCCTACCGAAAGCCCTTTTTCTGGGGAAAAACGAGGCCCGGAAACAGAGGAAAATTTAGCGTCACCATTAAAGTGTACCTTTCGCTCTCCATCGATCTCGCTATATACTCGAGCAGTATAGGTTGTACTGCGCATCACCGTGTATACGTTATACGATTTTTTGATCGTAGCGAGTCGTTGATCCAATTGCGGCGCTGTAAGGCTGAGCATTTTGTCTAACGAAACACCCCAACGGGTCAGGCATACCTCAGCATAATGACGAACGATATCACCCGGTTCAAAAAGTACCTTGGTACCCTTTGCTCCGTTCGCCGCCGCGTTACCCACGAGCGTTGCATGTCGTCCTGCCATCGGATAGATCGATACCTTCGTGCTTACATCTGTATTAGGTATGACACACATAAAACCTGTCGATCGTTCATCTCTTGCGTACATGGCCACGTATTCTCTAACATTCTCGCCGAGCTGGACTCGATGGCTGTCAAAATTAGTTGCCCCAGGCACAGGGTCCACAGCAAAAATATTAACATGAATACCTTTTAACTCAGGGTCGTTAAGCATAAGGTTTGCCAACATGACGCAACTGACCCCTCCCCGACTCCAACCGACCAAATTAACCTGCTCTGGAAGAGTTTCTTCTTTACGAAACATTTTGATGATTTGCTCTTGCAATAGTTGCGGCGTAACTTGGCGATCTCCATACTCATAGTGTCGCCATAACCAGCAGCCCGTCGCATTAACATCCTCAATCGGAACACCGGCCGCCTGCAGTTGTTTATAATTCTCTGCGGTCAACTTCTCTCGCTGCCAATCAAACTTTCCTTTTATAATCTGTGCTGCATGCTTTACATTTTCTTCCCAGCCGCTACCTCTTGCTATTCCACTCAATTTGTAATAACCGCCGGGCTTGGTGAATAACTCATCCTCTTGTAAATTGCCACTGCCTGGCCCATCAATAATGATCCAATCCGCAAACTCTCTACCTTGGGTATTTCGAGCCAAGGTCGAGATCAGCTCACCGTTCCAATAAGTTTCCTTGAAAGCGTCGAATTGATTCGAACTGGTGCCACAAAAATAAATAGTCAAAACTCTCATAGCGTCTCTCTCATATTAAGTTCATTAGAAGTTCTATGCCAAGAGCACAGCAAAACCACACTATTCCCTCACAGAGAATAACCACTTAGCGCATTACCCAATTGAATGCATGGACATGAGTTATGGAATTACACGCACACAGATATATAGTTTAACTTTTCAACACACTCCTCTGATTCTCCACACCGGTTTTAGTCATTGATCACATTTGAAAATATCCACACCAACAGTATTCACGCTAAGCAAATATAAACTGCCTTTAAATTCCGCCAAACAAGGTGAGCCTTTTAACCTCAACCCATGGATAGCTTGGGGTTCAGACCAGACCGAGTCTGAGTAACTGGAGATCAAACAGGCATTGGTTGACTTGTGAGCAGATGCGCAGTAAAGCTTGCCTTTTGATGCACAAAGCGACGGCGAGCCTGCTGCTGAATAGGTCAAATTTATTTCGGTCTGAGGAACATCATAAAGCATAGGCATTATGTACGTCCCCTCCCCTATCATTATGTCGTTCAAAGCCACATAAACCATATCTTCAAAAGCAGCCACCGCTACACCACCCAAAGGTACAGTGGGGTTGGAATCCAGATCTCTCGAACTCCATTTGCTACCGTTATAATGACGAATGCTTAGCACGCATTTGGACATCTCTTGAAAAACCAATGTCAAGTCAAAACTCCATGCATCATACTCCACCGCCACTCCCGGCCCGCTCATGCTATCCACTGGAGCACGGTGGGGCCCAGTCCACTTCGCACCATCATAGATTGAATAACACATAGCCTTATCCGTGCGAACATAAAAACAATAGAGTAAATGTTCATAAACAAGCACCGCTGGCCTAAGCCCGCTGATACCCGCGAACTCAGGGCCGTCTGCTACTGTTATCACTCGGTTCTTATCAGCGCTCCCGATGAATTGGGTATGAGCCAAAACATTCCCGTTTTCGGTCTGCCTGACATAAAAAATCTCCAACACGCCATTAAACTCAACAGCCGCCGCGGGACTCGCTACCGCCCGGTCTCTGACATAATCGATGTAGGGCCAATTCAACTCAGTTTTCTGCAGTTCTTCGGGCAGCTCGGTTTTTTTAGGTTCAGGAAGATCAAACATTTAAACCTCCACATATTTTTTTTCGAAAAGATGGTTACATGTCTGCTGCTCCATCCCGCTCGTCCATGCTCTTCACAACCTATTTAATGAAAGGTCTGATTCATGACAAAACCTACATTTAAACCATTATCCAATTGAATACGTGGGCATGGCTAATGGAATTATAAGCACACCAATATATAGCCCATTTCCAACGCACCTTTACAACATGCTTAGTTATTGCTCACTTTTGAAAATGTCTACACCAACAGCATCTACGCTAAGTAAATATAAATCGCCTTTAAACTCCGCCAAACAAGGTGAGCCCTTTAATCTCAGCCCATGGATAGCTTGGGGTTCAGACCAGACCGAGTCTGAGTAACTGGAGATCAAACAGGCATTGGTTGACTTGTGAGCAGATGCGCAGTAAAGCTTGCCTTTTGATGCACAAATCGACGCCGAGCCTGCTGCCGAATAGGTCAACTTTATTGCGAGTTGGGTATAGGGTTGGGTATCGTCATCGGACGGAGGAAGAATGTACGTATTATCTGTTAATATATCATTAAAAGCCGCATAAAATTTATCTTCAAAAGCAGCCGCCGCAATACCAGAGCGTGGTGCACTTGGGGTAGAACACCTACGAAATGTTGACCGCCATTCGCTACCACTGTTATGTAGAAATATAAACTCCCTTGGATTAATCTCTTTAAAAATCAAGGTCAATTCCAAATCATCCCATTTGTTACGTCTTACCGCAGCTCCCAGTTCACTCAAGGTACGCCCCTGAATTCTGTGAGGTCCCTTCCACCCGGTGCCATCGTACGTTGAGTAGCACACTGCCGCATCATCCGCATGAACATAAAAACAAAAGAGTAAGTCTTCATAAACAGCCACCGCAGGTTTGAACTTGCTGATGCCCACAAACTCAGGCCCGTCTGCCACTTTTATAGCCCGGTTCTTATCAGCGCTTCCCGTGAACTGGGTATGAACTAACACATTTCCATTTTCGGTCTGCCTGAGATACAAAATTTCCAGTTTCCCGTTAAATTCCACAGCCGCCACGGGACTTGCTACCGCCCCATCTCTGACATAATCGATGAAGGGCCAATTCAACTCGGTTTTCTGCAGTTCTTCGGACAGCTCGGATTTTTCGGGCTCTGGTAGATCAAACATTTTAACCTCCATCTATTTTTGCATACCTGTTGTTTTGTACCACTCGACGATGTCTTTCACCATTTATTTAAAGTGAGACATCCGCCTAAAATGATGAGTTACTTATTTAACCTTTCGAGGCTCAAGGTAACCGTCATGTCAAAGTTCGTCACCTGTAAGAAGCAACAGTTTTTAATACGCAATAGTGATAAGCACCCAAACAAACCACACTTCACAGAATAAGCGGTGAAAAGCATACAAGTATTTTCTTTATCTCATGCCAATACACACACTTTTTCACAACAGACAATCTCTAAGGTCGCTACCCAATTGAACATATGGAAATTACTCAATGAGTATAAATATACGGGACTATAGTTCACTTTCAACACGCCCTCCCCCTCTACAATACGCTTAATCATTGCTCTTTTTAAAAATATCTACACCAACAGTATTCACACTAAGCAAATATAGGCTGCCTTTAAACTCTGCCAGACAAGGTGAGCCTTTTAATCTCAGCCCATGGATAGCTTGGGGTTCAGACCAGTCTGAGTTGGGGTTGGGGTAACTGGAGATTAAACAAGCATTGGTTGGAGCGTGAGTGGTTGCACAATAAAGTTTTCCGTGTGACGCACAAAGCGACGGCGAGCCTACCGCCAAATAGGTAAAATCCACTTCGAGCTGGAGAGGGAGAGAACCATTGGGCATAGGCATAATGCACGCTCCCTCTGCGGACACATCGTTAAAAGCCACACAAGCCGTACCTTTAAAAGCAGCCACCGCTACACCACTTTGTGGTCGGTCTGGATTAAAATAAGCAAGATTCATCGAATGCCACTCCTTACCATCATTATTATAAGAAGCGCTTAACGGTCCTTCCTCTTGAAAAATCAAGGTCAATTCCAAACCCCGTACATCCGTCACCGCCACTCCCGGCCCGATCACGCTATTCGCCTCAACACTGTGAGGCCCATTCCACGCAATGCCATCATACGTTGAGCACCACATTGCCATGTCCGTGCGAACATAAATACAATAGAGTAAGTCATTATAAACAGCCACTGCTGGCCGGAGTTCGCTCATACTCGCGATTTCAGGACCGTCTACCACTTTTATGACCCGGTTTTTATCGGACTTCCCAGTGAACTGAGTATGAGCCAATACATTTCCGTTTTCGGTCCGCCTGACATAAAAAATTTGCAAACTGCCATTAAATTCCACGGCCGCCACGGGACTCACTACCGCCCCATCTCTCACATAATCGATGAAGGGCCAATTCAACTCGGCTTTCTGCAGCTCTTCGGGCAACTCGGATTCTTCAGGTTCCGGTAGATCAAACATTTTAACCTCCCCTTATTTTTGATTGCATACCTGTTACTTCGTACCGTTCGATGATGCCCTTCACCATTTCTTAAAGTGAGTCATCCGCCTAAAAAGATGAGCCACTTATTTTGCCTTTCGAAATCAAATGTAGCGGGAATGACAAGAGCCGTCAGCTGTGAAAAGTGACAGTTTTTAATACGCATTAGCGATAAGCAGGTATATGCGATACAACTCATCGAATAAACAGCGGCTAGCATACAAGTAGTTTTTTGTTTACATCACTCAAATAAAAAAGCCCACATCTACGATGCAGGCTTTAAGTCAGCGGACAGTTACAGTGTGGACATTTGCATTATCGCCTCAGCAAGCGCACCCATCCTTCACTCATAAGCATAGGTATCTACACACCTTTGCCTCAACGTTTAAATCCAAGCGGATAGGGCTGTTGTGGCGAGCGGGCTTGCCCCGCGCTGGGCTGCGAAGCAGCCCCAGTAAGCCGAATGCGGTGTGTCAGATACTTCGTAGCGGCTGGTTTTGGGGCTGCTTCGCAGCCCAGCGCGGGGCAAGCCCGCTCGCCACAGGGAAGTTCGTCAGTTTTTGAAAGTTGTGTAGATGCCTATGCTCATAAGCATAGGTATCTACACAACTTTGCCTCAACGCTTAAATCCAAGCAGATTGAGCTGCTGTGGCGAGCGGACTTGCCGGGGGAATACCCTCAGTGATGGCGTTTGGCGAGCAAGGCGTCAGGCAGGTGCGGACCAATAAAACCTGCGCCGTCGATGATTGATACAAAGCCTTCAGCCATGGCGATAGAACCTATCCAACAAGACCGGGAGTGCGGCCCGCCACGCGCGCGGCTTGATGCCGAAGGTGTGGAGGATTTTCTTGCAGGCCAGCACCGCATGTTGCGGTTCATCGGCGGCGTCCGGCCGGGCGGCGTGAGCCTGGGGCGTGGGGGACTCGACCGCCAGCGCATGAAAATTGCGCGCCTCGCTGAGGATCGCCTGACCCAGCGCCACTGGCGTGGTCGCTTCTTGCCCGGCGTAGTGATAGGTGCCCCACAGCGGCGCCGCGCAATCGAGCTGCTTGAGTACGGAAATAATCACCCGCGCCGCATCGTCCACTGGCGTCGGATTGCCCCGTCGGTCATCGGCCAGCAACAATTCCTGCAGTGTCTCGGCACGTGCCAGGAAACGCCCGAGCGTGCCGTCGACGCTGTCATCGAGCAGCCAGCCAAAGCGCAACAGCACATGCTGCGGACAGGTGGCGCGTACACTTTGCTCGATCCGCCATAACGCCTGCCCGCGCAAGCCCAGCGGCACCGGTTCGTCTTTTTCGCTGTAGGCCGTGGCACGCGAGCCGTCGAACACCCGATAGCTGGAGGGTTGCAGCAACGTGATGGTGTGATGCTGACACAGCTCGGCCAGCCGTTCGACCGCCAGTTCCTGCGCGGCCAGACGGGCCTCGTTGACTGCCTCCGCCTGAAACCAGTCGAAGTAATAGGCGAGGTTGATCAAGGCGTCGGGACGGGTGTCGTCGAGCAATTGGGTGAGGCTGGCGGCATCCCAGCCGTCCTGGGGCGGACGCGGGGCGAGGAAGCCGATGTCTTCCTCCGCACCGAGGCGAATCAGCGCCTGCCCAAGGGCATTCCCGCCGCCCAGTAACATAAGGCGCATTCGCATAGATTGAGCAGGCCCGGCCTGTTTGGAACGATGGCTATTATCGACAGGCGGATAAGCCGTGCCGTGGGTATTTTCCAGATCGTGGCATTTTGCGGGTTTGTAGCGCAACCGTCACTTATAAAGTGCCTTGGCCCGTGAGTACCCTTTGGGTCCTGCGCTTTGCCGCTGGAGGTGTGCCGTCCGTAGGACCATCGAAACTTTCTCTGGAAAATCATAGTCAGCCTTAAACGGAGGTCATTCGACATATCATCCAGAGGAGCAACCATGGCTGCGATTCCAGAATGGGTGCCTGTCACGCCCAGCGCCGCCATCACGCGCTTTACCGTGTTGACGGTCAACACCCACAAGGGCTTCACCGCCCTGAACCGACGGTTCATCTTGCCGGAGCTGCGCGAAGCGATTCGCAGCGAGGCCGCCGACGTGGTGTTCCTGCAGGAAATCCACGGCACCCACGAGCGGCATCCTCAACGCTACAGCAACTGGCCGAGCATGCCCCAGTATGAATTTCTCGCCGACAGCATCTGGCCGCAATTCGCCTATGGCCGCAATGCGGTATATCCCCACGGCGATCATGGCAACGCGCTGCTGTCGAAATTCCAGATCATCCAGCATGAAAATCTCGACATTTCCCAGAGCGGCCATGAAAGTCGCGGACTGTTGCACTGCGTATTGCGCCTGCCCGGCAGCACCAAAGAGCTGCATGCCATCTGCGTTCACCTGGGGTTACGGGAAGTGCATCGCCAGCAGCAACTGAAGTTGTTGGCCCGGCGCATCAGCGAAATCCCTGACGACGCACCGTTGATTGTCGCCGGCGATTTCAACGACTGGCGCCAGCAGGCCGACCTTAGCCAGAGCGGTCTGCAAGAGGTGTTTGCGCACGCCCATGGCAAGCACGCACGCACGTTCCCGGCGCGGCTGCCGCTGTTGGCGCTGGACCGCATCTATGTGCGCAACCTCAAGGCGCATCGACCGCACGTGCTGACCTCCCGTCCCTGGTCCCATCTGTCCGATCACGCGCCCCTGTCAGTGGAGGTCGAACTATGAACAGTGCCCCCGTGGAAAAGGTCGCGGTGGAGCACATCGCCACCGATCAGCCGCCGCAGGAAGCCAATACCCGTGACCTGGACTACGGCTGGCAGCCTGGCAACCAGATTGAACTGCTGGAAAACGGCGAGGCGTACTTTCCCAAGGTCTTCGATGCGTTGCGCGAGGCGCGCCGGGAGATTCTGCTGGAGACCTTTATTCTGTTCGAGGACAAGGTCGGTCACGAGCTGCAAGGCATTCTGATCGAGGCGGCGCAGCGCGGCGTAAACGTGGTGGTCAGCCTCGACGGCTTTGGTTGCGGCGAGCTGAGCCCGGGCTTTCTGGGTGAACTGGCAGCGGCCGGGGTGTCAGTGCAGATCTTCGATCCAGCCTCCAAGACCCTGGGGGTGCGTACCAACTGGTTCCGCCGCCTGCACCGCAAGATCGTGGTGGTCGATGCCACTGTCGGGTTTATCGGCGGGATCAACTTTTCCGCCGATCACCTGGGGGATTTCGGTCCCGAGGCCAAGCAGGATTACGCGGTGCAGGTGACCGGGCCGGCGGTGGCAGATTTGCACCACTTCGCCTTGGCGCAAAGCGGTCGCCAGGTGCGCACGCGGCGCGGCTGGCGGCGCCGGGGACAACGCCCGTCGCTCTGGGCTCCGGGTGACGGTGATGGCTGGGTACGGCTGATCTACCGCGACAACCTGCTACACCGCTCGGACATCGAAGAAGCTTACCTGCACGCCTTGCGCAAGGCACAACAGCGGGTGGTGATTGCCAACGCCTATTTCTTTCCGGGCTATCGCTTGCTGCGGGAAATCAGAAATGCCGCCCGACGTGGTGTGCACGTACAACTGATCCTGCAAGGCGAACCGGACGTACTACTGGCCAAGCTGGCGGCGCGCATGCTTTACGACTATTTGCTCAAGGAAGGCGTGGTCATCCACGAATACTGCGAGCGGCCGCTGCACGGCAAGGTGGCGCTGGTGGACGATGACTGGAGCACCGTGGGTTCGAGTAATCTCGATCCGCTGAGTCTGTCGTTGAACCTGGAAGCCAATGTGCTGATTCATGACCAAGGCTTCAATCAACAGCTGTATGAACGCCTGGAAGTGTTGAGCAGGAACCATTGCAAGACCATGCCGGAAAACCGCACCCCACGCGGCTGGTTATGGCGGGTCACCGTGGGTTTTATGGTGTTCCATGTGTTGCGTCATTTCCCGGCCTGGATCGGCGGGCTGCCAGCGCATAAACCGCGCTTGAAACCCTTCATCCAACAGCCTCGGAGCCAGGATCATGACCCAAGCCCACGCGGCTGACGGTAGACAACCAGGGTTTTTCGCGCGCTGGAAAAAGCCCCTCACCATCGCTTTTTTCCTGCTGCTGATCGTGCTGTTCACCCTGCTCGCCCGGCGTATCGACTGGAGTGAAGTGCTCGCGACCCTCAGCGACTTCAAACTGCGGACCTTGCTGATCGCGGCCGGGCTGACCCTGTGCAGCTTCCTGGTATATGCATGTTTCGACTTGATCGGTCGCACCTATGTGCGCCAGCCCTTGCGCTGGAAACAGATCCTGCCGGTAGGGTTCATCAGCTACGCGTTCAACCTCAACCTAAGCGCCTGGGTCGGCGGTATCGCCATGCGCTATCGGTTGTATTCACGACTGGGTGTCAGCAACGGCAATATCGCAAAAATCCTTGGCTTGAGCCTGGCCACCAACTGGTTTGGCTACATGACCCTGGCCGGCGCGGTGTTCTGCAGCGGCCTGGTGACACTGCCGCCAGGCTGGAAACTCAGCAGCGGCGCATTGCAAGGGGTCGGCGTTCTGCTGCTACTGGCCAGTTTGAGTTACTTGGCGGCCTGCCGTTTTTCCCAGCGCCGGTCTTGGTCGGTGCGGGGCATCGAGATCAATCTGCCGTCTTTGCGCATGGCGCTGCTGCAACTGGCACTCGGCGCGCTGAATTGGTCGCTGATGGCTGCGGTGATTTTTACCTTGTTGCCGAAAAACCTCGAGTATCCGGTGGTGCTGGGCGTGTTGTTGATCAGCAGCATCGCCGGGGTGGTGACGCATATTCCTGCGGGGCTTGGCGTGTTGGAGGCGGTGTTTATCGCGCTGCTGCAACACGAAGCATCACGCGGCAGTCTGCTGGCCGGCTTGATTGCCTATCGGGCGATCTATTTTATCTTGCCGCTGCTGGTGGCGCTGGTGATGTACCTCGGCGTGGAGGCCAAGGCCAAGGCACTGCGGGTGAAAAAGACACCCTCTTGATCAACCCTGGGATTGGATAATGCTCAAGCGCTCGCCCACCACCATTTCGGTCACCCAGCTCACCAGGATCGAGGTGTAGGCCTGCTGGGACACCGGATCAGTCAATGAATGGTCGGCACCGTCGATGATCCGGTGGGTCAAGGAATGGGTCTGCTGGCAGGCTGCCCGATAACTCATGATGGTGGAATGGGGCACATGATCATCGGTTTCCGATTCGACGATCAGCACATCACCGGTAAACGCCGCACACGCGTGTAACGCGCGGTTGGTTTGCGCGTTTACCAGGGTACTGCGGTAATCGAGCAAATCGACTTTATCCAGGTCGCGCTTGGGTGTATGCCATTTCTCGTCGCGGTACAGCGCCGGCACTCGCAGCGCCAGCCAGCGTACCGGGCGCAACGAGGTGAGGATCGCCGACAGATAGCCGCCGTAACTGGTGCCCACCACCGCCACCGCCGAGGTGTCGATGGCCGGATGTGCCAGCAATCGATCGTAGGCCGCCAGCAGGTCGCGCAGATTGTCCTCACGGGTAACCCGCGACAGCGGAATGCCATTGTCGGCATGCCCGCGCAAGTCGAAGGTCAGGCACACGCAACCCAGCCCGGCGATGCCTTTGGCGCGCTCCAGGTCGCGCTCCTGGCTGCCGCCCCAGCCGTGCACAAACAACACGCCCGGCACCTTGGATTTGGGGCTGAGGAAGGTGCCGTTCATCTGCTCGTCGTCGATTTCGATAGTGATGGTTTCGCTTCTAGCCGTCATAGGATTTGACCGTTACATATTTGAGAAGGAAGTCACTGCTGTCTGCCGGTCCTCGATAAACCTCAATGGCACCGGTGGGCAAGGCCTGCTCGACATAGGTTTCCACGGATGACACGCGAACCGCCTTCAGCCCGGGGTTGTCGATGAAGCTTTGCAGCGCCGCGACTTCCGCGCCGCTGGCGCCGCCCATGCGCCAGGATTGCTCCAGCACACCACTGCGGCGTTGACCTTCAGCATCCAGGCCCTGGGCAATGTCGTAGTTGCGTCGGGACGCATAAAAACCAGGATAGGCCTCATCTGCCGCGTTATCGAATGTCTGGGCCTGATTGATGGCCAAGCGCACATCATCCGGCAGCTCAAGGGCGAGCAGATCTTCGTAGTAACCCTGAACCACCAGCAGCTCAGAACCGCCATAGACGGCTTCGCCCTGCCCGTCCTCGGTCAGGAACTGTTCACCGCAATAACTGAAGACATGACCGCCGATAAAACTCTGGCCGACGCTGTGGGTCACCACTTCTTGCAAGTCCTGCTCCAGCACCACGCCTTCGCTGAACAGCTGCGCGGCATCGGGACGAGCGAGTATGGCCTCGAATTCGTCGAGGCTACGCACCACTTCCTGACCGCGCCCGGCGCAGGCATGCACCGGTTTCAGACGCATCGGGCCGCCATATAGCACGTGCGTGGCCGCATCGAGCGCATCCTGCAGGGCAAACACGCTCAGGCCGTCCAGCACCACCCCACGCACGCGCTCGGAAAACAACGGCGACCAGCCCTCGGGCGCAATCGCGTCGCTACTGCGCAGGCCGTGGCTGATAGCCTTGGTGCAGATGAAATCGTGATCGACATACCCGCCCCACAGGTCTTCCGGCCCCTTCACGCCGAGGGACAACGCCTGCGCCGGTCCCACAAGGGTCTGGGTCGGCAATAAATACACCTCCAGATGGGCATGTTGCTCGGCGCTATAGCTGCCGCCGAACTCAAGCCCGAGCGTGCGCGCCAGCCAACGGGCGAGCTGGAGGTTGGTATTCACTTCATGGAGCGGCGCCGTCGGACAAACCGAATGGGCGACGACGAGGTTTTTGCGCTGATTGGAGTTCATGCAGCCCCCTTGGCGATCCAGCCAGGTATGTAGGCTTTGAGTTGCAGGGATCAGGCCAAGCCGCAGGCGGACCGAGGAAGCCGACGCAAATCAAACAGATGCGAGGCGCGTGATAGCACTTGGCCCGTTTGCTTATGCACGATGCGCCAGCCGTGACGCGGTAATTTGCACGATCCAGGCATTGCTCGATAATCGAGCGCTCCTGAGCCATCGTCAGTTTGCCTCCCTGCTATTGTCGGTGTGGCCAATCCCAAAACCATGCGCCAGCCACGATACTGAACGCATCAACCCATCACGAGGCAACCTTTATGACCAAGCAAGCACTCATCCTAATCGATATCCAGAAGGACTACTTCCCCCAGGGCAAATGGCCGCTTGACGGGGTGGAAGCGGCTGCAGATAAGGCACAGCGACTACTCAAAGCATTTCGCCAGGCCGGCGATGCGGTGATCCATGTGCGTCATGAGTTCACATCGCAAGATGCGCCTTTCTTCACGCCGGGCTCGGAAGGCGCACATCTGCATCCCAAAGTGTTGAACGAACACCACGAGCCGGTGGTACTCAAACACTTCGTGAATGCGTTTCGCGAGACCCACCTGCGCGAACTGCTGGAACAACGCAGCATCACCGATCTGGTGGTAGTCGGCAGCATGAGCCACATGTGCATCGATGGGGTCGTGCGGGCAGCGGCAGACCTGGGCTACAAGGTCACGGTGATCCACGATGCCTGCGCCACGCGCGACCTGGAGTTCAACGGCGTGACCATCCCGGCAGCCCAGGTGCATGGCGCTTATATGGCCTCATTGGCGTTTGGTTATGCGAGCGTAGTAGCGGCAGATGAATTTCTGACGACTCAAGTGGCAATCTGACCGCCACTTGAGCGCCTGAGACGTTAGCGTGTGGCGATGATGAACAGCCGCGGAAAAGCCAGTAATACGCTGCCATCCTCCAAGGCCGGATAGGCCTCGGTGATCCGCGCCAGATAGGTGTCGAGGAATGCGCTTTTCTCGGCATCGTCCAGTGGCGCCAGGAATGGGCGCAATGCCGAAGCCTTGAACCACTCCACCACCGCGCCATGGTCACTGAGCGGATGATGATAGGTGGTGCGCCATACGTCGACGGTGTCACAGCACCGGCCAAGTAGCTCGAAGTAGTAGCTCGCGGTGTGGCGCTCGTTGTGCTTGACCGTACCGATCTTGCCCGCCCAACGGACGTCTGCCGCCACTTCACGCGCCACTGCGTGGGCGGGCTCATTGAGGTTGTCCGGGGTTTGCACGGCCAATACGCCTCCAGGCGCCAGTTGCTCGGCCAGATGCGGATACAGCGTGGCGTGGTCCGGCAGCCATTGCAGCGAAGCATTGGCGAGGATCACATCGACTTTTTGCGCTGGATTCCAGGTGCCGATGTCGGCCAGTTCGAAGTGGAGCGCGGGCAACCTTTCGCGTGCGCTGACCAGCATGTCTTCGGAGCTGTCGAGGCCGGTCACGGTCGCATTGGGGAAGCGCTGCGCCAGGATTTCAGTGGAGTTACCGGGGCCACAGCCCAGGTCGACTGCGGCGCGCACAGCCATTTCCGGGATCGCCGCAACCAGATCCCGCACGGGTCGGGTACGCTGTTGTTCGAACATCGAATACTGCTTGGCGGACCAGGTCATCGGTGGATTCCTTCTTCGCTGCGGGTTAGCGGCACAGCCTAGATCTAATGACGCGTCAGGACAAACTTCAGGGCTGAGGCGCTACGGATAAAGTCGGCATGCGTGATGGCGCGTACGACAAGCATATCCAAAACATATCAATCTGACACTTTCTATATATTTTCAATCTGACGACCAAATCGTTAGCCTGCGCTAGCCGGGCGCGCCTCCCTGTCGCCGCCCAGCCACACAACTCTAAAAACAAGCAGCAGCCAACGGGAAACAACAATGAATAAATCCCCTATTGCCCTGGGCCTCACGTCGGCCACCCTGGGTTTGACCCTGGCGTTCCCCTCTTTCGCGGAGGCGGATTTTTTCAAGGACAGCAAGGCTGACCTGGAACTTCGAAACTTCTACTTCAACAGCGACTATCACCAGGATGGCGCCAGGCAATCCAAGCGCGATGAATGGGCCCAAGGCATGATCCTGAACTATCAGTCGGGGTTTACCGAGGGGCTGGTGGGCTTCGGTATCGATGCCAGTGGGTTGCTGGGGTTGAAGCTCGACTCCGGTCCCGACCGGCAGAACAGTGGCCTGTTGCCGGTAGGCGATGAAAAGGCTCCAGACAGCTACAGTCGCCTGGGCGCGGCGGCCAAGGTGCGCATTTCCAAGTCAGTGTTGAAAGTCGGCACCCTGGAGCCAAGACTGCCCATTGCCCTGTCAAACGACAGCCGCCTGCTGCCCCAGACCTTTCGCGGTACTCAGTTGAGCAGTCAGGACATCGACGGCCTGACCTTCAACGCCGGACGCCTGACGAGCAACACCCTGCGCAACGTCAGCGGCCATGACGACCTCGAAGTCGCCGGCAAAGGCATCAAGGGGGCGACGCCCAGCGACAAATTCGACTTCGCCAGCGCCAGCTACAAGTGGACGAAACACCTCACCACCGGATACCACTATGCCGGCCTCGAGAATAACTACAAGCAACACATCTTCAACCTGTTGCACACCCTGCCCCTGGGCAAGTCGCAGTCATTCAAGACCGACCTGCGCTACGCCGACTCCAATAAGGCGGGCAACACTAACGTCGACAACCAAGCCTTCGGCGCCCGGTTCACTTACAGCATTCAGGGCCACTCGTTCGGCGCTGCCTACCAGCGCATGAAAGGGGCTACCGGGTTTCCACACTTGGATGGCACCGACTCCTACCTGGTCAACTACGTGATGGTCTCGGCGGACTTCGCCAGTCCGGAAGAGCGCTCCTGGCAAGCGCGCTATGACTATGACTTCGCGGCCATCGGCTGGCCCGGGCTGACCTTCATGACGCGCTACGTCAAGGGCGATAACTTCGAGCGTTCCCGTGGCGTGGAAGGCACCGAGTGGGAACGCGACACCGACATCGGCTATGTATTTCAGAGCGGTACGCTGAAGAATCTCGGCGTGAAATGGCGCAACGCAACCTACCGAAGCAACGGCTCAGGCAACGACGTTGACCAGAACCGCTTCATCGTCAGCTACACCTTGCCCCTGTTGTAATTTTTTCGGAGCCTTGCCGTGAATACCAAAAAAACCTTGATCCACCTCGCCGTCGTCGTCGCGCTGCTCAGCAGCTACGGCGCCTATGCCGCCGACACTGGCCAACTGCCGTGCAACACCACTGAACAATGCGCGGCCCAGGCGGCGAAAATCGGTGCCACGCCGGACGCGTCGCAAACGCAGCGCAAGACCAAGGGTGACCCCACCCAAACTCAGTTCGCCTGGCTCAACCGCATCAACAAAGCCTCGATTGTGATGCTGACCGAAGAGCGCATCGTCACGCCCCAGATGGGCCGCAAGATCGCCGGCGGCGTGCGCTACGCCATTGACCAGGCCGACCAGCCTGGCGGCAAGCGCCCCAGCGATGTGCTGCAACTGGAAAAGATCATGACCGACAAGATCGGTCCCGAAGGCTCGCTGATTCACTCAGGCCGCAGTCGCCAGGACATGCTCGCCACCTACCGCCTGGCCAACCTGCGAACTCAAGTGCTGGCCTACAGTGGCGCCTTGAATGCCACTCGCCAGCGCATCCTGGCTCTCGCGGAAAAGAACGTCGACACCCTGGTACCGGCCTACACCAACGGTGTGCAGGCCATGCCCATCAGCTATGCCCATTATTTGCTGGCGTTTGAAGCGGCGTTTGAGCGCGATGGCCAGCGCATCCGCGAACTCTATGCCCGCCTTAACCTGAGCCCCATGGGCACGGCAGTCCTGGCAAATTCTGCTTACCCGTTGAACCGCGAGCGCCTGGCCCTGTTACTGGGCTTCGATGGCGTAAGGGAGAACTCACTGGACTCCAGCCAGGTCTCCACCTATGACATTCCGATCGAGGCCGCCAACCTCGCGGCATCCTCAGCGATTCGCGTCGGAGCGATGATTGGCGATATCCATACTCAATATCACCAGATCCGTCCGTGGTTGCTACTGGATGAACAGTCCACCTACACCAGCAGCGCGATGCCGCAAAAACGTAACCCTGGATTGCTGATGCGTACCCGTGAAGCGGCCTCGAATGTGGTGAGCCAGGCACAAGGCGTGACGCTGCGTGCCCATAACGTCACCACGGGAATGACCGATTACAAGTTCGCCTTCGACTCGCTGGGACTGTTCCGCTCCACCGCCTCCATGTTCAAGAACCTGGATGCGGTGCTGGACGCCTTGCAGGTCAACCCGCAGCGGGCGCTAGAGGAACTGGAGTCGGAGTGGACCACGTCCATGGAGCTGGCCGACACTTTGGAGCGTCAATACAAGGTGCCGTTCCGAATTGGCCACAGCTTCGCGTCGCTGATCGTGACAGAAGCACGCAGCAACGGCAGCACACCGAAAACCTTCGCCTACGCGGATGCGCAGAAGCTGTATCGCCAGGCCGCGGACAAATACAAATGGGCGCCCAACACGCTGCCACTGGATGAGGCTGCCTTTCGCGCAGCGCTGTCCCCCACCACCATGGTCAAGACTCGCAAGGGCACGGGAGGACCGCAGCCCGAAGAGGTCAAGCGCATGCTGGTTGAGGCCCGCAAATCCCTGGACAGCGACCAGCAGTGGCTGGCCGAGCGTCGGGTGAAGCTGATGAAAGCCGAAGGTGATCTGGATAAGGCGTTCGATAAGCTGGCCAATCAACAGGATTAACATGCGATCAGTCCGTGGGACGGGGCTTGCTCCTTCCCACTGTTGAGCCGCTGGAGCGCTGAAAGATGAAGCACCTTCAGGTCGCCAACTCGCGGCGCAATACCTCACGGTCCACCGCTCCCTGCCATCTGCAAATCGCCAGGCACGCCACGCAATTGCCCAGCACATTGGTCAACGAGCGACACTTCATCAGTCGCTCCACGCCCAACAACAAGCCGACCCCTTCCACCGGCACCAGTTGCAGGATGTTCAAGGTGGCGATCAACGTAAACAAGGCGGAACCGGCCACACTGGTCGAGCCCAGTGACGTGAACAAACAGACCAGCAACACCGCCAGCAGCTCCGGCACGCCAATTTCCACACCTGCCAGATGCGCCAGGAACATGAACGCCGTGGTCAGGTAAATATTGCTGCCGGACAAATTGAAGGTATAGCCGGTGGTCAGTACCAATCGAACCAACTTTCGCTCACAGCCCAATGCCTCAAGTTTCCCGACAAACCCCGGAAGTGCCGCAACCGAAGAACCGGTAAACACCACCAACAGCAACTCTTCTTTCAAATATATAATCAACCGGGATAATCGAACACCTACCCACTTAGTAATCACCGCCAATACACCCACAATAAAAACCGCGCTGGCCAGGTAAATAACCAGAATAAATTTCAGCAACGGCAATATCGATTCCGGGCCATATTTCCCCACCACAAACGCCATGGCGCCAAAGGCTGCCAGCGGTGCGAACTTCAAGATAATCCGCAACAGGCGAAACAGCCCTTGTACGGCAACTTCCATATAACCGAGACAACGATTGCCGACAGCGCCCCCGCGACCGATCAGCAACCCGCAGAGCAGGGCCAGGAACATCACTTGCAAGACCAGGCTTTGGGAAAAAACCTTGTAGACGCTGGACAAAACAGATGTCATCGACAGTTCATGCAGGCTTTCACCGAGGACTGCCGGCGCCGCTAAATGGCCTGAGAGCAGCGATTGATCCAGCTCGAACAACAGCCCCGCCGCCATGCCCAGCGCCAGCGCGGCGAGGGACATCAGTTGAAAATACACCACGACCCTGGTCACCATGTGGCGATGTTTTTGCTCACGCCTGATGCCGGAAACCCCTGTGCATACCAATACAAACAAGAGAAACGGCATCACTACCCCCACCAACTTGATGAAGGCATCACTGAGCGGTTTCATATCGATAGCCAAGGCCGGGTAAATCCAGCCCAGCATCATGCCCAGCACAATGGCAATCACGATGGGCAATGTTCCGTGCCTGGCAGATAGAGAGTTCATTCAGGCTCCGTGGCACTTTTTAATTATTGTTATTGTGGTGACAAGCCACTTTCGGCATATTGCTCGCCAACGGTCGATTCAAGCTCCGAATAATAAAGTCTTGGCACGGGATATACCACCATGGAACTTCGCCATTTACGCTATTTCATCATGGTGGCCGAAGAACGCCATTTCACCCGCGCCGCCGCCCGCCTGAACATGCAACAGCCGCCTCTCAGCCAACAGGTTCGCGCGCTGGAGCAAGAACTGGGATTCGACCTGTTCAAGCGTCACGCCAAAGGCGTCGACCTGACGGCTGGTGGCCTGGTGTTCCTCGAAGAAGCCCGAACCCTCCTCGCCCGTCTTGAACAGGGTTGCCGCAAGGCCTACCGAGTTGCCCACGGCATCGAAGGGACCTTGATGATCGGCTTCACCAGCTCCACCGCCGCGCATCCGCTGATACCGAAAATCATCCGGGCCTACCGCGAACGGTACCCCGGGGTGGAGCTCTCTCTCAATGAAGGGAGTGCGCGGGAAGTGACCGAGGACACCCTCGAAAAACGCATCGACATCGGCATTCTCCGCGCCCCGGTAAGCGGAGCCCAGGACTTGACCTACCACCCTCTGCTCAGCGAAGAAATGTTGCTCACCCTGCCCATCGGACATCCATTGTTCAAAGGGACCGACGTCAGGATCAGCATCCATGATCTCAAGCATGAACGCCTCATTCTGGTGCGCCGTCCCGGCGCGCCAGGCATGTATGCCAGTCTGATTGAGGCTTGCCGGAACGCAGGCTTTGAGCCGACGATCGCCTTTGAGGTCGAACGCATGCTGACCAACGTCAGCCTGGTAGCGGCTGGCGAAGGGATCTCGGTGGTACCGGCGTCGATGCGCGGTGTACATAGCGAAAGCGTGGTGTATTGCCGAATCAGCGACGCTCAACCGGAACTGGTGGCACCGATCAACCTTGTGCGACGCACGTTCAATCCGTCGACACCGTTGCAGAACTTCATAGACCTGGCGCAGGAGCTGGCACAGGTTTAACGCAAGCGCCAAGACCGACCGCCGTGATGTTTCAGGCAGAAAAAAGCCCAGCGTCCTTGGGGACGCTGGGCTTTTTTAGCAAATCGGTGGTAGCTGTTTCTTAGAACGGAATATCGTCATCAAAGCTGTCGAAATCCTGAGCCGGTTGCGGTGCTGCCTGCTGTGGCGCTGGACGCGACTCACGCTGTGGCTGCTGGCTTGGCTGCGGACGGGACTGCTGTGGACGCGGCGCCGAGTTGGACATGCCACCCTGGCCTTGTTGGTCGCCTTGTGGACGGCCGCCCAGCAGTTGCATGGTGCCTTGCATGTCGACCACGATTTCAGTGGTGTAACGCTTGATGCCGTCTTTTTCCCACTCGCGGGTTTGCAATTTGCCTTCGATGTAGACCTGCGAACCTTTGCGCAGGTATTCACCGGCGATCTCTGCAACCTTGCCGAACATCGACACACGGTGCCATTCGGTTTTCTCGACCTTCTGGCCGGTTTGCTTGTCGGTCCACTGTTCGCTGGTCGCCAGACTCAGGTTGGTCACGGCGTTACCGTTAGGCAAGTAGCGAACTTCGGGATCCTGGCCGCATGTACCGACCAATATGACTTTGTTAACCCCACGGGCCATAACGTTCTCCTAGGCTGGGCGCGCTGTCGGCACTGGGTTGACCAACTGCTCGAGCGTCGCGCGATCCAATAATTCGGTGTCCAATTTGATGTAAATCGCAGCTTCTTCTGCGACCACTACTGCATCCGTCACTCCGACGACGGCCTTCAGGCGCTCGACCAGGCCGACTTCGCGGATCGCTTCAGGCGATAACGGCAAGCGCAGGCTCGTCACATACGGAGGTTCGCGCATGGTAACAGCAAAGGCCAGCCAGAGGGCAGCCAGACCTGCGCATCCCAAGAACACAACCGACAAACCGCCATGCTGAAACATCCAGCCGCCCAGGATGCCGCCCAATGCAGAACCGAGGAACTGGCTGGTGGAGTAAACCCCCATCGCCGTGCCCTTGCCGCCGGCCGGTGAAACTTTGCTGATCAGCGACGGCAACGAAGCCTCAAGCAGGTTGAACGCGGTGAAAAACACCACCGTGCCGATTACCAGTGCGCGCAGGCTGTCGCCGAACTGCCAGAAGAATAGCTCAGTGAGCATCAATGTCGCGACGGCGCCCTGCAGAACTCGTTTCATTTTGCGTTTCTTCTCGCCATAGATGATGAACGGGATCATGGCGAAGAACGAAATCAGCAGCGCGGTGAGATACACCCACCAGTGCTGCTCCTTGGGCAGCCCGGCTTTTTCCACCAGGGCCAGGGGCAATGCGACGAAGCTGCACATCAGCATCGCGTGTAATACGAAGATACCCAAATCCAGACGCAGCAGGTCAGGATGCTGGAGGGTCGGCAATAAATCCTTCCGTGCGACGCCGGACTCACGGTGCTGGAGCGTCCCGGTGGAACGCGGGACCATCCAGGCAACGATCACGATACCGAACAATGCCAGGCCGCCCGTGACCAGGAACAGCCCGTGCAGGCCGAAGGCACGTGTCAGCAACGGGCCAACCACCATGGCCACGGCAAACGACAGGCCGATGGTCATGCCGATCATGGCCATGGCCTTGGTGCGATGCTGTTCGCGGGTCAGGTCGGACAGCAGCGCCATGACCGCCGCGGAAATCGCCCCGGCACCTTGCAGGATACGTCCGGCAATCACGCCCCATATCGAGTCGGACTGAGCCGCAAGCACGCTGCCCAGGGCAAAGACGATCAGCCCCAGGTAAATCACTGGCCGCCGACCGATGCGGTCGGAAACAATCCCGAACGGAATCTGGAAAATCGCCTGGGTCAGGCCATAGGCACCAATGGCCAGGCCGATCAATGCGGGGGTCGCTCCTGCGAGATCCATCCCATAGGTCGCCAGCACCGGCAACACCATAAACATGCCAAGCATACGGAACGCGAACACTAGGGCCAGACCACTTGCCGCTCGGGTCTCGCCGCTACTCATGCGTTCGCTGTGGGGATCGTGCATGGAAAAACCTCGTGTGAACCGGCGGCGATTCTACCAGTCCCATCGATTGAGAGGGTATATGCGGCGCTTTGCCGCGCAGGTTTCATGTAAGGCTGCACCCGGCACTTTGACAGTGTATATTCATCCAGTCTTTAGCCGTATACTCCCGCATTATTTAAGCCCGCCGTGCGAGGCCATCTTGGACAAGATCCTGATTCGTGGGGCTAGAACCCACAACCTGAAGAACATCGACCTGACCCTGCCCCGGGACAAACTGATCGTCATCACCGGCCTGTCGGGGTCCGGCAAGTCGTCCCTGGCTTTCGATACCCTGTATGCCGAAGGCCAGCGCCGCTACGTGGAGTCGCTGTCGGCCTACGCCCGGCAGTTTCTGTCGATGATGGAAAAACCTGACGTCGACACCATCGAGGGCCTGTCGCCGGCGATTTCCATCGAACAGAAATCCACATCGCACAACCCTCGCTCCACTGTCGGCACCATCACCGAGATCTACGACTACCTGCGTCTGCTGTACGCCCGCGTCGGTATTCCGCGCTGCCCGGATCACGATATCCCGCTGGAAGCCCAGACCGTCAGCCAGATGGTCGACCTGGTGCTGACGCAGCCGGAAGGCGCCAAACTGATGCTGCTGGCGCCGGTGATTCGCGAGCGCAAGGGCGAACACCTGTCGGTCTTTGAAGAACTGCGGGCACAAGGTTTTGTGCGGGCGCGGATCAACGGCAAGCTGTACGAGCTGGACGAAGCACCGAAGCTGGATAAGCAGAAGAAGCATTCCATCGACGTGGTGGTCGACCGCTTCAAGGTGCGTGCAGATCTGCAACAACGCCTGGCGGAGTCGTTCGAGACCGCGCTGAAACTGGCGGACGGTATCGCCCTGGTGGCGCCGATGGACGACGAGCCCGGCGAAGAAACCATCTTTTCCGCACGCTTCGCCTGCCCGATTTGTGGGCATGCTATCAGCGAGCTTGAACCCAAACTGTTCTCCTTCAATAACCCGGCTGGTGCCTGCCCGACCTGCGACGGCCTGGGGGTCAAGCAGTTCTTCGATATCAAGCGCTTGGTCAATGGTGAGTTGACCCTGGCCGAAGGGGCGATACGTGGCTGGGACAGGCGTAACGTCTACTATTTCCAGATGCTCGGTTCCCTGGCCTCGCACTATAAGTTCAGCCTGGAGGTGCCCTTCAAGGAGCTTCCGGCGGAGCAGCAAAAAGTTATCCTGCAGGGCAGCGGTTCGCAGAACGTCGACTTCAAATACTTGAACGATCGCGGCGATATCGTCAAACGCTCGCACCCGTTCGAAGGCATCGTGCCGAACCTGGAACGGCGCTACCGCGAAACCGAATCGGCCAGCGTCCGTGAAGAACTGGCCAAGTTCCTCAGCACCCAACCTTGCCCGGATTGCCGAGGCACTCGCCTGCGTCGTGAGGCGCGGCATGTGTGGGTCGGTGAAAAGACCCTGCCGGCGGTGACCAACCTGCCGATCGGTGATGCGTGCGAGTACTTTGGCGTACTCAAGCTGACGGGACGCCGGGGGGAGATTGCCGACAAGATCCTCAAGGAAATCCGCGAGCGTTTGCAGTTCCTGGTCAATGTCGGCCTGGACTATCTTTCGCTGGACCGCAGCGCAGATACCTTGTCCGGCGGCGAGGCCCAGCGGATTCGCCTGGCCAGCCAGATCGGCGCCGGCCTGGTGGGCGTGCTCTACATTCTCGACGAGCCGTCCATTGGCTTGCACCAACGGGACAATGATCGCCTGCTGGGCACGTTGAAACATCTACGCGACATCGGCAACACGGTGATCGTGGTCGAGCACGATGAAGACGCGATTCGCCTGGCCGACTATGTGGTCGACATCGGCCCGGGCGCGGGTGTGCATGGCGGCAATATTGTTGCAGAGGGCACCCCGGCCGAGGTCATGGCCCATCCCGACTCGCTGACCGGCAAGTATTTGTCCGGCCGGGTGAAGATTGCGGTGCCAGCCAAGCGCACCCCACGCAACAAGAAGCTGACACTGCAGCTCAAGGGCGCACGCGGCAACAATCTGCGCAATGTCGACCTGGAGATCCCGCTCGGCCTGCTGACCTGTGTTACCGGCGTGTCCGGCTCGGGTAAATCGACACTGATCAACAACACGCTGTACCCGTTGAGCGCCACCGCGCTGAACGGCGCGACCACACTGGAGGCCGCCGCTCACGACAGCATCAAGGGCCTGGAACACCTGGACAAGGTGGTCGATATCGACCAGAGCCCGATTGGACGGACGCCGCGCTCCAACCCGGCGACTTACACCGGCCTGTTCACGCCGATTCGCGAGTTGTTCGCCGGCGTGCCGGAGTCGCGCTCCCGCGGTTACGGGCCGGGACGTTTTTCGTTCAACGTCAAGGGTGGGCGCTGTGAGGCCTGCCAGGGCGATGGCCTGATCAAAGTGGAGATGCACTTTCTGCCGGACATCTATGTGCCGTGCGATGTGTGCAAGAGCAAGCGCTACAACCGTGAAACCCTGGAGATCAAGTACAAAGGCAAGAACATCCACGAAACCCTCGAAATGACCATCGAGGAAGCCCGGGTGTTTTTTGATGCGGTTCCGGCACTCGCGCGCAAGCTGCAGACACTGATGGACGTCGGCCTGTCCTACATCAAGCTCGGGCAATCGGCGACCACGCTGTCGGGCGGTGAAGCGCAGCGCGTGAAGTTGTCTCGCGAGCTGTCCAAGCGTGACACCGGCAAGACCCTGTACATTCTTGACGAACCAACCACCGGCCTGCACTTCGCGGACATTCAGCAATTGCTGGACGTGCTGCACCGCTTACGCGACCACGGCAACACCGTGGTTGTGATCGAACACAACCTGGACGTGATCAAGACCGCCGACTGGTTGGTCGACCTCGGGCCGGAAGGCGGTTCCAAGGGTGGCCAGATCATTGCGGTGGGTACGCCGGAGCAAGTTGCCGAAATGCCACAATCGCATACCGGTTATTACCTGAAACCCCTGTTGGAGCGCGACAGGGCCTGATTCGTCAGCCCCATGAAAAAGCCCCTGTCACTTTCTCGGCGACAGGGGCTTTTTTGTAGCTGATGGAATCAGAATTGCGATTGCAGGTAATTCTCGAGGCCGACCAGCTTGATCAGACCCAACTGCTTTTCCAGCCAGTAGGTGTGGTCTTCTTCGGTGTCGTTGAGCTGGACCCGCAGGATTTCCCGGGTGACGTAGTCATTGTGTTGCTCGCACAACTCAATGCCCTTGCACAGGGCGGCGCGGACTTTGTATTCCAGGCGCAGGTCAGCGGCCAACATCTCCGGTACGGTGCTACCGGTATCCAGGTCGTCAGGACGCATGCGCGGCGTGCCTTCGAGCATCAGGATACGGCGCATCAGTGCGTCGGCGTGTTGCGCCTCTTCTTCCATTTCGTGGTTGATGCGCTCGTAGAGCTCGGTAAAGCCCCAGTCTTCGCACATCCGCGAGTGAATGAAATATTGGTCACGAGCTGCCAGTTCGCCCGTCAGCAACGTGTTGAGGTAATCGATTACGTCGGGGTGACCTTGCATCGCCCTAAATCTCCCTGCTTGAAAGTCTGTAGTTTGAACCATGACGACTTGCAGGTCACGGGACGAACGGCAGAAAAGTGAAGATTTTCAGAGAAAAGTAGCCGAAATAACGCAAAAACAGCCCAAATGAGGGCGGTTCTGCTTATCACTTAGAGTTAGTTAAGCGATACACCCAGCGCCTTTGCGATTCCTTCTCCATAAGCGCGATCGGCCTTGAGAAAGTGTTGCAATTGACGCTGAACCACATCGCTGGAAACGCCGTCCATCGCGCCGGCGATATTGTTGATCAACAGCGTTCTCTGCTCATCACTCATCAGGCGAAACAGCGCTCCGGCATGGCTGTAGTAGTCGGTATCCTCGCGATGATCGTAACGATCAGCCGCCCCGCTAAGTGCCAAGGCTGGCTCGGCATATTGTGCAGCCTGCTTCGGAGCATCGGCGTAGCTGTTTGGCTCGTAATTCGGAGCTGCACCGCCGTTGCCGCCAAATGCCATGGAACCATCGCGCTGGTAGCTGTTGACCGGACTGCGCGGCGCATTCACCGGCAGTTGCTGGTGATTGGTACCCACACGGTAACGGTGAGCATCCGCGTAAGCGAACACACGGCCTTGCAGCATGCGGTCCGGTGACAGGCCGACACCTGGAACCATGTTGCTCGGACCGAATGCCGCCTGCTCTACTTCAGCGAAGTAATTCAGCGGGTTGCGGTTCAATTCCAACTCGCCGACTTCGATCAGTGGAAACTCTTTTTGTGACCAGGTCTTGGTCACATCGAACGGGTTTTCGTAATGTGCATTGGCCTGAGCCTCGCTCATGATCTGGATGCAAACACTCCATTTCGGGAAATCACCCCGTTCGATCGCACCAAACAGATCACGCTGCGCGTAATCCGGATCCGTACCCGCCAGGCGCGCCGCGTCTGCCGGCGTCAGGTTCTTGATACCTTGCTGAGTCTTGTAGTGCCACTTTACCCAGTGACGCTCGCCATTGGCGTTGATCAAGCTGTAAGTGTGACTGCCAAAGCCGTGCATATGACGGTAGCCGTCCGGAATACCACGATCCGAAAACAGAATGGTGACCTGGTGCAGCGCCTCAGGGGAGTGCGACCAGAAATCCCACATCATCTGCGCGCTTTTCAGATTGCTTTGAGGAAGGCGTTTTTGGGTGTGGATAAAATCCGGAAATTTCAGCGGATCACGGATAAAGAACACCGGGGTGTTGTTGCCTACGATGTCCCAGTTACCTTCTTCGGTGTAGAACTTCAACGCAAAGCCACGCGGATCCCGCTCAGTGTCGGCCGAACCGCGCTCGCCACCCACGGTGGAGAAACGCAGGAAGGTCGGAGTCTGTTTGCCAACGGACTCGAAGAGCTTGGCGCTGGTGTATTGAGTGATATCCCGGGTGACAGTGAATGTACCGTAGGCGCCCGAACCTTTGGCGTGCACACGACGCTCTGGGATATTTTCACGATTGAAGTGAGCGAGCTTCTCGATCAGGTGAAAATCGTCGAGCAGCAACAGGCCACGCGGGCCAGCGGAACGGGAATTCTGGTTATCCGCAACGGGAGCACCGCTGGCGGTAGTAAGGACTTTATTCTGGCTCATGCTCAATTTTCCTTAGGTCGGACTTAGAACTGCCGGCTAATCGGCTTGGAGGGAGTATTGATCATCAATATGAAGACTACCAATTCATTAACCCGTAGGCATCAATAGAAAATAACTACCACGACTCCCAACGTCCATAGTGCCAATCACCACCGCTGGAAACTTGTACAAAACGCGCTTTTATCACGCGCACAAAAAACCGGGCGCTAGGCCCGGTTCTTCGTTGCAGACTGTCGTCTTACTCGGCGGATACAGCTTCGCCGGCAGTAGCACGATCAACCAACTCGACGTACGCCATAGGCGCGTTGTCGCCAGCGCGGAAACCGCACTTGAGGATGCGCAGGTAGCCACCCTCACGGGTAGCGTAACGCTTGCCCAGGTCGTTGAAGAGCTTACCAACGATAGCTTTCGAGCGAGTACGGTCGAAAGCCAGACGGCGGTTAGCCAGGCTGTCTGTCTTGGCCAAAGTGATCAGCGGCTCAGCAACGCGACGCAGTTCTTTAGCTTTCGGCAGTGTAGTTTTGATCAGCTCGTGCTCGAACAGCGACACCGCCATGTTCTGGAACATGGCCTTGCGGTGCGAGCTGGTACGGCTCAGGTGACGACCACTTTTACGATGACGCATGGTTCATTCCTTACCAAACTCACGTTCGGTGATTACGACGATCAGGCAGTCGCCTTGTCGTCCTTCTTAAGACTTGCAGGCGGCCAGTTGTCGAGGCGCATGCCGAGGGACAGACCGCGGGAGGCCAGAACGTCCTTGATTTCAGTCAAGGATTTCTTGCCCAGGTTCGGAGTCTTCAACAGTTCTACTTCGGTACGCTGAATCAGGTCGCCGATGTAGCAAATGTTTTCCGCCTTAAGGCAGTTAGCCGAACGTACAGTCAGTTCCAGATCGTCAACCGGGCGAAGCAGGATCGGATCGATCTCGTCTTCCTGCTCGATTACCACTGGTTCGCTGTCACCCTTGAGGTCGACGAACGCAGCCAACTGCTGTTGCAGAATGGTTGCAGCGCGGCGAATAGCCTCTTCAGGATCCAGAGTACCGTTGGTTTCCAGATCAATAACCAGCTTGTCCAGGTTAGTACGCTGTTCGACACGGGCGTTTTCCACCACGTATGCGATACGGCGAACCGGGCTGAACGAAGAGTCAAGCTGCAAGCGACCAATGCTGCGGCTTTCGTCTTCATCGCTCTGACGCGAATCGGCCGGTTCATAACCACGACCACGAGCTACGGTGAGCTTCATGTTCAGGACGCCGTTAGACGCCAGGTTAGCGATTACGTGATCGGGGTTAACGATCTCGACATCATGATCCAGCTGAATATCGGCAGCGGTAACCACCCCCGAACCCTTCTTCGACAAGGTCAGCGTAACTTCGTCACGGCCGTGTAGCTTGATAGCCAGACCTTTAAGGTTCAACAGGATTTCAATTACGTCTTCCTGTACACCTTCGATGGCGCTGTACTCGTGGAGCACACCGTCAATCTCGGCCTCGACTACTGCACAGCCGGGCATTGAGGACAACAGGATGCGGCGCAGCGCGTTGCCCAGGGTGTGGCCAAAACCACGCTCGAGAGGCTCGAGAGTGATCTTGGCGCGGGTTGGACTGACAACCTGCACATCAATGTGGCGGGGTGTCAGGAACTCATTTACCGAAATCTGCATGGATGCACCTATTTTCTAGCCCTTACTTGGAGTAGAGCTCGACAATCAGGCTTTCGTTGATGTCGGCGGACAGATCACTGCGAGCAGGAACGTTCTTGAAAACGCCCGACTTCTTCTCAGTGTCTACTTCTACCCATTCTACGCGGCCACGTTGGGCACACAGATCGAGAGCTTGGACAATGCGAAGTTGATTTTTTGCTTTCTCGCGAACAGCAACCACGTCACCAGCACGAACCTGGTAGGACGGAACGTTTACGGTCTGACCGTTAACGCTGATCGACTTGTGCGATACCAGCTGACGGGATTCGGCACGAGTAGAACCAAAGCCCATACGGTATACAACGTTGTCCAGACGGCATTCGAGCAGTTGCAGCAGGTTTTCACCGGTTGCACCTTTCTTGCCAGCAGCTGCCTTGTAGTAGCCGCTGAATTGACGCTCGAGAACGCCGTAGATACGACGGACCTTCTGCTTTTCACGCAGTTGGGTGCCGTAATCGGACTGGCGACCGCGGCGTTGGCCGTGGATACCAGGTGCTGCTTCAATGTTGCACTTCGATTCGATCGCGCGCACGCCGCTCTTCAGGAAGAGATCGGTGCCTTCGCGACGAGCGAGTTTGCATTTTGGACCAATGTAACGAGCCATTCTTTACGATCTCCTGGATTACACGCGGCGCTTCTTCGGCGGACGGCACCCGTTGTGCGGGATAGGCGTCACGTCGGTGATGCTGGCGATCTTATAGCCACAGCCGTTCAATGCACGGACAGCGGACTCACGACCTGGACCTGGACCCTTGACGTTGACGTCGAGGTTTTTCAGGCCATATTCCAGCGCAGCTTGACCAGCACGTTCAGCAGCTACTTGAGCAGCAAACGGGGTGGACTTGCGGGAACCGCGGAAACCCGAACCACCGGAGGTAGCCCAAGAAAGCGCGTTACCTTGACGGTCGGTGATGGTCACGATGGTGTTGTTAAAAGAAGCATGGATGTGGGCGATGCCATCAACCACTGTCTTTTTAACTTTTTTACGAGGACGAGCAGCAGGTTTTGCCATGATTAATTTCCTGTCGATTCGCTGGGGCGATTACTTGCGGATCGGCTTACGCGGACCTTTACGGGTGCGCGCGTTAGTCTTGGTACGCTGACCGCGTACTGGAAGACCACGACGATGACGCAGACCGCGATAGCAACCGAGGTCCATCAAACGCTTGATTTTCATGTTGACTTCGCGACGCAGGTCACCTTCAGTGGTGAACTTCGCCACTTCGCCACGCAACTGTTCAATCTGCTCGTCGCTCAGATCCTTGATCTTAGCGGCTGGGTTTACCCCAGCGTCTGCGCAAATTTTCTGCGCAGTTGTGCGACCAACACCATAGATGTAGGTCAGCGAGATAACAGTGTGCTTGTTATCTGGAATGTTAACGCCTGCAATACGGGCCATTCAGTGGGACTCCAATTGACAGCTACCTACGCCCCGGAAGCCAAGAAATAGGGCGCGAGATAATATCGCTGTAATAACAAATAATCAACCCGGTAGCGCACTAGCTACCGGGCTTCAAGCGGATCACACTCAGCCTTGGCGCTGTTTGTGACGCGGTTCCGCGCTGCAAATTACTCGAACAACACCTTCGCGGCGAATAATCTTGCAGTTACGGCACAGCTTTTTCACCGATGCACGAACTTTCATCACCAACTCCTCGAACCTTATGGGTACTCAGCGCAACATGCCGCTGCCGTAACCCTTCAGGTTGGCTTTCTTCATCAGGGATTCGTACTGGTGCGAAACGAGGTGCGATTGTACTTGGGACATGAAGTCCATCACAACCACGACCACGATCAGCAACGAGGTCCCGCCAAGGTAGAACGGAACGTTTGCCGCGACCACCAGGAACTGGGGAAGCAAACATACGGCCGTCATATAAAGAGCACCGAACAGGGTCAAACGAGTCAAAACGCCATCAATGTAGCGCGCCGACTGCTCGCCCGGACGGATACCCGGAATAAAGGCACCGGACTTCTTCAGGTTTTCCGCTACGTCTTTCGGATTGAACATCAACGCCGTATAGAAGAAGCAGAAGAAAATAATCCCTGCACTAAACAGCAGAATATTCAACGGCTGACCAGGAGCGATCGACTGCGAGAGGTCCTGCAACCAGCCTAGACCATCAGACTGACCGAACCAGGCCCCCAGCGAAGCCGGGAACAGCAAAATGCTGCTTGCGAAAATGGCCGGAATAACACCAGCCATGTTCACTTTCAAAGGCAAATGGCTAGTCTGTGCAGCAAACACCTTGCGGCCCTGCTGACGCTTGGCGTAGTGAACAGCGATACGACGCTGACCACGCTCAATGAACACCACAAAACCGATAATCGCTACTGCCAGCAGACCGATGGCAACCAGGGCGAAGATATTGATATCACCCTGACGCGCAGACTCGAAAGACTGCCCTATTGCCCTCGGAAGACCGGCGACGATACCTGCGAAAATCAACATCGAGATACCGTTGCCAACTCCACGCTCAGTAATCTGCTCACCCAGCCACATCATGAACATCGCGCCAGCCACAAATGTGGTTACCGCAACGAAATGGAAGCCAAAGTCACCAGTGAACGCTACGCCCTGCCCCGCCAAGCCTATGGACATGCCAATAGCCTGGACGAGAGCAAGAGCGACAGTGAGGTAGCGGGTGTACTGGCTTATCTTGCGACGACCAGCTTCACCTTCCTTCTTCAACTGCTCCAGCTGCGGGCTCACGGCGGTCATCAGTTGCATGATGATCGATGCCGAGATGTACGGCATGATCCCCAGTGCAAAGATGCTCATCCGTTCCAGCGCGCCGCCGGAAAACATGTTGAACAAGCTAAGAATGGTCCCCTCATTCTGTCGAAACAGGTCTGCGAGTCGGTCCGGGTTGATACCTGGAACCGGGATGTGTGCGCCTATTCGGTAGACGATAATCGCCAGGAACAGAAAACGCAGACGAGCCCAAAGTTCAGACATACCGCCTTTGCCGAGCGCTGAGAGAGCACCTTGCTTAGCCATTTATTCCTCGAACTTGCCGCCAGCTGCTTCGATAGCCGAACGCGCACCTTTGGTGGCGCCGATTCCCTTGCCGATAGTGACAGCGCGAGTCACTTCACCGGACAGCATGATTTTCACACGCTGTACGTTGACGTTGATCACGTTGGCATCTTTCAGGGTCTGCACGGTAACGATGTCGCCTTCCACTTTGGCCAGCTCGGACAGACGCACTTCTGCGCGATCCATGGCTTTCAGGGAAACGAAACCGAACTTCGGCAGGCGACGATGCAGCGGCTGTTGACCGCCTTCAAAGCCTGGAGCGATGGTGCCACCGGAGCGGGAGGTCTGACCTTTGTGACCACGGCCACCAGTCTTACCCAAACCGCTACCGATACCACGGCCCGGACGATGCTTTTCGCGACGGGAACCCGGCGCTGGACTCAGATCATTGAGTTTCATCGATTAACCCTCGACACGCAGCATGTAGTAAGCCTTGTTGATCATCCCGCGATTCTCGGGAGTATCAATGACTTCTACAGTGTGACCGATGCGACGCAGACCCAGACCCTTAACGCACAGTTTGTGGTTAGGGATGCGGCCGGTCATGCTTTTGATCAGCGTTACTTTTACGGTAGCCATGATCAGAAGATCTCCTGGACGCTTTTGCCACGCTTGGCGGCAATGGATTCAGGGGACTGCATAGCCTTCAAACCTTTGAAAGTGGCGTGAACCACGTTTACCGGGTTAGTCGAGCCGTAGCACTTGGCCAGAACGTTCTGAACGCCAGCAACTTCGAGAACGGCACGCATAGCGCCGCCAGCGATGATACCGGTACCTTCAGAAGCAGGCTGCATGTACACCTTCGAAGCGCCGTGGGCGGACTTCATTGCGTACTGCAGCGTGGTGCCGTTCAGATCAACCTGGATCATGTTGCGACGAGCAGCTTCCATTGCCTTCTGGATCGCAGCAGGCACTTCACGTGACTTGCCACGGCCGAAGCCAACGCGCCCTTTACCATCACCCACCACGGTCAACGCGGTGAAAGTGAAGATACGGCCGCCTTTAACGGTTTTGGCTACGCGGTTAACTTGAACCAGCTTCTCGATGTAGCCTTCGTCGCGCTTTTGGTCGTTATTTGACATAACTTAGAACTCCAGCCCAGCTTCACGAGCAGCATCAGCCAGCGCCTTGACGCGACCGTGGTACTTGAAGCCAGAGCGGTCGAAAGCCACCTGCGAGACGCCAGCGGCTTTAGCACGCGTAGCGACCAGCTGGCCAACCTTAGTGGCCGCGTCGATGTTGCCAGTGGCACCATCACGCAGTTCTTTATCCAAAGTCGAGGCGCTTGCCAGGACTTTGTTGCCGTCGGCCGAAATGACCTGGGCGTAGATGTGCTGCGACGAGCGGAACACGCAGAGACGCACGACTTCGAGTTCGTGCATTTTCAGGCGTGCTTTGCGAGCGCGACGCAGTCGAGTAACTTTTTTGTCGGTCATTTGCTATGCCCTACTTCTTCTTGGCTTCTTTACGACGGACGACTTCGTCCGCGTAGCGCACACCTTTGCCTTTGTACGGCTCTGGTGGACGGAAGTCGCGGATCTCAGCGGCCACCTGACCTACCAGCTGCTTGTCGATACCCCTGATCAGGATATCGGTCTGGCTAGGGGTCTCAGCGGTGATGCCTTCCGGCAGTTCGTAATCCACTGGGTGCGAGAAGCCAAGGGCCAGGTTCAAAACCGAGCCTTTTGCTTGCGCTTTGTAACCAACACCGACCAGCTGGAGCTTACGCTCGAAGCCTTGGCTTACGCCCTGGACCATGTTGTTTACCAACGCACGCGTGGTACCGGCCATTGCGCGAGTTTGTTGATCGCCATTGCGAGCAGCGAAACGCAGCTCACCAGCTTCTTCAACGATCTCAACGGACGAATGGATGTTCAGTTCAAGAGTGCCCTTGGCACCCTTCACCGAAAGCTGTTGGCCTGCGAATTTGATTTCGACACCGGCTGGCAGCTTAACGGGGTTCTTAGCGACGCGAGACATGCTTATCCCCCCTTAGAACACAGTGCAAAGAACTTCGCCGCCGACACCGGCAGCGCGCGCAGCACGATCCGTCATCACACCTTTGTTGGTGGAGACGATAGACACGCCGAGACCGCCACGAACTTTCGGCAGATCTTCAACGGACTTGTACTGACGCAGGCCTGGACGGCTAACGCGCTTCACTTCCTCGATGACCGGACGGCCTTCGAAGTACTTCAGCTCGATGGACAACAGCGGTTTGCTTTCGCTGCTGATCTGATAACCCGCAATGTAGCCTTCGTCTTTGAGAACTTTGGCAACAGCTACCTTCAACGTGGAAGATGGCATGCTTACGACGGACTTTTCAGCCATCTGGGCATTACGGATACGAGTTAGCATGTCCGCTAACGGGTCCTGCATACTCATGGGCTAGACGCTCCTAATACAAAAAAATCAGCCTTGCGGCTACATATGTCGCCGAGAATCTCCGAGCACAAAAAACACGGGCTCAGGCGAGCCGCGTATTTTAGACACACTGCAGAAATGAAACAAGCCCCAAAAGGGGCTTGTTCCAGATTCTAGGCCACCGGCGGTCAGTATCTTGCGATTCTGACCGCTTGGACGTCGAAAGTACTTACCAGCTGGCTTTAACCAGACCCGGTACGTCACCACGCATTGCCGCTTCACGCAGTTTGTTACGGCCGAGGCCGAACTTGCGGTAAACGCCGTGTGGACGACCGGTCAGGCGGCAGCGGTTACGCATGCGCGAGGCGCTTGCGTCACGTGGCTGCTTCTGCAGGGCAACTGTAGCTTCCCAACGCGCTTCTGGACTTGCGTTCAGATCAACGATGATAGCTTTCAGTGCTGCACGCTTTTTGGCGTACTTGGCAACCGTGAGCTGACGCTTCAGCTCGCGGTTTTTCATGCTCATCTTGGCCATGGTCCTACTCCAATCAGTTGCGGAACGGGAATTTGAACGCACGCAGTAGAGCGCGGCCTTCATCATCGTTCTTGGCAGTGGTGGTCAGGGTGATGTCCAGACCGCGGAGAGCATCGATCTTGTCGTAGTCGATTTCCGGGAAGATGATCTGCTCTTTAACGCCCATGCTGTAGTTACCACGACCATCGAAGGACTTGGCATTCAGGCCGCGGAAGTCGCGAACCCGAGGCAGGGAGATCGACAGCAGACGATCCAGGAATTCATACATACGCTCACGACGCAGGGTCACTTTGACGCCGATCGGCCAACCTTCACGGACTTTAAAGCCAGCGATGGATTTCCGAGCGTAGGTCACAACGACTTTCTGGCCGGTGATCTTTTCCAGGTCAGCAACAGCGTGCTCGATGACTTTTTTGTCGCCGATCGCTTCGCCCAGACCCATGTTCAGGGTGATTTTTGTAACGCGCGGAACTTCCATCACGTTCGAAAGCTTAAGTTCTTCCTTAAGCTTAGGAGCGATTTCCTTCCGGTAAATCTCTTTTAGTCGTGCCATGGTCTCATCTACCTAGCAGTGTTCAAGCATCAACCGCTTTTTGGGTCGACTTGAAGACACGAATTTTTTTGCCGTCTTCTACTTTGAAACCAACGCGGTCAGCCTTGTTGGTTTCGCCGTTGAAAATGGCAACGTTGGAAGCGTGCAATGGCGCTTCTTTCTCGACGATACCGCCCTGTACGCCCGACGCCGGGTTAGGCTTGGTATGACGCTTAACCAGGTTCAAACCACCAACGACCAGACGGTCGTCAGCGAGAACCTTAAGCACCTTACCGCGCTTACCTTTGTCTTTGCCGGCGATCACGATGATCTCGTCGTCACGACGAATCTTTTGCATGTCGGATCTCCTTACAGCACTTCTGGGGCGAGCGAGACGATCTTCATGAACTTCTCAGTACGAAGTTCACGGGTCACTGGCCCAAAGATACGGGTGCCGATCGGCTCTTGCTTGTTGTTCAGAAGAACAGCAGCGTTGCCATCAAAGCGGATAATGGAGCCATCTGCACGGCGCACGCCGTGACGAGTGCGGACTACAACAGCAGTCATCACTTGGCCTTTTTTCACTTTACCGCGAGGAATTGCTTCCTTCACGGTAACTTTGATGATGTCACCGATACCAGCGTAACGACGATGGGAGCCACCCAGCACCTTGATGCACATAACACGGCGAGCGCCGCTGTTATCGGCCACATCGAGCATGGATTGAGTCTGAATCATATAATTTCTCCGACCCCTAGCCCTTAGACTTCCACAGCGCGTTCGAGAACATCAACCAGTGCCCAAGACTTAGTCTTGGCCAGCGGACGAGTTTCACGAATAGTGACCTTGTCGCCGATGTGGCACTGATTGGTTTCGTCGTGCGCGTGCAGCTTAGTCGAACGCTTAACATATTTACCGTAGATCGGGTGCTTAACGCGACGCTCGATCAAAACGGTGATGGTTTTGTCCATCTTATCGCTGACAACACGGCCAGTCAGCGTACGGACAGTCTTTTCGGCTTCAGCCATGATCACTTACCTGCCTGCTGGTTGAGCACAGTCTTCACGCGAGCGATGTCACGCTTAACTTGCGAGAGCAGATGAGACTGCCCCAACTGGCCAGTTGCTTTCTGCATACGCAGATTGAACTGGTCGCGCAGCAAGCCGAGCAGTTGCTCGTTCAGCTGCTGTGCGGATTTTTCACGAAGTTCTTTCGCTTTCATCACATCACCGTCCGTTTAACAAAGGAGGTGGCGAGCGGCAGCTTTGCAGCAGCCAGGGCGAAAGCCTCACGCGCCAGCTCTTCAGAAACACCCTCGATTTCATACAGGACTTTGCCTGGCTGAATCTGGGCAACCCAGTACTCCACGTTACCCTTACCTTTACCCATCCGAACTTCGAGTGGCTTTTTGGTTACAGGCTTGTCCGGGAATACACGGATCCAGATCTTGCCGCCACGTTTAACGTGACGGGTCAGTGCACGACGCGCTGACTCGATCTGACGAGCGGTGAGACGACCACGAGCTACAGACTTCAGCGCGAACTCGCCGAAGCTGACTTTGCTACCGCGCTGAGCCAGACCACGGTTGTGGCCTGTCATCTGCTTGCGGAACTTCGTACGCTTAGGTTGCAACATTTGGCGTACCCCTTACTTAGCAGCTTTTTTACGAGGCGCTGGTGCTTGTGGCTTCAGCTCTTCTTGGCGACCACCAATTACTTCGCCTTTGAAGATCCAAACCTTTACACCGATCACACCGTAAGTGGTGTGAGCTTCGTAGTTGGCATAGTCGATGTCGGCACGCAGGGTGTGCAATGGCACACGACCTTCGCGATACCATTCAGTACGTGCAATTTCAGCACCGCCGAGACGACCGCTCACTTGGATTTTGATGCCTTTGGCACCAATGCGCATGGCGTTCTGTACTGCGCGCTTCATAGCGCGACGGAACATTACACGACGCTCCAGCTGCTGAGCTACGCTCTGCGCAACCAGCATACCGTCGAGCTCCGGCTTGCGGATCTCTTCGATATTGATGTGCACAGGCACACCCATTTGCTTGGTCAGGTCCTGACGCAGTTTCTCAACATCTTCACCTTTCTTCCCGATAACGATACCTGGGCGAGCGGTGTGGATGGTGATACGTGCAGTTTGAGCCGGACGATGGATATCGATACGGCTTACGGACGCGCTTTTTAGTTTGTCTTGGAGATACTCGCGCACCTTCAGATCAGCGAACAAATAGTCCGCATAAGTCCGACCGTCTGCGTACCAGACGGAGGTGTGCTCCTTGACGATTCCCAGGCGAATGCCAATGGGATGTACTTTCTGACCCATCTCTTCGACTCCGTTACTTGTCAGCAACCTTGACAGTGATATGGCAAGACCGCTTGACGATGCGATCAGCACGGCCTTTGGCACGTGGCATGATGCGCTTCAGCGAACGCCCTTCGTTGACGAAAACGGTGCTGACCTTCAGGTCATCAACGTCTGCGCCTTCGTTATGCTCGGCGTTGGCTACGGCCGACTCCAGCACTTTTTTCATGATCTCGGCGGCTTTCTTACTGCTGAAAGCCAACAGGTTGAGCGCTTCGCCCACCTTCTTCCCGCGGATCTGGTCGGCGACCAAGCGGGCTTTCTGGGCGGAGATTCGAGCGCCCGACAACTTAGCGGCTACTTCCATTTCCTAACCCCTTAACGCTTGGCTTTCTTGTCTGCCACGTGCCCACGATAAGTGCGGGTACCGGCAAACTCGCCTAGTTTGTGGCCGACCATGTCTTCGTTAACGAGAACCGGGACGTGTTGACGACCGTTGTGTACTGCGATGGTCAAACCGACCATTTGTGGCAGGATCATCGAACGACGCGACCAGGTCTTAACTGGTTTGCGATCGTTCTTTTCCGCCGCCACTTCGATCTTCTTCAGTAGGTGAAGATCAATAAAAGGACCTTTTTTCAGAGAACGTGGCACTGTCGTATCCCTCTATTTACTTGCGACGACGGACGATCATTTTGTCGGTACGCTTATTACCACGAGTCTTCGCGCCCTTAGTCGGGAAGCCCCATGGCGATACCGGATGACGACCACCAGAGGTACGACCTTCACCACCACCATGTGGGTGGTCAACCGGGTTCATGGCAACACCACGAACGGTTGGGCGAACGCCACGCCAGCGTTTGGCACCAGCTTTACCCAGCGAACGCAGGCTGTGCTCGGAGTTCGAGACTTCACCCAAGGTCGCGCGGCATTCAGCCAGCACTTTACGCATCTCACCAGAACGCAGACGCAGGGTCACGTAGACACCTTCACGAGCGATCAGCTGAGCCGAAGCACCAGCGGAACGAGCGATTTGCGCGCCTTTACCTGGCTTCAATTCGATGCCGTGTACGGTGCTACCAACTGGAATGTTACGCAGTTGCAGAGCGTTGCCCGGCTTGATCGGCGCCAAGGCACCTGCGATCAGCTGGTCGCCAGCACTCACGCCTTTAGGCGCGATGATGTAGCGACGCTCGCCATCTGCGTACAGCAGCAGAGCGATGTGAGCAGTACGGTTTGGATCGTATTCGATACGCTCGACGGTGGCAGCGATGCCATCCTTGTCGTTGCGACGGAAGTCGACCAGACGATAATGCTGCTTATGGCCACCACCGATGTGACGAGTGGTAATGCGACCATTGTTGTTACGACCACCAGACTTCGATTTTTTCTCGAGCAGCGGTGCGTGAGGAGCGCCTTTATGCAGCTCCTGGTTGACCACCTTGACCACAAAACGGCGGCCAGGGGAAGTCGGTTTGCATTTAACGATTGCCATGATGCACCCCTTCCTTACTCAGCACTGCTGCTGAAATCGAGATCTTGGCCTGGCTGAAGGGAGATAACTGCCTTCTTCCAGTCATTACGCTTGCCCAGACCGCGAGCAGTGCGCTTGCTCTTACCCAGAACATTCAGGGTAGTAACACGCTCTACTTTCACGCTGAACAGGCTTTCGACGGCCTTCTTGATTTCCAGCTTGGTTGCGTCAGTTGCAACCTTGAAAACGAACTGACCTTTCTTGTCAGCCAGAACCGTAGCCTTTTCGGAAACGTGCGGGCCAAGCAGAACTTTAAATACGCGTTCCTGGTTCATCCCAGCAGCTCCTCGAATTTCTTCACGGCCGACACGGTGATCAACACCTTGTCGTATGCGATCAGACTAACTGGATCGGAACCTTGCACGTCACGTACATCAACGTGGGGCAGGTTGCGAGCAGCCAGGTACAGGTTCTGATCAACAGCTTCAGACACGATCAAAACGTCGGTCAGGCTCATGTTGTTCAGTTTGCCCAGCAGATCTTTGGTCTTCGGACTTTCAACAGCGAAGTCCTGAACCACGACCAGACGGTCAGTACGCACGAGTTCAGCAAGGATGGAGCGCAGAGCTGCGCGGTACATCTTCTTGTTGAGCTTCTGCGAGTGATCCTGCGGACGAGCTGCGAAAGTGGTACCACCGCCACGCCAGATTGGGCTACGGATAGTACCGGCACGAGCACGGCCAGTACCTTTTTGACGCCAAGGGCGCTTACCGCCACCACGAACGTCGGAACGGGTCTTTTGCTGCTTGCTACCTTGACGGCCGCCGGCCATGTAGGCCACGACTGCTTGGTGAACCAGCGTCTCGTTGAACTCGCCGCCAAACGTCAGTTCGGAAACTTCGATCGCTTGAGCGTCATTTACATTTAATTGCATGTCAGCTTCCCCTTAACCGCGAGCCTTGGCCGCTGGACGTACAACCAGGTTGCCGCCAGTAGCGCCAGGAACAGCACCCTTGACCAACAACAGATTGCGTTCAGCGTCGACGCGCACTACTTCGAGGGACTGCACGGTCACGCGCTCAGCGCCCATATGACCGGACATTTTTTTGCCCTTGAATACACGACCAGGAGTCTGGCACTGGCCAATAGAGCCCGGGACGCGGTGGGAAACGGAGTTACCGTGAGTGTTGTCTTGACCACGGAAATTCCAACGCTTGATCGTACCCTGGAAGCCTTTACCCTTGGACTGACCGGTTACATCAACCAGTTGACCAGCGGCGAAGATTTCAGCGTTGATCAGATCGCCAGCCTGGTAGTCGCCGTCTTCGAGACGGAACTCCATAACAGTGCGACCAGCTGCAACGTTTGCTTTAGCGAAGTGACCCGCTTGAGCAGCAGTCACACGCGAAGCACGACGCTCGCCGACAGTGACTTGCACTGCACGATAGCCATCGGTCTCTTCAGTTTTGAACTGGGTGACGCGATTCGGTTCGATCTCAATGACCGTGACCGGAATGGAGACACCTTCTTCGGTGAAAATACGGGTCATACCGCATTTACGACCGACTACACCAATAGTCATGTTGTAAACCTCATGAGTGTACGGGGCTTTCACCCGCTATGGCCGCCCATTTCAGAGCGTTACACGACTAAGACCCGAGTCTTAGCCGAGGCTGATCTGTACTTCCACACCGGCCGCCAGATCAAGCTTCATAAGTGCATCAACGGTTTTATCCGTTGGCTGGACGATGTCCAGAACGCGCTTATGAGTACGGATCTCGTACTGGTCACGCGCGTCTTTGTTGACGTGCGGAGAGACCAGAACGGTGAACCGCTCTTTGCGGGTAGGCAGTGGAATAGGACCACGCACTTGAGCACCAGTACGTTTCGCGGTTTCCACGATTTCCTGGGTGGATTGGTCGATCAGGCGATGGTCAAAAGCCTTCAACCTGATACGGATTTGCTGATTTTGCATTGGATTTCAGACTCCGGCTGCTATTCCCACCGGGCGCACTGCGCCCGTTAAAAGGAGGCGCAATTCTATAGACGCCCCTGATAGGTGTCAACCCAATAAAAAAGCCCCCGCTGAGCGGGGGCTTTTTCAAAACATCAAAGCTAACTCAAAAGAGCTTACTCGATGATTTTAGCTACAACACCAGCACCAACGGTACGGCCGCCTTCACGGATAGCGAAGCGCAGACCGTCTTCCATTGCGATGGTCTTGATCAGGGTGACAACCATTTTGATGTTGTCGCCCGGCATTACCATCTCAACGCCTTCCGGCAGTTCGCAGTTACCAGTCACGTCAGTAGTACGGAAGTAGAACTGTGGACGGTAGCCTTTGAAGAACGGAGTGTGACGACCGCCTTCTTCTTTGCTCAGCACGTACACTTCAGCTTCGAACTTGGTGTGCGGCTTAACCGAACCTGGCTTGACCAGAACCTGGCCACGCTCAACGTCGTCACGCTTGGTACCACGCAGCAGAACGCCGCAGTTCTCGCCAGCACGACCTTCGTCGAGCAGCTTACGGAACATTTCAACACCGGTGCAGGTGGTGACGGTAGTGTCACGCAGACCAACGATTTCCAGTGGATCCTGAACCTTGACGATACCGCGCTCGATACGGCCAGTTACAACAGTACCACGACCGGAGATCGAGAATACGTCTTCGATTGGCATCAGGAACGGCTTGTCGATAACACGAACTGGATCTGGAATGTAGCTGTCCAGAGTCTCAACCAGCTTACGAACGGCAGTGGTGCCCATTTCGTTTTCGTCGTTACCTTCCAGAGCCATACGAGCAGAACCGATGATGATCGGAGTGTCGTCGCCTGGGAAGTCGTAAGTGCTCAGCAGATCGCGCACTTCCATCTCAACCAGTTCCAGCAGCTCAGCGTCGTCTACCAGGTCAGCCTTGTTCAGGAAAACCACGATGTACGGAACGCCAACCTGACGGGACAGCAGGATGTGCTCACGGGTTTGTGGCATCGGACCATCAGCGGCCGAGCAAACCAGGATTGCGCCGTCCATCTGGGCAGCACCGGTGATCATGTTCTTCACATAGTCAGCGTGACCTGGGCAGTCAACGTGAGCGTAGTGACGGATCAGCGAGTTGTATTCAACGTGCGCGGTGTTGATGGTGATACCACGAGCTTTTTCTTCTGGCGCGCTGTCGATTTTATCGAAATCAACGATTGCCGAACCGAATACTTCGGAGCAAACGCGAGTCAGAGCAGCAGTCAGAGTGGTTTTACCATGGTCAACGTGACCGATAGTGCCAACGTTGACGTGCGGTAGGGAACGATCAAATTTTTCTTTAGCCACGACAATTAACTCCTTGCCTAAAGGACTGAATCAGCCTTGTTTTTTGGTAACAGTTTCGACGATATGCGACGGCGCTGTATTGTATTTTTTGAATTCCATAGAGTAGCTTGCGCGACCTTGGGACATGGAACGAACGTCGGTTGCATAACCGAACATCTCACCCAACGGAACCTCGGCACGAATTACTTTGCCGGAAACCGTGTCTTCCATACCCAGGATCATGCCGCGACGACGGTTAAGGTCGCCCATCACGTCACCCATATAGTCTTCAGGCGTAACAACTTCTACTGCCATGATTGGTTCAAGCAACTCACCACCGCCCTTCTGGGCCAGTTGCTTGGTAGCCATGGAAGCAGCCACCTTAAACGCCATCTCGTTGGAGTCGACGTCATGGTAAGAACCATCAAAAACGGTCGCCTTCAGGCCGATGAGCGGATAGCCGGCAACAACACCGTTCTTCATCTGCTCTTCGATACCCTTCTGGATCGCCGGGATGTATTCCTTAGGAACCACACCACCAACCACTTCGTTCACGAATTGCAGACCTTCCTGACCTTCGTCAGCAGGAGCAAAACGGATCCAGCAATGACCGAACTGGCCACGACCGCCGGATTGACGAACGAACTTGCCTTCGATTTCACAGTTCTTCGTGATGCGCTCACGATAGGAAACCTGAGGCTTACCGATGTTGGCTTCGACGTTGAACTCACGGCGCATCCGGTCAACCAGGATGTCCAGGTGCAACTCGCCCATGCCAGAGATGATCGTTTGACCAGTCTCTTCATCAGTTTTGACGCGGAAAGATGGGTCTTCCTGAGCAAGCTTGCCCAGAGCGATACCCATTTTTTCCTGGTCATCCTTGGTCTTGGGCTCAACGGCAACCGAAATTACCGGCTCCGGGAAGTCCATGCGAACCAGGATGATTGGCTTGTCAGCGTTGCACAAAGTCTCACCAGTGGTGACGTCCTTCATGCCGATCAGGGCCGCGATGTCGCCAGCGCGCACTTCCTTGATCTCTTCACGGGCGTTTGCGTGCATTTGCACCATACGACCCACGCGCTCTTTCTTACCCTTGACCGAGTTGATTACGCCGTCGCCGGAGTTCAACACGCCCGAGTAAACACGAACGAAAGTCAGGGTACCCACGAATGGGTCGGTAGCGATCTTGAACGCCAGAGCCGAGAACGGCTCGTTGTCGTCTGCATGACGCTCCATTTCCTTTTCCTCGTCATCCGGGTCAGTACCCTTGATGGCAGGAATGTCGCTAGGAGCAGGCAGGTAGTCGATAACAGCGTCGAGAACCAGGGGAACACCCTTGTTCTTGAACGAGGAACCGCAAACAGCCAAGACGATCTCGCCAGCGATAGTACGCTGACGCAGAGCAGCCTTGATCTCCGCGAGGGTGAGCTCTTCACCTTCGAGGTACTTGTTCATCAGCTCTTCGTTGGCTTCGGCCGCAGCCTCAACCAAGTTGTTACGCCACTCGTCAGCCAGTTCCTGCAGCTCAGCAGGAATAGCTTCACGACGAGGAGTCATGCCCTTGTCAGCATCGTTCCAGTAAACAGCTTCCATGGTCAGCAGATCGATCTGGCCCTGGAAATTGTCTTCGGAACCGATTGCCAACTGGATAGGCACCGGAGTGTGACCCAGACGCTGCTTGATCTGACCGATCACGCGCAGGAAGTTCGCACCAGCACGGTCCATCTTGTTGACGTAAACAAGACGCGGAACGCCGTACTTGTTGGCTTGACGCCATACGGTTTCCGACTGAGGCTCAACGCCCGAGGTACCGCAGAACACAACGACAGCGCCGTCGAGTACACGCAGGGAACGCTCAACTTCAATAGTGAAGTCAACGTGGCCCGGGGTATCGATTACGTTGAAGCGGTGCTCGTCTTTGTACTGCTTGGCAGAACCTTTCCAGAAGGCGGTAATAGCAGCAGAAGTAATGGTAATACCACGCTCCTGCTCCTGAACCATCCAGTCTGTGGTCGCGGCGCCATCATGCACCTCGCCCATTTTGTGACTTTTGCCGGTGTAAAACAGTACGCGCTCGGTGGTGGTGGTTTTACCAGCATCCACGTGAGCAACGATACCGATGTTACGGTAGCGGCTAATCGGAGTAGTACGAGCCATAAAGCCCTCGCAAAATTAGTGAAGCTAAGATTAGAAGCGGTAGTGCGAGAAAGCTTTGTTAGCTTCAGCCATACGGTGCACGTCTTCACGCTTCTTAACAGCAGCACCTTTACCTTCAGCAGCGTCCAACAACTCGCCGGCCAAACGCAGAGCCATAGACTTCTCGCCGCGCTTACGGGCGAAGTCTACCAACCAGCGCATTGCCAGAGCGTTACGACGGGACGGACGAACTTCGACCGGAACCTGGTAAGTAGCACCGCCTACACGGCGCGACTTCACTTCGACCAGCGGAGCGATGGCGTCGAGAGCTTTCTCGAAGATTTCCAGGGGGTCGCTGTTCTTGCGTTCTTTAACCTTTTCCAGCGCGCCATAAACGATACGCTCGGCAACGGCTTTCTTGCCGCTTTCCATCACGTGGTTCATGAACTTGGCCAGAATTTGGCTTCCGTATTTTGGATCGTCAAGCACTTCGCGCTTGGCTGCTACGCGTCTTCTTGGCATGGATAAGCCCTCAAACGGTCTTCAGGTTCGTTCGGAATCGGTGCCCTTGCGGGACGCCTCCGACCTTACTCTTATCGACTCAGAAAATAAGATGATTCAGTTTTACAAAAAGCCGCTACTACTTAGGCTTCTTGGTACCGTACTTCGAACGACCCTGGTTACGACCTTTAACGCCGGAAGTATCCAAGGAGCCGCGTACGGTGTGGTAACGAACACCTGGCAAGTCTTTTACACGACCGCCGCGGATCAGTACCACGCTGTGCTCTTGCAGGTTGTGACCTTCACCACCGATGTACGAGGAAACCTCGAAACCGTTGGTCAGGCGCACACGGCATACTTTACGCAGTGCCGAGTTAGGTTTTTTCGGCGTAGTGGTATACACGCGAGTGCATACGCCACGACGTTGCGGGCAGTTCTGCAGCGCAGGCACGTCGGATTTCTCGACGATACGCTTACGCGGCTGACGTACCAGCTGGTTGATAGTTGCCATCTACTAGCTCCACTGTTGTCTTGCGACGCTATTGTCTTGCAAGAAAAGCAAAATGGCAGGAACGAATTCCCGCCAAATTTAGGGGTACAAGAGTCTAAAGAGGATCTTGTCCCCAGTCAAGGCAAGGCCCCGACCTCCCCTCTCATCGATCCGGGACAAAATTGCCTCGATCCGACGAATGGGGCTGCCAGGGCCCAGACTTATCTATCGCAGAACTCAGTTACCGCTTGAGTTCAGCGCTTCGGTCAGTGCAGCTTCCACTTCACTGGCGCTTACGCGCAGCGGTTTGTCAGCTTCACGGCGGCGCTTACGCTCGCTGTGGTAAGCCAAACCGGTACCGGCCGGGATCAGACGACCCACGACTACGTTTTCTTTCAGGCCGCGCAGGTAATCGCGCTTGCCGGTTACCGCCGCTTCGGTCAGTACGCGAGTGGTTTCCTGGAAGGAAGCCGCCGAGATGAACGATTCGGTGGACAACGACGCCTTGGTGATACCCAGCAGCACACGAGTGAACTTGGAAACGAATTTCTCGTCGCCAGCCAGACGCTCGTTCTCTACCAGTACGTGAGTCAGTTCCATCTGGTCGCCCTTGATGAAACTGGAATCGCCGGATTCAGCGATTTCAACTTTACGCAGCATCTGACGCAGGATGGTCTCGATGTGCTTATCGTTGATCTTCACGCCCTGCAGACGGTAAACGTCCTGGATCTCGTTGACGATGTACTTGGCCAGCGCGCTCACACCCAGCAGACGCAGGATGTCGTGCGGATCGCTTGGGCCGTCGGAGATAACTTCGCCGCGGTTTACCTGTTCGCCTTCGAACACGTTCAGGTGACGCCACTTCGGAATCAGCTCTTCATACGGATCGCTACCGTCGTTCGGGGTAATGACCAGACGGCGCTTGCCCTTGGTCTCTTTACCGAACGCGATGGTGCCGCTGACTTCAGCCAGAATCGAGGCTTCTTTCGGACGACGAGCTTCGAACAAGTCGGCAACACGCGGCAGACCACCGGTGATGTCACGGGTTTTCGAAGTTTCTTGCGGGATACGCGCGATAACATCACCGATCGCGATCTTCGCACCATCCGCTACACCGACCAGGGCGTTGGCTGGCAGGAAGTACTGAGCGATTACGTCAGTGCCTGGCAGCAACAGATCCTTGCCGTTGTCATCGACCATCTTCACGGCAGGACGGATGTCTTTACCGGCCGCTGGACGATCTTTGGCGTCGAGTACTTCAATGTTGGTCATACCGGTCAATTCGTCAGTCTGACGCTTGATCGTGATGCCTTCTTCCATGCCCACGTAGGTCACGGTACCTTTCATTTCGGTAACGATTGGGTGAGTGTGCGGATCCCACTTGGCCACGATTGCGCCAGCGTCGACCTTGTCACCTTCTTTAACCGAAATCACAGCACCGTACGGCAGCTTGTAACGCTCGCGCTCACGACCGAAATCATCAGCGATCGCCAGCTCACCGGAACGGGACACAGCCACCAGGCAACCATCCACTCGCTCAACGTGCTTCAGGTTATGCAGACGGACGGTACCGCCATTCTTCACCTGAACGCTGTCGGCTGCGGAGGTCCGGCTTGCCGCACCACCGATGTGGAACGTACGCATGGTCAGCTGGGTACCCGGCTCACCGATGGACTGGGCAGCGATAACGCCGACCGCTTCACCGATGTTCACCTGGTGACCACGAGCCAAGTCACGGCCGTAGCACTTGGCGCAAATGCCATAGCGGGTTTCGCAGCTGATCGGCGAGCGAACAATCACTTCGTCGATGCTGTTGAGTTCGATGAACTCGACCCACTTCTCGTCAACCAGAGTGCCGGCAGGAACGATAACGTCCTCGGTACCTGGCTTGAAGACGTCACGGGCAATGACACGACCCAATACGCGCTCACCCAACGGCTCAACAACGTCACCGCCTTCAATGTGCGGAGTCATTACCAGGCCATGTTCGGTGCCGCAATCGATCTCGGTCACAACCAGATCCTGCGCCACGTCTACCAGACGACGAGTCAGGTAACCGGAGTTCGCAGTTTTCAACGCGGTATCCGCCAAACCTTTACGAGCACCGTGAGTGGAGATGAAGTACTGAAGTACGCTCAAACCTTCACGGAAGTTCGCAGTAATCGGCGTTTCGATGATGGAACCGTCCGGCTTGGCCATCAGGCCACGCATACCGGCGAGCTGACGGATCTGCGCAGCAGAACCCCGCGCGCCCGAGTCAGCCATCATGTACATCGAGTTGAAGGACTCTTGGTCGACTTCGACACCGTGGCGGTCGATGACTTTCTCTTTCGAGAGGTTGGCCATCATCGCCTTGGAAACTTCGTCGTTGGCCTTGGACCAAAGGTCGATCACCTTGTTGTACTTCTCGCCCTGGGTTACCAGGCCGGAGGCGTACTGGCTCTCGATTTCCTTCACTTCGTCGGTAGCAGCACCGATGATGCGCGCTTTTTCATCAGGGATAACGAAGTCGTTAACCCCGATGGAAACGCCGGAAATGGTCGAGTAGGCAAAACCGGTGTACATCAACTGGTCAGCGAAGATCACGGTCTCTTTCAAACCAACCACGCGGTAGCACTGGTTGATCAGCTTGGAGATCGCCTTTTTCTTCATCGGCAGGTTGACGACGTCGTACGACAGGCCTTTTGGCACAACTTGATACAACAGCGCACGGCCAACAGTGGTGTCGACGATACGGGTGTTGGTCACGCTGCCGCCATCACGGTCGTTGACGGTTTCGTTGATCCGCACTTTGACCTTGGCGTGCAGTGCGGCTTCGCCAGCACGGAACACACGGTCAACTTCCTGCAGATCCGCGAATACACGGCCTTCGCCCTTGGCGTTGATCGCTTCACGGGTCATGTAGTACAGACCCAATACAACGTCCTGCGACGGAACGATGATTGGCTCACCGTTGGCTGGCGACAGAATGTTGTTGGTCGACATCATCAACGCACGCGCTTCCAACTGGGCTTCCAGTGTCAGCGGTACGTGCACGGCCATTTGGTCGCCGTCGAAGTCGGCGTTGTACGCAGCACAGACCAGAGGGTGCAGCTGGATAGCCTTACCTTCGATCAGTACTGGTTCAAACGCCTGGATGCCCAGACGGTGAAGGGTCGGCGCACGGTTGAGGAGAACCGGGTGTTCGCGAATCACTTCAGCGAGAACGTCCCAAACCTCAGGCAGTTCGCGCTCGACCATTTTCTTGGCCGCTTTGATGGTGGTCGCGAGACCGCGCATTTCCAACTTGCCAAAAATGAACGGCTTGAACAGCTCGAGCGCCATCTTCTTAGGCAGACCGCACTGGTGCAGACGCAGGGTCGGACCTACGGTAATTACCGAACGACCCGAGTAGTCAACACGCTTACCGAGCAAGTTCTGACGGAAGCGACCTTGCTTACCCTTGATCATGTCAGCCAGGGATTTCAGAGGACGCTTGTTCGAACCGGTGATAGCGCGGCCACGACGACCGTTGTCGAGCAGAGCATCGACAGCTTCTTGCAACATACGCTTTTCGTTGCGCACGATGATGTCCGGAGCGGACAGATCGAGCAGACGCTTCAAGCGGTTGTTACGGTTGATCACGCGGCGGTACAGGTCGTTGAGGTCGGACGTCGCGAAACGACCACCGTCCAACGGTACCAGCGGACGCAAGTCTGGCGGCAGAACCGGCAGAACGGTCAGCACCATCCACTCTGGCAAGTTGCCGGAACCCTGGAAGGCTTCCATCAACTTCAGACGTTTGGACAGTTTCTTGATTTTGGTTTCGGAGTTGGTTTGCGGAATTTCTTCGCGCAGACGACCAATCTCGTGCTCCAGGTCGATCGCGTGCAGCAGCTCGCGGACAGCTTCGGCACCCATGCGGGCATCGAAATCGTCGCCGAACTCTTCCAGCGCTTCGAAGTACTGCTCATCGTTCAGCAGCTGGCCTTTTTCAAGCGTGGTCATGCCTGGATCGATAACGACGTAGCTCTCGAAGTAGAGAGCACGCTCGATATCACGCAGGGTCATGTCCATCAGCAAGCCGATACGGGACGGCAGCGACTTCAGGAACCAGATGTGGGCAACCGGCGAAGCCAGTTCGATGTGCGCCATGCGCTCACGACGAACCTTGGCCAGTGCAACTTCAACGCCGCACTTCTCGCAGATCACACCACGGTGCTTCAAGCGCTTGTACTTACCGCACAGGCACTCGTAATCCTTTACCGGGCCAAAGATCTTGGCGCAGAACAGGCCGTCACGTTCAGGTTTGAACGTACGGTAGTTGATGGTTTCCGGCTTTTTAACTTCACCGAACGACCACGAACGGATCATCTCAGGCGATGCCAATCCAATACGGATGGCGTCGAACTCTTCGACTTGACCCTGGTTTTTCAGCAAATTCAGTAGGTCTTTCAAGGCCTTTCCTCCTGGCGGAGCAGAGAGCGGGCATCACTGCCACGCTCTCGATTCGCGTCACGTGTTATTCGGTTTCCAGATCGATATCGATGCCGAGGGAACGAATTTCTTTGATCAACACGTTGAAAGACTCGGGCATGCCCGGCTCCATACGGTGATCGCCATCCACGATGTTCTTGTACATCTTGGTACGGCCGTTCACATCGTCCGACTTCACTGTGAGCATTTCTTGCAGAGTGTATGCGGCACCGTATGCTTCCAGTGCCCAGACCTCCATCTCCCCGAAACGCTGACCACCGAACTGCGCCTTACCACCCAGCGGCTGCTGGGTAACCAGGCTGTAAGAACCGGTAGAACGAGCGTGCATCTTGTCGTCTACCAAGTGGTTCAGCTTCAGCATGTACATGTAGCCAACAGTAACCGGGCGCTCGAACTTGTTGCCGGTACGGCCGTCGAACAGCTGCATCTGGCCGCTTTCTGGCAGGTCTGCCAGTTTCAGCATGGCCTTGATTTCGCTTTCCTTGGCACCGTCGAACACCGGGGTAGCCATTGGAACGCCGCCGCGCAGGTTCTTCGCCAGATCCAGGATTTCCTGGTCGGAGAAGGTGTCCAGCTCTTCGTTGCGACCGCCGATCTCATTGTAGATCTCGTGCAGGAACTTACGCAGGTCTGCGACCTTGCGCTGCTCTTCGATCATACGGTTGATCTTCTCGCCCAGACCTTTGGCCGCGAGGCCCAGGTGGGTTTCGAGGATCTGACCAACGTTCATACGCGAAGGTACGCCCAACGGGTTGAGGACCACATCGACCGGGGTGCCATTGGCATCGTGCGGCATGTCTTCAACCGGCATGATCACGGAGACCACACCTTTGTTACCGTGACGACCGGCCATCTTGTCGCCCGGCTGGATGCGGCGACGGATTGCCAGGTAGACCTTGACGATTTTCAGCACGCCTGGAGCCAGGTCATCGCCTTGCTGCAGTTTGCGCTTCTTGTCTTCGAACTTGTCGTCCAGCAGACGGCGGCGATCAACGATATAGGCCTGAGCCTTCTCGAGCTGCTCGTTCAGAGCATCTTCAGCCATGCGCAGCTTGAACCACTGGCCGTGCTCAAGACCGTCGAGGACTTCGTCGGTGATTTCCTGACCTTTCTTCAGACCGGCGCCGCCTTCGGCTTTGTGGCCGACCAGAGCGGAACGCAGACGTTCGAAAGTGGCGCCTTCAACGATACGGAACTCTTCGTTCAGATCCTTGCGGATCTCGTCGAGTTGAGTCTTCTCGATCGACAGTGCACGAGCATCACGCTCAACGCCGTCACGGGTGAAGACCTGTACGTCGATGACGGTACCCTTGGTGCCGGTAGGCACACGCAGGGAGGTGTCTTTAACGTCGCTGGCTTTTTCACCGAAGATGGCACGCAGCAGTTTTTCTTCCGGAGTCAGTTGGGTCTCGCCTTTCGGAGTGACCTTACCCACCAGGATGTCGCCTGCGCCAACTTCAGCACCTACGTAAACGATACCGGCTTCGTCCAGTTTGTTCAGTGCAGCTTCACCCACGTTCGGGATGTCCGCAGTGATTTCCTCAGGCCCAAGCTTGGTGTCACGCGCCACACAGGTCAGTTCCTGAATGTGGATCGTGGTGAAACGATCTTCCTGAACAACACGCTCGGACAGGCAGATGGAGTCTTCGAAGTTGAAGCCGTTCCATGCCATGAACGCGATACGCATGTTCTGACCCAGAGCCAGCTCACCCATATCGGTGGACGGACCGTCGGCCATGATGTCGCTGCGCTGAACCCGATCACCCTTGCTCACCAGCGGACGCTGGTTGATGCAGGTGTTCTGGTTGGAGCGGGTGTACTTGGTCAGGTTGTAGATGTCGACACCAGCTTCGCCGGTTTCAACTTCATCATCAGCAACACGAACCACGATACGGCTAGCGTCGACGGAGTCGATCACGCCGCCACGACGAGCCACGACGCAAACGCCGGAGTCACGGGCTACGTTACGCTCCATACCGGTACCGACCAGCGGCTTGTCAGCGCGCAGGGTGGGTACAGCTTGACGCTGCATGTTCGAACCCATCAACGCACGGTTGGCGTCGTCGTGCTCGAGGAACGGGATCAGCGACGCTGCAACCGAAACTACCTGCTTGGGCGATACGTCCATCAAGGTGACGTCTTCCGGCGCCTTGACGGTGAACTCGTTCAAGTGACGAACAGCTACCAGCTCGTCGATCAGGACTTTCTTGTCGTTCATCGTGGCCGAAGCCTGAGCGATCACGTGATCAGCTTCTTCGATGGCGGACAGGAATACGATCTCGTCGGTGACCAGAGCGTCTTTCACCACACGGTACGGGCTCTCGAGGAAGCCGTACTGGTTGGTGCGCGCATAGGCCGCCAAGGAGTTGATCAGACCGATGTTCGGACCTTCCGGCGTTTCAATCGGGCATACACGACCGTAGTGAGTCGGGTGTACGTCACGTACTTCAAAGCCAGCACGCTCACGAGTCAAACCGCCAGGGCCGAGTGCAGAAACACGACGCTTGTGGGTGATCTCGGACAGCGGGTTGTTCTGGTCCATGAACTGGGAAAGCTGGCTGGAACCGAAGAACTCTTTCACCGCCGCAGCCACTGGCTTGGCGTTGATCAAGTCTTGCGGCATCAGGCCTTCGCTTTCAGCCATCGACAGACGCTCTTTGACCGCACGCTCAACACGTACCAGGCCAACGCGGAACTGGTTCTCGGCCATTTCGCCTACACAGCGAACACGACGGTTACCCAGGTGGTCGATGTCGTCGACGATGCCTTTACCGTTACGGATGTCGACCAGGGTCTTCAGTACCGCGACGATGTCTTCTTTGCACAACACGCCCGAACCTTCGATCTCGGTACGACCGATACGACGGTTGAACTTCATCCGGCCGACCGCAGACAGGTCATAGCGCTCTGGACTGAAGAACAGGTTGTTGAACAGGGTTTCGGCTGCGTCTTTGGTAGGTGGCTCGCCAGGACGCATCATGCGATAGATCTCGACCAGCGCTTCCAATTGGTTGCTGGTGGAGTCGATCTTCAGGGTGTCGGAGACGAACGGACCGCAGTCGATATCGTTGGTGTACAAAGTCTCGATGCGAACAACCTGGGCCTTGGCGATTTTTGCCAGGATCTCGGTGTTCAGCTCGGTGTTGCACTCAGCCAGGATTTCGCCGGTGGCCGGATGCACGATGACCTTGGCGGTAGTGCGACCCAGGACGTAGTCCAAAGGCACATCCAGCGAGGTGATACCGGCTTTTTCGATCTGGTTGATGTGGCGCGCAGTAATACGACGACCTGCTTCAACAATGACCTTGCCCTTCTCATCCTGGATGTCCAGGACGGCAATTTCACCACGCAGACGCGATGCGATCAGTTCCAGGCTGAGGGTTTCATCCTTCAGGCTGAATACGTTGGTGGTGTAGAAGGCGTCCAGCACTTGCTCAGTGGTATAGCCGAGCGCGCGCAGCAGTACCGAGGCCGGCAGCTTACGACGACGGTCGATACGCACGAACACGCAGTCTTTCGGATCGAACTCAAAGTCCAACCACGAACCGCGGTACGGAATGATCCGCGCGGAGTACAAGAGTTTGCCGGAGCTGTGCGTCTTGCCGCGGTCGTGGTCGAAGAACACGCCCGGGGAACGGTGCAGCTGGGAAACGATAACACGCTCGGTACCGTTGATAACGAAGGTACCGTTTTCAGTCATCAGTGGGATTTCGCCCATGTAGACTTCTTGCTCTTTGATGTCCTTGATCGCTTTATTCGACGATTCTTTGTCGAAAATGATCAGACGGACTTTTACCCGCAAAGGTACGGCGTACGTAACACCACGCAACACGCATTCTTTGACATCAAATGCCGGTTCGCCCAGGCGATAACCGACGTACTCCAGCGCAGCATTGCCGGAGTAGCTGATGATCGGGAAAACGGATTTGAAGGCCGCATGCAGGCCCACGTCGCGGAACTGATCTTTGGTCGCTCCCGCCTGCAAGAATTCACGATACGAATCCAGCTGGATAGCCAGAAGGTACGGGACATCCATGACGTCCGGCAACTTGCTAAAGTCCTTGCGGATACGTTTTTTCTCAGTATATGAGTAAGCCATCAGCGTTCCCCAGCTTGGTCACCTGCTTGTTTGGCCCTCCCGACGGGAGCAGCCAGAAAATCTTGCAAACCCCATGGTTTGCACCACCGCATCGGGTGGCTACAGCGCGTTAATGGCGGCGACCGAGTCGACAGCCAAGAACGGAAAAAGGCCGGTGGCAAGAGCCACCAGCCATCAGCCTTCAGCTTAACGCTTGGGCTGGAGACGCAAGGTCGATGCTTACTTCAGCTCGACTTTAGCGCCTGCTTCTTCCAGAGTAGCTTTGGCTTTGTCAGCGGCGTCTTTCGACACTGCTTCCAGAACCTGGGCAGGAGCGCCGTCAACTACAGCCTTGGCTTCTTTCAGGCCCAGACCGGTCAGTTCACGTACTGCCTTGATCACGTTTACTTTCTTCTCGCCAGCTTCCAGCAGCATGACGTTGAATTCGGTTTGCTCTTCAGCAGCGACAGCAGCAACAGCTGGGCCAGCGGAAGCAGCAGCAGCGGAAACGCCGAATTTTTCTTCGAAAGCTTTGATCAGCTCAACAACCTGCAGAACCGACATTTCAGCTACGGCGTTGAGGATATCGTCTTGGGAGATAGACATTGCTGTATTTCCTGAATTGGGGGACGGCCTACGCGGCCATCGAAATAAACAAAAATACGCGAGAGAAAGTGCTCAGCCTTAGGCTGCGGCAGCTTCTTTTTGCTCGCGAACTGCAGCCAGAGTACGAGCCAGCTTGCTGGTAGCGCCTTGAATCACGCTCATCAGCTGCGAAATAGCTTCGTTACGGGTCGGCAGTGTTGCCAGTACGTCGATTTGGTTAGCTGCGAGGAACTTGCCCTCGAACGCAGCTGCCTTGATCTCGAACTTATCCTGACCCTTGGCGAATTCCTTGAACAAACGGGCAGCAGCGCCAGGATGTTCGTTGGAAAATGCAACCAGGGTCGGGCCAGTGAACACGTCGTTGAGCACATCATATTGAGTGCCAGCAACGGCGCGCTTGAGCAGGGTGTTACGTACAACACGTACGTATACGCCAGCTTCACGAGCCTCTTTACGGAGTCCGGTCATAGCGCCTACTGTCACACCACGGGCATCAGCCACGACAGCGGACAGAGCAGCTTTGGCAGCCTCGTTGACTTCAGCGACGATGGCCTTCTTGTCTTCGAGATTAATTGCCACGGGTTTAACTCCTGCTTGTTACCGTTTCATCTGGCCGAAGCCGGATGTCGTTTTGGTGTCTGATTCGGTAAGGAACCGGGAGCACCATCTGCGTAGGCTTGATGGTTTAAGACTTGCGTCGCCTACGGTCTTGGATAGCCCCCGCCAGGCAGGGACCCCAATTTTTCAATTGACGCAATCGCTTGCGCCAACGTGTGTCTTATACGTCCAGCGAGCCTTGGTCGATGACCAGACCTGGGCCCATAGTGGTGCTCAGGGTAACGCGCTTGACGTAGATGCCTTTCGAGGAAGCTGGCTTGATACGCTTGAGATCAGCGATCAGGGCTTCAACGTTTTCCTTCAGCTTGACGGCATCAAAGCCGACTTTGCCAACGGAGGTGTGAATGATGCCGTTTTTGTCGGTGCGATAACGAACCTGACCAGCCTTGGCGTTTTTAACCGCGGTAGCTACGTCCGGGGTTACGGTGCCGACTTTTGGGTTAGGCATCAGGCCGCGTGGACCGAGGATCTGACCCAACTGACCGACAACGCGCATTGCATCCGGGGATGCGATAACCACGTCATAGTTCAGGTCGCCGCCTTTCATTTCGGCAGCCAGGTCGTCCATACCAACGCGATCAGCACCAGCAGCCAGAGCAGCTTCAGCTGCCGGGCCTTGGGTGAAGACAGCAACACGTACAGTCTTGCCAGTACCGTGTGGCAGCACAGTAGCGCTACGAACGACCTGGTCGGATTTACGCGGGTCAACACCCAGGTTTACAGCAACGTCAACGGACTCGCTGAACTTGACAGTCGACAGCTCGGTCAGCAGAGCAGCAGCGTCTACAAAATTGTAGGACTTGCCCGCTTCGATTTTGCCGGCGATAGCCTTTTGGCGCTTGGTCAGCTTAGCCATTACACACCCTCCACGTTAAGGCCCATGCTACGAGCAGAACCGGCGATGGTACGCACGGCTGCATCCATATCAGCTGCAGTCAGATCCGCGTTTTTGGTTTTCGCGATTTCTTCCAGCTGAGCACGAGTTACGGTGCCAACCTTAACGGTGTTCGGACGAGCGGAACCGCTAGTCAGACCAGCAGCTTTCTTCAGCAGAACCGAAGCCGGGGTCGACTTGGTTTCGAAAGTGAAGCTACGGTCGCTGTATACAGTGATGATCACTGGAGTCGGCAGACCTGGCTCAATACCCTGGGTACGGGCGTTGAAGGCCTTGCAGAATTCCATGATGTTCACGCCGTGCTGACCCAGAGCTGGGCCGACGGGTGGACTTGGGTTGGCCTGAGCGGCCTTCACTTGCAGCTTGATGTAAGCGGTAATCTTCTTGGCCATGAGGCACTCCAATTACGGGTTCAAACGCCTCGAAAGGCTCCCCGGTTACTTGCGCGTTTATCCCAGTGACGACAAAACCCCACAGCCTTAGGCTGCGGGGTTGGGATGCGTTTCCAGCTAGACCTTTTCGACCTGGCTGAACTCCAACTCCACCGGAGTGGAGCGTCCGAAAATGAGCACCGCCACTTGGATCCGGCTCTTTTCGTAGTTAACTTCTTCGACGGTACCGTTGAAATCAGCGAACGGACCATCAGTGACACGAACAACCTCGCCTGGCTCGAACAACGTCTTCGGCTTCGGCTTGTCACTACCGTCAGCAACACGACGCAGAATTGCTTCCGCCTCTTTGTCGGTGATCGGAGCAGGCTTATCAGCGGTACCGCCGATGAAACCCATGACGCGAGGCGTATCCTTGACCAAGTGCCAAGTACCCTCATTCATGTCCATCTGAACCAGCACATAGCCAGGGAAGAACTTGCGTTCGCTTTTGCGCTTCTGGCCATTCCGCATTTCAACCACTTCTTCAGTGGGAACCAGAATTTCGCCGAAGCCATCTTCCATGCCTGCCAGCTTTACGCGCTCTAGCAAAGAGCGCATGACATGCTTCTCGTAACCCGAGTAAGCATGCACAACGTACCAACGCTTAGCCACGGGACACCCTTAGCCAACAATCAAGGAAACAAGCCAGCCGAGCAGGGAATCAAGCCCCCACAACAGCAACGCCATAACCAGAACAACAGCCACTACGATCAACGTGGTCTGCGTGGTTTCTTGGCGAGTCGGCCAAACGACTTTACGAATCTCGGTGCGAGCTTCCTTAACCAGTACAGCGAAAGACTTGCCCTTGGCAGTCTGCAGACCTATAAAGGCAGCTACAGCAGCAAGAGCAAGCAAAGCGAGTACACGGTACAGGATCGGCGAAGCAGAATAATACTGGTTGCCAACAACGCCCACGACCACCAAAGCGACGACAGCGAGCCACTTAACCAGATCGAAACGAGAGCTTTGAGCTTCAGCCTTAGGAGTCATCTATGAAGATCCTGTGAAAAGAAAGCCAGACACACAAGGTGAATCTGGCAGGTCAGGAGGGAATCGAACCCCCAACCTACGGTTTTGGAGACCGTCGCTCTGCCAATTGAGCTACTGACCTAAAACAAAATCAGGCCGACCATTATGCAGGCCTGAAAAAGACTTTACAACAACCAACCCCAATAGACCTGAAATCACCCAGCATTTAACGCCAGACAAAGAACAATCAAGCCGAGACAGCTGTTAAAACAAAGGCAGATATTTTCATATCTGCCTTGTTATATGGAGCTCTTGAGCGGATTTGAACCGCTGACCTCACCCTTACCAAGGGTGTGCTCTACCAACTGAGCTACAAGAGCAAAACACCTTGCACAACCTGCAAACATGGAGCGGGTAGCGGGAATCGAACCCGCATCATCAGCTTGGAAGGCTGAGGTTCTACCACTAAACTATACCCGCGGAGCTTACAGCTCACGCTAAAAATGGTGGAGGGGGAAGGATTCGAACCTTCGAAGTCGTAGACGTCAGATTTACAGTCTGATCCCTTTGGCCGCTCGGGAACCCCTCCTAAGCGAGCCGGCATTTTACTTCATACCAGCCTTCTGTCAAGCATTTTCTCATTAAAAAATATGAGGTTAGCTGCGTTGACGTCGCTTCGCGCCGTTTCCCTCGAAAGGTCATCACTGCGAAGCGGGCGCCATTCTATGCAAACTAATCGACACTTGCAATGCCTTCGCACGGCATTATTTTGTGTTTTAACTCATTGAATTCGTTGGCAAGGCTTTCAAAGGGCAGATCATCCGCCAAACGCCTGCTTTCAGGCGCCACACGCAGCCAAAACGTTGAAACACCGGACACGTCCAATGAAAGCATCTTGGCCTTGATATCCAGACTGATCAGCCGCTGCTCTACAAAGTGCGCATCATCCTTTCGGGCAAAGCCACCGATATATAGGCAGCCGCTTTGTGTTTCAGTTGCCCTGGAACCATCACGGCGCACCTTCACATCAGCCGACTCACTCAATAACCGGATATCTTGCTGGGATCCGCGATAGAGCGCCAAGGGGGTCACGTCTTTCGCACGCAACGGAGCCTCTTGTTGATGCCAGATGTAATAGAAGACATTGAGAACCAGTAATAACAGGAACAACCAACGCATAGAGACCTCAGGACAAAGGACACGCCATCGCCAAACCGATGAAAACCAGATCCGGGACGAGTTCGGCCTGCGGCACAGCAGCCGACACCAGGTCAGCATCCCCGCCCGTCAGGAATACAGTGAAATCTTCCCCCCAATAGCTGCGAGCCAGCTCTAACTGCGTCAATACGAAGCCTCTCAACATCAGCGTACAACCGCGCTCGACAGCCTCAACGGTAGTGCGCCCCGGGGACAAGCGCTCGAGCGCCTGCTCAGCAGCCTCATCGTTGTAACGGATCTTACGGGTGTGGGTTCGCAGTTGGTTGCGCATCAGCGGCATGCCCGGACAAATGAACCCTCCCAGGTGCTCACCATCGGCAGCAATGAAATCCGCGGTCGCGGCCGTACCAAAATCAAGCACCAGGCAGGCCCCCGACGCCAACTTGAACCCACCCAGCATCGCTAACCAACGATCGAGGCCAAGTCGCTCAAAATCTTTATAGCCATTACGCACACCTGCCATCTGTGTTGCAGAAGTAGCACACGACACAGTAACGCCGAACGCATGAACCAGAGCATCAACCAACTTACTGGTCTCCTCCGCGGCTCGGACGCTTACCAGTCGGCAGCGCGTCAGCAACAAATCAGGGAGCGCTATCAGGCTATCAATCAATGCAACGTCCGACCCCACGATCCCTTCAGCGAAGGCAACTGCCTTGACCGGGTCAAATACACGCCATTTGATAAAGCTATTCCCACAGTCGAGCTCAAGAATCATCACGCAACCTCAGGCTTAGCTCACCACCGCTGAATACTTTCTCGACACCATCCACACTCAAGCGTAGTGCGCCCTGACCGTCGATACCCAACACCAGTCCATCAACTTGATTAAGACCGGCAATAACGGATACAGGCCGCCCCTGCCAGAGATGGTTCAGCTCCCACTCCTCCTGGAGAGCAGCAAAGCCTGAGGCTCTGTGTCGATCCAGATAGCTTTGTAGCTGCAAACCCAGTTTCGCTATCAGATGATTGCGATTAACGGGGCCGCCCGTCTCCAACTGCACGGAAGTCCATTGCTGATCAACATCATCCGCGCTCTGCATATTCACGTTGATACCTATACCCAGGACGACGTGACAGATATCCGCAGGATCCCCCACCAACTCCAACAGAATACCGGCAATTTTCTTTTGCCCGACCAAGACGTCGTTTGGCCACTTCAAGCCAGCAGCTTGCACGCCCGACTCTCGCAGGGTCTGCATGACGGCCAGACCGACCACCAGACTCAGGCCTTCCAACTGACGCAGGCCACCTTCGATACGCAATACGAGGCTGTAATAGATATTCTGAGCCAGTGGACTCACCCATTTTCGCCCGCGCCTTCCTCGCCCCGCCGCTTGCTGTTCCGCGAGCACCAGGAACGGCGCAGCTATGCCCGCGTCAATCAGACGCAGCGCCTGCGCATTAGTAGAGTCAATAGATTCGGATATGTAGACAGGCCAGGCCGAAGAGGGTGCATTCGCCGCAATTTCGTTTGCATCCAGCAGGACCAGCGGCGAAACCAACTGATATCCCCTGCCCCGAACCTTATGGATAGGCAGACATAACTCGGCCTCAAGATGCTGCAGCTGCTTCCACACCGCACTGCGACTGACGCCCAAAGCAGCACCCAGCGCTTCTCCGGAATGGAATCGGCCATCTTTCAGAAGTTTCAACAACGTCAGCATGCATGTATCGCCTCACAATAAGGCACGCATAATAGCCATGCCTAAGGCCATTGCATAGAAAGTAAGCGGCAAGCGAGGTGCGTGATATCAGGTAGCAAGCATTATCGTTGACGCTCTTCGCCAGCAAGGGCCAGGCGCGCCCCTCGCTCCTACAGATCGCCCAAAAACAAAACCCCTGTCTGCGTGAGCAGACAGGGGTTCTGGAATTTAATCTTGACGATGACCTACTCTCACATGGGGAAACCCCACACTACCATCGGCGATGCATCGTTTCACTACTGAGTTCGGGATGGGATCAGGTGGTTCCAATGCTCTATGGTCGTCAAGAAATTCGGTAGCCGGCGCGTTTTCTCTAACGAGATCACGTTCCAGCGAATGGGTATGTAATAGATTTGTGTGTGCTGCAAACTTTCGGTTTGTATCGTCTTCACACACCGCAATCTGGTTGCTCTGGATTAGAGAGCCGACGCAAATTGCTTGGGTGTTATATGGTCAAGCCTCACGGGCAATTAGTATTGGTTAGCTCAACGCCTCACAGCGCTTACACACCCAACCTATCAACGTCGTAGTCTTCGACGGCCCTTCAGGGAACTCAAGGTTCCAGTGAGATCTCATCTTGAGGCTAGTTTCCCGCTTAGATGCTTTCAGCGGTTATCTATTCCGAACATAGCTACCCGGCAATGCCACTGGCGTGACAACCGGAACACCAGAGGTTCGTCCACTCCGGTCCTCTCGTACTAGGAGCAGCCCCTCTCAAATCTCAAACGTCCACGGCAGATAGGGACCGAACTGTCTCACGACGTTCTAAACCCAGCTCGCGTACCACTTTAAATGGCGAACAGCCATACCCTTGGGACCGGCTTCAGCCCCAGGATGTGATGAGCCGACATCGAGGTGCCAAACACCGCCGTCGATATGAACTCTTGGGCGGTATCAGCCTGTTATCCCCGGAGTACCTTTTATCCGTTGAGCGATGGCCCTTCCATACAGAACCACCGGATCACTAAGACCTACTTTCGTACCTGCTCGACGTGTCTGTCTCGCAGTCAAGCGCGCTTTTGCCTTTATACTCTACGACCGATTTCCGACCGGTCTGAGCGCACCTTCGTACTCCTCCGTTACTCTTTAGGAGGAGACCGCCCCAGTCAAACTACCCACCATACACTGTCCTCGATCCGGATAACGGACCTGAGTTAGAACCTCAAAGTTGCCAGGGTGGTATTTCAAGGTTGGCTCCACGCAGACTGGCGTCCACGCTTCAAAGCCTCCCACCTATCCTACACAAGCAAATTCAAAGTCCAGTGCAAAGCTATAGTAAAGGTTCACGGGGTCTTTCCGTCTAGCCGCGGATACACTGCATCTTCACAGCGATTTCAATTTCACTGAGTCTCGGGTGGAGACAGCGCCGCCATCGTTACGCCATTCGTGCAGGTCGGAACTTACCCGACAAGGAATTTCGCTACCTTAGGACCGTTATAGTTACGGCCGCCGTTTACCGGGGCTTCGATCAAGAGCTTCGCGTTAGCTAACCCCATCAATTAACCTTCCGGCACCGGGCAGGCGCCACACCCTATACGTCCACTTTCGTGTTTGCAGAGTGCTGTGTTTTTAATAAACAGTCGCAGCGGCCTGGTATCTTCGACCGGCATGAGCTTACGGAGCAAGTCCTTCACCCTCACCGGCGCACCTTCTCCCGAAGTTACGGTGCCATTTTGCCTAGTTCCTTCACCCGAGTTCTCTCAAGCGCCTTGGTATTCTCTACCCAACCACCTGTGTCGGTTTGGGGTACGGTTCCTGGTTACCTGAAGCTTAGAAGCTTTTCTTGGAAGCATGGCATCAACCACTTCGTCACCCAAAGGGTAACTCGTCATCAGCTCTCGGCCTTAGAATCCCGGATTTACCTAAGATTCCAGCCTACCACCTTAAACTTGGACAACCAACGCCAAGCTGGCCTAGCCTTCTCCGTCCCTCCATCGCAATAACCAGAAGTACAGGAATATTAACCTGTTTTCCATCGACTACGCTTTTCAGCCTCGCCTTAGGGACCGACTAACCCTGCGTCGATTAACGTTGCGCAGGAAACCTTGGTCTTTCGGCGTGGGTGTTTTTCACACCCATTGTCGTTACTCATGTCAGCATTCGCACTTCTGATACCTCCAGCAAGCTTCTCAACTCACCTTCACAGGCTTACAGAACGCTCCTCTACCGCATCATCCGAAGATGATACCCGTAGCTTCGGTGTATGGTTTGAGCCCCGTTACATCTTCCGCGCAGGCCGACTCGACTAGTGAGCTATTACGCTTTCTTTAAAGGGTGGCTGCTTCTAAGCCAACCTCCTAGCTGTCTAAGCCTTCCCACATCGTTTCCCACTTAACCATAACTTTGGGACCTTAGCTGACGGTCTGGGTTGTTTCCCTTTTCACGACGGACGTTAGCACCCGCCGTGTGTCTCCCATGCTCGGCACTTGTAGGTATTCGGAGTTTGCATCGGTTTGGTAAGTCGGGATGACCCCCTAGCCGAAACAGTGCTCTACCCCCTACAGTGATACATGAGGCGCTACCTAAATAGCTTTCGAGGAGAACCAGCTATCTCCGAGCTTGATTAGCCTTTCACTCCGATCCACAGGTCATCCGCTAACTTTTCAACGGTAGTCGGTTCGGTCCTCCAGTTAGTGTTACCCAACCTTCAACCTGCCCATGGATAGATCGCCCGGTTTCGGGTCTATTCCCAGCGACTAGACGCCCTATTAAGACTCGCTTTCGCTACGCCTCCCCTATTCGGTTAAGCTCGCCACTGAAAATAAGTCGCTGACCCATTATACAAAAGGTACGCAGTCACCCAACAAAGTGGGCTCCCACTGCTTGTACGCATACGGTTTCAGGATCTATTTCACTCCCCTCTCCGGGGTTCTTTTCGCCTTTCCCTCACGGTACTAGTTCACTATCGGTCAGTCAGTAGTATTTAGCCTTGGAGGATGGTCCCCCCATATTCAGACAAAGTTTCTCGTGCTCCGTCCTACTCGATTTCATGACTAAGAGATTTTCGCGTACAGGGCTATCACCCACTATGGCCGCACTTTCCAGAGCGTTCCGCTAATCTCAAAGCCACTTAAGGGCTAGTCCCCGTTCGCTCGCCACTACTAAGGGAATCTCGGTTGATTTCTTTTCCTCAGGGTACTTAGATGTTTCAGTTCCCCTGGTTCGCCTCTTGCACCTATGTATTCAGTACAAGATAACCATCTTATGATGGCTGGGTTCCCCCATTCAGACATCTCCGGATCAAAGTCTGTTTGCCGACTCCCCGAAGCTTTTCGCAGGCTACCACGTCTTTCATCGCCTCTGACTGCCAAGGCATCCACCGTATGCGCTTCTTCACTTGACCATATAACCCCAAGCAATCTGGTTATACTGTGAAGACAACATTCGCCGAAAATTCGCAATCACTCACAAATTTTACCTTAGCCTGATCCGTTACCAGTGAAAGTAACGTTCAGTCTATCTTTCTATCACATACCCAAATTTTTAAAGAACGATCTAATCAAAGACTAGAAATCAACATTCACCATCATCACAATGGAATGCTCATTTCTAAGCTTTAAACAGTAGAAGCAGTAGTGGTGGAGCCAAGCGGGATCGAACCGCTGACCTCCTGCGTGCAAGGCAGGCGCTCTCCCAGCTGAGCTATGGCCCCGTATTTCTACAGGCGTTTCCCACACAAAATTGGTGGGTCTGGGCAGATTCGAACTGCCGACCTCACCCTTATCAGGGGTGCGCTCTAACCAACTGAGCTACAGACCCAATTTCGGGCTGCTTCTTTCGTCTTCTTCAATGAATCAAGCAATTCGTGTGGGAACTTATGGAGCAGCTGATGTCGTCGATTAAGGAGGTGATCCAGCCGCAGGTTCCCCTACGGCTACCTTGTTACGACTTCACCCCAGTCATGAATCACACCGTGGTAACCGTCCTCCCGAAGGTTAGACTAGCTACTTCTGGTGCAACCCACTCCCATGGTGTGACGGGCGGTGTGTACAAGGCCCGGGAACGTATTCACCGCGACATTCTGATTCGCGATTACTAGCGATTCCGACTTCACGCAGTCGAGTTGCAGACTGCGATCCGGACTACGATCGGTTTTATGGGATTAGCTCCACCTCGCGGCTTGGCAACCCTTTGTACCGACCATTGTAGCACGTGTGTAGCCCAGGCCGTAAGGGCCATGATGACTTGACGTCATCCCCACCTTCCTCCGGCTTGTCACCGGCAGTCTCCTTAGAGTGCCCACCATTACGTGCTGGTAACTAAGGACAAGGGTTGCGCTCGTTACGGGACTTAACCCAACATCTCACGACACGAGCTGACGACAGCCATGCAGCACCTGTCTCAATGTTCCCGAAGGCACCAATCTATCTCTAGAAAGTTCATTGGATGTCAAGGCCTGGTAAGGTTCTTCGCGTTGCTTCGAATTAAACCACATGCTCCACCGCTTGTGCGGGCCCCCGTCAATTCATTTGAGTTTTAACCTTGCGGCCGTACTCCCCAGGCGGTCAACTTAATGCGTTAGCTGCGCCACTAAGAGCTCAAGGCTCCCAACGGCTAGTTGACATCGTTTACGGCGTGGACTACCAGGGTATCTAATCCTGTTTGCTCCCCACGCTTTCGCACCTCAGTGTCAGTATCAGTCCAGGTGGTCGCCTTCGCCACTGGTGTTCCTTCCTATATCTACGCATTTCACCGCTACACAGGAAATTCCACCACCCTCTACCATACTCTAGTCAGTCAGTTTTGAATGCAGTTCCCAGGTTGAGCCCGGGGATTTCACATCCAACTTAACAAACCACCTACGCGCGCTTTACGCCCAGTAATTCCGATTAACGCTTGCACCCTCTGTATTACCGCGGCTGCTGGCACAGAGTTAGCCGGTGCTTATTCTGTCGGTAACGTCAAAATTGCAGAGTATTAATCTACAACCCTTCCTCCCAACTTAAAGTGCTTTACAATCCGAAGACCTTCTTCACACACGCGGCATGGCTGGATCAGGCTTTCGCCCATTGTCCAATATTCCCCACTGCTGCCTCCCGTAGGAGTCTGGACCGTGTCTCAGTTCCAGTGTGACTGATCATCCTCTCAGACCAGTTACGGATCGTCGCCTTGGTGAGCCATTACCCCACCAACTAGCTAATCCGACCTAGGCTCATCTGATAGCGCAAGGCCCGAAGGTCCCCTGCTTTCTCCCGTAGGACGTATGCGGTATTAGCGTCCGTTTCCGAACGTTATCCCCCACTACCAGGCAGATTCCTAGGCATTACTCACCCGTCCGCCGCTCTCAAGAGAAGCAAGCTTCTCTCTACCGCTCGACTTGCATGTGTTAGGCCTGCCGCCAGCGTTCAATCTGAGCCATGATCAAACTCTTCAGTTCAAACATCTTTGGGTTTTTAAGAAACCCTAAACTTGGCTCAGCAATCGTTGGTTACATCTTTGATTTCTCGCGGAGTAACTTGTGATGCTGATAATCTTGTTGACTATCAGTCTTACTCCACAAGCACCCACACGAATTGCTTGATTCAGTTGTTAAAGAGCGGTTGGTTAAGATCTTTCGTCTCAACCGAGGCGCGCATTCTACAGCAGCCTCTGTTGCTGTCAAGCGGTTATTTTAAGAAGTTTTCAAAGTTTCCTCTGCAACTTCAACCACTTGCGCTTCCGATCTCTCGTTAGCGGGAGGCGAATTCTACAGCGTTACACGCTGCTGTCAACACCTCTTTTTTACCACTTTCGACCGAGAAGATCGAACCGTTGATAGAGCCATACAACCTTGCTCCAGCAACTTCTTCCAGGCTTCGATGATCTGAAGCAGGCCGCTGTCGAACTCTGCATAACTCTTTGTTTACCAAGGAGTTTTCCGTTTCGACTGCGCCGGAAGTGGGGCGAATTATAGACAGATATAATTCGCCGTCAACCGTTAATTTCAGGATTACTCGGATTTAAGCGTAATACGCGCAAATGCCTTCTTTCCGGCCTGGCAAACGTGGGTAGCACCCAGCTCGTATATAAAGGTGCGATCCACCACCTCACCATCTATGCGCACACCACCGGAGCCGAGAAGGTCCCGCGCCACCGCCGAGTTCTTCACCAGCCCCGCCTTATTAAGGACCGCGGCAATCGGCATCGCCTCAGCAGCGCTCAACTCAATCTCCGGCAGATCATCCGGCAACTCACCATCCTTCATACGATTGCCCGCCGCCCGATGAGCATTGGCCGCCGCCTCATCACCATGGAAGCGCGCGACAATCTCTTCAGCCAGCTTGATCTTGACGTCACGCGGATTGGCGCCTGCCTCTACATCAGCACGCAGCGCATTGATCTCATCCATCGAACGGAAGCTCAGCAACTCAAAGTAACGCCACATCAGCGCATCGGGAATCGACACCAGCTTGCCGTACATGACGCCCGGCGCCTCCTGGATCCCCACATAGTTACCCAGCGACTTGGACATCTTCTTCACGCCGTCCAACCCTTCCAGCAACGGCATGGTCAGAATGCACTGGGCTTCCTGCCCATACGAACGCTGCAGTTCACGCCCCATCAGCAGATTGAACTTCTGATCGGTGCCACCCAGCTCGATGTCCGCGCGCAACGCCACCGAGTCATACCCCTGAACCAGCGGGTACAGGAACTCGTGAATCGCAATCGGTTGATTGGTGGAGTAGCGCTTATCGAAGTCGTCACGCTCAAGCATACGAGCGACGGTGTACTGAGACGTCAGACGAATGAAATCCGCAGGCCCCATCTGATCCATCCAGGTGGAGTTGAATGCCACCTCGGTCTTGGCCGGATCAAGAATCTTGAATACCTGATTCTTATAGGTCTCGGCATTGTCGAGGACCTGCTCCCGCGTCAACGGTGGACGGGTAGCGCTCTTGCCGCTAGGGTCACCGATCATCCCGGTGAAGTCACCTATAAGGAAGATCACCTGATGCCCCAGCTCCTGGAACTGGCGCAGCTTATTAATAAGCACGGTATGACCCAGGTGCAGATCCGGCGCCGTCGGATCAAAGCCAGCCTTAATACGCAGCGGTTGACCACGCTTGAGCTTTTCAATCAGCTCAGCCTCAACCAACAATTCTTCCGCACCACGTTTGATCAGCGCTAGCTGCTCTTCAACCGACTTCATAACAGACCCGCAAGGCTCAGATTCAAAGGGAACCAACCATACAAGATCAGGGACTAATTACAAGTTTTGCCCTGCAAACGGACACCATTCAGCAAGCCCAGCGTTCGCGAGCTTGCACCACAGATGATTTGGTTATATTTTATACAGTTATTTCATCTTCATCATGTCATTCATCTTTTCCATTTCATCTTTTCAAAGTCAAAATTACCTATGACCACTGAACCATCTAAAGCGCCACCGCTTTACCCGAAGACCCACCTGCTCGCCGCAAGTGGTATCGCCGCCCTTCTCAGCCTGGCACTTCTGGTATTCCCTTCCAGCGACGTAGAAGCCAAACGGACTACCCTGAGTCTTGACTTGGAGAGTCCGGCTGAACAACTGACACAAGATCAAGACGCTTCCGACGCCCAACAAGCCACAACCGATGCAGTCGAGACGCCGTTTGCACAGATTGAAGACAGCCAAGATGACGCCAAGGAAACCGCTCAGGCGCCAACTGGCCCGCAACACCGCGAAGTGATCGTGGCCAGTGGCGACACACTGTCGACGCTGTTCGAAAAAGTCGGGCTGCCGGTCTCGACCGTCAGTGAGATACTGGCCAGTGATAAGCAGGCCAAGCAATTCGCCCACCTCAAGCGTGGCCAAAAGCTCAATTTCGAACTGAGCCCCGAGGGTCAACTGACCAGTCTGCAGACCGATCTCAGCGACCTGGAAAGCATAACGCTGACCAAAGACGCCAAGGGCTTTGCCTTCAATCGCATTACCACCAAGCCTGTCGTACGTTCCGCCTATATCCACGGCGTAATCAACAGCTCCCTCTCCCAGTCCGCCGCCCGCGCAGGACTGTCGCACAGCATGACCATGGACATGGCCCGCGTGTTTGGCTACGACATCGACTTCGCCCAGGATATTCGCCAAGGCGACGAGTTCGACGTGATCTACGAACAGAAAGTAGTCAAGGGCAAAGTGGTCGGCACCGGCAATATTCTTTCGGCACGCTTTACCAACCGCGGCAAAACCTATACCGCCGTGCGCTACACCAACAAGCAAGGCAATAGCAGCTATTACACCGCCGACGGCAAGAGCATGCGCAAGGCGTTCATTCGTACGCCCGTTGACTTCGCTCGTATTAGCTCGCGTTTCTCCATGGGCCGCAAGCATCCAATTCTGAACAAAATTCGCGCCCACAAAGGTGTGGACTATGCCGCGCCTCGCGGCACACCGATCAAGGCTGCGGGTGACGGCAAGGTGCTGCTGGCCGGTCGCCGTGGCGGCTACGGCAATACCGTGATCATTCAGCACGGCAATACCTACCGCACGCTCTACGGCCACATGCAAGGTTTTGCCAAAGGCATCAAGACCGGCGGCAACGTCAAGCAAGGCCAGATAATTGGCTATATCGGCACCACCGGCCTGTCCACCGGACCGCACCTGCATTACGAGTTCCAGGTCAACGGCGTCCACGTCGACCCATTGGGCCGGAAGCTGCCCATGGCCGACCCGATCGCCAAGGCCGAACGCGCGCGTTTCATGCAACAAAGCCAGCCACTGATGGCACGCATGAACCAGGAGCGGGCAACCATGCTGGCTTCGGCGAAGCGCTGAGCCATGCCGCTCTATATAGGCGTAATGTCCGGGACCAGCCTTGATGGCCTGGACATTGCGCTGATTGAACAGGACCCGGCGATCAAACTGATTGCCACTCACTACATCCCGATGCCCGAGCCTCTGCGGGCCGAGTTGCTGGATCTGTGTACCAGTGGTCCGGATGAGATTGCCCGCTCGGCAACTGCTCAACAAAGCTGGGTAACACTCGCTGCACAAGGTATTCACGCACTGCTCGAGCAGCAGCGACTCGCACCCCACGACATCCGGGCGATTGGCAGTCATGGGCAAACCATTCGCCACGAGCCAGGACGCGGCTTTACCGTGCAGATCGGTAATCCGGCACTGCTCACCGAATTGACCGGCATAACCGTCGTCAGTGATTTTCGCAGTCGCGATGTCGCCGCTGGCGGCCAAGGCGCGCCCTTGGTACCTGCCTTCCATGAAGCCTTGTTCGACACCCACAGCGGCCATCGGGCAGTGTTGAATATCGGCGGCTTCAGCAATCTCAGCCTGATTGAAACCGGCAAACCGGTCACCGGCTTCGACTGCGGCCCCGGCAACGTCCTGCTGGACGCCTGGATTCAGCAGCAGCGCGGTGAAAATTTCGATCGCGATGGCCAATGGGCTGCCAATGGAAAAGTTGCGCCCGCATTACTCAGCGCACTGCTCAGCGACCCATTTTTCCTGACTAAAGGCCCGAAAAGCACCGGCCGCGAAGTTTTCAACCTTGTTTGGCTGGAGCACCACCTTGGCCGGTTGCCGGCATTCAGTGCTCAAGACGTACAAGCGACGCTGCTGGAACTCACAGCCTTGACCATCGTCGACGCCTTGAAAGCCGCACAGCCTCAGACCGACACCCTGCTGGTCTGTGGCGGAGGCGCCCATAACACCACACTCATGAACCGTCTCAGCGCCCTGCTACCTGGCACACGAGTCAGCAGTACCGCCACTAACGGCGTGGATCCCGACTGGGTCGAGGCCATGGCCTTTGCCTGGTTGGCCCACTGCTGCCTTGAAGGTATCGCCGCCAACCGTCCTGGCGTGACCGGTGCGCGTGGTCTTCGCGTGCTCGGCGCGATCTATCCCGCCTGATCCGCAGATAGCAAAACGCCGGTTGGCTCCATGCGAGCCAACCGGCGTCTTTTCCAGCCCAATATTGATCAGATCGAGAACGACGAGCCACAACCACAGGTCGTGGTGGCATTCGGGTTCTTGATCACAAAGCGCGAGCCTTCCAAACCTTCCTGGTAATCCACCTCGGCACCTGCCAAATACTGGAAGCTCATTGGGTCCACAACCAGGCTGACACCTTCGCGCTCGACGATGGTGTCGTCATCGGCTACATCTTCATCGAAGGTGAAACCGTACTGAAACCCGGAACAACCGCCACCCGTAACAAATACGCGCAGCTTCAACCGGTCATTACCCTCTTCATCGACCAGGCTCTTCACCTTGTGCGCGGCACCGTGGGTGAATTGCAAAACCGTGGGGGTGAAGGATTCAACGCTCATGCTGATAATCTCCCGGCGTAACGCCGCCATATGCGTGATAGCCGACATTATCCGCTTCTCCTAGAAAAGCGGTCAACTATTGTTACGGTATATCAATCTGCACATCGCCCCTTAAAAACACAAAAGGCCCGATCAACGGGCCTTTTGCACAGCAGCCAAGGCCTTACGGCATCATGCCCGCGTGAGACAAGCCCAGTTTCTCATCCAGCCCGAACAGGATATTCATGTTCTGCACAGCCTGGCCGGACGCGCCCTTGACGAGATTGTCGATGACCGAAAGCACCACCACCAGGTCACCGTCCTGCGGGCGGTGCACGGCAATACGGCAGACATTCGCGCCACGCACGCTACGGGTTTCCGGGTGGCTGCCGGCCGGCATCACATCGACGAACGGTTCGTTGGCATAACGCTTCTCGAACAACGCCTGCAGATCTACCGAGCGGTCCACGACGGTTGCATATAGTGTCGAGTGGATCCCGCGGATCATCGGGGTCAAGTGCGGCACGAACGTCAGGCCGACATCCTTGCCCGCTGCACGGCGCAGGCCTTGGCGAATTTCCGGCAAGTGACGATGCCCTTTAACCGCATAAGCCTTCATGCTTTCCGAAGTCTCGGAGTACAACGATCCCACGGCCGCGCCGCGACCTGCACCACTGACACCCGACTTGCAATCAGCAATCAAGCGCGAAGCGTCGGCCAGTCCCGCCTCCAACAGAGGCAGGAACCCCAACTGCGTGGCAGTCGGATAGCAGCCCGGCACGGCAATCAGGCGCGCCTGCCTGATCTGCTCGCGATTGACTTCCGGCAGGCCATAGACCGCCTCCTCAAGCAGCTCTGGAGCACCATGCGGCTGGCCATACCATTTGGCCCATTCCTGCGCGTCTTGCAAACGAAAGTCCGCCGAGAGGTCAATAACCTTGGTTCCAGCCGCCAGCAACTCACCGGCCAGGGCATGGGCGACACCGTGAGGCGTGGCAAAGAACACCACATCGCAGGCCCCCAGGGTCTTGATATCCGGAACGCTGAAAGCCAGACCGTCGTAATGACCGCGCAGATTGGGGTACATATCGGCAACAGCCATGCCGGCCTCGGATCGGGAAGTGATGACCACCACTTCCGCTTGCGGATGCTGGGCCAACAGACGCAGCAATTCGACACCGGTGTACCCCGTGCCGCCGACAATACCGACCTTGACCATAAACCTGCCCTCAACGAACCACTGGAAAGCCGTCGATAATAGGGGCCGTATCGTTCTGCGACAACCGCCAAGGTGACGTGCGGGCGCGCTAACCTCTACTATCCCCAGTTACCGTGAACCTGGGATAACTAAAAATGCTCTATCTATGGATAAAAGCCTTTCATATCGTCAGCATCGTCTGCTGGTTTGCCGGGCTGTTTTACTTGCCGCGCCTGTTCGTCTATCACGCGCAAAGCGAAGACAGCACCAGCAAAGAACGTTTCTGCATCATGGAGCGCAAACTGTACCGCGGCATCATGCTGCCTTCGATGATCGCCACGCTGGTATTCGGCATCTGGTTGATCAGCCTCAACCCGAGCGTGTTCAGCCAAGGCGGCTGGATGCACGCAAAACTGACCCTGGTGGTGCTCCTGATCGGCTACCACCATATGTGCGGCGCTCAAGTGAAGCGCTTCGCACGTGGCGAAAACACCCGCAGCCATGTCTTTTATCGCTGGTTCAATGAAGTGCCAGTTCTGATATTGCTGGCGATTGTAATTTTGGTTGTCGTAAAGCCGTTTTAACTCTCATCAGCCGCACTTTAATCCGGGGTACTTCCAATGTCGCTGCCCGCTTTGCTTGAACACCGTTTACGGCTGCCCGTAGTGGCAGCGCCGATGTTCCTGATCTCCAACCCGCAACTGGTCCTGGCTTGCTGCCGCAACGGCGTGGTCGGCAGCTTCCCGGCGCTCAACCAGCGCGAAAGCAGTGGCTTCAAGGCCTGGCTGGAAGAAATCGAGACGGGCCTGGCGCTGCTGGACAACCCCGCGCCCTACGCGGTCAATCTGATTGTGCATAACAGCAACCCGCGCCTTGCGGCTGACCTGGCGATTTGTGTCGAGCACAAGGTGCCAATTGTCATCACCAGTCTGGGAGCAGTGAAAGAACTGGTGGACGCTGTACACAGCTACGGTGGACTGGTCTTCCATGACGTCACCACAAGGCGCCACGCAGAGAAGGCCGCAGAAGCCGGTGTCGATGGCCTGATTGCGGTCGCGGCGGGCGCTGGTGGCCACGCCGGAACGTGGAGCCCGTTCTCGCTGATCGCCGAAATCCGTCAGTTTTTCGACAAAACCCTGCTGCTGGCCGGCTGTCTCAACCACGGGCACGAAATTCTGGCGGCGCAATTGCTCGGGGCGGACCTTGCCTATTTCGGCACCCGGTTCATCGGCACCACCGAAAGCCATGCCCCGGATGCGTATAAAGAGATGTTGCTCACATCGCGCGCCGCGGACATCGTGCACACGCCGGCCGTTTCGGGTGTACCCGCAAGTTTTATGCGCCAGAGCCTGGAAAACGCCGGTTTCGACCTCGCCGCCCTACAAGGCAAGGGCGAAGTCAATTTCGGCTCCAAGCTCAAGCCATTGAATGATGAAGCCAAGGCCTGGAAGACTGTCTGGTCGGCAGGCCAGGGCGTCGGACAAATAGATGACTTGCCCAGCGTGGCTGAACTCGTCGCGCGACTGGATAGCGAATACCGCAAAGCGCTCGAACACACGGCACAATTGTCGAAACACTGGCCGCGCTGATTGAGCAAGGATCCATCGCCTGCCCATCGGGGCAGGCGCTACACTTCCGACACCACACTTACCTACTTCAAGTGACAAGGATGCCCGCATGAGCGACAACCGTTTCAAGATTGTGTTTGAGGGCGCATTGCTGCCCGGTGTCGAACCCACCACCGCCAAGCTGAACCTCGCCGATCTGTTCAAAAGCGATATCGAGACAATCGAAAAGCTGTTTACCGGGCGCCCGGTTGCCCTTAAGCGCGACCTGGCCCACGCCGACGCTCAAACCTATCTTGAAGCGCTGACCAAAACCGGCATCGAAGCGCGCATCGAAGCCGAACAACCGGTGGCCTTCAGTCTGGCGGAGACACACGAAACCCATTCCGAACGCAGCACCTCGGCAACCTCGCCTTACGCCCCACCCCGCGCCACGGTGGGCGACGACCTGCCAGAGTTCTCGACGCTGAAAGTCTTCACCATCAACGGGCGTATCGGCCGACTGCGCTTTCTGGCGTGGACGCTGGTGCTGACGCTGGTCATGCTTGCCGTCCTGGGCGTGGCAGTTAGCGTTGGCCTGGGGATCGCGGCGGTATCTTCCACCGCGGCCATCGTCCTTGGCAGCCTGGTGGGCTTCGCACTCTTTGTCGCGTTTATCTGGGTCAGCGTGCAGATTACCGTGCAACGCTTGCATGACCTCGGTTGGTCCGGCTGGTTATGGTTCCTTAATCTGGTGCCGTTCGTTGGCAGTATTTTCCCGATCCTGTTGATGGTGCTGCCAGGCAACGGCGGCGCCAACCAGTATGGCGCGCCACCGCCACGCAACAGCACTGCCGTCAAAGTACTGGCCGTGATGTGGCTGGCATTCATACCGTTGCTGTTCTGCGCTGTATTGCTCTCGGGCCTGAGCGGCATGCTGGATGAGATGGACACTCACTTGGAAAGCAGCTCGATGAGTACTTATGACGGGGTTGAGCAGAGCGTTATCGTCGACGAAGAAGATGGGCAAAGTGCTGATGACGTGGCCGAACCTGTAGACTCTGCGCAAGAATGAAGAAACACGCCGCACCTGTGATGCCTCTGTTACAGGTGCGGCGGCGTTGCGATGGAGAAATACATGACCCGTTACGCTCTGATCACCGGTGCTTCCAGCGGCATTGGCCTGGCTTTGGCCGAAGCACTCGCGCGGCGTGGTCGCAGCTTGATTCTGGTGGCCCGCCAGCGTGATCAGTTGGAAAGTATTGCCATCGAGCTGACCCAACGCTTTGGCGTCGACGTACTGTTTCGCGCCTGTGACCTGGGCGAGCCGTTGCGCCTCTCCGGCTTTTTGCTGGAGCTGGAAGAAGGCGAGCGGCAGATCGACTTACTGGTCAACTGCGCCGGCATTGGTAGCAGTGGTCCGTTCCTGGCCCAGGACTGGATGACCGAGCAGGACCTGATGGAGGTCAACATCCTGGCCTTGACCCGCCTGTGTCATGCCGTTGGTAACTCCATGGCCCTGCAAGGCGGCGGGCAGATTCTCAACGTTGCCTCGGTTGCGGCCTTTCAGCCTGGGCCGTGGATGAGCACCTACTACGCCAGCAAAGCCTATGTCTTGCACTTTTCCGAAGGTTTGCGCGAGGAGCTGAAAACCTGTGGCATACAGGTTTCGGTACTCTGCCCAGGCCCGACGCGCACCGCTTTCTTCGGCAGCGCACAGATGGATACCGCCAAACTCGACCGCAGCCAGCAACTGATGAGTGCCGAAGAGGTTGCGCTCTACACCGTGCGCGCCCTGGAAAAGAACAAAGCCATCATCATTCCCGGTCGCCGGAACCGCTGGCTGGCGTTCAGTCCGCGCTTGAGCCCACGCTGGCTGACCCGCAAAATCGCCGGTGCAGTCAACAAGGCCTATTGCTCACGATAGCGGCTCACACCAATGGCTGTGTGCATGCAGTACACTCACCCGGCACTTTCACTACGGAGAAACAGCTGTGGATACTCTGTTCACCAAGATCATCAACAGAGAAATACCTGCGAAGATCATCTACGAGGACGATCAGGTCCTGGCCTTCCACGATATCGCCCCACAGGCACCGGTACACTTTCTGGTTATCCCGAAGAAGCCCATCCGCACGCTTAACGACCTGACCGAGGCCGACAAGGCCCTGGCGGGACATATTCTGTTCACTGCCCAGCGCCTGGCCGTGGAACAGGGCTGCGAGAAGGGGTTCCGCGTTGTGATGAACTGCAACGAAGACGGCGGGCAAACCGTCTATCACATTCATATGCATGTACTGGGGCAACGCCAGATGAACTGGCCGCCGGGCTGATACCCCAGGCGTCTGCAGGCGCTGCCTCGCCAGCGCCTGCAGAAAGCACGCAAGATCCTGACCCAGCGCAAACGCTCGCCCTTCTCTTGCGGTAAACTGCTCGTCGAGATTTTTCCCGGAGGTCAGCATGACTACCCAGCGTCACTACTCGCCAATTGACCGTCTGTTGCTGCAAGCCGACACCGCCATGCGTACGTTGCTGCCTTTCAGTGGCCAACCGCAGCGTCCCTCGCCCGCCATCGTGCAACCCGAAGCACAGATGAGCGAAACCGAGAGCCGTCATGTCGCCGGCCTGATGCGTATCAACCATACTGGCGAAGTGTGTGCCCAGGCGCTGTATCAGGGACAGGCCCTGACCGCCAAGCTGCCGCAGGTGCGCGCAGCCATGGAGCATGCTGCCGAGGAAGAAGTCGACCATCTGGCGTGGTGTGAGCAACGTATCCGCCAATTGGGTAGCCACCCAAGCGTGTTGAACCCACTGTTTTACGGTTTGTCATTTGGCATTGGGGCGGCTGCCGGACTGATCAGCGACAAGATCAGCCTCGGTTTTGTCGCGGCGACTGAGCACCAGGTCTGCAAACACCTTAATGAGCATCTCGAACAGTTGCCGGCCGAAGACGAAAAATCCCGGGCGATTCTCGAGCAGATGCGCACTGACGAAGAACTTCATGCCGAAAGCGCGCTGGATGCCGGTGGTTTGCGCTTTCCCGCACCGGTGAAGTTCGGCATGAGCCTGATGGCCAAGGTCATGACCAAAAGTACTTACCGCATCTGAGCGGCGGAAAAAGCGCGCTCAAAGCACCAATGCCGATCAGTTAGCCCTTGTAGGAGCGAGCTTGCTCGCGAAAACCGTCAACGTTAACGCGTGCAGCCAGGGTAACGCGGCGCTTGTAAGTTTTTCGCGAGCAAGCTCGCTCCTACAGATTGCTAATCTGATCGGCATTATGCGCTAAGAGCACCCTGTCTTTTTGCCTGAAAACCGCTCGTTCAACCTAACTCAATGATCTCGTAGTCATGAGTAATGGCCACGCCGGCCGCCCCGAGCATGATCGAGGCCGAGCAATACTTTTCGGCCGACAACTCGATAGCACGCTTGACCTGGGCGTCCTTCAACGCCCGCCCCTTGACCACAAAATGCATATGGATCTTGGTAAACACCTTCGGATCTTCCGTGGCGCGCTCGGCTTCGAGAAAGGCTTCGCAACTTTCCACCGCCTGACGGGACTTCTTCAGGATGCTGACCACATCGAAGTTGCTGCAACCGCCGACACCCAGCAGGAGCATTTCCATAGGCCGTACGCCCAGATTACGGCCACCGGCTTCCTGCGGGCCATCCATGACCACCACATGGCCGCTGCCCGACTCACCGAGGAACATGGCTTCGCCCGCCCATTGGATGCGTGCCTTCATCGCCCAGACTCCACTGCTAAAAAAGGGTCGCCAGCTTAGCACAGGGCCTTGAAGCAGCAGTGTTTAGCCTGAAAACGATCATGCGGCGGGATACAGAGACAAATTCCCTGATCGTGCCAGAACGTGTCTGTTAAGCTGGCGCCAAATCAATGACGCATAGCCAGCTACTACGCAGCAGTGTGTAACCGTTGATTGTGCTCGATAAAAATACAAGTCCTACCACACCCTGCCGTCTTTTTTCGGGATACAACCATGGTTGCTATTACTCCCACACTCACGATCAAGAACCTCGACAAGCTCCTCATGCATTGTCAGCGCCGCCGCTATCCGGCCAAGCACAATATCATCTGCGCGGGTGAGCGCTCGGAGACCCTGTTCTTCATCATCAAGGGTTCTGTAACCATCCTGATCGAGGATGACGACGGTCGCGAAATGATCATCGCCTACCTCAATTCCGGTGATTTTTTTGGTGAGCTGGGGTTGTTTGAGCAAGCCGGGAGAGAACAGGAACGCAGTGCCTGGGTAAGGGCCAAGATCGAGTGCGAAGTCGCCGAAATCAGCTACACCAAATTCCGCGAATTGGCTCAGCAAGATCCGGACATTCTGTATGCCTTAAGCGGTCAGATCGCCCAGCGTCTGCGCGACACCACTCGCAAGGTCGGCGACCTGGCGTTCTTCGACGTCACCGGACGCGTCGCCCGTTGTCTGCTGGAACTGTGCAAGCAGCCGGACGCGATGACTCATCCGGACGGCATGCAAATCAAGATCACGCGTCAGGAAATCGGGCGTATTGTCGGCTGTTCCCGAGAGATGGTCGGACGGGTGCTCAAGGATCTGGAAGAGCGCAACCTGGTTCACGTCAAAGGCAAGACCATGGTGGTGTTTGGTACGCGTTAAGGCGCCAGGAAGCCTGCGAGCATTTGCCGGTACAACGTATTGAGCCGGCCAATGGCGTCCGGCGCAGCAAAGGCTTCATGCAACGCGATATGACTTTCAGCACGCACCCGTTGCTCAAGGCCGCACGCTTCGTTGAAACGATTGACCGCCGCAATCAACTCGACGCGATCGTCATCCAACAATAGCGCGCCATGCACCAGCCCTACCGGCCGCCCACCACTCTGGCGCCAGCGCTGGGCAGTACCGACCATTTTTCGACCGTCGAGATTGACGTTGTAACGACCGTCGCAAAACGCACCGTCGATTTCTCCCACAGACGCATCGCCACCCAACTCGATGAGCAAATCGCAGATTGGCTGGCACAGCCGCTGGTAGCCGGTTTCGATTCGCCCCTGATCGCCCTCGCTGCGCGGCGGCGCGTAGACCAGCGCGATATTGACCGTGGCCGCCGACTGCGGTACTGGCTCGCCGCCGGTTTCCCGCAGCAAGACCGGCCAGCCGTGATCGGCGGAGACCTTGCTGGCGGCTTCAAAAGCCGGAAGGCGGCTCAAGCGTCGGGGCATGACCAACGCCTGATCGCAAGGCTGCCAGAACAGCAGGCCGAAGGATTGTTCACCCGCACACACGGCGGCCAACAGATCCTGTTCGGCCTGCAAACCGGCCTCGACCGTCATGGCGATGGGCTGGATCATGCTCAATCCAGCGTCGAACCACTCACCGGAACACCACGCTCCGGGAAGAACAGGCGCTGCAGTTCAACTCCCGGATTCTCGGCGCGCATAAAGGTTTCGCCCACCAGGAACGAGTAGACGCCGCTGATCTCCATCAGCTCTACATCAGCCCGGTTGACGATCCCGCTCTCGGTGATCAGCACTCGGTCGCGGGGTATACGCGGCAACAGGTCGAGGGTGTTTTCGAGGTTGACTTCAAAAGTGTGCAGGTTGCGGTTATTGACGCCCACCAACGGTGTATCGAGGGTTTTCAGTGCACGTTCCAGTTCGTCACCGTCATGAACTTCGACCAACACATCCAACCCTACACTTTTAGCCACAGCCGCCAGTTCGGCCAGCTTCACATCATCCAGCGCGGAAACGATCAGCAATACACAATCGGCGCCCAGCGCCCGCGCTTCGACGATCTGGTACGGATCGACCATGAAGTCCTTGCGGATCACCGGCAGCCTGCACGCGGCGCGTGCCTGCTGCAGGTAGAGATCGCAACCCTGGAAGTAATCGATATCGGTCAACACTGAAAGACAGGTCGCCCCGCCCTTCTCGTAGCTCAGTGCAATCTCGTCCGGCACGAAGTGCTCGCGGATCACGCCTTTGCTTGGCGAAGCCTTTTTGATTTCAGCGATAACCGCTGGCTGCTTGAGTTTGGTCTGTGCAATCAGGGCATTGGCAAAACCACGTGGCGCATCGGCGCTCTTCGCCAACCCTTCCAGCTCCGCCAAGCTCACACGAGCACGACGCTCGGCCACCTCTTCGGCCTTGCGCGCGAGGATTTTCTCCAGAACTGTCGGAACGCTCATCCTTCATTCTCCATCTTGAATACCGCGGTGAATGCTCCCAGCTCTTCGAGCTTTTCACGCGCCAGCCCGGTATGCAAAGCATCATGGGCCAAGGCAACGCCTTCCTTGAGACTATAAGCGTGATCTGCCGCATAAAGTGCCGCGCCAGCATTCAGAATAATCATCTCCGCGGCTTTCTGACCATTTTCGGTCTTGCGACGTCCCAAGGCATCACGAATCAACTCAAGGGAAGCCGCCGGGCTTTCCACCGCCAGCCCGTGCAGACTCTGGCTCTTCATGCCCAGGTCTTCAGGCTCGACCCAATATTCGGTGACCTGATCATTTTTCAGCTCCGCCACAAAGGTCGGTGCCGCCAGGCTGAACTCGTCCAGGCCATCCTTGGAATGCACCACCAACACATGCTTACTGCCCAGACGTTGCAGGACTTCAGCCAATGGACGGCACAGCGCCTGACTGAACACACCCACTACCTGATGCTTCACACCGGCCGGATTCGTAAGCGGGCCGAGCATGTTAAACAGGGTGCGCAGGCCAAGTTCCTTGCGCGGGCCGGCCGCGTGCTTCATTGCGCCGTGATGGGACTGGGCGAACATGAAACCGATACCGACGTTATCGATGCAGCGTGCCACTTGCACAGGCGTCAGGTTCAGATAGATCCCCGCCGCCTCCAGCAGATCGGCGCTGCCGCTTTTACCCGAGACGGCACGGTTACCGTGTTTGGCCACGGTGCAGCCGGCTGCCGCCACCACAAAGGAAGAGGCCGTGGACACGTTGAAAATATTCGCACCGTCGCCGCCGGTACCGACCACATCGACCACGCCGTCGAGGGTGTTGAGTTCAACCTTATCCGCCAGTTCGCGCATCACCGACACAGCACCGACGATCTCGTCGATGCTTTCGCTTTTCATGCGCATGGCCATCATAAAGGCGCCAATCTGCGCGTCGCTGCATTGACCGGTCATGATTTCACGCATGACGTCGCTCATTTCAGCGGTGCTCAGGTCCAGATGGCCGACGATACGGCTCAGGGCAGTCTTGATATCCATGGAAAGTCCTTAGCGCGTGCCGCCGCTTTGCTTGAGAAAATTAGCGAACAGCTCGTAGCCCTGCTCGGTCAGAATTGATTCAGGGTGAAACTGCACCCCTTCGACATTCAGTGTCTTGTGCCGCAGGCCCATGATCTCGTCGACCGAGCCATCCTCCAATTGAGTCCAGGCCGTCAACTCGAGGCATTCGGGCAAGGTGTCGCGTTTGACTACCAATGAATGGTAGCGGGTCACCGTCACCGGCAGATTCAGTCCCTGAAAAACCCCTTGATCATGGTGGAACACCGGGCTGGTCTTGCCATGCATCACCTGGCGGGCGCGAACCACGTCGCCGCCAAACGCCTGGCCGATGGATTGATGTCCCAGGCACACGCCAAGAACCGGCAGCTTGCCAGCGAAGAATTTAATCGCTTCCAGAGAAATACCCGCTTCGGTCGGGGTACACGGGCCAGGAGAAACCACAATCCGCTCTGGATTCAGGGCGGCAATTTCGGCAACCGTCATTTCGTCGTTGCGCACCACTTTGACGTCGGCACCGAGCTCGCCCAGGTATTGCACGACGTTGTAGGTAAAGGAATCGTAGTTATCAATCATCAGCAACATGCGGGTTAAAACCTCTTGAATTCACTGACTTCTAATGACGACCTTCCATGGATTACCCGCTGCCAGACGCACTTGCGGGTGTCGGGTTGGGCCGACAAGGCGCGTCAAACAAAAGGTGAAGAAGGTAAATCGGTACAGGTCCGGTCGAGCCGGCAAAGAAAATTCAGGCGCGCCAACGCCAACGGGCGTGTGCCTTGATTACTCGCATCAAGAGCTTGCTGATGATCAACACGGGGAGGGTCTCGTTCATACGTTCAGGCACAGTAACGTAGCCTCGTCAGCGGTGCAATATGGAGCAGCAAATACGGGGGAAACGTCGCGCAGGTTATTTGCCGTCGAAAGCACTTTTGCGTTGAAGAAAAGCGCAAATACTTTGCTAAGGTTTTGGCTGCCTGTCCCAACAATAATTAAATGGACGATTTCATGCTCAGACCACCGTTCTTTGTGCCGCTCGCCGGCTGCCTCCTGTCACTGGCCTGTAGCCAGGCGATTGCGGGACCGTCGCCCTATTCAACCATGGTGGTTTTCGGCGACAGCCTGGCCGATGCGGGCCAGTTTCCTGACGCTGCCGGCCCGGCGGGAGGGTCACTGCGGTTTACCAACCGTACCGGCCCCACTTACCTGAACAACGGCACCGAGAATTTTGCCCTGGTCTCCTCCACCTTGCTCGGCGCGAAACTGGGCGTTGCGCCTAACGACCTGAACGCTTCCACCTCGGTGGTCCGCGCCGCCCAGGGTTTGCCGGACGGTAACAATTGGGCGGTGGGCGGTTACCGTACCGATAATATCCTCGACTCCATTACCAGCGTTTCCAATACCGCCATTCCACCGGGCAACCCGGGGGCCGGCACCGTGCTGCGCAGCCGCGACGGTTATCTGCCGGCGAATGGCGGCCGGGCAGATCCGTCGGCGCTGTATTTTCTCTCCGGTGGTGGCAATGACTTCCTTCAGGGGCTGGTGCAAAGCCCGACGCAAGCCGTCGCCGCTGGCGGGCGCCTGGCTGACAGCGCCCAAGCCCTGCAACAGGCCGGCGCGCGCTACATCATGGTGTGGATGCTGCCCGACCTGGGCCTGACGCCTGCCATCAACGGGACGCCAAGCCAAGCGGCGAGCAGCGCCTTGAGCGGCGTGTTCAACCAGGCGCTGGTGCAACGCCTGGCGCAGGTCGACGCTCAGATAATCCCGTTGAATATCCCGTTGCTGCTCAATGAAACCTTCGCCGACCCCGCCCGCTTCGGACTGGCCACCGGACAGAATCTCACGGGCACCTGCTTCAGCGGCAATGGCTGCACCGCCAACCCCGTCTACGGCATTGGCGGCACGAATCCGGACCCGAGCAAGTTGATCTACAACGATTCGGTCCACCCCACCGAAGCCGGGCAACGCCTGATCGCCGACTGTGCCTACTCACTGTTGGCCGCGCCGTGGGAAGTGACACTGCTGCCGGAAATGGCCCACGGCACCTTGCGCGCCCATCAGGACGAACTGCGCAATCAATGGCAGGCCGACTCGGGCAATTGGCAAGCCGTGGGCCAATGGCGCGCGATTGTCGCCGGCGGTGGCCAGCATCTGGATTTTGATGAGCAAAGCAGTGGCGCCAAGGGTGATGGCAGCGGCTATAACCTGAACATTGGCGGCAGCTACCGACTCAACGAAGCCTGGCGCGTCGGCGTCGCGGCGGGCTTCTACCGCCAAACCCTGGAAGCCGGCGCTAGCGATTCGGACTACAAGCTCAACAGCTATATCGGCACCGCGTTTGCCCAGTATCAGCAAAATCACTGGTGGGTCGATGCGGCGTTGAGCGCGGGCAAACTGGACTTCGACAGCCTCAAGCGCAGGTTTGCCCTGGGCGTCAGTGAAGGTGCGGAGAAAGGCGATACCGACGGCTGGCTGTGGGCCTTGAGTGGCCGGGTCGGGTATGACATTGCCCAGCCGGGCAGTGAATGGCATCTGTCCCCCTTCATCAGTGCCGATTACGCGCGGATCGAAGTCCAGGGTTACGCGGAAAAAGACAGCCGCTCCACCGCCCTGACGTTCGATGACCAACAACGCGACTCCAAGCGCCTTGGCGTAGGCCTGCAAGGAAGTTATCGCCTCACGCCCCACACCCAGGTATTCGGCGAAGTGGCTCATGAGCATGAATTTGAAAACGATACCCAGCGGGTGAACATCGCCCTCAACAGCGTCCCCGGGATTGATTTCAAACTGGACGGGTACACGCCGCGCAGCAATTCGGATCGCCTGAGCCTGGGGGTCAGCCACAAACTGACGAAGGAGTTGGCGTTGAACGCTGCTTATAACGTGAGGAAGGACGACAGCCTGACCCAGCAAGGGGTCAGTGTCGGCGTGACACTGGACTTCTAGCCCAACCACTGACCAATGTGGGAGCGGACTTGCTCCCACATTTTGACCTGCATTTAGTTTCAGTCCTGCGGCGTCTGCTCGGCCAACGCCACAGCCCGGAACATCGCACGGCGCTTGTTCAGGGTTTCTTCCCATTCCAGGACCGGCACCGAATCGGCAACAATCCCGCCGCCCGCCTGCACATGCAGTTCACCGTCCTTGATCACCGCCGTACGGATCGCAATGGCGGTATCCATGTTGCCGTTCCAGGCGAAATAACCCACGGCGCCGCCGTAGACGCCACGCTTGACCGGCTCCAGCTCATCAATGATCTCCATCGCACGAATCTTCGGTGCGCCCGACAATGTGCCCGCCGGCAAAATCGCACGCAACGCATCCATCGCCGTCAGGCCAGCCTTCAACTCTCCGGTGACGTTAGACACGATGTGCATCACGTTGGAGTAACGCTCGATCACCATCTTCTCGGTGAGTTTCACCGAACCGATTTCCGAGACGCGCCCGGTGTCGTTGCGGCCCAGGTCAATCAGCATCAGGTGCTCGGCGATTTCCTTGTCATCGCTGAGCAAGTCTTCTTCCAGCGCCAGATCCGCTTCTTCGGTTGCACCACGAGGGCGCGTGCCGGCAATCGGACGTACGGTGATCAGGTTGTCTTCGACACGCACCAGGACTTCCGGCGAACTGCCCACCACGTGGAAGTCGCCAAAGTTGAAGAAGTACATGTACGGCGTCGGATTGAAACAGCGCAGCGCGCGATACAAGTCAATCGGCGCAGCCTTGAAATCGATGGACATGCGTTGCGACGGCACCACCTGCATGCAGTCACCGGCCAGGATGTATTCCTTGATGGTGTCGACGGCACGCTCGTAATCATCCTGGGTAAAGCTGGAACGGAACACCGGGTCGGCGGCCGGTGGACGGCTGAGGTCGAGGCCGCGACGCGGGGTGATCGGCTGGCGCAACTTTTCCAGCAGGGCTTCGAGGCTGGCCTGGCCCTGCTCGAAAGCGTCCGGACGGGACGGGTCCGCGAGCACAATCGCGTGCATCTTGCCGGCGAGGTTGTCGAACACCACGACCGCGTCGGACACCATCAACAGAATATCCGGCACGCCCAGCGGATCGGGGTTCGGGCACTTACCCAGGCGCTGTTCCACATACCGCACACAGTCGTAGCCGAAGTAGCCGACAAGACCGCCATTAAAGCGCGGCAACCCGGCAATGGTCGGCACGTTATACCGAGCCTTGAACGTCTCGACGAAGGCCAGCGGGTCTTCCACATCATGGCTTTCGATTTCGACGCCGTCGTGGCTGATGCTGACGTGATGGTCATAGACACGCAGCACCGTGCGGCACGGCAAGCCGATGATCGAGTAACGCCCCCACTTTTCGCCGCCCTGTACCGACTCCAGCAAATAGGAGTTCGGCTCGTCGGCCAGTTTTAGGTAGATCGACAGCGGTGTGTCGAAGTCGGCCAGGGTTTCGCAGGCCAGGGGAATACGGTTGTAGCCGGCAGCGGCCAAACGCAGGAATTCTTCGCGGATCATGAGGTGCCTCGTGGCTTGAGGATCTGACAGTCAGGTATGCAAACGTGCCGCAGCGCGGCGAGGATCAGTCAGGCGCGCCAACGCCAGCGGGCCAGGGCCTTGATGACTTTCATCCAGAGTTTGTGAGTGACCACCACGATGGCATTTCCAGAAGGGGGAGAAACAGCGTCGGCCAACGTTATCTCAGCGCCCGTCGCCAAGCAACCGGGGATTAGCAGGCGCAGGTCATCAATCACCAACGCCGGCGACTCTTCGGCGATCGGCCGACCATGGTTATAGCCATAACTCAAGGCCACGCACTTCACTCCCGCCGCTTTCGCCGCCAGCACATCACTGCGTGAGTCACCGACAAACAGCGATTGAGACGCCGGGATATTGGCCATTTTCATCACGAAAAACAGCGCCGCCGGATCGGGCTTTTTCTGCGGCAAGGTGTCACCACCGATGATCCAGCGGAAATAACGACCGATTTTCATCTGATCCAGCAACGGCGCGACGAAGCGCTCCGGCTTGTTGGTGATCAGGGCCATTTCCACGCCCTGCTTGTGCAGCCATTTGAGGGTGTCGCGCACGCCGGGATAGACCACGGTCAATTCGTGGCCACGTTCATAGGCTGCGTTGAACAACCCCAGGGCATGTTCGGCTTCGACTTCATCGACATGCTCGGCGTCCAGGCTATTGGCCAGGGCCCGGCGCACCAGCATCGGCGCACCGTTGCCGACCCAATTGCGCACCGACTCGATACCCGCCGGCGCACGCCCCAGCTTGAGCAGCATGTCATCCACCGCAGCCGCCAGATCCGGCACCGAGTCGATCAGGGTGCCGTCCAGGTCGAACATCACCAGCCGAGGCATTGTGCCTGGAAACAACTGCTCAAAACCGCTCATGGACGTGCCAGCGCCAACTCTGCACGCATTTTGCCGATCACTTCCTGATAGTCCGGGGTGTTGAAGATCGCCGAACCTGCGACAAAGGTGTCGGCGCCAGCGGCAGCGATCTCGCGGATGTTGTTGAGGTTGACGCCACCGTCGATCTCCAGGCGGATATCGCGGCCGCTGGCATCGATCAGCGCACGGGCTTCGCGCAGCTTGTCGAGCGTGCCCGGGATGAACTTCTGCCCGCCAAAACCTGGGTTGACGCTCATCAGCAGCACCATGTCTACCTTGTCCATCACGTACTTGAGCGTATCCAGCGGGGTTGCCGGGTTGAACACCAGGCCGGCCTTGCAACCGCCTTCGCGGATCAGTTGCAGGGAACGGTCGACGTGCAGCGTGGCTTCCGGATGGAACGTGATATAGGTCGCACCGGCTTCAATGAAGTCACCGATGATGCGATCTACCGGGCTGACCATCAGGTGCACATCGATGGGCGCGGTCACACCGTACTTGCGCAAGGCCGCGCAGACCATTGGACCAATGGTCAGGTTCGGCACGTAGTGGTTGTCCATGACATCGAAGTGGACGAAGTCGGCACCGGCGGCCAATACGCTGTCCACTTCCTCGCCCAGGCGGGCGAAGTCGGCGGAGAGGATCGATGGAGCAATAACGAAGGGCTGCATGACGCACCTTTTCTGAGCTAAATCACGATGGCGCGCATTGTATACCTCATGCTTTGTCGCGCGCACCGTGACCTGACTCAATGCTAGTAGGCAGCGCGATAGATTTTCTCGATATCCGCCACGCTGAGCTGGCGCGGATTATTGCGCATCAGGCGCTCAATGCCCGCCGCCTCTACCGCCATGGCCGCAATGGCCTCTTCGGGAACGCCGAAGCTGCGCAGCCCCGAGGGGATTTCAACTGCGGCACACAGTCGCGCCATCGCCTCGACGGCCTGATCGGCGGCATCATTGACACTCAACCCGTTGAGATTGACGCCCATCGCCTGGGCGATGTCCCGCATGCGCTCGACACATGCCAGCTTGTTCCACTGCATGACGTAGGGCAGCAGCAAGGCATTGCTGACGCCATGGGCAATATTGAAGCGCCCGCCCAGCGGGTAGGCCAAGGCATGCACCGCGCCCACCCCGGCATTGCCGAAGGCCATGCCGGCCATCAGGCTGGCGGTGGCCATATCGTCACGCGCCTGCAGGTTGACCGGGTTGGCGTACGCCTTGGGCAACGCATTGGCGATCAGTTTGATGGCGCCAATCGCCAGGGCGTCGGTAATCGGCGAGGCGTTAAGCGACAGGTACGACTCGACGGCATGCACCAAGGCATCCACGCCGCTGGCGGCGGTCACGCTGCGGGGACAGGTCAAGGTCATTTGCGGACAGATCAACGCGACATCCGGCAGCAGGAAGTCGCTGACGATGCCTTTCTTCAATTGCGCGACCTTGTCCGAAAGAATCGCCACATTGGTGACTTCCGAACCGGTCCCGGCCGTGGTGGGAATGGCGATCAATGGCGGGCCTTTGCGCGGCACCTGATCAACCCCGAACAGGTCCGCCAGCGCACCGTGATAACCGGCATAGGCGGCGACACTCTTGGCAATATCAATGGCGCTGCCACCGCCCACCCCGATCAGGCCGTCATGCCCTCCCTCGCGGTAGACCTGCATACAGTCTTCGACAATCGCGATTTCCGGATCGGGCAAAACCCGATCGAAAATTTCGTAGCTGCGGTCACCCAACTGCGCCAGCGCCAACTGCACGGTGCCCGACTTGACCAGTACCGCATCGGTGACAATCAGCGGGTTGTCCACATCCAGCCGCGTTAATTCGTTAGCCAATTGCTCGATGGCACCTGGGCCGGTGAGCAGTTTATGGGCAATCTTGAATGAGGATGTACTCATGTGCGCGGCCTCTTATAAGTGGGGGGCTGGCACAAGAGTAACTCCGAATTCAGGGTTGTCTGCCATTCAGCGGCTGAATGGTCGTCAGACCGGTGCCGTACGCAACTTCTCGCTACGGCCGCGCAACCATTCCAGGGTCAGCAGCAGCACCACCGAGAAGGCGATCAACAATGTCGCCGCCGCGGCAATGGTCGGGCTGAGGTTTTCGCGAATGCCGCTGAACATCTGCCGAGGCAGGGTCGCCTGTTCCGGACCGGCAAGGAACAACGTCACGACCACCTCATCGAACGATGTGGCGAACGCGAACAAGGCCCCGCTGATGACACCGGGCGCGATCAGCGGCAATGTCACCCGGCGAAAGGCCGTCAACGGTGACGCCCCCAGGCTGGCCGCCGCCCGTACAAGGTTATAGTTGAAACCCTGCAACGTTGCCGACACCGTGATGATCACAAAGGGCACGCCGAGCACCGCGTGCACCACGATCAACGAAAAGAAGCTGTTACCCAGCCCCAGCGGCGCGAAGAACAGATAACTCGCCACCCCGACAATCACCACCGGCACCACCATCGGCGAAATCACCAGCGCCATCACCAACGCCTTGCCGGGGAAATCGCCACGGGTCAGGCCGATCGCCGCCAGCGTGCCGAAGACCATCGCCAGCACCGTCGCCGCCGGGGCGACGATGATGCTGTTTTTCAAGGCGCGCATCCATTCCGCTGACGCGAAGAAGTCCTGGTACCACTGCAGTGAAAAGCCCTGCAGCGGATACACCAGGAAACTCCCGGCGTTGAACGACAGTGGAATGATCACCAGCACCGGCAGGATCAGGAATAACAGGATCAAGCCGCACAGTATCCGCAGGCTGTAGTACCAGATCCGCTCTATGGGTGACATGTAAGCGCTCGTCATCTCAAGACTTCCTCAGCTCAGGCGCAGGCGGCTGGCGCCCACCAGCCAGTTGTAGATCAGGTACAGCACGACCGTGGCCAGCAGCAGCAAGCCGCCCAGCGCCGTGGCCATGCCCCAATTGATGCTGGTATTGGTGTAAAAGGCCACGAAATAGCTGACCATCTGATCGTTCGGACTGCCCAGCAAGGCCGGGGTGATGTAGTAACCGATCGCCAGAATGAACACCAACAGGCAGCCGGCACCGACACCGGCATAGGTCTGCGGGAAGTACACCCGCCAGAAGCTGGCGAACGGGTGACACCCCAGGGAAATGGCCGCGCGCATGTAGGTGGGGGAAATACCCTTCATCACGCTGTAGATTGGCAAAATCATGAACGGCAGCAAGATATGCACCATGGAGATGTAGACCCCCATCCGGTTGAAGACCAGTTCCAGTGGCTTATCGATGATCCCCAGGCTCATCAGCGCACCGTTGATCAACCCGCCGGATTGCAACAGCACAATCCAGGCGGCCACACGCACCAGCACTGACGTCCAGAACGGCAGCAGCACCAGAATCATCAGCAGGTTGCTTTGCCGCGCAGGCAGGTTGGCCAGCAAGTAAGCCAGCGGATAGGCCAGCAACAGGCAGCAGACCGTGATCACCAGGCCCATCCAGAACGTACGGACAAAGATATCGAGGTAAATCGCCTGGTCCGGGGTCGCGGGTGCCACCTCACCGAGGTCGTCGATACGATGATCGACCGCGGCCAGCAGGTAGTAAGGCGTGAAGCTGCTGGTGTTACGCCGGATCGCCTGCCAGTACGCCGGGTCGCCCCAGCGCTCATCGAAGTTTTCCAGCGCATCTTTATAGGAGGAGCCCGGCGCTTCGCTGAACGGCAGCGCCCGGGCGGTTTTGGTCAACAGGCTGCGGTAGCCCGCCAACTCCATGTTCAAGCGTTTGGACAAATCGCCCAGGGTCTGGTTTTTACGGGCTTGCGCCAAATCCTCGGTGATCGCCTGGTACACCGGTTCGCCAGGCAAACCGCGACCATCCCAGGCCGTGACCGCGACCACGGTGCGCGGCAGGCCAGCCACCACTTCAGGATTACCCACACTTTTATAAAGCAGCGCAACAATCGGCACCAGGAACACCAGCAGCAAAAACACCACCAGCGGTGCAATCAACGCCTGGGCCTTCCAGCGGTTGAGCCGTTCGGCACGCGCCAGGCGCTGCTTCAAGTTGGGTGTGGTGACCTGGTTCGAGGGAACGGCGAGGGCCATGGCAAACTCCGGGACAAAAAGAAAACAATCCCCTCGTAGGAGCGAGCTTGCTCGCGAAGAACCCGAGAGCGCCGCGCTCATCCAGACACGCTGCGTTCTCGTTGACGACCTTCGCGAGCAAGCTCGCTCCTACAGGGTAAACGGTGAGGCGTATTACTTGGCGGCCCAGGAATTGAAGCGCTGTTCCAGTTGCTCACCGTTGTCCGCCCAGAAACTGACGTCGATCTGCACCTGGTTGGCGATGTTTTCCGGCGTGGTCGGCATGTCCTTCAACACCTCCTTGGCCAGCAACGGCACCGCCTGAGTGTTGGCCGGGCCGTAGGCGATGTTTTCCGAATACGTCTTCTGCTGCTGTGGCGCCACCGAGAAGGCGATGAATTTCTTCGCGGCTTCTGCACGGTCCTTGTCCAGGCCCATTGGAATAGCCCAGGCATCAAAGTCATAGATGCCGCCGTTCCACACCACTTTCAGGTTGCTTTCGTTTTGCACGGCAGCGATCCGGCCGTTATAGGCCGAACTCATGACCACGTCGCCCGAGGCCAGGTATTGCGGCGGCTGGGCGCCGGCTTCCCACCATTGAATGGACGGCTTGAGTTCGTCGAGTTTCTTGAAGGCACGATCCTGACCGTCTTTGCCAGCCAAGACCTTGTAAACGTCCTTGGGCGCCACGCCGTCTGCCATCAAGGCAAATTCCAGGGTGTACTTGGCGCCTTTGCGCAAGCCGCGCTTGCCGGGGAATTTCTTGGTATCCCAGAAATCCGCCCAACTGGTCGGCGCGGTCTTCAGCTTGTCAGCGTTGTAGGCCATGACGGTCGACCACACGAAGAAGCCTACGCCGCAGGGCTGGATTGCGCCCTTCACGTAATCCTCGGCCTTGCCGAACAACGCGGGGTCCAGCTCTTCGAACAGGCCTTCGTCACAACCACGGGACAGCTCCGGCGATTCGACCTCCACCAAATCCCAGGACACGCTCTTGGTGTCGACCATGGCTTTGACCTTGGCCATCTCACCGTTGTATTCCCCGGCGATGATCTTGCCGTTGCCCGCGCTTTCCCACGGCGTATAGAAGGCCTTGACCTGGGCTGCCTTGTTCGCACCGCCGAACGACACCACCGTCAGGTCCTGAGCCGCCATGACCTGTGAAGCACCCGCCAGGCCGATGGCCAAAGCAGTCAATTTGAGGGATTTCAACATTTCTTATTCTCTCCACGTGCAGGGTTGGATGAAGCCAAGGGGGCGATCAACTCGCCTCTAAAAGTGGGTCGAGTGCGCGAACGTGCTCGACTTGCCAGCCAATCGGTACCACATCGCCAACCGTCAACGTCGCGTCCAGCTCGGCGATCGGTTGTTTCACAAAAAAGTCGCCTTTACCGCAGACTTCCAGGCGCACCCGCACGTGGTCGCCCAAGTAGATAAACTCCGCCACCCGCCCGGAGAAGCGGTTGACGCAGTGCTCGCTGGTACCATTGAGACTGACCCGTTCCGGGCGCACCGACAGGGTGACCGGGCCGCCGACCTGGCCGACATTCACCGCCAGCGCCTCGACCTTCTCGCCCCGCGCCAACTCGACCACGCAACGCTCACCGGTGTGGCTGTGCAAGCGGCCGTTGAGACGGTTGTTCTCACCGATGAAGTTGGCAACGAAGGTGTTTTTCGGTTCTTCATACAAGGTGCGCGGCGCAGCGATCTGCTGGATCTCGCCTTGATGGAACACCGCGACACGATCAGACATGGTCAGCGCTTCACCCTGATCGTGGGTCACGTAGACCACAGTCAGTCCCAGGCGCTGGTGCAGGTGCTTGATCTCCATCTGCATGTGTTCACGCAGTTGCTTGTCGAGGGCGCCAAGCGGTTCGTCCATCAGCACCAGCTGCGGCTCGAATACCAACGCCCGGGCCAGCGCCACCCGCTGTTGCTGGCCACCCGAGAGTTGCGCCGGATAGCGTTGGGCAAAAGCGTCGAGCTGGACCATATTCAGTACACGTTTGACGCGCTCGCTGATATCGGTCTTGCTCAGACCCCGTACCGACAGCGGAAAGGCCAGGTTTTCAGCCACCGTCATATGAGGGAACAACGCATAGTTCTGGAACACCATGCCGATGTCACGCTTGTGCGGTGGCACGTTATTGATGGAGCGCCCGGACAGTTGGATCTCGCCGGCGGTCGGTGTTTCGAAGCCGGCGAGCATCATCAGGCTAGTGGTCTTGCCCGAACCGGAAGGGCCCAGCAGGGTCAGGAATTCGCCTTTGCGAATCTCCAGGTTGAGGTCTTTGACGATCAGGTTCTCGCCGTCGTAGCTCTTCTGCACACCACGAAAGCTGACCAGCACATCATTTGAATCCACCTCGTTCATACCTGCACCTTTTTGTTTTGGACTGCTGTAAAGCCAGCGTAGTCCAGGGGCAAGCCCCCGGAAATCGGGGTGCAGGAGAGATTCACATCAGCCTGTTGGAAGGTTTTGGGTAGGGATCGCCCTACACGGATGGCGGGCATGGGACAGTGCAGTGGCAAGTTTCAAGCAACAAGCTGCAAGAATGGGTCCGGCGGTATTCGGGGGATGTCGCAAACAGATACGGTCCTACAGCAGTTTGTGCTCCATCGCGTACTTCACCAGTTCCGCCAGCGAGGTGATATTGAGTTTCTGCATCAGCCGTGCCTTGTGGGTACTGATGGTCTTGCTGCTCAGCGCCAGTTGCTGAGCAATCTCATTGACATTGGCGCCCTGTGCCAGCCGCTCGAATACCGAGAACTCGCGCTCCGACAACAGTGAATGCAGGGGCCGCGCATCGGTGAGACCGACTTCAAAGACCATCCGGTCGGCCAGGTCCGGGTCGATATAGCGCCCACCCGCCGCCACTTTGCGGATAGCCGTCAACAACAGTGCGGGATCGCTGTCCTTGGTGGCATAACCGGCCGCGCCGACCTTCAGCGCGCGGGCGGCCATTTGCGCTTCATCGTGCATGGACAGCACCAGGATCGCCGGCGGATTGTTCAGCGCGCGAATCCGCGCAATCGCTTCCAGCCCGTTGACACCCGGCATCGAGATATCCAGCAACACCACCTCGCATGGCACATGCCGCAAGGTTTCCAGCAACTGTTCGCCGTTGCTCGCCTCCCCGACCACCAACAGGTCTCTGGCCAGGCCGATCAACTGCTTGATGCCTTCACGAACGATGGTGTGGTCTTCAGCTACCAGTACACGAATCACGGGGTTTTCCTCTTTTTATAGTGATGCATCCAACGGCACCGTCACACTCAGGATAGTGCCCTCCCCCGGTTCACTGTCGAGGGTCAACTGTCCGCCCATGATCAGCACCCGCTCGCGCATCCCCACCAGACCAAACGACACCGGACGACCTGGCGCGGCAACAAAACCGACGCCGTCATCGCTGATGGTCAGCCGCAGGTCAGCGCCTTCCACCACCAGGGTCAGCTCGACAGTATGCGCCTGGGCATGCCGCATGACATTGGTCAGCGCTTCTTGCAGGATGCGAAACAACCCGATGGCCTTGGCATCGCTGAGCGCGGGCAGGTTATCCGGCACTTGAACCAGGCAGGGGATCTGCGTGCGCGCCTCAAACCGTCGTGCCTGCCACTCAATGGCCGAGGCAATCCCGGCGTCGAGAATCGGCGGGCGCAATGCGGTGGCCACATCACGGACCAACTGGAACAGTTGGGCGATCAGGCGCTTCATACTGTTCAAGCGTTCGTGCAGGCCAGGGTCAAGTTGTGCATACGCCAACTCACACATTGAGGTTTCCAGCTTGAGCACGGTGAGCATCTGCCCCAATTCGTCATGCACCTCACGCGCAATGCGCGCCTTCTCTTCTTCCCGCACGCTCTCCAGGTGTGCTGACAGCTCGCGCAATTGCGCACGAGAGGCGTCCAGCTCCAATTCGATACGCTTGCTTTCGCTGATGTCCCAGACAATCCCATCCCACACCACTGAGCCATCCTCCTGACGGCGGGTGACGGCCTTGATATCCGCCCAACGCTGCTCACCGTGACGCGTCAGGATGCGCCCTTGCCACGACCAGTTGCTCTCCGTGTCGATCGCCTGGTCCTGGGTGCGGTGATAACTGGCGCGGTCGTCGGGATGTACGAGGCTGCGCAGGCCCACGTCATGATGCCTGAGCACCGTCGGGGAATAGCCCACCAGACGCTCGCTGCCTTCGCTGATATAGGCAAACTCGATCGCGGCGCTTGAAGACGCGCGCTCCAGCCGGAATACCAGCCCCGGGACATTGGCCGCGATCCCTTGCAGGCGCGCCTCACTTTCCTGCAGCGCGGCCAATGCCCGGCGCCGCTCGGTGACGTCATTGAGATAAACCACCAGGTATTCACCCCCGGCAAAACGCAGGAAGCTCAGTGAGACGTCCGTGGGCAATAGGCTGCCGTCTGCCCGCAGGCATTGCGTGGCGTAGCTTTGCGGCCCGTCTTCACTGGCGCGGGCGCGCTTCCACAGGTTCAGCCAGCGGTCCATGCTCAGGGTGGGTTCGAACTCGACCAGCGGCCGTTCGATCAGTGCACCGGGGGCATAACCGAGCATGTTTTCAGCGGCTACGTTGGCATAGCGCACGTGACTGTCCCAATTGACCCAGAGGATTCCGACGGTGCTTTGATCAATCGAAAACTGCGTCAGGCGCAACGCTTCAGCGCCGGCAGCACGGGCCGCGCTTTCTTCCCGCGTGGCCAGCAGTTCCTGCTCCAGGGCACGTTGATGGCGGCGCTGCCACGCGACAAACACCACGCTGCTGAGCAACAGAAGGCCCAACAACAGACTCAGGTGTTGCCAGAACCTGGGAGATTGGGGCAGACGCGGGTATTTGGGCTGCAACCAGCGCGCATGCAACTGATCCAGCTCACGCGCCGGGATTGCCTGCAGGGCACTCTGCATGATGTCGGCCAATTGCGGCCAGTCGCGGCGGCTGGCCACTCGCAGCAGTTGGGGCAAGCCGATATCACCGACCACCGCCAATCCATCGAACTCGGGCTCGACGGACAACCGGCTCAACTGCGCCTCATCAATCACCGCGTAGCGCGCTTGCTGGCTCAACAATAACTGCAACGCCTCGCGCTCCCTCGGAACGCCTTGCAGGTTCAGGGCCGAGTAATTGCCGCGCAGGTAATCGGCCACGGCGCTGGGCATACGCACGGCGACTCGGGACCGTCCGTCGAGGTTTTCCAGATCCACCGTTCCACTGCCGTCGCGGACCCCGACAATCAGCTGGGGAATCCGCATATACGGGTCGGAAAACCGCCACAGGTGCAGGCCGTCCGGGGTTTGCAGCAGCCCGGGAGCCACATCCACCTCATCGTTGCGCACGGCGGTTTCCAACTGTTCCTGATTAGCGAAGTGGCGCCAGCTCAGCTCAATATTCAACGCTTTGGCCAGCGACTGCATCAATTCCACATTCGCCCCGGACAAATGCTGCAAGCGTCTGTCGTACTGCGCATAGGGCGCCTGCAACACCAGGCCGATCCGCAATTGCGGGTGTTCGGCCAACCACTCGCGCTGTTGCGGGCTGAGCACGGCCGCTGGCACGACAGATGCAGCCGCGCCCCCCACCATCAAGGGAAAGCACAGCCAGCCAATAATCAGCAGACAGCGAAAATTCATGATTCACATCTCACATCACTGACAAATACTGACCAACCCATTAGGCTGCCGGAATCACTTCTGGCCGGGAATCCACGATGCCGTTTCTTCACCGTTCGACACTGCCAGCATTGTGCCTGTCGTTACTCTTTACCAGCACCTTTTATGTCCAGGCCGCCGACACAGCACCGGTTGCCGCGGAAAAACCGCTGGAACGCCAGCCGCTGCCCGAACGCAGCCAGGAAGAAGCCCGCGCGCTCGAGCGGCAACTTCCGCAGCAGGAGCAGCAACAACTGCAGGCGGGGGATGATTCTTTCCTGGCACTCTGGAAACCGGCCAATAGCGCCGAAGCAGAAGGTGTGGTGATCATCGTCCCGGGAGCCGGGGAAACGGCGGACTGGCCTCAAGCAATCGGGCCGTTGCGGCAAAAATTGCCGGACGCCGCCTGGAGCAGCCTGAGCCTGACGCTGCCGGACCGAAGCCTGGACACGCTGCCCCCACGAGTGATCGAAGCACCCGACGCCGCGGTGGATACCAGCGCCAAAGACGCCGATAACGCCGCGCCCAAACCCATAGAGCAAGCCGCCAGTGCCGAAGCCGAAGGCACCGACCCGGCGGTGGTGGCCGGCGCCGATGAGCAAGACAAGACCGACGCCACGCGAATCTTCGCCCGCATCGATGCCGCCGTTGCTTACGCCCAGACCCAAAATGCCCGCAGTGTGGTGCTGCTTGGGCACGGTACAGGTGCCTGGTGGGCAGCCCGCTACCTGAGCGAAAAACAACCGAGCCAGGTGCAGAAATTCATCATGGTTGCGGCCCGGACGCCGGCGGGACGCATGCCGGACTTGCAACAGCTGGCACCCGCCCTAAAACTGCCCACGGCTGACTTTTTCTACCAGGACCATGCCCTGGCGCGCAAAAATGCCCGGGAGCGGGCCCAGGCCAGCAAACGCTTGAAAAATGACACCTATCAACAGGTGTCCTTAAATGCGTTTCCCGACAACAGCCCCGCCGGGCAGGAACAGCTCTATCGACGTGTGCGTGGCTGGTTGAGCCCCCAAGACAGCGGGAGCTGATCATCCCTAGCGCAAATCCCGTTGCTGCCGAATCAGCGCATACGCGCTATGCAGCTCGCGGGTTCTCTCCGTCGCCTCGCGCACTTGCGCGGGGGTCGCGCCACTGCCGGCAATCTTGTCCGGGTGGTGGCGGCTGAGCAGCCGCCGATACGCCCGCTTGATGACCGCCGACTCCGTGGTGGCCGTCACGCCGAGGATCCGCAGCGCCTCCTGATAACTCCCGCCGCGGTTGGCCAGCGGTTTGCGTTCAGGCTGGTAGTCATGAGCGAGTGCCTGGACTTGTTGCGGTGTCCAGCCCAACCACTTGCCCCACAGCAGAATCAATTCGCGTTCGGCGCTGCTGGCCTTGCCATCGGCCCAGACCATACGCCAGCAAGCGCGCAACACGCCTTCCGCCGCATAGGGTTGAACCTTGAGCAGCCGCAGGTAGCCACGCACCTGGTCCGATCCCGTCTTGCCGCGATTGAACGCGGCAATCGCCCGCCGCCGAGCCGCTTCGGACATCTCCAGAGCGCTCATTTCCACCCGCGCCTGCTGGATATGCCCATCCACTATCCGCCCATTGCTCTTGGCCAGGCGGCCCAATAAGACAAACAACAATTCGTCGTTGCGCAGCGCCGGACGGCCGCCCAAGCGCTCGCGCAACTGTGCCCAACTGTGCAGTTGCAAGCGCCGATCCAGCGCCTGGCCCAGCAGTGCACCGAGCATGGCCCCGGGGATACTGGCGATGGCAAAGCCCGCCCCGGCTCCAATCAGAGTCCCTGGCCAGAGCATCTTACTGCTCCGCGGTCAGCAGGGTTTCGACTTGCGCCAGCCGCTCTAGCGTACCGACATCGATCCAGCGTCCGTCCATGTGTTCTCCCGTCACTTGACCTTTGCTCATCGCCGCACGCAACAACGGCGCGAGCTTGAAGGCACCGGCACTGCAGCCCTCGAACAGCTTGGGGTGCAGCACTGAAATGCCACTGAAGGTCAGGTTATCGGCACCGGCCACGGCATCATGAACCACACCGCCCTGAATGTAGAAGTCGCCGCCGGAGGGGTGATGAGCCGGATTGTCGACCATCACCAGGTGAGCGAGGCCTTGCAACGGGCGTTTCAAGGGGGCGAAGTCGTAATCGGTCCAGATGTCGCCATTGACCACCAGAAACGGCTCATCGCCCAGCAGCGCCAAGGCCTTGAAGATCCCGCCACCGGTTTCCAACGGTTCGCCCTCGGGGGAGTAGCGGATCCGCAGGCCAAACTGCGCACCGTCGCCGAGATAGCGTTCAATCTGCTGGCCGAGCCAGGCATGATTGATGACGATATCGCTAAAACCGGCCTTGGCCAGCGCCTCCAGGTGATACTCGATCAGACGCTTGCCTCCCGCCTGAACCAGCGGTTTCGGAGTGTGCAAGGTCAGCGGACGCATCCGCTCACCCTTGCCGGCGGCCAGGATCATGGCCTTCATACACCCACCTCCGCCGGCTGACGCAGACTCGCCAGCAACTCAGCCAAGTCGTCCAGTTCCGCACGCTCCGCGAGCACCGCCTCTATATAAGCGAAGAAGCGTGGTACATCCGCCAAGTAGCGCGGCTTGCCGTCACGGTGGCAGATACGCGCGAAGATACCGATCACCTTGAGGTGACGCTGCACGCCCATCAGGTCACTGGCGCGCAGAAACGCTTCAAAATCCGCCTGCACGGGAATCCCCAGTTGGCCAGCACGCACCCAATAGCCGTGCTGCCATTCGCGCACGCGGGCCTGAGGCCAACTGAGAAACGCATCCTTGAACAGGCAGGTAATGTCGTAGGTCACCGGTCCGTAGACCGCGTCCTGGAAATCCAGCACGCCCGGGTTCGGTTCGCTGATCATCAGGTTGCGCGGCATATAGTCACGGTGCACCAGCACCTTGGGCTGGGCCAGCGCGCTGTCGATCAGCAGGTCGCTGGCACGCTGCCATAGCGCCAGCTGCTGCGCGTCGAACTCAATGCCCAGGTGCCGGCGTACATACCATTCGGGGAACAGTTCGAGTTCCCGGCGCAACAAAGCCACGTCATAGCTGGGCAGTGGCGCGTCCATCGGCAATTGCTGGAATGCCAGCAAGGCGTCGATGGCATCGGCAAATAATTGATCGGCATTTGCGTCGTCAATCACGTCCAGGTAGGTTTTTTTGCCCAGGTCATTGAGCAAAAGGAAGCCTCGCGGCAAATCTTCTGCATAAATTTGTGGAACATTAATTCCTGATTTCGCCAGCATTTGCGCAATTTCGACGAAAGGCTTGCAGTTTTCCTGGGGGGGAGGCGCGTCCATCACCACCAGGCTGCGGCCACCGCCCTCCCAGCGGAAGTAACGCCTGAAACTCGCGTCGCTGCTGGCCGCGGTCAACGTGGCCGGGGGTACGGCACCCCAGCCCTGGGCATTGAAAAGGATCGGCAACTGCTCATCGAGCCAGACTTTCAGGTATTGCAAACGTAGATCTTGGTCGGGCATTACAAGGGTCTCCGACGGCGCTAGCCGTCAAGCGGGTCATGCTTTATTATCACGCATCTTTTTCAGACCATCGAGAGGCGTGCGGCCCACACCGCGGGCAGATGGCACGCAGGAAGCCCGGACTAATAAGATGGCATTGAAATCCCCCGCGTTTCGTAGAAAATTTCCGTTGCTGGTAACCGGCAGTCTGCTGGCCATGCAACCCTTCGCCACCTCATTCGTGGTCGCCGCGGAACAGTATGACTGCTCAGTCTCTGCTTCGGGTGCCTGGGATTGTGCACCGAAAACCAGCGCCGCCCCACTACCACCGCGCCCGGTGCATGACGGCAGCGCCGTCAGCTCGGCCAACAGCACGCCGCAAGGCGAGGCTGCCAGTGCCGAGGCCGAACCCAAGACCCTGCTGGTCACTGAATCCAAGGGCCGTGGCCTGCGTTCGCGCAGCGCCGACTACAGCCACCTGGACTGGGTTCCGCGCGAGAAACTCACCGCTGCGCAACTGGCCGAAACCGGTCCTTATTGCGCCGGTGCGTACATCGAGCCGATCCGCCCCGGCATGAACGACAAGACGGACAAGAGCGACGCCCCAACCTTCATCGGTGCCAAGGCGTCCCGTTACGAGCAGGAGCAGCAGATCGCTTCCCTCGCCGGCGACGTGGTCATGCGTCAAGGCAGCATGCAGATTGAGGCCGACGAGGCCAACCTGTACCAGGCCGAGAACCGTGGCGAGCTGAACGGCAAAGTCCGTCTGCGCGACAACGGTGCGCTGATCGTCGGCGATCGCGCCGAGGTCCAACTGGACACCGGTGCGGCGCAGATCGACAACGCCGAATACGTCATGCACAAATCGCGCATCCGCGGAAACGCGCTGTACGCCAAGCGTGCCGAAAACGCGATCATCCGTCTCAAGGACGGTACGTACACCACCTGCGAGCCAGACAGCAATGCCTGGCAGCTGCGGGGCAACAACATCACGTTGAACCCGGCGACCGGTTTCGGTACCGCCACCAACGCGACGTTGCGGGTCAAGAACATTCCGATCCTGTACACCCCGTATATCTATTTCCCGATCGACGACCGTCGTCAGTCCGGCTTCCTGCCGCCAAGCTTCAGTACCGGCAGCGAAACCGGGTTTACCTTGACGACCCCGTACTACTTCAACCTGGCGCCAAACTACGACGCCACGTTGTACCCGCAATACATGACCAAGCGCGGCCTGTTGATGGAAGGCGAATTCCGCTACCTCACCAAGTCCAGCGAAGGTCAGTTCGGCGGCGCGTATCTGAATGACGACAACGACGAGCGCAAAAAACAGACCGATTACGAAAAAACTCGGTACATGGTGAACTGGCAGCACAAGGGTGGTTTGGATTCGCGGGTATTGACTGAAGTCGATTACACCGACATCAGCGACCCATTCTATTTTCAGGATCTGAAGTCCAATCAGATTGGCATTGAAACTCAGGACGTCGTCAACCAGCAAGGTGCTGTCAGTTATCGCGGTGATGGCTACACGGCTCGCCTGAATCTGCAAGCTTACGAGCTGGCAACGATTTCCCAGATAACCCCGTATAATCGGCTGCCTCAACTCACCTTCAACGGTGCACTGCCTTATCATCCGGGTGGACTGAATTTTGCCTATGAAACCGAAGCGGTCCGATTTGATCGGAACCTCAGGACCGGCAATGTAACCAACGAAGATGGTGGGCCGTTCAACGATGACGGCACTGTAGGCGAACTTCGCCTGGATGAAAACGTTCGAGGCTTGAAACGCGCCAACGGTACTCGACTGAACTTCGCGCCAAGCATTTCGCTGCCGATGAATGCGTCCTACGGCTATATCACGCCGAAGCTCAAGTACGTCTATACGAAGTACGACCTCGACCTGGATAACAAAGGCAAGGATGCTCTTGTTGCAGCTGGCGACGAGTTCAAAAGTTCCCCGGATCGCTCCGTTCCGATTGCCAGTATCGACAGCGGTCTTTACTTCGATCGCTCCACTCAATGGTTCGGCAAGAACTACAGTCAGACCCTGGAACCGCGTCTGTTCTATCTTTATGTACCCGAGAAAGATCAGACCGACATTCCGGTGTTCGACACCAGTGAATCGACCTTCAGCTACGCCTCGCTGTTCCGTGACAACCGCTTCTCGGGCGGCGATCGGATCGGCGACGAGAACAAGCTGTCGTTTGGCCTGACCAGTCGCTGGATTGAAGAGAACGGCTTTGAACGTCAGCGCGTAGCTATCGGCCAGGCCGTGTATTTCAAGGATCGTGAAGTCCAGCTGCCAGGCGTCCTTGCCGCCGACCGCGCCGACTCCCAATCGAATGTCTCGCCAATCGCCCTGGACTACGAGTTCCGCTTCAACCGCGACTGGCGCGCCACTGCCGACTACAACTGGGACACCGACAGCCACAGCCCGCGTTCGGGCAGTGCAATGTTCCACTACCAGCCGGAAGACAACCCGAACAAGATCGTCAACATCGGTTATCGCTATCGCAACGACCAGGTGGTCTACAACCAGCTGACGGGTGAATGGCAGTTTGGCGGTGACTACGGACGTCCCGGCCAAGCGAACTACGTGGAGGATTACTACAAAATCCAGCAACACGACTTCTCGATGATGTGGCCGATCATTCCGCAGTGGAACCTGATCACCCGCTGGCAGTACGACTACGCCCGCAACCGCACGCTGGAAGCCTTCGGTGGTTTCGAGTATGACAACTGCTGCTGGAAACTGCGTGTGATCAACCGTTATTGGGTTTCCAACGACGAATACACCCAGCTCGCCCCGCTGAACGAAAAAGGCGACCATGGGCTCTTCTTCCAAATTGTCCTGAAGGGACTTGGTGGCCTGACCGGCGCCAAGGTAGAGAGCTTCCTCGACAAAGGCATCCAAGGTTATCGTAAACGTGAAGATCAAGCTTTCTGATTGTCTGCGCCCGCTGATGCTGGGCGCGCTGTTCCTGGGTACTGCAACGGCACAGGCTGCCGTTCAACCGCTGGACAAGGTCGTGGCCATCGTCGACAACGACGTGATCATGCAGAGCCAACTGGACCACCGGGTCAAGGAGGTTCAGCAGACTATCGCCAAGCGTGGCGGTGGCGTGCCGCCGACCAGCGTGCTGGACCAGCAAGTCCTGGATCGCCTGATCGTCGAAAACCTGCAATTGCAGATCGGCGAACGCTCCGGTATCCGTATCACCGACGAAGAGCTGAACCAGGCGATCGGCACAATTGCCCAGCGCAACAACATGAGCATTGATCAGTTCCGCGCCGCCCTGGCCCGCGACGGCCTGTCCTATGAGGACGCCCGCGACCAGATTCGCCGCGAAATGATCATTAGCCGTGTACGCCAGCGCCGGGTGGCCGAGCGGGTTCAAGTATCGGAACAGGAAGTGAAGAACTTCCTGGCGTCGGACCTGGGCAAAATGCAGCTTTCCGAAGAGCTGCACCTGGCCAACATCCTGATCCCGACGCCAGACAGCGCCAACGCCGAGCAACTCAACGCAGCCGCGGCAAAAACCCAGGCGATCTATGAGCGACTGAAAGCCGGTGCCGACTTCGCACAAATGGCGATTACCCAGTCCGGCAGCGACAACGCACTGGAAGGCGGCGACATGGGCTGGCGTAAAGCGGCTCAATTGCCCCCGCCGTTTGACCGCGAACTGAGCGCCATGCAAGTTGGGGACATCACCCAGCCTGCTCGTACGCCAGGCGGTTTCATTATCCTCAAGTTGCTGGAGCGCCGTGGCGGCGAGACTTCGCTGAAAGACGAGGTGCACGTTCGTCACATCCTGGTCAAACCCAGCGAAATCCGTACCGAAGCGCAAACCAAGGAATTGGCCGAGAAGATTTATGACCGCATCGAAAGCGGTGAAGACTTCGCCACCCTGGCCAAGAGCTTTTCGGAAGATCCAGGTTCCGCCCTCAACGGCGGCGACCTGAACTGGATCGATCCGAAAGCACTGGTACCCGAGTTCCAGCAAGTAATGGCCGAGACCCCGCAAGGCGTATTGTCCAAACCTTTCAAGACTCAATATGGCTGGCATGTCCTGGAAGTCCTTGGCCGCCGCGCCACCGACAACACCAGTCAGGCCCGCGAACAACAGGCGCTGAACGTGCTGCGTAACCGCAAATACGACGAAGAGCTGCAAACCTGGCTGCGTCAGATCCGTGACGAAGCCTACGTGGAAAACAAGCTTCCTGGCGCCGAGCAGATCGACACCGACCAGGCTGCTCAGTGAAACCCCAGCGTTTCGCGGTAACACCCGGCGAGCCGGCCGGCATTGGTCCAGACCTGTGCCTGCTGCTCGCCACGCAACCTCAGCCACATCCCCTGATTGCCATTACCAGCCGCGACCTGCTCCTCGAGCGGGCCGCGCAGCTGGGTGTGGCTGTCGATCTACTGGACGTGGCGCCCGGCAACTGGCCCGACCTGCCCGCCCCGGCGGGTAGCCTGTATGTGTGGGATACCCCGCTTCAGGCGAAGGTCGTCGCCGGAACACTGGACAAGGCCAACGCGGCCTTTGTCCTGGAGACCCTGACCCGCGCCGGGCTCGGCTGTGTCCAAGGCGACTTTGCCGGCATGATCACCGCGCCTGTGCACAAAGGCGTGATCAACGAAGCGGGCATCGCCTTTTCCGGCCATACCGAGTTTCTTGCCGAGCTGACGAACACCGCACAAGTGGTCATGATGCTGGCTACACGCGGGCTGCGAGTCGCGCTGGTGACCACGCATCTGCCGCTGCGCGATGTCGCCGATGCCATCACCGCCGAACGCCTGGAGCGCGTAACGCGCATCCTGCATGCCGACCTGCAACAAAAATTCGGCATCGCCCATCCGCGCATCCTGGTCTGTGGCCTCAACCCCCACGCCGGCGAAGGCGGTCATTTGGGCCATGAAGAAATCGACATCATCGAACCGACACTAGAGCGCCTGCGCAACGAAGGCATGGACCTGCATGGCCCATTGCCTGCGGACACTCTGTTTACCCCTAAATATCTGGAGCACTGTGATGCAGTGCTGGCGATGTACCACGACCAGGGACTGCCCGTACTGAAGTACAAAGGCTTCGGCGCCGCAGTCAACGTGACACTTGGCCTGCCGATCATCCGCACTTCCGTCGACCATGGCACCGCCCTGGATCTGGCGGGCAGTGGAAAAATCGACACCGGCAGCCTGCACGTGGCCCTGGAAACCGCCTACCAGATGGCCGAGACCCGTATATGACCGAGCATTACCAACACCGCGCGCGCAAGCGTTTCGGGCAGAACTTCCTGCACGACGCTGGCGTGATCGACCGCATCCTGCGCTCCATCCATGCCAAACCCGAAGACCGTCTGCTGGAAATCGGCCCTGGCCAGGGCGCCTTGACCCAAGGCTTGCTCAACAGCGGCGGCCAACTGGATGTGGTTGAGCTGGACAAGGACCTGATCCCGATTCTCAACCAGCAGTTCGCCAGCAAACCCAACTTCAACCTGCACCAGGGCGACGCGCTGAAGTTCGACTTCACTAGCCTGAACGCCGCGCCGAACAGCCTGCGGGTGGTCGGCAACCTGCCTTACAACATCTCCACCCCGCTGATCTTTCACCTGCTGAACAACGCCAGCATCATCCGCGACATGCACTTCATGCTGCAAAAGGAAGTGGTCGAGCGCCTGGCAGCCGGTCCTGGTGGTGGCGACTGGGGGCGTTTGTCGATCATGGTTCAGTACCATTGCCGGGTTGAACATCTGTTCAATGTCGGCCCGGGGGCATTCAATCCGCCGCCCAAGGTCGACTCAGCCATCGTGCGCCTGGTGCCTCACGCCGTCCTGCCGCACCCGGCCAAGGATCACCGTCTGCTCGAGCGCGTGGTGCGTGAAGCCTTCAACCAGCGCCGCAAGACCCTGCGCAACACCCTCAAAGCCTTGCTCAGCAACGCCGAGATCGAGGCCGCGGGCGTCGACGGCAGCCTGCGCCCCGAGCAACTGGACTTGGCTGCCTTCGTGCGCCTGGCCGATCAACTCGCGATCCAGCCCGCGCCGGCAGCGGAATAAGGCGTAGGACAGTCACTCGACGCGATCTAAAAGGTGGGAGCAAGCCCGCTCCCACATTGAACCGCGCCCCATCGACAGAACTTTTTCATCTGGCAGGCGTGCATTACTACATGTCTGGTCTAGCGCCTGATAATTGGCCTAGACTGATCGACATCAGTTGTTCCCCCGCTTTTGCTTTTAAGGCCTCTCGCATGTCCGATCCTCGTTATCAGATCGACGTCAGCGTCGTCACCCGCTTCCTGACGGAACAATCACAACCCGAACAGAACCGCTTCGCCTTCGCTTACACGGTAACCGTGAAGAACAACGGCTCGATTGCGGCCAAGCTGCTGTCCCGCCACTGGGTCATCACTGATGGTGATGGTCAGGTGGAAGAAGTCCGCGGCGCCGGCGTCGTCGGCCAGCAACCGCTCATCGCCCCCGGCAAAAGCCACACCTACAGCAGCGGCACGGTGATGACATCGCACGTGGGCAACATGCAAGGCAGCTATCAAATGCTCGCCGACGATGGCAAACATTTCGACGCCATCATCGCCCCCTTCCGCCTGGCCGTGCCCGGAGCCTTGCACTGATGGCGACGTATGCCGTCGGTGATCTGCAGGGCTGCCTGGAGCCACTCAAGCGCCTGATGGACCGTGTAGCTTTCGACCCGGTGAAAGACCGTCTCTGGCTGGTGGGTGACCTGGTAAACCGCGGCCCGAAGTCCCTTGAGACACTGCGTTTTCTCTATGGCATGCGCGACGCCCTGGTGTGCGTGCTGGGCAACCACGACCTGCACCTGCTGGCAGTCGACAGAAACATCGAGCGTCTGAAAAAGGGCGATACGCTGCGCGAAATACTTGAAGCACCCGATCGCGCCGAGCTGCTGGACTGGCTGCGCCGGCAAAAACTCGTGCATTACGATGAAAGCCGCAACACCGTGCTGGTCCATGCCGGCATTCCGCCACAATGGACGCTGAACAAAGCCCTCAAGTGCGCTGCCGAAGTCGAAGCGGCCCTGGCCGATGACAATCTGTTCGCAACCTATCTGGACGGCATGTACGGCAACGAACCGGTGAAGTGGGATAACGACTTGGCCGGCGTTGCGCGGCTGCGAGTCATCACTAACTACTTTACCCGCATGCGCTTCTGCACCGCCGATGGCAAGCTCGACCTCAAGAGCAAGGAAGGCGTCGATACCGCACTGCCCGGCTACAAGCCCTGGTTCGAGCACCAGGAGCGCAAGACCGCTGAGACCCGGATCATCTTCGGTCATTGGGCAGCCCTTGAAGGAAAATGCAATGAGCCCGGCGTGTTCGCCCTCGATACCGGCTGTGTCTGGGGTGGCGCCATGACCCTTATGAACATCGACACCGGTGAGCGCCTGGACTGTCAGTGCGACACTCTTCTTTTTGAACAACACCAAGCCACGACAAAGCGCTAGACAGCGCTTTCACTCAGCCCCAGGATCCCGTGATGAGCGAATTCAAACGTATCCCTCCCGAACAAGCCCAGGCGCTGCGCGAACAAGGCGCGGTGGTCGTCGATATCCGCGACCCGGCCACTTATGCTGCGAGCCACATCAGCGGCGCCCGGCATCTGGATAACCATTCCATCGCCGACTTCATCCGTGCCGCCGACCTCGATGCGCCGGTGATCGTGGCCTGCTACCACGGCAACTCCAGCCAAAGCGCGGCGGCCTATCTGGTCAGCCAAGGCTTCAGCGATGTCTACAGCCTGGATGGCGGCTTTGAGTTGTGGCGGACGACGTATCCCGAGGAAATTGCCTCGATCGATTCACAATAATTTTTTTCAAACCTCGCTAGCCCACGTGATGCTTGGGCTAGCGCCGCTTCTGACAAACGGTACGCGCAAACTAATTGCGTATCTCGCCTTGAACTCCCGGATTCCGAACTATCCTTAAGCGCAGGCCATCCAAAACAGGGGAGAGCCGGTACACCGGCGTACGGGTCATCGGTAGCATTTTCAGGGTGTTCTGGGGGGAAAACAGCCACGGCCAACACCCGTGGCTGCCAGCATCGACTGATTGATCCGGCGTCGGCTCCACGTATCGAGCGAGGTGACGACGTCATGAGTATTTTTAGCCACTTCCAACAACGCTTCGAGTCCACACGCCAGGAAGAGCTCTCGCTTCAGGAATACCTTGAGCTGTGCAAAGCGGACCGCAGCGCCTACGCATCTGCCGCTGAGCGCTTGCTACTGGCGATTGGCGAGCCGGAGCTGGTGGACACCGCGTCCAACTCGCGGTTGTCGCGAATCTTCTCCAACAAGGTGATCCGACGTTATCCGGCGTTTGAAGACTTCCATGGCATGGAAGAATGCATTGACCAGATCGTCTCCTATTTCCGCCACGCCGCCCAAGGCCTGGAAGAGAAGAAACAGATTCTTTACCTGCTCGGCCCGGTGGGCGGTGGTAAATCGTCTCTGGCAGAAAAACTCAAGCAACTGATCGAAAAAGTACCGTTCTACGCGATCAAGGGTTCCCCGGTGTTCGAATCGCCACTGGGCCTGTTCAATGCCACGGAAGACGGCGCGATCCTCGAAGAAGACTTCGGCATCCCTCGTCGCTACCTCAACACCATCATGTCGCCCTGGGCAACCAAGCGCCTCTCCGAGTTTGGCGGGGATATCAGCCAGTTCCGGGTGGTGAAGCTGTATCCGTCGATCCTTAACCAGATCGCCGTGGCCAAGACCGAACCGGGTGACGAGAACAACCAGGATATCTCGGCGCTGGTGGGCAAGGTCGATATCCGCAAGCTCGAGGAATTCCCGCAGAACGATGCCGATGCCTACAGCTACTCGGGCGCGCTATGCCGGGCCAACCAGGGCCTGATGGAGTTCGTGGAGATGTTCAAGGCACCGATCAAGGTGCTGCACCCACTGCTGACCGCCACCCAGGAAGGCAACTACAACAGCACCGAAGGCCTGGGCGCCATTCCGTATAGCGGGATCCTGCTGGCCCACTCCAACGAATCGGAATGGCACACCTTCCGCAACAACAAGAACAACGAGGCGTTCATTGACCGGATCTACATCGTCAAGGTGCCGTATTGCCTGCGTGTCAGTGATGAAATCAAGATTTACGACAAGTTGCTGTTCAATAGCTCTCTGGCCAAGGCACATTGCGCACCCGACACCTTGAAAATGCTCGCGCAGTTCACCGTGCTGTCGCGTCTCAAGGAGCCGGAAAACTCCAATATCTACTCGAAGATGCGCGTCTACGACGGTGAAAACCTCAAGGACACCGATCCCAAGGCCAAATCGATCCAGGAATACCGCGACACAGCCGGGGTTGATGAAGGCATGAACGGCCTGTCGACGCGTTTTGCCTTCAAGATCCTGTCCAAGGTATTCAACTTCGACCCGCACGAGATCGCCGCCAACCCGGTCCACCTGCTGTATGTACTCGAGCAGCAGATCGAACAGGAACAGTTCCAGGCCGAAACCCGCGAACGCTACCTGCGCTTCCTCAAGGAATACCTGGCACCGCGCTATATCGAATTCATCGGCAAGGAAATCCAGACCGCGTACCTGGAGTCCTACAGCGAGTACGGCCAGAATATTTTCGACCGCTACGTGCTGTACGCCGACTTCTGGATCCAGGACCAGGAATACCGCGACCCGGAAACCGGCGAAATCCTCAATCGCGTGGCACTCAACGAAGAGCTGGAGAAGATCGAAAAACCGGCGGGCATCAGCAATCCGAAGGATTTCCGCAACGAAATCGTCAACTTCGTCCTGCGCGCACGGGCCAACAACAACGGCAAGAATCCGACCTGGCTCAGCTATGAAAAGCTGCGGGTGGTCATCGAGAAGAAAATGTTCTCCAACACCGAGGACCTGCTGCCGGTCATCAGCTTCAACGCCAAGGCCAGCAAGGAGGATCAGCAAAAACACAACGACTTCGTCACACGCATGGTCGAGCGTGGCTACACCGACAAACAGGTGCGCCTGCTCTCCGAGTGGTACCTACGGGTCCGGAAATCGCAGTGAAACAGCTGCAAGCTTCCAGCTACAAGCTGCAAGGGAAAAGCGGTTGAGCATCCGGCTCGACGGTTCTTCGCTTGCGGCTTGAAGCTTACGACTTGAAGCTCCCCGGAGGGGCCTATGAGCTATGTGATCGACCGACGTCTCAATGGCAAGAACAAGAGCACGGTAAACCGCCAGCGTTTCCTGCGGCGCTACCGTGACCACATCAAAAAGGCCGTCGAAGAGGCCGTCAGCCGCCGCTCCATTACCGACATGGAGCATGGCGAACAAATCAGCATTCCCGGCCGGGATATCGATGAACCGGTGCTGCACCATGGGCGCGGCGGCAAACAGACCGTGGTTCATCCGGGAAACAAGGAGTTCACTACCGGTGAACATATCCAGCGCCCCCAAGGCGGCGCCGGTGGTAAGGGTCCTGGCAAGGCCGGCAGCTCCGGCGAAGGCATGGACGAATTCGTGTTCCAGATCACCCAGGAGGAATTTCTCGAGTTCATGTTCGAGGACCTGGAGCTGCCCAACCTGATCAAACGCAACCTGACCGGCACCGATACCTTCAAGACCGTACGCGCCGGGATCAGCAGTGAAGGCAACCCTTCGCGGATCAACATCATCCGTACCCTGCGCTCGGCCCATGCCCGACGCATTGCGCTATCGGGCAGCAGTCGCGCCAAATTGAGGGAAGCCAAGGAAGCGCTGGCGCGCCTGAAGCGCGAAGAACCAGACAATTTCGGCGATATACAGGAAATAGAGGCCGAAATAGCGAAACTCAGCGCGCGCATTCACCGCGTGCCTTTCCTCGATACCTTTAACTTGAAATACAACCTGTTGGTCAAGCAGCCCAATCCCAGCTCCAAGGCCGTGATGTTTTGCCTGATGGACGTTTCCGGCTCCATGACCCAGGCCACCAAAGACATCGCCAAGCGCTTCTTTATCCTGCTGTACCTGTTTCTCAAGCGTAACTACGACAAAATCGATGTGGTGTTTATTCGTCATCACACCAGCGCCCGTGAAGTCGACGAGGAGGAGTTCTTCTACTCGCGAGAAACCGGCGGCACCATCGTTTCCAGCGCCCTGAAGCTGATGCAAGAGATCATGGCCGAGCGTTATCCGGCCAACGAATGGAACATCTACGCCGCCCAGGCCTCCGATGGCGACAATTGGAACGACGACTCACCTATCTGTCGCGACCTGCTGATCAACCAGATCATGCCGTTCGTGCAGTACTACACTTATGTGGAAATTACCCCCCGCGAACACCAGGCCCTGTGGTTCGAATACGAGCGCATCGCCGAAGCCTTCGCTGATACGTTTGCCCAACAACAACTGGTCTCGGCCGGCGATATCTATCCGGTCTTCCGTGAACTCTTCCAGCGCAGGTTAGTGACATGACCGCCAAAGAGCATAAGCGCCAACCCCTTTCCACGGGGTCCGAATGGACCTTCGAACTGATCCAGGCCTACGATCGGGAAATCAGCCGCATCGCGGCCGGGTATGCCCTGGACACTTATCCCAACCAGATCGAAGTGATTACCGCCGAGCAAATGATGGACGCCTATGCGTCGGTGGGCATGCCGCTGGGCTATCACCATTGGTCCTACGGCAAACACTTTCTCAGCACCGAAAAGTCCTACAGCCGCGGCCAGATGGGCCTGGCCTATGAGATCGTGATCAATTCCGACCCTTGCATTGCGTACCTGATGGAAGAAAACACCATCTGCATGCAAGCGCTGGTGGTTGCGCACGCCTGCTATGGGCATAACAGCTTTTTCAAGGGCAACTACCTGTTCCGCACCTGGACCGACGCCAGTTCGATCATCGATTATCTGGTGTTCGCCAAGCAGTACATCATGCAGTGTGAAGAACGCCATGGCATCGATGCGGTGGAGGACCTGCTGGATTCCTGCCACGCCTTGATGAATTACGGCGTAGACCGCTACAAGCGTCCGTATCCGATTTCCGCCGAGGAAGAACGGCTGCGCCAGAAGGAACGTGAGGAGCATCTGCAAAAACAGATCAACGACCTGTGGCGCACCATTCCCAAACGCGCCGACAAGAACAGTGACAAGGACAATGCGCGCTTCCCCGCCGAGCCCCAGGAAAACATCCTGTATTTCATCGAAAAGCACGCGCCGCTGCTGGAACCCTGGCAACGCGAGATCGTGCGGATCGTGCGCAAGATTGCCCAGTACTTTTATCCACAGCGCCAGACCCAGGTGATGAATGAAGGCTGGGCGACCTTCTGGCACTACACCCTGATGAATGACCTGTACGACGAAGGCCTGGTGACCGACGGCTTTATGATGGAATTCCTGACCTCCCACACCAGCGTGGTGTTTCAACCCGGTTTTGACAGTCCGTACTACAACGGCATCAACCCCTATGCGTTGGGTTTTGCCATGTATCGGGACATTCGTCGCATGTGCGAACACCCCACCGAAGAAGACCGTCGCTGGTTCCCGGAAATCGCCGGAAGCGATTGGCTGTCGACGATCAAGTTCGCCATGAGCAGTTTCAAGGACGAGAGTTTTATCCTGCAGTACCTCTCGCCCCAGGTGATTCGCGACCTCAAGCTGTTCAGCATTCTGGACGACGACCTCAAGGACGACCTGCTGGTGCCGGCGATTCATGATGAGGTCGGTTATCGCACCATCCGCGAGACCCTGGCCGCCCAGTACAACCTGGGCAACCGCGAGCCGAATGTGCAGATCTACAACATCGATGTGCGCGGCGATCGCTCACTGACCCTGCGCCACCAACAACACGACCGCAAGCCCCTCGGCGACTCCACAGACGAAGTCCTCAAGCACCTGCACCGACTGTGGGGGTTTGATATCCATCTGGAGACACTGCAAGGCGACCAGGTGATGAAAACCCACCATGTGCCGCCGCGCAATGAATCCAGCGACAACGAATATGGGCGCCTGGACTTGGCCGTTATCCACCTTTGATGCGGCAAAGCCTCCCTTGGCCGAACACAGGCGTTATCCTGTAAGGCTAACGGAGGCTTTTTCATGCAAATCTACAAAGTCGGCGGAGCAGTGCGAGATCGTCTGCTGGGGATTCCTGTCACCGATATCGACCGTGTCGTCGTAGGCGCCACCACCGAGGAAATGCTCGCCAAGGGCTTCAAGCCCGTAGGTGCTGACTTTCCGGTTTTCCTTGATCCGAAAAACGGCGACGAATATGCCCTCGCCCGCACGGAGCGCAAGAGTGGCCGCGGTTATGGCGGTTTTGTTTTTCATGCCAGCCCCGACGTCACGCTGAAAGAAGACCTGATGCGCCGCGACCTGACGATCAACGCGATGGCCGAAGATGACGACGGCAATCTGACCGACCCGTATCACGGCCAACAGGACCTTGAAGCGCGCATTTTGCGCCACGTTTCCCCCGCATTCGCCGAAGATCCCCTTAGAGTACTGCGCGTTGCCCGCTTTGCCGCACGCTACGCGGGACTTGGCTTCAGCATCGCTCCCGAAACCCTGGAGCTGATGCGCCAACTCAGTGAATCCGGCGAACTCGAAGCGCTGACGCCCGAACGTAGCTGGAAGGAAATTTCCCGGGCACTGATGGAAGATCAGCCACAAGTATTTATCCAGGTACTGCGCGATTGCCACGCACTGAAAACCTTGCTGCCGGAAGTCGACGCGCTATTCGGCGTGCCGCAACCCGAAGCTCACCATCCTGAAATAGACACCGGCGTGCACACCTTGAGCGTATTGGAGCAGGCAGCGCGTCATGGCCAACCCTTGACCGTGCGCTGGGCCTGCCTGATGCATGATCTGGGCAAAGCGCTGACGCCTGTGGATAAGTTACCGCGGCATATTGCCCACGAGCAGAAGGGCCTGAAGCTGATAAAAGCGGTCAACGAGCGCTTCAAAGTGCCGAAAGACTGCCAGGAACTGGCCCTGCTGGTGGGTGAATATCATACCCACGGCCACCGGGCGCTGGAGCTCAAGGCCTCGACATTGCTGGAGCTGTTGCAGAGTTTCGACGTCTATCGCCGTCCGCAGCGTTTTGAGGAGTTTGTCGTCGCCTGCGAAATGGACGCGCGAGGCCGCAAGGGCTTTGAGCAGAGAAGTTATCCACAGGCGGATTATTTACGTAAGGCCGCGTTGGTGGCGCGCGGCGTGGCCGTGGCGCCGCTGCTGGAGAAAGGCTTCAAAGGCCCGGCGCTCGGCGAGGCACTCAAGCGCGAACGACTCAACGCGCTCAAAGCCTACAAGGCACAACACCCACTGTAGGAGCGGGCTTGCCCGCGAAGATCATTAACGATTACGCGAACTTGCGGGTTAACGCGGCGCCCTCACACTTTTCGCAAGCAAGAACCAGGCGCCTCCTCGCCCCTACAGGAGTGTGGCAGGCGTCAGTTGCTGGTCGCGCCATTCGAACGCCACGGGCGCCAGCACCTGATCGATCTGTGCATCGCACCACAACACCGCAAACGTTTTACCCACTGCGGGATGCACACGCTCTGGCGCCATCAACGACAGCGGCCACAGCACAAAGGCATTCTTCAGTATTTCCGCCCGAGGCAACACCAACCCCTCGAAATCACCGCTCAGGTCGCCATACAACAGCACATCGATATCCAGCGGCAGCCCTTTGCGGTCCGGCGCGTAACGACCGTTGTCGGCTTCAATGAGCTTCAACCGGCGATCCAGCTCTTTCAACGGCAAATCGGTATACGCCGAGACCACCAGATTGAAGAACGGTCCGCTCTTGATACCCACCGGCTGACTTTCGAACACGGCCGAGCAACGCAGATCCGTCAAAAAGCCAGCCAGCGCATCGAGGCCCGCCCGCAAATGGGATTCGCGCTCGATATTACTGCCAAGGCCAAGGTAAACCTGAGTTAGCGACATCCGCGCTCGATCTCCACGCCCACGCCTTTGGCTGCCGGGACGGCACCGGGCTTGGTCAATTTGAGGTGCAGCCAGGGAATCTGGAACTCGCTCATCAACACTTCGGCCAGGCGCTCGGCGAAGGTTTCCACCAGCTGGAACTGTGTTTGCGCGGCAAAGTCCTGGATGCGTGTGGAGACGCTGGCGTAGTCGAGCGCCAAGGTCAGGTCGTCACCGGCGGCGGCCGGACGGTTATCCCAGGCGAAACTCAGATCCAGACGCAAGCATTGCCGGATACCTCGCTCCCAGTCGTAGGCCCCGATCACGGTGTCGACTTCCAGGCCTTCGATAAACACTCTGTCCAAGCACTCTTCTCCACAGCACGACAAGGGCGCAATGCCCCGTTAGAATCAAGGCGTCCTCGCCCGGAATAGTTAGCATGTTTTGGTTACTGGCGATCCTCGCCTACCTGCTCGGCTCTCTGTCCTTTGCCATCTTGCTCAGCCGCCTGACGGGAAATCCCGACCCGCGAATGAGTGGTTCAGGCAATGCTGGCGCCACCAATATGTTGCGCCTGGCCGGCAGGAAACTGGCCGTCCTGACGCTGCTGGGTGACGCCTGCAAAGGCCTGCTGCCGGTACTGATCGCCCACCTCGCCGGTCTTTCCCTGCAACAACAAGCCTGGGTAGGCGTGTGTGCCGTCCTCGGCCACCTGTTCCCGCTGTACTTTCGCTTCCGTGGAGGCAAGGGCGTCGCAACGGCCGCCGGCATGTTGCTGGGTATCTACCCACCCGCCGCCCTGCTGGCCGTGGCCGCCTGGCTGCTGACGTTCTACCTGACCCGCACCAGTTCCCTGGCCGCGCTGATCGCCACGCCATTGACCCTGCCATTACTGGCCTGGCAAGAGCCCGCGGCGCTGATACCGATGAGCGCGCTCACCTTGCTGATCGTCTGGCGCCATCGCGGCAATTTACGCGACCTGTTTGCCGGGCGCGAACGGCATTTTTAAATACGCCGCCGAGCCCGACTCAGATTCGCTGCTTACAACGCTGACAACTGCTCCATGGGCCAACGCGCCTGCACGCTGATGGCCAGGCTTTCCTGCTGACCGGCCTGCAGCCGCTGACAACCCGCAAAGGCAATCATCGCGCCGTTATCCGTACAGAACTCGGGGCGCGCGTAAAAAACCTCACCCTGCATGTCGCCGAGCATTTTCTCCAGCGACACGCGTAATGCGCGGTTGGCGCTAACGCCGCCGGCGATCACCAGGCGCTTCATGCCCGCGTGCTTCAACGCCCGCTTGCACTTGATGGTCAAAGTCTCTACCACGGCTTGCTGGAACGCCAGTGAGATGTCGCAACGGGCTTGTTCGCCGTCGTCTCCGGCGCTGACACTCTGCTGCCAGGTGTTCAGCGCGAAGGTTTTCAAGCCGCTGAAACTGAACATCAGGCCGGGCCGATCACACATCGGACGCGGGAACGTGTAACGACCCGTCACGCCCTTTTCTGCCAGACGCGCAATTTCCGGACCGCCGGGATAATTGAGGTCCATCATTTTCGCGGTCTTGTCGAAGGCTTCACCGGCAGCATCGTCCAGGGTTTCGCCCAACAGTGTGTATTGACCAATGCCGTCGACTTGAACGAGCTGCGTATGCCCGCCCGAAACCAACAAAGCGACGAACGGGAACTCCGGCGGGTTTTCTTCCAGCATCGGCGCCAGTAAATGGCCTTCCATATGGTGCACGCCCAAGGCTGGAATACCCCAGGCGAAGGCCAGCGCCTGGGCACAGGAAGCCCCCACCAGCAGGGCTCCAACCAAGCCTGGGCCCGCGGTATAGGCAATCGCATCAATCTCGGTCGGCACACACCCCGCCTCGTCCAACACCTGTCGGATCAACGGCAGCATGCGTTTTACGTGATCACGGCTCGCCAGCTCCGGCACCACGCCGCCATAGGCGCGGTGCAAGTCGATCTGACTGAACAGTGCATCGGCCAAAAGCCCGCGTTCACTGTCGTAAAGTGCGACACCGGTTTCGTCGCAGGAGGTTTCTAAGCCCAGAACTAGCATGGGTTTGCGCCTTGTAGCGGCTGAATTCGAAGGCGCGCATAATAGTCGCCACTCCCCCTCCCGACTAGCGGTTTTCGATCAGAGGCTTTGCATTCCGGGCAATGAGGGGTTAACATCCGCAACCCTTAAAAACCGACGACCTCAGCCGCGAATTTTTTGCGACGAGAACGTTGATTCCCGGTAATGAAAGAAGGTAGCTCTGGATGCCAGCCGTCAAAGTAAAAGAGAACGAACCCTTCGACGTAGCTCTGCGTCGTTTCAAGCGCTCCTGCGAAAAAGCCGGTGTTCTGGCTGAAGTTCGTAGCCGCGAATTTTATGAGAAGCCAACTTCTGAGCGTAAGCGCAAAGCAGCAGCCGCTGTTAAGCGTCACGCCAAGAAAGTTCAGCGCGAGCAGCGCCGCGCCGTTCGTCTGTACTAATACACAGACGTTCGTAGCAAGCTTCTGCCAAGCCCGGCCCTCAGCCGGGCTATTGGCATTTGCGGATATCGCTTGATGCTTCACCGTCAACGCCGCACACGCGACCGCGACAAACTGCTTCACACGTCAGACCTGGCTCTTTTGCCAGCGGTGCACGTCTCTTCTGACGAGCCTATCAAGGCTACTGACGAGCACACCTTAATTTTCAGACAGGCGATCAACAGGTCGACTGTGCCCGACACTGAGCTTCCGAGGCCGTCTTTGGCCGTGACCGGACGCCGGGGCAACACGCTCAAGCACGTCGAAGGCTGATTGAACTAACGTCAGTGAATGTTCGACAGATACACTCCCTGAAGCCCCAGCAGACGACAGATGATCGAGCCACCGACATGCGTGCCTTGAGTGCGTCGCGGGCCCGCACTTATACGCAGTGATGACGAGAACGCCATGGCCGGGCTAATTCCCCAGAGCTTTATTGACGACCTTCTGAACCGCACCGACATCGTCGATGTCGTCAGCTCGCGCCTGCAAATGAAGAAAGCCGGCAAGAATTACACCGCCTGCTGCCCGTTCCACAAAGAAAAAACCCCGTCATTCAGCGTCAGCCCCGACAAGCAGTTCTACTATTGCTTCGGCTGCGGCGCCGGTGGCAACGCCCTCGGCTTCATCATGGACCACGACAACCTGGACTTTCCCCAGGCCGTCGAGGAACTGGCGAAAGCCGCCGGCATGGAAATCCCCCGCGAAGAAAGTGGCCGCCCGCACAAGCCGCGCCAACCCACCGACTCGCCGCTGTACCCGCTGCTCACCGCCGCCGCCGACTTCTACCGCCAGGCACTGAAAAGCCACCCGCAGCGCAAAGCCGCTGTCGACTACCTCAAGGGCCGCGGCCTGACCGGAGAAATCGCCCGCGACTTCGGCCTCGGGTTTGCCCCGCCCGGCTGGGACAATCTGTACAAGCACCTGAGCAGCGATACCCTGCAACAAAAAGCCATGATCGACGCCGGCCTGCTGGTGGAGAACGCCGAGACAGGCAAGCGCTATGACCGCTTCCGCGACCGGGTGATGTTCCCGATCCGCGACAGTCGCGGCCGGATCATCGCCTTCGGTGGCCGGGTCCTGGGCGACGACAAGCCGAAATACCTGAATTCACCGGAAACCCCGGTGTTTCACAAAGGCCAGGAACTCTACGGCCTGTTCGAAGCACGCAAGAACAACCGCAACCTCGACGAGATCATCGTGGTTGAAGGGTATATGGACGTGATTGCCCTGGCCCAGCAAGGGCTGCGTAACGCGGTGGCGACACTCGGCACCGCTACCAGCGAAGAGCACTTGAAGCGCCTGTTTCGCATCGTGCCCAACGTGCTGTTCTGCTTTGACGGCGACCAGGCGGGCCGGAATGCCGCCTGGCGCGCCCTTGAGGCCGCACTGTCGAGCCTTCAGGACGGGCGCCGCGCACGCTTCTTGTTTCTGCCCGAAGGCGAAGACCCGGACACTCTGGTCCGTGCTGAAGGCACCGATGCGTTTCGTGCACGCATCAACCAGCACGCACAGCCGCTGGCCGATTACTTTTTCCAGCAACTGACCGAAGAGGCCGACCCGCGCTCGCTCGAAGGCAAGGCTCACATGGCCACCCTCGCCGCGCCACTGATCGACAAGGTGCCTGGCGCCAACCTTAAGGCCCTGATGCGCAAGCGCCTGCTGGAAATCACCGGACTGAGCGGCGAAGCGGTCAGCCAACTGGTGCAGAGTACGCCGCAAGACGCGCCACCGACTTACGACCCAGGCATCGATTACGACGCCATGCCGGACTATTCGGACTTTCACCAACCTCAAGAGGCCTACGCGCCTCAACACGAGTGGACCCCGAAGAAACCCGGCGCCGGCGGCAAGAAGTGGGATAAAAAACCCTGGAGCAAGAACGGCAAGCGTGGCGACCGCGACGAACCCTACGCACCACGCACACCGGTTGCCGTAGAAGCCCCGACGCTCATCGCCCTGCGCACCCTCATCCATCACCCGCAGCTGGCGGGCAAGGTGGAGAGCGCCGATCATTTTGCGAACGAAAGCAACACTTATGCCCAGGTACTGATTGCCCTGATCGAGGCGGTACAGAAAAATCCTAAGCTAAACTCTATTCAACTGATGGCTCGCTGGCACGGCACCGAACAAGGACGCCTCTTGCGAGCGCTCGCAGAAAAGGAGTGGCTAATTGACGGCGACAACCTTGAACAACAGTTTTTAGACACCATTACTAGGTTATCCGCGGGCCAGCACACGCAGACCCTCGACGAACTTATCAAGAGAGCAAGACAGCCGGGATTGTCGGCTGAAGAGCAAATTCAGATAGCAAAACAGATGCGCGACCTCTTAAAACAGAATGTTTCAGCATCAAACCCGACCTCAGCTGGCGCGTGAGGTCATAGCTCGGGTATAATCCTCGGCTTGTTTTTTGCCCGCCAAGACCTTCAGTGGATAGGGTGTTATGTCCGGAAAAGCGCAACAGCAGTCTCGTATCAAAGAGTTGATCACACTTGGTCGTGAGCAGGGCTACCTGACTTACGCGGAGGTCAACGACCACCTGCCGGAGGATATTTCAGATCCGGAACAGGTGGAAGACATCATCCGCATGATTAACGACATGGGGATCAACGTATTCGAAGTTGCGCCAGATAAGGACTCCCTTATGCTGGCCGACGCTGATACCGACGAGGCCGCCGCTGAAGAAGCCGCTGCCGCGCTGGCTGCAGTAGAGACCGATATCGGCCGCACCACCGACCCTGTGCGCATGTACATGCGCGAAATGGGTACGGTAGAGCTGCTGACACGTGAAGGCGAAATCGAAATCGCCAAGCGTATCGAAGAGGGCATCCGTGAAGTGATGGGCGCAATCGCGCACTTCCCTGGCACGGTTGACCACATTCTCTCCGAATACACCCGCGTTACCACCGAAGGTGGTCGCCTGTCCGACGTCCTCAGCGGTTATATCGACCCGGACGACGGCATTACGCCGCCTGCGGCTGAAGTGCCAGCACCTGTCGATCCTAAAGCGGCCAAGGCTGACGACGACTCCGACGACGACGAAGCTGATGCAAGCGACGACGACGACGAAGTCGAAAGCGGTCCAGATCCGGTCATCGCGGCCCAGCGTTTTGGCGCTGTTTCCGACCAGATGGAACTGGCCCGCAAGGCGCTGAAGAAGCACGGTCGCGGCAGCAAGCAGGCAACCGCCGAGCTGCTGGCCCTGGCCGAGCTGTTCATGCCGATCAAACTGGTGCCGAAGCAATTCGAAGGCCTGGTTGAGCGGGTGCGTGGCGCGCTTGAGCGTCTGCGTGCACAAGAGCGGGCAATCATGCAGCTCTGTGTCCGTGATGCGCGCATGCCGCGCACCGACTTCCTGCGCCAGTTCCCGGGCAACGAAGTTGACGAAAGCTGGACCGACGCACTGGCCAAAGGCAAAAGCAAATACGCTGAAGCCATTGGTCGCTTCCAGGCCGACATCGTTCGTTGCCAGCAGAAGCTGACAGCATTGCAGACCGAAACCGGCCTGACGATTGCCGAGATCAAGGACATCAACCGTCGCATGTCGATCGGCGAGGCCAAGGCCCGCCGCGCGAAGAAAGAGATGGTTGAAGCGAACTTGCGTCTGGTGATCTCCATCGCCAAGAAGTACACCAACCGTGGCCTGCAGTTCCTCGACCTGATCCAGGAAGGCAACATCGGCTTGATGAAGGCTGTGGACAAGTTCGAATACCGTCGCGGCTACAAGTTCTCGACTTATGCTACCTGGTGGATCCGTCAGGCGATCACTCGCTCGATCGCCGACCAGGCCCGCACCATCCGTATTCCGGTGCACATGATCGAGACGATCAACAAGCTCAACCGTATTTCCCGGCAGATGTTGCAGGAAATGGGTCGCGAACCGACCCCGGAAGAGCTGGGCGAACGCATGGAGATGCCCGAGGATAAAATCCGCAAGGTATTGAAGATCGCTAAAGAGCCGATCTCCATGGAAACGCCGATTGGTGATGATGAAGACTCCCATCTGGGTGATTTCATCGAAGACTCGACCATGCAATCGCCGATCGATGTCGCCACCGTTGAGAGCCTCAAGGAAGCGACACGCGACGTGCTGTCCGGCCTCACCGCCCGTGAAGCCAAGGTACTGCGCATGCGTTTCGGCATCGACATGAATACCGACCACACCCTTGAGGAAGTCGGTAAGCAGTTTGACGTGACCCGCGAACGGATCCGTCAGATCGAAGCCAAGGCACTGCGCAAGTTGCGCCACCCGACGAGAAGCGAGCATCTGCGCTCCTTCCTCGACGAGTGATCACAAAACCCCCGGCCCTGCCGGGGGTTTTGCTTTGTGCAGATTAATGCCCCCCGCGTCACCTCCTCCCGCTATGCCCGTCTACACTCGAACATTCCCCGTGCCATAACGAGACCGTTATGCCCAGATTGCCGATTGTGCTACTGCTGTCGCTGCTGACCTGGACCGCAACGGCTGCTGCGCTGACTCTCACCGATGAAGAGCATGACTGGCTGGCGGACCACCCGGAGTTACGTCTGGGCGTTGATGCAGCATGGCGGCCGTTTGAGTATCGATGAAGACGGCCGCTACCAGGGCCTGGCGGCAGGCCACATGCGCCTGATTCAGAAGCGCTTGGCGGTCACCCGATTGGCGACCTGCTGCTCAAGGGCATCGCCGTTCGGCTCAAGGATCAGTTGCGCGACATCGATACGGTAGCCCGACTGGGAGGCGACGAATTCATCATCCTGTTACTGGAACAAGCCTGCCGACAGAAGCGTGCCTGGAGAAAGTCCCATGACGACTTCGGTACAGACTACTACTCCCTCCGTTACCTGAAACGCCTGCCGCTGGACTTCCTGAAAATCGACCAATCTTCGTCCGCGGCCTGCCGAACGCCCCCCACGACGCGGCTATCGTGCGCGCTATCATCGCCCTGGGTCACAGCATGCAATTCACCATCATCGCCGAAGGCGTGGAAACTACCGCCCAGCAAGCCTTCCTCGCGGCAGAGGGCTGCCAACAGATGCAAGGCTACATCGTCAGCCTGCCCCTGCCCGCCGACATCTTCGCCACAACCGTCCTTCGTATGACCCATTCGGATTTTTCGGATAGCACAGTAGAGAAACCATCGTTATAATCCGCGACCTACTGAGGGCCTATAGCTCAGTTGGTTAGAGCAGAGGACTCATAATCCTTTGGTCGTAGGTTCGAGTCCTACTGGGCCCACCATATAAATCAAGGGTTGCAGCAACGCTGCAGTTTCGAGAGGGTGTTTTGGAATGCCTCCGAGGTACAGTTTCGGTACAGTCCGTGCCGATGTCTTCGGAGAACAGCATGGCAACTCTCGTAAACACCCCTTCAGGCACGTGAAAAGCGGTCATTCGAAAAATCGGATGACCGACAGCTTCCAAGACGTTCCGCACCAAACGCGATGCAGAAGACTGGTCACGTCGAGCCGAAGACGAGATGGTCAGAGGTGTCTACATCCAGCGGAGCGGATCAGAGCGGATGACCCTAGAGGCGGCGCTGAAGCGTTATCTGTCTTATCCCCACCAAAAAGCCTCCGACTCAGAAAGGCGAGGCGAGCAAGGCAAAAAAGCTCACTACCGAGCTGGGTAAATACTCGCTTGCAGCCCTCTCCAGCGAAATCATTGCGGCTTACCGTGATAAGCGACTGTCTCAGCCCGCAGCCCGCAAGAGCACATTGACCAGCAATAACACCGGTCGGCTTGAGTTGGCGCTCCTGGACCATCTTTACTCCACAGCAATCAAAGAATGGGGGCTCGGCCTCACGTTCAACCCTGTCGTGGGCATTCGAAAGCCCAAACCTGGAAAGGGTAGAGAACGGCGCTTCGTAGGAGACGAAGAAGGGCGGCTCCTGGGCGCAGCTATACGCGTATCGCGAGACCTTTCAGACTGAGTGACGCCATACGGGCCCGGAAGAAGCTGCGCTCGATTGGTTCATCAGGGTATCGTCCCGAATCGTGGAAGACTTCAATGCAGTCGACAACGCCGACAAAAACACGAGGCTGGAGTCAGAGCAATTCTACACAAGGCAAACCGCCCTCCCCGGCCACAGGCGCAGGGAGGGGGGAAGGTGCAGGTGCCGGGATCAGCTCCGGGCTTTGCTCAGGCGGGTGAAAAGCTCGGTGGGTACTTTCTTGCCGTTGGAGGTGTACTGGTTGCTCCTGAACGTGTAGACCTCGCCCTCGGAGAGGTAACCATCGTTGTTGGTGTCCATCGCTTTGAATTCCTCACCACCCTTCGGAGCCACGGTCAAAAGCTCCTTGAGCGAAACGAGGCCATCGCCGTTGGTGTCGGTGCTGGTGAAGGAGTCGTCGCCACACTTGCCTTCCCCGCATTTACCCTCGACCGTGGTGGCCTTCGTACTGGCTTCGCTGGAACCACACTTGCCTTCACCACATTTGCCCTCGGCCGTGGTGGCTTTCGCACTGGCTTCGCTGGAACCGCATTTGCCTTCACCACACTTGCCTTCCCCGGTTTTTTCCGCCGCGGCCAATTGGTAGCCCTGAGGCAATGCTTCCACGGCAAAGGCGGCGGACGACGCCAGGCTCATGCCGCCGGCCAAAGCAATGGTGGCCAGGCCGAGACTGGTTTTGTTCGAGAACGGGATACGGTACATAGTGTTTCTCCAGATACTGTGTGCGGCCAGGCCGCGGGTCATGCCACAAGGACGGGTAAACCCTCAAGGAAGCGCAAGGCGAAGTGGAAGAAGCCGGGAATCCCCGAGCGGCATGCGCGTAAGCATCCTCCACCTCGACAGGGCAAACTTCATTCGGGCAAGACCATTTAGCCGTAGCAATGTATCTACGGTGTATCCACTGGAAAGAGCATTTGTAAGCCAACTCCCGGATGTCACGCCCGGATACACAGGGGTACAAGTCACACGGAGTTTCGGCCAACGGGAAACCCGTTCCCGGCGGCGTGGTGCTTCAAGATCGAAAGGGAGAAACAGGTGAAGTGTCCGACAGCGTCGGCTGATGAGGTGAATGTTTCGCAGGGTATTGCAAGGCACAGTTCATGCTGGAGAAATCAAGGCGATTACCGAAGACGCACGGATGTGGCCTGGCTCTGGATCGAGCCAGGCCTTGCAAGCCCGACGGTTATTGGAGCGGGTACTTCTCACGTACCAGATGCCCAATCCCCATGCGGTCGAGGATGTCCATAGGACATAGGAAAGTGACGCGGACGGTGCCGGGTAATCGGCTGATTTCTATGGAGCCGGTGATCGTGGCGCGGTTGAGGACTTCATCGTAGGGCAATCCGGTTACTGCCGCAGCGCGCTGCAATCCATTCTCGGTTGCACGGTTGAGGTTCACGCCGCTGCCAATGAAGGTGATCGGGCCATTTCGCTCGACCTCGAGTTGGCCCCAACGCACACCCAGTTCAAGCACTTTTTGATGTTGCTCGGCACTCATTGGCCGCGCCATGGGAGGCAGGTCGTCGATGTTCTGCAGCAGGATCGGGCCTTCGAGCATGAGGTTTTTGATGACCTCCACCGTCAACTCCGTTTCGCCCGAGACATCCGTGGCGTGCCCAGCGATCTCGCCATTTCCTTGCTGCGCGTGCATGTCGCCCATGTACGAACCTTGACCGGGCAGATCAGGATGGCTCCTTCGCGCACCGAGTTCGTGTCCATGTGCCCATCGGTCTTGGCTGCATGCAGTTCGTCATGGGTCAGGCCGTAACGATGCGGGGCTCCAACCAGATACTGGCCGAAATCGGCACAGTTGTGCGAGTCCGGAATATCCCGAGCGGGCGTGGTGCCGATGTTGCCGAGAAACGGCCGCATGTGAGCGGCCAGGCCGGGAATCTCAGCGCGAGCCAGCGAGAGAATCGAATGCTGCGCCGCCAGCTCCGGCAATGCAGCCATTTGCGAGGCGTTACCCGCCAGGCGGTTCGCCACGTCTTGGTTGACCGTCAGACTGACCTGGTTTTCCTGGTCAAACACGATCACGTAGCCATGGCTGAACTGGAAGGCGCTTACCTCCTCGCCACAGTGATTGCAGCGTATCGCCTCCTCGCCAATCCCTTCGACATGACTGGCCGGATGTTCAGTGCCACAGGTCGAACAAAACTTGGATACGAACGGGTCACCGTGATATCGACCTTCGACAAACTTCATCACCCCTGAAGAGGTGGCAAGCGAGGTGACGCGCATGCGCTGGATCTTCAGTGCGACAGCATCACCGACTTCGGCACCGACTATCGCAACCGGCTGGGTCACCTCGTGGCCACCCTGGAATGACGGTGTGATCATCGGGCCCCAGCAGCCCGGTGGGGTACCCGTGATCAGGGTTCCACCATCGGATAATGGTCCCAGCATTGGCAGGCTGGGACCAATTATGCCGTTGGTGTAGGTCTGGACCCTTAGCCGGTCCACTGCTGGACGCCCGGATTTCATATCAGATTGGATTTTGCTCATTGCTTACTCCTATGCCCACATAGCGTGCGCAGTGATACCGCTAAAACTAGGCGCGCTCGCCGTGCCGACGACGGCCTGTTTATGCAGCTGGCGCAAAAGCACCAGCGCGTCGGCAACGAAGCTGGCCAGGTCTGGCGCGCCAACCTCCCCGGCCAATGCCTGCAACTGCGCTCGGCCATCCAACGCTGGGAACTGCTCGATCCGCTGCAGCAGGCGCCATGCCAGCGGGCTGAGCTCGGAGAATCGCACCTGCCCACCCGGTACACGGCAGATCAGGAGTAACGTTGGCGGCTCCAGTGCTGCGGCTGGTAGGTGACCAGGCCCGAGCCGGTGTACAGCCCATGTGTAGGCCAGCGGCCAGGCGAGCGGTGATAACCGAAGCGGACGTTCGAGTAACTGCTCGGCATCGCCTGTCTGAAACGGCGCCGCATCGACCTGTTGCAACGCCATCTCCATCCACTCGTAATGGGCGAGCTCAGGCAGGAACGGGTACCAGGGGTGTTCCTGGCCTGGCGACTCCTCCAGGCTGGCGACGAACGCTACAAACTCCCGGGCAACTTCACCGAAGTACGGCGTTTGCGATCGGTAGTCACGCAAGAATCTTCGCACCAGGGCCCGCCAACCGGCCTCACCCAGCACGGCAATCAATACCGGAAATGTTCCGCCCAACAACCCCAACAGGTTGTTGAGAATCAGGTTGAGATAGACTTTCGCCCGTACGGGGTCCATCCCCGCCGGGGGCGCATGGCCGTCCGGGTCACGCAGGTAACGGGTCAGCGCGAGCTGTTGGCTGTGCAAACTCGGGGAGAAGTCAGCCATCGACGGCCACCCGCACCATCGCATTCGCCTCGCATTGCAGCCGCCTGATGATATCCAGCTCGGCGACCAGCGCGTTGTAAGGTGGAAAGTTGAAATCGCGTTCGAGCAGCGTAGGTTTCGTTCCAAAGAGCTCATAGGCTTGGGCCAGCAACGACCAGACTACCGGTTTGACCGAGGCACCATGGCTGTCGATTATCAAATCATCGGCTTCGTCATAGTGTCCGGCCACATGCATGGCGATCACACGGTTTGGCTCCACACCTGCCAGGAAAGCCTTCGGGTCAAAACCGTGGTTCACCGAGTTGACGTACACATTGTTGACGTCGAGCAAGAGGTCGCAGTCGGCTTCGCGCAGTACCGCATTAGTGAAGGCCAGCTCGTCCATGTCCTGATGTGCAGCGGCGTAGTATGAGACGTTCTCCACCGCCAGCCGACGGCCGAGGATGTCCTGCGCGCAACGGATGCGCGCTGCGACGTGATGTACCGCCTCCTCGGTAAATGGTAACGGCAGCAGATCGTAAAGATGTCCGTCGTCGCTGCAATAACTCAGATGCTCGCTGTAAAACGGCACGTTGAAACGATCGAGAAACCCGCGTACCTGCCCAAGAAAGGCTTTGTCGAGCGGCGTACTGCCACCTAGCGATAGGGACAGGCCGTGGCACGACAGCGGATAGCGTTCGGCCAGCGATTGCAGGGCCTCACCGTGAGCGCCACCGATACCGATCCAATTTTCCGGAGCCACCTCCAAAAAGTCGAAATCACCGAAGGGTGCGTCACTCAGCATGTTGAGCAGTGCACGACGCAACCCAAGCCCTACGGAAGCCTGAAAAGGTGGCCGTGAAGCCTCGGGAGGAGCCATATGTATAGGTGAGGAGATGTTTGTTTGCATGAGTTTGATTCTCCGATCCAGTATTAGAAAGGTGAGGACACCCCTGTACGCGATGGATAGACGCACGGCCGGGTTTCAGCGTGTTTACCGACGCTTGACGCATCGCTCAATGAGCGCATCCAGGCTCAGCTTGCCGGCGCCCGTGAACAACAACGGCAGGAGCGCTACGAGGTAGATCAAGGGCAGTTTGTAATTGCCGTAGCCTTTGTTGCTGATGGAGTAGCCTTGGGCTAGTTCGCTCAATGTCGACCAATCGGCTGGCCAATGGACTGCGGCAGTTGCCACGACGGTTACCGCTATCAGGATGAGTGCCGAGAGGCGTGTTCCAAGGCCCACAAGCAGGGCAATGGAGCAGAGCAATTCGGCCCACATTGAGAGCTGCCAATTCAGCGTCGCCGGCACATAGTTAAATGGAAAAGGAAAGGCGGCCTGAATGCTCTGGAACCAATTTTCACCGTTCCATTTCTCCAGGCCCGCCTCGAGAAATTCCCATGCCAGGAAAACTCGCAGGCTCAGTGGTGCGACCCAGGCTCCAGCACGATCAAGGTTAAGGTGCAGCCACTTCAGGGCTGATGAGATGTTTGCTTGCATGGGTTTAATCCTCCGATTCATTGTCAAGAAAGTGGCTGCCGGACCTGACTGCGTTTGTTGGCCTGAGCCAGCTTGCCGACCAGGCGGATGGTTATGGCGGCACAGGTGATACCAAACGGCAGCACGTACCAGGCGTTCATGGGGATGCGCTTGAAGTTGGCGTAGGCGAACACAGCAACGATGATCCACATGCCGGTGGTATGCAGAACCTTCCAGGCTTGCGCCCCCAGCAGGTGTGCCGGGCCTTTGAACGAGGTGAGTGCCATCAGCAGGATGAACACATAGGCGACCGTGCCTGGGGTGTTGTCGACTACCGTGCGCATTGGCCAGAATTCTGTGTTCAGTTGCCCGTAGGCATAGATCAATACGGCATGGACAAAATGGGAAAAGGCGAAGGCCAGACCGATAAAGCGTCGTTCGCGTACCAGGGCTTTAGAGAATGGCGAGGGGACCAGGACAGCAAAGGCAGAGGCGGTAAAGGCCGCGAAAAACAATGCAAAGGATGAACGTGCAGTGGCGCGAACGGCACTGCGTAACCCCTCGACCAGATCCGGCTGCAGCGCCACGGCCAGCGCACTCATCACCAGGATCAACAGTGCGAGCAGGCTGAACAGTTGCCAGCCTTTGAAGGTTGGGGTTTGGCTGATCATGACAATACTCCTGTGGCAAGGGCCTTCGCCATCCGGGGTGTCCGGATAGCCAGCCGAAGGTTGGGAGTCTTGCAAGAGCATGTACGCCAGTCATGTCTGAAACCGGCCGTTGCGCAACATTGTGTGTGTACTGCAGCGGTCGATACAGTCCCATACAAAAGGCCAGCCGGCCTGAACCAAAACCGCCGTACATCGGTGTGTTCTATTGGCCCCCGGCCAGGGTCAGAGTTACGCAGAGGCCACCGCCCTCGCGGTTGCCCAGGGTCAGCGAGCCGCCAATGGCCTCGGCCAATTGCTGGGCGATGGCCAGGCCCAGCCCCGTACCGCCACTGCTGCGGTTGCGGGAGCTTTCCACGCGGTAGAACGGTTTGAAGACTTCGTCCAGCACGTCTTCATCAATGCCGGGGCCACGGTCCAGCACCTTGATCGATAGGCCCGCCCCTGCCCGGCCTTCCACCAGTACCTCGGCGGCACCGGAGAACTTCACTGCGTTGTCCACCAGATTGACCAGAATCCGTCGCAGGGCATGGGGGCGGGTATCGATAACTGCGCCATTTTTTCCTGCAAGCGTCACGGCCTGCCCGGTGTCCTGATAGTCGAAGACCAGGCTGTCGAGGAACGAGTCCAGGTTGATGCGACAACTGGTCTCGGTGGCGCCATGGATGCTGCGTGCATAGGCAATGCCTTCGCGCACCAGGTGTTCTATTTCATTGAGGTCATGGACCAGCTTGTCCTTCTCGGCCGACTCGTCGGCGAATTCAGTACGCAGCTTCATTCGGGTAATGGGTGTTTGCAGGTCATGGGAGATCGCTGCGAGCAGTTGCATGCGCTCCTTGAGGTAGGTGGCGATGCGCTCCTGCATGGTGTTGAAGGCTTTGGCAGCATGAGCCACCTCTGTGGGGCCGCTTTCATCCAGGTGCACGGGATGTGCATTGGGGTCGAGATTCTCTACCGCCTCGCCCAATCGGGTCAGCGGCCGAACCGCGATTCTGACGGCGAGCCAGGTGCAGCCGATCATCAGCATGAGCTGGCCGAGCAGGACGAAAGGCAGCCATGGCGACAGCGGCACCATGGCGGGCCAGACGTCGATGGTGACCGGGTTGCCGTCACTTAACTGCAACTGCACCTGGAAGTGTTGCCTGAGGCCGGGAATCTCAACGAACGTCAACGCGTAATCATGGCCGATGGCGGTTTCGATCGAGTTCACTGCGATGGGTATGTTGTCCTGATCCATCGGCACACCGGGCTCGCGCTCGCTCAGCAGATAGCCGTAGGTACGGCGCTGCAGACGATCGAGCCAGCCCGGGCGCTCGTCGGCAGGCAAACGGTCGAGGATCGCGATGGAGGTCGAGACGTCGGTTTCAAGGTTGCCCAGCATCGTCGACTTCGCACTCTGGTAGCGCTCGTAGTACTGGGCACCGAACGACAGGGCTTGCGTGAGAATCAGGCCAACGAGAAAGATCAGCGACAGGCGTGAGGCCAGGGTGCGCGGCCAATGCAGCGCGACGTTCATGGCTGTTCCGGGAGGATTTCGACGGGAAAGGTGAACACGTAGCCTTCACTGCGCACCGTCTTGATATAGGCCGGATCGCGCGCGTCATCCAGCAAGCGCTGGCGCAGGCGGCTGACCAGCAGGTCGATGGAACGATCGAACAGGTCGGCATCGCGGCCCTGGGTCAGGTTGAGCAATTGATCGCGACTGAGCACCCGCTGTGCATGATCGAGGAACACCCGAAGCAACCGGTATTCGGCCCCGCTCAGGGCGACCAGCGTGCCATCTTGATCGAGCAGGTGGCGCGCGGTGGTGTCGAGGCGCCAGCGACCGAACCCCAGTAGCCGACCACTTTCGCTGACCACCAGGTTGGGCGGCAGCATCCGCGTGCGTCTGAGCACGGCGTTGATCCGCGCAAGCAACTCACGGGCGGAGAACGGTTTGCTCAGGTAATCATCGGCACCCATCTCCAAGCCGATGATACGGTCGGTTTCGTCGTTGCGCGCGGTAAGCATCAACACGGGAATCTTCTTGTGCTTGCCGGCGCGTAGTTCGCGACACAGCAATAGACCATCGTCGCCCGGCATCATGATGTCGAGCACGATCAGGTCAACCTGATTGGCTTCCAGGAAGGCCCGCATCTGGCGGCCGTCTGCCATTACCGTGGTGCGCAACCCATTCTTCTTCAGGTAGTTGCCCACAAGCTCTCTGATCTCGCGATCGTCATCAACGATCAACACATGATCGACATGTTCCATACCCTCAACCTCTCAGTGTGTGCTGGTTACCCAGTGTAACGAGGCGTCAGGCTTCTGCCCGCAAGCCTTTGTATTGCAGTGTATCGGGCGCGTCATGGATACACGCGTATGCAAATCGGGGCGATCGTATCCCTCTGTATCGAACCCCCTCTTCGACACTTAATGAATTCAACAGCGGTAATGCCCGACACATCCGAGATACCCGGCAGGCTTTCAATGGGCTCCATCGAGGCGTTATGACTGGCCTCACCAGCCCCACAACGATCTACCCATTGAATGCGAGGAAAAGATCATGAACCACATAAAGAGCTTTTTGACCGCGGTTTCCTTTTCCATTGCAGGTGCCGCCGCGCACGCCAACGCAGCTATTGAACAGAGTAGCGGTGGCAGCGCCACGTGTTTTCAACTGACGCCCGTGAGTGGAAAAGACACGCATGCCCTCCTTGCTACTGACGGCTCCAGCCGCACTGCGCAAGAACAACCGGTGCATGACCAGACTGCCTGAAGCACTCCTGAAATCAACACCCGCGTGCCTCGTTGATCGGGGCACTTTGTGAACACATTTGCCAGGTGATCTCATGCTCCTTATTGCTTTCCTGGGCGGCATCTTGACCGTCCTCAGCCCCTGCATTCTTCCGGTGGTGCCGTTTCTGTTCGCTGGCTCCGACCGTAAGCGCTCATCAATCCTGCTGACCCTCGGGGGTATGGCCCTGACTTTCGCCTTGATCTCCAGCCTGGCCGTGGTCAGCAGCGAATGGGTCATTCAAGCCAGCAATGCCGGGCGGTATGTTGCACTCATGGTGATGGCGCTGTTCGCGTTATCACTGATTTTCGCACGGGTCGGCGGATGGCTGGCACGCCCATTGGTGGCGCTCGGTAACCTAATTTCCCCCAACACACGACAGATGTCCGGTCCGCTGGGTTCAGTGATGATTGGTGTCGCCACCGGGCTGCTGTGGGCGCCATGCGCCGGGCCTATCCTCGGAGTAATTCTGACGAGTGCCATGCTCCAGGGCGCCAACGCGCAAACCAGTCTTTTGCTGGTTGCATACGGTCTGGGCAGCGCCCTTTCGCTCGGCACCCTGATCTTCGCCGGCCGCGGGCTGGCCAAACGACTGAAACCGTCGATCCCCATCACTGGCATGCTGCGACGCTTAGGTGGAGTAGTCGTCCTGGCAACAGCAGCGGTGATCGCCACCGGAACCGACAACGCGCTGCTCGCCAGTACATCTTCCGAAGGTGTTGCCAGCATCGAGAGACGTGTGCAGGAAACCATCCCGAAAATTATCGATTACTTCGCCAGCCAGGTTAAGGCAGACACCTCATTGGACGCGGCTAAAGGTGCTATGCCCTCGATAGCCGGTGCTGTGCAATGGATCAACTCGCCAGAGCTGAGCAACGAATCACTGAAAGGTAAAGTGGTGCTGGTTGATTTCTGGACCTATGACTGTATCAACTGTCAACGCACCCTGCCTTACGTTAAGAACTGGGCGCAAAAGTACGAAAAGGATGGACTGGTGGTGATTGGCGTCCATACGCCAGAGTACGGTTATGAACGCATCATCGATAACGTCAAGGATCAGGTAAAAAAACTCGGTATCACCTTCCCAGTAGCGATCGACAACAACTATGCGATTTGGCGTAATTTTGATAACCAGTACTGGCCGGCTCATTACTTGATCGATGCCAAGGGTCAGGTGCGTTACACGCACTTTGGTGAGGGGCGCTACGACACACAAGAGAAGGTGATTCAGCGACTGTTGGAAGAAGCCAATACAAGTACCACTCCACCAACAGCCGCCTAACCGCTAAGTCAATAGTTCATGGATAAGTCCATGAACTATTGACCTGTTTGTTCAGAATGGCTGCATAGCTATCAAGACCACTTTATAACGACTACATCGACGTCGAAAAAGCGGCACGCTGCCCACACTTCACACGCTTTCTAAACATTGTGTACCCGTCTGTATCAGAACCCCGGACGGATACGCAGGCACCGATTTGGATGCGTTTAAGCACACATCACCGATACACCCAAGCGTTTAACTATGTTCATCGGATAGCCGCAGCTACCGACCCACTCAAACCAAATACGCGGAGCAACTCCTATGTTCAATTTCTCGAAAGTTTCATCACTGGCACTCGGTCTGGCACTGGTAGGCGGTCTCGGTTTATCGAACCTGGCGTCGGCCAATACCCTGAGTACTGTGTCTCACGGCCAGATCCAGCAATTGCTTGTGGAAGGTGGCTCTGATCGTCTGAACCAGAATCGCGTGGCTGAAGGTGGCTCTGATCGCCTGAACCAGAATCGTGTGGCTGAAGGTGGCTCCGATCGCCTGAATCAGAACCGTGTGGCTGAAGGTGGCTCCGATCGCCTGAATCAGAACCGTGTGGCTGAAGGTGGCTCCGATCGCCTGAACCAGAACCGTGTAGCTGAAGGCGGTGCCGAACGGTTGCAAGAAGTGCGCGAGCGTGTCGCCTAACGCAGTGCGCGCGGTGTGATTGTTGCGAAGTTCGGCTAGAAATATCAGCGGTATTGATTCCGACAAGCCAACACCCCAAGCCCGGAGGCCAAAAGCCCTGGGCTTTTTTTCACGTTAAAAACCGCTTAACGAATTATCGGGTTAGACGCTCTTGGCCGTCATAAAAAACATCGAGGTGAGATGCTTACTTGCGTGCCCTTTTCCGGCGACTTTTGTATTTACGTGTATCAGTGGTCACCCCAGATACGCACCGAATTACACGGGCCTGTTTTCGACACAGACGAGATACCTCGCGGGCTTCTAATAGGTTCCATCGAGGCAAACCCAAACCCCTCGATTCAATTGAACGACCTACCGATTAAAGCCTTTAGGAAATCACAATGAATACCAAAACTGTCGTCGCCGCTTGCCTGTTTGCCGCACTGAATATCTGCACCCTGTCAGCCCGTGCCGAAGTGGATATCACCCCCAAAACCTACACCTACGGCACGCACCTGGACATCAAGAAGGTCGTGTCGCTGCAGCAGGACGCCACGCCTTCCTGCGGGATCGTGAATGCCCGGATGACCTACCTGGATTCCCAGGACAGAACCCAGGTCCTGGATTACAGCAAAATTTCTGGCAACTGCAACTCAGACAACTGAGTCCCTCGCTTGCCCATTGCCCACATCGATCCTCGAGTACAGCCACCTGTCGTTAAAGGTCCAGATATGAACCATCAGTTGAACCGCGTCATCGAGGCCCTGCCCGCCATCGTCTGGACGGCAACGGCAGAAGGCTGGATCGGTTTTTTCAATCAGCGCTGGTACGACTACACCGGCCTTGAACTTGAGCAGGCCCAACACCGGGGGCTGGAGGCGGCCATCCACACGGAAGACCTCAGCCGCCTTGTCCAAAGCAGGCAAACCACAGCGCCATCGTAACCGCTCCACGAACCCCAAATTCAAAGCCAGCAGTTGATCCCCGAAGCTGTATTCCGATTTCTCTCTGGAGCCAGCACGTCACACTACAAACAGATATCAGTCCAGGGCAGCAAAAGCATTGCATGCTGCCAGGAAGGGCCTCACGGCGCTCCACAAGGTTTTTAAATAATTTCCCTATTCGGAATTCACCTACCAGCATACGGCCAGAGAAGGGGTTTCCCGGTAGCGCACAGTGGTGGAAAACCTGAAGGCCCTTGCATATAGCCGGAATTCTTCCCCCTTTTAAGTCCAAGGATCGTATGGCTGATTGGAAGAAAAGGGAGGGGGGCTGTGTATGTGATGCTCAAGCGCACGATGATGGAAGAGCGGGACGAGTGACATGTGCATCGTGCCCCCCGACACTGCTAGGCACTATCCAGGCGACACGCTTCTGTTAACCACTCACGAAATGCCACGATCTTTGGTGAATTTCTCTGCGTGTGCCGATAGCAAAGAAAATGGATTTCGCACATCACAGACCGACAATCTTCAACAAAGTATTTGACCAAGCTGCCGTTGGCCAACTCCTGCTGGGAGAAGCGCACACTCTCCAATGCCAAGCCCAAACCGTCGACTGCAGCGGCTAGCGCCAGGGCGCCTCGGTCAAATGACGGGCGATGCATAATCTCGGGTATACGCTTTCCATGCTGACGAAAGTAGTCTTGCCAAGAGAGAGGGTTGAGCTGTGATTCGATCAGCGGAATGGTGTCCAACTCGTCGAACATGATTTCAGTTCGACCGCCCAACAGCATCGGCGCACCGAGGGTGCAGCACTCTTCGCCCCCCAAGCTCTGGACACAAATATCAGAGCTTTTTAGTGCAGCTCCGTAAGCAATCACCATGTCCAATTCAGAATGCTTATGCAAATCTATCGGAGTAGCACTGGATGACAGCTGAATAGTGAACTGGGGATATCTGGCGAAAAAATCTGGCAGCCTTGGGCCAAGCCATTTACTTGCGAAGCTAGGCGAGCAATGAACCGAAAGCTTCTCCGTCTCAGCAAAGGGGCGAAGCTCCATGCAAATCTGATCGACCGCATTGAAAGCAGGCTGGATGACATCGAACAACCTACGACCCTGATTGCTGAGCTCAAGATGTCGACTATGACGGATGAACAGCGGAAAGCCGAAAAATCCTTCGAGATTTTTTATCTGGTGGCTGACCGCAGATGGGGTCTGGTGTAGCTCAGCAGCAGCAACACTGAAATTGCCGTGCCTCGCAGCGGCCTCAAAAGCTCTGAGCGCTATCAAGCTAGGTCGATTACTCATTATTGTTATCCTGTGAAATTATTTCACAGTGCAGTGAAATAGCATCGTTTGTGAGTGTTTGCAAGGTTTGTGAAGGTACAACCTCAACCGAGCCAATGGCGGATGCCCAGATGAATATCAGCGTTAAACAAGCTGACACCACACTGACCAAATCTAAAAACAGAATCTCTATTTATCAGCCCGAACAAGAGGGCTTGATCTATCCGGAGGTGCCTGAGTTCGAAACTTACGCCGAACAACGCAAGCATCTGAAAGAGCGCCTGGTTGCCGCGTGTCGTGCATTCGCTCTGCAGGGCTACGACTATGGCTTCGCAGGTCACTTGACCGTAAGAGATCCGGAGTTTCCAGAGCTTTATTGGACGAACCCTATGTGCGTCCACTTCTCTCAGGTCAAGGTGTCCAATCTGATCCTGGCTGACCACAATGGCACAATCGTCGAGGGTGAGTACGCCATCAACCGCGCCGGTTTCGTGCTGCATGCCAACGTCCATGAAGCTCACCCGCACATTGTTGCAATGTGCCATGCCCATACCGTGTATGGGGGCGCATGGGCCAGCACCGGCTTGCCGCTGGAACCTATCACACAGGACGCTGCTGCATTTTTCGAGGATCAGTTGGTGATCACTGCCGAGGCGGGCGCCGTGGCAGTCAAGACTGATTCAGGCAAATCCATCGCCTCGCTCTTCGGCAAACACAAAGCCATTCTGCACCAAAACCACGGCCTGCTGACTGCGAGTAGCCACAGCATAGAAAGCGCTGCATTTTGGTTCATTGCGCTTGAGCGATGCTGCCAGCAGCAGTTAATGGTTGCGGCGACCGGTATCAAGCCAAAATTGGTCACTGACGAACGCGCCCGCTTCAGCCGTGAAAACGTCGGCAGCGATTACATCGGCTGGCTGCACTTCCAACCTATATGGGGGCAATTGCTGCAAACCCAGCCAGACATGCTGGATTGATAGCTTTCTGACTCTCAGCCCCTGAAAAATACGACACCCCTTGCAGCGCTTGAACACCGGGCAAGGGGTGAGACGCGAGCCTTATAAATTTAACAATGCTTGGAGGCGTCCTCATGAACACCATTGCCGACCGTGCCCAGCCACTACCAGGAATACTGATTAATACAGAAGACCTCATCTATAAAAAGGTGATGTTCCGACTCATTCCATTCCTGTTCCTCTGCTACGTCTGCTCCTACCTCAACCGCATCAACGTGAGTTTTGCGAAGCTCCAGATGGCTCAAGACCTGGCATGGAGCGATGCCGTTTATGGACTCGGAGCAGGTATGTTTTTCATTGGCTATTTTGCTTTTGAAATCCCGAGCAACATCATCATGTATAAAGTTGGAGCAAGACGCTGGATTGCCAGGATCATGGTGACCTGGGGTGTGATTTCTGCAGCCATGATGTTCGTCAACACACCGATGCAGTTCTATGTCATGCGGTTCCTCTTGGGCGTAGCTGAAGCCGGTTTCTTCCCGGCGATCCTTCTATACATTTCCCAATGGTTCCCTTCATCCAGAGGCGCAAAGGTCACCGCTCTTTTCATGGCAGCGATTCCAATGTCAGGCGTCATCGGCGCTCCGCTGTCAGGGTGGATCATGCATTCGCTGAGCGGTGTGCAGAATCTCGCAGGTTGGCAATGGCTGTTCATACTCGAAGGTCTTCCCACCATTATTGTCGGTATCTGCGCTTATTTTTATCTGACGGATCGGATTGAGGATGCACACTGGCTGAACGAAGAAGACAAGAAGATTCTCCGCCACAACATCGACAGGGAATCTAATGGTAAACACCTTCATCGGATGATGGATGGACTCAAAGATCCCAAGATATGGCTGTTGAGCTTTATCTATCTGTTTTTCACCATGGGGTTGTATGGCGTTAGCTTTTGGCTGCCTACGCTAATCCAGGCGTCCGGTGTAACAGACTCAATGCACTTGGGCCTGCTTACAGCAATACCTTATGCCTGTGCTGTAGCTACGATGGTCGTGGTCGGCAGGAGCTCGGATCGCTTCAAGGAGCGCCGTTGGCACCTTGCTATTCCTGGAATTCTCGCGGCAGCCGGCTTCCTGATCAGCGCATCGTTTCAGGCAAATCTGATGATTAGCCTTCCTGCATTATGTTTAGCAACGATGGGGGTCATGACTACAATTTCTCAGTTCTGGACGTTACCTCCTGCAATTCTCACAGGTGCTGCAGCCGCTACCGGCATTGCACTGGCTAACTCAATCGGAAGTGCTTCCGGCTTTATCAGCCCATACGCGATGGGCACGATTAACGCTGCGACGCAAAGTACCTCCTCAGGGATTATCTTGCTGTCGGTCGTTCTAGTTGGTGGTTGTCTGCTTGTATTTTTAGTCCCTAAAAATTTACTGACATACAAATAATCAAAGCCCTCGTAAGAGGGCTTTTTTTCGAGCCACTGTTGATCAAGCATATTGGCCATCTCATACAAATACAAAATGGTCATTGAAATGCGAGAAATTAAATTTTTGGCACTGTGTGGCAACCTGCGTCATGAGCCCAACAATGCGGCGATCCTTCGCACCATAGCCTGTGAGCTGCTACCCCCAAAAGTTTCGCTACATACTCATTCGCTGCATGACCTCCCGTTGTATGACAGCGATCTCGACATGGGGGATACGCCTGCATCTGTTAATGATCTGCGCAGGGCGATAACGGAATCGGAAGAGGTGGTGATCGCCGCCCCTGAAATAAGTTATGGGATGTCAGGTGGACTGGCTGTCTAGCCAAGCGTCTCTCTGCCCACTCAAAGGCAAGCCCGTGATGACGCTCACTGGTTCACCAGCCGTTACAGCTGGTGCACGTGCGCAGTTGCAGCTCAGCGAAACGCTCTGGGCAATTGAAGCAATGCCAGTTTCATATCCACAAATAGTCATTGCCGGTACGAAGTCGAAAATGTATGAGGGTCGTCTAGCGGACGAGGCTACCCGTCAGTTTCTGGCTGCAGGTATGCTGGCGATGGAGGAAATGATCCGACTGCAAAATGTCTCCAGACTGCCGTTTACCTGGGCGTAGGGGGGCACGGATAACTGAAATGTTCGCTGCAACTGTTCAAACGATGAACAGCCAATTGATGACCGCTGACCCGCAGCGGTATACCGACGACATACCCTACAAACCGCCGCCCTCCGTAGAAGCCCCACGTCAAAGATGTTGGGCTTTCATATCACGCGTACAAAAGCCGATTTGTTGACTGCTCTCGCTCTCACGAGTCATCAACCAAATCGGCCTTTCAGGTTCCGTAATTTCTTGACGGAAGATACGTTCGCTATCTTTAAAGGTCTAGGACTAGGGTGCCGCTCGCTGCCCGCGAGACGCAGCAAGTGAGGAAGTCAGGTCTCTCGCTGTCATCGAGTATGAAGTCCTGATGGTCGACAGTGCCGGCCAAGTAACGCACCTTGCATGTCCCACACAAGCCAGACTGGCAGGACGTTTCCACGGGATAACCAGCGCTGTTCAAAGCCTCTGCCAAGCTCTGGTCGGGCGCCACCTCCAATCTCTCACCTGTGCTGGCGATCTGGGCAATGAATCCCCCGACAATCGAGCACTCATCGGTCTGCGACTTGACGGGAGCCTTGAAGTGCTCGAAATGTACCGATCCACTAGGCCAGTGTTCCGAAGCGTCCTTGCAGGCCTGCATGAAGCCCCCTGGCCCGCAGTAGTAGAGATCGCACGCACCCTCGGGATTTTTCAAGATCGAAGAAATATCTAGCTTATTACTGGGATCCCCACCATCGAAATGGAAGCTGATTCGACCCGATTTCGCTAACCCTTCGAGCTCGGATTTAAAGGCAGCGTATTCCGGCCCTTTGGCGCAGTAGTACATCTCATATGAAATGTTCTGCGCCTCTAGATGGTGGGCCATCGACTTCATCGGTGTTACCCCAATGCCACCAGCAAGCAGGACGACCTTGGTGGAGCCTGGGTGCAGCTCAAAATTATTCCTGGGTGCGCTCACGCGCACCCTGTCACCTACTTTGATGCTTTCATGAACAGCCGCCGATCCACCGCGACCATTAGGATCCTTTAACACAGCAATCATGTAGCGATGATGTTCTGAAGGAGAGTTGCAAAGCGAATACTGACGAATTACGCCAGAGCCGACGTGAATATCAATGTGCGCGCCGGCAGTGAAAGGCGGCAGAGCGGATCCGTCCGGAGAGACGAATTCGTACGAATTTACGCCGTTCGCTTCCATCCTGATTTGTTTGACCACCAGCTCCAGATCCTTAGCGGCAGTGTTATCTACAATTGCGTTCATACCTCACCTCGGCGATGCGCTTACAACTTCCGAGATAAGGGCTATCTCGGAAGTTGACGTGGGCCTTTTTTTTATTTTTTGAAGCTTTGCTCAAGCTGCTCGAGCCGTTCCTTAACGAACGTGGCTCGCTCATCCCCCTTCAATTGATCAGCCTCAGTAAGGATGGCCACCGTTTCTTTGGCCAGTCGGCGGCGGTTAGCAACTTCTTGCTCCACGGTGTCGGCGATAGGCATTTCGAAGACATTACCCGCGCAGTAGCTGTTAGGTGCCCCGTTCATGGAGCGCAGCCACTCTGCGAAACCATGCGCACCTGCTGCCGGGTTGGTTCCGCGAACAGCGTCACGGAGCATTTTGCGGAACGCATACACACCCGCATCGAACTTCGTAGGGTTTTCGAGCTTGTGTACCGCGATGGGACGCTGCGAAATGATCGCCTCGTAGTCACCTGGCGCGTATTGGGCGTCTTTATATATCTCACGTTCACGGTGATTCGTAGGGATAGGCGGCAATTCATCCAGTTTGTATTTGCCGAAACGCTCAGGCCGGCGCATAGCCACCTGCCCCTCAAGAAAGTCGATGGTTTCGTAACCGACCATGCTCTTGTCACCGATCCCACGTGTATCGATACCTGGCCCCATCACGCGCCAGCCCATCATCTTGCTATTCTCGTCGTCGACTGGAACTGTCCAGCGAACGATATGGAACCGGCTGAAGAGCTTCTTCGCCGAGCCATCTTCGGAGGTGTACGCGTGCAAGCTCAGGTTGGGCAGTACCTGGTGTTGGATACGCAGGAACATCCTATCGTCATTAACTCGACGTGCGCCGGCGCAGGCAAGACTTCGGCCTTGATGGACTGGGATGAACTGCATGTCTGGTGCGACTTCCATGGACGCTGCGCCCACTTCATCGAAGGTTGTGCCTTGGAAGTTTTTGTTCACCACATTCTTGGCTGAGTGCAAGGCGGTGGGGTGGAAATTGTCTGCTGCGTTGTCCTGAACCTGCATCCAGTTGCAATGCTGGAAGTTGCTGTAAGGAACCAGCTCATCGCCTTCAGCAACGGTAAAGTTTTCTTCCCACTCTGGAAATGGCGGCTCTTCATCTGGTGGGCCCATGTAAGCGAACACCAATCCATGACGCTCAAACGCCTTATACGCGCCTTGGCGAATTGAGCAGGCATATTTTTCCGCCTCTTTCTCCTCGCCAGCAGGAAATGGTACGTGCAAACAAGCACCATCCACGTCAAACACCATGCCGTGGTAGCAGCACTTGATACCGCGCTCTTGGATGGCGCCATATTCCAGGGATGCCCCTCGGTGGCAGCAGTGAGCATGCAATACGCCGATCTGGCCACTGCCGTCACGGAATGCCACGAGCTCCTCGCCAAGGATCTTCATGAAGCGAGGGGTATCAGTCAGCTCAAGCGACATACATACTGGATGCCAGAAACGGCGCAGGTATTCTCCCATTGGAGTACCAGGCCCAGTTTCAGTCAATTCAGGATCATGTCCCGGAACATTGTTGGTGTGGTAACCACCATAAGCTATAAGTTTTTTGGCAATCGGTGCACCGGCGCCGCTCGACTGTTTGGCTTCGTGCTGTTCGAATTTCTCGGTCATGACCATGTCTCCGCTCTTATTTTGTCGTCAGAGCTCAGGCTACGGAACTCTGTATACATATTATTTGAACACGCTGGTACCATCGGTAGTGCTTAGGTGACGTCTAATGCCTCATCGTTAAGTTTTGAGATTCAGTTGTGAGCTTTATCAACCAAGGCTGAGGCCTTGATCCAAGGCATCATTGCCCTGAGCTGCTCACCCACAACTTCAATCGGATGACGTTTGAGTTGATTTCTGCGAGCAGTTAGCAGTGAGTTACCAGCCTTGCTTTCAAGGATGAATTGTTTCGCGTACGAACCATCTTGAATGAACGCTAGAACCTCACGCATGGCTTGCTTGGTTTCAGCAGTCACAATCTTGGGCCCAGAGACGTATTCGCCAAACTCAGCATTATTAGAGATGCTGTAGTTCATGTTAGAGATGCCACCCTCGTAGAGCAGATCCACGATCAATTTCAACTCATGCAGGCACTCGAAGTAAGCGAGCTCTGGGGAATACCCGGCCTCTACCAAAACCTCAAAGCCGCCTTTGATAAGCTCTACCGCACCGCCGCACAAAACTACCTGTTCACCAAAGAGGTCGGTTTCTGTCTCCTCCCGGAAATCGGTTTCGATGATGCCTGCCTTGCCGCAACCAATGGCCGAGGCATAAGCCAGTGCCAGATCCTTGGCAAGATCGGAAACGTTTTGAGAAATGGCGATCAGGGCTGGCACGCCACCACCCGCCGCGAATGTAGAGCGTACAGTGTGCCCTGGTGCTTTAGGTGCAACCATGAATACGTCGAGGTCAGCCCGTGGCGTCACCTGACCATAGTGGACGTTGAAGCCATGGGCAAAGACCAGTGCCGCACCTTTACGAATGGCGGGCTCAACTTCGTCTGTATAGACCTGGGCAATGGACTCGTCGGGAATGAGCATGACCACCAGATCTGCACCACTTACAGCTTCGCCGACTTCCATTACTGACAGACCAGAAGCAGCTGCTTTTGCCCAAGAAGCCCCACCTGCTCGTAGGCCAACGACAACATCAATGCCACTGTCTCGCAGATTCAGCGCTTGGGCATGCCCCTGCGAACCGTAACCGATAACCGCTACTCGCCTGCTTTCTAGCAGAGCCAGGTCTGTGTCTTTGTCATAAAACACTTTCATTGGAAATCCTCGTCTGTTTTCTATATTCTACATACTGTGTTCTGTATACAGATAAGCCATTCTTGGCCTGCCTACCAAGATTGTCAAGCCACCCCGTTGGAATCATTCTGGAGAACGTGGACAATGACCATCGCAATCAAGCCACCGAAGGCACCACTGAACGCCATGACTACTAAGCTGCAGAGGATTCAAGTACGCCCGGACTATGTAGACGAGGTCTACAAGGCGCTTCTAGACGCGATCAGTGATGGAACGATGGCCCCTGGGGTTCGATTTACCCAAGAAGAAATCGCGGAACAGATGCATGTCTCGCGATCTCCAGTGCTCCAAGCCATTCGTCTGCTGAAAAAGGACGGTTTGGTTCAGGACGCTCCTGGTAAAGGGGTGCTGGTAACTCCTTTGACCGTTGAGTCAATCAGTAATCTCTATCTGATAAGGGGAGCTCTGGACAACTTGGCAGCAAAAATGGCGGCTGAGAAGCGCCATGAGATGGACCCAGGTATTATCGAGAACGGCCGGCGCGTTGCGAAGGGTAAAGATCTGAAAGCGATGGTCGATGCGGACGTTGCATTTCATCACGACATATACGCGGCTTCGGGAAATCCTTTGATCGCGGAGAGCGCTCAGGTCTATTGGGTGCACCTGCGTCGCGCAATGGGGACAGTGCTGCAATCCTCCGCGTCTCAGCGTCAGTCAATCTGGGATGAACATGAGGCAATCGCAAAAGCCATTGCTGAAGGTGACTCGAAAAAGGCTGGCGAACTTTCTGATGTTCACACTACCAAAGCGAGAGAATATCTCGCCTCAAGACTTGATGAATATCTGGGGCAGCGCGATCAGTAACTTGTGATCTTGCGAGCTAGCCGCTAGAGCCTAAGCCTGGTTGGGGCCGTCAACGTCGATACAGACCCAGTACATCTGGTGATTTTTGCTGCATGAAAAAAAGACCCAACCGACAAAGGAAAAAGGACTGAAACATGCAAAGAATAGACGTTCTTAAAAAGCTCAAACTGGCACATGACGAATATTTCAAATTATTATTGAGCACCTACCCGACGAAGCAGCCCATCACGGAGCACTCAGGTTTTGGTGATCCACGGGCGTGCGAGCTGGCGACAGAGGCCCAAGCATGCCTTATAGCGTTAGGATCAAGTGCGCAAAACCGCATGATCCGGTTAGGTTTCGACTTGCTATACCCATACAACAACATAGTAGATCAGTATAACTGGCGCTCAAAAATAATCGCTGACAATATAAGCTTTACGACATTCGCATCCATTGCCATAAGAATTGACTCTGAAATAGACATCATCGAGAAACTGATTTCGATGGAGCAGTCTGAAAACTACGACACGATTCCAGAGAGCTTGTTTACTCAATCGAAGTCTCGCTACACGCGAACCCCATCACCCGATCTCGACCTTGACATCAACCGCCCGCCACCATCGTCTGATGGAAGCCCTGACCTTATAAAAGAAGATGCCGACGCCGAAGCAATAAACCAAATCAGGAAACTCGAACAAAAAAGCAACATACTCTCTAACCTGGCAACGGTAGCCACCTCAATAAAAACGCTTTTTCTTTAGGTAAACTTATCACAACCCCTAAAACTTATAAAATTCGAAAAATGGACCGCGAAAGAAGAGCGGATTTTTCTGCTTGAAAAATGTGCCAGCCCTTTCTTATTACTTTTGTGGCATCCCCCAAATTATTTCTCCGACAACCTTAAGCCCCAGCGTTTATTGGACGCTTCGCTTTCGCTAAACCACCTGGCGAATACCTCTTGGCATTCCCAGTCCGTACACCGATGAAATTCATCCTGATTATAGTAAGTTCCACGCCGCATCAGTTCCCAGGCACGGCGCGTAACCTTTAAGACCCTTACATCCTTATAAGAAGCGCCTCGCCTCAATAAAGCCTGGATTAATATTTGAATATTTATCTGGCCGCCGCCGCTAGAAGCAAACGAGCACAACAAATCTCCAATTACGATTTTCGAAAACGCACCTTCACTTCTCTCAAAAGCAATTTTACAAAATAGCTCACTTCTCTCGTCAGGACAGCAGAGCACAACGGGGTTATAACCTTGCGAGAGGTAGCGTTCAACTTCAAACTCACACAAGTGAAAACTCGAAAAAATGCTTTCACTGACCCCATCCAGATACGCTGGTCTGACAGAAAAACATGCTTCAAATTTCTTCAAGAGTGGAAGGGGAAACTCTTCGACACCTGACTCATACTTTTCGAGATCAGAAACCTTTTTAATCTCTAAGATTTCACTTAGCTGCCTCAAGCTCAAATTCAAGATATCGGTGCGTATGAAGCTTATTTTTTCTCCGACCGCCAACGCATATGAAGAGTCCTCCAGTACAAGCGGCCGCATGTCTTGCGGGCAAGGCAGGTTTTGCTTTCGACTTCTACGCTCTTTTAACCAATCGGATAGGAGAGTCGCCCCTATACCGGAAAACAGCCATTCGACCATAAGGATCTTCCTCAGAACTTTTTCTTCTTAGCACCTTGACCGTATCCAATGCACAAAAAAGCATTGGCAGAAATACACCCCATCCAGATCCCTGGCAGGTACATAGGCGCCACACAAACCGGTTTTAAAGCTTTACACCTATATATGCGTGAGATCCAGCAGCAGCACGCATGAGCCTGTAACATGCTCCCTCATTGCCGCCCGCGTCGGAGACCAACTTGTCCGTCAACCGCCCTCCCGTCCTTGATGAAATCGACCGGCAGTTGATCGCTGCCTTGCAGATCAACGCCCGCGAAAGCGTCGCCATGCTTGCCCGGCAGTTGGGCATCGCCCGTACCACGGTGACATCTCGCCTGGCACGCCTGGAAAAAACCCAGGTCATCACCGGCTATGGCGTGCGCCTCGGGCAGCGCGTGGTGGATGGCGGGTTGCAGGCGTATGTGGGGATCACCGTACAACCGCGCTCGGGCAAGGAAGTGCTGCGGCGTCTCAGTGCCATGGCCCAGGTTCAGCAGCTGTGCGCGGTCAGCGGCGAGTTTGATTATGTGGCCTGGTTGCGCACCGATTCGCCGGAACAGCTGGATCAACTGCTGGACCAGATCGGCAGTGTCGATGGCGTGGAAAAAACCACCACTTCGATCATCCTCAGTAACAAATTGGATCGTGGACAACCAATTTGACCGATAGCTTCGTCACTCTGACTAAAAACAATTCATTTCGACAACACTTTGCGTCTTATTAACGAACAAGACGCTCCCTAAACTGGCTGCCATCTTTTCCTATACTCCACGGGCCATTTCCCGCCGAGTCGTCAGCAAGGTCAGCCATGAGCATTCCTTCCAGCACCATCAGCAAAACCAATCGCCACCCTGCAGATGGTAAAAAACCCATCACCATCTTCGGCCCGGACTTCCCGTTCGCCTTCGATGACTGGATCGAACACCCTGCCGGGCTGGGCAGTATTCCCGCCGCCAAACATGGCGCGGAAGTGGCGATTGTCGGTGCCGGGATCGCCGGACTGGTGGCGGCCTATGAGTTGATGAAACTCGGCCTCAAGCCCGTGGTGTACGAAGCCTCGAAAATGGGCGGTCGCCTGCGTTCACAGACCTTTGAAGGCGCTGACGGCATCATCGCGGAACTCGGCGGCATGCGTTTCCCTGTGTCCTCCACGGCGTTCTACCATTATGTGGACAAACTGGGTCTTGAGACCCGGCCTTTCCCCAATCCGCTGACCCCGGCATCCGGCAGCACCGTGATCGACCTGGAGGGCCAAACCCACTACGCACAGAAACTATCCGATCTTCCCGCGCTGTTTCAGGAAGTGGCTGACGCCTGGGCCGACGCCCTGGAAGCCGGCTCGCAATTCGGCGATATCCAGCAAGCAATCCGCGACCGCGACGTACCGCGCCTCAAAGAGCTGTGGAACAAGCTGGTTCCGTTGTGGGACGACCGCACCTTTTACGATTTTGTCGCCACCTCGAAAGCCTTCGCCAAACTGTCGTTCCATCACCGCGAAGTGTTCGGTCAAGTGGGGTTCGGCACCGGCGGCTGGGACTCGGACTTTCCCAACTCGATGCTGGAGATCTTCCGCGTGGTGATGACCAATTGCGATGATCACCAGCACCTGGTGGTGGGCGGTGTGGCGCAAGTGCCCATGGGCATCTGGCGCCACGTGCCGGAGCGCTGCGCGCATTGGCCGCAAGGCACCAGCCTGAGTTCGCTGCACCATGGCGCACCGCGGGCCGGGGTCAAGCGGATTGCCCACGCCGCCGATGGCCGTTTCGCAGTGACCGACAACTACGGCGACACCCGGGAATACGCGGCAGTCCTGACCACCTGCCAGAGCTGGCTGCTGACCACCCAGATCGAATGCGACGAAACCCTGTTCTCGCAGAAGATGTGGATGGCCCTGGACCGCACGCGCTATATGCAATCCTCGAAGACTTTCGTCATGGTCGACCGGCCATTCTGGAAAGACAAAGACCCCGAAACCGGCCGCGACCTAATGAGCATGACCCTCACCGACCGCTTGACCCGTGGCACCTACCTGTTCGATAACGGCGACGACAAGCCGGGCGTCATCTGCCTGTCCTACTCGTGGATGAGCGACGCCCTGAAGATGCTGCCGCAACCCATCGAAAAGCGCGTAAAACTGGCCCTCGACGCACTGAAAAAGATCTACCCGAAAGTCGATATTGCGGCGCGCATCATTGGCGACCCGATCACCGTATCCTGGGAAGCCGATCCGCACTTTCTCGGGGCGTTCAAAGGTGCATTGCCGGGCCACTACCGCTATAACCAACGGATGTACGCGCACTTCATGCAAAAGGACATGCCGGCGGAGCAACGGGGGATTTTCATCGCCGGTGACGACGTGTCCTGGACCCCGGCATGGGTCGAAGGCGCGGTGCAGACCTCGCTGAACGCGGTGTGGGGAATCATGACCCACTTTGGCGGCAGCACTCACCCAGAGAACCCAGGGCCAGGCGATGTGTTCGACGACATCGGGCCAATTGCCCTGGCCGAATAAGGAGCCAAGCCATGCGTGTCGCCCTGTACCAATGTCCGCCGTTGCCGCTGGACGTGGAGGCTAATCTCACGCGCCTGCACCAGATAGCACTGGAGGCCGGCGACGTCGATTTGCTGGTATTGCCGGAGATGTTCCTGACCGGCTACAACATCGGTTTCGAGGCGGTGGGTGCCCTGGCTGAAGCCCAGGATGGCGAATCCGCGCAGTACATTGCCAATCTGGCGCAAAGCTGTGGCTTGGCGATTCTCTACGGCTACCCGGAACGGGCCGAGGATGGGCAGATCTACAACGCCGTGCAGTTGATCGACGCCAACGGCCAACGCCTGTGCAACTACCGCAAGACGCACCTGTTCGGCGATCTTGATCATTCGATGTTCAGTGCCGGCGACGACGAGCTCCCCATTGTCGAGCTGAACGGCTGGAAGCTCGGCTGTCTGATCTGCTACGACCTGGAGTTTCCGGAAAATGCCCGACGCCTGGCCCTGGCCGGCGCGCAATTGATCCTGGTGCCGACCGCCAATATGGTGCCGTTCGACTTTGTCGCCGAGGTCACCGTGCGGGCACGGGCCTTTGAAAACCAGTGCTACGTGGCCTACGCCAATTACTGCGGGCACGAAGGCGAGATTCAATATTGTGGACAAAGCAGCATTGCCGCGCCCAATGGGGATCGCATCGCCCTGGCTGGGCGGGATGAAGCCTTGATAATCGGGACCCTGGAACACCAATCGATCCTTCTCGCCCGCGCCGCCAATCACTACCTGCAAGACCGGCGACCCGAGCTCTACAGCGCGCTTCACAAGCCCTGATCCGGCGGGTTTGCTAGCATAGGCACTTCCTACCTTTCGGAAGTGCTCATGCCTGCGCCGGCCCACCCTCATTTCCTGCACCTGACCCTGGCCAACGGCCTGCAGGTTTTCCTGCACCATGCGCCACGCCTCAAGCGCTGCGCGGCGGCCTTGAGGGTCGCTGCCGGCAGCCATGACGTGCCATTGGCCTGGCCGGGGCTGGCGCACTTTCTTGAACATCTGTTGTTTCTCGGTACCGAGCGCTTTGCGACGAATCAAGGGCTGATGGCCTACGTGCAACGCCATGGCGGACAGGTCAATGCCAGCACTCGCGAACGCACGACCGACTTTTTCTTTGAAGTGCCCACCTCAGCCTTCAGCGCTGCGCTGGAACGCCTGGGCGATATGCTGACTCATCCGCGCCTGGCGCTGGACGATCAGATGCGGGAGCGTGAAGTGCTGCAGGCGGAATTCATCGCCTGGTCCCAGGATGCCCAGGCGCAACACCAACGGACGGTGTTGGAAGGCTTGGCGGCCAATCATCCGCTGCGTGGCTTTCACGCTGGCAATCGCGACAGCTTGCCGGTCCCGCGTGAGGATTTTCAGCAGGCGCTGCATGATTTTTATGAAGGTTTCTATCAGAGCGGGCAAATGACCTTGAGCCTTGCCGGTCCGCAATCTCTGGAAGCACTGCAGGCGCTGGCCGAGCAGTTCAGCGTAGGCCTGCGGTCCGGGCCGCTACGCCCTCAGGAAACGCCACCGGCGTTGATGAACGGTGATAAATCGAGCTTCCAATATGCGGACACACAGCATCTGCACCAGCTCATTGCCTGCAATGCGCCCCGTGAAGCGCTGGACTTTCTCTGTACCTGGCTCAATGCCTCGGCCCCGGGTGGACTGTTTGCCGAACTGAAGGCCAGACAATGGGTGACGGCGCTGGAAGCAAAGGTGCTGTACCAGTTCTCCGGGCAGGCACTGTTGGATATTGACTTCACCTTGGGGGCCAACGGCGCGCAACAGGCCACACAGATCGAAGCACTTTTGTACGACTGGCTCAGCTTTTTCACACATTGCGACTGGCGTGCCTTGCGGACCGAATACCAACGGTTGGTCAGTCGCCAGCAACAGATCCGCGGCGCCCTCGCATTGGCGCGTCACGCCACGGAAAACCTCGCACCGCAACTGTCCGACCAGCATTGCCACGCGCTCAAGGCATTGCTCAACGCACTGCACCTGGCGCCCGCCACAATCAGTTGGCAGCTCCCACCCGACAACCCATTTTTGCAACCGCCCGCCAGAGCGGAGCGTACAGGTCTGATTCGCGGCCAAACCAGCGCCCATCGCGGCCTGCGGACCTTTGCCCAGGACCGCTCGCGCGGCAGACGGGAGCTGACTGCCCTGACTTTCAGCCACGCTCTGCCGGATGACATCGACGAAGGCGCGCTTTACCTGCGCTGGCAGCTGGATTCGCCGCTGCAAACAGATTTCTTCCTGCGCCTGGCACACACCTTGGGGCCGTTGCGGGAAAACGCCCGTCAGGCAGGCGTCGACTTGTCCTTCGAGGCATCCGGCAATGCCTGGCAGCTGAAAATGAGCGGGCTTCATGAACCCATGCCGGCCATACTGGAACAGCTTGCTCGCAGCCTGGTCCAGCCCGACGAACAGCTTTGGCAAACAGCGCTGCCCCGCCCTGCGCCCATGATTGCGCTCCGTGAGTTGCTCAAGGCCCTGCCGGTCTGTTGTGCCGGAGTTCAGCCCGGTATGACTGCGGCGCATCTCGGTGATCTGCCCGGTGTATGGTCAAACGCACGCTGGCAAGGACTTGCAGCGGGTTTGCCGACTGCTTGTGAACAGGCCATCCGGCACGCGGCGGCGCGTCTTCCGGGACAATCGGCGACGCTTGACGAGCACCCGCCGTCCTTCCACGGCCAACACCTCTGGCATGAAGTGAGCACCGATTCCAGCGACGCCGCCTTGCTACTCTTTTGTCCGGCACCGACACCAAGCCTGGCCGACGAAGCCGCCTGGCGACTGCTCGCACATGTGGTGCAAGCACCGTTCTATCAGCGCCTGCGGGTCGAACAGCAAGTGGGCTACGCGGTGTTCAGCGGCATCCGACAAATCAACGGACAAACCGGCCTGCTGTTTGGCGTGCAATCGCCCAGCGTGGCGCTGGAGGGCATCCTCGAACAGGTGCAGACATTCCTCACACAACTGCCTGACTTGATCGACACTCAGGAGGATCCAGGCTGCCTGGCCCTGGCCGAGCAGTTCTCGCCACAGGCATTACCCACCGCTCAAGCTGCCGAGCTGCTCTGGCAGGCACAGCTGGCGAGCCATCGGTCGGATTACCTGGAGCAGCTCCAACAGTTGATCAAAACCTGTAGCCGTGAGGACCTGTTGAACGCTGCACAGTCGCTCAACCAAGCCGCAGGCGGCTGGCGCTGTGTGGCCAACGGCGCGCCCGTGACAGGCGCGTGGCTCCCGGCGGGCTAATCATTGCCGATGCTGCAACAGGCTTTTTCTGTCGAGACAGCGCTAACCTGTGAATAATTGCGTAATATTCCCTACGCGCACCTGAACATCTCCGGTAGGAGATGGACTATATGTATCAGTTAGTAGTAAATATCCCATCCCTTCGTAGGAGTATGAACATGACTTGGTCCAAACCTGCTTACACTGATCTGCGTATCGGCTTTGAAGTCACCATGTACTTTGCCAGCCGCTGATTGGCTTTGTATTGCACTGCAACGCCTCGGCTCGCCGGGGCGTTTTTATTTTTGAGTCTTGTGTAGAGGAACGGCGATGTTTGTCCAGATTCTAGGTTCCGCCGCCGGCGGCGGTTTCCCGCAGTGGAACTGCAACTGCGTGAACTGCGCGGGTTTTCGTGACGGCAGCCTGCGTGCTCATGCGCGCACTCAGTCGTCCATCGCGATTTCCGACGACGGGGTGAACTGGGTACTGTGCAACGCCTCCCCGGATATCCGTGCCCAACTGCAGAGTTTCGCGCCGATGCAACCCGGCCGCGCCCTGCGCGACACCGGTATCAGCGCAATCATCCTGATGGACAGCCAGATCGACCACACCACCGGTCTGCTGAGCCTGCGCGAAGGCTGCCCGCATCAAGTGTGGTGCACCGACATGGTTCATGAAGACCTGAGCACCGGATTCCCGCTGTTCAGCATGCTGACCCATTGGAACGGCGGCCTGACCTGGAATCGCATCGAGTTGGACGCAAGCTTTACCATCCCAGCCTGTCCCCACCTGCGCTTCACACCGCTACCGCTGCGCAGCGCCGCGCCGCCCTACTCGCCGCACCGTTTCGATCCGCACCCTGGCGATAACATCGGCTTGATCGTCGAAGATCTGCGCAGTGGCGGCAAACTGTTCTACGCCCCTGGCCTGGGCAAGGTGGACGACCCCCTGTTGAACATCATGGCCGCCAGCGACTGCCTGCTGGTGGACGGCACGATGTGGGACGACGACGAAATGCAACGTCGCGGCGTAGGCACCCGGACCGGCCGTGAAATGGGCCACTTGGCGCAAAACGGCCCAGGTGGCATGTTGGAAGTGCTCGAACAGCTGCCAAAGCAACGCAAGGTGCTTATCCACATCAACAACACCAACCCGATTCTCGACGAAGACTCAACCGAGCGCGCCGAACTGGCACGGCGCAATGTTGAAGTGGCCTACGATGGCATGAGCATTGAGTTGTAGGAGCAAACCCATGACCGAACAACCGCTGTCCCCTACTGAGTTTGAACAGGCCTTGCGGGCCAAGGGCGCTTTCTACCATATCCATCACCCTTATCATGTGGCGATGTACGAAGGGCGCGCCAGCCGCGAACAGATCCAGGGTTGGGTCGCCAATCGCTTCTATTACCAAGTCAACATTCCCCTCAAGGACGCTGCGATCCTGGCCAATTGCCCGGACCGGGAAATCCGTCGCGAGTGGATTCAACGCCTGCTCGACCACGATGGGGCACCTGGCGAAGACGGTGGTATCGAAGCCTGGCTGCGCCTGGGTCAAGCGGTTGGCCTGGACCCGGACCAATTGCGCTCCCAGGAACTGGTACTGCCCGGCGTGCGTTTTGCCGTCGATGCCTATGTCAACTTTGCCCGCCGCGCCAGTTGGCAGGAAGCAGCCAGCAGCTCGCTGACCGAACTGTTCGCCCCGCAGATCCACCAATCGCGGCTCGATAGCTGGCCCCAGCATTACCCGTGGATCGACCCCACCGGTTACGAATATTTCCGCACGCGCCTGGGCCAGGCTCGACGTGATGTCGAACACGGACTGGCCATCACGCTGCAGCACTACACCACCCGCGAAGGCCAGGAGCGCATGCTGGAAATTCTCCAGTTCAAACTGGACATCCTGTGGAGCATGCTTGATGCCATGAGCATGGCCTACGAACTGAAACGCCCGCCGTATCACAGCGTGACCGAGCAACGGGTCTGGCATAAGGGAATCAACTTATGAGTATCGACCGCAGCAAAAAACCGACCTGGCGCCAAGGCTACCGTTACCAGTACGAACCCGCACAAAAAGGCCACGTACTGCTGTACCCGGAAGGCATGATCAAGCTCAACGAAAGTGCCGCGCTGATTGGCGGCTTGATTGATGGCGAGCGTGATGTGGCAGCGATTGTCGCTAAACTGGAGGAGCAATTCCCCGGTGTGCCTGAACTCGGTGATGACATCGAGCAATTCATGGAGGTCGCCCGTGCACAGCACTGGATCGAACTTGCCTGACAAACCCGAAATTGGCCTGCCGCTGTGGCTGCTGGCGGAGCTGACCTATCGCTGCCCGCTGCAATGCCCGTATTGCTCCAACCCGCTGGATTTTGCGGAGCAAGGCAAGGAGCTGAGCACCGAGCAATGGATCAAGGTATTTCGTGAAGCAAGGGAAATGGGCGCTGCACAACTGGGTTTTTCCGGCGGCGAACCGCTGGTGCGCCAGGACCTCGCCGAGCTGATTGGCGAGGCCCGCAAGCTGGGGTTCTATACCAACCTGATCACCTCCGGTATCGGCCTCACCGAGCAGAAGATCAGCGACTTCAAGAAAGCCGGCCTCGATCATATCCAGATCAGCTTTCAGGCCAGCGACGAACAGGTGAATAACCTGTTGGCCGGCTCGAAAAAAGCCTTTGCGCAAAAGCTGGAAATGGCCCGCGCGGTAAAAGCCCATGGTTATCCGATGGTGCTGAACTTCGTCACGCATCGGCACAATATCGACAAGATCGACCGCATCATCGAGCTGTGCATCGCGCTTGAGGCCGACTTCGTCGAACTCGCCACCTGCCAGTTTTATGGCTGGGCCCAGCTCAATCGTGTCGGCTTGCTGCCGACCCAGGAGCAACTGACCCGCGCCGAACGCATCACCAACGAGTACCGCGCCAAACTGGAAGCCGAAGGTCATCCGTGCAAACTGATCTTCGTCACCCCGGACTACTACGAAGAACGCCCCAAAGCCTGCATGAACGGCTGGGGCAGTATCTTTCTGACGGTGACGCCGGACGGTACAGCGCTACCCTGCCACGGCGCCCGACAGATGCCGGTGCAGTTTCCCAATGTGCGCGATCACACCATGCAACACATCTGGTACGACTCGTTCGGCTTCAACCGTTTTCGTGGCTATGACTGGATGCCCGAGCCGTGCCGCTCCTGCGACGAGAAGGAAAAGGACTTTGGCGGCTGCCGTTGCCAGGCGTTCATGCTGACCGGTGACGCCAGCAATGCCGACCCGGTGTGCAGCAAATCCGCCGATCACGGCATTATCCTCAACGCCCGCCTCGAGGCCGAACAGGCCACGCAGACCATCGAGCAATTGGCCTTTCGCAACGAGCGAAATTCACGCCTGATTGCCAAAGGCTGACGGTTTAGCGTTTGGCGATGATGTAGACCGCATGCACGATGCCCGGGATGTAGCCGCACAGCGTGAGCAAAATATTCAGCCAGAACGCGCCGCCGAAACCCACTTGCAGGAACACGCCCAAGGGCGGCAACAGAATAGCGATGATGATTCGAATGATGTCCATGGGTTCAGCTCCTGAAAATCGGCTCGTGTGAGCCGTACAGCTAATCGACCTTGAGCATTCGTGAGGGTTCAGTGGAATCTGGCACGCGGCCAGCGCTCTCTTCAGGCAAGGATTTCCAAGCCGTGTTTCTGCACGATGAAAACCCTCGAGACAAAAAAACGCCCCAGCCAAACAAACCAGGCTGGGGCGCCGCGTATACCGCGAGACGGTTCAGGATTGCGGGGTTAAACGGCGATGCCTTTGCGGCATTGCACTTGGGCGGTGTGGACGCGGGCGAAGGCGCGGGTCAGGCGCAAGAGCATTTCGTCGATGTTGCTTTTGCTGACGGTCAGCGCCGGGGTGAAGCGCAAGCAATCGGGTTGCGCAGCGTTGAGGATCAGGCCTTCGTGCAGCGCTGCCTTCACTAGCGCGTCTGCCGAGTCATTTGACACCGACAGGCCCCACAGCAGGCCTTGACCACGCAGTTCGCCCTGGCCGTAGCGGCGCGCAAGGCGTGCCAGCCCTTCGCCCAGGTACTGGCCATTAGCACGCACATGGTTTAGAAAGTTGCTGTCCAGCACGGCGTCGAGCACGGCGACCCCGGCAGCCGCCATCAAGGCGTTGCCGTGATGAGTGCCTTCCAGCTCGCCCCACTCAAAACAACAGGCTTTGCCCCGGGCCAGCAAGGCGGCCAATGGCACGCCGCCGCCCAGGCCTTTGCCGAGGGCGATGATGTCGGCACGCACGCCATAGCGCTGCTCCGCGAGCAAGCTGCCGCAGCGGCCGATTCCGCTCTGCACTTCATCGAGGATCAACAGGATCCCCAGTTCGCGGCACAGCCGTTCGACACCCTTGAGATATTCTTCGCGCGCCGGGATGACGCCGGCCGCGCTCTGGATCGGCTCCAGCATGATTGCCACCGTTTGTGCATCCACCGCTGCATGCAGCGCGGGCAGGTCATTGAACGGGACATGGCTGAAGCCAGGCAATTGCGGTTCGAAACGGTTCTGGCGCGCATCCGCCGACGCCGCCAACGCACCCAGGCTGCGACCGTGACACGCGCTGCTGGCGGTGATGATGTGGTGAGCGCCGCCGCGATGCAGTTGGCCCCACTTGCGCGCCAGTTTGATCGCCGCCTCACAGGCTTCCGCGCCGGTGTTGAGCACATAGGCCTGGTCGCTGCCAGTGCTGTGGCACAGGCGGTCAGCCAAATTCAACCGAGCGCGGTTGTGCAGGCCGTTACCTGGGTTAATCAGCGCTTGCGCCTGGTCCGCCAGGGCAGCGACCAGCGCCGACGGACTGTGTCCCAGGCTATTGGCGGCGCCGCCCTGGGAAAAATCGAGATAGGCGCGATCATCGCTGTCCCACAGCCAGGAACCCTGGCCACGCACAAATACCTGGGACGGTCGGTCCACGCTAGGCATCAGACACTGGGTGGACGGGTTATCGCGCAGCGTCACGGGCTGGGACTCCAGGATCAGGTCGTCAAGGCTGGGGCCGGGGCGACGCAGGTTAAACAGATTCATGCGCGTCCCCCCGTCAGCCATAATCGGTGCCGTCTGGCAACCGCCTGTGTACAGACTTCACCCCTGAGGTATTTTGTCCTGCCTATGTAAACACCATCGACGCAAACGCTATTCATCGTGCAATCTGGCCCTGTAAGCCGTGTGATTAGGCGCTAGACTAGGCGCCTCGGGGGCGCACAGCCATTTCGATTTTCCAGCTTTTTCGATAAGCATTACTTATGGATTTCAAGCAACTGCGTTATTTCGTCGCGGTGTATGAAGAAGGCCACGTAGGCCGCGCCGCCGAGCGCCTGTCGATCTCCCAGCCGGCGCTGTCGCAACAGATCCGCCAGCTCGAACAAAACCTCGATGTGAGCCTGTTCGAGCGCAGCAGCAAACGGCTGCTACCGACCTTGGCTGCCCATACCCTGTATAACCACGCCTTGCCGCTGCTCGACGGCATGCAACAGGCGATCGAGGCCCTGCGTAACTTCAAGGGCCAGGCGTTGCGCACCTTGGCCATCGGCGTGCTGCAAACCGTGCACACCAGCCTTGTCCCAAAAATGCTGGAACGCGTGCGCAAAGCCCAACCGCACCTGGTCGTGCAAATCTATGAGTTGACCGGACTTGAGATCGAGCGACGCTTGCTCAATGGCTCGCTGGACATCGGCATCAGTTACCTGCCGCCACGCCAACCCGGCTTGCACGGTGTGCTGTTGTACGAAGATGAACTGAAGGTTGTGATACCAGTTGAACATCCACTGCGCGAATTCAAGAAAGTCTCCCTGAAGCAGGCCGCCGAATTGCCCATGCTATTACTTGGCGAGGAGTTTCAAATCAGGCAGATCTGGCAAGCTCAACTGGCCAACCTCGGACGCCGGCCACAGGTACAGGCTGAGCTGAATACCATGGTCGGGATTCTCGACAGTCTGCCCCATACCAGGCTGGCCACCGTACTGCCCGGGCGTTCTCAGGACGAGCACAGCCACCAGGCATTGCTATGGAAACCCTTGAGTGAACCGCGGGTGCCATTGAAAGTGGGGTTGGTGTGTCGGGATGTGCAGCGGCAACAGGCAACACTGAAGTTGTTGCGCACCTTGCTCGAAGACGTGATGAATGGCCCGCATGGACCGATGGCGCCACTGGACGGGCTGACCTGAACTTTTTCGCGGACCAAAGAAAACCCCGCCGAAGCGGGGCTTTGCAGACTGTTTCCCTGACATCCATTTCACTCCGCCATCCTGGCAGAATCCTACGTGTCCGTGTTGTTGCTTTGCGCTTCCTGCGCGACGTCCATGTGAAGTAGATTAACCGTGGATCCAATGTGGCGATAGAGGACGAACAGCAGCACGTCATGTAAGAGAATGCTTACAAACCCTTCCTACCCTAGAACTGCGCTTCGTCCAGCAGGAACAACGATTCACTGCCAGCTTTTACCGAAGCACTCAAGGAGTGAATGCGCGGCAACAGACGGGCAAAATAGAAACGCGCAGTGCCCAGCTTGCTGGCGTAGAAATCCTCTTGGGCTTCTTTCCCCAAAGCCGCCTTGGCCATCAGCGCCCACATGTAGGCGTAGGCCATGTAACCGAATGCATGCAGATATTCCACCGAAGCCGCGCCGATTTCATTCGGATTGTGCTTGGCGCGATCCAGGACCCACGCGGTCAACGCATCAAGCTCATCCACCGCGGCGCTCAGCGGCTTGGTGAACTCGGCCAGGTCTGGGTTGGACGTGGCGATGAAGTGGCGAACCTCATCGGCGAACAAGGTGTAGAACGCCCCGCCGCTGCCCACGATCTTGCGCCCCACCAAGTCCAGGGCCTGAATGCCGTTAGTGCCTTCGTAGATCTGGGTGATACGCACATCACGCACCAGTTGCTCCTGGCCCCATTCGCGGATGTAGCCATGGCCGCCGAAAATCTGCTGGCCGTGAACGGTGGTTTCCAGGCCCAGGTCGGTCAGGAACGCTTTGGACACAGGTGTCAGCAACGCCACCAGGTCATCCGCGCGTTTACGGGTGGCCGCGTCTTCGCTGAACTTGGCCGTGTCCAGTTGCATCGCCACGTAGGTGGAGAACGCACGACCGCCTTCGTTCGCGGCTTTCATGGTCAACAGCATGCGACGCACATCCGGGTGGACGATGATCGGGTCAGCGATCTTGTCCTTGGCCTTGGGGCCGGTGGGTGAACGGCTTTGCACACGGTCACGGGCGTATTCAATCGCGTTCTGGTAGGAACGCTCACCGGACGCCAGCCCCTGAATACCGACGCCCAGACGCTCGTAGTTCATCATAGTGAACATCGCCGCCAGGCCACGGTTCGGTTCGCCGACCAGATAGCCGACGGCTTCGTCGAAGTTCATCACACAGGTCGCTGACGCCTGAATCCCCATTTTGTGCTCGATGGAACCGCAGCTCACCGGGTTACGCGCACCGAGGCTGCCATCGGCATTGACCAGGAATTTGGGCACCAGGAACAACGAGATGCCCTTGGGCCCCGCCGGGGCGTCCGGCAGTTTGGCCAGCACCAGATGGATAATGTTGTCGGTGAGGTCGTGCTCGCCACCGGTGATAAAAATTTTGGTCCCACTGACCTTGTAGGAGCCGTCCGCCTGAGGCTCGGCCTTGGTGCGGATAATCCCCAGGTCGGTGCCGGCATGGGGCTCGGTCAGACACATGGAACCGGCCCACACGCCGGAGTACATGTTCGGCAGGTAGGTGGCTTTCAGTTCGTCACTGGCGTGGGTGTTGATCGACACACAGGCGCCGGACGTCAGCATCGGGTACAGGCCGAACGCCAGCCCCGAAGAGTTGATCATTTCCTCGACCTGGGCCGAAACCGCCTTGGGCATGCCCATGCCGCCGTAGGCTGGATCGCCGCCCACGCCCACCCAGCCACCCTCGGCGTAGGTTTTGTAGGCTTGCTGGAAACCCGCCGGCGTGGTGACCACGCCGTTGTCCCAGCGGCAACCTTCCTCGTCGCCGTCGCGGCTCAGCGGCGCGATGGTCTTGGCGGTGACTTTGCCGGCTTCCTCAAGGATCGCCTCGACGGTTTCAGCGTCGACGGTGTCTGCCAGGGCCGGCAGTTGTGCCCACAACTTGGCGACCTCGAATACTTCGTTGAGGACGAAGCGCATATCGCGCAGCGGCGCTTTGTAGTCAGCCATGGCAAACCTCGTGAGAACGTTAAAAGTGATTCGGTAGGATCGGTTTCATAGACCCCGAGTGTAACCGAACAACTTTTGCGACACATAGGGTCTGCTTGTGACTGATTGGTATTTTTTAGTCACTTCCCGTTATAGCGCAAACAACTCCGCCGGCAGGCTCATCAGGCATTCGCTGCCCGCTTCCACCGCCGCTCGATGGGTTGCGGTGCGCGGCAACAGGCGTTTGAAGTAGAACTCACACGTGGCCAGCTTGCCACGGGCGTAGTCAGGGTCGCCGCTGCCATTGTCTATCTGCGCCTGGGCGACCAGCGCCATGCGCAGCCACAGGTAGCCGAGGATGATGTAGCCGCTGTACATCAAATAATCGAGGGCCGCGGCACCGACCTCATCGGGATTCTTCATCGCCGCCATGCCGACCTTGGCCGTCAGTTCGCCCCATTGCTGATTCAACTGATTGAGCTTCGCGACCTGGACTTTCAACTGCGGATGCTCGGCATTGGCGGCACAGAATTTATGCACGATTTTGGTGAAGCCACGCAACAACTTGCCCTGGCTACCTAGCACCTTACGACCCAGCAAGTCCAAGGCCTGTATGCCGTTGGTGCCTTCGTAGATCGGCGCAATCCGACAATCGCGGACCAACTGCTCCATGCCCCATTCGCGAATAAAACCGTGACCACCAAACACCTGCATGCCGTGATTGGTCACCTCCAGCCCGGTTTCGGTCATGAAGGCTTTGCAGATCGGCGTGAGAAACGCCAACAGATCCTCGGCCTCCTGGCGCTGATCCGGATCGGCACTCAGGTGCGCCGTGTCCAGCAGCTGTGCGGTGAAATAGGCCAACGCGCGATTGCCTTCGTTGAAGGCTTTCATGGTCAGCAACATGCGCCGCACATCGGGGTGCACGATGATCGGGTCGGCGGCCTTGTCCGGCGCTTTCGGCCCCGTCAGGGAGCGCATCTGCAGGCGATCATTGGCGTATTTGACCGCGCCCTGGAAGCTCGCCTCGCCATTGCACAAGCCCTGCATGCCGGTGCCCAGGCGTGCGTGATTCATCATGGTGAACATGCAGTTGAGGCCTTTGTTCGCCTCGCCGATCAAATACCCCTCGGCGCCATCGAAGTTCAGCACACAGGTGGCAGACGCCTTGATCCCCATCTTGTGCTCGATGGAGCCGCAACTCACCCCGTTGCGCTCACCCGACTCCGGCAGAAACTTGGGTACGATAAACAGCGAGATTCCCTTGGTGCCGGCCGGCGCATCCGGCAATTTGGCCAGCACCAGGTGGATGATGTTCTCACTCATGTCGTGCTCGCCGGCCGAGATGAAGATCTTGCTGCCGGTCAGCGCATAACTGCCATTGGCCTGGGGCACGGCGCGGGTCTTGATGATGCCCAGGTCCGTGCCGCAATGGGCTTCGGTCAGGCACATGGTGCCCGTCCATTGGCCGGCAGTCAGTTTGGTCAGATAGGTGTCTTTCTGGGCCTGGCTGCCATGAGCGTGAATCGCCGACATGGCACCGTGGGTCAGGCCGGGGTACATGCCCCACGACGTGTTGCTGGAGCCGATCATCTCGCTCAACACCAAGCCCAGGGACGACGGCAAGCCCTGCCCGCCATAGGCCGGGTCTGCTGCCACGCCGTGCCAGCCGCCTTCGACGTATTGCGCAAACGCTTCCTTGAAGCCCTTGGGCGTGGTCACCACACCGTTATCAAAATGGCAGCCTTCTTCATCCCCAGAACGATTCAACGGAGAGAGCACGTTTTCGCAGAACTTGGCGCCTTCTTCGAGAATAGCGCCGACCATGTCCGGACTGGCGTCGGTAGCGCCCAGTCCAGCGTAGTGGCCATGAAAGTCAAAGACATGATCGATCAGAAAACGCATGTCACGCAGGGGAGCTTTATAGTCGGGCATGGTGATATCTCCGGCGGCAGATGGCTCCAAGCTACTGCCGCGCGACACCCTGGACAATCACTGTACAGGCGCTGAATACATCACCATCACTCAACCGGCAGCGCTTTGCATACGCACTGCACCGCGGCGGTTCTGGCCAGCGGCTAGCACGCAGTTACGCCCCGCGCCCTTAGCGTTGTATAGCGCCTGGTCGGCGCACTTGAGCACCTCTTCCGGCGTGCGCTGCTCGGACTGGCGTTCGGCCACGCCAATGCTCACCGTCACTGAAACACTGGTAGCACCGCTGCCCGCACGGCGCTGCCGGCCCTGGTGATCGTCCAGGGGTCGACTGTCCAGGCTGCGTAACTTGATGTGGTAGTGGGCGATGACTTCGCGGATCTGTTCCAAATGCGGCATGCATTCATCCAGGGTCTTGCCGGCAAACACCACGGCAAACTCTTCACCACCGTAGCGATAGGCTCGACCGCCGCCGCCGACTTTCGACAATTTGCTGGCCACTAGCCGCAGTACCTGGTCACCCACGTCATGTCCATGGGTATCGTTGAAACGCTTGAAGTGATCAACGTCACCCATGGCCAGCACATAATTGCGCCCCAGGCGCTGCATCCGCTCATTCAGCGCACGTCGCCCCGGCAGACCGGTCAGCTCATCGCGAAAGGCCATCTGATAAGCCTCATGGGCGACACCCGCGGCGATCATCAGCATTACCTGGCTGCACATAATGTTCAGCGTAAACGGCAGGATAAAGGTCTGGGGCAACATCCAGAACATTCCCAGCAACCCCACCAACTGTGCCGCATGCAGGGGTCTTGGCTCGCGCCAGTACTGCAATGCCAGCGCAATGAAACCCAACACGAACATCGGGTAGGACAGTTGGATCAAACTCATCCAGGTACCATGCAACGCCGGCCAACGAATCTCCGCCAGCCAGTTCAACAGCGCCTGGGGATAGCTTTGTTCAAGGGCCAGGGCAACGCCGCCCAAGGCCAGCACCACAGCGCACCGAGCGACAAAGTCGCGAAACAGGTGGGTTTTCTCCTGCCACAACGCGTAAACGCTGAACAGCAGCGGCAGCAGCAGACACACCAGATGGAACGCCACGGCAGCGTCATCTCGCACCCGGCCGTTATCCCGGTAGAAATCGGTCTGGGTATCCAGCAGGAAATAGGCGATGTACACGCTGATCATCAGAAACAGTTCACGCTGACGACGGTACACCGCGCAATACGCACCGCCCAGCAGCAACACCAGGGTCGGCAGCACGTTGAACAGCGAGGTGAAGAAAACGTTGAGGTCCTTGGCGTACGCAGCCGCCACCCCCGCCAGCAATAACAGCAACGATGGTAGGAAATGGCTGAAACGTACAGCAGACGCGCGCGACAAGGGTAAAGCTCCGACCCACAAAAAATGGCAAAATGCCTTCACCTCAGCCAGTTAAGCACACTCGCTGTGACGTGTATCACATTGCCATCACTGTAACGGCAGCAAAACCCGATCCCTGAGCGCGCAACTCAGTTTTTTCGCTCAAAAAAAACCGCCGCTCCCGAAAGAGCGGCGGTCTTGGCGTGAACCGGCTAGGACTTAGTAGCCCAGGTCGAAGTTCTCTTCTTTCATGTCCATCAGGTTGTTGGCGCCCGACAGCATAGTCGCGACATGAGTGCGGGTACGCGGCAGGATGCGCTGGAAGTAGAAACGCGCCGTCTGCAGCTTGGCGGTGTAGAACGCCTCTTCGCTGGTACCGGCAGCCAGTTTCTCGGCAGCCAGGCGTGCCATGTCAGCCCAGAAGTAAGCCAGGCAGGCATAGCCGGAGTACATCAGGTAGTCCACCGACGCCGCACCGACTTCTTCACGATCCTTCATCGCCGCCATGCCGACCTTCATGGTCAACTCGCCCCATTCCTTGTTCAGTGCGGCCAGCGGTGCAACGAACTCTTGGACCGCTTCGTTGCCTTCGTTGGCCTGGCAGAACTTGTGCACGATCTTGGTGAAGCCCTTGAGCGCTTCGCCCTGGGTCATCAGCACCTTACGGCCGAGCAAGTCCAGCGCCTGAATCCCGGTGGTGCCTTCGTACAGCATCGAGATACGGCTGTCGCGAACGTTCTGCTCCATGCCCCACTCGGCAATAAAGCCGTGACCGCCGTAGATTTGCACGCCGTGGTTGGCGGACTCGAAACCGACTTCGGTCATGAACGCCTTGGCAATCGGGGTCATGAAGGCCAACAGCGCATCAGCCTGTTTCTTGGCTTCTTCGTCGGTGCCGTACTTGACCACGTCCACTTGCTTGGCGGTGAAGTACACCATCGCACGGTTACCTTCGGCGAAGGCTTTCATGGTCAGCAGCATGCGGCGTACATCAGGATGCACGATGATCGGGTCGGCCGCCTTGTCCGGCGCTTTCGGGCCCGTCAGGGAACGCATTTGCAAGCGATCACGCGCATATTTCAGACCGCCCTGAAAACCGATCTCGGCGTGGGCCAGGCCTTGCAGCGCGGTCCCCAGGCGAGCGGTGTTCATGAAGGTGAACATGCAGTTCAGGCCTTTGTTCGCCGGGCCGATCAGGAAACCGGTGGCCGCGTCAAAGTTCATCACGCAAGTGGCGTTACCGTGGATACCCATTTTGTGTTCCAGGGAACCACAGGACACGGCATTGCGCTCACCCACCGAACCGTCGGCGCCAGGCAGAAACTTTGGCACGATAAACAGCGAGATGCCTTTGGTGCCGGCCGGCGCATCCGGCAGGCGAGCCAGCACGATATGGACGATGTTGTCGGCCATGTCGTGTTCACCGGCCGAGATGAAGATCTTGGTCCCGGAAACCTTGTAGGAACCGTCGGCCTGAGGTTCGGCCTTGGTGCGCAGCATGCCCAGGTCGGTACCGCAGTGCGGTTCGGTCAGGCACATGGTGCCGGTCCACTCGCCCGATACCAGTTTGGTCAGGTAAGCGTCTTGCTGCTCGGGCGTGCCGTGCTCGGAAATGGTGTTCATCGCGCCATGGGACAGGCCTGGGTACATGCCCCACGACCAGTTAGCTTCGCCGACCATCTCGCTGACGGCCAGGCCCAGGGATTCCGGCAGGCCTTGGCCGCCGTGTGCAACGTCGTGGGCCAGGCTCGGCCAGCCGCCTTCGACGAATTGCTTGTAGGCTTCTTTGAAACCAGCGGGGGGTTTTAACGCCTGACTCGCTCCAGGTACACCCTTCGATGTCACCCACGCGGTTCAGCGGTGCCAGCACTTGCTCACAGAACTTGGCGCCTTCTTCGAGAATGGCGTCAACCATGTCCGGGGTAGCGTCCTGGCAAGCCGGCAGACTCTGATAGTGCGCTTCGTAGCCGAGCAGTTCGTCACGAACGAAGCGAATATCACGCAAGGGGGCCTTGTAGTCAGGCATAGCGATAAACCTCTGCTGATGAATCCTGGAATGAACAACCGCGTGGATTTGTTATAGCGGTCAAACAGTTGTTTGAAACATACGTTTACGACCAATCCTTGTCAAGCGCCCTTCGGCTGCCGTCTGTCTTGACGGGGGTCAATAGCAGGCACGACGAGGCCTGCAGCGCAATGCCGCATCAAATTTCAAAGTTGAAAGCTGCCAGTAGGGCTAATACAGGTATGTGGGAGCGAGCGTGCTCGCGAAAAACGTCAACGATAATGCGTGCATTCAGACTGAACGCGGCGCCTAGCTCTTTGCGAGCACGAGCTAGGCGCCCCCTAACGCCTACAAAAAAGGAGGTATGGGATCAGGCGTAGGTATCGATCAACGTACCGAGCATTTCGTCGGAGGCCTTGGCGACTTTTACGCCCAGCTCCACTTGAAACTTGCCTTCGGCCATTTCCACCATATTACTTGCCGAGGTGGTCGATTGACCGCGATCAACCGCGCGCAGCCGATCATTCTGAGCGTCCGACGGCTGGGTGGTGGCAGCACTGGCGATCTTGCCGGCGGCCTGGTCGACACGGTTCTGCCCGGTCTGAATACTGCTCAGTCCCGAATAAAACGCACTGCTTCCAGAGATTTCCATCGCGTGAACCTGCCTTGCAATAAAGCGTGAACCCTTATTGAAGCAGACAATCTGGCAAAAGGCCCGTCAAAAACACTAATGGCACTGTGCCCTAACCGTTAAGAAAATCAATCAAGCAGGTCCAACTGCAAGTACCCGGCCACCGCTTCGGCAGACGGTTGCTTGAGCCTGGGCACCCGCCCCAGGCACGGCGCGGGCAGGCGTTCGGCCAGCGTCCCGAGATTTTCTTCCAGACGAGAGGTCTTGGGATCAATGATATTGGCCACCCATCCGGCCAACGGCAAACCGTCCCGGGCGATCGCTTCGGCGCTCAATAGCGCGTGATTGATACACCCCAGGCGTACGCCCACCACCAGAATCACCGGCAGTTGCAAAGCCTTGGCCAGGTCCGAAAGGTTGTCCTGATCGGCCAACGGTACACGCCATCCGCCCGCACCTTCGATCAAGGTGAAATCCGCGTGCTTGGCGAGGATCTGCTGCATCGGTGTCAACAAGGCTTGCACGGTCAACGCCACGCCAGCCTCACGCGCCGCCAGATGAGGCGCAATGGCCGGCTCGAACGCCAGCGGATTGACCTCGGCGTAAGTCAGCGGCAACGAGCATTCAGCCAGCAATGCCAGGGCATCGGCGTTGCGCAGGCCTTTGGGCGTCAGTTCACAGCCCGAGGCCACCGGCTTGCCCGCAGCGGTGCTCTTGCCTGCCTGCCGAGCGGCATGCAGCAGCCCGGCGGCGATCGTCGTCTTGCCGACATCGGTATCGGTACCGGTGATAAAATACGCAGCACTCATAGCGGTTTCTCCAGCACGCCATACACCACTTGATAAGTTGCCGGCAGACCCTTGGCCTGGCGGAACTGCTCGTACGCTTGAACCAGCGCAACAATCCGCGCGCGCCCGGTCAAGCCGCCAGGGCGTCCCGGATTCAGATTGTGCGCGCCCAATGCTTTCAATTCATGGGTCAGGCTGCGCACGTCCGGGTAATACACGACGTGAGCACGTCGCTCCAAACTCACCACACGCAGTCCGCTGGCTGCGCACAGCTGTTGATAGGCAGTGAACGCTCGAAAGCGATTGACGTGAACCATGCCATCCGCCGCCCGCCAACTTTCGCGCAGCTCATCCAGGGTCCCGACGCACAGGCTGGCAAACGCCATCACGCCACCCGGCTGCAACACGCGTTGCGCTTCATTGAGCACTGAGGCGAAATCCGCGCACCACTGCACCGCCAGGCTGGAGAAGATCAATTCGCAGCAGCCATCCTGCAGCGGCATGCGCTCGGCATCGCCGGCGACAAAATGTTCGGCGCCACCCAAGGGCCGTGCGTGATTGAGCATGCCTTCGGCGATATCCAGCGCCACGCCGTGCCCCTGGGGAAACACCGTGTTCAACGCACGGCTGAAATAGCCGGTGCCGCAGCCCAGGTCAAGCCAACGTCGCGGCCTGAATCCAGACGGCAGACGTCCGAGCAACTCGCCGCCCACGTCGCGCTGCAGCGCCGCGACACTGTCATAGCTGGACGCAGCCCTGGAAAAGGACGCCGCGACCTGGCGCTTGTCAGGCAAGGCGCCCGGCAGCGGAGGATGGGATAAATCAGTCATCACCGCACTCATGCAAAAAAGCCTGAATCGCCCCCGCCACTCCGTGGGGGTTATCCAGAAGAAAGGCGTGCCCGGCCTGTTCAATCAGGCCGATCTCGATATCGGGCAATAACTTCAGCAACTCAGTCGCAGCCTCGCAGGGCACCAACTCATCCAGGCCGGCAAACACGTGCAGTTGCGGGCCACGGAACGCTTGCAGGGCATCACGCGTGTCCAGTTGCGCGAGTAACTCCAGGCCGCTCATCAAGCCTTTGGAGGAGGTCTTCGGTGCACTGCTGACCAGCAGACGCGCCAGTCCCTTGGGGTCTTGCGCGCCCTTGGCGCAGAGCAGGCCGAAACGTTTGAGGGTGACTTGGGAGTCGGCATGGCAACCGGCCAGGAACGCATCGAAGGTTTCGCCGGGCATCGCACACGGCCAGCCAGCATGGGCCACAAAACACGGGTTGCTGGCCAAGGTCAGCAGGCCGCAACAGCGCTCACCACGCCGCGCTGCCAGTTCGGACGCGAGCATTCCACCCAGAGACCAACCGCCGAGCCAGGCGTTGTCCGGCAAGGTCGCGTCAAGTTCATCGAGCCATTCGTCGAGGTCGCTGCAATCCAGCTCCGGCAAAGGCTCGATATCCACCCGCAAGTGTTCGTCCAGCCCGCGCAACGCGGCGGCCAACGGTTCCAGCGGCGATACCCCAAGCCCCCAGCCGGGGAGCAATATCAGTCGATCACGCATGCTCGGGTTCCTCACCCAACAAGCGGAAACACGCTTCCAATGCGTTTAACAATAGCTGCACCTGGGCCTCGCTGTGGGCCGCCGACAAGGTCACCCGCAAACGCGCGGTGCCGTTGGGCACGGTGGGTGGGCGGATCGCCGTTACCATCAAGCCGCGCTCACGCAGCATCTGCGACAGGCGAATCGCCCGGCCGCTGTCGCCGATCATGATCGGCTGGATCGGCGTGAAGCTGTGCATCAACTCCAGGCCGATCTGCTCGGCGCCCTGGCGGAACTGGCGGATCAGCGCGTTCAAATGCTCACGCCGCCAGTGTTCGGTACGCAGCAACTCCAGGCTTTTCAGGGTCGCGCAGGCCTGGGCCGGGGGTTGGCTGGTGGTGTAGATGTAGGGTCGAGCGAACTGGATCAGGCTTTCGATCAACTCTTCGCTGCCGGCAACAAAGGCGCCAGCCGTACCGAATGCCTTGCCCAGGGTGCCGACCAGCACCGGCACATCGTCCAGGCTCAAGCCGAAATGCTCGACGATGCCACCGCCAGTGGCGCCCAGCGTGCCGAAGCCGTGGGCATCATCGACCATCAGCCACGCGCCCCTGGCCCGGGCTTCGCGAACCAGCGCGGGCAGATCGGCGAGGTCGCCGTCCATGCTGAACACCCCATCGGTCACCACTAGCGTATTGCCGCTGGCCTTCTCAAGGCGCTTGGCCAGGCTCACGGCGTCGTTGTGCAGGTAACGGTTGAAGCGCGCCCCGGACAATAAACCGGCATCCAGCAGCGAGGCATGGTTGAGGCGATCTTGCAGCACTGTATCGCCCTGCCCCACCAGCGCCGTGACCGCGCCGAGGTTAGCCATGTAACCGGTGCTGAACAGCAGCGCACGCGGTCGGCCAGTGAAGTCGGCCAAGGCCTCTTCCAAGGCGTGATGCGGCGTGCTGTGGCCAATCACCAAATGCGACGCCCCGCCGCCCACGCCCCAGCGGGACGCTGCGGCGCGCCAGGCTTCGATCACTTGAGGATGATTGGCCAAGCCCAGGTAATCGTTATTGCAAAAGGCCAACAACGCTTGGCCATCCACCACCACTTGCGGACCTTGAGGACTTTGCAGCAGCGGGCGCTGGCGATAGAGGTGTTCTGTACGGCGGGCAGCGAGGCGCGCGGCGAGATCAAAAGACATGCGGGGCCTCGGAGTTGGCGGATTGGACTCGGTCAAAATGTGGCCGCGGGCTTGCTCGCGATAGCTGTGTGTCAGTCAACACCTGTACTCACTGATACACCGCTATCGCGAGCAAGCCCGCTCCCACATTTGGATTGCACTTCAATCAGACGGCGGCGTTATAAAACTGCTCGCTGTTCTGTTGTTCCACCAACGCCTGCTCAATCGCGGCCTGGTGGACTTCGTCGGCGTGCTCTTCGCGGGCTTCCGGCAGGATCCCCAGGCGCGAGAACAATTGCATGTCCTTGTCCGCCTGTGGGTTGGCGGTGGTCAGCAACTTGTCACCGTAGAAAATCGAGTTGGCGCCGGCGAAGAACGCCAGGGCTTGCATCTGCTCGTTCATCGCCTCGCGGCCGGCAGACAACCGCACATGGGACTTCGGCATCAGGATGCGCGCCACGGCCAACATGCGGATGAAGTCGAACGGGTCGATATCGTCGGCATTCTCCAGCGGCGTACCGGCGACCTTCACCAGCATGTTGATCGGCACCGACTCCGGATGCTCCGGCAGGTTGGCCAGCTGGATCAACAGGTTGGCGCGGTCGTCGAGGGATTCACCCATGCCGAGAATCCCGCCGGAACAGATCTTCATCCCCGAATCCCGCACATACGCCAGGGTCTGCAGGCGCTCGCTGTAAGTACGGGTGGTGATGATCGATCCGTAGAACTCCGGGGAGGTATCCAGGTTGTGGTTGTAGTAGTCGAGCCCGGCCTCGGCCAGGGCGGACGTCTGATCCTGGTCGAGACGACCGAGGGTCATGCAGGTTTCCAGGCCCATGGCTTTTACGCCTTTGACCATTTGCAACACGTAAGGCATGTCCTTGGCCGACGGATGCTTCCAGGCGGCGCCCATGCAGAAACGCGTCGAACCAATGGCCTTGGCGCGCGCGGCCTCCTCGAGGACCTTCTGCACTTCCATCAGCTTTTCTTTTTCCAGGCCGGTGTTGTAGTGGCCCGACTGCGGACAATATTTGCAATCTTCCGGGCAGGCGCCGGTCTTGATCGATAACAGGGTGGATACCTGAACCCGATTGGCATCGAAATGCGCGCGGTGCACGGTCTGCGCCTGGAACAACAGGTCATTGAACGGTTGGACGAACAGTGCCTTGACCTCGGCCAAAGACCAGTCGTGACGCAGAGTGGCAGTGATGCTGGCGCTCATGGGCGATTCCTTGATTATGCTTTGGCAAGCGCTGCGGGAAGGGCAATACCCACAGGCACGACACGGATGCTCGGCATATTTAAGGAAGATTCATGCACTGTCAACCTGAGCGCAAACCCAAGGTTTACATCTGGTCAAAAAACAAACAATACTGTTTGATCTGCAATGAAACCACCGATTCCCCCATGGCCGTGTGCAACCTCTGCGAAATCGAGCTGCCGTGGCTGCTGGCGCAGTGTGAAGTCTGCGCCCTGCCGCTGCCGATGAGTGGCCTGGTCTGCGGCCAATGCCAGAAATCGCCCCGCGCGTTCAAACAGGTGGTGGCGCCCTGGAGCTACAGCTTCCCGGTCGACAGCCTGATCAGCCGATTCAAGCACCAAGGCCAATGGCCTCTTGGACACCTGCTGGCAAACCTGCTGGGGCAATACCTTCAGGATCGCTTCGAAAACACCCAACTGACTCGCCCCGACTGCCTGCTGCCCGTGCCGATGGCCGGCAAACGCTTGCGCCAGCGCGGATATAACCAGGCCGTGATGCTCGCTCGCTGGCTGAGCAAGGACCTCAATGTGCCGGTCAATGAACACCTGTTGTTGCGCCCCCAGGAAACTGTCGCCCAGCAGGAACTGGACGCCAGGACCCGCCAGTGCAACCTGCTCAACGCCTTCGCCTTGGCCGCCGATACGCAGGTCGAAGGTCGGCACCTGGCCCTGGTGGATGACGTGTTGACCACTGGCGCCACCGCCCACAGCCTGGCGCGCCTGTTGATGCAGGCCGGCGCCCGACAGGTCGACGTATATTGCCTGGCGCGCACCCCCAAACCCGGCGCCTGACTTGACTCCAACGCCGCCTGCCCGCAACGTCTCGAGCATCCAAGCCAGCGCGTAACCGTTCGCCATGCCTTTACCCACACTGTTGAGCCAACACATCGTCCGACGCCCGCAGCGCATTGCCCTGCTGCAACACATCGCCGAGCAGGGTTCCATTACCCGCGCGGCGAAAAGCGCGGGCTTGAGCTACAAGGCCGCGTGGGACGCCATTGATGAGTTGAACAATCTGGCGCAAAAGCCTCTGGTTGAACGCAGCGTCGGCGGCAAGGGCGGCGGCGGTGCGCGGTTGTCGGCAGAAGGCGAACGGGTGCTGCGTCTGTACCTGCGCCTGCAAACCCTGCAGGCCCAGGTGCTGGAAGCCGCCGAGGACGCCAGCGACTTCAACCTGTTGGGCCGCCTGATGCTGCGCACCAGTGCGCGCAACCAGTTGCACGGCCAAGTCGTCGCCATCACCCGCAACGGCCACAATGACCTGATTCGCCTGCAACTGGCCGCCGAGTTGACCCTCGAGGCGCAGATCACCCACGACAGCACCCTGCGCCTTGAATTGGAAATCGGCACGCAAGTCGTGGCGTTGATCAAGGCCGGTTGGCTAGAGCTGCTCGGCGCCAACGACGCCGCAACGCCTGACTACAACTGCATGAGTGGCCAGGTCGACGCGATTCTCGAGGCCGACGACGGTCCCAGTGAAGTACGCATCAGCCTGTCGAATGGCCAGGTGCTCTGTGCATTGGCCTCGCCGGGGCAGCTTGCGGCCCTGGGCGCGGTCAAGGGAAACCCTCTCCAGGTGCAATTTGCCCCGAGCAATGTGCTGCTGGGTACCCCGGCGTAATTGACGCATTCACTAAACTGAAACCGTTTCGTCATAAACGCTCCCTAAGGTGTCTGCAAAAACATCAAGGAGCCTGAGATGAACCTATTAGAAGAAAACCAAGCCACCGATCTCGAACAGATGGTCGGCCTCACTCGTCGCCGTTTTATCGGTGCCGGCGCCCTGTGCGGCGCCGCGATGTTTCTGGGTGGCAACCTGCTGACCCGCAGCGCCCTCGCCGCTGGCGTCAGCGCCGCCTCCAATAGCCCGTTGCTGGGTTTTGCCAGCATTGCCGCCAGCACCCGCGACACCCTCACCTTGCCGCCCGGCTACACCGCCTCGGTGCTGATCAGCTGGGGGCAGCCGCTGCACCAGGATGGCCCGGCCTTCGACCCGAGCGGCAACGGCACGGCCAAGGCCCAAGAACAGCAATTTGGCGATAACAACGACGGCATGAGCCTGTTCGCCTTCCCCGATGACGACACCCGCGCCTTGCTGGCCATCAACAATGAGTACACCAACTACCGCTACCTGTTCGCCCACGGCGGCATGCCGCAATCCGCCGAGGAGGTACACAAGGCCCAGGCCAGCGAAGGCGTGTCGGTGATCGAAGTCAAACGCCAGGGCGACACCTGGCAATTCGTTCAGGGCTCACGTTACAACCGACGTATCCACGGCAACACGCCGATCCGCCTGAGTGGTCCGGCGGCCGGCCACGACTGGTTGAAAACCAGCGCCGACACCTCCGGCCAACACGTCCTCGGCACCTTCCAGAATTGCGCCAACGGCATGACGCCGTGGGGCACGTACCTGACCTGCGAAGAGAACTTCACCGACTGTTTCGGCAGCAGTAACCCGCAACAGGCCTTTGACGCCGGGCAAAAGCGCTATGGCGTGGTGGCCGCCAGCAAGGAGATCAACTGGCATCAATACGACCCGCGTTTCGACATCGCCAAGCACCCCAACGAACTCAATCGCCATGGCTGGGTCGTGGAAATCGATCCGTTCGACCCGCAATCGATTCCAGTCAAGCGCACCGCCCTGGGCCGCTTCAAACACGAGAACGCGGCCCTGGCGCAAACCCGTGACGGCCGAGCGGTGGTCTACATGGGCGACGACGAGCGCGGCGAGTTCATCTACAAGTTCATCAGCCGCGACACGATCAATCACCAGGACCCCAAGGCCAACAAAGACCTGCTGGACCACGGCACCTTGTACGTGGCGATCTTCGACGCGGGCGACGGCAATACCGACCACCCCAAGGGCAAGGGACAATGGGTCGAACTGAGCTTCGGAAAAAACGCTATCGACGCCAGCAGCGGTTTCACCAGCCAGGCCGAAGTGCTGATCCATGCACGCCTGGCCGCCAGCGTGGTGAAAGCCACGCGCATGGACCGCCCGGAATGGATCGTCGTCAGCCCCACCGACGGCCAGGTCTATTGCACCCTGACCAACAATACCAAGCGTGGTGAAGACGGCCAGCCGGTGGGCGGCCCCAACCCTCGGGAGAACAACCTCTACGGCCAGATCCTGCGCTGGAAGGCCAATGCGGATGACCACGGCGCGTCAGACTTTACCTGGGACCTGTTCGTGGTGGCCGGCAACCCCGGCGTACATGCCGGCAGCCCGAAGGGCGGCTCGTCCACTATCACCCCGCAGAACATGTTCAACAGTCCCGACGGCCTGGGTTTCGACCAGGCCGGGCGCCTGTGGATCCTCACCGACGGTGACTACAGCAACAGTGGCGACTTTGCTGGCATGGGCAATAACCAGATGCTCTGTGCCGACCCGAACACCGGTGAAATCCGCCGATTCATGGTGGGACCTGTGGCGTGCGAGGTGACCGGCATCAGCTTCTCGCCGGACCAGAAGACTTTGTTTGTGGGGATTCAGCATCCGGGTGACACGGGTGATTCAACCTTCCCGGAACATCTGCCCAACGCCAAGCCGCGCTCCTCGGTGATGGCGATTCGGCGCGAGGATGGCGGGATCGTCGGCGCCTGATAAACCGCAGCCCTCTGTAGGAGCGGGCTTGTCCGCGAAGATCGTCAACGAAAACACGGGAAGCCTGACACCCCGCGTGCGCCTGAAGTTCTTCGCGAGCAAGCTCGCTCCTACAAGGCCCCTTTCTCCCTTCCTTGTGCGTTACCATACGCGGCCGGACGCGGCGCTCTGCTGCGCGCAGGAGTTCGCATGGCCCATCCGTTTGAAACACTGACCCCTGACCTGGTACTCGACGCTGTCGAAAGCATCGGTTTTCTCAGCGACGCCCGCGTGCTCGCGCTGAACAGCTACGAAAACCGTGTCTATCAAGTGGGCATCGAAGACTCCGAGCCGCTGATCGCCAAGTTCTACCGCCCTCAGCGCTGGACCAACGAAGCGATCCTCGAAGAACATCGTTTCACCTTCGAACTGGCCGAGTGCGAAGTCCCGGTGGTCGCGCCGATGATTCACCACGGCGAAAGTCTGTTCGAGCACGCCGGTTTCCGTTTCACCCTGTTCCCCCGTCGCGGTGGCAGGGCGCCGGAGCCGGGCAATCTGGACCAGCTGTATCGTCTTGGGCAATTGCTCGGGCGCTTGCACGCCGTGGGTTCCACCCGCCCGTTCGAACACCGCGAGGCGCTGGGAGTGAAGAACTTCGGTCACGACTCCCTCACCACCCTGCTCGAAGGCAACTTTGTTCCCAAGAGTCTGTTGCCGGCCTACGAGTCCGTGGCCCGCGACCTGCTCAAGCGCGTGGAAGAGGTCTACACGGCCACGCCGTACAAGAACATCCGCATGCACGGCGACTGCCACCCCGGCAACATGATGTGCCGCGACGAGATGTTCCACATCGTCGACCTTGACGACTGCCGCATGGGCCCGGCGGTCCAGGATCTGTGGATGATGCTGGCCGGTGATCGCCAGGAATGCCTGGGGCAATTGTCAGAATTGATGGACGGCTATCAGGAGTTCCACGACTTCGATCCCCGCGAACTGGCGCTGATCGAACCGTTGCGCGCCCTGCGCCTGATGCACTACAGCGCCTGGCTCGCACGGCGCTGGGACGATCCGGCGTTCCCGCGCAGCTTCCCGTGGTTTGGCAGCGAGCGGTATTGGGGCGATCAGGTGCTGGCGCTGCGCGAGCAATTGTCGGCACTCAATGAAGAACCGTTGAAACTGTTCTGACGATTATTCCGTGGGAAGCGGCGGTCCGCCGTATTCCCACAGAAAGCCAATCCCCATCCTCGACAAATTTACTTACAATCACGCTTTTGTTAGCTGCCTAAGCAAGGATTCAGCATGCACGCTGCCAACCCGCGTCGCGGGTACATATTAGGCCTGAGCGCCTACATCATCTGGGGCTTGTTCCCGCTCTACTTCAAAGCCATCGCCAGCGTTCCCGCCGCCGAAATCATTGTCCACCGGGTGCTCTGGTCGGCGCTGTTCGGCGGCCTGCTGTTGCTGGTCTGGAAACACCCCGGCTGGTGGCGAGAACTGCGCGACAACCCCAAGCGCCTGGCGATCCTCGCGCTGAGCGGCTCACTGATCGCCGGCAACTGGCTGACTTACGTCTGGTCGGTAAACAGCGGACGCATGCTTGAAGCCAGCCTGGGTTACTACATCAACCCGCTGATCAATGTGTTGCTGGGCATGCTGATCCTCGGCGAACGCCTGCGTCGCCTGCAATGGGTGGCGGTCGCACTGGCCGCGGTGGGTGTCGCGCAACAAGTGTGGCAAGTCGGCAGTTTGCCGTGGGTGTCGCTGGTGCTGGCACTGACATTCGGTTTCTACGGCTTGATCCGCAAACAAGCACCGGTCAAGGCGCTGCCCGGCCTGGTGGTGGAAACCTGGATGCTGGTGCCGATTGCGCTGGCGTGGCTGCTGTTCAATCCTACCGCCCATAGCGCCGACCTGGCGTTCTGGAGCACGTCCGAAGCCTGGTGGCTGGTGGCGGCAGGCCCGGTGACGCTGGTCCCGTTGGTGTGTTTCAACGCGGCAGCGCGGCATTTGCCCTATACCACTCTGGGCTTTTTGCAGTACCTGGCGCCGACCCTGGTGTTGTTGCAAGCCGTGCTGCTGTTCGACGAACACATGAGCCCCAGCAGCCTGGTGGCCTTCGTGTTTATCTGGGTCGGGCTGGCGGTCTACAGCGTGGATGCGTGGCTCAACCTGCGCAAACGCTGATCAAATAACGTACAAAACCCTGCAGGCCTCAGCTGCCGTGGCCTGCAGGGTTCCACCCCAAGGTTATCCACAGGCTGGTCCCCGGCGCTTGTGCACAAGCCGTTGAAATTGCTCGTTTTTTGCTCAAAACCCGACAAGCCCCAGCAGACGTGGTCTGGGGCCAGGTTTCTACAGCTTATCCACAGGCCCATGCAGGTTTTCCATGAACAACCTGGTGGACAGTTATTCCTCGTTGCGCAGCGCCAGCTCTACCATCAAGTCATCCGCCAGGGTTTCCAGAGCGGCTTGCAGCGTATCCAGCGTCAACGTCGCCGGCACGGCCAATGACGCTTCGGCATAAAACAACGGATCACCACTCATGGGCGCTGGACGCACATCGGTGTTCAGCCGCTCAAGGTTGACGCCCTGGCTGCTCAACAGCGCGGTGATCTCGCGCACGATGCCCGGCCGATCATTGCCCACCAGCGTCATCAGAATCGCTTTGTTCGCCGCCGCCAGCCCGGCGCTGCTTTCACCCACCAGCACACGAATGCCATGGGTGGACAAGTCTTCCAGCGCGTCCATCAATGCCTGCCGACTCTCCGCCGGAACGCTCACCCGCAGGATCCCGGCGAACTGCCCAGCCATATGCGCCATGCGGCTTTCCAGCCAATTTCCGCCCTGCCCGGCAATGCACTGGGCGATGCGTCCAACCAGGCCTGGTTTATCCGCGGCGATGATCGTGAGTACGAGATGGTCCATGGCACAGTCCTCTGGAGTTCAACCTACAAGGTGGACGCAGGTTCCCATGAAAACAAATCGTGTACCATTTTTAGATTTATCTGGGACAATCCAATAGTTTTTTGAGAACATCCCATACCCCGCTGTGACCGTATGACCAAAGTGGGTCGCTTAACGACGTATTTAGTCTAATTTTCACAACCGCAACTCATCATGTAGTATGCCGCAGCGCGCACTACATAACGTTAGGTCGATGTCTGCCAAGGCGCCGTGATAACCCCGAACACCCCGTCAGCAAGCTTTGCGCCGTTGATTGGAACCACCCAGCCGCCATCGATTGGCATGTACTGGTACCCTGGGTTTGTGGTTTAAATGGCCAGAGGCTGCATTGGTAAATTGAAAAGCTGAAAAGCGAATAGCTGAGCAGAGTGAGGCAAGCAATGACTGAACACGTTCAAGTCGGTGGCCTGCAGGTCGCCAAAGTCCTGTTCGACTTCGTGAACAACGAAGCCATTCCCGGTACCGGCCTGACCGCCGACCAGTTCTGGGCCGGCGCCGACAAGGTCATTCACGACCTGGCACCGAAGAACAAAGCCCTACTCGCCACACGCGACGATTTCCAAGCGCGGATCGATGCCTGGCACCAGACCCATGCTGACCAGGCCCACGACGCGGTGGCCTACAAGGCCTTCCTGCAAGACATCGGATACCTGCTGCCAGAAGCCGCGGATTTCCAGGCGACGACACAAAACGTCGATGACGAGATTGCCCGCATGGCCGGCCCGCAGCTGGTAGTGCCGGTGATGAACGCGCGTTTCGCCCTCAACGCTTCCAATGCGCGCTGGGGTTCGCTGTACGACGCGCTGTATGGCACCGACGCCATCAGCGAGGCCAACGGCGCCGAGAAAGGCCAGGGCTACAACAAAGTGCGGGGCGACAAGGTCATCGCCTTTGCCCGCGCGTTCCTCGACGAAGCGGCACCCTTGACGGCCGGCAGCCACGTGGATTCGACCGGCTACAAGATTGTCGACGGCAAGCTCATCGTCAGCCTCAAGGGTGGTAGCAACAGCGGCCTGCGTGACGATTCCCAGTTGATCGGTTTCCAGGGCGAGACCGCCCAACCGATCGCGATCCTGCTGAAAAATCACGGCCTGCATTTCGAGATCCAGATCGACGCCAGCACCCCGGTCGGCCAGACCGATGCCGCCGGCGTCAAAGACATCCTGATGGAAGCCGCACTGACCACCATCATGGACTGCGAAGACTCGGTTGCCGCCGTCGATGCTGATGACAAAGTGGTGATTTACCGCAACTGGCTCGGCCTGATGAAGGGCGACCTGGCCGAAGAAGTGGCCAAGGGCGGCAAGACCTTCACCCGCACCATGAACGCCGACCGCGTCTACACCGGCGTGGACGGCCAGGACGTAACGCTGCACGGCCGTTCGCTGCTGTTCGTGCGCAACGTCGGCCACCTGATGACCATCGACGCGATCCTCGACAAGGACGGCAACGAAGTGCCGGAAGGCATCCTCGACGGCCTGTTGACCAGCCTCGCGGCGATCCACAGCCTCAACGGTAACAACACCCGCAAGAACAGCCGCACCGGTTCGGTCTATATCGTCAAGCCGAAGATGCACGGCCCTGAAGAAGCGGCGTTCACCAACGAGCTGTTCGGCCGTGTCGAAGACGTGTTGAACCTGCCGCGCAACACTCTGAAAGTCGGGATCATGGACGAGGAGCGCCGCACCACGGTCAACCTCAAGGCCTGCATCAAGGCGGCCAGCGAACGCGTGGTATTTATCAACACCGGTTTCCTCGACCGTACCGGCGACGAAATCCATACGTCCATGGAAGCCGGCGCGATGGTGCGCAAGGCCGCGATGAAAGCTGAAAAGTGGATTGGCGCCTACGAGAACTGGAACGTCGATATCGGCTTGAGCACCGGCCTGCAGGGTCGTGCGCAAATCGGTAAAGGCATGTGGGCGATGCCCGACCTGATGGCGGCCATGCTCGAGCAGAAGATTGCTCACCCGCTGGCCGGCGCCAACACCGCGTGGGTACCTTCGCCGACCGCCGCCGCGTTGCACGCGCTGCACTATCACAAGGTCGACGTGTTCGCCCGCCAGGCCGAGCTGGCCCAGCGCGAGCGTGCCTCGGTCGACGATATCCTGAGCATTCCTCTGGCCAGCAACACCGATTGGTCTGACGAGGAAATCCGCAACGAACTGGACAACAACGCTCAAGGCATCCTCGGTTATGTGGTGCGCTGGATCGACCAGGGCGTGGGGTGTTCCAAAGTGCCGGACATCAACGATGTCGGCCTGATGGAAGACCGCGCCACCCTGCGGATTTCCAGCCAGCACATTGCCAACTGGCTGCGCCATGGCATCGTCAACGAAACCCAGGTCATGGAAAGTCTCAAGCGCATGGCACCTGTGGTGGATCGGCAGAATGCCGGTGACCCGCTGTACCGCCCACTGGCTCCGGACTTCGATAGCAACATTGCGTTCCAGGCAGCGGTGGAACTGGTGGTCGAAGGTACCAAGCAGCCCAATGGTTACACCGAGCCGGTGTTGCACCGTCGGCGCAGGGAGTTCAAGGCCCGGAATGGTCTGTAAATGAAAAAAGCCCTGATCGAGAGATCGGGGCTTTTTCTTAGGCTTCATGCTGATTTGACTGGCGCCGATGAGGCCGGCACATTCAGCGCGAGTTTCAGGAAGCCATTCCCAGCTCGCGCTTCACCATCTTCGCCAATTTCACGCTATCGATCGGCTTGAGCAGGAAGTCCACCACGCTCAAGTGCATGGCATCGATCACATCCGGCGCCTCGGCGTCCCCCGACACCACGATGATCGGCAGCGCTGCACGGGTGGAACCGCGAACCTGACGAATCAATTCCAGGCCATTGCTGGGCGCCATGCGCAGGTCGGTGATCAGCAAACCGATCGAGGCGTGAGTGTTCAACAACGCCCACGCCGCTTCGCCACTACTCGCCGTCATGCAGCGAATGCCGTCCAACCCAAGGATTTCCGCCAGCAGTTCGCGCGCGTCCTTGTCGTCGTCCACGATCAGCACGCGTTGTGGCGGTAAATCAGGTTCGAGCATCACGGCGCTCAGCGCCTCGCGCTCGTCATCACTCAAAATATCGTGGTCGGACATACGTCTCTCGGCAGTTTTCAACACTCTCCAGCTCAGACGTCAGACATCAGCGCAAGGGCGCTCAATGTGCACTTCGTCGGAAAGTTTTCCTAGTGGGCCTTCTACGGAGTTTGGACGATATTCATGTAAGGCTTTTCCCTAATCACGGACAGTGACATAGCTACCTAGACTTACGTCCAATGGGCACTCCGCGCGCAGGAGTCGACCATGCAGGACGATAACGACAAAAACTGCGGTCATGGTTATGAGTAAAGCTGATGCTTTCACCCAGGCAGGAAAAACTGCGGTGTTGCAGAACATCCACGGCACCCTGCAATTCCTCCAACGATTCCCGCCTTTCAACCAAATGGAGTACGCCCACCTGGCGTTTCTGGTGGAGCAGTGCCAATTGCGCTTCTACGGTCCCGGCGAGAGCATTCTCAAACCGTCGTCCGGCCCGGTAGAACACTTCTATATCGTCAAGCAGGGACGTGTCGTCGGCGAGCGGCTGCATTCGGCCACCGGCGGCACTGAAACCACGTTCGAAATCACCACGGGCGAGTGCTTTCCGCTGGCGGCGCTGCTGGGCGAGCGGGCTACGCGTACTGAACACCTGGCGGCCGAGGACACCTTCTGCCTGCAATTGAACAAGCCGGCCTTCATCAAGCTGTTTGCGCTGTCCGGCGCTTTCCGCGACTTCGCCTTGCGCGGCGTGAGTAGCCTGCTGGACCAGGTCAACCAGCAGGTCCAGCAAAAAGCCGTGGAAACCCTTGGCACCCAATACTCATTGAATACCCGCCTGGGCGAGCTGGCCATGCGTCATCCGGTGACGTGCAGCCCGCTGATGCCGCTGCGCGAGGCTGTGACACTGATGCATGAGCAGCAGGTCGGCAGCATCGTGGTGGTGGACCCAGACAAGGCGCCCGTGGGGATTTTCACCCTGCGTGACCTGCGCCATGTGGTGGCGGACGGTACCAACGACTTCAATCAGGCCATCGAAGGCCATATGACCCCGGCACCGTTCTTCCTCAGCCCGGACCACAGCGCCTTCGATGCGGCCATCGCCATGACCGAACGCCACATCGCCCATGTGTGCCTGGTCAAGGACCGGCGTCTGTGCGGCGTGGTCTCCGAACGCGATCTGTTTTCCCTGCAACGGATCGACCTCGTTCACCTGGCCCGGACCATCCGCAACGCGCCCCGGCTGGACAACCTGGTAGCGATGCGTGGCGAGATCGGCCAACTGGTGGAGCGCATGCTGGCCCACGGCGCGTCTTCGACCCAGATCACCCACATCATCACCCTGCTCAACGACCATACGGTGTGCCGGGTCATCGAGCTGACCCTGGCGGAGCGCGGCGATCCCGGCGTGCCCTTCAGTTGGCTGTGTTTCGGCAGCGAAGGCCGTCGCGAACAGACGCTGCACACCGATCAGGACAACGGCATTCTGTTTGAAGCCAAGGATGGCGTCGAAGCCGCCGAGATTCGTCGGCGCCTGTTGCCGCTGGCGCAACAAATCAACCAGAGTTTGGCACTGTGTGGTTTTACCCTGTGCAAGGGCAACATCATGGCCGGCAACCCCGAGCTGTGCCTGTCCCGCGCCGAATGGGCCCGACGCTTCGCTGCGTTTATCCGCGAAGCGACCCCGGAGAACTTGCTCAGGTCCAGCATCTACTTCGACCTGCGGGTCGTCTGGGGCGATGAACGCGGCTGCGAGCAACTGCGCCAGGGCATTCTGGATCAGGTCGCGGACAACCGCCTGTTCCAGCGCATGCTGGCCGGCAACGCCTTGCGCCAACGCCCGCCGCTAGGACGTTTGCGCGACTTTGTGCTGACGCGCAAGGGCAGTGACAAAGCCACACTGGACCTCAAAGTGCAGGGGCTCACACCGTTCGTTGATGGCGCCCGTCTGCTGGCCCTGGCCAACGGCATCGCCACCAATAATACGTTGCAGCGTTTGCAACAACTGGTGGACAAGGGCGTGATCGAACGCCTGGACGGTGCCGCCTATGAGGAGGCGTATCACTTTATCCAGCAGACGCGCATGCAGCAGCACCAAGTGCAAACCCGTGAGAACCAGCCTTACTCCAACCGGGTCGACCCGGACAGCCTCAACCATCTGGACCGTCGTATCCTGCGCGAATCCCTGCGCCAGGCCCAACGCCTGCAAAGCAGCCTGGCCCTGAGGTATCAGTTGTGAGTTGGTTCAGTTGGCTACGTCCGTCACGGCCAGCTTTGAGCGCCACACAACAGGCTCGTCTGGAACAGTTGCCAGGCGCCCGGCCGTTGGGCGACGGCTCGCTGCGGGCGCAACGCTGGGTAGTGCTGGACCTGGAGACCAGCGGCCTCAACCTCAATCGCGACCAGGTGCTGTCGATTGGCGCGGTGGTGATCGAGGACGCAGCCATCGACTTTTCCCAGCAGTTCGAGCGCACCCTGCAACGGGCCGATGCCAAGCCCGGCCCCAGCGTGCTGATCCACGGCCTGGGGCCCAGCGCCATTGCCGCAGGGTGCGATCCGGTCGAGGCGTTGCTGGATTTCATGACGTTTGTCGGTGACAGTCCGCTGCTGGCATTTCATGCGCCGTTCGACCAGCACATGCTCGGCCGTGCGCTCAAGGACAGCCTCGGCTATCACCTGGCTCACCCGTTTCTCGACGTCGCCGACCTGGCGCCGCTGTTGTGTCCGCAAGCCTCGATCCGTGAGACGGGCCTGGATAACTGGATCGATCACTTCAACCTGCAAGTCGGTGAGCGCCATCATGCCAGCGCCGATGCCCTGGCCACGGCGGAGCTGGCCTTGATCCTGTTCAGCCGAGCACGTCAGCAACACCTCGACAGCCCCCTCGCCTTGCAACAGCGCGTGAGCCAATGGAAGCGGCGCACGCAGGCACCCTCTTTCTAGCGATGCCGCGCAACTTCGGGGTGAGCGGGCTCATGCCTTCAGGGTGACCGGTCCGCTACCCGACCAATGCCAATTGCCAGCATCTCGCGCCTCTGACACAATCGCGAATAATTCTCGTTATTTTAAACTTTTAGTCGGTGATGCCTTGTCGTCAGCCCAAAGTCCCCACAGTGAGCTTGTTGGCGCGTTATACCGCGACCATCGCGGCTGGCTGCTGGCTTGGCTGCGGCGCAACGTGGCTTGCCCGAGCCGCGCCGAAGACCTGAGCCAGGACACGTTCATGCGCCTGCTGGGGCGTGACGAACTGCGCGCGCCTCGCGAACCTCGGGCGTTTCTGGTGGCCGTCGCCAAGGGGCTGCTGTTCGACTATTTCCGCCGCGCTGCGCTGGAACAGGCCTACCTCACCGAACTGATGCTGATCCCGGAGAGCGAACACCCGTCGCCGGAAGCACAGCAACTGATCCTCGAAGACCTCAGGGCTATCGACCGCTTGCTCGGCAAACTTTCCAGCAAGGCCCGCGCGGCGTTTTTCTATAACCGCCTCGACGGTCTTGGCCACGCCGAAATCGCCCAACGCCTGGGTGTCTCGGTACCTCGTGTGCGGCAATACCTGGCCCAGGGCATTCGTCAGTGTTACATCGCGCTGTATGGCGAACCGCAGTGAGCCCGATCAGTTCCAAACCGGTTTCCGCCCGCGTGTTGGATGCCGCCATCGCCTGGCAACTGTCTCTGGATTCCGGGGACGGCAGCTTGATTGCTCACGAAGAATTCAACAAATGGCTGGCCAGTGATGAAGAACACGCCCGAGCCTGGCGCCAATTGGGCATGCTCGACCAGCGCTTCAGCATCGCCTCGGGGCCGGCGCGGGCGGCGCTGTTGCAGTCGCGCGAAGGCATTCGCCAGCGTGTGCGCAAACTCGGCAGCGGACTGGCCAGTGTGGTCCTGGTCTGTGGCCTGGTGTTGTTTGCCGGACAACGTTATTTGCCCATCGACTATTGGCTGGCCGACCAACGCACGGCCACCGGCGAACAGCGCACGCTGAGGTTGGCGGACGGTACGCTGGTCAACCTCAATACCCACAGCGCGATTGACGTGCAATTTGACGACAAGCGCCGGCTGATCGTGCTGCAGGAAGGTGAAATTCTTGTCGAGACCGGTCACAACGACAGCCGCCCGTTTATCGTCAAAACCCGCGAAGGCAGTCTGCGGGCCCTGGGTACACGCTTCATCGTCAAACGCGAGGACGATGGCACACGGCTGAGTGTGCTGCAGTCCGCCGTCGCCGCCCAACCAGAGACGCTGCATCGGGAACAGATCTTCAAGCAAGGTCAACAAGTGCTGATGCGCAGCGATGGCCTCGGCCCACTGCAGGCTGTCGCGCCCGGCAGCGATGCCTGGACCCGCGGCATGCTGGTGGTGGATAACGCGCGGCTGGGGGATGTGATCGAAGAACTCGGGCGTTATCGCAGTGGCTATCTGGGAATCGAGCCGCAACTGGCCGACCTGAGGATCACCGGCAGCTTCCCACTGCACGACACCGACCTGGCGTTGAATGCACTGTTGCCGACGTTGCCGGTGCAGATCCGACAGCGCACACCGTGGTGGGTAACGGTTACCGTAAAACCTTAAGTTTTGCGGTGCCTGGGCGATTCGACTTGCTCGCGATGAGGCCCTAAAAACCACCGAAAATCCCCAGGCAAGAAAATATTTTCACCCAGCCCTATCACTTTTTGATTCTCGTGCGGCACACAGGCAATTGAGAAATATTTCCATTCAGGAGCCCTTCCATGTCCCGCACGCTCGATACGTTGTTGCGTCCCAGCCTGTTAGCCGTGGCCATTGCCCTCAGCGCCCCGCTGGCCAGCACCCAGTTGATCGCCGCCGAACAAGCCTCCAGCGTGCGCGCCTACAACCTGCCCGCCGCGCCTTTGGCCAGCACCCTGAACCAGATCGCCAGCCAGGCCGGCCTGGCGCTGACGCTTGATCCGGCACTGGCGGCAGGCAAGACCTCGACGCCGGTCCAGGGTCAGTTCGACGCACCGGGCGCCTTGCGTGAAGCCTTGCGCGGTACGGGTTTGCAACTGGAACAAAGCAGCGCCGGCACGTTCAGCCTGGCCGCGATTCCGCAGGGCGTGGTGGCCCTGCCGGAAACCAGCATCATTGGCCAAAGCAACTATGAGAGTGCATGGGGACCGGTGGAGGGTTATGTCGCAACGCGGACGGCAGCGGGGAGCAAGACTGATACCGCGCTGGTAGAAGCACCCCGATCAATCTCGGTCGCTACCCGCCAGCAGATGCAGGACCGCAACGTCCAGAACCTTGATGACGCCGTGCGCTACATGCCCGGTATTGTTTCCGCCAGCTACGGCAGTGACACCCGCTACGACTGGATGCGTGTACGTGGCTTCGAACCCACCCAGTTTCTCGACGGACTGCCACTACCAAGGGGTGTATATGCCAACCCGAAAGCGGAAACCTGGAACCTCGACCGCATCGCGCTGCTGCGCGGCCCGGCCTCCTCTGTCTACGGCCAGACCCCACCGGGCGGTTTGCTGGACATGGTCAGCCGGCGCCCAAGCGCCGAATCGAGCCATGCCATCCAGGTTCAGTACGGCAGTGACAACTATCGCCAGATCAACTTCGCCAGCACCGGCAAGATCGACGACGAAGGTGAGTTTCTCTACGGTGTCAGCGGGGTCGTGCGCGATGCGGGAACCCAGGTTGATCATATCGACAACAAACGCTACAACATCGCCCCCAGCCTGACCTGGAACATCAATACCGACACCAAGCTGACACTGCTGTCGCAGTTCACCCGCGACGATACTGGCGCCACCAGCCAGTTCCTGCCGATACAGGGCACCAAGATCAAATCGCCGCTGGGCGACGTCTCGCACCACAAGAACCTGGGCGATCCGGACTACGAGTTCTACGACCGCACCTACTACGCACTGGGCTACGCCTTCGAGCATCGCTTCAACGACACCTGGCAGTTCCGTCAAAACTTGCGTTATACCAAGTCAGAGCTGTCCTTCCAGCAACTGACCGTCGGCGCTTATGGCTATTCACCTGCTGACGCGCAAGGAAATATCAGTCGCTCGTCGACCAACGTTGACGAGAATATTGGCCAGTTCGCGGTCGACAACAATTTCCAGGCTGACTTCGCCACTGGCGACATCACCCACACATTGCTGCTCGGTCTGGATCATCAACGCACCGACACCTCCTACCTGTCGATTTTCGGTACAGCGCCAGGTACCAACATCTACAACCCGATCTACGGCCAGCCGATCGAGCGCCCGGCGCGCTCAGGCGCGTTCTATGACTACAACCAGAAAACCGTACAGACCGGTCTCTACGTGCAAGACCAGATGGCCTTGGATAACTGGCGCCTGACCCTCGGTGGTCGTGAAGACTGGGTGCACCAGGGCACCACTTACTTCAACAAGAACGATGCGACCAACACTGACCGCAGCAAGAATTTCAGTGGCAATGCGGCGCTGAGCTACGTGTTCGATTCGGGCATTGTGCCCTACATCTCCTACGCCGAATCGTTCCAGCCTGCCAGTAACGCCAGCGTCTCCCCTACCGAGTCGTATAAACCCACCGAAGGCAAACAATGGGAATTGGGGATCAAGTATCAGCCGCCCGGTTCAAATACATTGCTCAGTGCGGCGATTTACGACCTGACCCAGAAAAACGTGCTGGTCACCAGCTTCGAACCCGGGGGCGTGTCGACCACCGACCAGACCGGCGAAGTGAAGGTCAAGGGCCTGGAACTGGAAGCCGTGTCTGACGTGACTGAGAACCTCAAGGTCATCGCCGCTTACACGCTGGCCAAGTCCGAGGTACAAAAAGGCGAGCACAAAGGTAATCGCCTGCAATTGATGCCAAACCAGCAAGCCTCCCTATGGACTGACTACACTTGGCACAACGGCGTGCTGGACGGTTTCGGCATCGGCGCGGGGGCCCGCTACACGGGCAATACCTACGGCGACCAAGCCAACACATGGCTGGGCAAAGCCGATGCCTACACCGTATTCGACGCCGCGGTGCACTACGACCTCGGCCGCCTGGACAACAGCCTCAAAGGCGCCTCGGCAAAGCTCAACGCCACCAACCTGTTCGACAAGGACTACATTTCCACCTGCGACGGCTCGTACTGCTACTACGGCGACCAACGCAGCGTCGTCGCCAGTGCAACCTATCAGTGGTAATGCGCTGAGCTAACCGGCTCCACAACCAGACCGTCCCATGAGGACGGCTTTGGCTTGTCTGAAGGCAATGAAATGAAAAGCAAAACCATCCGCCGCTGGTCCTTCATCCACACCTGGACCAGCCTCATCTGCACCGTGTTCCTGCTGATGCTGGCCCTCACCGGCCTGCCGCTGATCTTTCACCACGAGATCGATCATCTGCTGGGCAATGAGCCCGAACTCAAGCAGATGGCGGCCGATACACCGCAACTCAATCTCGAACAACTGGTCACAGCTGCACAGGCCCACCGCCCCGGCGAAGCCATGCAGTACCTGGCCTGGGATGAGGATGACAAGAACGGCGTGATCGCGATCATGGCTGCCACCGCGGGGACCGAACCCAATTCGTCCCACACCTTCATGCTCGACGCCCGTACCGGGGAAAGTGTGGAGATGCCGTCGGCCAATGGCGGGTTGACGATGTTCCTGCTGCGCCTGCATGTGGACATGTTCGCCGGCCTGCCGGGCAAGTTGCTGCTGGCGTTCATGGGGTTGCTGTTTGTGCTGGCGATTATCTCCGGCACGGTGTTGTACCTGCCATTCATGCGCCGTTTGAAGTTCGCCACCGTGCGCCAGGACAAATCCACGCGCCTGCGCTGGCTGGACCTGCATAACCTGATCGGCGTTGTCACCTTGACCTGGGCGCTGGTGGTGGGTGTCACGGGGGTGATCAGCGCCTGTGCCGACCTGATCATCGCCGCCTGGCGCAGCGACAGCCTGAGCGCGATGGTCGAGCCGTACAAAAACGCCCCGCCGCTGACCTTGCGCGCCCCTGCCACGAACCTGCTGACAATTGCCGAGCAGGCTGCGCCGGGTATGACGCCGGACTTTATCGCCTTCCCCGGCACACGGTTTTCCAGCGAGCATCATTACGCCGTCTTCATGAAGGGCAGTACCCACCTGACCTCACATCTACTGACGCCGGTGCTGATCGACGCCAGCAACCTGCACGTGACCGCCGTCGGCGAACGGCCGTGGTACTTGGATGCCATGGGCATGTCTCAGCCCCTGCACTTTGGTGACTACGGCGGTATGCCGATGAAAATCCTCTGGGCGGTACTCGATGTGTTGACCATTATCGTGCTGGGCAGCGGCGTGTACCTGTGGCTGGTGCGGCGCAAGGCGGGGCAGCCATGAAGCCCCGGCAGTCGAGTTTCTGGAAGGTGTTCGGGATTCCGCTGGTGATCGGTGCACTGAGTACGACGGGGCTGTTCGCCGCGCTGCTGGGGGATGGGTTGTGGGACTCATTGAGCTGGGTCGGGTTGGGCGTACCGGCTGTTATCGGAATATGGGCATTTCGCAAGTAGGAAAAAACCTGAGAACCCCGCGTTAAACCCGGCACGCTGCGTTATCGTTGGCATTCTTCGCGAGCACGCTCGCGCCTACAAAGGATTGAATTGCCCATGTCCGTGCCCAGCATGACGTTGTTCCACAACCCCGCTTCGCCGTTTGTCCGCAAAGTCCTGGTGCTGTTACATGAAACCGGCCAACAAGACCGGGTGGCCTTGCAAACCGTATTGCTCACGCCAGTCAACCCGGTGGGCGTGCTGAACGAGAGCAACCCGGTGGGCAAGATCCCGGCCCTGCGCCTGGCCGATGGCAATGTATTGCACGACAGTCGAGTGATCCTCGATTACTTCGACCATCAACACGTCGGCAACCCGTTGATCCCACGTGACGGCTCGGCCCGCTGGCGGCGCCTGACATTGGCGTCGATGGCTGACGGGATCATGGACGCAGCCGTGCTGGTCCGCTATGAAACCGCCCTGCGCCCGCCGGAAAAACACTGGGACAGCTGGCTGCAAGAGCAGCGCAACAAGATCCACCGCGCCGTTGCCGAACTTGAAGCGGATGCCATCGCCGAACTGACCAGCCATTTCGACGTCGCCGCCATCAGCGTCGCCTGCGCCTTGGGTTACCTGGACTTCCGGCACCCGGACCTGTCATGGCGCTCGGACAACCCCAAGCTCGCGGCGTGGTATGCCGAGGTCAGTCAACGCCCCTCGATGCAGGCAACCCAACCGCCGGCCTGATTCATAGGACAAGATTGGGGAATAAGGCTCTCCCTGTAAAAAGGCTTGTCCTGTGCTGAGGAGTGCTTGTCCTGTGGCGGAGCTTGTCCTGTGGCGAGGGGGCTTGTCCCCCGTTGGGCTGCGCAGCAGCCCCAAAACCAGCCACTGAGGAATGCCTGATACACCGCATGCTGCTTGAATGCTTGGGGCTGCTGCGCAGCCCAACGGGGGACAAGCCCCCTCGCCACAGGGCAAGCACCCTTCCCGCAGGGAAAACTTTCTTCCACAGGCCGCGCCACCGGAAACAGCGCATTGATTCTGCTGATCAATCGCACTGCCATCCGCCGATCCTCGCGCAGCCCGATCATTGCACCGCCTCCAGGTCAAACTCCAGCGGCGCGGCGGCCTTGCGTTTGCCCACGCCGTACCAGTCGAGTTTGCGCGTCAGCACCATCACCGTGCCCAACAGGCCGAACAACAGCAGCGAGCCCATCAGCAGCGCGTAATCCTCGGCGCTCAACAACCCGTACAGCAAGCCATACAGCGCCGCCAGTCCCGCCGAGAACCCCACACCATGGACGACGCTGCGCAGCACATGGCAGACATAAAAGCCAATCAACAACACGCACGCGCTGGCCGATATCAGGTACGCCAGGGCGAAGCCGATGTGTTCGGACAACGACAACAGCAGCAGGTAGAAAAACGCCAGGGCCACCCCGACCAGCGCGTACTGGATCGGGTGTACCGCGAGGCTCTTGAGCACCTCGAAGAGGAAAAATCCGGCAAATGTCAGGGTGATAAACAACAGCGCATATTTGATCGCCCGATCACTCTTGAGGTACTGGTCCACCGGGTCGATAAAGTTCACGCCAAAGCTGCGGCCATTGAAGTCTTCACAACCGCGTTCCGACAGGCAACCGCGCAGGGCCTCTTCCAGGTTGGTGGAGAAAAACGAGGTGTGCCAGTTCGCGCTAAAGCCTTGATCAGTGATTTCACGCTGGGCCGGCAGGAAGTTGCCGATAAAACTGGGATGCGGCCAGTTGGACGTCAGCTTGACCTGACTGGTCTTGCCCACGGGCAGCACTTGCAACTGCTCGGTACCTTGCAGGCGCAGGTCGAAGGCGAAGTCCAGCGGCGCCGGTTTTTTGCTGTCGAGGACGGGCAACAGCACACTCACGCCCTCGCCCAACCACGCCACTTGAGTCCCCGGCGAAAACGCCAGGCGCTGACTGCCCAGCTCCAGCGTCAGGGCATTTTCGATGCCGCGAATATCACTGATACCCACCGCCAGAAACGCCGGGTCAAACTGGTAGTCGGCAAAGTTTTCCTTGATACCCAACTGCTCCGGCAATACAAAGCGGCCGCTGATGCGGTTATCCGCATGGAACAGCCGCGCCTGATAAATCCCCCGTGCCCGCAGTTCGGTTTGCACCTGGCCGTCGAGTTCGAAGTGCTCCGGCAGGAAATACAGACGACCGTGCACCTCGCGAGTTTGCTCATAGCGCTTGTTGAGTTTTTCGTTGAGCTTCCACTCACGCACGGTCTTGCGATACGGCACGACCATCACCGGCCCGCTCACCTGCTGGCTGTAGCTGGAGCTGCGGGCAATGTCCATCAATACACCGTCGCGCAGTTGCTGGCGCTCATCGATGATGCCATCGATCATCAACAACGGAATCAGCAATAGCAGGATCAGCAGCGCAATCGCGCCCAGTTTGAATAGCAGGCTGCGGTTCATCGGTCTCTCCCTGTTTTGATGAGCAAGAGTCTGGGAGCCGACTGTGGGCGGTTTATGAGGGCAATGTGGAGACTGTGTGGAGATGCAGTACCACCTGCACGCCACCGGGCACGTTGCCAATCTGCAACGAGCCGCCATGCAACTTCATGACTTCTTCGACAAAGTTCAGGCCCAGCCCGGTGCTCTTGCGACCATTGCCCGGACGCGGCAAGGAATAGAAACGCTCGGTCAAGCGCGGCAAGGCGTACTCGGGAATCGCTTCGGCCTGATTGAACAGGCTGACCTGCACAGCGTTGCGTTGTACCGCGGCGCTGAAGCGCAGAGTGCCGCCGGGCGGGGTGAAGTCCAAAGCGTTTTCCAGCAGATTACCCAGGGCCTGGCGCAGCAGGAAAGGTTCGCCGAACAACGTCACATCGGCATCGATCAAGCGCTCGATGTGCAAGCCGGCCTGCTCGATCCGCGCACACTGGGCCTTGATCACCTCATCCACCAAAGCCGCCAGCGGCACCGGGGCTTGCTGCTCCAGGCCCTGGCGTTGCTCGACCTGGGCCAGGTTCAACAGACGCTCGATCAACTGTTGCAAACGCGCACTTTCACTGGCGATATTGCCGACAAACCGCTGCTGCTGAACCGGGGTCATCTGCCCTTGCAGCAGCTCCGCCGCGCCGCGAATCGCCGCCAGCGGGCTTTTCAGTTCGTGGGTCAGGGTATGCACATAACGTTCGACGTAGGCCTTGCCCTCCAGTTGCGTGCGCATGTGCTCCACGGCCGTGGACAGTTGCTCAAGCTCGCCGCCACGGTAATGCGGCAACTCGGCACGTCGCCCTTCACTGACCGCCTGTGCATAGCTGGTCAGGCGCCGCAGCGCGACGCTCAGCCACCACGACAACAACGCCCCCAGCAGCAACCCCAGCGCCACCAGCCCGGCGCCGTACCACAGCAAACGGCGTTCGGTGCGATCGACATAAGGTTGCAGCGAACTGTTGGGTTTGGCCACGGTGACCACCCCGATAATCTGCCCGTTATCGCGGATCGGCGCACCCACGTGCATCACTGATGAAGCCGGATCTTCGGCATTGCTGCGGGTCGAACGCGCACCATACTCACCGCGCAGGGTCAGGTAGACATCATTCCATTTCGAATAATCCTGGCCCAGCGCCTCAGCGCTGGAATCGAGCAGCACGATGCCCTTGGCGTCGGTGACATAGATGCGGTGGTTGACCTGGTTTTTCGCCAGGCCCCAAATGGTCGCGCCCGGCCGACGGTCGCCGTAGGACTTGAGCACGCTCGGCCAATGGCTTTGTCCGAGGGTGCCGTTCTTGACGTCATCGCGCAGGACTTCCGCCAGCAGGTTGGCGGTATCCACCAAGGTTTCTTCGGTGGACTGGCGCACGCCGGGGCGAATTTCCTTCATCACCGTGCTGAGCACAAAATAGCCGGTCAGACCGATAAACAGCGCGTACACCAGGAAAATCCGCAGTCCCAGACGCATCAGGCGTGGCTCGGGCTGTAGCTGTAACCCAGGCCACGGTGAGTCTGGATCGGCTCGGCATCCAGGGCGACTGCGCGCAACTTGCTGCGCAGGCTTTTGATGTGACTATCGATATTGCGCTCGTAACCTGCATCGGCGGGCACGCCCACCGCATCCAGCAACTGCTCGCGACTGAACACGCGTTCGGGCTGCTCCAACAGGCAGTTGAGCAGGCGAAACTCATGACGGGTGAGGTTCAGGGGCTGGCCGTGGTACTGAATCTGGACCCGCTCGGGGTCCACCAGGAACACCCCGCTGCTGGCGGGAGCCGCAACGGGTGTCACACGTTTGAGGATCGCCTTGACCCGCGCCGCCACTTCCCGTGGACTGAAGGGTTTGACCACATAATCGTCGGCACCGATCTCCAGGCCCACCACGCGATCGATTTCCGCGTCCCGGGCACTGAGGAACATCACCGGCACTTCGGTGAAGCGGCGCAGTTGCTTGCAGGTTTCAAAACCGCTGATATCCGGCAAACCGATGTCGAGGATGATCAAGTCGGCGGGGGTCTGGCGCTGGTGCTCCAGCGCGACCTGGCCAAGGGTCAGCCAGGTGGTGGTGAAGCCTTCACCCTGCAGGGCAAATATCAGCGTATCGGCTATTGCCGCTTCGTCTTCGACAATCAGGATATGAGGCATGGCATCCGAGCACAGGGAAGGCAAAGGTGAACGGTGCCCCATGCCTCATTGCGCGTCAATCAGCAGTCGGGCTTGTCGGCTGTGTAGCGACGGGCCGGGTTCACCGCAGCATCAAACTTACGCAGCGCCTTGGCGCCGATCAACAGCGGGTAGTTGAAGCTGCTGCGGTCGGTGAGGTTAACCTCCACCGTGCGCTTGACGTTGCCCAGGCACATCTGCAGTTCCACCACCGGGCGCTTGGCCACGCTGGTTTCATCCTTGTCATCATCTTCGTCGGCGCGGTTCTTGATCTTGCTGATGCGCGCCACCTTGTGTTCATACACTTTGTTGTTCTCGGCTTTGTCACCCAGGCGGAAACGCACCCAGTCCTCGCCATCGCGAGTGAAGGTCTCAATGTCGCGGGCCGACAGCGAAGCGGTCAACGCGCCGGTGTCCATCTTGGCCTTGAAGGTTTCACCGAATTCCGGCAACTGAATGTATTCGTAGCGCCCGTAAAGGGTCGGCTCGGCGGCCATGATCGGCAGGGCGACGAGGGATAACAGGGCAAGGAGGGATTTCACGTGGCAGGTTTCCTTGAGATAAGTAGGCAAATACTAGACTGCAAACACAGCCCAAAGTTGGATCGTTGCCCAGCATACGCAATACAACGTGAAACATTCGTCAGGCGATTTGCGATTTGGTCTCTAGACTGAAGCTGCTTATCATGGCCCGCCCAACCGTTTTCAAGAGTTACTTATGCGCCGCCTGCTCACCGGCTGTTTCGTCACACTGCTGCTGTTACTCAACACGCTGATCCTGATCGGCCCTTTACTGGTGTTCGCCCTGCTCAAGTTGGTGGCGCCCGGTCGCTACCGCGACCACGCCTCAGGGGCGGTGATGTGGATCGCCGAAACCTGGGCCGAAATCGACAAGCTGATCTTCGCCCTGTGCATCCCCACCGCATGGGATATTCGCGGCGGCGAAGGCCTGCGCCGCGATACCTCGTACCTGGTGATCAGCAACCATCAGTCCTGGGTCGACATCCCGGCGCTGATCCAGACCCTCAACCGGCGTACACCGTTCTTCAAGTTCTTCCTGAAAAAGGAACTGATCTGGGTGCCGTTCCTGGGGTTGGCCTGGTGGGCGCTGGATTACCCGTTCATGAAGCGCTACACCAAGGCGTTCCTGGCGAAAAATCCGCAGTTGGCGGGCCAGGACCTGAAAATCACCCAGCAAGCCTGCGAGCTGTTCAAACGCCAGCCAGTGACCGTGGTCAATTACCTGGAGGGCACGCGTTTTAGCGAAACCAAGCACGCACAGCAGAATTCACCCTTCACCCGCCTGCTCAAACCCAAGGCCGGCGGCGTGGCATTCGTCCTGGCGGCAATGGGCGAACAGCTGGATGCTATCCTCGACGTCACCGTGGTGTATCCACAGGACAGGATTCCGGGTTTCTGGGATCTGATCAGCGGTGCGGTGCCTCGCGTGATCGTGGATATCCGCACCCGCGAGCTCGACCCGGCATTGTGGCAGGGGGATTACGAGAACGATCCGGCGTTCCGCCAGACCGTCCAGAACTGGGTCAACCAGCTCTGGATGGAGAAGGATGCGCGCATCGACGCGCTGCGCGCGGGGCGCCCTTAGCTGCCGGTGCCCCAGGCCTGGGCCAGTTTGCCGAGCAAGGAACTGTCGGCACCCTGTCCGCCCAGGTACTGCAGGATCACCGGGGCAAACTGGCCGATCATGCCACTGTCCATGCCCAGCGCACTGAACGCGGTGTTCAGGTCGCTGGTGGTCTTCACGTTGCCCAACAGACCGTCCAGACCCGACGTCTTGCTGCCGCCATTCTGGCCGAGCATGCCACTCAGCGCCCCGAGGCTGTCCAACGAGTTGCTGCCAGACAGCTTGTCGAGGCCGGGCACGCTTTTGCTCAGTTGCGAATAATCACCGCCGCCCAACTGATTCTTGGCCAACCCCAGCATCGCGCCGGTCCCGCCGACAGCTTGCTCGGGTGTGATATTCAACTGCGAGGTCAACGCGCTGAGCAAACCAGCGGTTTCTGACGTAGGAGCTGCGGCGGCGGCCTTGTTGCCGCCCTGCATGCCGGAGATGGCATTGGCCGCATCACCCAGACTGAAACCGGCTGCCAGCACCGGACCGGCTGCCAGGCTCATCAGGCAGGAAAGGGCCAAACCGCGTGAAATTTTCATCGAGACAACCTCTAAATTCAGGAGCCACACCCCACATGCGGGTGGGCAGAAGCACGCATTTGACCGGGATCTTACGGGGATTGTTCCGTGGCTGAAGGTACCTGCAGATTTGTTCAGGAACACCGCTCTTTCAGCGGAGAACGGTTCCAGGCGAGGCGATTTGACATCACCCAACCCCGTAATCATTGCGCCAGCTCCGGAACCTGACGCTGTTCTCAGGGTCAATTTCACTACTGAGAATGCCCGTAGCAGTTAAAATCAAAGAGCCATTACTGGCCGCTGCGTATTGCACTCAACCACTGTCAGGAACAGCCTTATGACTCACGTGATTGACCAAAAACCCAGCTTCTGGACCCGTCCACGCTTGTTCGTTGGCGTTTGCGTCGTGGTGATTGCCGGTATCGGTGGCGCGCTTTACACCCAGGACAGCGTCAAGTCCTCGGCAACCTTGGTAACCACCACTCAACAGCCCGCCGCGCAAATCATGGCCCACAAGGATTACCTGGAGGTTGAACCGATTGCGTCCACCGCGCCGGAACCGGACCGCAGCCTCGAACTGTGGGCTCTTCCCGCCGGCGGCACACCGGTTTCCCTGGGCCTGTTACCGGAAGACGGTAAAGGCATCATCGGCCTCAACCCCCGCCAGCAGGAAACCATCAGCCAGCCGGTGGAACTGATGGTCAGCTCGGAAAGCAAGGGTGGCTCGCTGAGCAAGCAACCGACTGGCCCGACGGTCTATCAAGGCGCGCTGGCCGCTCGCTGAACGCCTGGACACCGCATAAAAAAGGGCGACCCGAGGGTCGCCCTTTCATTTGCCCCAGATTCAGGCAGCGCTGAACAGTTTGTGCGGGTCGATCACGAATTTCTTCGGTACGCCAGCATCGAACTCGCCGTAGCCACGCGGTGCATCGTCCAGGCTGATGACCTGTACACCAACGATTTCGGCGATGTTGATGCGGTCCCACATGATCGCCTGCATCAGCTGGCGGTTGTACTTCATCACCGGCGTCTGGCCGGTGTGGAAGCTGTGGGACTTGGCCCAGCCGAGACCGAAGCGGATGCTCAGGCTGCCCATTTTCGCGGCGGCGTCCACAGCACCCGGATCTTCGGTGACGTACAGGCCGGGAATACCGATCTTGCCCGCCACGCGCACCACGCCCATCAGCGAGTTGAGCACGGTGGCCGGCGCTTCAGCCTTGACTCCGTCGTGGCCGTGACCGCGCGCTTCGAAGCCCACGCAGTCGACGGCACAGTCGACTTCAGGCTCGCCCAACAGGGCCGCGATTTGTTCGTGCAGTGGCGTGTCGGTGGACAGGTCGACCACTTCAAACCCTTGCGCCTTGGCGTGGGCCAGGCGGATCGAGTTGACGTCGCCGACGATCACCACCGCCGCACCCAACAGGCGTGCGGAAGCGGCGGCCGCCAGGCCGACCGGACCGGCACCGGCGATGTAGACGGTGCTGCCCGGCCCGACGCCCGCCGTCACCGCACCGTGATAACCGGTTGGCAGAATGTCGGAGAGGCACGTCAGGTCGCGGATTTTTTCCATGGCCTTGTCGCGGTCCGGCAGCTTCAACAGGTTGAAGTCGGCGTACGGCACCAGTACATATTCAGCTTGGCCTCCGGTCCAGTCGCCCATGTCGACGTAGCCGTAGGCGCCACCGGCACGGGCCGGGTTGACGGTCAGGCAGACGCCGGTGTGCTGTTCCTTGCAAGAACGGCAGCGGCCGCACGCGACGTTGAACGGCACCGACACCAGATCGCCGATTTTCAGGTTCTCGACGTCACTGCCCTTCTCGATCACTTCACCAGTGATTTCGTGCCCCAGCACCAGACCGGTCTGGGCGGTAGTACGGCCGCGCACCATGTGTTGGTCGGAGCCGCAGATGTTAGTGGACACCACGCGCAGGATCACGCCGTGCTCAATCTTCCTGCCTCGGGGGTCCTGCATTTTGGGATAGTCGATTTTCTGTACTTCGACCTTGCCGTTGCCGAGATACACGACACCACGATTACCAGACATGCTTTCACCTCGCTGTTGTTTTTATGGAACCGCGTTGCCCCTTTGGGTGGGCAGCGCATTAAGTGCTCGGGTACAGATGCTGTTTTTTATGTTGTGCGTGATGGCCCTTTCGACTTGTTCGCGAAGGCATCCATCAGAGCACCACCGTCCGATTGGCGTTCAGGAACACCCGCCGCTCGATGTGATAACCCACGGCGCGAGCCAAGGTGAGCCCTTCGATATCCCGCCCCTTGGCAATCAAGTCCTCGGGGTAGTGACTGTGGTCCACCACCTCGACGCCCTGGGCGATGATCGGGCCTTCATCCAGGTCGTTGTTGATGTAATGCGCGGTGGCGCCCACCAGCTTCACCCCCTTGTTGTACGCCTGGTGATACGGCTTGGCGCCCTTGAACCCCGGCAACAACGAGTGGTGGATATTGATCGCCTTGCCATCCAGCTTGCGGCACAGCTCCGGCGACAGCACTTGCATGTAGCGCGCAAGGATCACCAGTTCAGCGCCGGTGTCTTCAACCACTTGCCATACCTGACGTTCCTGGGACGGTTTGTCGTTGGGGTCGAGGGGGAAATGGTAGTAGGGAATCTGATGCCAGTCGGCCAAAGGTTTGAGATCGGGGTGATTGGAGACCACCGCAACCACATCCATCGACAGTTGACCGATACGCTGGCGGTAGAGCAAATCGTTCAGGCAGTGATCGGCCTTGGAGACCATGATCACGACTTTTGGCCGATAGTTCGGCGCCACAAGTTCGAAGATCATGCCAAAGGCTTCGCCACGACTGGCCAAGCCATCGCGGAACGCCTGTTCGTCAAAACCGTCCGGTTGGCGAAACTCCACCCGGATGAAGAAGCGGCCCGAGAGCCGGTCATCGAAGGAATGGTGCTCAGTGACGTAGCAACCCTGTTCGAACAGGTAGCGAGTGACCGCATCCACCGTGCCGAGCACGCTGGGGCAGTCGGCGGTCAAAATCCATGTATCGGGTGCGCGGCTCATTGCGGAAACTCCTAAAACAACTCAAGGCCTCAACTACCTTCGCCCTCTGTAGGAGCGAGCTTGCTCGCGAAAATCGTCAACGATAACGCCGGCATTCTGATTCGCGCGGCGTTCTTGCGTTTTTCGCGAGCAAGCTCGCTCCTACAGAGTGGGCGCGGCAATAGCCGTCGGGGGGCATGTCAGGCTTGGACGCTCAGGCCATACTCGGCCGATGCATCCTGCAACCACAACCACCAGTAATCCGAGAAACTGCGCCGGATCACCAGCTCCCAGGTATCTTCAGCGGTATGCCGGATCACCAGTTGCGACTTGGCGAACACCGTGCCGACGGCTTTGCCCACCGGGAAATTAGTCGGATGCACGTCATAGCTGGTGGACTTCATCAGCACATCACGCACATTCGGGCCAGTCAGTTCGAGGATCTGCTGGCCGCCGCTGACATTGACGATCTGGATATGCAGATCCCCCAACGCCTCACGCAGATTTTTCTCGGCGGCAAACTCTTCACCGCTCGGCACGATCAACAGCCACTCATCCGGGCCGAGCCATTGCAGGCTAGTTTCGCCCTTGACGATGACCGCCAAGGCGCCCGGCAACTCGATGCCCAGCGCCTTGTGGATGCCGGCGGCAAACGCCGCGTCATGCCCGTCGCCACGAATGGTCAGGTGGCCGAGGAGTTTCTTTTCGCGCACGGTCACGCCGGCGTTCTTGCGCCCCTTGCCCGCGAGGCTGGCGAGGTCGGCATGGTGCAGCAACGACTCGGCCTTGGCGTCGGTGGTGGGGCGTTGTTGGTACACATTGGCTGCTGTCATAGAGCACCTGTTCTGAATTCTGTGGTGAATCTACTGCCGCCTTCGCGAGCAAGCCAGCTCCCACAACTGTGGGAGCTGGCTTACCTGCGCTGCAGGCGACTCGGTCCATCAGATGTTCTGGCGTTCGCCTTTCGGGTCAAAGAACACCGAAGACACAATCTCCGCCTCGATCACACTGCCATCCGCCAACGGTGAGAAAACCCGCTCACCGATGCGCTTCAAGCCGTCCTTGACCACGCCCATGGCAAACGAATAGCCGAGAGAGTTGTGGGCATAACTTGAGGTGACGTGGCCGACCATCTTCATCGGGATCGCCTGTTTGGCGTCGAACACCAATTGCGCGCCTTCCGGCAACCACACCTTCGGATCGATCGGCTTCAGGCCCACCAGTTGCTTGCGCTCCTCACGCACGCAGTCTTCACGGTTCATCCCGCGCCAGCCGATCCACGAGAACGGCTTGGTACGACCGACGCACCAGCCCATGTTCAGGTCGTCCGGGGTCATCGAACCGTCAGTGTCTTGCCCGACGATGATGAAGCCCTTCTCAGCCCGCAGCACGTGCATGGTCTCGGTGCCGTACGGGGTCAGGTTGTACTTTTTGCCGGCCTCGACGATCTGTTCCAGCACGCCCATGGCGTAGTCGGCCTGCACGTTGACTTCGTACGACAGCTCGCCGGTAAACGAGATTCGGAACACCCGCGCCGGCACGCCGCCGACCAGACCTTCCTTCCAGGTCATGAACGGGAAACCGTCCTTGTCCAGGTCGATTTCGGTGACTTCGCTCAGCAACTTGCGGCTGTTGGGGCCGGACAAGGTCATGGTCGCCCAATGGTCGGTGACCGAGGTGAAGTACACCTTGAGGTCTGGCCATTCGGTCTGCTGATAGATTTCCAACCACTGCAACACGCGAGCCGCGCCGCCGGTGGTGGTGGTCATCAGGAAGTGGTTGTCGGCCAGACAGGCGGTGACGCCGTCGTCGAAAACCATGCCGTCTTCCTTGCACATCAGACCGTAGCGCGCCTTGCCCACGTCAAGCTTGGTCCAGGCGTTGCTGTAGATGCGGTTGAGAAACTCGCGGGCATCCGGGCCCTGGATATCGATCTTGCCGAGGGTCGAGGCATCGAGCAGGCCGACGCTGTCGCGCACCGCCAGGCACTCGCGTTTCACCGCGGCATGCAGGTCTTCACCGTTGCGCGGGAAGTACCAAGGGCGTTTCCATTGGCCGACGTCTTCAAACTCGGCTGCGTTTTTCACGTGCCAGGCGTGCAGCGCGGTGTAGCGCACTGGCTCGAAGATATGCCCACAGTGACGGCCCGCTACGGCGCCGAAGGTGACCGGCGTGTAGTTGGGACGGAACATGGTGGTGCCCATCTGCGGGATGGTCACGTTCAGCGAACGGGCGGCAATCGCCAGGCCGTTGACGTTACCCAGCTTGCCCTGGTCGGTGCCGAAGCCCAGCGCGGTGTAGCGTTTGACGTGTTCCACCGACTCGAAACCTTCGCGGGTCGCCAGTTCGATGGCGGCGGCGGTCACGTCGTTTTGCAGGTCGACAAATTGCTTCGGCGCCCGTGCGGTAGCTTTTTCGTGAGGCACCTGGAACAGCGCCAGGGTTGGCTCTTCCAGACGGCTCAGGGCTTTGGGCAGCGTGCCCTCGACCGGCGCAAAACCGGCTTCGCTGGCCGCGCGCACGCCGCCTTCAAAACCGTCCGCCAGGGAATCGCCCAGGCCGTAGACGCCATTGATGCCGCCGACGCACACACGCTTCTGCGGGGCTTCGCCCGGTACAAAACCGAGGATATCTTCACGCCAGGTCGGCTTGCCGCCCAAGTGCGAGGCCAAGTGCACCACCGGGCTGTAACCACCGGAACTGGCGACCAGGTCGCAATCCAGCCATTCGCCGGGGCTGGTGACTGTGTGTGCCTTGACGTCGATGGCCGCGATCCGTGCAGCGGTCACGTGTTTGCTGCCACGGGCTTCGATCACTGCGCTGCCGGTAAGGATGCGAATCCCTTTGGCGCGGGCTTCTTCCACCAGCGCGCCGCGCGGGTTGGGACGCGCGTCAGCCACCGCGACAACTTGCAGGCCGGCATCGAACCAGTCCAGCGCAACGCGATAGGCGTGATCGTTGTTGGTCGACAACACCAGTTTCTTGCCCGGCGCCACGCCGTAGCGGCGCACATAGGTGGACACCGCACCCGCCAGCATGTTACCCGGCACGTCATTGTTGCCATACACCAGCGGACGCTCGCACGCCCCGGTCGCCAGCACCACACGCTTGGCGCGTACCCGGTTGATACGTTGGCGCACCTGGCCAATCGGCGCACGATCACCGAGGTGGTCGGTCAGGCGTTCGTGAATGGTCAGGAAGTTATGGTCGTGGTAACCGTTGACCGTGGCGCGTGGCAGCAGCACCACGTCCGGCAAGGCTTGCAGTTCGGCAACCACACTCGCGACCCACTCGGCAGCCGGCTTGCCGTCGAGGCTTTCGCGGGAATCGAGCAGCGTGCCGCCGAACTCTTCCTGCTCATCGGCGATGATCACGCGGGCGCCGCTGCGCGCGGCCGCCAATGCAGCGGCCAGCCCCGCAGGACCGGCGCCGACGACCAGCACGTCGCAATGACGGTTGAGGTTATCGTAGGTGTCCGGATCATTTTCGGTCGGCGAACGGCCAAGACCGGCAGCTTTACGAATGTACTTTTCGTAGGTCATCCAGAACGATTGCGGGTACATGAAGGTTTTGTAGTAGAACCCCGGCGGCATCAGCTTGCCGCCGACCTTGCCGAGAATACCCATCATGTCGTTATTGACGCTCGGCCAGCCGTTGGTGCTGGTGGCGACGAGGCCTTGGTACAGCGCCTGTTGCGTGGCGCGCACATTGGGAATCTGCGTGGCTTCGGTGGCACCGATCTGCAGCACCGCGTTCGGCTCTTCGGCGCCGGCGGCGTAGATACCGCGTGGACGCGAGTACTTGAAGCTGCGACCGATGATATCGACGCCATTGGCCAGCAAGGCGGCGGCCAGGGTGTCGCCTTCATAGCCTTTGTAGCTCTGGCCATTGAACGTGAACGTCAGGACTTTATTCCGGTCGATCCGGCCGCCGTTGGACAGGCGATTGATCTGGCTCATACCTTCTCTCCAGAAGCCTTGGCGGTGAATTGCGGCTTGGCGCCAATCTTGTAGGTTTCAAGAATCTCGTAGGTCACGGTGTCGCGGGTAGCGTTGAAGTACTGGCGGCAACCGGCGGCATGGATCCACAACTCATGGTGCAGGCCGCGAGGGTTATCGCGGAAGAACATGTAGTCGCCCCACTCTTCATCGGTGCAGGCATTCGGGTCCAGCGGGCGCGGGATGTGCGCCTGGCCGGAGGCGTGGAATTCCTCTTCGGAGCGCAGCTCGCCACAATGAGGACAGAAGATATGCAACATAGGAATTTCTCCTGTTAGTGGGCGACGGCCGCAGCGCCGTGTTCGTCGATCAACGCACCGTTGTGGAAACGGTCGATGGAGAAAGGTGCGGCCAGCGGGTGCATTTCACCCTTGGCCAGGCTGGCGGCAAACACGTTGCCCGAGCCCGGAGTGGCCTTGAAGCCACCGGTGCCCCAACCGCAGTTGAAAAACATGTTCGGCACTGGGGTCTTGGAGATGATCGGGCAGGCGTCCGGCGTGGTATCGACGATGCCGCCCCATTGGCGGTTCATGCGCACCCGCGAGAGCACCGGGAACATCTCGACGATGGCCTGCACGGTGTGTTCAATCACCGGGTACGAGCCGCGCTGGCCGTAGCCGTTGTAGCCGTCGATACCGGCGCCGATCACCAGGTCGCCCTTGTCGGACTGGCTGATGTAGCCGTGTACGGCGTTGGACATGATCACGCTGTCGATGATCGGTTTGATCGGCTCCGACACCAGCGCTTGCAGCGGGTGGGATTCGATCGGCAGGCGGAAGCCCGCAAGCCCCGCCATATGCCCGGAGTTACCGGCCGTCACCACACCGACGCGCTTGGCGCCGATAAAGCCTTTGTTGGTTTCCACGCCGATGCACACGCCGTTTTCCTTGCGGAAACCGATCACTTCGGTCTGCTGGATCAAGTCCACGCCGAGTGCGTCGGCGGCGCGGGCAAAGCCCCAGGCCACGGCATCGTGACGGGCCACGCCGCCACGCCGTTGCACGGTCGCGCCGAGTACCGGGTAGCGGGTGTTTTTCGAGCAGTCGAGGTACGGAATCTCGTCGGCCACTTGCTGGGCATTGAGCAGTTCGCCGTCCACGCCGTTGAGGCGGTTGGCGCTGACGCGGCGCTCGGAATCGCGGATGTCCTGCAGGGTATGGCACAGGTTGTAGACGCCACGCTGGGAGAACATCACGTTGTAGTTCAAGTCCTGAGACAGGCCTTCCCAGAGTTTCATCGCGTGTTCGTAGAGGTGCGCCGACTCGTCCCACAGGTAGTTGGAACGCACGATCGTGGTATTACGCGCGGTGTTGCCACCGCCCAGCCAGCCCTTCTCGACCACGGCCACGTTGGTGATGCCGTGTTCTTTCGCCAGGTAGTACGCCGTCGCCAGACCATGCCCGCCACCGCCGACGATGACCACGTCGTAGAGCTTTTTCGGCGTGGGCGTGCGCCACATGCGCTGCCAGTTTTCGTGATGGCTGAGTGAGTGCTTGAAGAGGCCGAAGCCCGAGTAGCGTTGCATAGTCATTACTCCAAAACCGCGCTCAGCGATAAACCGGGAAATCAGCGCACAGGGCGGACACATGCTTGGCCACGTTGGCCTCGACGTCGGCGTCGCCGAGGTTGTCGAGGATGTCGCAGATCCAGCCTGCCAACTCGGTGCACTGCGGCACTTTGAAACCACGCGTGGTCACCGCCGGAGTGCCGATGCGCAAACCCGACGTCACGAACGGCGACTGTGGATCATTCGGCACCGCGTTCTTGTTGACGGTGATATGCGCGCGACCCAGGGCGGCGTCTGCCTCTTTGCCGGTGAGGCCCTGGCGGATCAGGCTGACCAGGAACAGGTGATTATCGGTACCGCCGGACACTACATCGTAGCCGCGTTTGATAAACACGCCGGCCATGGCCTGGGCGTTGTCGATCACTTGTTGCTGATACGCCTTGAAGCCAGGTTCCTGCGCTTCCTTGAAGCACACCGCCTTGCCAGCGATCACGTGCATCAACGGGCCGCCCTGGGCGCCGGGGAATACGGCTGCGTTGAGTTTCTTTTCAATCTCTTCGTTGGCCTTGGCCAGGATCAGCCCGCCACGCGGACCGCGCAGGGTCTTGTGGGTGGTGGTGGTGACCACATCGGCGTACGGCAGCGGGTTCGGGTACAGGCCGGCGGCGACCAGGCCGGCGACGTGAGCCATGTCGACGAACAACAGCGCACCGACCTTGTCGGCAATCTGACGGAAGCGCGGGAAATCCAGGGTTTTCGAGTAGGCGGAGAAGCCTGCGACCAGCATCTTCGGCTTGTGCTCGACGGCCAGGCGCTCGACTTCGTCATAATCGATCAGGCCGGTGTCGGTGTTGATCCCGTATTGCACGGCGTTGTACAGCTTGCCCGAGGACGACACCTTGGCGCCGTGGGTCAAGTGACCGCCGTGAGCCAGGCTCATGCCGAGGATGGTGTCACCGGCGTTCAACAGTGCCAGATATACCGCGCTGTTGGCGGAGGAACCGGAATGCGGCTGGACGTTGGCGTAATCGGCACCGAACAGCTGCTTGGCACGCTCGATGGCCAGGGCTTCGACCTTGTCCACGTGCTCGCAACCGCCGTAATAGCGCTTGCCCGGATAGCCTTCAGCGTATTTGTTGGTGAGGCCGCTGCCTTGAGCCTCCATCACGCGCTTGCTGGTGTAGTTCTCTGACGCGATCAGCTCGATATGATCTTCCTGACGCTGTTCCTCGGCATTCATCGCCGCCAACAGTGCGTCGTCATATCCCTGGATCTGGTCTTGTTTGCTGAACATCGCGTCTCTCCCAGCCTTTCGTATTGTTGAGGCCCGTGCAGGGCCCTTTGATGCGATGGTAGGGCTGGCTTGAAGAGGTCAAATGCCTACGGGCGCCACGCAAAGGTGCGTTTACGACATGGCCTGAGCAAATAGTTTTGAGGGGGGCTGAAAATGTGCAAGAGCGAGCTTGCTCGCGAAAAACCAGAGGGCACCGCGCTCATTCAGCATGCACGCGTTATTTTGGCGTTTTTCGCGAGCAAGCTCGCGCCTACAGAGGATCAGGCGATGAGCTGGCGGATAAGTAGCAGCACGAGGAAATGCCCGGGGTAAAGCGCATACGCCCAGCGACGCATGGCCGGTGGCGAGGCGTTTGCGGCATGTCGCAACAGGACCAGGCCGGCCAATGGCGCGATCAGGCAAGCGACCAACCCCGACAATGCGACGGCGTTGGCGCTTTCGAGCAGAACGTGCCATTGGTTGGCGGCAACACAGACCAGTCCCGGCAACAGGCTGAAATACCATGGGCGACGGAACACCAACAGCATTGCCAGCGGCAGTAATACACCAAAGAAGCCGAACATCAGGTGCGTGGAAAACACCGCGGCTATTGCGACGGCGATCAGCGCCAAACCTCGATCAAAAAGCGTCTTTTGCTGCCATCCTCTGGCAACCAGCAATCCCAGCGCCAGGCTCGGTAATACGTTGAGCGTCGCGGCATCGGCGATAAACATCCGATACGGCACCTCACTGATCACGCTGAACAGCAGCAGCCAACCCAGGTAACGCCATTGAAAGGTCGGCGAGGCATCCTTGACCCGGTGCAGGTTCGCTGCAATCGCCAGGCAAAACCACGGGAACGCCAGACGGCCCGGTACATACAGCCCGTCAAGACTCAACCCGATATACCGCAGGTGATCCAGCACCATGCACAGCAGTGCCAGCCATTTGAGCAGGTCAAGCGCGCCATCGCGGACGCGCCTTACAGGAATCGTTTCAGTACCGTGCATAATTCCCCACAGATTTTGCATTAACACTGCGTGCGCACGCCGGATATTCTTGGTTAAAGTGCGCACCAATATCGATCACAGGAACGGGCCATGACTGACAAGAGCCAACAATTCGCCAGCGACAACTATTCCGGTATCTGTCCGGAAGCCTGGGCCGCCATGGAGCTCGCCAACCAGGGCCATCAACGTGCGTATGGCGATGATGAATGGACCCTCCGCGCCGCCGACGGTTTCCGCAAACTGTTCGAAACCGACTGCGAAGTGTTCTTCGCCTTCAACGGCACTGCGGCCAACTCCCTGGCACTCTCTTCACTGTGCCAGAGCTACCATAGCGTGATTTGCTCGGAAACCGCCCACGTCGAAACCGACGAATGCGGCGCGCCGGAGTTTTTCTCCAACGGCTCCAAGCTGCTCGTCGCCCGCACCGAAAACGGCAAGCTGACGCCGGAGTCGATCCGCGAGATCGCCCTCAAGCGCCAGGACATTCACTACCCCAAGCCCCGCGTTGTCACCCTGACCCAAGCCACCGAAGTGGGCAGCGTCTACACCCCGGAAGAAATCCGCGCCATCAGCGTGACGTGCAAGGAGTTGGGGTTGAACCTGCATATGGACGGCGCGCGTTTCTCCAACGCCTGCGCGTTCCTCGGCTGCTCGCCCGCCGACCTGACCTGGAAAGCCGGCGTCGACGTGCTGTGCTTCGGCGGCACCAAAAACGGCATGGCGGTGGGCGAAGCGATCCTGTTCTTCAACCACAAGCTGGCCGAGGACTTCGATTACCGCTGCAAACAGGCGGGACAGTTGGCCTCGAAAATGCGCTTCCTATCGGCGCCCTGGGTCGGCTTGCTGGAAAACGACGCCTGGCTCAAACATGCCCGGCATGCCAACCACTGCGCGCAGTTGCTCAGCCACCTGGTGGCGGACATTCCGGGAGTTGAGTTGATGTTTCCGGTGCAGGCCAACGGCGTGTTCCTGCAACTCTCCGAACCGGCCATCGCCGCGCTGACAGCCAAGGGCTGGCGCTTCTACACCTTTATCGGCAAGGGTGGCGCGCGGTTCATGTGTGCGTGGGACACCGAAGAGGCGCGCGTGCGAGAACTGGCGGCGGATATTCGGGAAGTGATGGGCGCCTGAGACCCGCTCCATCTGTGGCGAGGAGACTCGCCACAGATGGAGCCCTCGTATCAGAACTCGATACGCACGTCGCCCTTCGGCACGCTGCAGCACGACAGGATGTAGCCTTCGGCTTCGTCTTCCTCGGTGATCCCGCCGTTGTGCTCCATCTCCACTTCGCCGCCCAGCTTCATCACTTTGCAGGTGCCGCAGATCCCCATGCCGCAGGCTTTGGGAATCAGCAGGCCAAGCTTGGCCGCAGCGGCGTGGACTGTCTCGCCCGGGGCCACGCGAATGCTCTTGCCCGACGAAATGAACTCCACCTGGTGCAGATCCGCCAGGTCGATTTCCGGGGCGTCCGCCGCTTGTTCGGCTTGCTCCACCGCATCGGCGCGGGCTTCGGCCGGCGTCGCGCCAAACGATTCCTCGTGGTAGCGACTCATGTCGAAGCCATTGGCTTCCAGCAGGCGCTTGACCGCGTTCATGTACGGCGTGGGGCCGCAGCAGAACACTTCACGCTCAAGGAAGTCCGGCACCATCAGTTCGAGCATTTTCTGGTTCAGATAACCGCGATAACCCGCCCATGGCTCGCCCAACCCGTGCTTTTCGCAAATCAGGTGCAGGCTGAAGTTATCGATCCGCGACGCCATGTGCTCCAGCTCGCGGTGGTAAATGATGTCTTTGGGCGTGCGGGCGCTGTGGACAAACACCATGTCGACATTGGCGTTGGTGTCGTAATACCAACGCGCCATGGACATCACCGGTGTGATACCCACGCCACCACTGAGGTACAGCACTTTCGGATTGGTGTAGTCGATGGCATTAAACAGCCCGACCGGCCCGTGCACCGCCAGCTCTTGCCCTTCGTGAAGCGTGTCGTGCAACCAATTGGAAACACGGCCGCCCGGCACGCGCTTGATAGTCACCGAGAAGCTGTAGGGCACCGACGGCGAACTGGAAATGGTATAGGAGCGCATGATCGGCTGGCCTTCGATTTCCAGCTCCAGGGTGACGAACTGCCCGGGCTTGAAGAAGAACAGGATCGGCTGGTCGGCCATGAAGCAAAACGTGCGCACGTCCCAGGTTTCCTGGATGACTTTGACGCAACGGACTATATGACGACCATTGGCCCAGGTCTGGGTGGTGACCGGATTCAGGAAGCTGTTGGACATGCTGTTCTCCACGGCCGTACGTCGGCTTTATGCTGGCGATTCTGCGTAAGGCGAGATTCGTCCATTTACCTGCCAGCGACATTCACATACTTATCGCAACCAGCCCCTATACCACTGGGGTTGCGCGTCGGGAACAGAGTGGGGCATGTCGCTCATGGACAAGGTTACGGATGAAGCCGGGCCCACACTCGCACCCATCAAATACACAGTTTTACGCCTTGCAATGCAATAACCGTAGCCACTTATCCCGGCCACACAGAATGGCCTTGAGGACACATACGATGGACGTCACCGCAACCTTAAGCCTCGGCGATCCGCTGGAACCCGCACGCAAGGCCACCGCGCAAATGCTGCAAGAGCGCGAACGCACCTTTTCCCTGCCCCAGCCGTTTTACTCTGATGAACGGCTGTTTGATATCGACATGCAGGAGATCTTCCAGAAAGAATGGCTGATCGCCGGCATGACCTGCGAAATCCCCGCCAAAGGCAACTACTTGACCCTGCAAGTGGGCAAGAATCCGATCATCGTGATCCGCGGTGCCGAAGGCGTGGTACACGCGTTCCACAACGTCTGCCGCCATCGCGGTTCACGCTTGTGCACCAGCGACAAGGGCAAGGTCGCCAAGCTGGTCTGCCATTACCACCAGTGGACCTACGAACTGGACGGGCGCCTGTTGTTCGCCGGCACCGAGATGGGCGCCGACTTCGACATGCAGCAGTACGGCCTCAAGCCCGTGAACGTGAAGACCGCGGGGGGCTATATTTTCATCAGCCTGGCCGAAAACCCGCCGGCCATCGATGACTTCCTGGCGACGCTGACCCATTACATGGAACCGTACGACATGGAAAACACCAAGGTGGCGTTGCAAACCACCTTGAGGGAACAAGCCAACTGGAAACTGGTGTTGGAAAACAACCGCGAGTGCTATCACTGCAACGCGTCGCACCCCGAGCTGTTGAAAACCCTGCTGGAATGGGACGACGTTACCGACCCGCGCGCCGACCAGGCTTTCAAGGACCACGTGGCCGCCTCCGCCGCCGCCTGGGATGCGGAAAAAATTCCTTACGCCCACGCCAGCTTCGGCCTGCGCAACCGTATCGTGCGCATGCCACTGCTCAAAGGCACTGTGTCGATGACCCTCGATGGCAAGCAAGGCTGCCAGAAGCTCATGGGCCGGATCAAAAACCCGGACCTCGGCTCGATGCGCATCCTGCACCTGCCCCACTCGTGGAACCATTGCATGGGCGATCACATCATCGTCTTTACCGTGTGGCCGATCAGCGCCCAGGAAACCCTGGTCACCACCAAATGGCTGGTCCACAAGGATGCCGTGGAAGGCGTGGATTACGACGTCGAGCGCATGCGCCTGGTATGGGACGCCACTAACAACCAGGACCGACGCCTGGCCGAAGAGAACCAGCGCGGGATCAACTCCACCGCTTACCAGCCCGGGCCGTACTCCAAGACGTACGAGTTTGGCGTGGTGAACTTTGTGGATTGGTACAGCGAACGGATGCTGAACAATCTGGGCGCTGAACCTGCGGCGTACCTCAAAGGCGTCGCGGCCCACGAATAACTGAGCTACCGGCAACCAAAATGTGGGAGCGGGCTTGCTCGCGATAGTGGTGTATCAGCCAACTGATTCGTTGAATGACACTACGCTATCGCGAGCAAGCCCGCTTGTGTCTTGATCTAGGAATAAACTCTGGGGTGAGAGGGGTGGATGGCAAGCTGCAAGTCCGCGGTGCTCAAAGCACGTGTGGGAGCCGAGCTGCCATCCACCTTTCCACTCTGGCCTACAAGCCCGAACAGTTGGACGAGCAGCCACTCGAAATCACAAGCGTGGGCAAAGCCAGAGCACTCTCACATCTGAGTGTAAGAGGGTTTTGCCATGATTTCCTGGGTCGGTATCGACATCTCAAAATCAAACCTTGTCGTCTGGGTTAAACCACAGAGCGAAGGTTTCGATGTTTCAAACACTTCAGAAGGATTTCTTGAGCTGATTCGACGATTGAGTCAGTTTGAAGTCAGTCTGATTTTGCTGGAGGCCACCGGGGGCTATGAGCGTAATGCCATGGCGGCTCTGCAAGGCGCAAACTTCAAGGTGCTCAGGGTCAATCCTCGCCGAGCCAGATCCTTTGCCGTGGCGATGGGCAAGAATGCGAAGACTGACGCTATTGATGCGGCCGTTCTAGCAGACTTTGCTGAAGTGCTGAATGCCTCAAGCAGCAAGGTTATTTCGCCTGAGCGTGAAGCGCTCCGCGAGCTGGTTCAGCAGCGCGAGCATTTCGTTCAGCAACGAGACGACAATAAGCGCCGTCTTCAGCAAGCCCAGCTACCAGCCGTTATTGCGCTGATCAAAGGCCATATTCACTTCCTGCAAACGCAAATCAGGCAACTTGATAAGGCCATCAATCAGAGCATGCACGAACTGGACGCAGAAAAAGCCCAGCGGCTCATCTCTGTTAAAGGTATCGGTACGGTTGCCACCGCGAGTTTGCTGGTTTATCTGCCCGAACTAGGTGAGCTTGATCGCCGTGAGGTTGCGGCCTTGGCAGGTATCGCGCCCTTGAACGACGACAGCGGTAATCACAGCGGGAAGCGACATATCTATGGAGGCAGAGCCCGTGTCAGACGGGCTCTGTACATGTCCTGCTGGGTTGTAATCCGCCATCAGCCCGACTTCAAGGCACGCTACGAAGGCCTTCGAGAGCGAGGTAAGAGCGCGAAGGTCGCGCTCATCGCCTGCATGCGTGTACTGCTGATTAGGCTCAATGCCATGTTGCGAGATGGCACTGAGTGGCGGTGACGAATGGCATGGTGAAGACAGTTGCTCCCACACGCAGATTTGCGCTGTACAAAAAACACCCAATAATGTGCAGGCCCCCTGATACTCACGCTCCCAGCCTTTGCCCAACAACTTATCCACAGAGCCACCCACAGCAATTGTGGGCAACTGCTCTCGTTTCTCAAAATAAAATCATGAAAATCCGTGACTTATTCAAAAGCTGCGTATTTACTCCCAACTGATCATTTTTTGATCTAAAGCCCTGAGACCCCGATTTATAGGGGCTGCAGCTGTACTGCGAACACCTTATCCACAGAAGCACCAACAGACTTTGGGGGCAACTTCGGCCGATCTGTGGAAAACCTGCTGAAGCCACGCAGAATCGCGGCTTTGAGGGGATTTAAATGCTGAAATGACGACATTGATCATATTTTGACCAAACAGACAAAAGCCTCTGTCTACGTGGCCTGCAGCGGATAGCAAACATCTTATCCACAGAAGCGCCAACAGACTTTGGGGGCAAGTCGGGATCGGTATTTTACTTTTTCCACAGAAAAACCCGAGAAAAAACCGCAGGTTATGTTGATCAGTTTTCGTACAGAGGGCTGCAGGCGTTTATTTGCCTGGGGTGCAAGGAGCCGCGAACAGGTTATCCACAGATACGCCAACAGGGATTGTGGGTAACCAGTGATCACAACATGTTGGTCGCCCTCCAGCGCAGATTAAGACTGCGTTGGAGAACATAGACTTCTGAGCACCTGCGGCGGCGAAGTGCTGGAGGGTGATAGAAGAATCAACTTAGATGGCAGGCTTATGGCTGGCAGTGCCGGCCAGTACATGACGACCGGCGGGCATACCGGTCTCGGGATTGGCCGGGCGTCATCGTTACGGGTGCTCAGCGCACCACACCTTCCTCGATCAACAACTTGAGAATCGCCTGGGCACCCTCTTCCGGGCTGACGCCCTTGAGTACTTGCCCACCGCCGCCACTGGCCTTGGCCGTCGCAGCCTTCATCCGGTCAGCGCCGCTTTTGGCCTTGATCACCTTCAGACGCTTGGGCCGGGGCTTGGCCGGTTGCAACACAGCGCCTGTGAATAACTCATCCTCCACCACATGCACCTCGTGGGCCTCCAATACGCCACGCTGGGCCGGGCCGTAGGCACTTTGCCGAGGCTTGGGCGCGGCGTTGTCCACCGTGGCGAGGAACGGCAAGCGCACTTTCAAGCGGCGCCGTTGACCACGTGGCAGGGCTTGCAGCACCTGGGCCACGCCGGCATCGATGGATTCCACCTGGGCCAGGCCAACGATCAGCGGCCAACCCAACTGGTCGGCCAGCAGGTACGGCAGCATCCCTGAACCTTCACCGGTTTCCGCCTGGCTGCCGGTGAGGACCACTTGGGTATCGGAACCGCGCAGATAATCACTGAGCACCGGCAAGGCGTCGGCGCCCTCCGGTTGTTCCAGCACATACAGTTGGGTAAGCCCCATGCCCAGATAAGCGCGCAGGGTCGGCTCGGCAATATCACCTGCGTGCAGCACTTGCAGGTTATCCCCAGCCAGTTGCAAACCCAGTTCCACGGCGCGCGCGTCTTGTTCGGCGCGGCGCGGCCGGCCGGAGGTCGGGTGCGCGCCGATGGACACCAGGCTGATTACATTGGTCGTCATGGCCATATCCTTTGCTTAAGCCGCATCGCGCTTGGCGCCATTGCGGTAGGTCTCGACCGCCGTGATCAAGGCTTGCAGAATCGCGGCGCTTTCGCCGATCACCGACAAGTCGGCACGCTTGATCATGTCGCAACCGGGATCGAGGTTGATCGCCACCACCTTGTCGCAGGCACCAATGCCTTGCAGATGCTGGATCGCCCCGGAAATACCCACGGCCACGTATACCCGGGCGGTCACCCAGATGCCGCTGGCGCCGACCTGACGATCACGCGCCATAAAGCCATCATCCACCGCGACCCGCGACGCCCCTTCGGTCGCGCCCAGGGCGGCGGCGGTCTGGTGGAACAAGTCCCAGTCCTTGACGCCGTTGCCACCGGAGAAAATAAACTCGGCTTCGGCCATCGGAATCGCGCCTGGGTCCACCGCGACCGCGCCCAGGTCTTCAATACGCGGCAAGCTGCGCGCCAGGGCTGTGGATAACTCCACGGGCAACACTTCATGACGCGTGTCACTGACCGGATCCGCGCACTCTGCAGCGGCCAGAATCATCCGCGGCAGTGACCGGGCCAAGTCTTGCTGGCCCGCACCGGCACGGCCGATGCACGTTTGGTCCTTGACCTGCCAAACCCGAGTGGCCGGGCGTTCCTGGATGCTCGCCGCGAAGCGCCGGCCGAGTTCCGCGCCGCCGCTGCGGCTATCCGGCAACAGCCAGTGGCGCGGGTTGAACTGGTTATCCACAGCCCGCAAGCCCTGGACCCGCTGTTCCGGTGAATAACCCTCGAACACTGGACCCTCCAACACCAGCAGGCGGTCCACTCCGGCGCTGTCGAAGGCGCTTTCCTTATGTTCACCGAACACCACCGCCAACACCGCGCCGTCGCTGCCGGCCAACTGTCGCGCCAGGCCCAGCAAGTCGCGGTCGTGGCTGCTCAATCGGCCACCGACCATGTCCGGTACTACGTTTATGTAGAACGCCGGGGTTGTGATCTGATGCAGCGGCAGTTGCACCGCCACCGCTGCTGTACGCTTGGCCGCGCCGCCCTGCTGGGCGCCGCTGCGGTCTATACGCTTGATGCCGTTGGGGCCGATAAAACCGACACCGTGGACATTTTTGCGCACGACACCGTTGGGCCCCATCCAGCTGTGTTGTACCGGCTGCATGGCTGCGTGCAGCGGGTGCAAGCGGTTGCGGGCGATCCATTCGGCCCGTGGGTCACGGCGGATAATGTCGCTCATCAATGCACCTCCGCGGGTTCACGCTTGGCCGGTGTGCTGGCGGCTGCGGCGTCATCCAGCAACGCGTCCGCCACCAACTCGGCAATGTCTTTGATCAACGGGCGCGGTTCGACCACGCCTTCGAGCATCGCCGTACATTGTGGACAGCCCACGGCCACCAGTTCGGCGCCGGTCTCACGGATGTCTTCCATACGCATGTCGGGAATCCGCTGCTTGCCAGGAATATCGGTGATCGGCGCACCACCGCCACCACCGCAGCAACGCGAGCGGAAACCGGAGCGTTGCATTTCCTTGACCTCGATGCCCAGCGCCCGCAGCACATCTCGCGGTGCTTGGTACTCGCCGTTATAGCGGCCCAGGTAGCAGGGATCGTGGTAAGTCACGCTATCGCCTTTATGCCGGCCCAGGTTCAGGGCGCCAGCGGCGATCAGCTCGGCCAGATAGGTGCTGTGGTGCTGCACGAGGTAGTTGCCGTCGAACGCGCCGTATTCGTTTTTCAGCACATGAAAGCTGTGCGGATCGCAGGTGACGATGCGCTTGAAGCTGTATTTGGCCAGGGTCTGGATATTGCGTGTCGCCAGCAACTGGAACGTCGCTTCATCGCCCAGGCGCCGCGCAACGTCGCCGCTGTCGCGCTCTTCCAGGCCGAGCACGGCGAAGTCGACCTTGGCCGCTTTCAGCACTTTGACGAAAGCGCGCAAGGTGCGCTGGTTGCGCATGTCGAAGGCACCATCACCGACCCAGAACAGCACGTCGGTGGTCTGCTTGTCGCTGAGCAAGTTCAGGTTCAAATCCGCCGCCCAGTTCATCCGTCCGCCCGGGGCAAAACCGCCGGGGTTGTCGGTGGCGATCAGGTTTTCCAGGACTTCGGCGCCCTTATTCGGGGTCGCGCCTTTTTCCAGGGTCAGGTGGCGGCGCATGTCGACGATGGCGTCCACGTGCTCGATCATCATCGGGCATTCTTCCACACAGGCCCGACAGGTGGTGCAGGACCACAGCGTCTCGGCATCCACCAGGCCGTTGACGATTGGCTGGTGCGGATTGCCGCTGTGCTCGCCCACCGGCTTACCTGGATAAGGGCTGCCGGCGAACTTTGCATCGGTGCCACCCGCCAGGCCGACCACCATGTCCTGGATGAGTTTTTTCGGGTTCAGCGGCTGGCCGGCGGCGAACGCCGGGCACGCGGCTTCGCACTTGCCGCATTGCACGCACGCGTCAAAGCCGAGCAGTTGGTTCCAGGTGAAATCCTTGGGTTTTTCAACGCCCAGGGGAGCGTTTTTGTCTTTCAGGTCCAGTGCTTTCAGACCGGTCGAGCGGCCACCACCAAAGCGTTCCGCGCGACGGTGCCAGGCCAGGTGCAACGCACCGGCAAAGGCGTGTTTCATCGGGCCGCCCCAGGTCATGCCGAAGAACATCTCCGACACGCCCCACAGCACACCCACACTCAGCAGCGCCGCCAGCAGCCAGCCGCCAAAGTCCGCCGGCAGGATGCCGGCTACCGGCAAGGTCACCAGGAAGAAACTCACCGAGAACGCCATCAGGCTTTTCGGCAGGCGCATCCACGGGCCTTTCGACAAGCGTGACGGTGGATTGCGGCGACGCAGGTAGACAAAGGTGGCACCGACAAACATCAGCACCGAAGCCAGCAACAGCGCATAGCCAAGGAGGCGATTGTGCAGGCCGAAGCCATGCACCAGCACCGCCAGCAGCGCCGACAGCACAAAACCCAGCGCCGTGGCGACGTGGGTATTGGCGATGTACTTGTCGCGGGCGACCACATGGTGCAAGTCGACCATGTAGCGCTTGGGCATGGCCAGCAGGCCGCCGAGCAAATCCACCTTGGAAGCCCGGCCACGACGCCACATGTTCACCCGCCGCAAGGCGCCAAGGACCGCGAGGCCCAGCGCGGCGAACAGCAGGATGGGAAGAAGGATGTTCAACATGGTGAAGCTCCCGCAAGGGTTTTGTAGGAGCGAGCTTGCTCGCGAAGATCGTCAACGATTACGCGCCCAATCTGGATGAACGCAGTGTCTTTGAGTTTTTCGCGAGCCAGCTCGCTCCTACAAAGGAGGTTGCCTAGAAATCCTTGCACAGGCGCAGGGCGTCATAGATCGCGGCATGGGTATTACGCTGAGCCACGCAGTCGCCGATGCGGAACAGCAAGTACCCATCGCCCGCCTCGCTCAGGCACGGTTGCGGCTTGATCGCAAATAACGCTTCGACGTCGATCTGGCCTTTGTTGCGCGAGCCCGGCTTGAGTGCGTAGTAGATTTCTTCGTCAGGCCGCACACCATTCTCGATCACCACCTGATCGACGACCCGTTCCTCCTGGGCGCCGGTGTATTCGTTCTCCAGCACCGCCACCAGCTTGTCGCCTTCGCGATAGACCTTTTCCAGCATCATGTCGCCGGTCATGATCACTTCCTTGGGGTACATGCTGCGGTAGTAGGTAGGGAACGACGTCCCGCCCACCGCCACGCCCGGTTTGATGTCGTCGGTGACGATTTCGACCTGGCAGCCTTTGTCCGCGAGGAAGTCGGCCACCGACATACCGGTGAACTCACAGATAGTGTCGTAGACCAGCACGTTCTTGCCCGGCGCAACCTTGCCGTCGAGCACGTCCCAACTGCTGACCACCAGCCCTTCGGCCGCGCCCCAGTGTTCGTTCTGCTCGATGAACGGATGCCCGCCGACGGCCAGCACCACCACATCCGGACGCACGTCGAGAATGGTCGCGGCGTCCGCGGCCACGCCCAGGCGCAGATCGACTTTCAAGCGCGCCAGTTCCAGCTGATACCAGCGGGTGATGCCGGCGATCTGATCGCGCTGCGGGGCCTTGGAGGCCGTGGTGATCTGGCCGCCAATGAACTCCTTTTTCTCGAACAAGATCACATCGTGCCCACGTTCGGCGGCCACGCGTGCGGCTTCCATCCCTGCCGGGCCGGCGCCGACCACCACCACCTTGCGCTTGGGCCCGGTGGTTTTTTCGATGATGTGCGGCACGCCCATGTATTCACGGGAAGTCGCGGCGTTCTGAATGCACAACACATCCAGGCCCTGGTATTGACGGTCGATGCAATAGTTGGCGCCAACGCACTGCTTGATCTGGTCGATCTGGCCCATCTTGATCTTGGCGATCAGGTGCGGGTCGGCGATGTGCGCGCGCGTCATGCCGACCATGTCCACGTAGCCGCCTTCAAGAATGCGCGTGGCCTGGTTCGGGTCCTTGATGTTCTGCGCGTGCAGCACCGGGACCTTGACCACTTCCTTGATGCCGGCCGCCAGGTGCAGGAACGGCTCCGGTGGATAACTCATGTTCGGGATAACGTTGGCCAGGGTGTTGTGGGTGTCGCAACCCGAGCCCACCACACCGATGAAGTCCAGCATGCCGGTGTCGTCGTAGTACTTGGCGATTTGCTTCATGTCCTCGTGGGACAGGCCGTCCGGATGGAACTCGTCGCCGCACAGACGTATGCCCACGCAAAAGTCGTCACCGACCTCGGCGCGCACGGCTTTCAGTACTTCCAGGCCGAACTTCATACGGCCTTCGAAGGAGCCACCCCATTCGTCGGTACGCTTGTTGACCCGTGGGCTCCAGAACTGGTCGATCATGTGTTGGTGCACCGCGGACAATTCAACACCGTCCAAACCACCGGCCTTGGCACGTCGCGCGGCTTGGGCGTAGTTGCCGATCACGCGCCAGATTTCCTCCGGCTCGATGGTCTTGCACGTCGCGCGGTGTACCGGCTCACGCACGCCGGACGGCGACATCAGGGTCGGCCAGTTAAAGCCGTCCCAACGCGAGCGACGGCCCATATGGGTAATCTGGATCATGATCTTGGCGCCATGCTTGTGCATGGCGTCGGCCAGATTCTGGAAGTGCGGGATGATGCGGTCGGTGGACAGGTTCACCGAACACCACCATTCCTGCGGACTGTCGATGGCCACCACCGACGAACCGCCACAGATCGCCAGGCCGATGCCGCCCTTGGCTTTCTCTTCGTAGTATTTGACGTAGCGGTCAGTGGTCATGCCGCCGTCGGTGGCATACACCTCGGCGTGGGCAGTACTGAGCACGCGGTTGCGGATGGTCAGTTTGCCGATCTGGATCGGCGCGAACATTGCTTCGAAAGCCATGGCAGGGTCCTCGACTTACAGCGGCTTGACGGTGAACAGGCCATCGTCGTGGCCTTCTTCGGAGCCGCCGTAGACTTGTTCGGCGACGGTGCGAATACTGCTGCCGCGCGCTTGCAGGATTTGGTCCATGGCGCCGGCAAACCAGCCGGTGAACATGTAGTCGACCTTGCGCCCGACCTTGCCATACACGTAGACGAACGCCGAGTGTTCCAGCTTGACGCTGGCGGTGCCTTTGTCGAGGTCGATGTCCTGGATCTTGAACAGGCCCCAGCCGCGTTGCGACAGGCGCTTCATGTAGTGCTCGAACACCGCGACACCTTCCAGGCCGTGGCACTCGGCCTCTTTCTCGCACCAGTGCCAGGCGGATTTGTAGCCGGCCTTGTAGAGGATTTCGGCGTAGGCATCAGCGCCGAGGACTTCTTCGATGCCCATGTGGTTGTTGACGAAGAAATGACGCGGCACATACAGCATCGGCAAGGCATCGGAGGTCCAGATACCGGTTTCACTGTCGACTTCGATAGGTAATTGCGGGGCGATCTTGGCCATGGAAACTTAACTCCAGAAAAATTCGATGTGTGGTTGAGTGGCGGCTTATTCGCCCCAGACATCCTTGAGGACGTTGACCCAGTTCTGGCCCATGATCTTGCGCACCACGTGCTCACTGTGGCCGCGCTTGAGCAGGGTCTCGGTGAGGTTGGGGAACTCGCCCACCGTGCGGATGCCCAGCGGATTGATGATCTTGCCGAAGCTGGTCAGGCGGCGGGCGTAACCCTTGTCGTGGGTCAGCATTTCGAAGAAATCCTGACCATGGCCCTGGGTGAAGTCGGTGCCGATGCCGATGGCATCTTCGCCGACGATATTCATCGTGTATTCGATGGCTTCGGCGTAGTCATCGATGGTCGAATCGATCCCCTTGGCCAGGAACGGCGCAAACATGGTCACGCCGACAAAACCGCCGTGGTCGGCGATGAACTTCAGTTCTTCATCGGATTTGTTGCGCGGATGCTCTTTCAAACCCGACGGCAGGCAGTGGGAGTAGCACACCGGCTTTTTCGATTCGAGGATGACTTCTTCGCTGGTTTTGGAACCGACGTGGGACAGGTCGCACATGATGCCGACGCGGTTCATCTCGCCGACGATTTCACGCCCGAAACCCGACAGGCCGCCATCGCGCTCGTAACAGCCGGTGCCCACCAGGTTCTGGGTGTTGTAGCACATCTGCACCACGCCAACGCCAAGCTGCTTGAAGATCTCGACGTAACCCAGTTGGTCTTCAAAGGCATGCGCATTCTGGAAGCCGAAGATGATCCCGGTCTTGCCCTGTTCCTTGGCCCGACGAATGTCGGCGGTGGTTTTCACCGGGATCACCAAGTCACTGTTTTCGCGGATCAAGGTCTGGCTGGCGACGATGTTATTGATGGTGGCCTGGAAGCCTTCCCACACCGACACGGTGCAGTTGGCGGCGGTCAGGCCGCCCTTGCGCATGTCTTCAAACAGCTCGCGGTTCCACTTGGCAATGATCAGCCCGTCGATAACGATGCTGTCGGCGTGCAATTCGGCTGGGCTCATCAGGCGTCCCCTTTATAGGTGATTCACGCGCCGAATCGTCTGCCGGCGCTTTGGGGCCAGCATATGCCCAGGGACTGACCGAGCCGGGTGCAAAAACGACAGGGGAATTGCCGAAAGCGTCAATCGACGACAAAGGGTGCACAGACGTATCTGTCTTGTGTCTGTTCTTTGCCCTACGCTTGAGCCAGAATTTGACGATCAACCGATATGAGACGGCGTAATGAAACCGATTTTCCTGGCCCTGGCACTTATCGCGAGCGCTGTCCACGCAGCCGAAGACCCCGACAGCACCCCGTGCGACGGCATCGAAAACGACAAGCAAACCCTGGAATGCGCCAGCTACAACAAAACCACCGCCGCGCAGTTGCTCAATGACAACTACCAGAGCCTTCAGGAACGCCTGGCCAGCCTCTATGGCAGCGCCCCCTCCGAACTGGCGGACATAACCGCTCGTCTGAAGGATGCCCAGCAGAAATGGGAAAAACTGCGCGACGCGGATTGCGCCATCGAAACCTTCCCGGCAGTCAGCGGCAGCAAGGCCTATGCGATTGCACAGAACGACTGCCTGGCGCGGATGAGTGATGAACGGTCGGAGTTCCTCGAGTCGATCGGACAGGAGTAGGTAGTTTCAATGGGTATTGAGGAAGATCGACATTACTGACATCGATTATCCAGCGAACACTTCATCTTAAATAGGTTATTGAATGAACATCTGCGGCATCGAAATCAAAGGTAGTGAAGCCATCATCGCCATCGCATCGCTCGACGGCCAGGCATTCAACCACATTGCCCTGGCCACCAAGAAAATCGCGCTGGAAGACGATGATGAAGCGGCCAACGTCAAAGCCTTCGCGGCCCAGATGAAAGCGTTCGTGCAGGCCAACGCCATCACCCGTATCGCAATCAAGAAGCGCGGCAAGAAAGGCGAGTTCGCCGGTGGCCCGACCACGTTCAAGATTGAAGGAGTGTTTCAGTTGCTCGACGGCTGCGAGGTGACATTGCTGTCGCCGCAGACCATCAACGCACAGAACAAAAAACACGACTTCGCCCTGCCGGCGACGCTGAACAAGTATCAGCATGAGGCCTATAAAACGGCGTGTGCGGCGCTGCTGAAAAAGTAGACACCGCGACCTGTGGCTGGGGCTTTTCCTTTGACTTGCCTATGGCTGAAGGCTTTCCTGTGGAGAGGGGGCTTGTCCCAATGCAGTTCAGTTAAGGCTATTTGTAGGAGCGAGCTTGCTCGCGAAGAACTCATAAGCGCCGCGTTTATTCAGGAAACACGCGTCATCGTTGACGTTTTTCGCGAGCAAGCTCGCTCCTACAGTGGACGCTATTCGCTTAACTGAACGGCATTAGGGCTTACCCCCTCGCCACAGGAAAAGTCACTTCCTCACAGGACAAGCCCCCCTCAAACCACCTCCCCGCGCCGATCCTCCCGCGGACATTTGGCAAACCGCGCCCGGTAGCTGCGGGTGAAATACGACGGCGATTCAAACCCACACGCGATGCTCACCTCCAGCACGCTCATACCGCTCTGGCGCAAGAGCTGTCGGGCCTTTTCCAGGCGCAGGCCGAGGTAGAAATTGCTCGGGGTGTCGTTCAGGTGCAGGCGAAACAGGCGCTCCAGTTGACGGCGTGTGACCTTGATCGATTCGGCCAGCGCCAGCGTGCTTAGCGGCGGTTCGGTATGTTGCTCCATCTCACCGATGACCTGTACCAACTTCTTGTTAGTGATGCCGTAGCGCGTGGCAATTTGCATGCGCTGGTGGTCTTTGTGCGGGCGGATGCGGCCAAGCACGAATTGTTCGGACACCTGAATCGCCAGATCCGCGCCGTGCGCCTGGCTGATCAGGTCAAGCATCAGGTCGATGGAAGCCGTGCCGCCGGCGCAGGTGATGCGCCGACGGTCAATTTCAAACAGCTCCTGAGTCACGCTGAGCTGTGGATAAGACTCCTTGAAGGCCTCGATCGCTTCCCAATGCAGGGTTAGCCGATAACCGTCGAGCAAACCGGCCTCGGCCAGCACGCAGGCTCCGGTGTCGATGGCGCCGAGGCTCACGCCCTCGTGGTCGAGGCGGCGTAGCCAGTGCTGCAGTGCCGGAGTGGCGAATTTCAGCGGTTCGAAACCCGCCACCACCAGCAGGGTCGCGCCCTTTTTTCAGCGGCTCCAGGGCCGCGTCGGCGTTGACCGACATGCCATTGCTCGCGAGCACCGCGCCCCCGTCGGCACTCAGCACCTGCCAACGGTACAACTCACCACGAAAACGGTTGGCGACACGCAGCGGTTCAATCGCGGAAATAAAGCCAATGGCGGAAAACCCCGGCATCAGCAAAAAGTAGAAGTCCTGGGTCATGATGCGCGCTCGTGGGACGGGTAGCGTGGTCACTGTGATACGCCAGTTCAATCGGTCATTCAAGAACACAGGTCGCCGCAGTGCAAGAGTGGGTCGCCGCCGTGCGTGTTATCGCCTTTCAAGCTGCGTAAGTTGGCTACACGGTGCACAAAGACGCCGGACTCCACAATAACGATCTGCCGAGGGCCCCACCATGAACCGAATGATCAGCCGCTGTGTGCTTGCACTTGGCGTCAGCGCCATCTTCAGCACCAGCGTATTGGCAGCCGATGCAGCGTCCTGCCGAAACGTGCGCATGGGCGTAGTGAACTGGACCGACGTGATCGCCACCAGCGCCATGACCCAAGTGTTGCTCGATGGCCTCGGCTACAAGACCAAACAGACCAGCGCGTCCCAGCAAATCATCTTTGCCGGGATTCGCGACCAGCGCCTGGACCTGTTCCTTGGTTACTGGAACCCGCTGATGACCCAGACCATCACGCCGTTCGTCGAAGCCGGACAGGTAAAAGTCCTCGACAAACCCAGCCTCGAAGACGCCCGTGCGACCCTGGCGGTGCCAACCTACCTGGCGGACAAAGGCCTGAAAAGCTTTGCCGATATCGCCAGGTTCGAGAAGGATCTGGATGGCAAGATCTACGGCATCGAGCCGGGCTCGGGCGCCAACACGCAGATCAAGGCGATGATCGCCAAGAATCAGTTCGGCCTGGGCAAGTTCCAATTGGTGGAATCCAGCGAGGCCGGCATGCTCGCCGCCGTGGACCGCGCCGTGCGCCGCAAGGAGGCCGTGGTGTTTTTCGGTTGGGCGCCGCACCCGATGAACGTCAACGTCGCCATGACCTACCTCTCCGGCAGCGAGGACGCCCTCGGCCCGAATGAAGGCAAGGCGACCGTCTGGACCGTGACCACGCCGAATTACGCGGAACAATGCCCGAACATCCACAGACTGCTGACTAACCTGACCTTCACCGCTGCCGACGAGAGCCGGATGATGCAGCCGCTGCTGGAACACAAGGACGCCTTCGAATCCGCCAGGCAGTGGCTCAAGGATCACCCGCAAGATCAGCAGCGCTGGCTGGAAGGCGTCACCACCTTCGACGGCAAACCGGCGGCGGCCCATCTGCAACTGAGTAGCCAATAACCTTTTTAGAAACACCGTTTCGCAGCCGATGACGGCTGCGAACGGCATCATCACGCCTGTAAGGAATCCGACTCATGAATCACGACGTCATCATCACCTGCGCACTCACCGGTGCTGGCGACACGACCGCCAAGAGCCCGCACGTGCCGGTCACCCCCAAGCAAATCGCCGCCGCCGCCGTCGAAGCGGCAAAAGCCGGAGCCACGGTCGTGCATTGCCACGTGCGTGATCCGCACAGCGGCAAATTCAGCCGCGATGTAGCGCTGTACCGCGAAGTGATGGAGCGCATCCGTGAAGCGGACATCGACATCATCGTCAACCTCACCGCCGGGATGGGCGGCGACCTGGAAATCGGCGCTGGCGAGCGCCCTATGGCGTTCGGTCCCAATACCGATCCGGTAGGTCCGCTGACCCGGCTGGCCCATGTCGAAGAACTGCTGCCGGAAATCTGCACCCTGGACTGCGGCACCCTGAACTTTGGCGATGGCGACACTATTTACGTTTCCACCCCGGCGCAACTGCGAGCGGGCGCCAAGCGTATCCAGGAACTGGGCGTGAAGGCCGAACTGGAAATCTTCGACACCGGCCACCTGTGGTTCGCCAAGCAGATGATCAAGGAAGGCTTGCTGATCGACCCGTTGTTCCAACTGTGCCTGGGCATTCCGTGGGGCGCACCGGCGGATACCACCACCATGAAAGCGATGGTCGACAATCTGCCCGCCGATGCGGTGTGGGCGGGGTTCGGGATCGGGCGCATGCAGATGCCGATGGCGGCCCAGGCGGTGTTGCTGGGCGGCAACGTGCGGGTGGGTCTGGAGGACAACCTGTGGCTGGACAAGGGCGTGCTGGCGACCAACGGACAGTTGGTGGAACGGGCCGGTGAAATCCTCAGTCGCCTCGGCGCGCGGGTCATGACCCCGGCCGAAGGCCGCCTAAAAATGGGCCTCACTAAACGCGGTTAACCACCTGCCGAAACCGGATCAAAAATGTGCCAGCGGGCTTGCTCGCTGCCACATTTGAGCCGGTGACCACCCAAATTCTGCGAATACCCAAGGAACCTCGCCATGAGCTTTATCACTGAAATCAAGACCTTCGCAGCCCTGGGCAGCGGTGTTATCGGCAGCGGCTGGGTGTCCCGCGCCCTGGCTCACGGCCTGGATGTGGTGGCCTGGGATCCTGCGCCCGGTGCCGAAGCGGCGCTGCGCAAACGCGTGGCCAACGCTTGGGGCGCATTGGAGAAACACGGCCTGGCACCGGGCGCGTCCCAGGACCGTCTGCGGTTTGTCGCCACTATCGAAGAATGTGTGAAAGACGCCGATTTCATTCAGGAAAGCGCCCCGGAACGCCTGGAACTGAAACTCGAACTGCACAGCAAGATCAGCGCCGCAGCCAAGCCCGACGCATTGATCGGATCCAGCACGTCCGGGCTGTTGCCGAGTGAGTTTTATGAGGGCTCTACCCACCCGCAACGCTGCGTGGTCGGCCACCCGTTCAACCCGGTTTACCTACTGCCGCTGGTGGAAGTGGTCGCCGGAAAACACACCGCACCCGAGGCTGTGCAAGCGGCCATCAAAGTCTATGAATCCCTCGGCATGCGCCCCTTGCATGTGCGCAAGGAAGTCCCGGGTTTTATCGCTGACCGCCTGCTGGAGGCACTCTGGCGCGAGGCGCTGCATCTGGTCAACGATGGCGTCGCGACGACCGGCGAGATCGATGACGCGATTCGCTTTGGCGCCGGTTTGCGCTGGTCGTTCATGGGCACGTTCATGACCTATACATTGGCGGGTGGCGACGCCGGCATGCGCCACTTCATGGCGCAATTTGGCCCGGCGCTGCAACTGCCGTGGACCTATCTGCCTGCGCCCGAGCTGACCGACAAGCTGATCGATGATGTGGTTGAAGGCACGCGCGAACAGTTGGGTGACCACAGCATCTCGGCGCTGGAGCGCTATCGTGATGATTGCCTGCTGGCGGTGCTGGAGGCGGTGAAGGTGACGAAGGAGAAGCATGGGATGGCGTTTGCCGAATAGGGTTGGGTTGGCCCAAGAGCCGCCCCTCACCCTAACCCTCTCCCCGGAGGGGCGAGGGAACCGATTGGGGGATATTGCAGTTTTACCTCGACCTGAAAGGTCAGCTGTAAATCCATAACCGACTCGGTCTCTCAGGTCGCGGTATGTCTCAAAACATTTCGGTCAATCCCCTCGCCCCTCCGGGGAGAGGGGACCGATTGGGGGATATTGCAGTTTTACGCCGACCTGAAAGGTCTGCTGTGAATCCATAATCAATACGGTTTTTCAGGTCGCAAATTTTCTCAGCACACTTCGATCAGTCCCCTCGCCCCTCCGGGGAGAGGGTTAGGGTGAGGGGCTGGCCCTCAAACCCACCACACTATTATCTGCGGAACCCCCAACCATGCCCGCTCTCACCACCTACAGCACAAAAATCATTCCCGACTGGGTCGACTACAACGGCCATCTGCGTGACGCGTTCTACCTGCTGATCTTCAGCTACGCCACCGATGCGCTGATGGACACTTTGGGGCTTACCAGCGACAACCGCGACGCCAGCGGCCACTCGCTGTTCACCCTGGAGCTGCACCTCAACTACCTGCACGAAGTCAAGCTGGGGGCCGAAGTCGAAGTCCACACCCAACTCATCGCCCACGATCGCAAGCGCCTGCACCTGTATCACAGCTTGCACCTTGTCGGCGACGCAAAGGAGCTGGCCGGCAACGAGCAGATGCTGTTGCACGTTGATCTGGCAGGGCCACATTCGACGCCGTTCAGCGAGGCCGTATTGGCCAGGCTGACGGCCATCAGTGACGAACACCTCAAGCTGCCCAAACCAGCCTTGCTCGGCCGGGTCATCGGTCTTCCCTCTCAAAAATAAGGAATCGCAATGCACACCGCCGCCGCTGTTGCCGACTTCCACACATACCCGTTGATCAGTGCCCTGACCCACCTTGAACGATTGCCCGATCAGCTGCGGGTGCAATGGGCCGACGGTCGGGTCAGCCCGTTTCATTATCAATGGCTACGGGACAACTGCCCGTGCCCGCAGTGTGTCTACAACGTGACACGTGAACAGGTACTGGAAATTGTCGATGTCGACGAGGACCTGGTAGCCCTCGACGCCCACATCGAACAAGGCCTTCTTTGCGTACGCTGGCACGGCGGCCACACCAGCCGTTTCGATCCAGGCTGGCTTCGGGCTCACGCCTACGACGACGAATCCCGGGCCGAGCGCCTGGCGGCCAAACCGAAGAGCCAGCTCTGGGACCGCGCATTCGAGTGGCCGGTCTTCGATTACGCCGCGCTGATGGAAGATCCCGCGGCCCTGCTGCAATGGTTGCTGGCGCTACGTGACAGCGGCCTCACTCATGTGCGCGGCGTGCCCACCGAGCCCGGTTCACTGGCACTGATCGCCAAACGTATTTCGTTTATCCGCGAAAGCAACTTCGGGGTGTTGTTCAACGTGCAATCAAAGGCCGACGCCGACAGCAACGCCTACACCGCTTTCAACTTGCCGCTGCACAGCGATTTGCCGACTCGCGAGCTGCAACCGGGACTGCAGTTCCTGCATTGCCTGGTGAACGATGCCGACGGGGGCGAGAGTATTTTTGTCGATGGGTTCGCGATCGCCAACGCTCTGCGTGATGAGGACCCTGAAGCCTTCCGCGCCCTGTGTGAAATTGCGGTGGAGTTTCGCAACAAGGATCGCCACAGCGACTATCGGCGCCTGGCACCGATTATCGCCCTGGATGCCTTGGGCGAAGTCGCCGAAATCCGCATGGCCAACTTTCTGCGCGGGCCGTTCGAGACCAGCGTGGCGCAGATGCCGCTGCTGTACCGTGCTTACCGGCGTTTTATCGCCATGACCCGCGACGAGCGTTTCCGCCTGGTCAAGCGCCTGAACCCCGGCGAGCTGTGGTGTTTCGATAACCGTCGCACCCTGCATGCGCGCAATGCCTTTGACCCCGCATCCGGCGCCCGGCACTTCCAGGGTTGCTACATAGACCGGGATGAGTTGCTGTCGCGCATCCTGGTGCTGCAGCGCTAGAAAAAAAGCCCCGATCAAGCCGTGACAAGATCGGGGCTGAGTGCCTTGTGTGAGCCGTGCATCCGGAGGGTGACCAAACCGTCAAGTTGCTAGCTTGAGACCAGTGTGCCTACTCCCTGCGCGGAGCAGTTAGCCGAAAACGACCTGCTCATAGGTGTCACGGTCATTCGTGCATTCAGGCCTTGCCGCCCCGCTGATGGCCCACCAGAATCAAGCTTGATCCCCCGCTCCCTTCACCAGGATAAACGTCATGATGCATGCGGATTTGATTGACCAGGATGACCTGCTGAGCCAACTGCGCTCGCTGGGTTTCGAGGTGTCCAGCGGCGCCACCGCCGAGCAGGCGTGCGAATGTGCAGTGCGCGGCCTGGACCAGGCACGGGCCAAGGCACTCAAGGGCATGGTCGAACAGATGTACACCAGCAGTGCGACCATTTTGCCGGCGGTGCGACAGGCGATCGACAAGCAATTGCTGCCGGCTTTGGTGGCATTCAGGCAGGGGTCCGGGGCCTGATACACCGTTATCGCGAGCAAGTCGAATCGTCGCACAGCCACTCCCACATTTGACCGTATTCACACGTCAAAATGTGGGAGCGGCGGTGCGACTTGCTCGCGATGCAGACGCCTCGGTCTACAGCCTTACGCTGGCAAACGTCGACTCGTTCCTGGCCTGACTCAACGCCGACATCGGCCCGGACAACGGTGACAACACCAGCGCCGTCGGAATCGGCATCATCGCCACTTGCTGGGTGGTATTGGAGCCCACACGCTCATCGCGAGGTGGAATGCCGAAGTATTCGCGGTAGCACTTGGAGAAGTGCGGTGTAGACACGAATCCGCACACCGAGGCGACTTCGATGATCGACATCGGCGTTTGCTTGAGCAATTGCCGCGCACGGATCAGCCGCAGCTTGAGGTAGTAGCGCGACGGCGAGCAGTGCAGGTATTTCTGGAACAGTCTTTCCAACTGCCGCCGGGAGACCGCGACGTATACCGCCAGCTCATCCAGGTCGATCGGTTCTTCCAGATTGGCTTCCATCAGCGTCACGATTTCCTGCAATTTCGGCTGGTTGGTGCCGAGCATGTGCTTGAGCGGTACACGCTGGTGATCCTGCTCATTGCGGATGCGTTCGTAGACGAACATCTCGGAAATCGCTGCCGACAATTCACGACCGTGGTCACGGCTGATCAGGTGCAACATCATGTCCAGCGGCGCGGTGCCGCCGGAGCTGGTGAAGCGATTGCGGTCGAGGGTGAACAGGCGCGTGCTCATCGATACTCGCGGAAAGGCTTCCTGCATAGCCGCCAGGCATTCCCAGTGCACACTGCAGTCAAAACCGTCCAGCAGCCCCGCGCACGCCAGGGCCCAACTGCCAGTACAGACTGCGCCGAGGCGACGCGACTGGCGCGCCTGGCCCTGCAACCAGGACACGTGTTCACGGGTCACCGAGCGCTGGATACCCACGCCACCACAGACAATCACTGTGTCGAGGACCGGCGCTTTGTGTATGGAGGCGTCGGGGGTGATTTGCAGCCCGTCGCTGGCCCACACCTGGTTGCCGTCGACACTCAGGGTCGTCCAGCGGTACAGCTCGCGACCGGACAACTGATTGGCCATGCGCAGCGGTTCCACTGCGGAGGCCAGGGAAATCAGCGTGAAATTGTCCAACAGCAAAAAGCCGATGGATTGAGGCGCACGGTTCTGGGGTTGAGCCCCAGCGTTGGACGACGTCATCGCGGTATCTCCTCACACAAAGCGGGTGGCGGCCTCAGGCGAGGCTCTTGTTATTGCGCTCATCATCCGACGGGAGAGAGGCTTTGAATTGATAGAGCAAATGCCATGCCTAAACTTGAATGCACATTCAATAAATCCTGAAAACGACCTGCTGAAGCCTTTAAACACGCCCGCGGATCAAGTGTAGGATATGACCCGAAAAGGAGGTGTGAGCAGTCCTTCCCCAGCCGGTGAGCAGAACGGTAGCACTTGTGGGAAGGCGCTTTCAGCGTGTGTAGGAAGTGTGTCACCACAAGCACAGGTGACGGGTGGTCAGGCGCAGAATCGTTTGCAAGCTACTTATCTATTTGCGACGCACTAAAAGGTGGCGCTCTGGGTCTCTGTGTTCACTTTATGAGCAGTGTTGCCTGCGCTATCGCATTCGCGAGCAAGCCCGCTCCCACACTCGACCGAACCCATTGGGCGAACGCCGAACACAGGCGGGAGCAACTGTCTTCACCATGCCATTCGTCACCGCCACTCAGTGCCATCTCGCAACATGGCATTGAGCCTAATCAGCAGTACACGCATGCAGGCGATGAGCGCGACCTTCGCGCTCTTACCTCGCTCTCGAAGGCCTTCGTAGCGTGCCTTGAAGTCGGGCTGATGGCGGATTACAACCCAGCAGGACATGTACAGAGCCCGTCTGACACGGGCTCTGCCTCCATAGATATGTCGCTTCCCGCTGTGATTACCGCTGTCGTCGTTCAAGGGCGCGATACCTGCCAAGGCCGCAACCTCACGGCGATCAAGCTCACCTAGTTCGGGCAGATAAACCAGCAAACTCGCGGTGGCAACCGTACCGATACCTTTAACAGAGATGAGCCGCTGGGCTTTTTCTGCGTCCAGTTCGTGCATGCTCTGATTGATGGCCTTATCAAGTTGCCTGATTTGCGTTTGCAGGAAGTGAATATGGCCTTTGATCAGCGCAATAACGGCTGGTAGCTGGGCTTGCTGAAGACGGCGCTTATTGTCGTCTCGTTGCTGAACGAAATGCTCGCGCTGCTGAACCAGCTCGCGGAGCGCTTCACGCTCAGGCGAAATAACCTTGCTGCTTGAGGCATTCAGCACTTCAGCAAAGTCTGCTAGAACGGCCGCATCAATAGCGTCAGTCTTCGCATTCTTGCCCATCGCCACGGCAAAGGATCTGGCTCGGCGAGGATTGACCCTGAGCACCTTGAAGTTTGCGCCTTGCAGAGCCGCCATGGCATTACGCTCATAGCCCCCGGTGGCCTCCAGCAAAATCAGACTGACTTCAAACTGACTCAATCGTCGAATCAGCTCAAGAAATCCTTCTGAAGTGTTTGAAACATCGAAACCTTCGCTCTGTGGTTTAACCCAGACGACAAGGTTTGATTTTGAGATGTCGATACCGACCCAGGAAATCATGGCAAAACCCTCTTACACTCAGATGTGAGAGTGCTCTGGCTTTGCCCACGCTTGTGATTTCGAGTGGCTGCTCGTCCAACTGTTCGGGCTTGTAGGCCAGAGTGGAAAGGTGGATGGCAGCTCGGCTCCCACACGTGCTTTGAGCACCGCGGACTTGCAGCTTGCCATCCACCCCTCTCACCCCAGAGTTTATTCCTAGATCAAGACACAAGCGGGCTTGCTCGCGAATGCCGGTGACCCGGCTTTACGGGTTCAGCACTCCACCATACTCACGGCCAAACCGCCTCGCGAGGTTTCCTTGTACTTGTCGTGCATGTCCGCCCCGGTATCGCGCATGGTGCGGATCACTCGGTCCAGCGAGATGAAGTGCTGGCCGTCGCCGCGCAATGCCATCTGCGCCGCATTGATCGCTTTCACCGCGGCGATTGCATTGCGTTCGATACACGGCACCTGCACCAACCCGCCGACCGGGTCGCAGGTCAGGCCCAGGTTATGCTCCAGGCCGATTTCCGCTGCGTTGCATAACTGCTCCGGCGTGGCGCCGAGAATCTCCGCCAGGCCCGCTGCCGCCATCGCACAGGCGGAACCCACTTCCCCCTGGCACCCGACCTCGGCACCCGAGATCGAAGCATTCTTTTTACACAGAATCCCCACCGCTGCCGCACCGAGAAAGTAGTCCACCACGTTGGCTTCGGTGACCTCTTCACTGAACTTCATGAAATAGTGCAGAACTGCCGGGATGATCCCCGCCGCGCCATTGGTCGGTGCCGTGACCATGCGCCCGCCGGCCGCGTTCTCTTCGTTCACCGCGAGCGCGAACAGGTTGACCCATTCCATGGCGCTCAGGGTCGAGCCGATCACATTGGGCTTGTTCAACTCCTGCAAACTGCGGTGCAACCTGGCCGCTCGTCGCCGCACATTCAGGCCACCAGGAAGAATGCCTTCGTGCTTCAGGCCCTGCTCCACACAGTCTTGCATGGCGTGCCAGAGTGTCATCAAGCCGCTGCGAATTTCCGCCTCCGAGCGCCAGACTTTTTCATTGGCCAGCATCAGCTCGGCCACCCGCAGGTTGTGGGTTTTGCACAGGCTCAACAACTCCACTGCGCTGGAGAAATCGTAAGGCAACTCGGTGCGATCCGTGTCCGCCACGCCGCTGCGGGCCTGGGCCTCGTCCACCACAAAACCGCCACCGACCGAGTAGTAGGTGTCGCGGTGTAGCTCGGCCTCATCACCGAACACCACCAGGGTCATGGCATTGGGATGGAACGGCAGGTTTTCATCGAGCAGGCGCATGTCCCTTGACCACAGGAAAGGCACCGGTAACCGGTTATCCAGCAGCAGTGTGTTAGTCTTTCGGACGGTATCGATGCGGGGGCCGATCTGAGAGGGGTCAATCGCATCCGGCCATTCGCCCATCAGTCCCATGATCACGGCGTTATCACTGCCGTGGCCAATGCCGGTGGCCGACAATGAGCCGTAGAGTTGAACCTCGACGCGCCGCACCTGCTCCAACATACCGCGTTCGCGCAGCACCTGAGCGAACAACGCCGCAGCCCGCATGGGGCCGACGGTGTGAGAACTGGAAGGACCGATGCCGATCTTGAACAGGTCGAAAACGCTGATAGCCATTGCCGTGAAACTCCTCGATAGCACACGCCAGGCGCAGTAACACCTGGTGGCGGAGCTGCTACGCTCAAGTCGCCTGATGGCGGCATCATCAAGCTTTCGTTGCACCCTGCGGCGTCTCACACCGACATACCCATGCTCGCCAGCGTCGTCCCCGGGCATTGGGGCGAAATGGCCGTTTTTTGCGGTGCAAGTCGCCAAAAAGTGCTGTTTTGGCTTTGGAAAAAGCTGTAAGCGACGTCACCGACACTGGATACGACCATCCCTGTACTGGATACGACGCCCCCTGTAGGCGTCAGATTTTCACTGGTACATGATCAGTCTCGACTCGTTTGCAAGGCACTGAGGCCACGCGGTCATCGCACGCCCCAACTGCAATACTTATAAGCGCGGTCAAGCACCGCTAGAAAAATACCAGGAGTCCACGTTCATGAAAGGTTCCCACCCGTTGTTGTTGACCGCCATGCTGAGTCTGTCGCTCGCCGCCAATGCCGCTGAGCCGGAACAATGCAGCACTGTCAACTTCTCCGACGTCGGCTGGACCGACATCACCGTCACTACCGCGACGACCAGCGTCGTACTTGAAGCCCTAGGCTATAAAACCAAGACCACGATGATTTCCGTACCGGTGACCTACAAGTCCCTGGCCGACGGCAAGAACATGGACATATTCCTCGGCAACTGGATGCCGACCATGGAAAACGACATCAAGCAGTACCGTGATGCCGGCACCGTCGACACCGTGCGCGCCAACCTGGAAAACGCCAAGTACACCCTGGCGGTACCTGAGGCGCTGTACAACAAAGGCCTGAAGGATTTCGCCGACATTACCAAGTTCAAGAAAGAGCTCGGCGGCAAGATCTACGGCATCGAACCGGGCAACGATGGCAACCGCACCATCCAGAGCCTGATCGACAAGAATGCCTTCGGCTTGAAGGACGCCGGGTTCAAAGTGGTCGAGTCCAGCGAAGCCGGCATGTTGTCCCAAGTCGATCGCGCCGAGCGGCGCGGGACCGATGTGGTGTTCCTGGGCTGGGAACCACACCCGATGAACACCCGCTTCAAGATGAAGTACCTCACCGGCGGTGACGATTCGTTCGGCCCCGATTACGGCAAGGCCACCATCTACACCAACACCCGCAAAGGCTACGTCGAGGAATGCAGCAACGTGGGTCAGTTGCTGAAAAACCTGGTGTTCACCCTGGACATGGAAAGCACCCTGATGGGCAATGTCCTGGACGACAAGATGAAGCCCGAGGCCGCGGCCAAGGCCTGGCTGAAAAAGAATCCGCAAGTGCTCGACACCTGGCTCGCCGGGGTAACCACCATTGATGGCAAACCCGGAGCGCAAGCCGTGAAAACCTACCTCGCCAACTAGGCGAATACTGGCCCCCACACACAACCGCTAACCCCGGGTCGGCGTGCCGCCCCGGGATGTTTTCCCACTTCGCATGTGGACACTCACTACCATGCTGACTGATCATAAAATCCCGCTAGGCCAGTACATCGCTGCCTTCGTCGAATGGTTGACGCAAAACGGCGCCGACTATTTCGACGCAATTGCATCGACACTGGAAACGATGATTCAAGGCGTGACGTTTGCGCTGACCTGGTTCAATCCACTGGCATTGATCGGTCTGATTGCGCTACTCGCTCACTTCATTCAACGTAAATGGGGATTGACTGTTTTTGTGGTCGTCTCTTTTGTGCTGATCCTCAACTTGGGGTACTGGCAGGAAACCATGGAGACCCTGGCGCAGGTACTGTTCGCCACCCTGGTCTGCGTGGTGATTGGTGTGCCGCTGGGGATCGTCGCCGCACACAAGCCCATGTTCTTCACCGTGATGCGGCCGGTGCTCGATCTGATGCAGACCGTACCGACCTTCGTCTACCTCATCCCTACCCTGACTCTCTTTGGGCTGGGTGTGGTGCCCGGCCTGATTTCCACGGTGGTGTTCGCGATTGCCGCGCCAATCCGTCTGACTTACCTGGGTATCCGTGATGTACCGCAAGAGTTGATGGACGCCGGCAAGGCCTTTGGCTGCTCACGCCGTCAATTGCTCTCGCGCATTGAACTGCCCTACGCCATGCCGAGCATTGCCGCCGGCATTACCCAATGCATCATGCTCTCGTTATCGATGGTGGTGATCGCCGCCCTGGTGGGCGCGGACGGCCTCGGCAAGCCCGTGGTCAACGCGTTGAACACCGCCGACATTTCGCTGGGCTTTGAAGCCGGCCTGGCGATCGTGCTGCTGGCCATCATGCTCGACCGCATTTGCAAACAACCCGATGCCAAAGTAGGGGGTGATGCATGAGCATTATCCGATTCGACAATGTCGACGTGATCTTTTCCAAAGACCCACGCGAAGCGCTCAGCCTGTTGGACCAAGGCCTGAGCCGCAATGAAATCCTGAAAAAGACCGGGCAGATTGTCGGCGTGGAAAACGCCAGCCTGGATGTCGAGAAAGGCGAGATCTGCGTGCTGATGGGCCTGTCGGGTTCCGGCAAGTCGAGCCTGTTGCGCTGCATCAACGGCCTCAACACCGTCAGCCGTGGCCAGCTGTTTGTCGAGCACGAAGGTCGACAGATCGACATCGCCTCGTGCACCCCGGCGGAGCTGAAAATGATGCGCACCAAACGCATCGCCATGGTGTTTCAGAAGTTCGCCCTGATGCCGTGGCTGACGGTGCGTGACAACATCAGCTTTGGCCTGGAAATGCAGGGTCGCCCCGAGAAGGAGCGGCGCAAGCTGGTGGATGAAAAGCTTGAATTGGTCGGCCTGTCCCAGTGGCGCAACAAGCGGCCTGACGAACTCTCCGGCGGCATGCAACAGCGCGTCGGACTGGCGCGCGCACTGGCAATGGACGCCGACATTCTGTTGATGGACGAGCCCTTCTCGGCCCTCGACCCGTTGATCCGCCAAGGTTTGCAGGATGAACTGCTGGAGCTGCAGCGCAAGCTGAGCAAGACCATTGTCTTCGTCAGCCACGACCTGGACGAAGCGCTGAAACTGGGCAGTCGTATTGCAATCATGAAAGACGGCAAGATCATCCAGTACAGCGTGCCGGAAGAGATCGTGCTGAACCCGGCCGATGAGTATGTGCGCACCTTTGTCGCGCATACCAACCCCTTGAACGTACTGTGCGGCCGCAGCCTGATGCGCACCTTGGACAACTGCAAGCGGGTCAACGGTTCGGTATGCCTGGATCCGGGTGACGATTCCTGGCTGGACCTGGCCGAGGGCAACACTATCAAGGGTGCCCGACAGAATGGCATGCCGATGAACCTGCAAAACTGGGCACCGGGGCAAACCGTGGAAGGCCTGGGCCGCGTACCGACGCTGGTGGATTCGAATATCGGCATGCGCGATGCGTTGCAGATTCGCTACCAGACAGGCAACAAGCTGGTGCTGCATGACAACAACAAGGTGGTGGGGATCTTGGGAGACAGTGAGCTCTACCATGCTCTCCTAGGTAAAAACCTGGGCTAGCCCTTGATCGTCCGCCCATCACTGTAGGAGCGAGCGTGCTCGCGAGAAACGAATAAGCGACACGGGCTGCCAGATATCGCTGCGTTATCGTTGACGTTTTTCGCGAGCAAGCTCGCGCCTACAGTGAAGCGGTGGTGTCAGGGAGACACCACCGGCGTTTCGATTATCAGCTATACACCCGGCCGAGGAGTTGCCGATGGCTTTCAAACTGATCGAGTACATCCCGGGTAATCTGTTCCGGGGTGAAGCCCATCAGGTCGTATTCCTGAGGCCCGTTGTACAGGTAGACCTCGGCGCGGTAGTAACGGCTGCGTTCTTCCTCAGGCAGATCGCCAGGCGCCGCCGTGTAGCCATCCAGGCTCACTTCATAAACAAACGGATTGCCTTCCTGCATCTCGATCCGCACACCAATGCAACGCTTGGACTTACCCAACAAGGTCTGCACTTCCAGCCCTTGGTCCCGCAACGTAACAGCCGCTTCTTCCAACGCTGGAGTGACCTTCTTGTCCATGAAGCGCTGCACGATAGCCTGACTCGGTTGCAACTCCAGCGCGGTCAAACGCTCACTGAAACCACGCCGACCACGTTCAGCCAGTTGCGCTTGCTCCTGTTCGATCGCCACATCCTGGCGCATGGCCTTGTGCAGGCCGAACATGAAGCAGATCAGTACCACCGAGAACGGCAGTCCGGCCAGCACCACCATGGTTTGCATGGCTTCAAAGTTACCGGCAAACAGCAGGCCGACGGTCACCAGGGTGATCACCGCCGACCAGAAAATCCGCAGCCAGTGCGGCGCATCCTCGTCAACACTACCGCCCTTGCAGGACAGGTTCGCCATCATCACCGCGCCAGAATCCGCAGGCGTCAGGAACAATACAAAACCGACAAAGATCGAAACACCGATCACTACTTTCGACGCGGGGTAATACTCCAGCAACTGGTAAATCGCCATGGATGGCTGTTCCAGCGCCGTCTTGCCCAACTCCACCGCGCCATGGTTGAGCACCAGGTCCAGGGCCGAGTTACCGAAGATCGACAGCCACGCCAGGGTAAAGCCCAGCGGGATCAGCAGCACGCCGGCCACCAGCTCACGCACGGTACGACCACGGGAAATACGGGCGATGAACATCCCCACGAATGGCGCCCAGGAAATCCACCAGGCCCAGTAGAACAGGGTCCACAAGCCCATCCAGCGCTCGGATGCCTCTCCGTCGCCTGCGTACACATACAAGTCGAAGGTTTTCAGCACGAGGCCGTTCATGTAGTCGCCGATGTTCTGCACGAAGCCGTTGAGCAGATGCAGGGTCGGTCCGAACAGCAGCACGAAAATCAGCAGGCCACTGAACAACACGATGTTGAGGTTGGACAGGCGACGAATGCCGTTTTCCACCCCCGACACCGCCGCGATGGTCGCCACGCTACTCATCACGATGATCACGATCAACAGGTTGGTGTTGCTGTGTGCCATGCCGAACAGGTTCTCGAGCCCCGACGACACTTGCATCGCGCCGATTCCCAGGTTGGTCACCAGGCCCAACAAGGTCACGAACATGCCGAAGCCGTCCACCGCGTGACCGGCGGCGCCCTTGACCCAGCGCTCGCCCACCAGCGGGTACAGCGCCGAACGCAACGCCAGCGGCTGGTTATGACGGTAGGCAAAGTACGCCACGGCCAGGCCGACCAGCGCGTAGATCGCCCAGCCATGCAGGCCCCAATGCAGGAACGTCAGTTGCAGGGCCTGGCGCGCGGCCATCTGGGTCGCGGCCGCGCCTTCGGGCGGGTTGTAGTAGTGGTCCAGCGGTTCGGATGCACCGAAGTACAACAGCGAAATACCGATCCCAGACGAGAACAACATGCCGGCCCAGGCACCGTAGCTGAAGTCCGGTGTGTCGTCCTTGCTGCCCAGCTTCAACTTGCCATAGGACGAAAACGCCAGCCCCACCACGAATACCAGGTAGGTGGCGATGACCACCATGTAATACCAGCCAAAGCTTTTCGAGAGCCAGGTCTGGGCCACGCCAAGCAGCCTGCCGGCCTCTTGCGGGGCCACAATCAAAATCGCAGTCAACAGCAGAACCAGCGCGGTAGAGGTGTAGAACACCCAACCGTTGACCCGTACCTTTTCCGGCGGGGTCTTTATAAGAGAGGCAGAACTCATGGCACAGATGCTCCAGGCAGTGCGAGAGAGGAACGCAAGACAGCGCTTGACCCATGCCATCGTTTTTTCGGCAGCCGACGGACGGGTGATATAAAGACACCCCGAAAATCGTTGAGCCCCAGCGAAGCTGTGACTTCGGGCGTTTCAAAGGTTTTTCAGGTGTCAGATGTCGCCGTCCGCGGGTAGGCAATACCTGCAGGCAGCGACCATTTGTCGCAGATCTTATTCTTTGTTGATTGAACGTTCAATCAAAACAAAATAGACTGGCCCACAAGCCGACGGACGTTTATCGCTCGTCGCCAGGCCTAAGGAGACGTGCTACATGCCCAAGGTCGGTATGCAACCCATACGCCGCCAACAGTTGATTGAAGCCACATTGACGGCCATCGATCAGGTTGGGATGGGAGATGCCAGCATTGCGCTGATCGCCCGTCTGGCCGGTGTTTCGAACGGCATCATCAGTCACTACTTTCAGGACAAGAATGGCCTGATCGCCGCCACGATGCGGTACCTGATGAATGTGCTGATCGAGAACGTCCACGAACGACGGCGTGACCTGAGAGATAGCAGCCCACGGGCGCATCTTCAGGTGATTATCGGAGGCAACTTCGACGCGAGCCAGGTCAACGGCCCGACGATGAAAACCTGGTTGGCCTTCTGGGCCGCCAGCATGCACCACCCGTCTTTGCACAGGTTGCAGCGGATCAACGATCACCGTCTGTATTCCAACCTGTGTTGCCAGTTCCGCCGCGTGTTGCCACTGGCCGATGCACGCAGCGCTGCCCGCGGCCTGGCGGCCCTGATTGACGGTTTGTGGTTGCGCGGCGCCCTGTCGGGAGACGCTTTCGACACGGAGCAGGCGCAACGGATCGCGTACGAATACATGGATTTCCAATTGGCCAAGCAGGTGAGTTAGAGCACACATAAACGCTCACCCCCCTGAACATCCGCCGATCAGTGCTGCCACCACACAATGGCCCACTTTTCAGCGGGTAACGCCAACCACTTATGCACTTGCGAGGACTTTATGGCCCGTTTCGAACTGCAAAAACTCTACATTGACGGCGGCTACAGCGACGCTAGCAGCGATGCCACCTTCGAAGCCATCAACCCGGCTAACGGTGAAGTTCTCGCCAACGTGCAACGCGCCACCTTCGATGACGTTGAGCGTGCCGTGGCCAGCGCCGAAAAGGGCCAGAAAATCTGGGCCGCGATGACCGCCATGGAACGTTCGCGCATCCTGCGTCGCGCCGTCGACATCCTGCGCGAGCGCAACGATGAACTCGCCGCGCTGGAAACCCTGGACACCGGCAAGGCGTTCTCCGAAACCAAATATGTCGACATCGTCACCGGCGCCGACGTGCTGGAATACTACGCAGGCCTGGTGCCCGCCATCGAAGGCGAGCAAATCCCGCTGCGTGACACCTCCTTCGTCTACACCCGTCGCGAACCGCTGGGCGTGGTCGCCGGTATCGGCGCCTGGAACTACCCGATCCAGATCGCTCTGTGGAAATCCGCGCCAGCCCTGGCGGCCGGTAACGCGATGATCTTCAAGCCAAGCGAAGTCACATCCCTGACCACCCTGAAACTGGCCGAGATCTACACCCAGGCCGGCGTTCCAGCAGGTGTGTTCAACGTCCTGACCGGCAGCGGCCGTGAAGTCGGCACTTGGCTGACCGAGCACCCGCGCATCGAAAAAGTCTCCTTCACCGGCGGCACCGACACCGGCAAGAAAGTCATGGCCAGCGCTTCGAGTTCCTCGCTCAAGGAAGTGACCATGGAACTGGGCGGCAAGTCGCCACTGATCATCTTCGACGACGCCGACCTGGATCGCGCCGCCGATATTGCGATGATGGCCAACTTCTACAGCTCCGGTCAGGTCTGCACCAACGGCACCCGCGTCTTCGTGCCCAAGCATCTGCAAGCGGCGTTCGAGGCCAAGATCGTTGAACGCGTTGCGCGCATCCGCGTCGGCGACCCGCAAGACGACAACACCAACTTCGGCCCGCTGGTCAGCTTCGCCCACATGGAAAGCGTGCTCGGCTACATCGCCAAAGGTAAGGAGCAAGGCGCACGCCTGCTGTGTGGCGGCAACCGCCTGACCGACGGCGATTTCGCCAAGGGCGCATTCGTGGCACCGACCGTGTTCACCGACTGCACCGACGAGATGACCATCGTGCGTGAAGAAATCTTCGGCCCGGTGATGAGCATCCTCACTTACGAAACCGAAGAAGAAGTGATCCGCCGCGCCAACGACACGGACTTCGGCCTGGCTGCCGGCCTGGTGACCAAGGACCTGAATCGCGCCCACCGCGTGATTCATCAACTGGAAGCCGGTATCTGCTGGATCAACGCCTGGGGCGAGTCCGACGCGAAGATGCCGGTTGGCGGTTACAAGCAGTCGGGTGTTGGCCGTGAGAACGGGATCAGCTCGCTGAACAACTTCACGCGCATCAAATCGGTACAGGTCGAGCTGGGCGATTACGCCTCGGTGTTCTAAAGCCGAGCCTTGCGTTGCCTGCGAGGCCGCCATCGCGAGCAAGCCCGCTCCCACATTTTGAGCGTATGAACCCGATCAAATGTAGAAGCTGGCTTGCCTGCGATCGAGTGCGAAGCACTCGCCAGACCTGACCAAATTTCAAAGAGGGTGCATTTATGTCCCAAGAATATGACTACATCATTGTTGGCGCGGGATCGGCCGGTAACACCCTGGCCACCCGTCTGACCGAAGACGAAGGCGTCACCGTCCTGCTGCTGGAAGCCGGCGGCCCGGACTACCGTCTGGATTTCCGTACCCAGATGCCAGCCGCCCTGGCGTTCCCGCTGCAAGGTCGTCGCTACAACTGGGCCTACGAAACCGATCCAGAGCCACACATGGATGGCCGCCGGATGGAATGCGGTCGTGGCAAGGGCCTGGGTGGCTCTTCGCTGATCAACGGCATGTGCTACATCCGTGGCAATGCCATGGACTACGACAACTGGTCGAAACTGCCCGGCCTGGAAGACTGGAGCTATCTGGACTGCCTGCCGTATTTCAGAAAAGCTGAAACCCGTGACATCGGTCCCAACGACTACCACGGTGGCGACGGCCCGGTCAGCGTGACCACGCCTAAAGCCGGAAACAACCCGCTGTTCCACGCCATGGTTGAAGCCGGCGTGCAAGCCGGTTACCCGCGTACCGAAGACCTGAACAGCTACCAGCAAGAAGGCTTCGGCCCAATGGACCGCACCGTGACGCCGAACGGCCGTCGCGCCAGTACCGCGCGCGGCTACCTGGACGTGGCCAAGAAGCGTTCGACGCTGACCATCGTCACTCACGCGCTGACGGACAAAGTCTTGTTCGAAGGCAAGCGTGCCGTGGGTGTGCGCTACCTCATCGGTGCTGCCGAAGAGCGCGTCGAGGCCCGTGCCCGCAAAGAAGTGCTGGTGTGCAGCGGCGCTATCGCTTCGCCGCAACTGCTGCAACGCTCCGGCGTTGGCCCGGCCAAGCTGCTGGAAAGCCTCGACATCCCGGTGGTCCATGACCTGGCAGGCGTCGGCGAAAACCTGCAGGATCACCTTGAGCTGTACCTGCAATACGCCTGCACCCAGCCAGTCTCGCTGTACCCGTCGCTGCTCTGGTACAACCAACCGGCCATCGGTGCCGAGTGGCTGTTCAACGGCACCGGTATCGGCGCCAGCAACCAGTTCGAAGCCGGCGGGTTCATCCGCACCCGTGAAGACTTCGAGTGGCCGAACATCCAATACCACTTCCTGCCGGTCGCGATTAACTACAACGGCAGCAACGGTGTGAAAGAGCACGGTTTCCAGGCGCACATGGGTTCCATGCGCTCGCCAAGCCGTGGCCGCGTGCAACTGAAGTCGAAGAACCCTCGCGACTACCCGAGCATCCTCTTCAACTACATGGCGACGGAACAGGACTGGCAGGAGTTTCGCGACGGCATCCGCCTGACCCGTGAAATCATGCAACAGCCGGCACTGGACCCATTCCGTGGCCGCGAAATCAGCCCGGGCATCGAAGTGCAGACCGACGAGCAACTGGATAAATTTATCCGCGAGCACGCCGAAACCGCGTTCCACCCGTCCTGCTCGTGCAAGATGGGCACCGACGAGATGGCCGTGGTCGATGGCGAAGGTCGTGTGCATGGCATGCAGGGCCTGCGGGTGGTCGATGCCTCGATCATGCCAATCATCACCACCGGCAACCTGAACGCGCCGACGATCATGATCGCCGAAAAAATCGCCGACAAGATCCGTGGCCGCCAGTCACTGCCACGCAGCACAGCCGACTACTATGTGGCGGGCGACGCGCCAGTGCGTGGCAAGCCGATGCGGGAAGTAGGTCCTACTCTGTAAGAGCGAGCTTGCTCGCGAAGCACCTTGGAACACCGCGGGGCACCTGATGCCCCGCGTTATCGTTAACGCCTTTCGCGAGCAAGCTCGCTCCTCATAACCCGCACTACCCTTGATCCCATCCCCCGCGACGGCCTACTCTAATGGTCGCGCAAACGTTTCACCTACCCATCGACCCGCCGGCACTTGCCTGGCCACGAGGCTTTCTCATGTTTGATGTCGTTTCTTCGAGCAAATGGCCTACCGGCTTTCTGATCAATCCAAATGTTGAACCGCTGGACCCGAAATGGCTGAAGGAATTCAGCAAGATCCCGGCCGCTGCTGTCAGCGATTGCCTGGGGCGTAACGTCGGTGGCCTGGGCCTCAAGGCCTTCCATGGCAACGCTCCGATGCTCGGCAGCGCGCTGACCGTGCGCGTGCGTCCAGGTGACAACCTGATGATTCTCAAAGCCATGCAGATGGCCCGTCCGGGTGATGTGCTGGTGATCGACGGCAGCGCCGACCTGACCCGCGCGGTGTTCGGCGGCATCATGCGCGCCATGGCCTTGAAGGCCGGCATCGTCGGCGTGGTGATCAACGGCGCCTTGCGCGACCTCGACGAATGGCAGACCGGCGAACTGCCAGCGTATGCCATCGGCGGCGTACACCGTGGCCCGAGCACCGACGGCGGCGGCGAAATCAACGTACCAATTTCCTGTGCCGGCATGCTGGTGATGCCCGGTGACCTGATGATCGGTGATGGCGACGGCGTGGTGGCCGCGTCCCGCAGCGAACTGCCGGAGTTGCTGGTGCGCTGCCACGACCTGCTGGCCCGCGAGCAGGCTACACTCGCGGCCATCGAAGCCGGCACCCTGGACCCTGATCGTTTTGACGCGATCCTGCGCGCCAAGGGTTGCCCGGTTTAACCCTGTAGGAGCGAGGGGACGCCTAGTTCTTGCTGACGAAAATCGCCAACGATGACGCGGGCATTCTGGAGGCACGCGATGCTCTCTGGCTTTTCGCGAGCAAGAACTAGGCGTCCCCCTCGCGCCTACAGCGATAGGGCCCTCCAGGCCACCACCGCCCACCAGGAAGGCCCTATGTTCGACGCTCACCCGCAACTCAAAAAACACTTCGCGGCCCTGCGCACCACCGCCGAATTCTTCTCTTTGCGCTACGTGCGCGAATCCGGCCAGTTTCTGTCAGTGCGCAAAAACGTCGCCGAACCGCCACACCTGAGCCAGGACCAAGGCGCCATGCTCACGGTGCGCCTCAACGGTGTCGAAGCCTACGCCGCGACCCACGATATTTCCCTGCCCGGTCTGCAAGCCGCGCTGGAGCGCGCCGAACAGCAAGCGCGGCGGATCAAACCGCATGCCCTGCTCGACCTGCGCGAGCAGCCAGTGTCCAGCGAAGTCGCTGATTATTTGTCGCCAGACCTGGATCAGCCCTTCCCGTCCCTGAGCGAGTGCTACCAACGCCTGGGCGCCGAGTCTGCCACCGTGCCCAAGGATGAGCGCTTGGTGAGTTGGGAAGTCAGCCTCGGTACTACCCTCGTCGAACAGATCTACCTCAACAGCGCCGGGGCCGTCCTGCGTCAGGCCCAGCGCTTTGTGTTCCCGGGCATCAACGTGACCGCTTATGACGGCAACGACAGCCAGACCCGGACCTTGGGTGGCAGCAACTTCGGCCAGCAAGGTGGCTTCGAGGTGGTCAAGCGTTTCGGCCTGATGGGCGCCGCCACGGAAATTGCCGATCAGGCATTGCAACTGCTGCTGGCACCGAATACGCCTCAAGGTCCGCGTGACCTGCTGCTGATGCCTGACCAAATGATCCTGCAGATCCACGAGTCCATCGGGCATCCGCTGGAGTTGGACCGCATCCTGGGTGACGAGCGCAATTACGCGGGTACCAGCTTCGTCAAGACCAGCGACTTCGGCCAGCTGCAATACGGCTCCAGACTGCTGAACGTGACGTTCGACCCCGATATTCCCGAGCAACTGGCCAGTTACGGCCATGACGACGACGGCACGCCCGCCCGTAAACAATTCCTGATTCGCGAGGGATTGTTGCTCAAGCCTTTGGGCGGTGCGTTGTCGCAATATCGGGCAGGTTTGGGTGGTGTCGCCAACAGTCGCGCCTGTAGCTGGAACCGCGCGCCCATCGACCGCATGGCCAACCTCAATATCGAGGCCGGCGACCAGAGTCTGGCGCAACTGATCGGTGGCATCGAGCACGGCATTCTGATGTCGAACAATCGCTCCTGGTCCATCGACGATGCGCGCAACAAATTCCAGTTCGGCTGCGAATGGGGCCAATTGATTGAGGACGGCGAACTCAAGGGCGTGGTGAAGAACCCCAACTACCGGGCTATTTCCGCGCAGTTCTGGCGCAAGCTCAGCGCCGTTGGTGACGCCAGCACCTTCAAAGTGTTGGGCACGCCCAACTGTGGCAAGGGCGAACCCAATCAGGTAATCCGTGTCGGCCATGCCGCGCCGGCTTGTGTATTCAGCGATGTCGATGTGTTTGGAGGAGATGCCTGATGCAGGCGTTCAAGGGATTGGTGGATTGGCTGAAGCAGGCCATCACCGAAGAGGAACAGTTTCATCTCGGTTACGCGGCGGAGTCATCCGAATTCGTGCGCTTCAACCATGCGCGCGTGCGTCAGGCTGGCCAGGTGCAACAGGCCAGCGTGAACTTGAAGCTGATCAACAACGGCCGCCATGCCGACCTCGGCATCACCCTGGCCGGGCCCCCCGAACTTGACCGCCAGCGCTTGGCCGAAGGCCTGCAACAGTTGCGCGAAACCTTGCCACTTCTGCAACGCGATCCTTATCTGCTGCTCAACCACAGCGCCTGGCAAAGCCACAACACACAGCTTCAGCCACTGCCGGAGCTGGATCAGGTGCTGACGGACATCAGCCTCGCCGCGAAAGACACCGACCTGGTCGGATTTTATGCTGCGGGCCCCATAAGCCGCGGCTTCGCCAGCTCATCGGGAGCGTTTGGCTGGCATCAGGCGAACAGCTTCAACTTCGACTTCAGCCTGTTCCATGCCAACGGTGAAGCGGTCAAGGCCAGTTATGCCGGCGATGCCTGGAACAGCGCGGCGTTTGCCCAGCGCTTTCAACAAGCCCGCGAGCAACTGGCGTTCCTGGGCCGGCCACTGCATCCACTGACGCCGGGCGAATACCGGGCGTACCTGGCGCCGGCGGCCATGGAAGAGATCATCGGCATGCTCGCCTGGGGCGGTTTTTCTGCCCAGTCCATCGCCAGCAAAAGCAGCCCGTTGCAGCGTTTGTATACCGGCGATCAAACGCTGAGCCCGTTGGTGGGCATGAATGAACAGGTCAGCGGCTCCCTGAGCCCGGCGTTTTCCCGGGACGGTTATCCGCGTAGCGACGTGACCCTGATCAACGCCGGCATGGCCGAGGGCCGCCTGGTCAGTTCGCGCAGCGCCGCCGAATACGGGTTGAGCGCTAATGGTGCCGACAGCGACGAATCTCCCAGCGCCTTTCAGATGGCGGCGGGTGATCTGGCCCAGGCCGACATCCTCGAGCAATTGGGCACAGGCTTGTATATCAGCAACCTGTGGTACCTGAACTACTCTGACCAGCCGGCGGCCCGCCTGACCGGCATGACCCGCTTCGCCACGTTCTGGGTGGAAGACGGCAAGATCAAGGCGCCGGTCAGCACCATGCGCTTTGATGACAGCGTCTACCATCTGCTGGGTTCACAGCTGGAGGCGTTGACGGCCGAACGCGAGTTGCTGCTGTCGGCCAGCACCTATGGCCAGCGCGACACCTCGTCCAACTTATTGCCCGGCGCGCTGATCAAGCGCCTCACCCTGACCTTGTAGGCACCTTAATCCCGGCGATGCTGCGTTGGGTTTTGTGGAGACGCCAAGACACGTCTCCTACAGAGGAATGCCCCGCGTCTTGATGAACCTTCCTTTACAGCAGCCCATTGATTGATGGGTTGTTGTCGCCCGCCAAAAACCTCGATATAAACGTTAGTGGCGTCCCGCCACCCTTCAACCCACTTGCCGCCAAGTGAGGCATGACCTCGCCTGGGAAAGGCGAGCCGGAGCGTTGACATGCACCAAGGAAGTTTTGTCATTGAGAAGCTGTTCAAGCACTACAACGTTCACGTAGAGCGACTCGGCAACGACCCGCAGAGAAAGACCGTGCTGCTGGTCAACGGCGCGCTGTCTACCACCCGCTCGTTTGCCCGCACCAGCAGGTGCCTGGCCGGGCACTTCAATGTGCTGATGTTCGACCTGCCGTTCTCCGGCTACTCGCGCCCCCACAACACCGATCTCGACCTGGTGACCAAGGACGACGAAGTGGAAATCCTCAGGGCGCTGGTGGAACGCTTCGAAGTCAACCACCTGGTATCGGCCTCCTGGGGCGGCATCTCGACGCTGCTGACCCTGGCCCGCAACCCGCCCTCCATCGAAAGCTCGGTGGTGATGGCCCTGGCGCCTCACCTCAACCAGCCCATGCTCGAATACGTGGAGCGCGTGCGGGTACTGATCGAGGCCGACGATAAATCCGCCGTCGGCCACCTGCTCAACGAAACCGTCGGTAAATTTCTCTCGTCCCGGCTCAAGCGCAATAACCACCGTCATCTGTCGAACATGGCCACCACCGAGTACCGGCAGGCGCGCTTTCATATTCATCAGGTGCTGGCCTTGGGCGATGGCAACTACTTGCCGCAATTGCGCCAGATCAAAACCCCTGTGCACTTTCTCAACGGTGCGCTGGACGAATACACCCCCGCCATTGAGGCGCAGTCGTTCAAGCAGTATGTAGGGCGCAGCAGCTTCGCCACCGCCGAACACACCGGGCACTTGCTAGACCTAGAATCCCGCGAAGCAGCGGTCGCCGTGCATCGGATACTGATCGATTTCCTGGTGGGCAAAAACGTCCCGCTCTCCGATATAGACCAACCGCCAATGGGAAATGAGGCAGTGGATGGCGCATAATCGGCACCCCATCGCCAGCTGAGAAAAGGGACCTCATGCCCAATCGTGTCGAGCTAGATGCCAAGACTGCCCGCTGGATTCCTTGGGTGGTGGCAATTGCCTTTTTCATGCAGTCGCTCGACGGGACGATTCTAAATACAGCACTGCCCGCCATGGCGCAGGACCTGGCGGAAAACCCACTGCGCATGCAAGGCGTGATCATCGCCTACATGCTCACCGTGGCGTTGCTGATCCCGGCGTCGGGCTGGATCGCCGATCGCTTCGGTACCAAGAACATCTTCTTCAGCGCCATCCTGCTGTTCAGTCTCGGCTCATTGCTCTGCGCGCTGTCCAACAGCCTGTCGATGCTGATCGGCGCGCGGGTGATCCAGGGCCTTGGAGGCGCGCTGATGTTGCCGGTGGGCCGACTGGTGGTGCTGCGCGCCTACCCGCGTTCGGAGCTGGTGCGAATCATGGGGTTCATCACGATTCCCGGCCTGCTCGGCCCGTTGCTCGGGCCGACCATGGGTGGCTGGATGGTGCAGTACCTGACGTGGCACTGGATCTTCCTGATCAACCTGCCCGTGGGACTGATCGGTTGCTACGCCGTGTGGAAGTTCATCCCCGACCTGCGCGGCAGCGAACGCACGCGCTTCGACAGCCTGGGATTCCTGTTGTTTGGCGCGGCGATGATGTTCATCACCATCGCCATGGAAGGCCTCGGCGAACTGCACTTGCCGCACCTGCGCGTGATGTTGCTGCTGTTCGGCGGCATGGCGTGCCTGGCGGCCTATTGGCTGCGGGCCGGGCACATCGAAAACCCGCTGTTCTCGCCGCGGCTGTTCAAGACCCGGACATTTGCCGTGGGCATTCTCGGCAACCTGTTCGCGCGCCTGGGCAGCGGCGCCCTGCCGTTCCTGGTGCCGTTGCTGCTACAGCTTGCCCTGGGTTACTCGCCCTCCCAGGCCGGGATGAGCATGCTGCCCCTGGCGGCCGCGGCGATGGTCGCCAAGTCCCTCGCACGGCCGCTGATCGAGCGTCTGGGTTATCGCATCGTCCTGACCGGTAACACGCTGGCATTGGGGTTGATGTTGGCGAGCATGGGCCTGGTCAGCGAGCAGACACCTTATCCGTTGTTGCTAGCCATGCTGGCGGTGCTCGGGGCGATCAACTCGCTGCAGTTTACCGCGATGAACACCGTGACCCTGATCGACCTCGATGACGCCCAGGCCAGCAGCGGCAACAGCCTGTTGTCGGTGGTGGCGCAACTGGCCCTGAGCCTGGGGGTGGCCTGTGCCGGCGCCTTGCTCGGCGGCTTTACCGCCGAACCCGGCAACGATGGCGTCAACACCGTGCTGGGAGCGTTCCAATTGACCTTCCTCACCGTGGGCATCATGGCGATGCTGGCGGCGGCGATTTTCCTGCAACTGTCGCCCAAGGATGGCAAACGCGTGGTCAATCGCGAGCACGATGTGGAGCACTAGGGACAGCTACCAGCTTCAAGCTTATGGCTGCCCTCCTCCCCTCGTCAGAACATGCGGGGAATTCCACAGGGGGCTGTTACACTACGCGACATTTTGTTTTGCAGAGCCAGTCCCGTGACCACCATCGCCACCGCTTTTAGTACTTTGCCGCTGTCCGCCGCCATGCTGGCGAACCTCGACTCTCTGGGTTATGCCGAGATGACGCCGATCCAGGCGCAAAGCTTGCCGGTGATCCTCAAGGGACTGGACCTGATCGCCCAGGCTAAGACCGGCAGCGGCAAGACCGCCGCCTTCGGCATCGGCCTGCTGAACCCGATCAACCCGCGCTATTTCGGCTGCCAGGCCCTGGTAATGTGCCCGACCCGCGAGCTGGCCGACCAGGTCGCCAAGGAAATCCGCCGCCTGGCCCGCGCCGAAGACAACATCAAAGTGCTGACGCTCTGCGGTGGCGTGTCCCTCGGCCCACAGATCGCTTCGCTGGAGCACGGCGCGCACGTCATCGTCGGCACGCCGGGACGCATCCAACAACACCTGCGCAAGGGCTCGCTGGTGCTCGACGGCCTGAACACGCTGATCCTCGACGAAGCCGACCGCATGCTCGACATGGGCTTCTATGACGCCATCGAAGACATCATCAGCAAGACCCCGGCGCGCCGTCAGACGTTGCTGTTCTCGGCCACCTACCCGGTCAGCATCAAGCAACTGGCGTCCAAGTTCATGCGCGCGCCGCAGCAAGTGAAGGCCGAGGCGTTCCACTCGGACGAACAGATCGAACAGCGCTTCTACGAAATTTCCCCGGAAGAGCGCATGGACGCCGTGACCAAGGTGCTGTCGCACTTCCGCCCGGCCTCCTGCGTGGCGTTCTGCTTTACCAAGCAGCAAGTGCAGGAAACCGTCGACCACCTGACGGCCAAGGGGATTTCCGCGGTCGGCCTGCATGGCGATCTGGAACAGCGCGATCGCGACCAGGTGCTGGCGATGTTCGCCAACCGCAGTACCTCGGTCCTGGTAGCTACCGACGTTGCCGCTCGCGGCCTGGACATTGACGCACTGGATATGGTGATCAACGTCGAACTGGCCCGCGACTCGGAAATCCACATTCACCGCGTTGGCCGTACCGGTCGTGCCGGTGAAACCGGGATTGCCATCAGCCTGGTGGCACCGTCCGAAGCTCACCGTGCCCAGGCCATCGAGCAACTGCAGAAGTCGCCGCTGAACTGGGACCAACTGGACAACCTCAAGCCGCAAAGCGGTGGTCCGCTGCTGCCACAGATGAGCACCTTGTGCATCGCCGCTGGCCGTAAAGACAAGGTTCGCCCGGGCGATATCCTTGGCGCACTGACCGGCGATGCCGGGATTCCGGGCGCGCAGGTGGGCAAGATCGCGATCTTTGATTTCCAGGCCTATGTGGCCGTGGAACGCGGCATCGCCAAGCAGGCATTGCAGCGCTTGAATGACGGCAAGATCAAGGGTCGTTCGCTGCGCGTGCGAATCCTGTAAAGACACCGCTCGCCCCTGTAGGAGCGAGCTTGCTCGCGAAAAACCTGAGCGCGCGGCGTCAAGCCAGACAGCACGCGTTATCGTTGACGTTTTTCGCGAGCAAGCTCACTCCTACAGGGTCGTATCGATTCCTGTATGAGGACACCGTTTTGCGCTCGACCGAAGTTGTGATCATTGGCGCCGGCGCCGCAGGCTTGATGTGCGCGCTGACCGCCGCGGGGCGTGGGCGCACGGTGATGTTGATCGACCATGCGAACAAGGCCGGCAAGAAGATCCTGATGTCTGGCGGTGGTCGCTGCAATTTCACCAATATGTACACCGAGCCGGCCAACTTCCTGTCGCAGAACGCACACTTCTGCAAGTCGGCGCTGGCCCGCTATACCCAGTGGGATTTCATTGGATTGGTGGCCAAGCACGGCGTGCCGTACCACGAGAAAAAACTCGGCCAGCTGTTCTGCGACAACAAATCCAGCGACATTCTCGGTATGTTGCTGGACGAGTGCATCCAGACCGGCGTGAACCTGCACCTGGACACATCGATCCAGCAGATCGACAAACTCGAATCGGGTTATCAGCTCCAGACCACCCTGGGCGAGCTGCGATGCGAATCCCTGGTGATCGCCACTGGCGGGTTGTCGATTCCTACGCTGGGCGCCACCGGGTTCGGCTATCAAGTGGCCAGACAGTTCGGCCATGAACTGCTGCCGACCCGTGCCGGCCTGGTGCCGTTCACCATCACCGATCAGCTCAGGGAACTGTGCACCGAGCTGTCCGGCACTTCGGTGGATTGCCTGGTGAGCTGCAATGACCAGAGTTTTCGCGAAAACATTCTGTTTACCCATCGTGGCTTGAGCGGGCCGGCGATCTTGCAGATTTCCTCCTATTGGGAGTCCGGCGATACCGTCGAAATCAATCTGCTGCCAGACCATGACGCCCACGCCTGGCTGCAACAGCAACAAGCCGAACGGCCCAACAGCGAACTGAAAACCCTGCTCGGGGAGATTTTCACCAAGAAGATGGCCAATCTGCTGGCAGAACAGTGGTTTGTTTCCAAGCCGATGAAACAGTACACCCATGCAGAATTGGCGGAGATCGCCCACACGCTGGGAAGCTGGCAGTTGATTCCGGCGGGCACCGAGGGTTATCGCACGGCGGAAGTGACCTTGGGGGGCGTGGATACGCGGGAGGTGTCGTCCAAGACCATGGAGTCGTTGAAAAGCCCTGGCTTGTATTTCATCGGCGAAGTGCTGGATGTGACCGGTCACCTGGGCGGGTTCAATTTCCAGTGGGCCTGGGCTTCGGGCTACGCGGCGGCGCAATACGTCTGATCGGAGGTTAGAACCAGCGGGCTCAAGGTGCTTGAAAAGTCCGTGGTATCGGGTTGGTACGCGCTGTCGAGGTCTGTTGGCGAAGTGGGCTTTGTGGTGAATGCTGCGGCGGGCAGTACGATAGGTGGCCGGCTTGAGATCCGCCCCTAACCCTCTCCCGGAGGGAGAGGGGACCGATCGGGGGATATTGGCGGTTTACATCGACCTGAAAAATCGGCTGTGAATCCGCAATCGAAACGGTTTTTCAGATCGCCGATTTTCTTGGCACACTTCGGTCAGTTCCCTCTCCCTCCGGGAGAGGGTTAGGGTGAGGGGCGGATCTCAAGCTCAACACAAAAGAACCATCCACCTCAGATCAAAACAGCTCTTCAGCGTGCTGAGTGACCTCAAAAACCTTGAAAAGGCTTCGCCATCCGGACGAAACTGCAATTAGCCGTAGCCGCGACCCCAAATATGCACCCGCCCCCGCCCCTCTCAAAAACCAGATTGGAATAAAATGTGCTCCTGGATGTGATCGTCACGCTTGCCGTAACGTCATTACTGGCTCAATTTAGCGACATTGTCCCGGAAGACCCCAGACTTCATGTCATCGACCTCGTTCAAGCAGTCCATGCGCCGCCTTTGGGCACTGGATAAGTTCAGTTACAGCGTACGGGTATTCATCGCCCTCACCGGCAGCATGACGCTGTGCTGGTATCAGGATGAAATGACGCTGTTGATTCCGCTGTTCCTGGGGATTATCGCCAGCGCCCTGGCCGAGACCGATGACAGCTGGCAAGGCCGCCTCAACGCCCTGGCAGTCACGCTGGTGTGTTTCAGCGTGGCGGCGCTGTCGGTGGAGCTGCTGTTTCCCTATCCCTGGGTTTTCGCCATCGCCCTGGCCCTGGCCAGTTTCAGCCTGACCATGCTCGGCGCGTTGGGTGAGCGCTATGGCGCGATTGCCTCGGCCACCTTGATTCTGTCGGTCTACACCATGATCGCCGTGGACCAGCGCGGCGGCGCTGTCACCGACTTCTGGCACGAGCCGTTGCTGTTGGTGGCCGGTGCCGCCTGGTACGGCGCGCTCTCGGTGTTGTGGCAGTTGCTGTTTTCCAATCAGCCGGTGCAACAGAGTCTGGCACGGCTGTTTCGCGAGCTGGGGCGCTACCTCAAGCTCAAGTCATCGCTGTTCGAGCCCATTCGCCAGCTGGATGTAGAAGCGCGGCGCCTGGAACTGGCCCAACAGAACGGGCGTGTCGTGGCCGCGTTGAACGCTGCGAAGGAAATCATCTTGCACCGTGTGGGCAATGGTCGACCGGGTTCGAAAGTCAGCCGCTACCTCAAGCTCTACTTCCTGGCCCAGGACATCCACGAGCGCGCCAGTTCCTCCCACTATCCCTACAACGCCCTGGCTGAAGCCTTCTTCCACAGCGACGTGCTGTTCCGTTGCCAGCGCCTGTTGCGCCAGCAAGGCAAAGCCTGCCAGACGCTTGCCGAATCGATCCAACTGCGCCAACCGTTCGTGTATGACGCCAGCTTCGCCGAGGCCCTGGGCGACCTGAATGCGTCCCTGGAACACCTGCGCATCCAGAGCAACCCGGCTTGGCGCGGCCTGCTGCGCTCGCTGCGGGCCCTGGCCGCCAACCTCTCGACGCTGGACCGCTTGCTCAGCGACGCGAGCAATCCCGACAGCCTGGCAGAGGCCAGCGACAGCAATCTGCTGGATCGCTCGCCACGCAACCTCAACGAAATGTGGACCCGCTTGCGCACTCAACTGACGCCCACATCGTTGCTGTTCCGGCATGCGTTGCGCTTGTCTCTGGCACTGAGCGTCGGCTATTTCATGGTGCATCTGATCCATCCGTCCCAGGGTTACTGGATCATCCTCACCACACTGTTTGTCTGCCAACCGAACTACGGCGCCACCCGGCGCAAGCTCGGCCAGCGGATCATCGGCACAGCCATTGGTCTGACGGTGGCCTGGGCGCTGTTTGATCTGTTCCCCAGCCCCTTGGTGCAGTCGATGTTCGCGATCGCCGCCGGGCTGGTGTTCTTTATCAACCGCACCACCCGCTACACCCTGGCCACCGCGGCGATTACGCTGATGGTGCTGTTCTGCTTCAATCAGGTGGGCGACGGCTATGGACTGTTCCTGCCACGCTTGTTCGATACCCTGCTGGGCAGCCTGATCGCCGGGCTGGCGGTGTTCCTGTTTCTACCGGATTGGCAAGGTCGACGCCTGAACAAGGTGCTGGCCAATACCCTGACGTGCAACAGCATCTATCTGCGGCAAATCATGCAGCAATACGCGGCCGGCAAGCGCGACGACCTGGCTTACCGACTGGCGCGGCGCAATGCCCACAACGCCGATGCCGCGCTGTCCACCACCCTGGCGAATATGCTGATGGAGCCGGGACACTTCCGCAAGGAAGCCGACGTTGGCTTCCGCTTTCTGGTGCTGTCCCACACCTTGCTCAGCTACCTCTCGGGGCTCGGCGCTCACCGCGAAACCCAACTGCCATCTGAAGTCCGTGAACACTTGATCGAAGGCGCCGGCAAGAGCCTCGCAGCGAGCATCGACGAGATCGCTGCGGGACTGGCCAACAAGCAACCGATCGCCATTCAGAGCGATGCCGAAGAAGCCTTGGCGGTGGATCTGGAACAGATGCCCGATGAGATCGATGAAGGACAACGCTTGGTACAGACGCAGTTGGCGTTGATCTGTCGGCAGCTCGGACCGCTGCGGACCTTGGCCGCGCACTTGATGAAGGGCTAGAGAGCGCTGCGCCCTACATCCCATGCCGCTTCAGCAGACGCGCATAACTGCCATCTGCCTTCATCCGGGCAATCTCCCGATCAAACCCGGCGACGATCTGCTCATGCTTCGGGTTTTTCAGGCTGACGAGGATATGCAGGCTGTTTTCACTCAAGGTCTTGGGCAAGAACTCCAGCGCGTTACGCACCCGCGGTGACTCCCGCGCCAGGTAATAGCGCGCGACATACTCATCTTCCACCGTCAACCTTACCCGTTCAGCCGCAAGCATGCGCACCGCCATGGCAAAGTTATGCACCGGAATTTTCTGCAACCCGGGCTCCGCGTCGAAGTCCGTCGAATAAGCATAACCACGCACCACGGCAATGGGATAAGCCTGCAGCTGCTGCAGGTTCTGGAACTCCACGGGATCGTCCCGACGCTTGAGGAAACGCACGCGGTTAAGCAAATACTCGGCGGAAAACTGCCCCAACTGCTTACGCGTATCGTCGTACCAGGCATTGATCAGCACGTCATAACGACCGTCCCCCACTCCCATCAACGCCCTGGCCCATGGCACTTGCTTGAAATCACTGGGATAGCCGGCGCGCGCCAGGGCCGTGGTGACGATGTCGGTGGCCAATCCACCATTAAGCAGCGTGACATCGGTAAACGGTGGCCACGCGTCAGCGACCAGGCGCAAGCGTTCCGCTGCCGCTGCCGGGGCCAGCGTCAGCAGTACGAGCACAGCAACGGCACGAGACAATCGCAACATGCTTAATGTCCTTGCACAGCGGGCAGATTGTTGCGGGCGGTGACGCCGGGCCGAAGGGCGGCCAGACTCTGACTGTAGCTTATCGCTCGCACTGTGCAGCAGCTTACACAAAGAGGTCAGCGGTGAAAGTAACCAGTGATATCAATTTGCCTCTATTCACACAATAGTCGATTTCCAGCTGTTTGCACGGCGCCCAAGACAGGCCTCGGTCACGGGCATTACTATCCAGAACAGATTTTTACGCGAGCGGGAACAATGACAATTGACTGGGTTTGCAAACATCACACACAGCTGGGCAAGGAACAGTTGTACGCCATCCTGCGCCTGCGCCAGGAAGTGTTTGTGATTGAGCAGAAATGCCTCTATCAAGACATCGACGACCAGGACCTGGTGGGTGACACCCATCACCTGACGGGCTGGAAAGATCAGCAACTGGTGGCCTACCTGCGGCTGCTCGACCCGACCTCCCACAACGGTGACGTGGTGATCGGGCGAGTGATCGTCGCACCGGTGGCACGAGGCACCGGGCTAGGCCATCAGATGATGGAAGAAACGCTCAGGCAGATCGACGTCATCTGGCCCGAAACGCCGATCTTTCTCTCAGCCCAGGCACATTTGCAGGGGTATTACGCAGGCTATGGATTTGTGGCTGTGGGCGAGGAATACCTCGAAGATGGTATTGCGCACATCGGCATGCGTCGTCAGGGATAATCCAAGACCCGCTTGATCTGCGCCAGATTGCCTTCAATCCAGCGCGGATCGATCGCCCCCCAGCTGCGAATGCGATAGCGTCCGGCATGATTGCGGGCACCGTCTTCCTGCTCGAACTCACACACGATATCCAGGTCCGCCAACGCACCAATCGTGTCCTGTGCCGTGCGGCGCGGCATGCCGGTGATATCGGTCAGGGCCGGGACGCTGCTGGCTAACTGGCGGTCGATCAGATACGCCACATACAGACGCCGGTAGAAACTGCTCTTGGTCTTGCTGACATCCATGCTGCCGTCCTCTTGGGTTATTCCCGCGCCTTGCCTGCCAGGTCCCGATACGTCAGGTAAACCCGCAGGTCAAACTCCACCTGATGATAACCGGGCAACATGTGCTCGCAGAGTTTATAGAACGCTTTGTTGTGGTCCGATTCCTTGAAGTGCGCCAGCTCGTGGACCACGATCATTTTCAGGAACTGCGGCGCAGCCTCCTTGAACAAGGCGGCGATACGGATCTCTTTCTTCGATTTGAGGTTGCCACCCTGCACCCGGGAAATGCTGGTGTGCAGGCCCAGGGCGCGGTGAGTCAGGTCAAGACGATTATCGAACAGTACCTTGTCGATGGCCGGCGCATTGCGCAGATGTTCCTGCTTCAATGCCAGGGCATAGCTGTACAGCGCCTTATCGCTTTGCACGTCATGGCGCTCGGGGTAACGCTGTTGCAGATACTCGCCCAGTTGATCCTTGGCGATCAATTGGCGCACTTGGTCTTGCAAGGCAGCGGGATAAGCCTGGAGGTATTTCAGCGCGGTCATGGGCTCGGACGACGGGGGTGGAATGGTCGCCAGTGTAACCAATTCAGCAAGGGCCTGCGCACAGCTCGAAAGGCTGCGGCCAGAGGCTGATCTCCTCGGCAATCAACGGCAGGGCGATGATCGGCCCCTGGATCAGTTGGCAACCATGGGCCTTCAACCACTGGCATTGCTCCAGGGTTTCAACGCCTTGGGCAATCACCAACAAATCGAAATGCCCACACAACTCGATAATGCTGCGAGCCATCGCCGCATCCCGACGCGAGCCCGGCAGGCGGGCAATCAGTTGGGGCGCGAGTTTGACGGTATCGAACGCGAGGTTTCGCAGATGCGCCAAGGAACAGTGACCTGCCCCGAAATCGTCCAGGGCGAGACGCACACCCACGCGCCGCAACAACTTCAGCTGTTTGGTGGATTGCTCGAGGTTTTGCATCAGGCTTTCTTCGGATATTTCGACTTCCAGTTGCCGGCCGTGCAACCCATGTCGCTCCAGCACCTGCTGCAGTTGGTCGGCCAGATTGGGCATATTGAACTGACTGCTGCTCAGACTCACACTGAGCACCCAGTCATCGCGCATGATCCGCGCCCACGCAGCCCGTTGGGCGGCCACCTGCTGGTAAATCCAACTGCTGAGTTGGCTGATCAATCGCGCCCCTTCAAGCAACGGCAGGAACAACCCTGGCGGCACATCACCGACGCTCGGGTGCTGCCAGCGCAGTAACGCTTCGACGCCTCTTAAATGACCATCCTCGAGGGACACCTGGGGTTGATACACCAACGTGACATCTTTGTTGTCGATCGCTGTGCCCACGCTGTTTTCAAGCATCAGCCGCGAGCGGGCGCGGCCGTTCATCTCCTGATCGTAATAGCGATATTGCTGACGGCCCGCTCGCTTGGCTTCGTACATCGCAATGTCCGCCGCATGCAGCAAGCCGTCCAGATCGTTGCCGCAGTCGGGGAACGTCGCAATGCCGATGCTGGCACCCAGCATGACGTCCAGACCATCGACTTGCTGGCAGATGGATACCCGCTCGATGAGTTTCTCGGCGATTTTTGCCGCCTGCTCCGGATACTCCAGCTCCAGTAATGCGGTGAATTCATCACCGCCCATGCGCCCGAGAATGTCGTAGCCGCGCAGGCAGGTTTTCAATTGCGCCGAGACCCAGCCCAGCATCTGGTCGCCAGCCTCGTGCCCAAGGGAGTCGTTGATCCGTTTGAAACCGTCCAGATCCAGGTACAGCAGTACTAACGTGTGCTCGTTGCGCTCGTTACGTTCGTGGTGCTGTAACACGGTTTCCACGGCCTGATAGAAGCCACGCCGATTGAGCAGCCCCGTCAGCGGATCGGTCACCGCCTGGAACTCCAGTTGCTCGTGCAAATGGCGCACTTCAGACATATCCAGCACGGTGACCACCATTGCCTTCTGCTCATCCGGCAAGGGTGCGCATGACATCGCCACGGGCAGTTGTTGGCCGGGTACGGTGCGCAAAATGGCGTCATGCAAGCGCCAGGTCTCGCCTCGACGATAGCCGGCGTATAACTCGGACTCGCGCCAGTCAGGCACGTGAGGTTTTTGCAGGAAACTCAGCAGCGTCTGGCCTTGCAACTCGCCAACCGGCGCATTGAGCAATCGCGAAATCGCCGGGTTGGCGTAGCTGATGACGCCGTCCTCGCCCACCACCAGAATGCCCTCGGCGGCATTCTCGAGCACCGAGGCATTAAAGGCCCTCGCCAGCTCCAGGTCGTGGCTCAGACGCTGCAACGCCCGTCGGTTGTGCTGATGCTCCAACAGGGCCTGAACCTTGGGCTTGAGAATGAGCGGGTCGAACGGCTTGAGCAGGTAGTCGATACCACCGCTGGCGTAGCCTTCAAGTACCGCCGTCGGAGAATGTGCGCTGGCGCTCAAGAAAATGATCGGCGTCATGCAGGTACGCTGGCTGCCACGCATCATCCGAGCCACTTCAAAACCATCCATACCGGGCATTTTTACATCCAGCAATACCAGGTCTACGTCATGTTCCAGCAGTAACGCCAAGGCTTCGAGACCGGACGCTGCGGTGACCACTTGCCAATCCTCGCACTGCAGAAGCGCGCGCATGCTGATCAGGTTTTCCGGGTAGTCATCGACCACCAGGAGTACCGAAGAGGCTTCGCCGTGCTGGGTTGGAACGCATTCCATGCTGCTTCTTATCCTTGAAGATGTATTCCGGTCACTTTTGAGAGAAAAAGCCGGACAGATCGTGAGGTCTCACTCTAGCCTTGGATCCTGTAAAGCAGAAGTGACGACGGTGCCATCGTTGTGCCAAAGATCACTGAGCCGACTAACGGTCAAGCGCCACAGGCCCCCTGTCATGGGAAAGATGGCTTTTTGACAGACTCTTGACGCCAATAAATCGCCTTAAAGTGATTAACAAACGTTTACCAGCCGCTTATAACGAATAGGCGAACACGCGGGCCAAAGCCTTTTGGCTCTTCTTACGTTTTTAAAAGGCGCACCTCATGATCGACCTGTCCACCTGGAACCTGAGCATTCCCGTCGGAACCCCACCTGCCACAATTAACACTCCCAAGCTGCTCAGTGGTTTCAACGGCAAATACTTCCAGGCCAAAGGCAGCAGCGTGCAATTCTGGACACCCGTTACCGGTACCCGCACCGAAAATGCCATCTATCCACGCAGCGAGCTGCGAGAAACCTACACCGATGGGCGGCTACGCAATTGGACCTATACCGAAGCCGACAACTTCCTGCGCGCCACCTTGGCCGTCAACCAGGTGCCGTCCTCCGGCAAGATCGTGATCGGCCAGATTCACGCCTATGACAGTCAGAAGCCGTTGTTGAAAGTCGAGTACCAGTACAAGGAGAAAACCCAGAGCGGCAACATCGTCGCCAAGGTCCGCATGCGCCCGGATGACAGCGAAGGCCGGGTAATCATCGTCGCCGAAAATGTTCCGCTGGAGCGAAACTTCACCTACGTCATCAATTTGAACAAGGCCGGGCTCTTGAGCGTCCGGGCGGCCAGCGGGCAATGGAATGAACGCATCGGCGCGGCCTGGGGCAAGAAGCCGTTGTACTTCAAGGCCGGGGTCTACGTTCAGGACAACAAGGGCGACAGTAAGGAAGGTGGCAAAGTGACGTTTGCCAAACTGGATATTGATCACGACTGACGTACACCCTGGGCTGCCGTATTTGTTATTGCCGCTGTGCGTGGGAGGCCTTCGGGTCTGTCGGGTCTTAACGCCTCGGTCTGCGAACCCGCGTACAGTTGCCACCCCATTTGTTTCGCAGCAAACGGTGGCCATTCTTCTCTTGAGTGAAGGATTTGCCATGAAGGCACAACTACGCATTCTGGTTCAGGACGTGAGCGATGTGTTCCGGGTCATTGAGCGCCAAGTCACCAGCATTCCATCTCGCGAAAACGAAGCAAATTCCGGCCGAAAAAAAGCCCGCATCGCTGCGGGCTTTTTAAACACCTAAGGCTCAGTTCACCTTGGCGTTCAACTCACCTTTCAAATAACGCTGGTACATCGCCTCCAACGAAATCGGCTTGATCTTCGAGGCGTTGCCCGCCGTGCCAAAGGCTTCATAACGCGCGATACACACGTCACGCATGGCGGTGACGGTGGCGCCGAAGAATTTGCGCGGATCGAATTCGCTCGGGTTGGTGGCCATCAGGCGACGCATCGCGCCGGTGGACGCCAGGCGCAGGTCGGTGTCGATGTTGACCTTGCGCACGCCGTGCTTGATACCTTCGACGATTTCTTCAACCGGTACGCCATAGGTTTCTTTGATATCGCCGCCGTACTGGTTGATGATCGCCAGCCACTCTTGCGGTACCGAGGAAGAACCGTGCATCACCAGGTGGGTGTTAGGGATGCGCTTGTGGATTTCCTTGATGCGGTCGATGGCAAGCACGTCGCCGGTAGGCGGCTTGGTGAACTTGTAGGCGCCGTGGCTGGTGCCGATGGCGATGGCCAGGGCATCCACCTGGGTGCGCTTGACGAAGTCAGCGGCTTCTTCCGGATCGGTCAGCATCTGGCTGTGATCCAGCACGCCTTCGGCACCGATGCCGTCTTCTTCGCCGGCCATACCGGTTTCCAGCGAACCCAGGCAACCCAGCTCGCCTTCCACCGATACGCCGCAGGCGTGAGCCATGGCCACGGTTTGTTGGGTGACGCGCACGTTGTAGTCGTAGTCGGTCGGGGTCTTGCCGTCTTCGCCCAGGGAGCCGTCCATCATCACCGAGGAAAAGCCCAGCTGGATCGAGCGCTGGCAGACGTCAGGGCTGGTGCCGTGGTCCTGGTGCATGCACACCGGGATGTGCGGGAATTCTTCGATGGCCGCCAGGATCAGGTGACGCAGGAATGGGGCGCCAGCGTATTTACGCGCACCGGCCGAAGCCTGGACGATCACTGGAGAGTCAGTCTTGTCAGCGGCTTCCATGATGGCGCGCATTTGCTCAAGGTTGTTGACGTTAAAGGCTGGTACGCCGTAGCCGAACTCGGCTGCGTGGTCCAGCATTTGACGCATGCTGATAAGTGCCATTGTCTCTCTCTCCCGGTCGAGGGTCGTTAATCGTGCAAGCCTGCCGTAGCGGCGACTGCTATTCAAGTTATTGCAGGTCAGGGTTTGCCTAGCTGCCCTGCTGAATCGTTTTTTGTGTATCCGGTTCAACACCGATATCACTTTTGAAACCGAATCAGGTGTGGGAGCGAGCAAGCCCGCTCCCACCCTTGGATCTCATCTATTTTGAAATCGTCTGCTTACTGGGCTTTGCAACCCCGGCCGATCAAATCGTCGGTGGCAACCCAGTAAACCAGGCCTTCCTCACCCTTTGTGTGAAACGCCAGCTGGTCGTTGCTGTACAGCGCCCCCGAGGCGGCCACATCCTGTTTGAGACGATAGACCTGCTCCGCCCCACCCAGGCGTACATCCACCTGGCTGCGGCTGTCATCGACAAACCGCCAGATCACTTGTGCCCGGCTGTCACAGGTCCAGGTCGTCCATGTGTCCTGCGGTTCAGCCTGGTTGCCGAACATGTCCAGGTTGCTGCAGCCGGCCAATAACGCCAGGGCCACCAGGGCGATAACGCCTTTCATTGCCACTCCTCGAACGGCGGCACGAAGCCGCCACTGCTGTCGGTTAGTGAATCAGACCCATCAAGGGCAACCCTGTTCCTTACCTTTGGGCGGAGAATCGTATTTCTCCAGCCTATCAGGCCCTATGCGCTTACTGATCACCGGCAGGGTTTCGGCCTGCCACTCAGATTGATAGCAGCCCGTTTCCGGCTCCGCGCTCTCAGCTTCGGGTGCCGCCTTCGGCGCGCTGCCACAGCCAGCCAACAGGCCCGCCGCGATCACCAGCGCAAACGACTTGATCATGGGAATACTCCTTTTCCAGACCGTGAGCCTTAGCCTTTGGCCCGGCTTTCCAGCACTTCAACCGCGGGCAGGACCTTGCCTTCAACAAACTCAAGGAACGCGCCACCACCGGTAGAAATGTAGGAGATTTGATCGCTGACGCCATATTTATCGATGGCAGCCAAGGTGTCGCCGCCGCCTGCGATGGAGAACGCCGAGCTTTGCGCGATCGCCTGGGCCAGCACTTTGGTGCCATTGCCGAACTGGTCGAACTCGAACACGCCGACCGGGCCGTTCCACAGGATGGTCCGGGACGCTTTCAGCAGTTCGGCGAAGTTGGCCGCAGTTTGCGGGCCAATATCCAGGATCATGTCGTCAGCCGCGACATCCGCAATCAGCTTGACGGTGGCTTCGGCGCTTTCGGCGAATTCTTTGGCGACCACTACATCGACCGGCAGCGGCACGCTGACTTTGCCGGCGATGGCGCGGGCGGTGTCCAGCAGGTCCGGTTCGTACAGGGATTTGCCCACCGGGTGACCGGCAGCCGCCAGGAACGTATTGGCAATGCCGCCACCGACGATCAATTGGTTACAGATCTGGCTCAAGCTGTTGAGCACGTCGAGCTTGGTGGAAACCTTCGAGCCGGCCACGATGGCCGCCATCGGCTGGTCCGGCGCACCCAGCGCTTTGCCCAGGGCCTCGAGTTCTGCGGCCAGCAATGGACCTGCCGCGGCGACTTTAGCGAACTTGGCGACGCCATGGGTCGAACCCTCGGCGCGGTGAGCGGTGCCGAAAGCGTCCATCACGAATACGTCGCACAGGGCCGCATATTGCTGGGCCAGTTCGTCACTGTTGTTTTTCTCGCCCTTGTTGAAGCGCACGTTTTCGAACAACACGATGTCGCCCGCCTTGACGTCAATGCCGCCCAAGTAGTTCGCCACCAGCGGCACTTCACGGCCCAACGCCTTGCTCAGGTAATCGGCTACCGGCTTGAGGCTGTTTTCGGCCGAGAACTCACCTTCGGTCGGACGACCCAAGTGCGAGCAGACCATCACGGCCGCGCCTTTTTCCAGGGCCAGCTTGATGGTCGGCAGCGAAGCCAGGATTCGCGCATCGCTGCTGACAACACCGTCCTTGACTGGGACGTTGAGGTCTTCGCGAATCAGTACGCGCTTACCTTGCAGATCGAGGTCGGTCATCTTCAACACGGTCATGGGTCGCATTTCCTGAGTTACTATTTGTGAGAGACAGAAAGGGCTGAAGCGGTTTGCAGATAATGTTCTGCAACATCCAGCATTCGGTTGGCAAACCCCCATTCGTTGTCGAACCAGGCCAGGATGTTCACCAGCCGTGGGCCGGAAACACGGGTCTGACTGGCATCGACAATTGCCGAATGTGGGTCGTGGTTGAAATCACAACTGGCGTGGGGCAACTCGGTGTAGGCCAACAAGCCTTTGAGCGGGCCGTGGGTAGCGGCTTCGCGCAGGATCCGGTTGACCTCGCTGGCGTCGGTGTCGCTGACAGTCTGCATCGTAATGTCCAGACACGACACGTTCACGGTTGGCACACGCACTGCTTTGGCCTGGATTCGCCCGGCAAGTTCCGGCAGCAAGCGTTCGATACCGCGAGCCAGGCCGGTGGACACCGGAATCACCGACTGGAAGGCCGAGCGCGTACGGCGCAAGTCTTCATGATGATAAGCGTCGATCACCGGCTGGTCGTTCATCGCCGAGTGGATGGTGGTGATCGACACATACTCCAAGCCAATCGCCTGATCCAGCAAGCGCAGCAGCGGCACACCGCAGTTGGTGGTGCAAGAAGCGTTGGACACCAGCAGTTCGGCACCGCTCAGGCAATCCTGGTTGACGCCGTAGACGATGGTGGCGTCGACATCCGCCTCGCTGGCCATCGGCTGGGAAAACAGCACGCGCGGTGCGCCGGCGTCGAGAAAGCGCTGGCCGTCGGCACGCGTGTTGTAGGCACCGGAGCATTCCAACACCAGGTCGACGTCCAGCGTCGCCCAGTCGATGCCCTCGGGCGTGGCACTGCGCAGGACTTTCACGCAGTCGCCATTGATATGCAGACAATCGCCGTCGACCCGCACTTCGCCGGGGAACCGGCCGTGGGTGGAGTCAAAGCGTGTCAGGTATTCGATGCTGGCCATGTCGGCCAGATCATTGATCGCGACAATCTCAAAGCCCGCCGCCGCCCCTCGTTCGAACAGAGCCCGCAGGACGCAACGACCAATCCGGCCGTAGCCGTTGAGTGCAACTTTGTAGCGACGCGGTTGAGGCATGGGGTTCTCGATTACCGTGGTTATAGGGTGAATGTGCCGCCGCCTTCGCGAGCAAGCCCGCTCCCACATTTGGATCGCGATCTAATGTGGGAGCGGGCTTGCTCGCGATGAGGCCAGTACAGCCACCCCAATCTACAGCCTTAGTCTTCCAGCAGCTCTTCAGCCTGGCCCAGGATATTTTCCAGGGTGAAACCGAACTCCTCGAACAGCGCTGGCGCTGGCGCCGACTCACCGTAGGTGGTCATGCCGATCACGCGGCCTTCCAGGCCCACGTACTTGTACCAGTAGTCGGCATGCGCGGCTTCGATGGCGATACGCGCACTGACCTGCAACGGCAGGACCGATTGCTTGTAACCGGCATCCTGGGCTTCGAAGACGCTGGTGCACGGCATCGAAACCACACGCACTTTACGACCCTGCTCGGTCAGCTTGTCGTAGGCCTGGACGGTCAGGCCCACTTCGGAACCGGTGGAGATCAGGATCAGCTCCGGCTCGCCAGCGCAGTCCTTGAGCACGTAGCCGCCACGGCTGATATCGGCGATCTGCGCGTCGCTGCGAACCTGATGTTGCAGGTTCTGACGGGAGAAGATCAGCGCCGAAGGGCCGTCCTTGCGCTCGATCGCGTGCTTCCAGGCCACGGCCGATTCAACCGCGTCGGCTGGGCGCCAGCAATCGAGGTTAGGCGTGGTGCGCAGGCTGGTCAGTTGTTCGACCGGCTGGTGCGTCGGGCCGTCTTCACCCAGGCCGATGGAATCGTGGGTGTATACATGGATCACGCGCTTCTTCATCAGCGCGGCCATGCGTACGGCGTTGCGGGCGTATTCCATGAACATCAGGAAGGTTGCACCGTAAGGCACCAGGCCACCGTGCAGGGCAACGCCGTTCATGATCGCGCTCATGCCGAACTCACGCACGCCGTAGTACATGTAGTTGCCGCTGGCGTCTTCAGCCGATACGCCTTTACAGCCCTTCCACAAGGTCAGGTTGGAGCCGGCCAGGTCAGCCGAACCACCGAGGATCTCAGGCAGCAGCGGACCGAAGGCGTTCAGGGTGTTCTGGCTGGCTTTACGGCTGGCAATGGTCTCGCCCTTGGCCGCGACTTCGGCGATGTAGGCCGAGGCTTTCTCCGAGAAATCGGCAGGCAGGTCACCGGCAAGGCGACGCACCAGCTCGTTGGCCAACTCAGGGAACTCGGCAGAATAGGCGGCGAAACGCTGGTCCCACTCCGCCTCGGCGGCACGACCGGTTTCCTTGGCGTCCCACTCGGCGTAGATGTCAGCCGGAATTTCGAACGGGCCATGGTTCCACTTCAGCGCTTCACGGGTCAGGGCGATTTCCGCGTCACCCAGCGGGGCGCCGTGACAATCTTCCTTGCCCTGCTTGTTCGGCGAACCGAAACCGATGGTGGTCTTGCAGCAGATCAGGGTCGGCTGCTCGCTCTTGCGCGCGGTTTCGATGGCGATCTTGATCTCTTCCGGATCGTGGCCGTCGACGTTGCGGATCACCTGCCAGTTGTAGGCTTCGAAACGCTTTGGCGTATCGTCGGTGAACCAGCCTTCGACTTCGCCGTCGATGGAGATGCCGTTGTCATCGTAGAAAGCGATCAGCTTGCCCAGGCCCAGGGTACCGGCCAGGGAGCTCACTTCGTGGGAAATGCCTTCCATCATGCAGCCATCACCCAGGAACACATAGGTGTGGTGGTCGACGACGTTATGCCCCGGACGGTTGAACTGCGCCGCCAGGACTTTTTCAGCCAGGGCAAAACCCACGGCGTTGGCCAGGCCCTGGCCCAGGGGACCGGTGGTGGTCTCCACGCCTGGGGTGTAGCCGAATTCCGGGTGGCCCGGGGTGCGGCTGTGCAACTGGCGGAAGCTCTTGAGGTCATCAATGGTGACGTCGTAGCCGGTCAGGTGCAGCAGCGAATAGATCAACATCGAGCCGTGGCCGTTGGACAGCACGAAGCGGTCGCGGTCGGCGAACGAAGGGTTGCTCGGGTTGTGTTTCAGGTAGTCACGCCAAAGTACCTCGGCGATATCCGCCATGCCCATCGGGGCACCGGGATGGCCGCTGTTGGCTTTTTGCACGGCATCCATGCTGAGGGCACGAATGGCGTTGGCACGCTCACGACGGCTGGGCATCGCTGATCTCCTGAGGATTGTTGAATCGATAGTGAATAGAAGAAACGGAAAAAGGACCGGCATTTTCCCTCAGCCACGGCCCTCGGGGCAATGACAGATAGTGACTTATGCGGGTTTTTCCTGTGGTTTGGACTGCATTCCCTTCGAGAACACTTCCCGCCGTTCGTCTAAAGGTTATTGAGGGTGCTTATAACCATCACGCCGAAATCAATATCAAAACTTTTTGATATTGGCCTTGCGAGGATTTAAACCCATCACTAGACTGCTGACCCTATGAACTTACCTGCGCCCTCCATTCGCCCCGACGATTGCGACGAGCTGGCAGCCTTGTGCAAGGCCGGCGGCGATCCGTTGCGCCTGAATGTATTGCGCGCGCTGGCCAACGATTCGTTCGGCGTGTTGGAGCTGGCGCGAATCTTCGCCATCGGTCAGTCCGGCATGAGCCACCATTTGAAGGTGCTGGCCCAGGCCGATCTGGTGGCGACCCGCCGCGAAGGCAACGCGATTTTTTATCGCCGTGCCCTGCCTCACACCGAGCAGTTGGGTGGCAAGCTGCACGCGGCGCTGCTGGAAGAAGTGGATAGCCTGGCCCTGCCGGCTGATGTGCAGTCGCGGATCGCGCAGGTACATGGACTGCGCGCCGCCGCCAGCCAGGATTTTTTCTCACGGGTCGCGGACAAGTTTCGCGCCCAGCAAGACTTGATCGCCGGATTGGCGCAATACCGCGAAAGCGTGCTGGCCCTGCTCGACAAACTGAGCTTCAACGCCCACGCCACGGCGCTGGAAGTCGGTCCGGGCGATGGTGGTTTCCTGCCCGAGCTGGCGCGACGCTTCGAGCAGGTCACGGCGCTGGACAACAGCCCGGCCATGCTGGAACTGGCGCGCCAGGTGTGTGAACGCGAATGCCTGGGCAATGTCCATCTGCAACTGGCCGATGCCCTGAATGATGTGGGCCTGCAAGCCGATTGCGTGGTGCTGAACATGGTCCTGCACCATTTCGCTGCGCCGGCCGAAGCCCTCAAGCAAATGGCCAGTTTGCTGCAACCGGGCGGCAGCCTGCTGGTAACAGATTTATGCAGCCACAACCAGAGTTGGGCCAGGGAGGCCTGCGGTGATCTATGGTTGGGTTTTGAACAGGACGATCTGGCCCGTTGGGCCACCGCTGCGGGACTCGTTCCCGGGGAAAGCCTCTACGTAGGCTTACGTAATGGTTTCCAGATTCAGGTCCGCCACTTTCAGCGACCGACTGGCGACACTCACCATCGGTAAATATCAGGAAAACATCGAGATGAGCGAATACTCCCTTTTCACCTCCGAGTCCGTGTCTGAAGGGCATCCGGACAAAATCGCCGACCAGATCTCTGATGCGGTGCTGGACGCCATCATTGCTGAAGACAAGTTCGCCCGTGTGGCGTGCGAGACTCTGGTGAAAACGGGCGTGGCGATCATCGCTGGCGAAGTCACCACTTCGGCCTGGGTCGACCTGGAGCAGATTGTCCGTGACGTGATCACCGACATCGGCTACACCAGCTCCGACGTCGGCTTCGACGGCGCGACCTGCGGCGTGATGAACATCATCGGCAAGCAATCGCCAGACATCAACCAAGGCGTTGATCGTGCCAAGCCCGAAGATCAGGGTGCCGGCGACCAGGGCCTGATGTTCGGCTACGCCAGCAACGAAACCGAAGTGCTGATGCCTGCACCGATCACCTTCTCGCACCAATTAGTCAAGCGCCAGGCCGAAGCCCGCAAGTCCGGCCTGCTGCCTTGGCTGCGCCCGGACGCCAAGTCCCAGGTGACCTGCCGTTATGAAGGCGGCAAAGTCGTCGGCATCGACGCGGTTGTGCTGTCGACCCAGCACAACCCAGAAGTCTCCTACAAAGACCTGCGCGAAGGCGTGATGGAGCTGATCGTCAAGCACGTGCTGCCTGCCGAACTGCTGACCAAGGACACCCAGTTCCACATCAACCCGACCGGCCAGTTCATCATTGGCGGCCCGGTGGGCGACTGCGGCCTCACCGGGCGCAAGATCATCGTCGACAGCTACGGCGGCATGGCCCGTCACGGCGGTGGCGCGTTCTCCGGCAAGGATCCCTCCAAGGTCGACCGTTCCGCAGCCTATGCCGGTCGCTACGTGGCCAAGAACATCGTCGCCGCCGGCTTGGCCGAGCGTTGTGAGATTCAGGTGTCCTACGCCATCGGTGTCGCCCAGCCGACATCGATTTCGCTGAATACCTTCGGCACCGGCCGCATCAGTGACGACAAGATCGTCAAGCTGGTGCGCGAAGTGTTTGATCTGCGCCCTTACGCGATCACCACCATGCTCGACCTGCTGCACCCGATGTACCAGGAAACCGCGGCCTACGGCCACTTCGGTCGTACCCCTGAACAGAAGACCGTTGGCGACGACACCTTCACCACGTTCACCTGGGAAAAAACCGACCGCGCCAACGACCTGCGTACCGCTGCCGGCCTGTAATCGTTGTCGGCCTGTCCAAGGCCGACACCCGTCTCGGGTGGCCTGTTCCAGTAAGCAGACACACCCGGTAAAAAGCCTCGCGCCCGCGGGGCTTTTTTATGCCCGCTCGCTTGCCTTAGGCTGGACACCCTTTCCGAGCAAGGATGCTCATGATGACCTCGCGACTGTTGATCTATCTGCTGCTTTTGCTGTGCCCCACCCTCGCCTGGAGCGATGAATGCCCGGCCTGGCCACCCGCGCAGGCCAAGGACGAAATAACGGCGCTGCAGCGCCAGATCACCCTCTGGAATGACCACTACCATCGGCTCGGCCGCTCATTGATCAGCGACGAGCTTTACGATCAGGCCCGCCAACGCCTGGGCCAATGGCGCGAGTGCTTTGCCCAGGAAACTCCGCCCGCCGACCATCCGCTGGCCAGTTCTCGCGGGAGCTTGCGCCATCCGGTCCCGCACACGGGCCTGGAGAAACTCGCCAGTCAGTCGGCGGTGGAGGACTGGATCCGGGCGCGCGACGGCCTGTGGGTCCAACCCAAGGTCGATGGCGTGGCCGTGACCTTGATCTACCGGGCTGGTCACCTGGTCAAGGCCATCAGTCGCGGCGACGGCGTGTTTGGCCAGGACTGGTCCGCCTCGGCGCGCAAGATTCCGGGGATTGTGCAAAAACTGCCCGAGCCCATCGATCTGCTGTTGCAGGGCGAGCTTTATTGGCGCCTGGACAATCACGTCCAGGGCACACACGGTGGCATGAATGCCCGCAGTAGAGTGTCCGGGCTGATGAACCGCCAGCACCTCAGCGACGTCGACGCCGCCGGCATTGGCTTGTTTGTCTGGGCCTGGCCCCAAGGGCCGGCGGACCTCAAGGAGCAACTCGACACACTGGCACGCTGGGGCTTCAGCGACAGTCGGCGGTATAGCCAACCCATCGGCAACCTCGAGGACGCACGTAACTGGCGCGTTTTCTGGCACAACCATCCGCTGCCCTTCGCCACAGACGGCATCGTGCTGCACCAGAACCAACGTGCACCGGCCAACCGTTGGCAGGCCAGCGCGCCGTACTGGTCCGCCGCCTGGAAGTACCCGGCTACCAAAGCCCTGGCGCAGGTAAAAAAAGTGAATTTCAACATCGGCCGCACGGGCCGTATAACGCCAATCCTGGAGTTGGACCCGGTGCTGCTGGACGACCGCCAGATCCGGCGAGTCAGCCTCGGCTCCTTGAAACACTGGCAGGAGCTGGATATCCGTCCCGGTGATCAGGTTTCCATCAGCCTCGCCGGTCAAGTGATCCCAAGGTTTGAGCACGTCATCCTGCGCAGCCACACACGGGTCGAGGTCGAGGTGCCAGTGGCGAGCGACTTTCACCCTCTAAGCTGCTGGCAATTGACCCCGGGCTGCGAGGAGCAGCTACTTGCGCGCTTGACCTGGCTGAGTAGCAATCAGGGGCTGGACCTCTCGCATATTGGCCGCGAGACCTGGAGCACACTGATCCAGGCCGGCCAAATCCATGGCTTGGTCGATTGGTTGAACCTTGATGAGGCAGAGCTTGCTAACATTGACGGCCTCGGTGATCGAAGCAGTGAACGCCTGCTTGCCAGTTTGCGCAGTGCCCGGCAGCGACCGTTCGCACAATGGTTGAGTGCTCTGGGTGTTCCGCCCACTGCTCGCAATAACCTGGAAGGCGGCTGGAATGCCTTGACCACTCGGGATGCTCAAGCCTGGCAAACCGAAGCGGGAATCGGCCCGGGACGCGCAGTACAATTGAGCGCGTTTTTCCACGACCCACAGGTCGTGGCCATCGGCGAAACATTACGTGCCATTGGGATAGACGGTTTCTAGCGCCCTATCAGCCAGATTAACCGGTGCCGGCAGAAACCATCCTGCCCACCTTACAGCGACCTTGTTTACCCTGGAGTCTTTATGAAATTTCTTGCACCGCTCGCCCTCTTGACCGCCGCCTTCGTGAGCACACCGCTGCTGGCCGACGAAGCCGCATCGCAACTGACCGGCTGTGCCGCCAAGCGCCAGGCCATCACGACTCAGATCGAGCAGGCAAAAGCCCACGGCAACGATGCGCAGCAAGCCGGCCTGGAAAAGGCCCTGAGCGAAGTCACCACCCATTGCACCGATGCCTCCCTGAAAAAGGAGCGTGAAAACAAGGTCCTCGATGCCAAGCACGAAGTCAGCCAGCGTCAGGCAGACCTCGACAAGGCCATGAAAAAGGGTGACTCCGAGAAGATCAACAAGCGTAAAGACAAGCTCGCCGAGTCCCGCAAGGAATTGCAGGACGCCTTGAACGAGTTGGACAAGTAAGACGCAGACGCTCTTCTTGTGCGGACCGACTCAGTGATTGCGGAACTGTTTATGGCAGGCGCTGCAGGCATCTTCGACTTTCTGCACCGCCGGCCCCAGGTTACTGGCCTTGTACGGCTGCACCTGACTGACGATCACCAACTCAGCGGTGGCCGTCTCAAGATTGCGCGCCAGTTCCTGGAAAAGCGCCTGCTTTTGCCAGACATCGTCCGTGGCGCTGGTGTGATCTTCTTCGCGCACCTTCGGGAAATGTTTCCAGGGCTCATGGGACAGTTTGTCCAGCGCAACCGCGCCCTCGGAAAATCTTGCCCCATCGAATGGCACCCGTCCACGCAGCATGCCACCCAGGTCTTCACTGGTTTTGAGCATCTGCTTGAAAATCGCCTTGCGCTGGCCCAACGGCGAATCGGGATCAACCCCACCGCAAGCAGACAAGGTCAGGCAGGCCAGCAGTACAAGCGTCAGTTTTTTAAAAGTCATGGTGGCTCAGTCACGGAAAACGGCGGCCAGTATCCCCGTCCCGACCTCAAAGACCAATAGCCCTATTAATAATATGGATTGCCGGAGCCGCCACTGACTCGGGTGATCATCTCAGGAATTGCATACATGAATGTCCCGCTGAACCCCTGGAGCCGCCGCCTGGCGTGGGCTCTTCCGATGATCGCGCTGCTCGCCGGTTGCGACGGCGGCAACACCCCGGAACCAAAACCAGAAGCCGAAAAGCCCCACGCCATTGCGACCTATGTCAGCACCCCATGGGACGCCTTGCCGGCGGTATCCGACAGCGATCTGCAAGCTGGTTTCGAATCCTGGCGCAGCGCCTGTCAACGGCTCAAGAACGACCCGATCTGGGGGGCCACCTGCGCAGCGGCCACCAACGTTCCAGCGACCGCCAACGATATTCGCCGGTTCCTGAAGGAGCAACTGGATGTCTACAGCCTGCGCTCGAGGGACGATACACCGAATGGCTTGATCACCGGTTACTACGAGCCAGTGTATCCGGGCAGCCTGACCGAGACTGAAACCGCTCACGTCCCCGTGTTCGGGGTACCTGACGACCTGATCATCGTCAACCTGGAGAGCATCTATCCGGAACTCAAGGGCAAACGTCTGCGCGGACGCCTGGAAGGACGCGTGCTAAAGCCCTATGACGATGCCGGTACCATCAACCAGCAAGGCTCCAGTGCCAAGCCCATCGCCTGGTTGACCAACCCGATGGATCTGCAATTCCTGCAAATCCAGGGCTCTGGTCGCATCCAGCTGGCCGACGGTCGTCAACTGCGCGTGGGCTATGGCGATCAGAACGGCTTTCCCTATCGCCCTATCGGCCGTTGGCTGGTGGAACAAGACGAGCTGAAAAAAGCCGACGTAACCATGGGCACCATCAGCGCCTGGGCCAAGGCTCATCCCGAGCGTATTCCGCAACTGCTGGCGAGCAATCCCAGCTACGTGTTTTTCAGCGCCCGGCCCGACAGCAATGAAGGCCCGCGCGGTTCGCTGAACGTGCCGCTGACCGCGGGCTACAGCGTGGCGGTGGATCGCAAGGTGATTCCGCTGGGCAGCCTGCTATGGCTGTCGACCACGCGCCCCGACGGCGCGCCGATCGTCAGGCCAGTGGCGGCCCAGGATACCGGTGGCGCAATTACCGGCGAGGTCCGCGCCGACCTGTTCTGGGGCACCGGCGATGCAGCGGGTGAGCTGGCCGGAAACATGAAACAACAAGGCCAGATCTGGATGCTGTGGCCCAAAGGCGCGGTGCTGCCCAAAGTGCCGGATGCGCCTGCAGGAAGCTGAAGAGCAAATCCGGGAGCGGCGGTGTGACTTGCCGCTCCCAGACTGAACCGCGTCCAGACCTTACATCGATACGAAAAAGAAACTCGCAATCAGCGCCATGCCCACAAACCACACCAGCGAACGCAATATTGCCCAATCCGCCAGGTAGCAAATGATGTAGAGCAAGCGACTGGTGATGAACAGCACCGCCAGCACGTTGATGGTCACCAGTTCCGCGTTGCCCGCCATGTGCGCAATGATCACGGCCGCGGCAAACGCCGGGGTCACTTCAAAGCTGTTGAGCTGCGCGCTGTGGGCACGCCTGGCAAACCCCTCGAGCGTTTCCAGGAAGGCTCGGGGATCATGGTTTTGCCGTGGCCCGAACTTGCCCTCACTGAACTTGGCGACGCCGGTACACACGTACGGCAGAAAAATTGCGATCAACACACACCAGAAAGCGACTGTCATCACTCATTCCTTTTTTGGTTTTATTCGACGCTCAGAACTTCATCACGCACATGCCGATCAGTTCCCGCCCACAGGCTATGAGGCGCGGCCGGCCGAAAGGTTCTTCCGGTATCACCTAATTGACAACTTACCCGGATCATTCAGTCATCCCACAGTGCGGCAGCTGAGACATTAGCTCACTTGCAGGGAACACGCTGCATGTGCGCCTTGCGTCTCGCTTCACGGCGCCTTCTTGGACCGCTGCGCTTGCCGTGGCTCCGCCGCTGGCTTGGGTACGCTGCTTTCACTGCGAACCTGCGCATGACTGATCAGGGCGAAGATAAAGCTGCCACCGATAATGTTGCCGGCAAGTGTCGGACCGGCAAACACCAGCCAGAAATCTTCCCACGGCAACTCGCCGGCGAACACCAGATAAGAGACTTCCGCCGAACCTACGACAATATGGGTGAAGTCACCCAGCGCCATGAGGTAGGTGATCAGAATAATGATCCAGAACTTCGCGCTTTCCATCGACGGGATCATCCACACCATGGTGGCAATCATCCACCCGGAGACAATGCCCTTGGCAAACATCTGGCCGCTGTCGTTCTCCATGACCTTGCGCCCGATATCCAGAAAAGCCAGGTCGGTCTTGGCATCGAAAAGTGGCAAATGCAAAATCACATAAGCCACCAGCAAAGTGCCGCACAGGTTACCCACCAGCACCACCGTCCATAACCGCAGCAGTCGTCCGGCGTTGGCCAGCGTCGGCTTGCTCATTACCGGCAATACCGCGGTCAGGGTGTTTTCGGTGAACAATTGCTGGCGCGCCAGAATCACCGCCAAAAAGCCTGCGCAGTAACCAAAGCTGCTGATGACCTTGAAGGTTTCCGCGTCCGGCAGGCGTGCGGTGAGCAAACCCATGGCCATCAGTGAAAGGCCCATGCTCAGGCCAGCGGCCAGCGCCGACCACCACAGCGCGGCAACGCTGCGCTCCAGCTCCTGATCCCCCTGGGTGCGAATGATTTCATGCAGAACCGCCGCCCGAGGCGGCTGATTTTTGTCCACATCCTGCTGTTCTTCAGCGGAGAGGTCGGCGGTCTTGTCGTCTGTTTGGGTGACCATAATATTCCTGAATCCAGAGGAGGCCTGTAGCTACGACAGACTGGATCCGGCGCTGTTCACTGCAGCGTTGCTCAAGCCCGCATGCGCCAGGCCTTGGCCATTTCCACGGTGGTGGAGTGCTGCACTTTTTTCCAGGGCCGATTGCGGGCCACGTAGTGCTCGGCGATGCCATCGAGCACTTGATTGACTTGAGAAGCCGTGGTGGCCCGCGCCAGGTTATGCTCGGCGCGCCGCAGCAAGGCGATGTTGCCATCCGGCTGTCCGGTGCGAAACAGCGACGGATAGATCACCTCCCGCGTGAAGTTATCGGCAATCACCGCGATGTCGCGTCTGCGCATTTCGGCCACCGCGCTGGCCATGACATGGGACACAGCCGTCGGTTGCACAGCACTGAATTGCAATAATTGCTGATAGTTGCGGTTATCCGCGGTATTGAGCCTTTGACCCAACCATTCGACCTGTTCCGGACAACTGGCAAGCGCATCCAGATTACGCAACGCCCGCGCCAACCCGGGTGTCAGCAGCAGCGGTGGTGTCGCGTTGGCTTGGACGATGGCGGATTCCACGGCCTGCAGCGCCAGCGACGCGTCGCGCCGGAACCGCAGCACTTCAGTGCATGCCCCGCTGTCCCCCAGTCTATTCAACGCTTGGGCCAACAGGTGGTCATCCATGGCCAGTACCGCAGCGTCCAGCGATTCGAACAGATGCCGTTCACGCACACTGGCGCGCGCCTGCAAATGCGTGTCGACGGCGCGGCGGGAGAGCTCTTGCAAATGGTCTTTCACCGCGCCGGGCATCGTGAAATTGACCGTGCCATTGAGCCAGCCTCGAAAATCACCCTTTTCACCGTTCAACGGCAGCGTCACGATCTGGTCAGCGAAGGCTTTCAGCCTGGCGCGTTTCAGCTCGCTGGCCGCCGTACAGGGAACGCCGCTGATGCAGTCGGTCAGGCTGCTGGCAAATCCGACCCGCACCACCGGTTTCAACGGCACTTCGGACTCGAACTTGATAATCAACTGTTCAGTGCGGTTCAACCGGCTTTCGGCGAAAGATCGCTGGAACAACTCCGTGACCGGTGTATTGAGGAGCATGCCGCCGTCTTGAAAGGCCACTTTTTCGGTCGCCGCCTGAAATGGCTGGCCTTGTTCAACCGGCGGGCTGAACAGGATCGGCAGCGCGCCCGAGATATGAGCGGCATGGGCGATATCCATGTCAGGTGTGAGGTCTGCATTGAACACCACCAACTGTGGCCGTCCGTCGAACATCCCGGTGCCGGTGATACTGAGTTGCTTGATCGCCGGAATATGCCGACTCAACACCTGCAGGTCGCGGAAAGTGGTGGCGCCGCCTGCTGCCAGCCTGCCATCGATGGCGACTATCTCAGCCGCACGGCGGTTTTCGGGAAGGCGGGCGATATGGGCCTGCACGGCGTGGCGCGATTCAGTGCGCACCAGGGTTTCGAGGGGCGCGGCATCTGACTGCAGGCGCGGCAGCAGGGTCAGCAGCAACTGCGAGTAGCTGCCCACCGGACCCGGCAGGCGCCCCAGCACTTTGCCGAGGCTCGAGCCGGCATTTTGCAGCCAGGCGACAACCGGGGTTTTACTGTTCAACAGCTTGGGCAGCTCAATAGTGTCCGATAACGTATCGAACGCTTCGGCGCCCATGCCACTGGCCAGCAGCGCAGCTGAAATCCCCCCCGCAGACGAACCGATAATCACCTGGACGCCCTCTAGCGCGTGCTTATCCTCAAGCGCCTGGGCCACCCCGGGAAACGCGATACCCTTGGCGCCGCCGCCACTGAGCACCAAGCGCGAAACGGCCGGTGGCGATACCTGCAGTTCCACCACGCCATTGCTGTATCGACTGAGATCCAGCTTGCGCTCGCCCACGCCTTCCAACAACGAGGTTTTTGGGCCCCGAGGACAAGCAAGCGCACTTATCGGACTGCCGAGCAGCGGCACCGCCAGTCCCGCGCCGAGGACATCTTGGCTGTCTACAGCTGAACATTGCGGCCCCGGCGGCGGAACATGAGTTGGGGCGAGGACCTTCATAAACACGCGCTCTCCGTAAGGGGTAGCCCTAAGTGTGGTGAGCACGTGCGGGAATGATCCGCGCAGAATCATCCAGTAGCAAAAAACCGATGCCGTCCCTTACTGGCCGAGCGCCTCGTCCTGAAACTGATCCTTGACGTATTTGATCTCGGTACGCCCATGGGGCGCGGGCAGGCCATCTTCACCCAGGTTGACGAAGACCATTTTTTCCACCGTCAGAATGCTCTTGCGGGTGATCTTGTTGCGCACTTCACACGTCAGCGTGATGGAGGTGCGACCGAACTCGGTGGCGGTAATGCCCAGCTCGATGATGTCGCCCTGGCGCGAGGCACTGACAAAATTGATTTCGGAGATGTACTTGGTCACCACGCGCTGGTTGCCCAGCTGGACAATCGCATAGATCGCTGCTTCTTCATCGATCCAGCGCAGCAGGCTGCCGCCGAACAGGGTGCCGTTGGGGTTGAGGTCTTCGGGTTTTACCCATTTGCGGGTGTGGAAGTTCATGGTCACTCCAAAGCGTCTGGTGAAATGCTGGACAACATCATGGCAGAGCCCGGGCCCAAGCTCTATGAGCCATTGCCTATCAACCCCATGAGCGAACTTCATGCCGCCGACAGAAAGGCTTGGGAAGTACCGCGTACACGGCTATAATCGCCCCCGTTTTATAACGGTCATCGTCGATTGATACCGTTCTCCCGCCACCTGTCCGAGGGGCGCTGCAGCAGGCTTGGCCTGTCAGGCTCGGATGGGGCGTTGTCCGGCCTGGTTGTCCTGGCTGGATACTAAACGCACAACGGCGCCCATTCGCACACTACGAATGGAGGCTCTTCATGAGCGCTGTAAACACGCCTGCAGATTTCAACGACTATAAAGTCGCCGACATGTCCCTCGCCGCCTGGGGCCGTCGCGAAACCTTTATCGCCGAATCCGAAATGCCGGCCCTGATGGGTCTGCGCCGCAAATATGCCGCTGAGCAGCCGCTCAAGGGCGCGAAGATTCTCGGCTGCATCCACATGACCATTCAGACTGCCGTGCTGATCGAAACCCTGGTGGCCCTGGGTGCCGAAGTGCGCTGGTCGTCCTGCAACATTTTCTCGACGCAAGACCAGGCCGCTGCCGCCATCGCCGCTGCCGGCATTCCCGTTTTCGCCTGGAAAGGCGAGACCGAAGAAGAGTACGAGTGGTGCCTGGAGCAAACCATCCTCAAGGATGGCGCGCCGTGGGATGCCAACATGATCCTCGACGACGGCGGCGACCTGACCGAGCTGCTGCACAAAAAGTACCCGCAGATCCTCGACCGCGTCCACGGCGTGACCGAAGAAACCACCACTGGCGTACACCGTCTGTTGGACATGCTGGCCAAGGGCGAGCTGAAGATCCCGGCCATCAACGTCAATGACTCGGTGACCAAGAGCAAGAACGACAACAAATACGGCTGCCGTCACAGCCTGAACGATGCAATCAAGCGCGGTACCGACCACTTGCTCTCGGGCAAGCAAGCGCTGGTGATCGGCTACGGTGACGTGGGCAAGGGTTCGTCCCAGTCGCTGCGTCAGGAAGGCATGATCGTCAAGGTCTCCGAAGTTGACCCGATCTGCGCTATGCAAGCCTGCATGGACGGCTTCGAAGTGGTTTCGCCGTTCATCGACGGCGTCAATGACGGCACCTCCGCCAGCATCGACGCGGCCCTGCTGGGCAAGATCGACTTGATCGTGACCACCACCGGTAACGTCAATGTCTGCGACGCCAACATGCTCAAGGCCCTGAAAAAGCGCGCCGTGGTGTGCAACATCGGTCACTTCGACAACGAAATCGACACCGCTTTCATGCGCAAGAACTGGGCATGGGAAGAAGTGAAGCCGCAGGTACACAAGGTTCACCGTACCGGCGCGGGCGATTTCGACCCTCAGAACGATGACTACCTGATCCTGCTGGCCGAAGGCCGCCTGGTAAACCTGGGTAACGCCACCGGCCACCCAAGCCGCATCATGGATGGCTCGTTCGCCAACCAGGTCCTGGCCCAAATCTTCCTGTTCGAGCAGAAATACGCCGACCTGTCGCCTGCCCAGAAAGCCGAGCGCCTGACCGTGGAAGTACTGCCGAAGAAACTCGACGAAGAAGTGGCCCTGGAAATGGTCCGTGGCTTCGGCGGTGTGGTAACGCAACTGACCAAGACTCAGGCCGACTATATCGGCGTGACCGTTGAAGGCCCGTTCAAGCCGCACGCCTACCGCTACTAAAATCAGTTCCACCTGCTTCACCTGTAGGAGCGAGCTTGCTCGCGAAAAACTCAAGGGCACCGCGTATATCCTGTTTTTACGCGTTATCGTTGATGTTCTTCGTGAGCAAGCTCGCTCCTACAGTGCAGGTGGGTTGCACCGTCGGCTTCTGAGTTTCAAAGGGTATTACCATGTCCCAAGACCGTCGCTACAGCTTCGAGTTTTTCCCGACCAAGACCGATGCTGGGCATGAAAAACTGATGGCAACTGCGAAGCAGTTGGCCAGCTACCACCCCGATTTCTTCTCCTGCACCTACGGCGCGGGTGGCTCGACCCGTGATCGCACGATCAACACCGTGTTGCAGCTGGAAAGCGAAGTCAAAATCCCGGCTGCACCACATTTGTCATGCGTGGGCGACAGCAAGGACGACCTGCGCGGCCTGCTAGCCCAGTACAAGGCTGCCGGCATCAAGCGCATCGTCGCCCTGCGCGGTGACCTGCCATCCGGCATGGGCATGGCCAGCGGCGAGTTGCGCTACGCCAATGACCTGGTGAGTTTCATTCGTGAAGAGACCGGTGATCACTTCCATATCGAAGTGGCCGCTTATCCGGAGATGCACCCGCAGGCACGCAATTTCGAAAACGACCTGCAGAATTTCGTGCGCAAGGTCAATGCCGGTGCCGACAGCGCGATCACCCAATACTTCTTCAACGCCGACAGCTACTTCTACTTCGTCGAGCGTGTGCAGGCCATGGGTGTGAGCATTCCAGTGGTCCCGGGCATCATGCCGATCACCAACTACAGCAAACTGGCGCGTTTCTCCGACGCCTGCGGCGCGGAAATCCCGCGCTGGGTGCGTAAACAACTGGAAGCCTACGGTGACGATGTCAAAAGCATCCAGGCATTCGGCGAACAGGTTATCAGCGAAATGTGTGAAACTTTGCTGCAAGGTGGCGCACCAGGGTTGCACTTCTATACCCTGAACCAGGCCGAACCGAGCCTGGCCGTCTGGAACAACCTCAAGCTGCCACGCTAAAGGTCGTTTTGCGCTGTACCCAGGCCCTCTTGATACGAGGGCCTTTGTCGTTTTACATGCCAACGGAAACCCGCAGTCCATGAATACAGCGCCCTCGACTCCCCGCCCGCAGCTAGTTTATTTGGTGTTCGGCGCCGAGACTTATCATCAGGAGGCGGTATTCAGCATCGCCAGCGCCTTGGCCAACCTGCGGGACACACCGGACGCAGTCCTCGATATCCAGGTTTTCAGCGACAACCCCGAGCCCTACCGACTGTTGCCGGTGCACGTCCGAGCGCTGGACGAAGCCACCCGCAAACGCTGGAGCGAGCCCCACGGTTATCACTTCCGTACCAAGCACGTGGTGCTGCGCCAAGTGCTTGCCGAGTCGGAACTGGGACTGCTGATCGACACCGACACTTTTTTCCATCACTCGCCCATGGCGCTGTTCGAGCGAGTCCAGCCGGGCACCCTGCTGTGCAACGCCTTCTACACCAAGTACGGCGATAACCACGAAAGCATCCTGTACAGCGCGTTGCGTCAACGCCTGCTGGACATGGGCGTGGCCGACGACGAGATGATGACCCTCAATTCCGGGGTCATGGGCCTGACGCAACAGGACGCACATATCCTCGACCGTTCCATCGAGCTGATGGACGAACTCTTCCCCCATGCCCAAGGGGCGTACACCCTGGAAGAGTTCTGTCTGTCCATCGCCGCCTACCGCACGCTCAACGTGCGCGAATGTCCGGATTTGATTCACCATTACTGGAGCCGCAAGCAACTGTTCCGCGCCAAGGTCAAGGCCTGGATCGCCAAGCACGCCGCCGACCCCACTTGCTCCGCGGCGCTGGACGACACCCGCGAGGTCTCCGCCCACCTGCCGCGTCCACCGCGCCTGCAACGCATGATGTATAAGCTGATCACCCTGGTATTGCCCAAGCATCAGCAGCAGTTCATCCGCGAAATCCTGTATGGCTGCTATGAACATGAAAATGAGTTCGACCAAGCCTGTGGCCCGGTCTGGTGGGACAAGGCGCGCCAGAACCAGGAAGAGCGCCAGGGCCGCCCAATCGACGCCCATCTGCTGGAGCACTGGTTCGCCAACCCCGTCGTGCGTCTGATCCTCGGGGAGCGCCGCCGCGCCATTTATGAACACCTGATGAAGTCTTCTTCACACTGAAGATTCACCAGCGCTCGCTGAAGATACCCATGCCAGAGCTTCTCTTTAACCGGAGAGCGTCGTAACCTCAGGACATGCCCGTCATTTTCCGGTTGTTGCCCGCTGTTCTCTTCGCTTGCCTGAGCCTCACCGCCCAAGGCGAACAGTTGCGTATTGTCACGGAACCCTGGGCACCTTACGTCTACGAAGAAAATGGCCACATGCGCGGGCTCGATTACGAGACCACCGTGATTATCTTCCAGCGCTTGGGGATCGACGTGCAATGGCAGTTCCTGCCCTGGAAACGTTGCCTGGCGATGCTTGAACAAGGTAATGCCGACGGCGCGCTGGATATTTTTCAAAGCCACGAACGAGACAATCTACTGCTTTACCCCAGCGAACCGCTGTCCCAGGTCGAGTTCGTGATGTTCTACGCCAACGCGCGCCCTCACCCGTTCCAGACGCTGGATGATCTGTGGGGGCTGACGATCGGCACCTCGCCCGGCTACCTCTACAGCGCCGAATTCCGCGAGTCCAGGCTCTTCACCCGCGAGCCGGCCCCCAGCCATGAGGCCAACTTCGGTAAGCTGGCCCGTGGCCGGATCGACCTGCTGATCACCGATCGCCGGGTCGGCCAGCATGCGATAAAAATGCTTGGGCTAGAGAACCAGATCAGTCAGGCACCGAAGGTGATCAGTAGCCAGCAACAGTTCCTCGCCGTACGCCGTGGAGCCGGCATGGACCTGTTGATCCAGCGCTTTGGCGCCGAACTCAAGCGTTTCAAGCAAACCGCCGCCTACGCAGCCTTGAGCGAAAAATACGCCGGTGCCAGTGCCAAAAAGACTTTATCAATGCCTTTGGAGCAAACCGTTGAGCAGCAGGAAAGCAGCGCACGCTGATTGCTCTGTTATACTCCGGCCTTTCCGCCAGGCTTACGCCCGGACGTTGGGTCGACAAAACGCCCCCCCGATGCAGCTACGGCGCAGCTTTCACAGCCCGCGCGAGCCTTCGAGGTGCCGTCAGCCCCAGCTGGACCGGACGGGATTGCGTTCCTCTAAACGCCATTCACTCCCGGCAAGATTATCCCTTTGGGCCAAGCCCTAACTAAAACAGGATTACTCATGTCCTTTGCTTCCCTCGGTCTCTCCGAGGCTTTAGTCCGCGCCATCGAGGCAGCGGGCTATACCGAGCCTACTCCGGTGCAACAGCGGGCCATCCCCGCCGTGTTGCAAGGTCGCGACCTGATGGTTGCGGCGCAGACAGGTACTGGTAAAACCGGCGGTTTCGCCCTCCCTATCCTGGAGCGGTTGTTCCCTGGCGGTCACCCGGACAAGTCCCAACGTCACGGCCCACGCCAACCCCGCGTACTGGTCCTGACCCCAACCCGCGAACTTGCCGCCCAAGTGCATGACAGCTTCAAGCTGTATGCCCGCGACTTGAAGTTCGTCAGCGCCTGCATCTTCGGCGGCGTCGGCATGAACCCACAGGTTCAGGCCATGTCTCGTGGTGTGGATGTGCTGGTGGCCTGCCCGGGTCGCCTGCTCGACCTGTGCGGCCAAGGCAGCGTGGATTTGTCTCACGTGGAAATCCTCGTGCTCGACGAAGCCGACCGCATGCTCGACATGGGTTTTGTGCACGACGTGAAGAAAGTTCTCGCGCGCCTGCCGGCCAAACGTCAGAACCTGCTGTTCTCGGCAACGTTCTCCAACGACATCACCGCGCTGGCGGGCAAGTTGTTGCATAACCCCGAGCGCATCGAAGTCACGCCACCGAACACCACGGTCGAGCGTATCGAGCAGCGGGTGTTCCGTCTCCCGGCGAGCCACAAGCGTGCGTTGCTGGCTCACTTGATCACCGCCGGTGCCTGGGAACAGGTGTTGGTCTTTACCCGCACCAAGCACGGCGCCAACCGCCTGGCCGAGTACCTGGACAAGCATGGCCTCACCGCTGTGGCGATCCACGGCAACAAGAGCCAGAATGCGCGGACCAAAGCCCTGGCCGATTTCAAGGCTGGCAGCGTACGCATCCTGGTCGCCACCGATATCGCCGCACGCGGCCTGGATATCGACCAATTGCCGCACGTGGTCAACTTCGAGCTGCCGAACGTCGACGAAGATTATGTGCACCGCATCGGTCGTACCGGGCGTGCCGGGCGTTCGGGCGAGGCCATTTCCCTGGTCGCGCCGGACGAAGAAAAGCTGCTGAAAAGCATTGAACGCATGACCAAGCAGAAAATCGCCGACGGCGACCTGATGGGCTTCGATGCCAGCGCCGTGGAAGCCGAAAAACCGGAAGTACGCGAGCGTCCCGATGTGCGTAACCCGCGCAACCCACGCGGACCGAAGGGCGATGGCCCGAACGGCGGCGGTGGTGGCGGTGGTCGCCGTGACAAGGGCAAGGACAAGGGCGGCAAGGACAAGGCTTCGACCAACAGCCGTGGCGAACGCCCGGCCCGTGAGCAGAAGCCCCGCGAAGGCACCCCGGCCCGCGAACAGCGCCAGCCAAGCCAGCCGCCACGCGCCGCCGCTGACCGTGCCCCGGACGAGTTCCTTGACGACGATATCGATAACTTCGGTAACCGCGTGGACTACGTGCCCCAGGCCAAGCCGGCCCAGGGTCGCGGTCGCCGTCCAGGCGCTCCGGCACAGGGCGCGGGTTCAGGCGCGCCGCGTAACGGTCAGCCGCAAGGTCGCCAGAACGGCCCACGCAGCAGCAACGGCAGCACCACCGGTACGCCGCCAGCCAAGCGCAATGGTCCACGTAACGGTGCTCCACGTGATGGCCAGGCCCGTCGCGAAGACTCGCGCAACCGCCGCCCGGCACGCGATGATCAGCCACGTTCATCCGAGCCGGCCGTGCAGAACCCGCGTGGCGGTCCTGCGCCGAAGATCATCCACAAGGAATCGAAAGCCGACCGCTTTCCGACCCCTGAGCAGTTGGATCAACTGCCGGGCCGTCCGCGTGGTGAAAAGCCAGCGTTGCTGACCCGCAACCGCTGATTTTCAAGGCGTCATAAAAAATGCCCCGCATCGAAAGATGCGGGGCATTTTTGTGTGCCGGACGAAAGTTACTTCGTCTTGACACCTTCCAGCGTGATGTCCAGATCCAGCGTCTGCGACGTCGGGCCTGGGCCCTTGATGCCGAAGTCGTTCAGGTCAAGCGTGGTCTTGGCGTTGAAGCCTGCACGCTCGCCGCCCCATGGATCCTTGCCTTCACCGTTGAACACAGCCTTGAACACCACAGGTTTGGTCACACCGTGCAGGGTCAGGTCGCCAGTGACATCAGCGGTTTTTTCGCCGGTGGATTTGACACTGGTGGAGACGAACTTGGCTTCTGGATACTTCTTCACATCCAGGAAGTCAGCGCTGGCAATGTGCTTGTCACGTTCGGCGTGGTTAGACCACAAGCTGGCGGTTTTCAGGTCGACCGCGATTTTGCTGGCTTCCGGCTTGGCGGAATCCCAAGTGAACGTACCGTCAAAGTCCTTGAACGTACCGTTGATGAAGCTGTAGCCCAAGTGGCTGATTTTCCAATCGACAAAGGCGTGTTGACCTTCTTTGTCGATTTTGTAGTCAGCCGCCATCACCTGACCGGCAGACAACAGAGCGGTACCGATTGCCAGAGCGGCGAGAGTCTTTTTCAACATGCTTTCTATTCCTTGTGAGTCGAGGTTGAACATCAGGCTTTGCGCCCCAGCATACGAGCCAGGGTCGCATCACGATCGATAAAGTGGTGTTTCAGGGCCGCCACGCCATGCAGACCGGCGAAGATCACCAGTACCCAGGCCAGGTAGAAATGCACCTCGCCGGCGACATCGGCCTGGTCCGGTAGACCGGAAACCACGGCGGGAATTTCAAACAAGCCAAACACCGGGATCCCCGCACCGTCGGCGGTGGAAATCAGGTAGCCGGCAATCATCACTGCAAACAGCCCGAGATACAGCAACGCATGGCCAAACGCCGCGCCGATACGGGTCATGCGGCTATAGCTGGCCAGCGCTGGTGGCGGAGGGCTGAGCAAGCGCCAGACAATGCGCAGCAGCATCACGGCGAACAACGTAATCCCAATGCTTTTATGCAAGTCAGGCCCTTCTTTGCGCCAGGCGCTGTAATAGTCGAGACCGACCATCCACAGGCCCAACGCGAACAAGCCGAATACCACCAAGGCCACACCCCAGTGCATAACAATGCTGATCCAACCGTAGCGAGCCGATGAATTTCGTAGTTGCATTACCCATGTCCCCAAAAGCCGTACTAAAGACTAACGCTATATCTATCGATATAAAGCGGAAAATTTTGCTTTGAAGTATCGAGAAATACGATCTTGAGCCTAGAAACAATAAATTAACCAGAGATTAAGGACTATCCGGGCTAAACGTGACAGACCGTCCTGCTACAGCATCCAATTCACCTGCAATGGGTTGTGACACCGCTGCGCATTGCATAGGCTTGCGCGATTGTTTCGCCCGCGCGCGGCGCGACCTGCTTCGAGGAGAATGAACATGGGTTTGAATAATCAGTGGATGCAACGCGACCTCGCGGTGCTCTGGCATCCCTGCACCCAGATGAAAGACCACCAGCAACTGCCACTGGTCCCGATCAAGCGTGGCGAAGGCGTGTGGCTGGAAGACTTTGAAGGCAAGCGCTATCTCGACGCCGTCAGTTCCTGGTGGGTCAACGTGTTCGGCCACGCCAACCCGCGCATCAATCAGCGCATCAAGGATCAGGTGGATCAACTGGAACATGTGATCCTGGCCGGTTTCAGCCATCAGCCGGTGATCGAACTGTCCGAGCGCCTGGTGCAGATGACGCCAGAAGGCCTGACCCGGTGCTTCTACGCCGACAACGGTTCATCGTGCATCGAAGTCGCGTTGAAAATGAGCTTCCATTATTGGCTCAACCGTGGTCTGCCGAACAAGAAACGCTTCGTTACGTTGACCAACAGCTACCACGGCGAAACCATCGCCGCGATGTCGGTGGGCGATGTGCCGCTGTTCACCGAGACCTACAAGGCCTTGCTGCTGGACACGCTGAAAGTGCCGAGCCCGGACTGCTACCTGCGTCCCGAGGGCATGAGCTGGGAAGAGCACTCGCGCCACATGTTCCAAGCCATGGAACAAACCCTGGCAGACCACCACGAGAGCGTTGCGGCGGTGATCGTCGAGCCGCTGATCCAGGGCGCTGGCGGCATGCGCATGTATCACCCGGTCTATCTCAAGTTGCTGCGCGAGGCCTGCGATCGCTATGGCGTGCACCTGATCCACGACGAAATCGCCGTCGGCTTCGGCCGCACCGGCAGCATGTTTGCCTGTGAGCAGGCCGGGATTCGTCCGGACTTTCTCTGCCTGTCCAAGGCGCTGACCGGCGGCTACCTGCCGTTGGCCGCCGTGGTCACCACCGAGGACGTCTACAGCGCGTTCTACGACGACTACCCGACCCTGCGCGCCTTCCTACATTCCCACAGCTACACCGGCAATCCGCTGGCGTGCGCGGCGGCCCTGGCGACACTGGATATCTTCGAAGAAGACAACGTCATCGAAAACAACAAGGCCCTCGCCACACGCATGGCCACCGCCACCGAACACTTGGTAGAGCATCCGCATGTCTCGGAAGTACGCCAGACCGGTATGGTGCTGGCCATCGAGATGGTCCAGGACAAAGCCAGCAAAACCGCCTATCCCTGGCAAGAACGCCGCGGCCTGAAAGTGTTTGAGCATGCCCTGGAGCGCGGCGCGTTGCTGCGGCCGTTGGGCAGCGTGGTGTATTTCCTGCCGCCCTATGTGATCACCCCGGAGCAGATCGACTTCCTGGCCGAGGTGGCCACTGAAGGCATCGATATCGCCACCAGCAGCACAGTCAGCGTGTCAGTACCAAAAGACTTCCACCCAGGCTTCCGCGATCCTGGCTGATTCCCCAGAATCCTGTAGGAGCGCGGGCTAGGCCGCCCTCCCTCCGACCTAAACCTGTTCAGAGAACCGAAATGAGACTGTCCCGTTTTTTTGTCGACGCGCCGCTGAGCATTGGCGACCACCCGTTGCCTGAAGCCCAGGCCCATTACATCAGCCGCGTACTGCGCATGGGTGAAGGCGATGCCGTGCAATTGTTCGACGGCTCCGGGCAGGAGTTTCGTGGCTCGTTGCTGGAGGTCGGCAAAAAGCACGTCACCGTGCAACTGACGGAACGCTTCGCCGGCCAGGCCGAATCGCCCTTGCACATCCACCTCGGCCAGGGCTTGTCCCGGGGTGAGCGGATGGACTGGGCGATCCAGAAAGCCACGGAACTTGGCGTCATGCAAATCACCCCGATCTTCAGCGACCGTTGCGAAGTACGTCTCAAGGACGAACGCGCCGACAAACGCCTGCTGCACTGGCGCCAGGTCGCAATCAGCGCCTGCGAGCAATGCGGGCGTTCGACAGTACCGGTGATTCATCCACCGCTGTTGCTGGCGGATTGGTTGAAGCAAACCGAGGCTGACCTGAAGTTGGTGCTGCACCCGGTGGCCGAGCCGCTGGTCAGTCATGCCAAGCCGTCGAGCCTGGCATTCTTGATCGGCCCTGAAGGAGGCTTGACCGACCACGAAGTCGAGACTGCTCAAGGCGCAGGCTTCCAAGCCGCCCGCCTCGGCCCACGGGTGTTGCGTACCGAGACCGCGCCCGTAGTCGCACTCTCCGTCGCCCAACAGTTGTGGGGCGACTTCTAACCCGCCGTGTAAACCCAATCAAAAAAATGTGGGAGCGGGCTTGCTCGCTCCCACATTTGGATTGAGTGTTTATTCCACCGGATCACTCACCGGTTTGGCAATGATCGCTTTCAGCTCGCGGGTCATCGGGAACTCCAGGTTCAAGCCTTTGGGGGGGATTGGCTGTTCGAACCAGCGCTGGTAGATACCGTTGATTTCCCCCGATCGGTACAGATCGGCCAGGGTATCGTTGACCACCGCCAGGAACTGCGGATCGTCCTTGCGCACCATGCAGCTGTAGATTTCCCGCGATTGCTCCTCGCCCACCACGACCCAGTTGTGTGGGTCCCTGGCCTTGGCGCGTTCGCCGTAGAGCAACGCGTCATCCATATAGAAAGCCTCCGCGCGGCCGCTCTCCAGCATCGTGAACGCTTCGCCGTGGTCCTTGGCGCTGACCACAGACATATTGAGCTTGTGCTCGAAGTTATAGCGCTTGAGAAAACGTTCGTTGGTGGTACCGGCGGTGGTCACCACGTTCTTGTCCTTGAGGTCAGCGAAGCTTGTGATGCCGCTGTCCTTGGCGGTCAGCAACTGGCCCTTCACGTAGATAAAACCGTAGGAAAACGCTACCTGTTTCTGGCGCTCGGCGGTCACGCCAGTAGAGCCGCATTCCAAGTCGACAGTGCCGTTCTGCACCAGCGCAATACGGGTCTGGGAGGTCACCAGGTTGTATTTCACATTGAGCTGGGGCAGTCCGGTCTTTTGTTGGATGCGCTCGACAATCTTGCTGGCCAGGTCCACCGAGTAACCCATGGGTTTACCGCTGTGATCGCCGATATAGGAAAACGGCACCGATGCATCGCGGTAACCGAGGGTGATGCTCCTGGCGTCGGCAATCTTGCCCAAGGTGCCGTCCAATGGCGCCTCGGCTGCCTGGGCTTGAGCGCACAGCAACAGTGCCAGTGCGCCGCCTAAAATTCGCCTGCTACACAGTCCGCCGGGGGCGATACGGCGATCCGGTAAATTCCTTAGCCACACTTTGTGCATTGTCTTTCTCCGTGGTTTTTTTGTCATCAACGGCGCGCAGGTGGCCATTGCTGTTGATTCGGACAAGGGTCATGGATCTGTCCTAGGCGGCGCGAGGCGCAAGGCCCTGCATGTCGATGGACGTCGTGTGCTGGCCAATCAGTTCAGCCAAGACTTGGCCGCTGCCGCAGGCCAGGGTAAAGCCGAGCGCGCCATGACCAAGGTTGAGCCACAGGTTGCGATAGACACTCGCACCGATCAGCGGCACGCCGCTGGGGGTGGCCGGGCGCATGCCGGCCCATTCGGTGGCCTGGGCATAATCGCCGGCCAACGGAAAAGTTTCGCAGGCCTGGCGCTTGATCAATGCCAGGCGCTTGGGCTCAAGGCGGGTGTCGAAGCCAACAATGTCAACCATCGCCGCCACCCGCAGCTGCATACCGATACGAGCATAGACAACTTTGCGGTCGTAGTCGGTGATGCTGATCGCCGGCGCCCGATGCTGCGCGCCAATCGGCACACTCAAGCTGTAGCCCTTGAGGGGATATAGCGGCAGCGCCATGCCCGGCAACGCCAGCTCCGGGCTGCGCACCCCCGCGGCCAACACCAGGTGCTCGACCGGCATGACTTCACCGGCCAGTTCAATGGCCTGCACCGCACCGTGGGCGTGACGGATGCCGGTGACCTTGCGCCCCAGCAAAAAAGTACAGCGCCCCGAGGCTTGCAACCGCGCCGCCAGTTGCTGGCAAAAGCCATGACAGTCCGCCACTTCCTCATTGGGTGTGTAGATCCCGCCGACAAAACGCGCAGCGCCAAGGGTCGGCTCCAGCCGGGTGCAATCGGCCGCCGACAACACCTGCTGTTGCAGGCGATCGAACACTTTGTCTCGCGCATGCGCGAATGTGTGATGGCTACGGAACGTCACCAGTTTGCCGTTGCGCTGCCAGTCGAAACCGTCCAGCCGATCCTCGTCGCGCCATTGCTGCAAGGTGTTTTGACTCAATGACGCCAGACGCAACAGGTGGCCGGCATTGCGCTTGTTGACCGACGTGCGGCAGGCGCCAAGAAAGGCCGCCATCCAGCGCCATTGCGCAGGGTCCAGGCGCGGCCGCAGTTTCAACGGCGAATCGCCGCGCAACAGCCAGCCGATAGCTTGCAACGGCACGCCCTTGTCGGCCAGCGGCGCGACGTAGCGATAGGAAAGCTGGCCGCCATTCGCAAAACTGGTCTCACTGGCCAGGCTTTCACGCGCCTCGATCACGGTCACGTCCATGCCGGCGCGCACCAGCGCATAGGCACTCGCCAGACCGATGACCCCACCTCCAATGATGCACACCCGCTGCGCCATGTCGTTCCCGCTCGTTGTATTCAGTGCCCAAGCGTAGCGGCAGGTGACAGGCGCCAGACAATGAATAAAGATGGACCACCTATAAGCAAAGGTTATGGACTCGTCATGCGCTTGCGTCATATCGAAATTTTCCAGGCCATTCGCCAGACCGGTTCGATCAGTGCCGCCGCTCAGTTGTTGCACGTCTCGCAACCCGCGGTGACCAAAGTGCTGCAACACGCCGAGCTGCAGCTGGGTTTCCCGCTGTTTCTGCGAATACGCGGCAAGTTGCAGCCGACCCCGGAAGCGCTGGCCCTGGAACGCGAAGTCGATAAGGTCAGCGAAAGCCTGCAAGGCGTCAGGCGGCTGGCGCATAACCTGCGGCGTGAGCCCGGTCAGAGCCTGCGGATCGGCGCCACGCCGGCCTTGGCGTTATCGCTGTTGCCACCGGCAATCGGTGAATGGACCCAGCGCTATCCGAACATTGCCTGTGAATTGTCCAGCGCCCACAGCCGTGAGCTGGTGCAGAGCCTGTTGATGCGCGAGATGGACGTCGCATTGACGCTCAAGTCCCCGGACCATCCCGGACTCAAGGCCCAGGCGCTGGCCCACGGCGTACTGGTGGCGCTGGCGCCGCGAGGTTATTGGCCGCAGGCGGAACTGGCCAAGCCGTTGCCCTTGAGAGGGCTGGCGGGGGCGCCGTTGATTGGTCTGTCCAGCGCCGACCCGCTGTCGGCACGGCTCGACAGTTACCTGGAAGCCGTCGAGCCGCCGCCTCGGGTGCGTATTTCGGTACAGACTTATTCACTGGCCCGCGCCATGGTGGAATCCGGCGCCGGGTTGGCGGTGATCGACCCGTTCACGGCGCTGGGCGCGTCGACAACGGCGACCTGCATTCGTCCGCTGGCGCCGCCGCTGCCCATCACGTTGTACGCCCTGACCCGCGTCGATGAACCGCCGCCGCATATGCTCGCCAGTCTGCTGGAAATCTTCGGCAACCGGGCGCAGGAACAGTTGGATCGGTTGTAAACCCACCTCGTCAAAACACCACAAATCCAATCTGGGCTTGCCTAATGTGGTTGAGTTTTTTGTAGGAGCGAGCTTGCTCGCGAAAAACTCATAGGCGCCGCGTTATTCAGGAAACACGCGTTATCGTTGACGTTCTTCGCGAGCAAGCTCGCTCCTACAAAAAGCTCAACGGTATTAGCCCACATACGCCAGCTCTCACAGTTTTAATTCCTGTGTCGGTTAGAGCACATACCGCATGATCGCCACAAAATGCAGCAGGCTGCCGCCGATCACAAACAAATGCCAGATCCCGTGGGAATGCCGCAAACGGTCCTCCAGGGCAAAAAACAGGATACCCACGGTGTACAACACGCCGCCTGACGCCAGCCAGATGAACCCCGTCGTGCCCAGCGCAGCGATCAGCGGCTGGACCGCCACCAACACGATCCAGCCCATCACCGCATAGATCACAATCGACAGGATCCGCGCTTCGGAGCGCGGCTTGATCTCCTGCAAAATGCCGATCACCGCCAGCCCCCAGACAATCCCGAACAGCGTCCAGCCCCAGGGCCCGCGCAGGGTCACCAGGCAGAACGGGGTGTAGCTCCCGGCAATCAACAGGTAGATGGAAAAGTGGTCGACCTTCTGCATGATCTGTTTTCTGCGCCCGCGCACGCTGTGATAAACCGTCGAGGCGCTGTACAGCACCAGCAGCGTAAACCCGTAGATCGCCACGCTGACGATCTTCCAGGGACTGCCATCCAGACTCGCCACCACCAACATCCACACTGCACCGGTAAATGCCGCGATGGCACCGAGCAAATGGCTCCAGGCGTTGAATCGTTCCCCGTGGTACATCTGTGCGTCATCTCCCGTGACCGTTACCGATTGGCTGGCAAGCCTCCAGCCTTGCGCATAAGAGTGCAAGGCTAATGTGATGTTCCGGGGACAGCGCTGGGAGCCCGGCGGTTTTGCGGGCACAATCGAGGGCATTCGAACAAGAGTCACCGCCATGCTGATCGACGAAGAGTTCACCCTCAAGAAGCTGGAAATCTTCCTGGCATTCATGCGCACCGGCAACCTCGCCCGCGCCGCCGCCGAGTTGCAGACCAGCAACGTCAGCGTACACCGCGCCATCCATTCCCTGGAAAACGCCCTGCGCTGCCCGCTGTTCAAGCACGAGGGTCGCAACCTCACGCCGCTGGAGAGTGCCTATGTGCTGGAGGAGCGCGCGCAAAAGCTGGTACAGGAAGTGGTCGACAGTGTGCGCCTGACCCGCGAAGCCGCTGGTTTTTCCGCCGAGCGCTTCAAGCTCGGCGCCCTGTATTCGCTGACCGTGAAGACCGTGCCGCAGTTGATCATGGGCCTGAAGATCCGCCGCAGCGAGCTGAATATCGACCTGATCCTCGGCTCCAATTTCGACTTGCTGTACAAGCTCAAGAACATGGAAGTCGACGCGATCCTGATCTCTCTGGACGAACACGCCAGCGACCCGGACTGTGCACAGATCCCACTGTTTTCCGACGATATCTTCCTCGCCACACCGGCCGATTCACCCTTCGACCGCGCACACGAAATCGATCTGGCCGAAGTCCGCCACGCCACGTTCATCACCCTGACCCAAGGCTTCGCCACGCACCAGGATGGCAACCAGGTGTTCAAGCAAGCGGGCTTCGAACCGAAGGTGGCGATGCAGGTCAACGATATCTTCACCCTGCTGAGCATGGTCAGCTCGGGCGTGGGTTATGCGCTGCTGCCGGGCAGGATTGCGGCGGTGTACGAGAATCGGGTCAAGCTGATCCCCTTACAGGCACGCTACCGCTTGCAGCAGCACATTGGCGTGGTGTTCTTGAAGGCCAAGGAGCGTGATCCGAACTTGCTGGCGTTGCTCGCGGAGTGTCGGATGTATGCCAACCGACACTTGGCGGCCTGAAGTACCGGATCAGCCCACCAGCCCGCGCATCATCAGGAACAACAGTGACGGCCCGAGCAAACACCCTAGCGCCGTATAGAACGCCGCCGTCAGGCACCCGTAAGGCACCAGTTTCGGGTCGGTCGCCGCCAATCCGCCCGCCACACCGCTCGAGGTGCCCATCAGCCCGCCGAAAATCACCGCGCTGCGTGGATTGTTCAGGCCGATCAGCGGCGCCACGAACGGTGTCATGACCATGACCAGAATGGCCTTGATCAACCCGGCCGCGATGGACAGCGCCATGACCTCGGAACTCGCGCCAATCGCCGCGCCGGTCACCGGCCCGACGATGTAGGTCACCGCGCCCGCGCCGATGGTGGTCAGGCTGACCGCATCGGTGTAACCAAAGGCCATCGCCACGCCCACACCGGCGATAAACGATGAACCGACCCCGACAAACAGCGCCAGCACACCCACATACCCGGCGCGTTTAAGCTCATCGACACTGACCCCGAAGGCGGTGGCGACAATCGCGAAATCCCGCAGCATCGCCCCACCCAGCAGCCCAATGCCCGACAACAACGGGATATCCACCACGCCTTTCGAGCCACCGGTGAAGGCGCCGCCGACATAGGACAGCACCAAGCCCAGCAGAATCGCGATGGCCGAACCATGCAGGCGGCCTTTGGTGAAATTGTCGGAGATCCAGTAAGACACCCACATCGTCAAACCGATCAGCGCGAAACCGCTGATCAAGCCGTAGCCCGTAATGACTTTCATCAAGGATTCATACATGGCGATCACCCCACCGACTTGGTAGTGGAGGCAGCATCCGGTTCACGGTTGCCGATACGTACCAGGACGGGCACCAGGGCAAACGCCACCACCACCGCACAGGTCCCGGCCAGGACCGCCATGGGACCGCCACTGATGGCGCCGTAGACGTTTTGCTGGGCCGCCATCGCCACCACGATCGGGATGTAGATCGCCGCCCAAAAAGTCAGGCCTTGTTCCGACTTGCCGGTAAACAGGCCGCGTTTGCCCAGGTAGCTGCCAACACCAATCAGCAGCAACATCGCGATGCCGACCCCGCCGACGTTAGCCGGAATGCCCAGCAACTTGCCCAACAGCTCGCCGATAAACAGCCCGGTCAGGGTACATATGGCTAAAAACGCCACACCGTAAATAATCATCTTGGTAGTCCTCTTTATGCTTATTCGAAATTGTTGTTGTTGTGCTTCGAAAGCCAAGGTCACGCTTTATCGGTGGTGGCTGCCCTCCTCTCGCAGGAGTGCCTGTAAGGTGTCCAGACGCGTCCCCTCGAACGCCATGACACGCCCTTGTTCGAATACGCGCCGCGACAAACCGCTGAGCACCGCGCCTGGAGGCAATTCGATTTGCAGGCGCACGCCGCGCTCGTACGCGCCTTGTACGGTGCCGCGCCAGTCGACGACGCGGCACATGTTGAAGGCCAAGTCGTCGCGCAACTGTTCGGGGTCGCGAATCGGGCGGGCGCGACTGCTGCTCAGGTAACGGATGGTCGGGGTGTTCAAGGTGACCCCGGCAAACGCCGCCGCCAGCGCCTGGGAGGGTTGCTCCAGCAGCGGGCAATGCGACGGCACACTGACCGCCAGTCGCTTGGCGACCCCGCGCCCGCGAACCCGTTCGGCGACGGCTTGCAGGGCCGCATGACTGCCGGCGATGACGCTTTGGTTATCGGCGTTGATATTGGCCAGGTACACCGGGGTCTGCCGGCTGTGGACCTGGGCCAGCAACGCTTCCACCGCCGCCAGGTCCAGGCCGATGATCGCGGTCATGCCGTAGCCATCGGGATAAGCCTGCTGCATCAACTCGCCCCGCAGACTGACCAGTTTCAGTGCATCGCGAAATTCCAGCGAGCCCGCAATCACCGCTGCCGGGTACGCGCCGATGGACAAGCCCGCGACGTAATCCGCTGTGTGCTCCAGCAAACGCGCACTGGCGACCCCAGCGATCAACAGACACAGCTGCACGGCGCGGGTCGACCTCAAAGCTTGCGCTGAATCGAGCTGGCGTACGTCTTCGCCCAAGCTGTCGCTGGCCTCTTGCAGCACGCTGGCCGGTAACTGCGCGAGCATGCCCGGACGCTGCGCGCCCTGGCCTGGAAACACCAGAAGGCTGCTCATGCGCCGGCCTGCCACGGATCGCGCACCAATCGCGCACCGTCGCGGGCCTTGAGCAGTACACGCGCGGCGGTGCCGGCCCATTCGCGCAAGGCGAGCGCGCCCAAAGGCGTTTGCAACTGCACGTCCACCGGGCAGAGCGCCGTGTCCAACAACGCCAGCCATTCACCGGCCTCGCGTCGGCTCATCGGTTCGGGCGTGTGCACAATCAGGTCCAGGTCACTGTCGGCATGCAACGCCTCAATGCCGCTGGCCAATTCAAACCCGGCGCTGCCGCTGACGCCCCACTCCAACGGTTCCAGCAAGGGCCGCAGTTGATCCAGTGCGCGCAAGGCGGGCAAGTCCCGTGGCGAGGTCACATTGCGTAATGCCTGCGGGGTGACCCGCCGCACAATCGCCTCAATCGGCATCAGCGTTGCGTAGCGTTGCTCGCGTAACGGGCCACGCACGCCGACCGGCAGCCAACCGCCGTCGACCACTGCTCGGCGCACCACCACCGGATGCCCCGCGCTGACCGCGTCCAGCACCCAACCCGGCGCATCGGCCGGGAGCTGGCCCGGGGTCATGCCCCAGAGCAAATCGTGGGCGTTCACCATTGTTCCCGCAGCAACTGACGAACGTGACTGGAGGCTGCGCGATGGGGCGCGCCCAGACGACCGCTCAAGTCACGGGCGCCGCGCCGCACATCCGTGATGGCCTGCACCAGGCAGTCGCTGACCCGCGCCACGTCGTCGGCCGTGGGCTGTTGAATGTTGTCGACCGACAAGCTCTCCCACAGCAAACCCAAGCTGGCGAAGCTGTCGATGTCATAGGCCATCGGCGGCACGCTGGCGGCCAGCGCTTCCAATTCTTCGACACTGCGCAAGGTCACCCGCGCCGCCGAGGCTTTGCCCATGGCGTGAACCATGACGCCCGGATCGCGCAAGGCAATCAGGCGATTGGCTTGATAGCCGTGGGCGAGAAACGCCCCGGACATGGCCTTGCCCACCAGCAAGCCGATCACCGGGTGCCCGGCCAGACGCGCGCGGGCGTAGCTGTCGGCGGCGGCGGCCAGCGCCTGGTGAATGCCCAGCGCCTCTTCGCGCCGTCCATAGGCCTGGCTCGGCACATCGACGATGGCAATCACCGGGCGCTTATCGCCGCTGGCGATCACTTCATCGACCGCCTTGGCCAAGCCCCAGCCTTCGAGCAAACCGACTTCACCGCTACGGGCACGGGGAAACCGATTGTGGGCATCGGGCACCACCGCGATAACGCGTACGGTTTGCTCGCCGAGCAGCGCATCCGCGACTTTCAGCGAGTCTGGCAAACCGCTGACCGGCGTCGCCCCGGCGCTCAACGCGTTGAACCACTGCACACCTCTCATGAGCGTTCTCCCTGATACAGATCACGAACCGTCGCCGCATCGATTTGCGGCTCGGCGTCCAGCGAGGCCAGGCGCGCCAGGTAGTCATCGGCTTGGCGACTGCGTTGGCGTGCCGGCAAACCCAGGTGCAACAGTTCAGTGACTTGCTGCTGGATCCGCGCCACATCGTCCGCCACATAACGGTCGGCCAGGCCACTGTTAAAGCGCTGTTCGCCGCCGGTCAGGCTCCAGATAAATGGCCGGTCGCGCGAATCGTATTCTTCAAGGCCGGCTTCCTGCTCAATCACTTGCGGGCCGTTCAAGCCCAGCCGTGCTTCGCGAGTCACCAACAAGTAACTGCACAAGCCTGCGGCGATGGACATGCCGCCAAAACAACCGACGCTGCCCGCCACCACGCCGATCACCGGCTGGTACTGGCGCAGATCGACAATCGCGGCGTGGATATCGGCAATCGCCGCCAGCCCGAGGTTGGCTTCCTGCAAGCGCACACCGCCGGTTTCCAGCAACAGCACCGCGCGGGTGGGAACGCCGTTGCGGTTGTCTTCGGCGGCCAGTTCCAGGGCGCCGGCGATTTTCGCGCCACCCACTTCACCCAGGCTGCCGCCCTGGAAATTGCCTTCAATCGCGGCGATCACCACCGGCAATCCAGCGATCAGGCCCTTGGCGATCACCACGCCATCGTCCGCTTGCGGCACGACGCCCTGACGGCTCAACCACGGCGACATCACTCGCTGAAACGGGTCGATCAGTTCCCGGTAACTGCCGGCATCCAGCAAGGCCTGGGCCCGCTGCCGGGCACCCAGTTCGACAAAGCTGTGTTTGCTGCGCAAGTCAGTCATGGCCGACCTCCTCGAAACCTTGTTCCAGGCGCAGGCGCACCACGCCGGGCGTGGCGCCGAAGTCGTGGATATCAATGTTCAGGGCCGGCGGGGTCTGCTCCTGGAAGATCCGCTCGAACAGGTGTTGCCAACGTTGCCCGGCGCCGTTGACCGAGGTTTGCACCTGGATCGTCAAGGTGCCCGCGGTGCCCGGTTCCAACAGCACTTCCAGGTCACCGGAACCGACACACCCCACCAGCGCACGGCCTTTTGGCGGCTGCCCGGCGGGGAATTCAAAGGATAAGGTTTCCATCAAAACGCTCCATCGCAAGACTCGATGCGGTCGATAAACAGGCAAGCGGCCAGCAGGTCGGCAGCGCCTCCGGGGGAAGCATTCAAGGCGAGCAACTGCTGGTCCAGTTCATTCAGTCGACGGCGCCCGGCCAGGCTCGCGCTGCCGCCCGCATCCAGCACCGCTTGCGCGCCCTGTTGCATGGCCTGCAGGCCTTCGGTACCGGCGCGATAGAGCACGCAGGTGTCGGCCAGTCGGGTCATGATCGCCAGCAGTGCGTCGAGGCGGGCGTTCTGTTCGCCGTGCGGGTGCGCGCGGCTTTTTTTCAGCTGCGGCAGGCCGCGTTGCAGCACCGACGGGAAACCCAGTTGTGCTTCTTCGCGGGCGCCGCGAGCACCGTAGCGGCGCGCGACTTGCGCGCCATGGCTCAGCGCTTGCGGCGCATGCCGGTCGTTAAGCAGCGCCAGGCGCGCCGCCCGCAAGGCCAGCGCATTGGCGTTGCGTGATTCAGGCGCCAGGGCGGCGGCGGCGACCAGCAATCCAAGGGCCCAGATCGCGCCACGGTGAGTGTTCACGCCCTGGGTGGTGGCGAGCATTGACTGCTCACCTTCGCGGCCGATTCGCCCTAGCGCCTCGCGCAACGGCAGGCCGATTTCACCCAGTGCAATCGCCGCCTCGGCCATTTCCTTGAAGGCCGGCCACAGGGACAGCGCCGACGCATGCATCAGGCCCAGGTGCAGATCGTTGTGGGCACCATTGCCACGCCGATCCACCAGGGCCGGCTTGGGCGAAAGATCCGCTTCGTCGATCAAGGCCTCTACCGCCAAGTCAGCCAGTTGCTCGGCCAACGTCAGTGTGTGCAGTTTGAGTGCGTGCATTTACCAGCTCCTGAACTTGGCGGGCGGGTTGTACAAGCCACCGGACCACTCCACCAGATCAGCCACGCTTTTCGCGGCCAACAGCTCGCGGGTGGCGTCGGTGCGGCGGATGCCGAGGTCTTCCGGCAAGGCGATCAACCCCTCGCGGCGCATGCGCGCGGTGTCTTTGGGGTTGTGGCGCAGGCCGATGGCGGTGACGCCGGCCACCGCCGCAATCATCGCCTGGCGCTCTTCCAGGGAACGGGCCTTGTACAGGTAGGCGATGCCTTCTTCGGTGAGCAGGTGGGTCACGTCGTCGCCGTAGATCATGATCGGCGCCAACGACATGCCGCTCTTGCGCGCCACTTCCACGGCGTCGAGGGTTTCGACGAAGGTCGGTTTGCCGCCTTCCTGGAACGTTTCGACCATCTGCACCACCAGCTTCTTGCCGCGTTCGAGCAAAGCTTCAGGCGCATCGCCGTGGCGCATGTCGAGCCAGGCCGGCGTACCGTGACGCCGACCACGTGGGTCGTGCCCCATGTTCGGCGCCCCACCGAAACCGGCGAGGCGACCGCGCGTCACGGTGGAGGAATGGCCGTCGCCGTCCACCTGCAGGGTGGCGCCGATAAACAGGTCCACGGCGTATTGCCCGGCGAGTTGGCAGAACATCCGGTTGGAACGCATGGAGCCGTCGCGACCGGTGAAAAACACATCCGGACGGGCGGCGATGTAGTTTTCCATGCCCAGTTCGGTACCGAAGCAATGCACGCTTTCGACCCAACCGCTTTCAATGGCCGGGATCAAGGTTGGGTGAGGGTTGAGCGTCCAGTTGCGGCAGATCTTGCCTTTGAGGCCGAGGGATTCGCCGTAGGTCGGCAAAATCAGCTCGATCGCGGCGGTGTTGAAACCGATGCCGTGGTTCAGCGACTGGACATTGTGTTTCTCGTAGATGCCACGGATCGCCATCATCGCCATCAACACATGCACCGGTTTGATGTGCCGTGGATCGCGGGTGAACAACGGTTCAATGTAGAAAGGCTTGTCTGCCACCACCACGAAATCGACCCAACTGGCCGGGATATCGACGCGGGGCAAATCGCTGACGTCGTCCACCAACTGGTTGACCTGGACGATGACAATGCCATCGCTGAACGCCGCGGGCTCGATCAGCGCCGGGGTGTCTTCGGTGCTGGGGCCGGTGTAGATATTACCGGCGCGGTCGGCCATGAAACCGGCGGACAGCACCACGTTGGGGATCAGGTCCACCACCAGCCGTGCGTAAAGTTCGATGTAGGTATGAATTGCACCGACTTCCAGCAGCCCGTCTTCCAGCAACTGGCTGATGCGCAGCGATTGGGTGCCGGCGAAGGAGAAATCGAGCTTGCGCGCAATGCCCTTTTCAAACAGGTCCAGGTGCTCGGAGCGCCCGACGCTGGGCATGATCATGTGCAAGTCGTGAAGCTTGGCCGGGTCGGCCTTGGCCAGGGAACGCGAGAGAAAATCCGCCTGCTTCTGGTTGTTGCCTTCCAGCACCACGCGGTCGCCGGGCAGGATCAGCGTTTCAAGCGCTTCGACGAGCCGGTCACTGGGGATCACCGCACCGTCGGCAATGGACTTGACCAGCCCGAGTCGCCGCCGCTTTTCATCGCGCCGCCGCGTCCAGCGCGAATCGGGGTTTATTGTTGTTGTCATGCTCGCTCCACGGGTTCGCTGTCGTGGGGCTTACCTTAGGAGCGAATCACGGGCCCATCAATCAAGCTCGGCGGCGAACTGTTACGGCTGGAGTAACGGTGCGAATCACTTGGCGTCACGGGCGTTAATGCGCTGACGCCACACCGTCCAGGCTAAAGCCAGCACTGCCACCGCATGAAAACTCAAGACCGCCGTCCGCGCCCCGTTCCACAACCCGAGCAAGCCCTGCACATACACGGGCAGCAGGAACAGCAGCAATACCACCAACATGCCGGCGCCCAGTTGCTCCCAGTTTTTCAGTCGACGAGGACCGGCGGCTATCGCGTAACCCAAGCCTGCGCCCAGAAACACCACCAACAGGCTCGCTATCTCATGCTCCGTCGCCACGGGCTTTTGCAGCAGTGCCGGTAACAGGGAAGTAACGAACAGCACGAATGCACAGGCACCGATAAAAAAGAACGCGTACTCGAAGATATTCAACAGTCGCTCACGAATGAAGGTACGGGCCTGAGTGTCTTCAGCCTCGTCAGGCCCTTGGGATATGGCCACCGCGAGCAGGCCAGAGCCAAGGCCACCCAAGGTCATCACCACCAGGTTGCTCACCACCGCCTTGAGCGCTTTTCCATCGTCATCAAGATTGAGGCTTTCCAGGTACAACAAGATAATCACCGCACCGGATGCGCTGACCACAAATCCCCACAGCTTCCCGCGGTTCGACTCGAACCTCATCGTCAAGCTCGCGGTCGCCACCAGCACCGCAAACCACATCAACAAGGCACCGGTAAACGGGCTCAGGTTGTACAACCAGGCAAATACGTCGAATAGCCACATTGCGTCGTTACTTCCACCGAAAGACTCCTCGGGTTATCGGCGGGCTTTGGGGGAGCTTTACTGATGTGTCATTGAGACGGGCGTTTCAGCCGTTGATCGACCACCCCCAACAGCGCTTGAGTGCTGTCGAGCAACTGCCGCAGTAACGCCTCATCCTCATCCATATAGCCTTCATATTCAGCCAGGTTGCGCCGCTCGTGGCACAGGGCAAATAACCTCACCTGAACATTGCCTATACAAGCGGTATGAGTCAGGCATTGGAAGACCAAATAGCGTTTTTCGGATCGGTAGCCATGCAAACGCAAGGCGGTAAGCGCGATGGCATGAGCTGCGTTGTAGGCCAGATCAAATCGACTGGCAAAAGACAAATTCACGCAGCTCGCATCCTTCAAGCGGTCCTTGGCCGAACGTATCAAACCTTCGCATTCCTTGCGATCCGGCGGCTCCACCTTCAATCCACCACTACGTTGCAGGTTCTCCAGATTGATCTTGCTGTCCATCCTTGGACTCCATGGGGTTTTCCCCAATGAGATTGATCTTGGCCTGATCCGCGACCCGGCGTACAAAACTGTTCCCGGCATTCCATTTGCCAATCCAGTCTTGGGGGGTGTAGAGCGTTGGGTTGATGGTGCGCCCCAACTGCTGCTCCAGCGGCATGAGCTGTTCCATGACTTCACTGTAGTCGAGGCTTTCGCCGATCAGCATCAGATCTATGTCACTGGATGAGTGCGCCGCGTCCTTGGCGATGGAGCCGTAGATAAAGGCCCACTTCAAATGTATGGCGAACGGTGCCAGTGCATTGCGCAGCGGTGCGTCCAGGCTCAGGGACTTGCGCACGATGGCCAGCAGCTCGGCGTATATCGGGCATTGAGGGTTGGCTTGATAGTGAGTCTGGTTACCCTGGCGGGTCATGTTCAAGATACCCGCCAGATGCAGGCGCTCCAATTCACGCGTCAGGCTGCCTTTACCGACTTGAGCCCAGCGCGCGATTTCATTGGTAAAAAAGCTCTGCTCAGGTTTGCCATAGAGCAAGCCCAGAACTTTTTGCTGGGTCACAGTAAAAAGGGCTGCGCTGAGAGACAGGGTTTGCATGAAGGTGACCAAAGAGTCCCAAAAAGGGAACGATAGGTCCCTTTTTGGGACTGATCAAGTTTTACAGCACCGAGGAAGGGGATAACTGTTCCAGCGCTCGCTCCACCAACATCTGGCCCAGTTCGGTCATTTGCTGGATCGCAAGCATCACACCGCGCTGGGAACCCACCAGTTCAAAAGCCAGGCCGCCGGTCAAGGCGTTGAGTGAGGCGAGGGTTTCGCTGGCGTTGATCAACAGGGTTTCGGTGTTTTGGTAAGGATTAACGCTGAAGAGGCTGGATGAGGCGGGCGAATTGGGTGTGGGTTTGAACATGATAGACAGCTCCGATATGTGAGGGAGACTGACCCTGATCGCTTGCACGCGAATTGGGTGGCAGCTGTACGCAGGTGTGCAAGACCGGGCATATCGGACCCCGGCAGACCCGAAGGTCTCCCGCGCACAGCCGCCATAACAAACACAGCGAGCATAAAAAACGCCCGTTGAATGGCTAGGGGCGTTGGTGCGCCGATATGTAACCGGACTTGCACGTCCGTGTCACCGTTTTTTGCGATGACCGTCAAAGACTAGGCGTGAAGACACCTCACCACAAGTTCATGCATTACGCGAAAACTTGCAGGAAAAGTCCCAAGGGCGCACCCCACGACGACGTCTCCTACGGTTCTTTCGGGTTGTTGCTCGGAACCGCCCTCTCTAGTCTCTCAGGCCTGAATGACCTCACCAGCGGGGCTACCATGAATCTCACCCTCAAATCCGATGCAAGGGCATTGCAAGGCGTGATGTATCACATCACAATCGCACCATGATCGTCAGCTGGAAACATAAAGGTCTCAAGATTTTTTATGAGACTGGTTCGACTCGAGGTATTAACGCTGATCATGCAAAGCGCTTGCGGCGTGTATTGCTCATTCTGGATAAAGCAGAACGTAGAGATGAGCTTGAGCTGCCTGGCTGGCTGGCGGTTTCACCAACTGAAAGGTGACCTGGTCGACTATTGGTCTGTATCCGTCAGCGGCAATTGGCCCATCATTTTCCGCATGCTCGACGATCAGGTCGAACTGGTCGATTACCTTGACTACCACTGAGTAGAGGTACCTACATGGGTATGCACAACCCACCTCACCCCGGCGAAATCCTGCTTGAGGACGTGATGCCCAGTTTGGGTATCACCATCACCGAAATGGCTAAACGTCTTGGCTTTGCCAGGGAGACGCTTTCCAGGATCCTGCACGGCCATGCACCGATCAGCCCGGACCTTGCTGTCAGGCTGGAACGCGCAGGTGTCAGCAAAGCGCGGTTGTGGCTGTCAATGCAAAGCACCTACGATCTGTGGCAGGCGGAGCACCGGGAACAGCCAGCCATTGAGCGTTTTGCACGGATTGAATAGCAGACTAAGCCGAGCGCATTGGCATTTCCCAAAAAGCCAACCTCGCGTAGCAGCTGTCGAGCCCCGGCGAGGCTGCGATAACAGTCTGTCAGGCGACATAAATGTCGGCAGGTCCGCCCTCATCGCAGCCTCGCCGGGGCTCGACAGCTCCCACCTTTGATCTCCATCGGTCACAGGGATTTTGTTCAGGCCAACCCGGCCTCCACCAGCAGCGCTTCCAGCCCCATCAGGTCCGGGACTTTCGCCACCTGTTCGCCGACTTGTACCGCCGCCAGTTCCAGCGGGCAGAGCGGCACATCCACGTAACTCAACTGGCTGTCGACCTTGTATGAGCGTGGAATGCCCTGAATCACCAGCGCAATGAATTTCAACGTCGCCCGCCCGCCCAGGGCATTGAGGACTACGATCCTTGCATGCTCGCCCATTGCGCTGGCGCCACCGCAGGCGGCTTCAAAGCTGATCAGCGGCAGCTGCTGGTCGCGCCAGGTCACTTGGCGCAAGTACCACGGCGGTGCGTCGCTGGCGGGTTCGCCGCGTTGGAAGTCGATCAGCTCCGCTACCGCCACGTTGGGCAACAACAGGTGACGGTCGGCCAGGGGCAGCAGCAATCCGGTGAGTTGGCTGGCTCGATGATCAAGCATGTTTCGGGCTCCAGTAGGCAATGCTCTCCAACAACACCGACTCCTGATAGGGCTTGCCGAGGTAATCGTTGACGCCGATGGCCATTGCCCGGTCGCGGTGTTTCTGCCCGGTGCGGGAGGTGATCATGATGATCGGCAGGTGCTTGAGCCGTGGGTCGTTGCGCACCTGGATGGCCACTTCAAAACCGTCCATGCGTGGCATTTCAATGTCCAGCAACAGCAGGTCGGGTGTGTGCTCTTCGAGCACGGCGATGGCGTCGATCCCATCTTTGGCGGTCAGCACGTTCATGCCGTTGCGCTCCAACAGCCGGCTGGTGACTTTGCGCACCGTGACCGAGTCGTCCACCACCAGCACGCGCAACCGGCGTTTCTGCTGCGGCTCATTGAGCGCCGGCAGCATGCCCGACGCTTGAGACGGCAAGGCCGGAGCCAACGCGCGGATATAGGCCAGCAGGTCGATAATCAGCACCACCCGGCCGTCCCCGAGGATCGTCGCCCCCGACAGCCCTTGCACCGTGGCAAATTGCGGACCCAGGCCCTTGACCACAATCTCCCGGGTGCCGGCCACGGCGTCGACCTGCACGGCAACCTGCCGGTCATTGCATTGCATCAGCAACACCGGCAACGGCTGGTGTTGACCCAGCAGCTCAGGCCGGGCGACGGTGTGCAAAAGCTCGCCCAGGTAATGCAACTCATAGCGCTGCCCAGCGTATTCATACACTGCAGGATCAAGTTGGTAGTGACCCTCCAGTTCACCAGGCAGCACTCGCACCAAGCCTTGGATGGCGTTCAGCGGAATCGCGTATTGATCGTCCGCGCACTGCACCATCAACGCCCGATTGACCGACACGGTGAACGGCAAACGAATCCGGAAATGCACGCCTGCCCCGGGCGTGGAGTCGATGACCATCGTGCCGCCAAGCTGGCGCACTTCTTCATGAACCACGTCCATGCCTACGCCGCGCCCGGAAATCTGGGTGATTTTTTCGGCGGTGGAAAAGCCCGGCTGCAAGATGAATTGCAGCACATCGCGGTCGCTGACCTCGACGCTGGGGTCGAGCAAGCCGCGCTTGATCGCCTTGCGTCGCACCGCCTCCAGAGGCACGCCCGCGCCGTCGTCGCGCATGTCGAAGATGATGTCGCCACGTTCATGGGTCAGGTCCAGGGTGATCCGGCCTTTCTCCGGCTTGCCCGCCAACAGACGCGCCTCACGCGACTCCAGGCCGTGGTCGACCGCGTTGCGCAGCATATGCTCCAGGGGCGCGACCATGCGCTCCAGGACATTGCGGTCCATCTCACCCTCGGCATTGCCGACCACGAACTCAACCTCCTTGCCCAGCTCGCCGGCCACTTGCCGCACGATGCGCTTGAGGCGCGGCAGCATGCGTTCGAACGGCACCATGCGCGTGCGCATCAAGCCTTCTTGCAGCTCAGTGTTGATCCGCGCCTGCTGCTGCAACAGGTTGTGTGCGTCCTGATTGCGCTGGTCGAGGGTTTCCTTGAGGTCCAGCAAATCGGAGGCCGATTCAAACAGCGCACGGGACAGCTGTTGCAGCTGGGAATGACGGTCCATTTCCAGCGGGTCGAACTCCTCGTAGCCCAACCGTTCGGCCTCGGCCTGCTGGCGACTGAGGATCCGGCCCTGGGTTTCGATGTCGAGGCGGCGCAGTTGGTCGCGCATCCGTTCGATGGTGGTTTCCACCTCGGTCAGCGCGAGGCGCGCATCGTTGACCTGCTGTTCGATACGCCCACGGAAAATCGAAGTTTCACCCGCCAGGTTAACCAGGTCGTCCAGCAGCTCGGCGGAGATTTTCACCATGTCCGCCGCCGGGTCACTGACGGCCGCCGCCTCGGGCTTGCCGGTAGACAGCGTCAACGGAGCAGCGTGTTCCTCCGCCGGGCGAACCAGGCTTCTGATCCGCTCGATCAAGCGTTCCACCGACCCCACGGGCATGCCCGCCGCCACCGCATCGACCATTTGCGCCAAGCGGTCGTGGCAGCCTTGCAACAGCGCGAACAGCTCCGCCGTGGATGACAGCAAGCCCGCCGACAAGCCTTCGTAGAGAAATTCCAGTTCATGGGCCAGGTCGCCTATCGGCCCGATCTCGACCATCCGCGCACCGCCCTTGAGGGTGTGCAGATCCCGCAGCAGGGTTTCCACTTCCTGGCGACCTTGAGGGTCGGCCTGCCAGCGCACCAGCGCGGCGCCGGAACTGTCGAGGATATCCGCCGCTTCTTCGAGAAAGATCTCCAGCAATTCGGGATCACTGCCCGCCGCATCGGGTGCTGGCGGCGCTGCAGCGGCTATAGCGCCAGGCTGTTGGCGCCACTCGCGCAATTGACTGGTCAAAGTGCTGGAATCACTCAACGCTTGCTGCTGTTGCAATTGCTCCAACTGCAGCGCCAGGTGTTCGTGGCTGGCCATCAACAGCTGCGCCACTTCGTTGGAATAGCTGTAGCGTCGGTCGACCAGGCCTTCGTAAAGGGTCTCCAGCTCCAGCGCCAGATCGCCCACCGGGCCGATCCCGGCCATGCGCGCGCCGCCTTTGAGCGTGTGCAAATCGCGTTGCAGAGACGGCAACGGTGTCGCGTTTTCGGGATCGAGCAACCAGCGCTTGAGGGACTGCCCGGCGCTATCGAGGATATCCACGGCCTCTTCAAGGAATATCTCGACGATTTCATCGTCTAGCGCCGTGCTCTGCTCCAACTGCGCAGTGGCGGTGGTCAACTCGGAAATACTCAGGCCGCGACTGCCATCGCTCTTGATCAGCCCAGTGGCGGCCGGGTCGAGGCTTTCTTCCAGCAGCTCGCGCAAGGCCCGCACCCGCAGCGGCGCGGGGCTGATTTCCTGGCCGGCGGCCAATTGATCGAGCATGTTGATCAGCGCTTCATGGGCCTGTTCGGCCTCATGAAAAAAGCGCTCGCTGACTGCCAGGCTGCTCTCTTCCACAGCGCCATACAGGTCGAGCAGGGCTTCGCACAGCGCGTCCATCGGGTGTAGATCCGCCAGGTGTGCACCCTCGCCCAGGGTGGTCAACTCTTCCAGCAAGGCGCTGAGTTCCTGGCGCTCGCCGGGATGTTGCCGCCAACGATGCAAAAGACTTTCGGCGTCGAGCAAAATGTCCATGCCCTGTGCCAGGAAGTTGCTGATCAACTGCGGATCACGCTTGATTCGTTTGCCTGCGCTCGGGCCGTTGATAAAGGCTTCAAGCTGGCTGTCGAGACGCCCTTGAATGCGCTCGATCAAATCGGCGGCACCGCTGATCGACGCATGAGGATCGCGGTCCAACTGACGCAAACCGCGCTGCAACAGCGCTTCGGCCTCCAGCAGCAGGTCGATTTCGTCCAGGTCCAACGCCAGGCGGTGGGCCTTGTATTCACGGGTCAGATGGTCCAGCGGCCGCGCCAGCTCAGCGATGGATAGCACGCCGGCCATATAGGCGCTGCCCTTGAGGGTATGCAGCGCGCGTTGCAGCTCGTCACTGACCTGCAACGGCATCTGCTCGGTGGCGCGCTGCAAAAAAAAGTTGATGCTGTCGAGATGGCTTTGAACCTCATTGCGGAAAATCTCCAGCAGCAAGGGATCCAGGGCAGGCGTGTCCTGCTCCTGCATCGGCGGTAACTCGACACCGACCGCCAAGGCATGGGCTTGTGCCGCCAAGTGATCGACGTCATCGCGTTGACGCTGGGTACCCGCAGCGAAATCCGCGATCAGCTCAGGCAGCACTGCCACGGCTTCGTCCAGAATCGCCTGGACCTCCACCCCCGACGCCACACTGCGTTCCAGCACCCGGTTGAGCAGGTTTTCCACGGCCCAGGCCAATTCCGCCAGCACCAGGGCGCGAACCATGCGCCCGCTGCCTTTGAGGGTGTGAAAGGCTCGGCGTATTTCGCTCAAGGTGGACTTGTCTTTCAAGCCCGCCGTGCCGTCCGGTACATGGCGATGCAAGACCTCAAGCACCTCTTCGGTTTCTTCAAGGAACACGTCCCGCAGCTCGTCGTCCACCGGTTGCTCATCGGCGGGCGGCGGCAGCAGGCTCCCGGGGCGTTGCAGCGCCGGCGGATTGAGGCGCGAGGTCGGATGGGCCAGCGACGCGGTTGGCGGCCGTGCCTCATCGCTGCCCACCGGCAGAGCCTGGCCCCAAGGCAACGGGCTTTCGCTCGGGGCATAGCCAAGCGCTGTCAGCCCCTCAAAGGCCACATCCAGCACCCGTTCGCCAGGCGCGTCCGGGTCCTGGAGCATGCGTTCCAGGTAGTACTCCAGGCTGGTGAGCACATCGGCAAAATGCGCAAGCGACACTTCGGCAGGCGCCACCTTGCTGCTCATCAGTTGTTCATCGACATAGTCATTGCACGCGCGCATGAGGCGCGCTGCACGTGGTAACGGGATCATCGCCAAAGCGCCGCGTACCTGGGTCAACAACTCGGGCACGGATTCCAGGCACTGCGTGTCCCAACCTGCCTCAAGGCAGTCGATGAGCAATTCCCGGGTCTGCCTGAGGCACTGGCACGATTCCTTGACGACCATCTGGTGGATCCGGGTCAGGTCGGTCGTCGGCAATCGGCTTTCTTCACGGCTTTGCGGCTCGACGGTGCCCACCATCCCGGCCAGGGTCGCCTCGACGTAGAGCAACGCTCCCGCAACGTCCATCAGGACCGCGTCGTTCGGCTCACGCTGGCCCTGGGCCAAACCCAACACGACCGCCAACTGGTCGATGATCACTTTGCGCGGCTGGCCGAAACCCAATACCGCCAAGGTGTCGGCGATCTGTCGCAAAGGTGCCAACAGACTGTCGAGGTCGGACGCATGCTGACGGTCACTGCGCACGAACAGGTCCAGGCGCTCCTTGACCCGTACCAACTCTTCACACAACGCCCCCAGCACCGAGCCCATGGCGTTGCGATCGGGCCCCGCCAGGCGCGCACGCTCGGCGTCCACCAACGCGCTATCGGGCAAGGCGTCGTCCAGACCGTAGCGTTCCTTGAGGCTTTGCATGCGCGGCGTCGGTCGGGTGACCTTGGCGATGTAGAACAACAGACTCTTGAGCAACTCATCCGGCGCCGGTGTGTTAATCGCCCCGATGCCGTGGGTTTGCAGGCGCTTGAGTTCCTGGTCACACGCCTTGAACAGACTGCGCAGCGCCGGACTGTTGGCGATAACGCCGGTAAGCATACCTTCGGCCAGCGCCGAGGTGACTTGCCACAGAGGCAACAGCGGCGCGCCGTGGCACAGCGCTTCGAGCTGGGCGAACACCCGCGCCATATCTTCCAGGTTGCTGGGACCATGGTCTTCACGCAACAGCCCGGCCAGACCTTGCTGCAGCATTTGCCGCCATTGTAGCAAGTGCTCGGGGAAATCCTCTGGCGCACGCTGGGTCAGGGCATCTTCGGGCAGCGGCGCAATCACCAGCAGTTGCGGGCTGAACAGACTGGTTTCCGACAGCAGGCTTTTACCATGCACGCTACGCAGATCGTTGAGCAACGGCAGGACCACCAGCGGCAAGTCACGACGCGCGCCGTGGACCCGATCCAGGTACAACGGCAACTGTCCCAAGGCGTGTTGCAGCAGGCGAACACCCTCATCACGCTGGCTGACACGCCCGGCTTGCAGAGCCTGGGCCAAGTGCTCCATTTCTTCGGCAAGCAGCGCCGCGCCATAGAACTCGACCATTTGCAGGGCGCCGTGGACCTGATGAATGCCCGCGAGGCACTGCGTGATCGCCTCGCCGCTCGAATCGTCGACATAGGTGGCCAACGCCGAACGCGCCTGTTTGAGGGTTTCGGCGATTTCGCCCTTGACCCATTCGAGGGCAACGTAGTCGTGCCGGTCAACCATAACGGCTCCCATCTGAATTAACCGTGGGGTTCAATGGTGGGGGCGGGCTTGCTCGCGATAGCGGTGTGTCAGATACGTATAAGGTGACTGACACAGCGTTATCGCGAGCAAGCCCGCTCCCACACAGGCCCGTTCCCACAGGGCGGCTGCGGTGATGTTGAGGGTGCATTTTATTCATCGGTCTTGCGTGCGGGCGGCAAGGTAAAGCCCGATACCGAGCGCCGCAACTGGTTGGCCATTTTCGTCAGGTTGCCAATGCTTTCGGCGGTGGCGGTGGAGCCTGACGAGGTCTGGCTGGTGATCTGCTGGATCACGTTCATGGTCAGGGAGATCTGCCCCGCCGACGACGTCTGCTGTTGTGCCGCGTTGGAGATGCTCTGGATCAACGCCGCCAGGGTCTTGGACACGCCTTCGATCTCTTCCAGCGCCACTCCGGCGTCCTGGGCCAGTCGCGCGCCGCGCACCACCTCGGTGGTGGTCTGCTCCATGGAGATCACCGCTTCGTTGGTGTCGGCCTGGATCGCCCGCACCAGCGTTTCGATCTGCCGGGTGGCCGCAGACGAGCGCTCGGCCAACCGCTGTACTTCATCGGCCACCACCGCGAACCCACGCCCGGCATCGCCCGCCATACTGGCCTGGATGGCCGCGTTGAGGGCGAGGATGTTGGTCTGTTCGGCGATATCGTCGATCAGGCTGACGATGTCGCCGATTTCCTGGGATGACTCACCCAGGCGCTTGATGCGCTTGGCGGTGTCCTGGATCTGTTCGCGAATGTTGTCCATGCCATGGATGGTGTTATGCACCACCTCATTGCCCTTGTTGGCGATTTCCACCGAGCGTTCGGCCACTGCCGAGGATTCAGCCGCGTTGGCCGAGACCTGATCGATGGACAGGGCCATCTGGTTGATCGCCGTCGACGCTTCGGCAATCTGCTGCGCCTGGTGTTCGGACGCCTGGGCCAGGTGCATGGCGGTGGCTTGGGTGTCCTGCACGGCGCCGGCCACCTGGCCGGCCGTGAGGTTGATGGTCGCCACCAGATCCCGCAGTTGATCCACGGAATAATTGATCGAATCGGCGATGGTGCCGGTGAAGTCCTCGGTCACCGAGGCGGTCACCGTGAGGTCGCCGTCGGCCAGGTCTTCGATTTCGTCCAGCAGGCGCATGATCGCGTTCTGGTTGCGTTCGTTTTTCTCGGCGGTTTCGCGCAACTGGCGATTGGTCTCGCGCACCATCACCAGGCCGATCAGGATGATTGAGGCCAGCGCCAGCAAGCCCAGGACATAGCCGCCAATCGTGTCGAGCGTGCGCCCGTCCGCAAGGTTTTCAAACCCCGTGGCCAGGTGCGAGGCTTCATCGAGCAGGGTTTGCGACAGGCTGAAAATGTTGCTTGCTGAAGCGCGCACCTGAAACAACTGCGGCGAAGTTTCGAGGATTTCGTCCACGGAGCCGGAGACGAACTCGAACAGCTCGGCTATTTCCGCCAGCCGCGCACGCGCGTCGGGGTCTTGCACCTCGGTGATCTTCAACGCGGCGTTGCCCTGGAGCATGCCGCCAAGGACCAGGCCAAAGCGGTTGGCATCGCGTCCAAAGGCGTCGGCGGCCTTTACTGCCGTTTCGTCACCCGCCAACACCGTGTTGACCGCCCCCAGGATGCGTTCGGCCAGCAGCGATTGGCGCTGGGCCACGGCCACTTGGCTGGCAGGCGCACCGCGCTGCAAGAGGATTTCCACGACTTTTTCCGATTCCAGCTGCAATTGCGGAACGGTTTCGGCCAGGGTCGCCGCCACTTGATGCAGGGACAGCACCGTCTGTTCGCTGGCCAGGATCACGTCGGTGTTTTTCAGCAACGCTTCCCAGTCATGCTGCACGGCGCGCATTTCGCTGTGCACGGCGCTCGGCGCGGCGGGCAGGCCGGTGGCCGGGTCGCCCTGCTTCAGGTAACCCCAGCGCAGGGCAAAATCATTGCGCGCCTCGCTCAGCAGCTTGAAGGCCGCAGCCTTGCCGGTAGCCGATTCCGTGGCGTTCTTGGCAATGCGCTGGGACAGCACCCGCAACTCGCCCGCATGACCGATGTACTGTTTGTCGTAGCCGGATTGCGTGTTGAGGTACGCGAAGTTGGCGAACAGCAACATGATGAAGATGATCAGCGCGATAAACAGCACGATGATCTGCGAACGGCTACGGGAGGCTTCCTGCGGTTTGACGGGGCTGACGCTGGTCATGCTGCAACATCCAGAAAGTCCGGAGCCCGGGCCAGGGCAAAGGGGCTGAAGACCTGCCACAGCGGGTCGCCGCTGAATTGGCCTTGAATAAATGCCGCACCGCTCGTCGTCGACGCTTCTGGCGGGATGCGTTCCAACAGATCCTGGGCAAAATGTTGCAGGCCGACGACTTCGTCCACCAGCAACCCGACAAACATGTCTTCGTGCTCAATCACCAGCACTCGCCGCTGTTTGCGCACCACTGACAGGGTGTGGCCGAAAAATCCGCACAAATCGATCACCGGCAATAACCGCCCACGCAGGTTAGCCACGCCTCTGACCCACGGTTTGACCCCGGGCATCAGGGTACAACGTGGCTCGTGCATCACTTCAGCAACCTCGCCCATGGGCGCGACATACCAATGCTCGGCCAGCCGAAAGCCGATCCCGCTCCAACTGTGCGAGCGGGTTTCCTGGGACGGCAGATCCGCGGCCAGCAGACGGCAGCGGCGGTCGATGTCCAGCAGCAGCTCGAAGGCGGTTTGCGACTCGGTCATGGGAGCGAGCCGTCAGCCTGCCAGCACCGCGTTCAAGGTCTTGATCAACGTCTCTTCATCCACCGGCTTGGTCAGGTAATCCTTGGCCCCCTGGCGCGTGCCCCAGACCTTATCGGTGTCCTGATCCTTGGTGGTGATGATGATCACCGGGATATGGCCGGTCTCGGGATCCTTGGTCAATTGACGCGTGGCCTGGAAACCATTGAGGCCCGGCATGACGATATCCATCAGCACCGCGTCAGGCTTTTCCTGACGGGCCAGCGCAACGCCATCACCGCCATTGACCGCCTTGAGCACCTGGTGCCCGTGTTTTTCAAGCATTTCGGTGAGTTTGTACATTTCAGTCGGCGAATCGTCGACGATCAGGACACGTGCCATGGTTTTCCCCACTACATTGGTGGACGCAAGCCCTTTGGGGCTGGGTCAGTGTGCTTGTTCTACCGGCGCGAAACCCGGCGCATAGGCCTTGATCGCACTCAGCAGTTCTTCCTTGCTGAACGGTTTGGTCAAAAACTGATCAGAGCCGACGATCCGCCCCTTGGCCTTGTCGAACAGACCGTCCCGGGAAGACAGCATGATCACCGGGATCGCTTTGAACGCCGGGTTGTTCTTGACCAGGGCGCAGGTCTGATAGCCATCCAGGCGCGGCATCATGATGTCGACAAAAATAATGTGCGGGTGATGATCAACGATCTTGGCCAGGGCATCGAAACCGTCGATGGCCGTAATGACTTCGCACCCTACGTTCTTCAACAGTGTCTCGGCGGTGCGGCGAATCGTTTTCGAATCGTCGATCACCATCACTTTCAAGGCGTTGGAATGCTGTTCCATATCTGCTCTACCATCGCCACAGCGAATCGGTTTTCGGTGTGTACTGCCTGATGTTGCCAAGGACGCGCGCCAAACCCTTGCCGTGCAAGGGCCAGTACGCCTTGGCAGCCTTTTTAGCACAGACTGGGAAGGCAATCTATCAGCCAACCGGCAAGGTGGTTTTTCCTTGACCCGCAACGGCCTGCGCGCCACTCTGGCGCCACTTTTCATGCGCCCTTATTTGCTAGAGGAAATCCCCCATGAGCGTTCGCGTCGGCATTGTCATGGACCCTATCGCCAGCATTTCCTATAAAAAGGACAGCTCGCTGGCCATGCTGCTGGCCGCCCAGGCCCGCGGCTGGAGCCTGTTCTATATGGAGCAGCGCGATCTTTACCAGGGTGACGGTGAAGCGCGGGCGCGGATGCGTCCCTTGCAGGTGTTCGCCAACCCTGACAAGTGGTTCGAACTGCAGGACGAAGTCGACAGCCCGCTGAGCGATCTGGACGTGATCCTGATGCGCAAGGATCCGCCGTTCGACATGGAGTTCGTCTACTCCACCTATCTGTTGGAGCAGGCCGAGCGCGCCGGCGTGCTGATCGTCAACAAACCGCAAAGCCTGCGTGACTGCAATGAAAAGCTGTTCGCCACGCTGTTCCCGCAATGCACGCCGCCCACCGTGGTCAGCCGTCGCGCCGACGTGTTGCGCGAATTCGCCGCGAAGCACGGTGACGTGATCCTCAAACCGCTGGACGGCATGGGCGGCACCTCGATCTTTCGCCATCGCGCAGGCGATCCGAACCTGTCGGTGATCCTCGAGACCCTGACCGCGCTGGGCACCCAGCAGATCATGGGCCAGGCGTACCTGCCGGCGATCAAGGACGGCGACAAGCGCATCCTGATGATCGACGGCGAACCCGTGGATTACTGCCTGGCGCGCATTCCAGCGGCCGGTGAAACCCGTGGCAACCTGGCGGCCGGTGGGCGTGGCGAAGCCCGGCCGTTAAGCGACAAGGACCGCTGGATCGCCGCCCAGGTCGGCCCGACGCTGAAGGAAAAGGGCTTGCTGTTCGTGGGCCTGGACGTGATTGGCGAGCACCTGACGGAAATCAACGTCACCAGCCCGACCTGCATTCGTGAAATCGATAATGCGTTCGGCACGAATATCGGCGACATGCTGATGACCGCGATTGCCTCCAAGCTACAAGCCAAGTGACATAGAACAGCCGGATGTAAACCAACATTGCGCTATCATGCCCCACCTGTGAAACGCACGATGTTGGTTTTCCTGCTATGACGCTCCCGTCCAATCCGCCCCCCGAATTCACCCACAGCGGCGTACGCCCGGCTGATCGGCTCGGATTTACGCTGTTTCTCGCGGCACTGATCCATTTGGCGCTGATCCTCGGCCTGGGCTTCACGTTCGTCGAGCCCAAGCAGATCAGCCAGACCCTGGAGATCACGCTCGCCACCTTCAAGAGCGAGAAGGCGCCCGAGAAAGCCGACTTTCTCGCCCAGGACAATCAACAAGGCAGCGGCACGCTGGACAAGAAAGCCGTGCCCAAGACCACTGAAGTGGCGCCGTTCCACGACAACAAGATCAATAAGGTCACGCCGCCTCCGGTGCCCAAGCCCGAGGTCAAGCAGGCTGCGCCCAAGGCCGCGGTCGCGACCACCGCGCCAAAACCGCAAAAAACCGTGACCCAACGGGAAAAAGTCAAGACCGAGCCGGCCCCCAAGACACCTGCCCCGACGTTCGACAGCTCGCAGCTTTCCAGCGAAATCTCCAGCCTGGAAGCCGAACTGGCCAACGAACAGCAGTTGTACGCCAAACGCCCGCGCATCTACCGGCTGAATGCCGCCTCGACCATGCGCGACAAGGGCGCCTGGTACAAGGACCAATGGCGCAAGAAGGTTGAGCGCATCGGTAACCTGAACTACCCGGACGAAGCCCGACGCCAGCAGATCTACGGCAACCTGCGACTGCTGGTCTCGATCAACCGCGACGGCAGTTTGTACGAGGTCCTGGTGCTGGAGTCCTCCGGCCAGCCGTTGCTGGACCAGGCAGCCCAACGCATTGTGCGCCTGGCGGCGCCCTTCGCGCCGTTTACCGGCGACCTGGCCGACATCGACCGGCTGGAAATCATCCGCACCTGGCGCTTTGCCAAGGGCGACCGGCTATCCAGCAACTGATCACGCCCGCAACACATCCCCAGCTTGTCAGTTCGTCCCTCCAACGCCACACTAGCGAACATGAAAAACGTCAGCCCGACCTACCTCAAGCACCAATTCCTGATCGCCATGCCCCATATGGCCGACCCGAACTTTGCACAGACCTTGACCTATATCGTCGAGCACACGGCCAATGGCGCCATGGGCTTGGTGGTCAACCGCCCGCAAGACCTGAACCTGGCCGATATCCTCGAGCAATTGCGCCCGGACGTTGATTCGCCCGCCAGTTGCCAGGCCGTGCCGATCTATTTCGGCGGGCCGGTGCAGACTGACCGCGGTTTTGTGCTGCATCCGAGCGGGCCCACGTTCCAGGCGACGGTGGATCTGGACGGGCTGTCCCTGTCGACCTCCCAGGACGTGCTGTTTGCGATTGCCGACGGCGGCGGGCCGGCGCAAAGCCTGATTACCCTGGGTTATGCCGGGTGGGAAGCCGGTCAACTGGAAGCAGAGTTGGCCGATAACGCCTGGCTGACCTGTCCGTTTGATGCCGACATTCTGTTCAACACCCCCAGTGAATTACGCCTGAATGCGGCAGCGGCGCGGCTGGGCGTCAACCTCAGCCTGCTGACCAGCCAAGCGGGGCACGCCTGATGGCCTTGCGTCTGATCCTCGGCTTTGACTACGGCACCAAACAGATCGGCGTCGCCGTGGGCCAGGTGATTACCGGCCAGGCCCGCGAGCTGTGTACCTTGAAAGCGCAGAACGGTGTGCCGGACTGGAATCAGGTCGAAGCGCTGATCAAGGAATGGCAACCCGACGCCGTGGTCGTCGGCCTGCCATTGAACATGGACGGCAGCCCCAGCGAGATGTGCCTGCGCGCCGAAAAGTTTGCCCGCCGCCTCAACGGTCGTTACAACCTGCCCTTCTATACCCACGATGAACGCCTGACCACGTTCGAGGCCAAGGGCGAACGCCTGACCCGTGGCGGACAGAAAGGCAGCTACCGCGACAACCCGGTGGATGCGATTGCCGCGGCCTTGCTGTTGCAAGGTTGGCTGGACGAAAACACCGCTTTATTTGAATCCTGACTGACGCGGCTTGCCGCGTCTTCTTACGTTTGAGCCCGGACTTTGTCAGCCCACGCTGGCCAAGGCCTTGAAGGAGCCACCATGAGCCTGCCGAATCCCGCCGACCTGATCAGTCAGATGGCGACGCGCCTTACCGCCCATCTGCACCATCGCGCCATCAGCGAGCCGCGCTTTATCGGCATTCGCACCGGCGGCGTCTGGGTGGCCCAGGCGTTACTCGAAGAACTGCGCAGCGATTCGCCCCTGGGCACCCTGGACGTGTCTTTCTACCGCGACGATTTCAGCCAGAACGGTCTGCACCCACAAGTGCGCCCCTCGGCCCTGCCCTTCGAGATCGAAGGCCAGCACCTGGTGCTGATCGACGACGTATTGATGAGCGGCCGCACTATCCGTGCCGCGATGAACGAGTTGTTCGACTACGGCCGTCCGGCCAGCATCACCCTCGTGTGCCTGCTGGACCTGGACGCCGGCGAGTTGCCAATCAGCCCAGATGTGGTGGGCGCGACACTGTCGCTGGAGGCCAACCAGCGGGTAAAATTGTCCGGTCCCACGCCGCTCGAACTCGAACTGCAAGACCTCGTCCTTTAAACCGCCTTGTAAAGAGTCCCCGCGATGACGCCTCTAGATGCCAAGCGCCCGCTGCAGCTCAATGCTCAGGGCCAGTTGCAACACTTCCTGTCTCTCGACGGTTTGCCCCGCGAACTGCTCACTGAAATCCTCGACACCGCTGACTCGTTCCTTGAAGTCGGCGGCCGGGCGGTGAAAAAAGTCCCGCTGCTGCGTGGCAAGACCATCTGCAATGTGTTCTTCGAGAACTCCACGCGCACCCGCACCACCTTCGAACTGGCGGCCCAACGCCTGTCGGCGGATGTGATCACGCTGAACGTCTCCACCTCATCGGCGAGCAAGGGTGAAACCCTGCTCGACACCCTGCGCAACCTGGAGGCCATGGCGGCCGACATGTTCGTGGTGCGCCACGGTGATTCCGGCGCCGCGCATTTCATCGCCGAGCACGTATGCCCGCAGGTGGCGATCATCAATGGCGGCGACGGCCGTCACGCCCATCCGACCCAGGGCATGCTCGACATGCTGACCATCCGTCGGCACAAGGGCGGGTTTGAAAACCTCTCGGTGGCGATCGTCGGCGACATCCTGCACTCGCGGGTCGCGCGCTCGAACATGCTGGCCCTGAAAACCCTTGGCTGCCCGGACATCCGGGTAATCGCGCCGAAGACATTGCTGCCGATCGGCATCGAGCAATATGGCGTGAAGGTCTACACCGACATGGCTGAAGGCCTGAAGGACGTCGACGTGGTGATCATGCTGCGCCTGCAGCGCGAGCGCATGTCCGGCGGCCTGTTGCCCAGCGAAGGCGAGTTCTACCGCCTGTTCGGCCTGACCACCGCACGCCTGGCCGGTGCCAGGCCGGACGCCATTGTGATGCACCCGGGTCCGATCAACCGCGGCGTGGAGATTGAGTCGGCGGTGGCCGACGGACCGCACTCGGTGATTCTCAATCAGGTCACCTACGGCATTGCGGTACGCATGGCGGTGTTGTCCATGGCCATGAGCGGGCAAACCGCCCAACGTCAATTCGAGCAGGAGAACGCCCAGTGAAGCTCAGCATTCTCGGCGCCCGAGTCATCGATCCGGCCAGCGGCCTGGATCAAATCAGCGATCTGCACCTGGAAGCCGGCAAGATCATTGCCATCGGCGGCGCCCCCAGCGGCTTCAGCGCGACCGAAACCATCGACGCCAAAGGCCTGGTCGCCGCGCCAGGACTGGTGGACCTGAACGTCGCCCTGCGCGAGCCGGGTTACAGCCGTAAAGGCAGCATCGCCAGTGAAACCCGCGCCGCGGCGGCGGGTGGCGTCACCAGCCTGTGTTGCCCACCACAGACCAGGCCGGTGCTGGACACCTCGGCCGTGACCGAGCTGATCCTCGACCGCGCCCGCGAAGCCGGTAACTGCAAGGTGTTCCCGATCGGCGCCCTGAGCAAAGGCCTGGACGGCGAGCAACTGGCCGAGCTGATTGCCCTGCGCGACGCCGGTTGCGTGGCCTTCGGCAACGGCCTGGAGAGTTTCCGCAGCACGCGCACCCTGTGCCGCGCCCTGGAATACGCGGCAACGTTCGACCTGACGGTGATTTTTCACTCCCAGGACCGCGACCTGGCCGAAGGCGGCCTGGCCCACGACGGCGCCACCGCCGCCTTCCTGGGTCTGCCGGGCATCCCGGAGACCGCTGAAACCGTGGCCTTGGCCCGTGATCTGCTGTTGGTGGAACAAAGCGGCGTGCGCGCGCACTTCAGCCAGTTGACCAGCGCCCGGGGCGTGGCCCTGATAGCGCAGGCCCAGGCGCGTGGCTTGCCGGTGACGGCGGACGTGGCGTTGTATCAACTGATCCTGACGGACGAAGCCCTGATCGACTTCTCCAGCCTGTATCACGTGCAACCGCCCTTGCGCACCCGCGCCGACCGCGAGGGTTTGCGGGCTGCGCTGAAATCCGGCGTGGTGTCGGCGATTTCCAGCCATCACCAACCTCATGAGCGCGACGCCAAGCTGGCACCGTTTGGTGCCACTGAGCCTGGCATCAGCAGCGTCGAGTTGTTGTTGCCGTTGGCGATGACACTGGTCGAGGACGGATTGCTGGACCTGCCAACGCTGCTGGCACGCCTGAGTTCAGGCCCGGCCCAGGCCTTGCGCCTGCCGGCCGGCAAACTGGCGGTGGGTTCGGCAGCGGATCTGGTGCTGTTCGATCCGGCCAGTTCCGTGGTAGCTGGGGAAGGCTGGTTGTCCAAAGGCGAAAACTGCCCGTTCATGGGTCACAGCTTGCCGGCGACGGTGCGCTACACCCTGGTGGATGGGCGGATCAGCTTCCAGGCCTGATCGCTTGCCCGCCTGATGTGGGCGGGCCGGGTTGTTCGCGGTGGCCTCACCCTTACAACCCCCTCACCCTAACCCTCTCCCAGAGGGCATAGGCATCTACACAACTTTGCCTCAACGCTTAAATCCAGGCAGATAGGGCTGTTGTGGCGAGCGGGCTTGTCCCGCGCAGGGCTGCGAAGCAGACCCAGTAAGCCGAATGCGGTGTATCAGATACTTCATAGCGGCTGGTTTTGGGGCTGCTTCGCAACCCTACGCGGGACAAGCCCGCTCGCCACAGGGACATTCGTCAGCTTCTGAAAGTTGTGTAGACACCTATGCCCTCCGGGAGAGGGCTAGGGTGGCTTTTGACCCACTTATCGCCCACCAATCCGTTCAGCATTGCGGATGGAAATCTGCGTGTTCAACGTCCAGAAGTCATACAGCACCCCCACCAGAAACAAACCGCCGGTCAGCAGATACAAAATGCCGGTGAGCCATTTGCCCTGATACATCCGGTGCAAACCAAACACCCCAAGGAACGTCAACAGAATCCACGCCACGTTGTATTCAATGGGCCCCGCGGTAAAACGCAAATCCGCTTCCCGGTCCATGGCCGGAATCAGAAACAGGTCGATCAGCCAACCGATGCCCAGCAGGCCGAAAGTGAAAAACCAGATCGTGCCGGTCACCGGCTTACCGTAATAAAAGCGATGAGCCCCCGTGAAGCCAAAAATCCACAGCAGGTAACCGATCACCTTGCTATGGGTGTCCTGCTGCGAAACATCCTGTCGATAGGTGTTCATAAATGACCTCTTTTGCCTCGATAGATAAATATTTCTGGTTTATTTGTGACTTTTTTTAAAGCACCCGACGTACGGCAAATCCTACCGTCACTTTCCTCAAAGCCTTACGCCACCTGAGTCGTGTAGGACAATTACGACAGTGAGTCGCGGATTTCATGAAATTGACCCCCAGGTTCAGTCGACAAACGGCCTGAGAAAGACACAGAAAGCTGTTATAAAGTTGCGCGCAAACCAATACGAGCCTGCCTGATGCGACCATTTTTAAAGACATGGCTAACCATTTGCCTATTAGTGCCACTGGCTGCCCACGCCACCAATCGCGAGCAACGACTTCCGAACGTTAACGGTTTTACCCCTAAACTTCACGTCACCACCCGCCCAGCCAAAGCCGTCAAGCTCACCGTCAAGCGCCCGGCCCAACTGAACAAGGCCCATGGCAAAGCGGTCCCCGGCCTTTTCGCGAACACCAACCAGCAGAGCAGCAAAGTCTTGAGCCGTGCCGTCAACGTGCTCGGTACTCCTTATCGTTGGGGCGGCAGCAGCCCAAGTAAAGGGTTCGACTGCAGCGGCCTGGTGAAATATGCGTTTAACGACATCGCCTCGGTGGATTTGCCACGCACCTCCAAGGCTATGGCCAGCGGCCACGGGCAGAAAGTCAATCGCAAGGACCTGAAACCCGGTGACCTGCTGTTCTTCAAGCTCAAAAGCCGCAGGGTCAACCATGTTGCCATTTATCTGGGCAACGACCGTTTCATCCACGCGCCGCGCCGTGGCAAAACGGTCAGCATCGACACGCTGAAAAAGCCGTTCTGGAGCAAGAACTACGTGATTGCCAAACGTGTCTTGCCTAAAGAGCAGAGCAATCTGCGGATTGTGCAACGCTGACAGCAAGCCTCCGCCCACATTTGGACTGCATTCAAATGTGGGCACTCGCCTCACATCTCCCCAGGCGCGCGCGCCCTCTCCCGGGCATCCTCCCGACTGATCAGGCCTTGGTTGACCAACGCCTTCAGGCTCATGTCCAACGTCTTCATCCCGAACGCCCCACCGGTCTGAATCGCCGAGTACATCTGCGCCACCTTGTCCGCGCGGATCAGGTTACGGATCGCCGGCGTGCCAAGCATGATTTCATACGCCGCCACGCGCCCGCCGCCGATTTTTTTGATCAAGGTTTGAGACACCACCGCCTGCAAGGACTCCGAGAGCATTGAGCGGACCATGGTTTTTTCACTGGCGGGAAACACATCCACCACCCGATCCACGGTTTTCGCCGCCGTCAGGGTGTGCAAGGTGCCAAACACCAGATGCCCGGTTTCGGCAGCCGTCAGGGCCAGGCGAATGGTTTCCAAGTCACGCATTTCCCCCACCAGAATCACATCCGGATCCTCTCGCAGTGCGGAACGCAAGGCGGCGCAGACGCTGTGGGTATCGCGATAGATCTGCCGCTGGCTGACCAAGGCCTTTTTGGACGGATGGACGAATTCGATCGGGTCTTCAAGGGTGAGGATGTGCCGGGGACGATGGCTGTTGAGGTAATCGATCATCGCCGCCAGGGTCGTGGATTTGCCCGAACCCGTGGATCCGGTCACCAGCACCAGGCCTTGGGGCAGATCGGCGATACGCCGGAACACCTCGCCCAGCTGCAGTTCGTCGAGGCTCAGTACCCGTGACGGAATCGCCCGGAACACCGCGCCCATCCCCCGGTGCTGCTGAAAGACATTCACTCGAAAACGCGCCACATCAGGCAACTCGAACGAAAAATCAGTTTCAAGAGATGTTTCGAAATCCTTTTGTTGATGTTTATTGAGTAGCGGGCTGAGCATGTCCGCCACTTGCGTAGCGCTCAGTGCCGGCCAGTCGAGAGATCGAATGTCGCCGTCGATCCGCACCCTCGGCGCCAGACCGGCTGACAAATGCAGGTCTGAGGCGCCATGGCTGACGCTTTCGGCCAGCAATTGAGTGATATCCATAGGGCTTTCCATTTCCAGTAGAATGCCGCGGACTCCATATCCGCGGGCGCAACTTGAATGTCGACCATAGCAGACAATATTGGCCTGGTTAATGACCGGATCCGTACGGCGGCCCAGGCCGTGCAGCGGGATGAAACCAGCGTGCATTTGCTGGCCGTAAGCAAGACCAAACCCGCGCAAGCCGTGCGCGAAGCGCATGCCGCCGGACTGCGCGACTTTGGCGAGAACTATCTGCAGGAAGCCCTCGGCAAACAGGCCGAATTAACTGACCTGCCCTTGAGTTGGCACTTCATCGGCCCCATTCAATCGAACAAGACGCGTGCTATCGCCGAAAATTTCGCTTGGGTGCACTCCGTGGACCGTTTGAAAATCGCACAACGCCTCTCCGAACAACGCCCGGCTGACCTGGCGCCGCTGAATATCTGCATTCAGGTCAACGTCAGTGGCGAGGCCAGCAAATCCGGCTGTACACCCGCCGATCTGCCGGCATTGGCTGAAGCGATCAACCGGCTGCCGCGCCTGAAACTGCGTGGCTTGATGGCTATTCCCGAGCCGACCGACGACCGCGCCGAACAAGACGCCGCGTTCGCCAAGGTTCGCGACTTGCAGGAGAGCCTGAATCTCAAGCTCGACACACTTTCCATGGGCATGAGCCATGACCTTGAGTCAGCCATTGCCCAAGGCGCTACCTGGGTGCGGATCGGTACCGCGCTGTTTGGCGCCCGCGACTACGGCCAGCCATGAAATGGCTGACTTCCATCTGAGTAAGGACCTGTCATGAGCAACACGCGTATTGCCTTTATCGGCGCCGGTAACATGGCGGCCAGCCTGATCGGCGGGCTGCGGGCCAAGGGTCTGGACGCTGCGCAGATTTGCGCCAGCGATCCGGGTGCCGAGAGCCGCACCCGTGTGAGCACTGAACACGGTATCGAGACCTTTGCCGACAACGCCGAGGCCATTCAGGACGCCAACGTGATCGTGCTGGCGGTCAAGCCACAAGCCATGAAAGCCGTGTGTGAAACCCTGCGCCCGAGCCTCAAGCCCGATCAACTGCTGGTTTCCATCGCCGCCGGCATCAACTGCGCCAGTTTGAAGAACTGGCTGGGCGCCTCGCCAATCGTGCGGTGCATGCCGAATACACCATCGCTGTTGCGCCAAGGTGTAAGCGGCCTGTACGCCACGGCTGAGGTCAGCGCCGAACAGCGCGACCAGGCCCAGGAGCTGTTGTCCGCCGTGGGCATCGCTGTGTGGCTGGAAGAGGAACAGCAACTGGACGCGGTGACCGCCGTTTCCGGCAGCGGCCCGGCCTATTTCTTCCTGCTGATCGAAGCCATGACCGCCGCCGGCGTGAAACTTGGCCTGCCTCGGGCTGTCGCCGAGCAGTTGGCCGCGCAAACCGCGCTGGGCGCCGCGCACATGGCCGTGTCCAGCGACGTGGATGCCGCCGAGTTGCGCCGCCGCGTGACCTCCCCCGGCGGCACCACGCAGGCCGCCATCGAATCATTCCAGGCCGGGGGCTTTGAAGCCCTGGTGGAAAAAGCACTAGGTGCCGCCGCGCACCGCTCGGCCGAACTGGCCGAACAACTGGGTCAATAAGGAGCCAACATGATTGGTTTGAACACCGCAGCCGTCTACGTGCTGCAAACCCTCGGCAGCCTGTACCTGCTGATCGTGCTGTTGCGCTTTGTCCTGCAATTGGTGCGCGCCAACTTCTACAACCCGCTCTGCCAATTCGCCGTGAAGGCCACTCAGCCGCTGCTCAAGCCATTGCGCCGGGTGATCCCGAGCCTGTTCGGCCTGGACATGTCGTCGCTGGTGCTGGCGATCCTGGTGCAACTGGCGCTGATGGCTCTGACCTTGTTGCTGACGTACGGCTTTATCGGCAATTTCCTGCAATTGCTGGTTTGGGCCATCATCGGCGTGACCGCGCTGTTCCTGAAGATTTTCTTCTTCGCCCTGATCATCAGCGTGATCCTGTCGTGGGTCGCACCGGGTAGCCATAACCCTGGGGCGGAACTGGTCAACCAGATCTGCGAGCCGGTGCTGGCGCCGTTCCGCAAAATCCTGCCGAACCTGGGCGGACTGGATATCTCGCCAATCCTCGCGTTCATGGTGCTCAAGCTCCTGGATATGCTGGTGATCAACAACCTGGCGGCGATGACCATGATGCCGGACATCCTGCGCCTGCTGATCTAAACCCAACACCGACCCAAAATGTGGGAGCGGCGGTGCGACTTGCTCGCTCCCACATTTTGTAACTGCGTATTGAGTTGAATCCATGCAGGCCTTCGCTTGCCGCTTGCCCCCCCGGTCTTTAGACTTACGCCTCATTTAAATGAGAGCAGGGTCGATGCCAGCAGCCTTTCCCCCCGATTCTGTTGGACTGGTCGTGCCACACGTGGCGCACTTCAGCGAACCGCTGGCCTTGGCCTGCGGCCGTTCGCTGCCTGCCTATGACCTGATTTACGAAACCTATGGTGAGCTGAACGCCACGGCGAGCAATGCCGTGCTGATTTGCCACGCCCTGTCCGGCCATCATCACGCCGCCGGCTACCACAATGTCGACGAGCGCAAGCCCGGCTGGTGGGACAGTTGCATCGGCCCCGGCAAGCCCATCGACACCCACAAGTTCTTTGTGGTCAGTCTGAACAACCTTGGCGGCTGCAACGGTTCCACCGGCCCCAGCAGCCTCAACCCGGAAACCGGCAAGCCCTTTGGCGCCGACTTCCCGGTGCTGACCGTGGAAGACTGGGTCCACAGCCAGGCGCGTCTTGCCGACAAGCTGGGCGTCAGTCAGTGGGCCGCGGTGATCGGCGGCAGCCTTGGCGGCATGCAGGCGCTGCAATGGACCATCACCTACCCGGACCGCGTGCGCCATTGCCTGGCCATTGCCTCGGCCCCCAAATTGTCGGCGCAGAACATCGCGTTCAACGAAGTGGCGCGCCAGGCGATCCTCACCGATCCCGAGTTCCACGGCGGCTCGTTCCAGGAACAGGGCGTGATCCCCAAGCGCGGGCTGATGCTGGCACGCATGGTCGGGCACATCACCTACCTGTCGGACGACTCCATGGGCGAGAAATTCGGCCGTGGACTCAAGAGCGAGAAGCTCAACTACGACTTCCACAGCGTCGAATTCCAGGTCGAAAGCTACCTGCGTTATCAAGGCGAAGAGTTTTCCGGGCGCTTCGACGCCAATACCTACTTGCTGATGACCAAGGCCCTGGACTACTTCGACCCGGCGGCGAGTTTCGACAATGACCTGGCGAAAACCTTCGCAGGCGCCACCGCCAAGTTCTGCGTGATGTCGTTCACCACTGACTGGCGCTTCTCCCCGGCCCGCTCCCGGGAGCTGGTGGATGCGTTGATGGCGGCAAAGAAAGACGTCTGCTACCTGGAGATCGATGCACCGCAAGGCCACGACGCCTTCCTGATTCCGATCCCGCGCTATTTGCAGGCCTTCAGTAACTACATGAACCGCATAACTTTGTGAGAACGCCATGAGAGCCGACCTGGAAATCATCCAAGACTGGATCCCTGCTGGCAGCCGCGTGCTCGACCTGGGTTGCGGCGATGGCGAACTGCTGAGCTGGCTGCGCGACAACAAGCAAGTCACCGGTTATGGCCTGGAAAACGATGCGGACAACATTGCCCAGTGCGTGGCCAAGGGCATCAACGTGATCGAGCAGGACCTGGACAAGGGCCTGGGCAACTTCGCCAGTAACAGCTTCGATATCGTGGTGATGACCCAGGCCCTGCAGGCCGTGCACTATCCCGACCGGATCCTCGACGAAATGTTGCGGGTCGGCCGCCAGTGCATCATCACCTTCCCCAACTTCGGTCATTGGCGCTGCCGCTGGTACCTGGCCACCAAGGGTCGGATGCCGGTCTCGGATTTCCTGCCGTACACGTGGTACAACACGCCGAACATTCACTTCTGCACCTTTGAAGACTTCGAAGCGCTGTGCGGTGAACGTGAAGCCAAAGTGCTCGACCGCCTGGCCGTCGATCAACAGCACCGCCACGGCTGGGCGAGTAAGCTATGGCCTAATCTGTTGGGCGAAATCGGTATCTACCGGGTCAGCAGTCCGGGCCTGACGGACCACCAGATTGCCGTCTAACCATTTTCAAGAGGGACGATCATGAATCGCCTGGCTGTTTTTCTACTTACCGCGTGCCTGGGCGCCAACGCCATGGCCGCCGATGTCATCGACAGCAATCGCCAGAGGGCGTTTGGTGACATCACCGTGCATTACAGCACCCTGAGCAGCACCTACCTGCAGCCGGAAACCGCCCAGGCCATCGGCGTGGTGCGCAGCAAGAACAAGGGTCTGATCAATGTGTCGGTAATCAAGGGCGCCGAGCCGGTAGCGGCGCAGGTGACCGGCTCCATCAAGGACCTGACTGGCAAAAGTGAAATGCTGACGTTCAAGCAAATCAACGAAAAAGGCGCGACCTACTACATCGCACCCTATTCAGTGCCGCAACAAGAAGTCCGAGTGTTCACCATCAACGTTGAAACCGGCGGCAAGGCCCATGGTTTCAGCTTCAGCCAAGAACTGTTTCCGACCGAAAAATGAACCTGACCCGACTCGTACTGGCCAGCCATAACGCCGGCAAACTCAAAGAACTCCAGGCCATGCTTGGGGCATCGGTGCAACTGCGCTCGATTGGCGAATTCAGTCAGGTAGAGCCGGAAGAAACCGGCTTGTCGTTTGTCGAAAATGCGATCCTCAAGGCGCGCAATGCCGCGCGCATTTCCGGCCTGCCGGCCTTGGCCGACGATTCGGGCCTGGCCGTGGATTTCCTCGGCGGTGCGCCGGGCATCTACTCGGCGCGTTACGCCGACGGCAAAGGTGACGCGGCGAACAACGCCAAGCTGCTGGACGCCCTCAAGGATGTGCCGGACGCCGAGCGCGGTGCGCAATTCGTCTGCGTGCTGGCCCTGGTGCGTCACGCCGATGACCCATTGCCGATCCTTTGCGAAGGCTTGTGGCACGGGCGCATCCTGCATGCGGCCAGCGGGGAACAGGGTTTCGGCTACGACCCGCTATTCTGGGTGCCGGAGCGCAATGTCTCCAGCGCCGAGCTGAGCCCGGCCGACAAAAACCAGATCAGCCACCGCGCCCGCGCCATGGTTTTGCTGCGCCAGCGCCTGGGCCTGAAATGACCCACGACACCCCGGCGCTGCCGCTGATCCACGGCGGCGCGCAGACACCTCGGGCGGCCCTGCCTCACCTGCCGCCCCTGGCGCTGTATATCCACATTCCGTGGTGCGTGCGCAAATGCCCGTATTGCGACTTCAACTCCCACAGCGCCAGCCCGGTGCTGCCGGAGGAAGATTATGTCGATGCGTTGCTGGCCGACCTCGATCAGGACCTGCACGCGGTCTACGGCCGTGAGTTGAGCTCGATCTTCTTCGGCGGCGGCACCCCGAGCCTGTTCAGTGCAGCAGCATTGGGCCGGCTGCTGGAGGGCGTGGAGCAGCGTATCCGCTTCGCCCGCGACATCGAGATCACCCTGGAAGCCAACCCCGGCACCTTCGAACAAGAGAAGTTCGTGGCTTACCGCGCCCTGGGTATCAATCGCCTGTCCATCGGCATCCAGAGCTTCCAGCAAGAAAAGCTCAAGGCGTTGGGCCGTATCCACAACGGCGACGAAGCGGTGCGCGCGGCGGGCATGGCGCGTCAAGCCGGGTTCGACAATTTCAACCTGGACCTGATGCATGGCTTGCCCGACCAGTCCCTGGAGGATGCCCTCGACGATCTGCGCCAGGCTATCGCCCTCAAGCCGACCCATTTGTCGTGGTACCAACTGACCCTGGAACCCAACACCGTGTTCTGGAACCAGCCGCCTGAGCTTCCGGAAGACGACACCTTGTGGGATATCCAGGAAGCCGGCCAGGCGCTGCTCGCCGAACACGGTTACGCCCAGTACGAAGTCTCGGCCTACGCCCAGCCCGGCCGGGCGGCACGGCACAACCTGAATTACTGGAGCTTTGGCGACTTTATCGGTATCGGTGCCGGTGCCCACGGCAAGCTGAGCCATCCGGACGGACGCATTGTGCGCACCTGGAAAACCCGCGCGCCGAAGGACTACCTCAACCCGGCAAAAGACTTCCAGGCCGGGGCGAAAACACTGACTAACGAAGAGCTGCCTTTCGAGTTCCTGATGAACGCCCTGCGCCTCACCGACGGTGTCGAGGCCAAACTCTATGCCGAACGTACCGGCCTGCAGCTGGCCAGCCTGGATGACGCTCGCCGAGAGGCAGAACAAAGTGGCTTAATGCAGGTCGAACCGTCACGCTTGGCGGCCACCGACCGTGGACAACTCTTTCTCAATGACCTGCTGCAGAAGTTTTTGAGCTGATCGCTCTAAGGAAATCGAATGGATCTGGTACTCGACCTGCTCGCCACCGTATCCCGCTGGAGCCGCAGTAATCTGTCGGAAATCTCCCTGGCTCTTGTCGGCTGCCTGCTAGTGCTGTTCGGCGCTGACATCAAGGGCTGGGTCGAAGCGCGCCTGGGCAACATCGCCGGTGCCTTGCGCGTCCCAATGATGGCCCTGCTGTGCATGATCGGCAGCGGTGCCGCGCTGATCTACGCCACACCCTGGATTGTTCGCGGCTTGAGCCAATTCAATAACTACAGCCTGGCGCCGGTGTTGCTGGTGGTGCTGGTGTTGATCGGCGTCGTGGCCGACCGTCGCTGATAACCCCGCCACAAAACAACTGTAGGAGCGAGCTTGCTCGCGAAGAACCACAACGATAACGCAGCGTTATCAGAAAGCCCGCGTTGGCCGTGCGTTTTTCGCGAGCAAGCTCGCTCCTACAGTTGATCACATCCGTTGATTGCGTTCCGAGTGGGGTAGCGGCTTACGCCAACTTCTCGAACTTCAAATCCCAGACGCCATGCCCCAGTCGCTCGCCGCGACGCTCGAACTTGGTGATCGGGCGTTCGGCCGGGCGTGGCACGCATTTGCCGTCTTCGGCCAGGTTGCGATAGCCGGGAGCGACGTTCATCACTTCCAGCATATATTCCGCGTAGGGCTCCCAGTCCGTGGCCATGTGCAGGACGCCGCCGACCTTGAGCTTACTGCGCACCAGCTCCGCGAACGAAGCCTGGACGATGCGACGCTTGTGGTGACGCGCCTTGTGCCATGGGTCGGGAAAGAACAGCATCAGGCGGTCGAGGCTGTTGTCGGCGATGCAGCGGTTGAGCACTTCAATGGCATCGCAATCGTAGACCCGCAGGTTTTTCAGGCCCTGGGTCAACACACCGTTGAGCAGCGCACCGACGCCCGGGCGATGCACTTCCACACCGATAAAGTCCTGCTCCGGCGCGGCGGCAGCCATTTCCAGCAAGGAATGGCCCATGCCGAAGCCGATTTCCAGCGAGCGTGGAGCCGAACGACCAAACACCTGGTCGAAATCCACCGGCGCGTCGGCCAGCGGCAGCACGAACAGCGGTGCGCCCTGCTCCAGGCCTTTCTGCTGACCCTCGGTCATGCGCCCGGCGCGCATCACGAAGCTCTTGATCCGGCGGTGCTTGGACTCGTCGCCTTGTTCCACGGTGCTCGGTGTTTCGTTTGATTCAGTCATCAATAGCTCTTACTTGATCAGACCATCCAGCGGCGAGGAGGCGCTGGCGTACAGTTTTTTTGGCATACGCCCGGCAAGGTAGGCCAGGCGCCCGGCGACAATCGCGTGCTTCATGGCTTCGGCCATCATGATCGGCTGTTGCGCGTTGGCGATGGCCGAATTCATCAGTACCGCTTCGCAGCCCAGTTCCATGGCGATGGTGGCATCGGAAGCGGTCCCGACACCGGCGTCCACCAGTACCGGAATCTTCGCTTCTTCAAGAATGATCTGCAGGTTGTATGGGTTGCAGATCCCCAGGCCTGTACCGATCAAACCGGCCAGCGGCATCACGGCAATGCAGCCGATCTCCGCCAATTGACGGGCGATGATCGGGTCATCACTGGTGTAGACCATCACGTCGAAACCTTCCTTGACCAGCGTTTCTGCGGCCTTGAGGGTTTCGATCACGTTGGGAAAGAGGGTCTTCTGGTCGGCCAGGACTTCCAGCTTTACCAGGTTGTGGCCGTCGAGCAGTTCGCGCGCCAGGCGGCAGGTGCGTACGGCTTCAATGGCGTCGTAGCAACCGGCGGTGTTCGGCAAGATGGTGTAGCGGTCTGGCGGCAGGATATCCAGCAGGTTCGGTTCGCCCGGGTTCTGGCCGATATTGGTGCGACGCACGGCGACGGTCACGATCTCGGCGCCCGAAGCTTCGATGGCCAGGCGGGTTTCTTCCATGTCGCGGTATTTGCCGGTACCTACCAGCAAACGCGACTGGTAGGTACGACCGGCCAGGACGAAGGGCTTGTCGCTACGAACGATGCTCATGGGAAATCCTCTGTTGGGGTGAGGTTCTGCAGTATTCGGGGCCACATAAGAGTGTGGCGCAGGCGCCGCAAGGACGACTAGCCGCCGCCGATGGCGTGGACCACTTCGACCTGGTCGCCCTCGGCGAGCGCGGTGTCGGCATGCTGGCTACGCGCAACGATATCCTGATTGAGTTCCACTGCAACGCGACGTCCAGTCAGCTCCAGACGGGTCAGCAGGTCCGCGACGGTTTCACCGTCGGGCAGTTCAAAGGATTCGCCGTTCAACTGAATGCGCATGCAACGGGCCGCCATCGTTTTTAGGGGCCAGTATTCTAGCCCGATTGGCAGCCAAAGGTCAGCTACAAGCGTCAGGCGGTCAGTTGCAAGCGCCAGGCGGCCAGCCCCAACAATAACCATCCGAGCAGGAAAGCCAGACCACCCAACGGAGTGATTATCCCGAGCTTGCTGATGCCGGTCATCGTCAGCACATAGAGGCTGCCGGAGAACAATAGGATACCCACGGCAAACGCAACACCCGCCCACATCACCAGGCGCCCGGGCAAATGCGCGGCCAGCAAGGCGACGCCAAACAACGCAAGGGCATGCACCAGTTGATAGGTGACGCCGGTATGAAAAATCGCCAGGTAGTCGGCGCTCAGACGGTTTTTCAGGCCGTGGGCGGCGAAGGCGCCAAGGGCGACACCCGTGAAACCGAAAAAGGCAGCCAGCATCAGAAAGCCACGCAGCATGAGGAACTCCAGTCAGACTCATTGGGCAGGGTCTGTATAATGGCCCGCTCAACGGGTTCGGCCAAGCCATCTCTATGCTGCGTTTTCTCTTCAGTCGTGTTCTCAAAGCCGTGAAATGGTTCGTCATCGCCAGCATCGTGTTGGTGCTGCTGTTTCGCGTGGTGCCGCCCCCGGGGACTGCGCTGATGGTCGAGCGCAAGATCGAATCCTGGGTCGATGGCGAGCCCATTGACCTGCAACGTAGCTGGGTGCCGTGGAATGAAATCTCCGACAACCTGAAATTGGCGGTCATGGCGGGCGAGGACCAACGGTTCCCGCAACATTGGGGCTTTGATTTCGGCGCGATCCAGGCCGCTTTACTGCATAACGAGCGTGGCGGGTCGCTGCGTGGTGCCAGTACGTTGAGCCAGCAGGTGTCGAAAAATCTATTCCTGTGGTCGGGCCGCAGCTGGTTGCGAAAAGGTCTGGAAGCGTGGTTTACCGGGCTGATCGAAGTGTTCTGGCCCAAGCAGCGAATTCTTGAGGTGTACCTCAATAGCGTCGAATGGGACGACGGCGTGTTTGGGGCGCAAGCGGCTGCGCGGCATCATTTTGGCGTAGGCGCCAAGGCCCTGAATCGTCGGCAGGCCAGTTACCTGGCGGCGGTGCTGCCTAATCCGCGGGTATGGAGCGCCAGCCGTCCGACGGCGTATGTGGCGCGGCGGGCGGCGTGGATTCGCCAGCAGATGAGTCAGTTGGGTGGAACAGGCTATTTGGCGGAGTTGAACAACTCCCGAAAAGCCCCTTGGGCTGACTGACACGTCCCAAAACAACTGTGGGAGCGAGCAAGCCCGCTCCCACATGTTTTTGAGCGCGTTACTGGTTAGGCCGCGATCGACAGTTTCAGCTTATTCATCGCGCTTTTCTCAAGCTGACGAATACGCTCGGCCGACACGTTGTACTTCTGCGCCAGGTCGTGCAGCGTGGCTTTTTCTTCCGCCAGCCAACGCTGGTAGAGGATGTCACGGCTGCGGTCGTCCAGCACTTCCAGCGCTTCGTGCAGATTGTGATTGGAGTTGTCGCTCCAGTCGGCATCTTCCAGTTGGCGCGCCGGGTCGTACCGGTGGTCTTCCAGGTAATTGGCCGGCGATTGGAAAGCACTGTCGTCGTCCGCTTCCGCGGCCGGGTCGAAAGCCATGTCATGGCCGGTCAGGCGGCTTTCCATCTCGCGCACTTCACGCGGCTCTACACCGAGGCTCTCCGCCACACGGTGGACTTCCTCGTTGTTCAGCCAGGCCAGACGTTTCTTCTGGCTGCGCAGGTTGAAGAACAGCTTGCGCTGGGCCTTGGTGGTCGCGACTTTCACAATGCGCCAGTTGCGCAGGATGAACTCGTGAATTTCCGCCTTGATCCAATGCACCGCGAACGAAACCAGGCGCACGCCCATTTCCGGGTTGAAGCGCTTTACAGCCTTCATCAGGCCGACATTGCCTTCCTGGATCAGGTCAGCCTGAGCCAAACCGTAGCCGGAATAGCTACGGGCGATATGTACGACAAAACGCAGGTGGGCGAGCACCATCTGCCGAGCCGCCCCCAAATCCTGCTCATAGTAGAGACTCTCGGCCAGTTCACGCTCCTGCTCGGGCGTCAGCAAAGGAATGCTGTTAACCGTATGCACATAGGCTTCCAGGTTTGCACCCGGGACCAGAGCATAAACAGGTTGCAAAGAAGTGGTCATACGAATAAACCTCCGACTCACATAACTCGTGCAGTTCAGCACTGCGAAAATTGACCGGGGAACCGTAGGACAAGTTCCCTAAATTACAGATACGGCCAATACAAGCGAAACCACATTAATCTGACATTAACTACTTCGGCGACAGCTCACGTAAATGCCGTGCCACCGCAATCCATGCACCGATATACCCCAACAGCACCGCGCCAAGCAAGAGCGATAGACCATCGGCTACCGGCACACCGGCCAAGGCAAAATCACTGCCATACAAACCCGCCAGGCCGACTACCGCGTCGTTCAGCCAATCCAGGCCAAACGCCAATACGCCCCAGGACAGAATCCCGGCTCCAAAGCCATATAACGCGCCCATATATAGAAAAGGACGACGCACATAGCTGTCCGTGCCGCCGACCAGTTTAATCACTTCTATCTCAGTGCGACGGTTTTCAATATGAAGACGAATGGTATTGCCTATCACCAAAAGTAATGCAGAAACCAGCAGCACCGTCAGGCCGAAGACAAACCGGTCGCCCAGTTTGAGAATCGCCGCCAGACGCTCGACCCAGACCAAGTCAAGTTGCGCCTGTTGCACCTTGGGCAACTCGGCCAGTTTTAACCTCAATGCTTCAAGTGCCAGCTTGTCGACTTCATTCGGCGTGACCAGCACCACGCCGGGCAGCGGATTTTGCGGCAGTTCTTTAAGCGCCTCGCCCAAGCCTGATTGCTGCCGGAACTCTTCCAACGCCTGCTCACGGCTGATGTACTCGGCCTGCGCCACGCCCGGCAGGTTGCTGATCTGCTCGCGCAAGGCCTCGCCTTCGCTGGCACTGGCGTCCAGTTGCAGGTACAGCGAAATCTGCGCCGCACGCTGCCAGGAGCCGCCCAGGCGCTCGACATTATTCAGCAGCAGCGAAAGCCCCATCGGCAGGCTCAGCGCCACCGCCATCACCAGGCAGGTGAAAAAGCTGCCAATCGGTTGCTTGCCCAGGCGCCGCAGGCTGTCGAGCAGGCTGGCGCGATGACTTTCGATCCAGGCGTGGAGCAAAGTGCTGAAGTCTGGACCGTCATCTTCGTCGCGTTTCTTTTTCTGCGGCTGCGGATCGGCCGGTTTCGGCGCCACACGCTCGGATACTTTGGGGCTACGTGTCGCACTCATACCCCAGCCTCCCCGTCACCGATCAGGCGGCCGCGTTGCAGGGTCAGCATGCGGTGGCGCATGCGTGCGATCAGCGCCAGGTCGTGACTGGCTATCAGCACGCTGGTGCCCAGGCGGTTGATATCTTCGAAAACCCCCATGATTTCTGCCGCCAGGCGCGGATCGAGGTTACCGGTCGGTTCGTCCGCCAGCAGCAAGGCCGGGCGGTGGACAATCGCGCGGGCAATGCCGACGCGCTGTTGCTGGCCGGTAGACAGATCGCCCGGGTACAAGTCGGTCTTGTCCGAAAGCGCCACGCGCTCCAGGGCCGAGTCCACGCGCTTGATGATTTCCGCCTTGGACAGGCCAAGAATTTGCAACGGCAAGGCGATGTTGTTGAACACCGTGCGATCGAACAACAGCTGGTGATTCTGGAATACCACACCGATCTGGCGACGCAGGAACGGGATCTGCGCGTTGCTGATGGTAGCCAGGTCCTGGCCCGCCAGCAGCAGCTTGCCGGTGGTCGGCCGCTCCATCGCCAGCAACAAGCGCAACAAGGTACTTTTACCAGCGCCAGAGTGACCGGTTACAAACAAGAACTCGCCACGCCGCACTCTGAAACTCAGCTCATGCAAGCCAACGTGCCCATTGGCGTAGCGTTTTCCCACCTGTTCGAAACGAATCATGAACGCTCCCGCTCGGCAAACAGTGCCTGGACAAAGGGTTCGGCTTCAAATGTGCGCAGATCGTCGATGCCTTCACCGACACCGATATAACGAATCGGCAACCCGAATTGTTTGGCCAAGGCAAAAATCACTCCGCCCTTGGCCGTGCCATCGAGCTTAGTCAATGCCAGGCCAGTCAGTTGCACCGTCTGGTTGAATTGCTTGGCCTGGCTGATAGCGTTCTGACCCGTACCGGCGTCCAGCACCAGCAGCACTTCGTGCGGCGCATCGGCGTCCAGCTTGCCGATGACCCGGCGTACTTTCTTCAACTCTTCCATCAGATTGTCTTTGGTGTGCAGGCGACCGGCGGTGTCGGCGATCAACACATCGATGTTACGAGCCTTGGCAGCCTGCACCGCATCAAAAATCACCGACGCCGAGTCGGCGCCCGTGTGCTGGGCAATCACCGGGATCTTGTTGCGCTCGCCCCAGACCTGCAACTGCTCGACCGCCGCGGCCCGGAAAGTGTCGCCAGCGGCGAGCATGACTTTCTTGCCTTCCAACTGCAGCTTCTTCGCCAACTTGCCAATGGTCGTGGTCTTGCCAGCGCCATTCACGCCCACCACCAGAATCACGAAAGGCTTGTTCTGCGCATTGATGACCAGCGGCGCTTCCACCGGCTTGAGCATCGCGGCCAACTCGGCCTGCAACGACGTGTAGAGCGCGTCGGCGTCGGTCAGTTGCTTGCGGGCGACCTTTTGGGTCAGGCTCTGGATGATCACCCCCGTGGCTTCGACGCCTACGTCAGCAGTCAGCAGACGGGTTTCGATGTCTTCCAGCAGCTCGTCATCAATGATTTTCTTGCCCAGGAACAGGCTGGCCATGCCTTCGCCAATGCTCGCGCTGGTTTTGCTCAAGCCTTGCTTCAGGCGGGCGAAAAAGCCGGTTTTGCCGGTTTCAGTCGCGACCGCGACAGGCTCCGGGTCCGCTGTCGGTTCGATAACAGCCGGCGCGGCGGCCACCACAGGAAGAGGCTCGACGGCCACGGGCGCGGGCTCTTCGACGGCGGGCGGCGACTCAAGCGCTACGGGTACGGGCTCGACAATGGCCGGAATCGGCGGCGCCACGTGTTCGGCCCGCACATCTTCAACCAACGCCACGGGCTCCTCGGCGACCGGCAAGGGCGGCCAAGGCTGATGTTCTGGCTCTGGAGCAGGTTCGGCCTCAACCACCGGTTGCCGCACCGGTTCAGCGATGGGCAGCACCACCGGCTCCGGCACCTCGACCACCGGCTCCGGCGCGACGGTCGATTGAGGAATCGATTCAGGTTGGATAGGTGGCTGTTCGACGACGGTTTCCTGCGGCTTTTTGCGCAGCCATCCGAACAGGCCTTTTTTCTCGCCAGCCGCAGCTGGGGTCTTTTTGTCGTCGTTGGAACCAAACATGGAGGACGGCTATCTCAAGGTAGCGACGCGCCCAGGTGGCGCCTCGGTAAATAATATTCGATGCGCAACAGACTGTTTTTTAGCCAGCTTGTTCATACGCAACCTTGTGTGAGGCGTTAATCCAACCTCAACAAATCGATTCAAAGTAGGATTGAAGCGATAAAATCGGCGAAAAATGAAAGATGTTCGGGGAAACCCAGCGCTAATCTCACAATTCCTGCAACTCGATCCGAATTGACCTGACAGCCGCAGTGGCCGCGGTTAATTCGGATCAGTATCCTAGCACCTCCTCGCCCGCCGACGCTAAGACCACGCGGGCAGCTCAACAGGTTTAAAAACGAATGAATGCTCTAGCCCGCCGCGCCGCTGGCCTGCTGCTCTGCACAGTTTGTCTGCCCCTTTCAGCCTTGGCCGCTGATCCACAACCCACCCACGAATTCACCCTGGACAACGGCCTCAAGGTCGTCGTGCGCGAAGACCACCGCGCACCGGTGGTGGTTTCGCAGGTCTGGTACAAGGTCGGCTCCAGCTACGAAACACCCGGCCAGACCGGTTTGTCCCACGCCTTGGAACACATGATGTTCAAAGGCAGCTCCAAGACCGGTCCCGGCGAAGCTTCGCTGATCCTGCGTGACCTCGGCGCCGAAGAGAACGCCTTCACCAGTGATGACTACACGGCGTATTACCAGGTCCTGGCCCGCGACCGCCTTGGCGTTGCGCTGGAACTGGAAGCCGACCGCATGGCCACCCTGCGCTTGCCGGCCGACGAGTTCAGCCGTGAGATCGAGGTGATCAAGGAAGAGCGCCGCCTGCGCACCGACGATAACCCGATGTCCAAGGCCTTCGAGCGCTTCAAGGCCATGGCCTACCCGGCCAGCGGCTACCACACGCCGACCATTGGCTGGATGGCGGACCTGGAACGCATGAAAATCGAAGAGCTGCGTCACTGGTACCAATCCTGGTATGCGCCGAACAATGCCACGCTGGTGGTGGTCGGCGATGTGACGCCGGACGAGGTCAAGACCCTTGCCCAACGCTATTTCGGTCCGATCCCCAAGCGCGACGTGCCGCCAGCGAAAAAACCACTGGAACTGGCCGAGCCGGGCGAGCGCTTGTTGACCCTGCATGTGCAAACCCAGCTGCCCAGCGTGCTGCTGGGTTTCAACGTGCCAAGCCTGGCCACCACCGAAGACAAACGCTCGGTCAACGCCTTGCGCCTGATCTCGGCATTGCTGGACGGCGGCTACAGCGCACGCATCCCGACCCAGCTGGAGCGCGGTGAAGAACTGGTGTCTGGCGCCTCGACCAATTATGACGCCTACACCCGTGGCGACAGCCTGTTTACCCTGAGCGCCACGCCCAACCAGCAGAAGCACAAGACCGTCGCCCAGGCCGAAGCCGGGCTGTGGCGCCTGCTGGACGAACTCAAGAACAAGCCGCCGACGGCCGAGGAACTGGAACGCATCCGCGCCCAGGTAATCGCTGGCGTGGTCTACGAGCGCGACTCCATTACCAGTCAGGCCACGGCGATTGGCTCGCTGGAGACTGTCGGCCTGTCCTGGAAACTCATGGACACCGAACTCGCCGAGCTGCAGAGCGTGACCCCGGAGGATATCCAGAAAGCCGCGCGTACCTATTTCACCCGCGAACGTCTCAGCGTCGCCCATGTCCTGCCCGAGGAGACCGCTCATGAGTGATCGCAAACGTAACCGCCTGGTGCTTCCCGGCCTGACCGTTGTCACGCTGGTTGCCGCAGTCGCGGTGTATATCGGTCGGCCGGACGCTTCCGTCGCCAGTCAGGCCCTGGATCAGGCCAAGTCTGCCAATACCCTGCAGTCCCTGGCGGAGCTGGACGGCAACAACCCGACCAACCGCACGCTCAACGTACAAACCTGGAACACCGCCGAGGGCGTCAAGGTGCTGTTCGTCGAAGCCCACGAATTGCCGATGTTCGACATGCGCATCCTGTTCGCCGCCGGCAGCAGCCAGGACGGCGACACGCCAGGCCTGGCGCTGCTGACCAATGCGATGCTCAACGAGGGCGTGCCGGGCAAGGATGTCGGGCAGATTGCTGCCGGTTTCGAAGGCCTCGGCGCCGATTTCGGCAATGGCGCCTATCGCGACATGGCCTTGGTTTCACTGCGCAGCCTCAGCGCTGTCGACAAGCGCGACGCTGCGCTGGCGCTGTTTGATCAGGTGATCGGCCAGCCAACTTTCCCCGCCGATTCCCTGGCGCGGATCAAGAACCAGCTGCTGGCCGGCTTCGAGTACCAGAAACAGAACCCCGGCAAACTGGCGAGTATCGAACTGTTCAAGCGACTGTATGGCGATCATCCTTACGCTCATCCGAGCGAAGGCACGCCCGAGAGCGTACCGGCCATTACGCTTGCACAACTGAAGGCATTCCACGCCAAGGCGTATGCCGCCGGCAACGCCGTGATTGCCCTGGTGGGTGACTTGTCCCGTGCCGATGCCGAGGCCATGGCCGCCAAGGTGTCCGCTTCGCTGCCCAAGGGCCCGGCGCTGGCGAAGATCGCCCAGCCGGTCGAGCCTGCGTCCAGCATCGGCCATATCGAGTTTCCGTCCAAGCAGACACATCTGCTGTTCGCACAACTGGGCATCGACCGCGCCGACCCGGACTACGCGGCCCTGTCGCTGGGCAACCAGATCCTCGGCGGCGGCGGGTTCGGTACCCGCTTGATGAGCGAAGTCCGCGAAAAGCGCGGCCTGACCTACGGCGTCTACTCCGGTTTCTCGCCGATGCAGGTGCGTGGTCCGTTCATGATCAATCTGCAGACCCGCGCCGAAATGAGCGGCGGCACCTTGCGTCTGGTGGAGCAAGTGCTGGCCGACTACCTCAAGACCGGCCCGACCCAGAAAGAGCTGGACGATGCCAAGCGTGAACTCGCCGGCAGCTTCCCGCTGTCCACGGCCAGCAACGCCGATATCGTCGGGCAACTGGGCGCCATGGGTTTCTATGACCTGCCGCTCAACTACCTGGAAGACTTCATGAAGCAGTCCCAGGCGCTGACGGTGGAGCAAGTCAAAGCAGCGCTGAACAAACATCTGAGCAGCAATAAAATGGTGATCGTGACCGCCGGTCCGACCACCGCGCAAAAGCCACTACCGCCACCCACTGATAAACCTGCCGAGCAGCCGCTCGGGGTTCCGGAGCATTAATGGCTAGTCCATCGCGTCCCAAAAAACCTGTCCACAACGTGCACAATGGCGTGGGTCAACTGCGCATCATTGGCGGCGAATGGCGCAGCCGCAAGCTGAGCTTCCCGGACGTCGTGGGCCTGCGTCCGACGCCGGACCGGGTCCGCGAGACCTTGTTCAACTGGCTCGCACCGTACATTGCCGGGGCCAAGGTGCTCGATCCGTTCGCCGGCAGCGGCGCGCTGTTCCTCGAGGCCCTGTCCCGTGGCGCGGCCTTGGGCCAGGCGCTGGATGCCAGCAATGTCGCGGTGTCCAGCTTGCGTGAACACTTGGGCACGCTGCGTTGCACCACCGGCCAGGTACAGACCGCTGACGCTTTGCGCTATCTGGAAACCCAACCGGCCAGCGCATTCGACGTGGTGTTCCTCGACCCGCCGTTCAATCAGAACCTGTTGCCGAGCGTTTGCGCCCTGCTCGAGGAACGTCAGTGGCTGGCCGATGACGCGTGGATCTACACCGAGAGCGAAACCGCGCCGTCGGCGCTGGGCCTGCCCGCAAGCTGGCGCCTGCACCGGGAACAGAAATCCGGGCGCGTGTATTACGCGTTGTGGCAACGTACGTTGTAGGCGTTTATGACGCCTTCTTCCGACCGTTTCACCCCGGCCTTCGGCCTCGGCAACCCGCATCTGCAAACGCTGTGGGGACCGCTGTGGCGCAAGACTACTCACATCGAACGCCTGCGCGAGCGACTGTGGCTGGATGACGGCGACTTTCTCGATCTGGACTGGCACGGCTCGCATGACGCGCAGACCCCGTTGGTGCTGGTGCTGCACGGGCTGACCGGCTCTTCTAATTCACCTTATGTCGCCGGCCTGCAAAAAGCCCTCGCGGCGCAAGGCTGGGCCAGCGTGGCACTGAACTGGCGTGGCTGTTCGGGTGAACCGAATCTGTTGGCACGCAGCTATCACTCTGGTGCTAGCGAAGACCTGGCGCAGGCCATTGCCCACCTGCGCGCCAAACGGCCGTTGGCGCCTCTGTATGCGGTGGGCTATTCGCTGGGGGGCAACGTACTGCTCAAGCATTTGGGGGAAACCGGCGATGCCTGCGGGTTACAAGCGGCGGCGGCGGTGTCGGTGCCGTTTCGCCTGGACCAATGCGCCGACCGTATCGGCCTGGGCTTTTCGCGGGTTTATCAGAAGCACTTCATGCGCGAAATGCTCGCCTACATCCGCGTCAAACAACGCCAATTCCTGCAGGATGGCCGCGCGGACGGGCTGAAAACTCTAGAGTCGCTGGGTTCACTGGAAAAAATGCGCACGTTCTGGGACTTCGATGGCCGGGTCACCGCGCCGCTGCATGGTTACCTGAGTGCCGAGGACTACTATCGCCGGGCGTCCAGCCGTTACTTCCTGGGCGATATCCGCACGCCTAGCCTGATTATCCACGCCGCCGATGATCCGTTCGTGTTTGCACACAGTTTGCCGGACGCCAGCGAGCTGTCGGCATGCACCGAGTTCGAACTGACGGCCAAGGGTGGGCATGTGGGATTTGTCGATGGCACGCTGCGCCAGCCCGGTTACTACCTGGAGCGGCGGATCCCGCAATGGCTGCTGGCACGCCACAACCAGCACGCAACAACACCGCCGTAGCTGTCGAGCCCCAGCGAGGCTGCGTTAGCGGTGCCTCTGGCACACCGCAGACGCAGCCTCGCTGGGCATAGGTATCTACACAACTTTCAGAAACTGACAAATGTCCCTGTGGCGAGCGGGCTTGTCCCGCGTAGGGCTGCGAAGCTGCCCCAAACCCAGCTGCTATGAAGTATCTGATACACCGCATTCGGCTTACTGGGACTGCTTCGCAGCCCTACGCGGGACAAGCCCGCTCGCCACAACACCCCTATCTGCCTGGATTTAAGCGTTGAGGCAAAGTTGTGTAGATACCTATGCTCGCTGGGACTCGACAGCTGCTACGGGGTAACTTATGTCGAGACTTGCGCTTGCTCGACAAGAGTCAAGACGGTATTTACTGGAGGACGCGGACTTACACTCTACGGGCATTTCAAATAGGAGGAACATCAATCGCCGGTCGCGATTGCTCGCGCCGGGTCGGTAATCCACTCGCTCCACGATCCCGCATACAACTTGCCCAACGGATAACCCGCCAGGCACAACGCAAACAGGTTGTGGCACGCCGTCACGCCGGAGCCGCAATACGCCACCAGCTCATCCGGCGAACGGTCTTGCAGCTTGGCAGCGAAACGCTGCTTGAGCTGTTGAGCCGGCAAGAAGCGGCCATCACTGCCCAGATTTTCACTGAACGCCACGCACTGCGCGCCGGGAATATGCCCGGCAACCGGATCGATAGGTTCCACTTCGCCGCGAAAGCGCGGCAGGGCGCGGGCGTCAAGCAGTGTCAGGCCCGGCTGTCCGAGACGTTTTCGCAGGTGTTCGGCGTCCAACAGCATGCGGCTGTCCGGGGTGCCGGCAAACGTTCCCGGCTCGACCTGCGGCGCATCCAGACTCAGCGGAAATCCCGCGGCGTGCCAGGCTTTCAGGCCGCCATCGAGGATAAACACAGCGTCACGTTTGCCCAGCCACGCCAACAGCCACCAGGCGCGGGCGGCATAGGCACCAGGACCATCGTCATACAACACGATTTCGCTATCGGCGCCAATGCCCCAGGCCTGCAACTGTCCGACCCACGTGGCCGGTGCCGGCAGCGGATGCCGACCGGTCATGCCCTTGCTCACCGGGCCACTGAGGTGGCGCTCCAGATCAGCGTATTGCGCGCCTTCGATATGCCCTTCGGCATAGCTGCAACGTCCGTAGTCCGGGTCTTCCAGGGCAAAGCGGCAATCGAGAATGACTAAAGGCCCCTGCTTCTGGCGCTCGGCCAATTGTTGCGGGCTGATCAGTTGCGCAAGCGGCATAACAGACTCCTGACAATACGTTCGGGAAAGGGCCTACTTCACTTCTTCCAGTGCCTGATTCAACGGCACGTAAAACTCTTTGAACAGCGCATCCACCGCTTCTTTAGCCTGTGGCGTGACAAAACCTGCCTCCAGCACCAGCACCTGATACACCCCGCGCTTGATGGCCTCGGCACTCAAATGCGCAGAGTTTTCATTGGTGGTACACAGGAAACGCACCCAGGAGGTGAGGATGATCCAGGCATTGAGGGTCAGCGCTTCGGTCTGCACCGGGTCCATGTTCAGAATCCCGGCCTCGACAAACCCACGATAGATCGCGTTGCCCTGGATCAGGCAACGCTGGGAGAAGCGCCGATAGCCCGTGGCCAGCTCCGGGTCGCTCTCCAGCAGATGTTCGAGATCGCGGTGCAGGAAACGGTACCGCCACATGCCGGCCAGTACTGCCTGAAGATAGAAACGCTTGTCGTCCACGACCATCGCGCGCCCCTGAGGCGGGCGCAGGAAGCTGTCCACCAACGCTTCGTACTCGTGAAACAACACCGCGATGATCGCCTGCTTGTTGGGGAAGTGGTAGTACAGATTGCCCGGCGAGATTTCCATGTGGGCGGCGATGTGGTTGGTGCTGACAGTGCGCTCGCCCTGCTGGTTAAAAAGCTCCAGGCTGGCTTGCACAATGCGTTCGCTGGTCTTTACTCGTGTGGCCATGGGAGGTCGGCTTCTTAAATCCTGATACAAACATCTTACGATCTATCCCGGCCAGGATAAAACCGCATGTTGCTGCAATGTCATTTGACAATTTAGAGTAATGACTCTAAAAGTTGATGCATTCCAATAACAAGCGGGACCCGCGCCATGCCTGCCAACGTTGCCTACCTGCAAAATTCCCCGGAGCTGGACCAACTCCAGGACCTCTTCGATGCCCAACGTCGCGCCTATGCAGCCAATCCAATGCCGCCGGCCGCGCAGCGTCAGCAATGGCTCAAAGCGTTGCGGGAGATCCTCAGCGACGAGCGTCAGGCGCTGATTGAGGCTATCAGCCGCGATTTCAGCCATCGCAGCGCTGACGAAACCCTGTTCGCCGAACTGATGCCCAGCCTGCACGGCATCCATTACGCCAGCAAACACCTCAAGCGCCGGATGAAACCGTCCCGGCGCGCCGTCGGCATCGCCTTCCAGCCCGCCTCGGCCAAGGTTATTTATCAGCCGTTGGGCGTGGTCGGGGTCATCGTGCCCTGGAATTACCCGTTGTACCTGGCCATCGGTCCGTTGGTGGGCGCACTGGCCGCGGGCAACCGGGTAATGCTCAAGCTCAGCGAGTCGACACCGGCCACCGGGCAGTTACTCAAAACCCTGTTGGCAAAGATTTTCCCCGAAGACCTGGTGTGCGTGGTGCTGGGCGAAGCCGAAGTGGGCATGGCATTTTCCAGGTTACCCCTTGATCACCTGCTGTTCACCGGGGCTACCAGTATCGGCAAGCACGTGATGCGCGCCGCCGCCGAACACCTGACCCCGGTCACCCTGGAACTGGGCGGCAAATCACCGGCCATTGTTTCAGCCGACGTGCCCCTCAAGGACGCCGCCGAACGGATCGCCTTCGGCAAGGCGCTGAACGCCGGGCAAACCTGCGTGGCACCGGACTACGTGCTGGTGCCGGAAGATCGCATCGACGGTTTCGTCGAGGCCTACAGTAAAGCCGTGCGCGGGTTCTATCCGACCCTGGCCGACAATCCGGACTACACGGCCATCGTCAACGAGCGGCAACTTGCCCGGCTCAACGGCTACCTCAAGGACGCCACCGACAAAGGTGCCACCGTGCTCCCGCTCTATGATCAGGGCCAGGACCGACGCATGGCCCATGTCCTGCTGCTCAATGTGACTGATGAGATGACGCTGATGCAGGACGAAATTTTCGGCCCGCTGCTGCCGATCGTGCCCTATCGCGGCCTCGACCAGGCCTTCGCCTACATCAACCAGCGCCCTCGCCCGCTGGCGCTGTATTACTTCGGCTACAACAAGGCCGAACAGAACCGCGTCCTCCACGAAACCCATTCTGGCGGCGTGTGCCTGAACGACACCCTGCTGCACGTGGCCCAGGACGATATGCCTTTCGGCGGCATCGGCCCTTCAGGCATGGGTCATTACCACGGACATGAAGGCTTCCTGACGTTCAGTAAGGCCAAGGGCGTGCTGGTCAAACAGCGCCTGAACGCGGCCAAGCTGATTTATCCGCCCTACGGCAAGTCCATTCAAAAGCTGATCCAGAAGCTGTTCGTCCGCTAACACCATCTCAGGGATAACAATAAAAATGCACCCTAGCCTGACTGAATCACCCGCGTTGTCACGGCGCGGCGTCTTGAAACTCGGCCTGTGCGCCAGCGCTTTCCTGGCCACCGCCGGGCTTGGTGCCAGCCTCAGCGGTTGTTCCAGCAGTACGCCGGCCAGCGGCTTTGCCATGTTGCGCAGCAGTGACCTGCCGTTTCTGCGGGCAGTGATTCCGGTATTGCTGGAAGGCGCGGCCAGTGCCGAGGCCGTGGCCGCAGGCATCGAGGACACGCTGAAAAAACTCGATTACAGCCTGCAACACCTGTCCCCTGAGATGTTCAAGCTGACCCAGCAGTTGTTCGATGTGCTGGGCATGGCCGTCACGCGAGGACCGCTGACCGGTATCTGGGGCAGTTGGGAAAATGCCAGCGCCGAGCAAATCCGCAACTTCCTCCATCGCTGGGAAAACAGTTACCTGAACCTGTTGCGCATGGGCCAGGGCTCGTTGCTCAAGCTGGTGATCATGGCCTGGTATTTCCGACCCACGTCTTGGGCCCATTGCGGCTATCCCGGCCCACCCACTATCTGACCTGCGCGCACCTTCAATAAAAACAAGAGAGCCATCGAATGCCCGTATCTGATCTGTTCCGCGACGGCCTGGCCCGCGGCTGGAAGACCCACAATGGCGCCGCCCTCGACCGGGACCTGACCCTGGAAGCTGACGTAGCGATCATCGGCAGCGGCGCGGGCGGTGGCACCAGCGCCGAAATCCTCAGCGCGGCAGGCTACAAAGTGCTGCTGATCGAAGAAGGCCCGCTCAAGACCAGCAGCGACTTCAAGCTGCTGGAAGACGAAGCCTACGCCAGCCTGTATCAGGAAGGCATCGGCCGCATGAGCAAGGATGGCGCCATCACCATCCTCCAGGGTCGCGCAGTGGGCGGCACGACCTTGATCAACTGGACCTCCAGCTTCCGTACCCCGGATCAGACCCTCGCGCATTGGGCCAGCGAATACGCGGTCAAAGGCCACAGCAGCGCCGAGATGGCGCCCTGGTTCGAAAAAATGGAGCAGCGCCTGGGCATCGCGCCCTGGGCCGTGCCACCCAATGCCAACAACGATGTGATCCGCAAAGGCTGCGAAACACTCGGCTACAGCTGGCATGTGATCCCACGCAACGTGCGCGGCTGTTTCAATCTGGGCTACTGCGGCATGGGTTGCCCGGTCAACGCCAAACAATCGATGCTGGTGACCACTATTCCTTCCACCCTCGAGCAAGGCGGCGAGCTGCTGTACCTGGCCCGCGCCGAACACTTGAAGTTCAGCGGCGACACTATCACCAGCCTGGAATGCGCGGCGATGGACACGCGCTGCGTGGCACCCACCGGTTATAAAATCACCGTCAAAGCCAAGCATTACGTGCTCGCCGGCGGCGGTATCAATAGCCCGGCGCTGCTGATGCGTTCGGATGCGCCCGACCCCCACTCGCGGCTGGGTAAACGCACCTTCCTGCATCTGGTGAATTTTTCCGCGGGATTGTTCGACGAAGTGATCAACCCGTTCTACGGCGCGCCACAGTCGATTTATTCCGACCATTTCCAATGGCAGGACGGCACCACCGGCAAAATGTCTTACAAGCTGGAAGCACCACCCTTACACCCGGCCCTGGCCAGCATCTTGTTCGGTGGCTATGGCACGCAGAACGCACTGGATATGAGCCAACTGCCCAAAACCCACGCGATGCTGGCGCTGCTACGGGACGGTTTTCACCCCGACAGCCTGGGCGGTAGCGTGGACTTGCGTGGCGATGGCACACCAGTGCTCGACTATCAGGTCTCGCCCTACGCGTGGGATGGGCTGCGTCGGGCATTTCACAGCATGGCCGAGATTCAGTTCGCCGCAGGTGCCAAGTCGGTGAAACCGCTGCACCATGACGCACGCTACGTCACCACGCTGGCCGAGGCCCGCAGCCTGATTGATGGCCTGAACCTGGAACTGCACCGTACCTGCCTGGGCAGCGCCCACGTCATGGGCGGTTGTGCCATGGGCGAAGAGCCGAAAAACGCGGTCGCCGACAGTCTCGGGCGGCATCACCAATTGCGCAATCTGTCGATCCACGACGGTTCTTTATTCCCCACCAGCATTGGCGCCAACCCGCAATTGTCGGTGTACGGATTAACCGCGCAATTGGCGACCGCATTGGCTGAACGTCTGAAAACAGCATGAAAAAACACGCTATTCGCGGTGTCTATAGTGCTTTCTTCTGCATAAGTTGACTTGGCCGACCGGGATGGCTGCGATACCATCCGATTCCCCAACGGACTCCGCCAGGACGACGCGATGAACCGAGTGTTGTACCCAGGAACCTTCGACCCGATTACCAAAGGCCATGGCGATCTGGTCGAACGCGCCTCACGCTTGTTCGACCATGTGATCATCGCAGTCGCTGCCAGCCCCAAGAAAAACCCGCTGTTTCCCCTGGAGCAGCGCATGGAGCTGGCGCAAGAGGTCACCAAACACTTGGCCAACGTCGAGGTGGTCGGCTTTTCAACGCTGCTGGCGCATTTCGCCAAGGAACAGAATGCCAATGTGTTCCTGCGCGGCCTGCGAGCGGTCTCGGACTTCGAATACGAATTCCAGCTGGCCAACATGAACCGCCAACTGGCGCCGGACGTGGAAAGCCTGTTCCTCACACCGTCAGAACGTTATTCGTTCATTTCCTCGACGCTGGTCAGGGAAATCGCGGCCTTGGGCGGTGATATCACCAAGTTTGTGCACCCGGCGGTCGCCGATGCGCTGACCCTGCGCTTCAAGAAGTAACGACCGCTCAACCGGCGCCCGCTCGCACTGCGGGCGCCAATGCGGCACAATTGCGCGCATTAAGTTTTCAGATGCCTTGGCTCAAGCGCCCTGGCAGGAGTTTCCATGTCCCTGATCATCACCGACGATTGCATCAACTGCGACGTCTGCGAACCCGAGTGCCCAAACGCCGCCATTTCACAGGGCGAAGAGATCTATGTGATCGATCCCAACCTGTGTACCCAGTGTGTCGGCCACTACGACGAACCTCAGTGCCAGCAAGTCTGCCCTGTGGACTGCATTCCGCTGGATGAAGCCCATCCTGAAACGCAAGAGCAGTTGATGGAGAAGTACCGGAAGATTACCGGTAAGGCCTGACGATTTGCAGCGCCTGCCAGGGCGTTTTCGCGAGCAATCCCACGCCCACATTCGACTGCATTCAGACTCAAGAAACACGATTGAATGTGGGAGCGGCGGTGCGACGATTCGACTTGCTCGCGAACGCAATATCAGCCATCACACAGCAATCAACGCTGGCACTTGGGGCAAAACACACTCGCCCGCTGCCCCAGCACCACATTGCGCAGTTCGGTCCCGCAGACCTTGCACGCCTCACCGCCACGGCCGTAGACGAACAACTCCTGCTGGAAGTACCCCGGCTGGCCGTCGCCACCAATAAAGTCGCGCAACGTAGTGCCGCCACGCTCGATGGCCGCCGCCAGAATGCGCTTGATCTCGATGGCCAGTTTCAGATATCGCCCGCGGGAAATGCCCTTGGCCTCCCGGCGAGGATCAACCCCCGCCGCGAACAAGGCTTCCGTCGCATAGATATTGCCCACCCCCACCACCACCGCGTTATCCATGATGAACGGCTTGACCGCCATGGAACGTCCACGGGACAGCTGAAACAGGCGGTCGCCGTCGAACAGCTCGGTCAACGGCTCGGGCCCCAGGCGAATCAGCAGTTCGTGGTTGTGCGGGTCCTGGCTCCAGAGCATTGCGCCAAAACGGCGAGGGTCGGTGTAGCGCAGGGCCAGTCCAGACTCCAATTCGATGTCCACATGCTCATGCTTGGCCGCCGGCATGCCGACTTCCACCAGGCGCAAGTTGCCTGACATGCCCAGATGGCTGATCAGTGTCCCCACTTCGGCATTGATCAACAGGTACTTGGCCCGCCGCTCCACCAGCACGATGCGCTGTCCGGACAGGCGCACATCGAGGTCCTCGGGAATCGGCCAGCGCAGGCGCCGTTCACGCACGATCACGCGGCTGACACGCTGGCCTTCGAGGTGCGGGGCAATCCCGCGCCGGGTGGTTTCGACTTCAGGCAACTCGGGCATGTGTACCTCTTGAATGAAGGATCAGTGCACGCCCAGCTCGCGGATCGACAACTTCATGCTTTCGAAGTCGTAGTCCGACAGGCCGACATGGTCGAGCACCAGATGGCCAACGCTTTCCCATTCGAGATCAACCGCTTGATTACCCAGCACCCGGTAGGAGGAACAGATGTGCTCGGCCATCTTGAGGATCGCCAGCAGGTTTTTCAGTTGCAGATTGCGCGTCGACTCATCGCTGAAGATCGCCAGGGCATTGTGGTGATTGGCGATAGCGTCGGTCACATGCTCCGGCAGCCGCCAGGACTTGCCCGTGTAGTAACCGACCACGGCGTGGTTGGTGTTGAACGCGCGGTTTTCCGTATCGACCACACGCCACTCTGGGCCCGCGCTGGCATAAGCTTCCTCCAGCACCGCCATGTAATTGGGGAACCGCTTGAGCATCAACGGCACGCCACAATCGTGGAACAACCCCAACGCGTAGGCCTCGTCCACCGCCTGGAAGCCCGTGCGCTTGGCCAGGGTCAGGCAGGTCATCGCCACATCCTGGGCGGTGTCCCAGAAGCGGTTGAGGGTGACGATAGTGTCATCGCTCATCTCGCCCTTGATCGACTGGGCGTTGATCAGGTTGATGACCGAGCGACTGCCCAACAGGTTCACCGCGCGCTGGATCGAAGCAATCTTGTTGCTCAGGCCGTAATAAGGTGAGTTGACGATCTTCAGCAATGCCCCCGACAAGCCCGGATCCTGGGAAATCAACCGGGCGATCACTTCCAGGTCCGGATCGGGCATGTACTGCTCCATCTGCAAATCCACCATGATTTGCGGTTGAGGCGGCACACTGATGCCCTGCAGGGTTTGTTGGATCTGGTCGGCGGAAAGCTCTGGGGACATAAGTAAACACTCTAGGCTAAGGCGCGATTCTAACCTCTATCGCGGTCTTTTGTGGGAGCGGGCTTGCTCGCGACAGCATCGCCACCGTACGTCAGATACACCGCACCGCCTGCATCGCGAGCAAGCCCGCGCCCACATCAATCCCTGCACAACAGGTATACTCCCGCTCTTTTTTCCGGAGCGACGTCATGTCCCTGCCAAGCCTGCGTCTCAAAGCCAACGCCGATCGTCGTTTGCGCAACGGCCACCTGTGGGTCTGCAGCAACGAGATCGACGTGGCCGCCACCCCGCTTCACGGCTTCCAGGCAGGCGACCAAGCCATCCTGGAAGCGGCTGGCGGCAAGACCCTGGGCATCGTGGCCATGAGCCCGAACAACCTGATCTGCGCGCGCCTGCTGTCGCGCGACATCAAGTTGCCTCTGGACAAGTCGCTGCTGGTGCACCGCCTGAACGTGGCCCTGTCCCTGCGTGACCGCCTGTTCGACAAGCCGTTCTACCGCCTGGTGTACGGCGATTCAGACCTGCTGCCAGGCTTGGTCGTCGACCGTTTCGGCGACATCCTGGTGGTGCAGATCGCTTCGGCGACCATGGAAGCCCATAAGGACGACGTGATCGCCGCCCTGACCCAAGTACTCAAGCCCAGCGGCATCCTGTTCAAAAACGATTCCGCCGCGCGCGACGCCGAAGGCCTCAACCGCTACGTCGAGACCGTCTTCGGCCTGGTACCGGAGTGGGTCGCACTGGAAGAAAACGGCGTGAAATTCGAAGCCCCGGTGATCCAGGGCCAGAAAACCGGCTGGTTCTACGACCACCGCATGAACCGCGCCCGCCTGGCCCCCTACGCCAAAGGCAAGCGCGTCCTCGACCTGTACAGCTACATTGGCGGCCGGGGTGTGCAAGCGGCAGCCTTCGGCGCCAGTGAAGTGTTCTGCGTCGACGCCTCCGCCTTCGCCCTCGATGGTGTGGAACGCAACGCCGCGCTGAACGGCTTCGCCGAGAAAATGACTTGCATCGAAGGCGACGTCTTCGAAGCGCTGAAAGAACTGAAAGCCAGCGAAGAACGCTTCGACGTGATCGTCGCCGACCCACCGGCCTTCATCAAACGCAAAAAAGACATGAAGAACGGCGAAGGCGCCTACCGTCGCCTGAACGAACAAGCCATGCGCCTGCTCAGCAAGGACGGCATCCTGGTCAGCGCTTCATGCTCCATGCACCTGCCGGAAGACGACCTGCAGAACATCCTGCTGACCAGCGCCCGCCACCTGGACCGCAATATCCAGATGCTCGAACGCGGTGGCCAGGGCCCGGACCACCCGGTGCACCCGGCGATTGCCGAGACGCGGTATATCAAGAGCATCACGTGCCGGTTGTTGCCCAATAGCTGATTGAGCTACACCGTCCCTTGTAGGAGCGAGGGGGGGCGCCTAGCCCTTGCTCGCGAAAAACTCAAAGGCACCGCGGGTTACCGGGTAGCGCTGCGTTATCGTTGACGATCTTCGCGAGCAAGGGCTAGGCGCCCCCTCGCTCCTACAGTTACAGCAATGGCTCACGTACGTACCGGAAAGTTCGCACGCTACTGCTGATTGAATTGTGTTTTCCGCAGACTAGTATCGGTTTCTGGTTTTATTCCGGAAAACAAACACAATGTCTGAGTCCTCCTGCTCGCCCCCGCTCAGTGGCGACCTCAAGCGCCAACAATTCTCCCGCTTCATCCTCATCACCTGCATTTCCCTGATCAGCTTCTTCCCGATCAATATCCTGCTGCCCTCTTACCCTGCCCTGTCCGCCAAATTCGATCGGCCATCCGCAGCCATCGCACTGTCCATCAGCCTGTTCACGCTGGTCTTTTCGATCTCTCAGCTGATCGCCGGCCCGCTTTCGGATAAATGGGGCCGCAAGGAAGTCCTGCTCGGCTGCATCACGCTGTCGATCCTGGGTGCTCTCGGTTGTGCATTGGCGCCGGATTATCCGGCCTTCCTGCTGTTTCGCGCGGTCCAGGCCATGGGTTGCGGCTTCTTCGTACTCGGCCACGCGTTAGTGGAAGACTTGTTCGACGAACGAGACCGCGCCCGTGTGCGCCTTTATTACATGACGCTGAGCGGTTCCTTTGTCGCGCTGTCGCCGCTGATCGGCTCGTGGCTGCAAACCACATTCGACTGGCAGGGGAGTTTCTATGGCTTCGCGCTGATGGCGCTGGGCATGTTGATCCACGCGTCCTGCATCTTGCCGTCCAAGTCCGTCAGCCCACACCGCGCCTCCCTATCGATCATCGGCACGCTGAAAGCCGTCGCACGCAACCGAGACTTCCTGCGCTACTGGTGGATCGCCGCGCTGGTATTCGCCTGCTACTTCGCCTTGATCAGCGTGACCCCGCTGATTTTCATGGATGCGTTGAAGCTCACCGAATACCAGTACGCGCTGGTGCTGATGGTATATGGCGCGGCTTATCTGCTCGGCGGAGTTGCGGCGTCGTTCTTGCAAAAACACATCTCGCTGTCCCAGCAAATCAACATTGGCCTCGGATTGCTCTGCATCGCCGGCGTGCTGTTAACGCTGGTCGTCAGCTTCAATGCCATCAACACCTTGACCCTGCTGATCCCCATGCTGATCAGCGCCCTGGCCGTCACCCTAGTGCGACCCGCCGCGATTTCTGCGGCAATGCTGCTGTTTTCAAGCAGCGCAGGGACGGCGGCGTCGGCGGGCAACAGCATCATGTTCCTCACGGCCGCCGTCACCAGCGCAGCGCTTGCGCAAACCGGCACCCATTTGTTGATGACCATTGCAGTCAGCTTCATGGTTTTCAGCCTGTGGGGTTGGCTGACGAATACCCGAATCAACCGCTGACGCATTGCCCTGGACGAACGCCCAAATCAACCTCTGACGCATTGCCCTGGACGAATACCCGAATCAACCTCTGACGCGTTCTCTTGTAGGAGCGAGCTTGCTCGCGAAGATCGTCAACGATAACGCAACGCCACCTGGTAACCCGAGGTGCCTTTGAGTTTTTCGCGAGCAAGCTCGCTCCTACAAGGGAAGGTGTTTCACAGCCAGACCGCGTCCCACAGTGAGTATTGACCGATACGCTCAACTAAACCCGCGCGCAAGGGATTGGCGACGATGTAACGCGCCATCGCCTTAAGGTCATCCTCCCGACGCAGCGCCCGGTCGAAGTAACCCTTTTGCCAAAGCGTCCCGTGACAGCCTCTGGCCTTATTGATGGCATGGGCACTTCGCGACTTCGTGATTCGCATCAGTCTTGGTAAATCGCCGTTATGCAATTCAATCAGCCAGTGGAAGTGATCCGGCATGACCACCCAGGCAAGCGACGTCGCTTCGCCATCGTCTTGAGCTTTCCTGAACTCGCTGACCAGCAAGCGGCCCATGCGCCAATCTTGAAAGATTCGGTGTCTTTGGTGGGTGACGGCAGTGAGCAAGTAGATGCGCCCGAGCTCTGAATAGCGCCCCGTGCGCAGTCGGTGTGCGTTTTGCTGAGTGGACATTCCTTCGTCCTCGTTGCTGGCTGGAAGAGAAACAGTAGGCATCTCCAGCGTTTATTGGCGCTTAAACAGTGGTTCCGGATATGTCCCGGTCTGCGTAGGAGCGAGCGTGCTCGCGAAAACCTCGAAGGCACCGCGGGCTGCCTGATGGCGCGGCGTTATCGTTGAGGTTTTTCGCGAGCAAGCTCGCTCCTACAGGTAGACGGCCATTCCCTCCAGCCGCCAGCGGTGTAGAATCGGTTCTATTCATCGCCAGTCATCCCCCGGCGGGTTTATGAGCTCGAGGCCCACGCACGCGGCGATCCCGCACTGCGAGTGGCAACTTCCGGACACACGGCCATTTGCGGTGTGCTCCAGACGTCCATAGAAGCTCACTTCCCTTAGCACCTGATTAGTCCTGATTTGCCGCCCGGAGTGCTCCATGCCAGATTACCGCTCGAAAACATCCACCCACGGCCGCAACATGGCCGGCGCCCGTGCCTTGTGGCGCGCCACGGGGATGAAAGATGACGACTTCAAGAAGCCGATCATCGCGATTGCCAACTCGTTCACCCAGTTCGTACCGGGCCACGTGCACCTCAAGGACCTGGGCCAACTGGTCGCCCGCGAGATCGAGCGCGCTGGCGGTGTCGCCAAGGAATTCAACACCATCGCCGTGGATGACGGCATCGCCATGGGCCACGACGGCATGCTGTATTCCCTGCCGAGCCGCGAGATCATCGCCGACTCCGTGGAGTACATGGTCAACGCCCACTGCGCCGACGCCATCGTGTGCATCTCCAACTGCGACAAGATCACCCCCGGCATGTTGATGGCGTCCCTGCGCCTGAATATCCCGGTGATCTTCGTTTCCGGCGGCCCGATGGAAGCCGGCAAGACCAAACTGGCCTCCCACGGCCTGGACCTGGTCGACGCGATGGTCATCGCCGCTGATTCCAGCGCGTCTGACGAGAAGGTCGCGGAATACGAGCGCAGCGCTTGCCCGACCTGCGGTTCGTGCTCCGGCATGTTCACTGCCAACTCGATGAACTGCCTGGTCGAAGCCCTCGGCCTGGCATTGCCCGGCAACGGTTCCACCCTGGCCACCCACAGCGACCGCGAGCAGTTGTTCCTGCAGGCCGGCCGCACCATCGTCGAGCTGTGCAAGCGTTACTACGGCGAGAACGACGAGTCGGTGTTGCCGCGCAACATCGCCAACTTCAAGGCGTTCGAAAACGCCATGACCCTGGACATCGCCATGGGCGGTTCCACCAACACTATCCTGCACTTGCTGGCTGCCGCCCAGGAAGCCGAGATCGATTTCGACCTGCGCGACATCGACCGTCTTTCCCGGCATGTGCCGCAACTGTGCAAGGTCGCGCCGAACATCCAGAAGTACCACATGGAAGATGTGCACCGCGCCGGCGGGATCTTCTCGATCCTCGGCTCCCTGGCCCGTGGCGGCTTGCTGCACACTGACTTGCCGACCGTGCACAGCACGTCCATGGCCGAAGGCATCGCCAAATGGGACATCACCCAGACTGACGACGAAGCCGTACACACCTTCTTCAAGGCCGGTCCGGCAGGCATTCCGACCCAGACCGCGTTCAGCCAGTCGACCCGTTGGGACACGCTGGACGACAACCGTGAAAACGGCTGTATCCGCAGCGTCGAGCATGCCTACTCCCAGGAAGGTGGCCTCGCCGTGTTGTACGGCAACATCGCCCTCGATGGCTGTGTGGTGAAAACCGCCGGCGTGGATGAGTCGATCCATGTGTTCGAAGGTCGCGCCAAGATCTACGAAAGCCAGGACAGCTCGGTTCGCGGCATCCTCGCCGACGAAGTGAAAGAAGGCGACATCGTGATCATCCGCTACGAAGGCCCGAAAGGCGGCCCGGGCATGCAGGAAATGCTCTACCCGACGTCGTACCTGAAGTCCAAGGGCCTGGGCAAAGCCTGCGCGCTGCTGACCGACGGTCGGTTCTCCGGCGGCACCTCCGGCCTGTCCATCGGCCACGCTTCGCCGGAAGCGGCTGCCGGCGGCGCTATTGGTCTGGTGCAGGACGGCGACAAGGTGCTGATCGACATTCCAAACCGTTCGATCAACCTGTTGATCAGCGACGAAGAACTGGCGGCACGCCGGGTCGAGCAGGACAAGAAAGGGTGGAAGCCGGTGGAAAAGCGTCCGCGCAAAGTCACCACCGCCCTGAAAGCCTACGCCCTGCTGGCGACCAGCGCCGATAAGGGTGCAGTACGTAACAAAGCGATGCTGGATGGGCTGTAAGCCTTAGCTTCTCCCGTAAAAATGCCCCGCCAGTGCGGGGCATTTCTTTGCCTGCCAAAAATCCCCCAGACAAAAGAGATCAACTGTGGGAGCGTGTACTGGTGATTACTGAATGTCTTCAGGCTTGACGATCACCCAGTTCTTGTCCGCCGTCACCGGCAACCCTGCCTTGGCCTGGGCCGCCGCGTGCTTGGCCATCATGCCGTTGAGCTGAGTCATGTACTTGTCCTTGCGGTTGATCCACAAGTGAATACCGCCCTTGGCCACGTCCACATCATGGAACAGCATGTAGCCGTCACTGGTCGGCGTATCACCGCCCACCAGCAGCGGTTTTTTCCATTCGTCGATGTAGGTGAGGATCGCCGCGTGCTTGCCTGCCATCCAGGTCGCCGGAGTCCACAGATACGGGGTCAATTCCAGAGCGAGGTTGGCTTTTTCGTCATACTTGCCGGCGCTGATTTGCTTGCGCGAGGTGGTCAGTTCGCCGGTCTTGCGGTCCTTGAGCAGCAGGCTGACACCAATGACATTCTGCGGCTTGACGTTGTAGCCGTACTTCGGATCGGACGCGACCATACGCACCAGCTCCTCGGAGGCCGCGGTCATCACATACACCTCGATGCCGTTTTCCATGAGCTTGTTGTACAGCTCCTGCTGGCCGGTGAAGATTTTCGGCGGCTGCACCTGCATGTTCTTCACCACGTCGCCTTCGTAGTAGGTGGCCGGTACCGGCTTGTCGGACGCCATCAATTCGTCGACATAGCCTTTGAGTTCCTTGAGGGTGAAACCGGAAAACACCTGTGCAACCCACGGGTAGCAGACCATGTCATCCACTTCGCACAAGCGATAGTAGTAACTGAACAGGCTTTCCTTGTGGTCGGCGGTGTCTTTGAAGGGCATCAGTTTGAGTGAAGGGTCGAGGCTCTCGCGAGTGATCAGGCCCTTGTTCTCCAGATAGGGCAGCAACGACTCTTCGAGGTCGAAACGGTAGCTGGTGTTGTCCATGTCGAACACCGCGAAATCACCCTTATTGGCGTTGGCCGCGATCATTTCGTCCAGTTGCTTGGCGGCGGGTGCCGGCCAATGCTTCAACTCGGTAGCGGCCATGCCCTGAGTGGCGAGTCCCAGACACAGCGCGGCAGCAAACAATCTCGGTACGAGCTTCATCGGCGTTATCTCCCTGAGTGAAAGGCATCGACGCTAACAAATCCTGAAGAACCCGCCCATCACGAGCACGACCGGCTGCGTCGTGATTCCGCCAGCGGCATATACCTGCGCGCCACGCTCTTATTCCAGAAACGACAGCCACCATTCCATAACGGTATTAAATCAATATATTTCAAACTGTTAGGATTTTCGGCTCGCAGTCGCAGGCTCATGCGATTGGCAGCCTTTTTTCTGGAGCTTCAATGAATCTGCCGCTGATTCTCAATTTGCTGGTGTTCCTGGCGTTACTGCTGGGCCTGGCACAAACCCGCCGTACTGACTGGAGCCTGGCCAAGAAAGTCTTGGCCGCACTGGTGCTGGGCGTAGTCTTCGGTGTGATCTTGCACACTATTTACGGTGCCGGCCATCCGGTGCTCAAGGCCTCGATCAGTTGGTTCGATCTGGTGGGCAATGGTTATGTGCAGTTGCTGCAGATGATCGTGATCCCGCTGGTGTTTGCCTCGATCCTCAGCGCCGTGGCGCGCCTGCACAATGCCTCGTCCCTGGGCAAAATCAGCTTCCTGACGATCGGCACCCTGCTGTTCACCACGGCCATTGCGGCGCTGATCGGTATCGGCCTGACCAACCTGTTCGGGCTCACCGCCGAGGGCCTGGTGGCCGGGACCCAGGAAATGGCGCGCCTGCAAGTGATCCAGAACGATTACGCCGGCAAGGTCGCCGACCTGAATGTGCCGCAACTGCTGCTTTCGTTCATCCCGCAGAATCCGTTTGCCGACCTGGCACGGGCCAAGCCGACCTCGATCATCAGTGTGGTGATTTTTGCTGCGTTCCTGGGAGTTGCCGCGCTGCAACTGCTCAAGGACGACGTGGAAAAAGGCCAGAAAGTGCTCAACGCCATCGACACGCTGCAAGCCTGGGTGATGCGCCTGGTACGCCTGGTGATGAAGCTGACGCCCTACGGTGTATTGGCACTGATGACCAAAGTGGTGGCCGGCTCCAACCTGCAAGACATCCTCAAGCTCGGCAGCTTCGTGTTGGTCTCCTACCTGGCGCTGGGACTGATGTTTGCAGTCCACGGCCTGTTGCTGTCGCTGGCCGGGATCAACCCGCTGCGGTTTTTCCGCAAGGTGTGGCCGGTGCTGACCTTTGCGTTCACCAGCCGCTCCAGCGCCGCGAGTATCCCGCTGAGCATTGAAGCGCAAACCCGCCGCCTCGGTATTCCGCAGTCCATCGCAGGATTCGCCGCCTCGTTCGGCGCAACGATCGGCCAGAACGGTTGCGCCGGCCTGTACCCGGCGATGTTGGCCGTGATGGTCGCGCCGACCGTGGGCATCGACCCGTTGGATCCGTTGTGGATCGCCACGCTGGTGGCGATTGTGACCTTGAGTTCGGCAGGCGTCGCCGGCGTGGGCGGCGGCGCGACGTTTGCCGCCCTGATCGTGCTGCCAGCCATGGGCTTGCCGGTGTCCCTGGTGGCGTTACTGATTTCCGTGGAGCCGCTGATCGACATGGGCCGCACGGCCCTGAACGTGAACGGCTCGATGACAGCGGGGGCGATTACCAGCCAGATCATGCAGCAGACGGATAAACAACTGCTGGATGCCGATGAGCATGCCGAGTTGGCGCAGGCATAACGGCGTATAACCTGTAGGAGCGAGCTTGCTCGCGAAGAACGTCACGATGACGCGGACATTCTGAATGAACGCGGCGCCCTCAAGTTCTTCGCGAGCAAGCTCGCTCCTACAGTCAGTTTCGTTCCCAAACCTCAAAGTTGTACGCCGGCTTATCGCCCTCGGCCGGATTCTCCAGGTTTGACACCAGCTTCCACTGATCCTGACCAAACTCGGGAAACCACGCATCCCCGTCCGGGCTCAACGCGACCCGCGTCAAATACAGGCGGTCCGCCTGCTCCAGGCCTTGCGCATACAACTGTGCGCCGCCGATCAGCATCAGCTCATCGACTCCCTGCTCAAGCGCCCACTCTTCAGCTCGCGCCACCGCTGCTTCAAGTGACGGAAAAACTTCCGCACCTTCAAGCCTCAGATCGGTCTGACGGCTGACCACAATGTTCAAGCGACCCGGCAGCGGTCGGCCCAGGGAATCCCAGGTCTTGCGCCCCATGATGATCGGCTTGCCGAGGGTGGTAGCCTTGAAATACTTGAAATCCCCCGGCAAATGCCAGGGCATGCTGTTGTCGACGCCGATCACGCGGTTTTCACCGAGGGCTGCGATCAGGCTTAAAGGGAGAGTTTTTTTCATGGCAACGAGAATACCAGAGGCACGCCCGGCATACCCCAACCGCCTTCACAGCGGTTATGCTCCCACTTCACTTGTACAACAGGACGGCGCGTGACCGCACTGAATCCCCTGCAAAAACTCTGGCTGACGGAAACCGTGCGCCTGCGCGAAGAGCAAGCCGGCCCTTTGGAAGACCAGGAAGCCAATCGCCTGGCCCGCAGCAGCGGCGGCGACCTGCCGACGCGCATTCAAAATCGCGCTGTATGGCTGGCCGAACGTGATGGCCTGACCGCTGCGCTGCGGCACTGGCTGCAAGGCGCGCGTCTGGCGTTGATGGTGCTGGCGGTGCTCGCCATCGTCAGCGGCGCCGGCCTGGCCTTTGCCGCCCTGGGCAACGGTTTGGCCCCGGTCAACGTGTTCTGGGCCTTGGGCAGCCTGCTGGGCCTGAACCTGATTCTGCTGTTGAGTTGGGCCCTGGGCCTGCTGTTCGCCGGTGAACACAGCGCCAGTCTCGGGCGCCTGTGGCTGTGGCTCAGCGAAAAGCTCGCCCGCGATGCCAAGGCCGCGCAACTGGCGCCAGCGCTGTTGGTGTTGCTGCAACGCCAAAAACTCAATCGCTGGGCCGTCGGTGTGCTGGTCAATGGCCTGTGGTTGCTGGCTCTGCTCAGCGCCGTGGTGATCCTGCTGAGCCTGATGGCCACGCGGCGCTACGGCTTTGTCTGGGAAACCACGATCCTGGGGGCCGATACTTTCGTCAGCGTGACCCAGGCTCTCGGCGCCCTGCCCGCCTTGCTCGGTTTCAGCGTCCCCAGCGTCGAGATGATCCGCGCCAGCGGCGATTCGGCGCTGACTATCGAAACAGCCCGCCAGACCTGGGCCGCGTGGCTGGTGGGTGTGGTGTTGATCTACGGCATCCTGCCCCGGCTGATCCTCGCCCTGATATGCCTGTGGCGCTGGAAAAGCGGGCGTTCAGCCTTGCACCTGGACCTCAACTTGCCTGGCTACAGCCAGTTGCGCGAACCGTTGATGCCCAGCAGCGAACGCCTCGGCATCAACGATGCCGCCCCTGAACAGCTGCACCAAGTGACCGGCGGTGTCAGCGATCTGCACAGCGACGGCGCGCTGCTGGTGGGCATCGAACTGGACGACCAACGGCCTTGGCCGCCGAAGCTGCCGTCCACCGTCAACGACGCCGGCATCCTCGACAGCCGTGAATCACGCAACAAGCTGCTGGAACAACTGAGCCGCTTTCCACCCGCACGCCTGGCCATCGCCTGCGACCCCCGGCGCTCGCCGGATCGCGGCAGCCTCGCACTGATCGCCGAACTGGCCCGCAGCGCAAGCGCAACGCGGGTCTGGCTGCTGCAAGCGCCAGCGGGACAGGCGCTGGATGCCGAACGCCTCGGTGATTGGCACACCGCCTTGCAACAATTGGACGTGCCGTTTGCCGATTGTGCGCCGCTCACTTGGCTGGAGACCGGTCATGACTAACCCTTTGAAGCTCGCGGTGGTCGGCCATACCAACGTCGGCAAGACCTCGCTGCTACGCACCCTGACCCGCGACGTGGGTTTTGGCGAAGTCTCCCACCGTCCCAGCACCACCCGTCATGTGGAAGGCGCGCGCTTGTCCGTCGACGGCGAGGCCTTGTTGGAGCTGTATGACACGCCGGGCCTGGAAGATGCAATCGCCCTGCTCGACTACCTCGAACGCCTGGACCGTCCTGGCGAACGTCTCGACGGCCCGGCCCGACTGGCGCGCTTTCTGGAAGGCAGCGAAGCCCGGCAACGCTTCGAGCAGGAAGCCAAGGTGCTGCGCCAACTGCTCGCCTGCGACGCGGGCCTGTATGTGATCGACGCACGGGAGCCGGTGCTGGCCAAGTACCGCGATGAACTGCAAGTGCTGGCCAGTTGCGGCAAGCCTTTATTGCCCGTGCTCAATTTTGTCAGCAGCACCGAACACCGTGAACCGGATTGGCGCGAAGCCCTGGCGCGACTCGGCTTACATGCATTGGTGCGTTTTGACAGCGTCGCGCCACCGCAAGACGGCGAGCGCCGGCTGTACGAAAGCCTCGCCTTGTTGCTGGAAACCTCGCGCGGGCAGTTGGAACGACTGATTCTTGATCAAGAGGCCCAGCGCCAGGCCCGCCAGCAAAGTGCCGCTCGCCTGATCGCCGAATTGCTGATCGACTGCGCCGCGTGCCGACGCAGCGTGGTCACTGAAGACGAGCAGCAAGCCATCGGCGATCTGCGCAAAGCAGTACGTCAGCGCGAACAAAAATGCGTGGAGGCCCTGCTCAAGCTGTTCGGCTTCCGTGCACAAGACGCCGCCGCGAGCGATTTGCCGCTGCTGGATGGCCGTTGGGGTGACGACCTGTTTAACCCGGAAACCCTCAGGCAGCTCGGCGTGCGCGTAGGCGGCGGCATTGCCGCGGGCGCGGCAGCCGGTGCCGGCGTGGATCTGCTGGTGGGCGGTCTGACACTGGGCGCTGCCGCGCTGGCCGGCGCCATCGCCGGTGGCGCGCTGCAAACCGCGCGCAGCTATGGCAGCCGCCTGCTCGGCAAGCTCAAAGGTCAGCGCGAACTGACCGTCGACGACAGCGTATTGCGCCTGCTGGCCTTGCGTCAGCGGCAATTGCTCAAGGCCCTGAACCTGCGCGGCCACGCGGCCATGCACAGCATCAAGATCGATACTGCGCAGGACAAGACATGGCGCGAAGGCAAACTGCCGGAAGCCCTGAACAAAGCCCGGGCCCACCCGCAATGGTCGTCCCTCAACCCTCACGCCAGACTGAGCCAGGCCGAGCGCCAGGAGCAGATCGAAGCCCTGGCCCAGCGCCTGGATGCCGACTAAGCCGCCAGCAGTCCTCTTCGGCGCTCATCACGCAGCGCCCCATAGTTCAGCGATGTTGCGCTCGGCCATCGCCGGTCCGACGCTCATGCCCACACCGGTGTGCATCAGCGCCGCACTCACCCCGGGCGCCGCTCGCAGGAAAGAAAACGGCCCCGGCCCACGGGCGCCATAAACGCCTTGCCAGCGTTCCACGACCTGGATCTGGCAGCCCAAAGTCTGCTGCGCCAGTTCGATCATCCAGTTGTCCACCTGTTCGGCATTGAACGGTGAAGGATCGCTGCCGTAATGATGAGAATCACCGATGATCAATTCTCCATACGGCGTAGGACTGATCAGCAGATGAATACCGTTCGCTTGCAAGTGCGGCATGTCCCGCAGAATCTGCGCCTGTACCGGTGCCGCTTCCGGCAGGTCGGCGAAGGCCCCGTAATGCACACAGCTCAACCCGGTCAGCAGGGCGTGTTGCAGCTGCAAATCCACCTGAGGCCGCGCACGCAGCATCTGCAATCGGCAAATTTGCGGGTTGAGTTCGGCGATTTCCTCGGCCAGCAAGGTCTGGTAGTCGTGACCTGAACACACGATGATCTGCTCGCCACCAAACGTCCCGGCCGTGCTGCGCAACTGGCCAGGTTCGATGTCGCGTACCAGGGTGGAGAAGTGAAACTCCACCTTGAGTTCACGGCACAGGTAGTTGATCAGCGCGGGAAGCGCTTCGCGGGAATACACTTGTTGATCGTCCAGGCCATGCAGCGCCGCACGGTGATGGCGGAACTGGCCGTTATACAGATCGTCCATCGCCGCGCCTTTGAGCAGATTCACCCGATAACCATATTCCTCGGCGCGCCCCCTGCAAAAAGCTTCCAGCAGTTGTTCTTCCGCTTCGGTGCGGGCAAACAGATACGAGCCGTTGCGCTTGAGTTGCAGGCCCGCAACGCGTGCCCAATGCCCCCAGATATCGCGGCTTTCCCGAGCCAGATCAAGCATCGGGCCCGGCGGCTGGCCGGTGACCAGGGCTTGGCCGAAGTTCCGTACCGAAGCCCCCAAAGGCGTGGCGCTGCGTTCGAAGACCTTGACCTTGAGGCCGCGTTTGGCGGCGGCGTAGGCATGGGACAAGCCGAGGATACCGGCGCCGATGATCAGTAGATCACTGTGATTGCTCATGAACTTTACAGCCTCCTGTAGGAGCGAGCTTGCTCACGAAAAAACCTGAGGGCGCCGCGGGCATCCTGACTACCCGCGTTATCGTTCACGTTCTTCGCGAGCAAGCTCGCTCCTACAATTATGGAATCAGAGGGTATTTATTGTTTTTCCGACTTGCCGTCATAACGCTTGCGCCATTCGGCCAGGATCTTGTCGCGGTTTTTCGAGGCCCAGGCAAAGTCGTTCTTGATCAAGCGTTGCTCGTAGTCCGCCGGCAATTCGGTCTGTGGCTTGGCAATGCCCGGTTGGGCAAGAACGGCAAAGTTCTCCTTGTACAGCTCCATGGCGGCAGGACTGGCGGAAAAATCGGCGAGTTTTTTCGCCGCTTCTGCATGCGCGGTGCCCTTGATCACCGCCGTGGCTTCAATCTCCCAGCCCAAGCCTTCCTTGGGCAGGACGATATCCAGCGGCGCACCTTGGCGCTTCAACTGCACCGCCGGGTATTCGAAGGAAATACCAATCGGGAACTCTCCGGAAGCCGCCAACTTGCAAGGCTTGGAGCCGGAATGAACGTACTGGCCGATGTTCTGGTGCAAGTCGTCCATGTACTGCCAGCCCTGTTTTTCGCCAAAGGTCTGCAACCAGGCGCTGACGTCGAGGAAGCCGGTGCCGGACGATGCCGGATTAGGCATGACGATCTTGCCCTTGTACTCAGGCTTGGTCAGATCCTGCCAACTGACCGGCTTGCTCAGCCCCTGTTTTTCGGCTTCAACGGTGTTGAAGCAGAGCGTCGCGGCCCACACGTCCATGCCGACCCAGGCCGGCGGATTGGCCGCGTCGCGATAGTTCGCGCCAATCTTGTCCAAGTCTTTCGGCGCATAGCCTTGCAGCATGCCTTGCTGATCCAGGATCGCCAGGCTGGAGGCCGCCAGGCCCCAGATTGCATCGGCCTGCGGGCGGGCTTTTTCGGCCAGCAGCTTGGCGGTGATAATCCCGGTGGAGTCACGCACCCACTTGATTTCAACGTCTGGATTGGCCGCTTCAAAGGCGTTCTTGTAGGTCTTCAATTGTTCGGCTTCGAGGGCCGTGTAGACCGTCAACTCGGTTTTCGCGGCGAACGCATTCAGGCTGAACGCGGTGAGCACAACAGCGGCTGACGCCAAGGGCTTGAACATGGTGCGTTTCCTTTGATCAGGACAGAGTTATTGACCCGGCGCGGTTTGGCGCCAAGCCTGAGAGCGGCGCAACAAACCGCGTGAGGCCCACGCCAGCAGCAGCGACACGCCGGCCGAGGTGAACAGAATCAGGGTCGACATGGCTGCCGCGCCACCGACGTTGCCGGCGTCGTCCATGTTCAGGACCGCCACCGCCGCGAGGAGGGTGTCGGGGCTGTAGAGGAAGATCGCGGCGGACACGGTGGTCATCCCCGACACGAACAGGTAACGGACGATATCCAGCAGTGCCGGCAGGCAGATCGGCAGCGTGACACGCAGGTAATGGCGGTACAGCGGCGCCTTGAGGGACAGCGCGGCGGCTTCGAATTCGGCATCCAGTTGGCGCAGAGCGGTGGTGGCGGTCATTTGCGCAGTGGTCAAATAATGAGCAATGGTGCACACCACCAGCAACGTCATGGTTGCGTAGAACACGTGCAACGGGTTGCCGGGGAGGTTGAAAAAGAACACGTAGCCCAGGCCCAGGACCAGGCCCGGTACCGCCATCGGTACAAAGCTGAGCATGCGCAGCGCCAGGTTCAGCCCGCGCTGGCTTGGGGTTTTCTCCATCAGATAGGCGCCGGTAAAAATCAGCACGCTGCCGATCAACGCGGTACACAGCGCCATGGTCAGGCTGTTGCGATAGGCCAACCAGCCGCCGCCCGCGGTATCGCTGAAGTGATAGTGGTCCAACGACAGCGACAGGTTGTACGGCCAGAACTTCACCAGCGATGAATACACCGCCATGCCGAACACCAGCAGCAACACCGCGCACATCAACAGGACAATCACCAGGTAGCAGCCATCGCGCAGCCGCGACGGAGTCGGCTGAAAGGCTTGGGCACGGCCACTCATGGCGTCGCCCTGGCGACGACGCAGCCATGCATCGACGCCGAAGCTGAACAGCGCGGGCAGCAGCAGCACCATGCCGATCAAGGCCCCCCGGCCGAACTGCTGCTGGCCGACCACCGCCTTGTAGGCTTCCAGCGCCAGCACTTGATAATCACCACCCACCACCACGGGCACGCCGAAGTCGGTAATGGTCAGGGTGAACACCAGGCAAAACGCGCCGAACACGGCCTGGCGCGTCGCCGGCCAGGTAATGCTGCGAAACGCCCGGGCCGGACTGGCGCCCATGCTTGACGCTGCATCGAACAGTCGCGCATCCGCCAGGGACAATGCCGACAACAGAATCATCAGCGCGTGGGGAAAGGTGTAGATCACCTCACCCAGGACAATGCCCCAGAAGCCGTAGATGTTGTCCGACAGCACGTCGCGCAACAGGCCCTGGTTACCAAACAGATACACCAGGGCAATGCCCGGAAGCATCGACGGCGCCATCAGCGGCAGCAACGACAGACCGCGCCAGACGGTTTTGCCTGGGATCAGCGTACGCTGCAACGCGTAGGCGAACAGATACGCCAAGGGCACGACAATGCAGGCAACGCTGAGGGAAACCTTCAGGCTATTGCCCAACAGCCAGTGGAAATTGGCGCTGCTGAGCAGCTCGCGGGCCGCCACCCAACCGCCGCCCTGCCCGGCTTCGGCGCTGAATCCGCGCCAGAAGATCGCCAGCAGCGGCAATAGTACGGCGATACTCAACAGGCACAACAACAGCAGTTTACCGCCGAGGACAAACACACGGTCGCCGATGTCGGCACGGGCCGCTTGTCGGGTCATGGGATCGCGTAGCGGCAGGCTCATGTCAGCGGGCATCTCAGGCAAACACCTGCAGGCAGCGCGGCGGCAACGCCACCCAAATCGCCTGCCCCCCCCCAGGCGAGGCATGGCGTCCGGCGTCAACTCGGCCAGCAACGGATGGCCTGGCAACTGGTCGAGCTCGAAGCTCATGCGGCAGCGATTGCCGAGGAACGTGATATCACGAACCTGGGCCGGGAACAGGTTCTCCTCATGCACCGGTGGATTGACGCTGATGGCTTCCGGACGGCAAAACAGTCGGCCCGAGGCAGCTTTGCCGGAATCATCGGCCAGGCGCACGTTCATCCCGCCGACCTGGGCGTGGCTGGCACTGTTGCGGCTGAAGGGCAGCCAATTGCCTTGGCCGACAAACTCGGCCACGAACGGGGTGGCCGGACGGTCGTAGATTTCCTGGGGCGTGGCGTACTGCTCGACCTTGCCGTTGTGCATCACGGCGATACGGTCGGCCATCAGCATGGCCTCGTCCTGATTGTGGGTGACCATCAGCGTGGTGATCCCCAGGCGCCGTTGCAGCTGGCGCAACTCGCTACACAGATGCTCGCGGACCCGAGCGTCGAGGGCCGACATCGGTTCGTCCAACAGTAACAACGAGGGTGCCGGCGCCAGGGCGCGGGCCAGGGCGACCCGTTGTTGCTGGCCGCCAGACAATTGGCCGGGGTATTTCTTTTCGCTGCCGGTCAGGCCCACCAGCTCCAGCATTTGCGCCACCCGCTTGCGCACTTCATCGCGTCCACTGCCGGCCAGGCCGTAACCGATGTTGGCTTCAACCGTGAGATTGGGAAACAGTGCGTAGGACTGAAACAGAATGCCGTAGTCCCGTGCCTGAGGAGCCAGCAGGGAAACATCCCGATTGCCCAGGTATAACTCGCCGCTGTCCTGACGCTCGAGGCCGGCGATGCAGCGCAACAAGGTGGTTTTGCCACAGCCCGATGGACCGAGCAGGCACACCAGCTCGCCGGCGGCGACATCCAGGGACACATGGTCCAAGGCGGTGAAAGCGCCGAAACGCTTCTGGATACCACGCACCTTCATTGGCGCGCCGGGGTTGCTCAGGGCTGTGTTCATGAAGGCACCTCATCGAACGGATGAAGGCCATGCTAGGCAGGCAATGCGTCCCTGTTGTGGCAGAAAGGCAAAACCCGGCGATAGTGGTATTGATGGATTTGGGTAGGGCCACAAGGAGGTGGTGACTGATCTGGCTTGCTCGCGATGGCGGCTTCAAGACCACCCAACAACCTCAGATCGGTGACATTTCCTGCGCTAACCCCAGAAAGGCCGCCGGTAACCGCGCGCCTTTTCGCTCTTTGAGGCAGTACAAGTACTCGGGGATCTGGGGTGCATTCTCAATGGTCAGCACCCGCAGCTGTGGGTCATGGGGCACTTCCTGGCGGGCAATGATGCTGATGCCGATGTTGCGCAACACCGCTTCGCGGATTGACTCGCGGCTGCCGATCTCCAGCAGCGGTCCGTAGCTCACGCCGGCGTCCTCCAGCATGTCCTCGGTAAGTTGGCGGGTGGTGGAACCGGCTTCACGCATCAGCAATGTATGCCCGGCCAATGCCGTCAAGGGCACATGGTCGAGCGTCGCCAGCGGATGATTGCGATGCACCGCGAGCACCAGCGGGTCGGTGCCCAATATGCGGCGAATCAAGCGCGGGTCATCCACCCGCTGTGACGAGGCCGCGACGTCCACGCGGTAGTCTTCCAGGGCCTCGATGACCTGCTGCGAATTGCCGATCTCTACCGATACGTCCACCTGCGGCAGACGCTCGCGAAACGCCTTGACCAGATCGAGGATGTAGTACGGCGCCGTCGCAGCGATGCGCAGTGCGCCCTGGACCTGGCCACTGTTGCGCAGGAAAAACTCGATATCCGCTTCCTGCTGCAACAGCGCCTTGACCATCGGCAACAGCCGCGCGCCTTCGTCACTGACGGTGAGCCGACGACCACCGCGGTAGAACAACTCAACCGAGTACTGACTCTCCAGATGACGAATCTGGGTCGTCACCGTGGGCTGGCTCAAACCAAGTTTTTTCGCCGCCTGGGTAATGCTGCCCAGACGTGCGACCTTATAAAACGCCTTCAACTCGGCACTCAGCACATCGCCCTCTCATCGACTATTTGCGCAACAGGCGCAGTCCGTTGAACACCACCAGCAGGCTCACGCCCATGTCGGCAAACACCGCCATCCACATGGTGGCCATACCCAGAAAGGTGAACACGAGGAAGATCGCCTTGATCACCAGCGCCAGCGCGATGTTTTGCTTGAGGATACTCGACGTTTGTCGCGAGAGCCGTATAAATGCCGGAATCTTGCGCAAATCATCGTCCATCAGCGCCACGTCGGCGGTTTCGATGGCGGTGTCCGTCCCGGCGGCGGCCATGGCAAATCCGATCTCGGCGCGCGCCAGGGCGGGAGCGTCGTTGATGCCATCACCGACCATGCCGACGCGATGGTCTTTGCCATACAAGGCTTCGATGGCGTGCAGCTTATCCACGGGCAGCAGATCGCCCTGGGCCTGGTCGATGCCCACCTGGGCGGCAATCGCCTGGGCGGTGTGGGTATTGTCGCCGGTGAGCATCAGGGTCTTGATGCCCAATTCATGCAGTTGCTGAATGGCTTCGCGGCTGCTGTCCTTGACCGTGTCAGCCACGGCAAACAGCGCCAGCGGGCCGGACTTGTCCAACAGCAGCACCACGGATTTGCCTTGTTTTTCCAGGGCGAAGAGTTTTTCTTCGAGGGCCGGCGAACACAGGCCCAGCTCTTCAACCAGGCGGTGGTTGCCCAGGTAATAAACCTCGCCATTGATCTCGCCGCGCACTCCACGCCCGGCCAGGGCCTCGAAGTTATCCACAGCGAACACCGTCAGTTGTTTATCCACAGCCGCATTGGCGATAGCCAACGACACCGGATGATCGGAACGCCCGGCCAGACTGGCGGCCAACGCCGGGGCCGTGGCTTCGACAGTGGGCTGCAATGCCAGGAAATCGGTTTGCACCGGCTTGCCGTGGGTGATGGTGCCGGTCTTGTCGAGGGCCAGGTAATCCAGCTTGTAACCCCCCTCCAAGTACACGCCGCCCTTGATCAGGATGCCCTTGCGCGCGGCAGCGGCCAGGCCACTGACAATGGTCACCGGTGTAGAGATCACCAGCGCACACGGACACGCGACCACCAGCAGCACCAGCGCACGGTAGATCCAGTCAAACCAGGCGGCGCCCATGAACAAAGGCGGGATCAACGCTACGCCCAAGGCAAACAGAAACACCGCTGGAGTGTAGATTTTCGAGAAACTGTCGACGAAGCGCTGGGTCGGCGCCCGTGCGCCCTGGGCCTGCTCCACCGCATGGATGATGCGTGCCAGGGTCGAGTTATTGGCGACGGCGGTAACGCGGTACTCCAGGGAACCTGCCTGATTGATGGTGCCGGCGAAGACTTTGTCGCCCACGGTTTTTTCAATCGGCAGGCTTTCACCGGTGATCGGGGCTTGGTCGATGGTCGATTGCCCGGCACTGACCTCACCGTCCAGGCCGATACGCTCACCGGGACGAACCCGCACAATAGCACCCAACTCGATGAATTTGGCCTCCTGTTCGACCCAACTGCCGTCTGCCTGACGTACCGTGACCTGTTCCGGGGCCATTTGCATCAAGCCACTGATGGCATTGCGGGCACGGTCCAGGGACTTGGCCTCGATCAACTCGGCCACGGTGAACAGGAACATCACCATTGCCGCTTCCGGCCACTGGCCGATCAGGATGGCGCCGGTCACGGCGATACTCATCAGGGCATTGATGTTGAGGTTGAGGTTCTTCAGGGCGATCCAGCCCTTTTTGTAAGTGCTGAGGCCACCGCTGAGGATCGACACCAGCGCCACCAATGCCACCACCCAGGTCGGTGCCGCTTGGGTGAAGTGGATCACCTCGGCCGCCAACGCGCAGACACCGGACAACGCCAGCAGCCACCCGTGTTTCTTCGCGGGCGGCGCGGCGGCCGCGACGCCGTCTTCGATCGGCTCGGCCTGCATCCCCAGGGCTTTGATGGCGGCAATGATCGGCGCGGTGTCCGGCAGGTCGTGGGTGACCCCAAGAACACGGTTGATCAGGTTGAATTCCAGTTGCTGCACACCGACCAGCTTGCCCAGTTTGTTCTGGATCAGCGTCTGCTCGGTAGGGCAATCCATGGCTTCGATACGGAAGCTGCTCAGGCGCGAGCCGGCGGTGGTCGCCTCGCTCAGCTTCACCAGCGCGGGCGCGGCGGCGCTGGAACAGCAAGAGCCGCCATGGCTCGCCTGATCGTGACTTGGCGCTGAAGCCAGCTTCGCGCCGTGATCGTGATCGTGATCGTGATCGTGATCGTGATCGTGATGATCATGGGGGTGCCGGGTATGGATGGAGTCGCTCATGGATACAGTCCGCAAAAGGTGCCTGTTGCCAAGTAAAGACCCTGTAGCCACTATAGGGTCAAGCACCCTTTTGGAGATTGCTGCGATGAAGATCGGTGAATTGGCCAAACTGACCGACTGCCCAGTGGAAACCATCCGTTATTACGAGAAAGAAGGCCTGCTGCCACCGCCAGCCCGCAGCGAGGGTAACTACCGCCTGTACACCCAGGCCCATGCCGAACGGCTGACCTTTATCCGCAACTGCCGCAGCCTGGACATGACCCTGGAGGAAATCCGTAGCCTGCTGGGCCTGCGCGACAGCCCGCAGGATCAGTGTGAAAGCGTGAATGCGCTGATCGACGAGCATATCCAGCACGTCAAAGCGCGAATTGATGGTTTGTTGGTATTGCAGGAACAACTGCTCGACCTGCGCCAGCGTTGTGGCGAAGGACCGGATGTTGATCAATGCGGGATTCTGCAGCGCCTGGAAGTCAGCGGGAGTGTGCCGACGAGTGACGCCGAACATTCCCATGTGGGCCGCAGCCACGGCCACTGATCGTTCCCACTGAGTGGGAACGATCACATCACTCAGATGGCCACGTCGGCCTTGATGCTTGGATCGGCGTCATAGCCCACGATTTCGAAATCTTCGAACCTGTAGTCGTAGATCGACTCGGGTTTGCGCTTGATCACCAGGCTCGGCAGCTTTTTCGGCGTACGCGCCAGCTGGGTCTGGATCTGTTCCATGTGATTGCTGTAGGCGTGGGTGTCACCAGTGGTGACGATGATCTCGTGGGGGATCAGGTCGCATTGCTGGGCCAGCATGTGGGTCAGCAGCGCCAGTGCAGCGGTGTTGTACGGCAGGCCGAGAAACACGTCGGAGCTGCGGATATACAGCTGCATCGACAGATGACCGTCATGCACGAACGCCTGATACAGCAGGTGGCACGGTGGCAAGGCCTGCTTACCGTTGCGCGCATTGTCCTGGGGGCTTTTGGTCTCATCCGGCAGGTATTCGACGTTCCAGCCGTGGAACAGGATGCGGCGGCTGTTGGGGTTGGTCTTCAACGTCTCGACCATGTAGTCGATCTGGTTGATCTTGCCGCCGTCCTTGGTTGGCCAGGCGGTCCACTGCTCGCCATAGACAGGGCCCAGGTCACCTTCTTCGGTGGCCCACTCGTCCCAGATGCGCACACCGTTCTCATTCAGCCACTTGATGTTGGTGTTGCCGCTCAACATCCAGATCAGCTCATTGGCGATACTTTTGAAGTGCAGCTTCTTGGTAGTCAGCAGTGGGAAGCCGTCGGCCAGGTTATGCCGGAACTGACGGGCAAACACCGCTTTGGTACCGGTGCCGGTGCGATCACCCTTGGCCAGGCCATTGGTTACGACGTCGCTCAATAGTTCGAGATATTGCTTCATGACATTACCTGTATCGTTGAAGCCGAGGCTCGCAGGCCTCGGCGTTCGAGTTTAAAGCGTGCTGTTCTTGATCGCCTGTGGGCGATTGTAAGCCCACCACAGCAAGCCCAGCCCCGCGAGAATCATCGGAATACTGAGAATCTGACCCATGGTCACCCAGCCGAACGCCAGGTAGCCCAACTGGGCGTCCGGCACCCGCACGAACTCGACGATAAAACGGAAGATTCCGTAGAACAGCGCGAACATCCCCGAAACCGCCATGGTGGGCCTTGGCTTGCGCGAGAAAATATAGAGGATCAAGAACAGCGCCACCCCTTCCAACGCGAACTGGTAGAGCTGCGACGGATGGCGCGGCAGTTGCGCCGGATCGCTGAACGGCGGGAACACCATGGCCCACGGCACGTCGGTCGGTTTGCCCCACAATTCGGCATTGATGAAGTTACCGATGCGCCCGGCGCCCAGGCCAATCGGCACCAGCGGTGCGACGAAATCCATCAGTTGGAAGAATGACTTGCCGTTGCGGCGGGCAAACCACCAGGCCGCGATCATCACGCCGATAAAACCGCCGTGGAAGGCCATCCCGCCTTTCCAGACCTCGAAGATCAGGGTCGGGTTGGCCAGGTAGGCGCTCAAGTCGTAGAACAGCACGTACCCCAGACGCCCGCCGATGATCACCCCCATCGACAGCCAGAACACCATGTCGGAGAGTTTTTCCTTGGTCCAGGTCGGGTCGAAACGGTTCAAGCGCCGGGAAGCCAGCAGCCAGGCGCCGCCAATGCCGATCAGGTACATCAACCCGTACCAATGGATTTTCAGCGGACCGATGGCCAGGGCCACCGGATCGATCTGCGGGTAAGCCAGCATTGCGACTCCTTGTTAAATCATTCGTTATTGCGCCCGGACCATGCCGGAGCGCGATTAAGCCAGTATTTCGTCAAAGCGACGGCATCAAATTAAAAAGCTCCAGCCCACGCCGAACAGCCCGGCGAGCCCCACCCGCGTAGGCGTCCAGCGCCAAATACAGCAGGAATTCCATGGGCGCTCCCAAAATCGAATCGGCATGTTAACGGATGCAAAGCACAGGGTTCTATGGGTAGAGTGGGCAAAACACCAAGGGATCGCTTTATGTGCCTGATTGTTTTTGCCTGGCGGCCGGATCATACCCAGCCGCTGATCGTCGCGGCCAACCGCGATGAGTTCTACGCCCGCCCCAGCTTGTCATTGGCCCAATGGCTTGATGCACCGCAGGTGTATGCCGGACGCGACCAGGAAGCGGGCGGCACTTGGTTGGGAGTCGGTGCCGACGGCCGGTTTGCGGCATTGACCAATATTCGCGATCCTCACCAGCCCCCCGCACGCAAATCCCGGGGTGAGCTGGTGGCGCGCTTTCTCAGCGGTTCTCAGCCGATTGATCAATATTTAGCCGACGTTCACGGCAGAGCCATCGAGTATGCCGGGTTCAATCTTTTGCTCGGTACGCGACAAGAGTTGTGGCATTACAACGCCAACGACACCGCCCCTACGCGGCTGAGTCCGGGTATCTACGGGCTATCGAATGCCCAGCTTGATACGCCGTGGCCAAAGTTGCTCAAGGCCAAGGCGGCGTTGGCCGAGGTGCTCGACGATCCGCATCCCGATGCCCTGCTGGCCATTCTGGGTGATGCGCAACCCGCTGCGTTCACCGAGTTACCGGATACCGGCGTGGGGCTGGCGACGGAGAGTCTGCTATCAAGCGTGTTCATCGCCAGCCCGAGTTACGGGACACGGGCGAGTACGGCGCTGATTGTGCACGCCGATGGGACACGGCATATGGTCGAGCGCAGTTTTGGGCCGCATGGCGGGCGACTGGGCGAAGTAGAACTCAATTTTTAGCACAACATTGATTGTGGCGAGGGGACTTGTCCCGTTGGGCTGCATAGCAGCCCCAAGAAAATCGCTGCATTGTTCAGACAGAGGCTGTGAAGGGGCTGCTTCGCAGCCCAACGGGGGACAAGCCCCCTCGCCACAGAAGCCCCACTTGCCCTCGAATTCAGAGGTTTTTTGCAGAAGCCGGATTGATCATCCGCGCCAACCCGAGGTTTTTCAGGGCCAGTTGCAGCGAGCTGTGGATAACTTGCGGGTTGTCGATGGTCATCAGCTCGGCCAGCATGTCCTTGGCCTTGCTGAGGTTGATCTGACGCAGCATCCATTTCACTTTCGGCAAGTTGGTGGCGTTCATCGAGAGGCTGTCGAAGCCCATTGCCATCAACAGCACCGCCGCTGCGGGATCACCGGCCATTTCACCGCAGATACTCACCGGCTTGCCTTCGGCATGGGCGTCACGCACCACATGTTGCAAGGCTTGCAGCACGGCCGGATGCAGATAGTCATAAAGGTCCGCGACCCGTGGGTTGTTGCGATCCACGGCCAACAGATATTGGGTCAGGTCGTTGGAGCCCACCGAGAGGAAATCCACCTGCCGCGCCAGCTCCTTGGCCTGGTACACCGCCGCCGGAATTTCGATCATCACGCCAATCGGCGGCATCGGCACATCGGCGCCTTCGTCGCGCACTTCGCCCCAGGCGCGGTGGATCAGGTGCAGGGCTTCTTCCAGCTCGTGGGTGCCGGAGATCATCGGCAGCAGGATGCGCAGGTTGTTCAGGCCTTCGCTGGCCTTGAGCATCGCGCGGGTCTGGACGAGGAAGATTTCAGGGTGATCGAGGGTTACACGAATGCCGCGCCAGCCAAGGAAGGGATTGTCTTCCTTGATCGGAAAATAAGACAGTGACTTGTCGCCGCCGATGTCCAGGCTGCGCATCGTCACCGGTAGCGGATGGAAGGCAGACAGTTGCTCGCGATAAATCGCCAGCTGCTCCTTCTCGCTCGGGAAACGCTGATTGATCATGAACGGCACTTCGGTGCGGTACAGCCCCACCCCTTCGGCGCCACGCTGTTGCGCCCGCGCCACGTCCGCCAGCAGGCCCGTATTGACCAGCAGCGGTACGCGGTGGCCATCGAGGGTCACGCACGGCAATTCACGCAGGGCATCGAGGCCCTGGGACAGCTGGCGCTCCTCCTCGACAACCTCGGCGTACTGCTTACGCAACACGTCGCTGGGGTTGGTATAGACCTCGCCGTGGTAGCCATCGACGATCATGTCGATGCCATCGACCTTGGAATACGGCAGGTCCACCAGCCCCATCACGGTCGGGATGCCCATGGCTCGGGCCAAGATGGCCACGTGGGAGTTACCCGAACCCAATACTGAAACCAGTCCCACCAGTTTGCCTTCCGGCACTTCACCAAGCATGGTCGCGGTGAGTTCTTCACTGATCAGAATGGTGTTGTCGGGGTAGACCAGGTTGGTGGTGCGGTCTTCCTGCAGGTAAGCCAGGAGACGGCGGCCGAGGTCGCGCACATCCGAGGCACGTTCACGCAGGTAGGCGTCGTCCATCAACTCGAAACGGTTGACGTGATCGGTGACCACCTGGCGCAGTGCGCCCTGGGCCCACTGGCCGGTCTTGATCACGGTCTTGACTTCGTTCCCCAGGGACGCGTCGTCGAGCATCATCTGGTACACGTCGAACAGCGCCCGCTCTTCGGGGCGCAGTTGGGTGGCCAATTTGGTCGACAGGTTGCGCATATCGGCGCGCACGCCTTCCAGGGCGGTCTTGAACAGCTGGATTTCGGCTTCGATGTCAGTGACGGTCTTGTCCGGCACCACATCCAGGTCGGCCGGCGGCAGCATGACCACCGCGGTGCCGACCGCCGCGCCGGGCGAGCCGGGCACACCGACAAACTTGGCTTCCTGGATGCCCTTGCCCTGGCGTCCCAGGCCGCGAATCGAACCGGTGGCCTCGGCGTGGGCGATAACCCCGGCCAGTTGCGCGCTCATGGTGACAAGGAAGGCTTCTTCACCCTCGTCGAACTGGCGACGCTCTTTCTGCTGGATGACCAACACGCCGACGACGCGGCGGTGGTGAATGATCGGGGCGCCGAGGAAGGAGGCGTAACGCTCTTCACCGGTTTCGGCAAAGTAGCGATAACGCGGGTGACCCGCGGCGTTTTCGAGGTTCAGAGGTTCTTCACGCGTCCCGACCAGGCCCACCAGACCTTCATTGGGCGCCATGCTGACCTTGCCGATGGAGCGCTTGTTCAAGCCCTCCGTCGCCATCAGCACAAAACGGTTGGTCTCGGGGTCCAGCAGGTAAACCGAGCAGACCTGGCTGCCCATGGCTTCCTTGACGCGCAACACAATAATCCCCAACGCCGCCTTGAGATCCTTGGCGGAGTTAACTTCCTGGACGATCTTGCGCAGCGTATTGAGCATGGCTCGGGGTCGAACTCCGTCGTCAGTCGCGCGCTAAGAGGCGCGGGGCAAGTTCTTTGAGAGCGCGACGATAAACCTCGCGCTTGAATGTCACCACCTGGCCCAACGGATACCAATAACTGACCCAGCGCCAGCCATCGAACTCCGGTTTACCGGTCAAATCCATCCGCACCCGCTGCTCGTTCGAGATCAGGCGCAGGAGAAACCATTTCTGCTTCTGGCCGATGCACAGCGGTTGGCTGTGGGTACGTACCAGGCGTTGCGGCAAACGATAACGCAACCAGCCACGGGTACAGGCGAGAATCTGCACATCTTCGCGCTCAAGGCCCACTTCTTCGTTCAACTCACGGTACAGGGCGTCTTCAGGGGTTTCATCGGGGTTGATCCCGCCTTGAGGAAACTGCCAGGCATCTTGGTTGATACGGCGAGCCCATAGCACCTGTCCGGCATCATTCGTAAGAATAATCCCAACATTAGGACGGAAACCATCGGGGTCGATCACGGCAACAACCTCGCAAACGCATGTCGCCGCATTGTTCCACAAAGCTTGTTGCAGCGGCAACGAGGCTGCTTACCTTATGTGCACTCTTGTGAAAAGACCGTATTCTGGACGTCTTTTTACAGACTTTTCAGCGAGTAACCGCAATGCGCCTGGCTTTATTCGACTTGGACAACACGCTTTTGGGCGGCGACAGTGACCACGCCTGGGGTGATTACCTGTGCGAGCGCGGCATTCTGGATGCCGTCGCCTACAAATCCCGCAACGACGAGTTCTACCAGGACTACCTGGCCGGCAAGTTGGACAACGCCGCTTACCTGAACTTTTGCCTGGAAATCCTCGGTCGTACAGAGATGGCCCAGCTGGACGAATGGCACCGCGACTACATGCGTGACTGCATCGAGCCGATCATGCTGCCGCTGGCAGCCGACCTGTTGGCCAAACACCGGGCGGCTGGCGACAAGCTGGTGATCATCACCGCCACCAACCGGTTTGTCACCGCGCCGATTGCCGCACGTTTAGGGGTTGAAACCCTGATTGCGACCGAATGCGAGATGGTCGATGGCCGTTATACCGGGCGCAGCACTGATATTCCGTGCTTTCGCGAAGGCAAGGTGACGCGCTTGAATCGGTGGTTGGCGGAAACGGGATATAGCCTGGAAGACAGCTATTTCTACAGTGACTCGATGAATGACTTGCCGTTGCTGGAGCAGGTGACACATCCAGTGGCGGTGGATCCGGATCCGAATTTGCGGGCCGAGGCCGAGCAGCGTGGGTGGCCGGTCATCACCCTGCGCGGTTGATGACCCGTTAACTGTAGGAGCGAGCTTGCTCGCGAAAAACCCAAGAGCGCCGCGTGCATTCAGGATGCACGCGCTATCGTTGACGTTTTTCGCGAGCAAGCTCGCTCCTACGGTGATTTAAGTGATTTACCGTCGTTAAGCCGGCTTGGCGCCCATTAACCCGGCAATCGCCACAAACCCCATCAGGCTGACCACCGCCAGCACCAGCGTGAAATTCAGGTTGCCTCCCCCGCCCAATCGCAACCGGTTGAGTCGCGCCAGCAACCAGAACCAGGCCAGCGCCGCCACGCTATAGATCACGCTGGAACCCAGGATCCAGGTCTGCCCCAACGGCCAGCCGATCAAGTGCACCAGCCACCAGCCGGTGAACGGCATGCTCACCAGGCTTATCCCCATCAACAACCAGACAAACACCCACGGGCGTCGCAGGGTGCAGGCCGGCCCGACGCTGCGTTTGCGCCAGGCCAGGATGGCCAGTGCCAGGCCGCAGCCCAATAACAGCACCGTGGCCACCACGTGAATGACTTTGAGGGTAGTCAGCGTTTCCATGTTCTCGATTCCTTGAAGGCCGCTCAGTCAGCGTAGTCGCTCAACCGAGGAACAGTTGATACGCCGGGTTATCGCTCTCATCCCAGTACGGATAGCCAATCGCTTCCAGCGCCGCCGGCACCAGATGACGTTCGTTCGCCGGCACTTGCAGGCCGGCGACCACCCGACCGTCGGCCGCGCCGTGGTTGCGGTAGTGGAACATCGAGATGTTCCAGCGCCCGCCCAATTTGTTAAGAAAGTTGAACAAGGCGCCCGGGCGCTCGGGGAATTCGAAGCGAAACACCACTTCATTACTGACGTGCGCCGCATGACCGCCGACCATATGGCGAATGTGCAACTTGGCCAGTTCGTTTTCGGTCAGGTCCAGCACTGGGAAACCCTGCTCGGTGAGGCTGGCGATCAAGGCGCTGCGCGGATCGTTTTCCGGGTGCGTCTGCACCCCGACAAAGATGTGCGCTTCGCTGCCGGAGTGATAGCGGTAGTTGAATTCGGTGATCTGGCGCTTGCCCACGGCTTCGCAGAACGCCTTGAAGCTGCCGGGTCTCTCGGGAATGGTCACGGCGATGATTGCTTCGCGGCCTTCACCCAATTCGGCGCGCTCGGCCACGTGGCGCAAGCGGTCGAAGTTGACGTTGGCCCCGGAGTCGATGGCGACAAAGGTCTGCCCGCTGACACCACGGGTCTCGACGTACTTCTTGATCCCCGCCACGCCAAGGGCGCCGGCCGGTTCGGTGATGGAGCGGGTGTCGTCGTAGATGTCCTTGATCGCCGCACAGATTTCATCGGTGCTGACGGTGATCACCTCGTCGACGTAATCCTTGCAGATGTCGAACGTATGCTGGCCGATCTGCGCCACCGCCACACCGTCGGCAAAAATGCCCACGGTTGGCAGCACCACGCGCTCACCGGCCGTCATGGCCGCTTGCAGGCAATTGGAGTCGTCCGGCTCCACGCCGATGATCTTGATTTCCGGTCGCAGGTACTTCACGTAGGCGGCAATCCCGGCAATCAGGCCGCCCCCGCCCACCGGGACGAAAATCGCGTCCAACGGCCCCGGGTGCTGGCGCAGAATCTCCATTGCCACGGTGCCCTGCCCGGCAATGGTGTGCGGATCATCGTAGGGGTGAATGTAGACGTAGCCTTTTTCGTCGACCAGTTTCAGCGAATACGCCAGGGCTTCGGGGAAAGAGTCGCCGTGCAGCACCACTTTGCCACCACGGGAGCGCACACCTTCAACCTTGATCTCCGGGGTGGTCTTGGGCATCACGATCGTCGCCTTGACCCCCAGCACCTTGGCCGCCAGGGCCAGGCCCTGGGCATGGTTGCCCGCCGACGCGGTGACCACGCCACGTGCGCGCTCTTCGACCGTCAATTGCGTCAACTTGTTGTAGGCACCGCGAATCTTGAAGGAAAACACCGGCTGCAAGTCTTCGCGCTTGAGCCAGACCTTGTTGCCCAGTCGCTCGGAGAGCTGGCGGGCGGTCTGCAACGGGGTTTCCACGGCAACGTCATAAACGCGCGAGGTGAGAATCTTTTTGACGTACTGTTCGAGCATCGGCAAGCATCACTGGGCGGGTTGGGCAGGGCCAAGGAGTCTAACCCAGCGTTTGCCCGGGCGACCACACGAATCCAGAGGTTTTGTTGGGTTATACTCGCGGCCCTCTTTACTCCCCGCCCGTTCCGGAGCCCGCATGACCCAGGATCAACTCAAACAGGCAGTGGCCCAGGCCGCCGTCGATTTAATCCTTCCTAAACTCGACGATAAGAGCATCGTCGGTGTCGGCACCGGCTCCACCGCCAACTGCTTTATCGATGCGCTGGCCGTGCACAAGGGCGCGTTCGACGGCGCGGTAGCCAGCTCCGAAGCCACGGCCGCCCGGCTCAAGGGCCACGGGATTCCAGTGTACGAACTCAATACCGTGAGCGACCTGGAGTTCTATGTCGACGGCGCCGATGAAAGCGACGAGCACCTGAACCTGATCAAGGGCGGCGGCGCGGCCCTGACCCGCGAGAAGATCGTCGCGGCCGTGGCCAAGACCTTTATCTGCATTGCCGACGCCAGCAAGCTGGTGCCGGTGCTGGGCAATTTCCCGCTGCCGGTGGAAGTGATCCCGATGGCCCGCAGCCACGTGGCCCGCGAACTGGTGAAACTGGGCGGCGACCCGGTGTACCGCGAAGGCGTGTTGACCGACAACGGCAATATCATCCTCGACGTGTTCAACATGCAGATCACCAACCCGGTGGCGCTGGAGACACAGATCAATGCCATCGTCGGCGTGGTCACCAATGGTTTGTTTGCCGCGCGTCCCGCTGATGTGCTGCTGCTGGGTACCGCCGAAGGCGTGAAAACCCTCAAGGCCTGACGTAACAGCCTTGTCGTTTTGTAGGAGCTGGCTTGCCAGCGAAAACCGCCAACGATAACGCGGGGCGCCTAGTGCCAAGCGGTGTTCTCGGGTTTTTCGCCGGCAAGCCGGCTCCTACAGCTACCGAGCCGCCCTCACGGCGCATGTAACAAAAACGGCGCCAATTCACGCTCGCCCAAGGAATCAGGCGCGCATCCTGCAGGCAGATTCGGTTTGAACCTCCCAATCATTTCAAGGAAGACCCTGTGATCAAGCCCCTACCTGCAATCGTCCAGTCGTGAAGTAGGCAGTTTTGAGGGTGAAGTTGGCGTGGATGGCGAGTTCAACCCGGACAGCGGTTTCGATACCGCCCCCAATCCAGAAACGCGGCGTCTTGGCCTGCATGCCTTGGGTGACTATCAACTCAGCAGCAGCCTGAACATCGGCGCCAGCCTCAGTTATCTCAATGGTCGTGACAAGCTTGAGCACCGCGGCAAGCTGGACAGCGACACCTGGAAGCGGCGCGGTCGCCCTGCCCTACGGTTTGAGCCTGATGCCTTATGGAGACATTGCCTGGGTCAAGGAGTTGACCGATGGCCGGCTGGACGATCTCTATCTGACCGCCCGCGCCGATGGCCAGGCACGCACCGCTCGACTGGGCACGGTAGACAAGAGTTTTGGTCGCACACAGCTCGACAGCCAACTGGCGATCACTCCGCAGTTGGGCGTGTTTGCCGAGGTGAACGGCCGCCTGGGTCACGCCGAGGGCAGCCAGACCGGTTATTCGCTGGGCGTGCAGTGGATGTTCTGATCAGGACTTTTTGAACACGTAAAACAGGTTCGGCTCACTGACCATGTAAAGCGTGCCATGGTCATCCATGGCAATCCCTTCGGCCTGGGGCACGCGCTTTTCCAGGCCATGGTGCCCGTTGAGCAACGACAAGCTGCTCAAAGGACGACCGTCGATATCCAGTTCCAAGACCAGAAACGACTCATCGGAGAGTGCCAGCAAATGGCCGCTGCGCTCATCGTATTGCAGGCTCGACAGATCGCGTACAAACAGACCGGCATCGCGCTTGGGGTTGTTGACCACGTGTACGGAGTAGGTTTTTTCCGGTTTGAAGTGCGGAAAACCGTGCACTTCATAAATCAGCATCGGATCGCGTTCCTTGGCGACAAACAGGCGCTTGCCCACCGAATCGTAGGCCAGGCCTTCAAACCCTTTATTGCCGCTCAAATGCACACCGAGGGTCATCTGCTCGGCATCGTCGGCATCCAGGAACTGCGTGTCGTCTTCGAGGTGAATATTGATCAAGCGCTGCCGACGTTCGTCGCTGATCACGTAGGTATTTTCGCTGATGAACTCCACCGCCTCGGCATCGCCAAAGCCCACCAGATGAATACGCCGCACGAGCTTGCCGTCCAGGGACAGCTCGATCAGCTCGGCGTTTTTATTGGTGACGGTGAACAAACTGTTACGCACCGGATCATAGGTCAGCGCCGAGACGTCCGCATCCAGGCCTTCGATCACTTGCGCCTCCAGCACCACCTGATAGTCCGCCAGGCCAATGGCGCGCTCATCCAGTGGATGACGCGAGACTTGCCAGTTGAACCAGGCGCGCTCGAACAGACGAAACTGCTGCGCGACCACCCCGGCCGCAACAAGGGCGATCAGCAACAGGATAAAAAAAGCAGATTTGGGGCGGGCAAGTCGACGCATGGGGGGCGGGCTCAAAGTGAAAACTGGCGGATAGATATCACGACCGCCTGAATTTAAACTTAAACGCACCTGACTGTCTGGCAAATGCCGCTTATAGAGAAGAATCCTACATGATAAGTCGGCTATTTCTGTCTTTCGAAACGATAGAACAGGTTCGGTTCGCTGACCATGTACAGCGTGCCGTTTTCATCCATGGTCACGCCTTCGGCGCGGGGGATGGTGTCTTTCAAACCGTTGAAGCCGCCGAGCAGCGTCATGAAGCTGACTTGCTCGCCTTTTTCATCCAACTCCAGCAGCAGATGGGAGTCGGCCGACAGCACCAGCAAATGACCGGTACGCGGGTCGACACTCAGGGCTGAAAGATTGCGCATGTCCAGCTCGGAGCTGGGCAGCTTTTGCTTATCCCCGGCCAGGGCCTGGCTGCCGTCGCTTTTCCAGGTAAACAAGGCCGCCGGCCGTTCTTCACCCAGCACCAGTTGCTGATTGCGCGGGTCCCAGGCGACCGCTTCAAAGGCCTTGTTCTGATCCGTGGAAGGGCCCAGGTCGTAGGTCGGGAAGTCCGCGAAGGTCAATTGCCGAGTGCCGGCATCGACCTTGACCAGGGTCAGGGTGTGCATGCGCTCATCGACAATCGCCAGCACGCCGTTTTCCATCACGCTCACGCCTTCCGGGTTGTTCCAGCCGACCAGGGGCATCTTGCGCAATACATCCCCTTGCAGGTTCAGTTCTACCAAAAAGGGGTTTTTGCCCATCACCGCGAACAAGGTCTTGGTCTGCGGGTTGTAGGCCAGGTCCGAAGCTTCATCCTTTTCCATCCCCGGCAACAGCTTGGCATCGATGACCACCTGATAGTCGGGGAGCCAGACACTTTCCTTGCGCTCGACCGGGCTTTCAAAGCCTTCCAGTATCCACAGCACACCACGATCATCCCAATGCATCGCCCAGGAAACGCCATAAATGATCACCCCGGCCAGAAACAGCCAGGAATACCAGCGCATGGTGAAGCGAGAGCGGCGGGTGGATTTCACAGGAGGAAGAGGCACGGTCATGGAGAGCGTTCCAGAAAATCAGCTATAGGTGGAGGCACAGGATCAACAGGCCCGCGTGCCAAAGGCTGGAGATTATCCGGACGGGGTGTGAAAAAAATGCAAAACGTCCAGGTCGCGCTGGCGTCCCTGTGGCGAGCCCGCTCGCCACAGGTCGGCATTCAGCGCACGTTGCTGTCGAAGCGGCTCACGCCCGGCAACTCCACCACCAGCTCGTCACCCACATTCAGCGGACCTACACCCGCCGGGGTCCCGGTAAGGATCACATCACCGGCCTGCAGCGAAAAGCAGCCGGCCATGTGCTGGATCATCGGGACAATCGGGTTGAGCATTTGTGCGCTGTTGCCATCCTGGCGCACTTCGCCATTGATGGTCAGACGTATACCGATGTCGGTGATATCGGCAAAGCTGCTGCCCACCACGAATGGCGCGATCACAGCCGCACCGTCGAAGGATTTAGCGATTTCCCACGGCAGGCCCTTGGCCTTGAGTTCGGCCTGTTTGTCCCGCAGGGTCAGGTCCAGGGCCGGGGCGAAACCGGAGATAGCGTCCAGCACTTCTTCGCGGCTTGGCTTGGTGGACAAGGGCTTGCCGATCAGCACGGCGATTTCCGCCTCGTAATGCACCGAGCCACGCTCGGCGGGAATGGCGAAGCCGCCTTCCATTGGCACCACGCAACTGCCTGGCTTGATAAACAGCAAGGGCTCGGTCGGCACCGGGTTATCCAGTTCCTTGGCGTGTTCGGCGTAGTTACGCCCGATGCACACCACTTTGCCCAAGGGAAAATGAATGTTGGTCCCATCGACGTACTTGTGCTGATAGCTCATTGACCGCGTCCTCTCTGGTGCCAGTTAAAACAGCGAAGATCTTGCCCGGGTTCATGATCCCATTCGGGTCAAACACCGCCTTCACTGCCTTCATGTATTCGATTTCCACTGGTGAACGGCTGTAGGTCAGGTAATCGCGTTTGGTCATGCCCACGCCGTGCTCGGCGGAGATCGAACCGTTGTACTTCTCGACGGTTTCAAACACCCACTTGTTCACGGTAGCGCACTTGGCGAAGAACTCGTCCTTGCTCAGGTTTTCAGGCTTGAGGATATTCAAGTGCAGGTTGCCGTCGCCAATGTGACCGAACCAGACAATTTCGAAGTCTGGATAGTGTTCGCCGACAATAGCGTCAATTTCTTTCAGAAATGCCGGCACCTTTGAAACGGTGACCGAAATATCATTCTTGTACGGCGTCCAGTGGGAAATCGTCTCGGAAATGTACTCGCGCAGCTTCCACAGGTTGTGCAGTTGGGTTTCGCTCTGGCTCATCACGCCATCCAGCACCCAGCCTTGTTCGACGCAGTGCTCGAAGGTTTCCAGGGCGTGGTTGGCCACCTCTTCCGTGGTGGCTTCAAATTCCAGCAGCGCATAGAACGGGCACTCGGATTCGAAAGGCGCCGGTACATCGCCACGGGCGAGGACTTTGGCCAAGGCCTTGTCAGAGAAGAATTCGAAGGCCGTCAGGTCCAACTTGCTCTGGAAGGCGTGCAATACCGGCATGATCGAGTCGAAATCAGCCGTGCCGAGCACCATCGCGGTAAGGTTCTTCGGCGCGCGGTCCAGGCGCATGGTCGCTTCGACCACAAAACCCAGCGTGCCTTCAGCGCCGATAAACAGCTGGCGCATGTCGTAACCGGTCGCGTTCTTGATCAAGTCCTTGTTCAGTTCCAGCAGATCGCCCTTGCCGGTGACCACCTTCATGCCGGCCACCCAGTTACGGGTCATGCCGTAGCGAATCACCTTGATCCCGCCGGCGTTGGTGCCGATATTGCCGCCAATCTGGCTGGAACCGGACGATGCGAAGTCCACCGGGTAATACAAGCCTTGTTCCTCGGCGACGTTCTGCAGCTGCTTGGTCACCACGCCCGGCTGGCACACGGCGGTGCGATCGGTGAGGTTGACGTCGAGAATCTGGTTCATGTAGTCGAACGACACCACCACTTCGCCATTCGCCGCAACCGCAGCGGCCGACAGCCCGGTACGACCACCGGAGGGTACCAGCGCCACCGTGTGCTGATTGGCCCAGCGGACAATGGCCTGCACCTGCTCGGTGGTCTTGGGGAAGACAATGGCCACCGGGGCCGGGGCGAAATGCTTGGTCCAATCCTTGCCGTAAGCATTCAGGGAGTCGGCATCGGTCAGGACTTTGCCAGGCTCAACCAGGGTCTTCAGCTCATCAATCAGGGCAGGATGGGTCATCGACAGAACTCTCGAACAATTCATGGTCATCCTGAGAACGCTTCACGTCGCAGGAATGGGTGTTTAGCGGGGCACGTATGCTAGCATACCGCCCCCGCAGGACAGAGCCCAAGGGCGTTTCTGCGGTGACGGCTTTCCTGCCGTCCGGGTCAGCTTGCGCTGCTCGATTCCCTGCCATTTTTCTCCGGGATACAGGTTTACGCAGATGAGCAAGACTTCTCTCGATAAGAGCAAGATCAAGTTCCTTCTTCTGGAAGGCGTCCACCCATCGGCCGTCGACGTCCTTAAGGCCGCCGGGTACACCAGCATTGAGTACATCACCAGCTCTCTGCCGGAATCCCAGCTCAAGGAAAAGATCGCCGACGCGCACTTTATCGGCATTCGCTCCCGTACCCAACTGACCGAAGAGGTCTTCGACCACGCCAAGAAACTGGTAGCGGTCGGCTGTTTCTGCATCGGCACCAACCAGGTCGATCTCAATGCAGCGCGCGAGCGCGGCATCGCGGTGTTCAACGCACCGTACTCCAACACCCGCTCCGTTGCGGAGCTGGTCTTGGCCGAGGCCATCCTGCTGCTGCGTGGTATCCCTGAGAAGAACGCTTCCTGCCACCGTGGCGGCTGGATCAAGAGTGCAGCCAACTCCTTCGAAATCCGCGGTAAAAAGCTGGGAATCGTCGGTTACGGCTCGATCGGCACGCAATTGTCGGTATTGGCCGAAGGCCTGGGCATGCAGGTGTTTTTCTACGACACCCTGACCAAGCTGCCATTGGGCAACGCCACGCAAGTGGCGAGCCTGACCGAGCTGCTGGGCATGTCCGACATCGTGACCCTGCACGTTCCGGAAACCGCTGAAACCCAGTGGATGATTGGCGAGAAGGAAATCCGTGCAATCAAAAAAGGCGGGATTCTGATCAATGCCGCACGCGGTACCGTGGTCGAGCTGGATGCCCTGGCCGACGCGATCAAGGACAAGCACCTGATCGGCGCCGCCATCGACGTATTCCCGGTTGAGCCGCGCTCCAACGACGACATCTTCGAAAGCCCGCTGCGTGGCCTGGACAACGTGATCCTGACCCCGCACATCGGCGGTTCCACCGCTGAAGCCCAGGCCAATATTGGCCTGGAAGTGGCCGAGAAGCTGGTCAAGTACAGCGACAACGGTACCTCGGTGTCCTCGGTCAACTTCCCGGAAGTGGCGCTGCCGGCTCACCCTGGCAAGCACCGCCTGTTGCACATCCACCAGAACATTCCGGGTGTGATGATGGAGATCAACAAGGTTTTCGCGGAAAACGGCATCAACATTTCCGGCCAGTTCCTGCAGACCAACGAGAAAGTCGGCTACGTCGTCATCGACGTCGACGCCGAGTACTCCGATCTGGCGCAAGAGAAGCTGCAGCACATCAACGGCACTATCCGTAGTCGCGTGCTTTTCTAAAAAGCCTGTAGGAGCGGACTTGTCCGCGAAAAACGTTAACGATGACGCGTGCATCCTGGATGCACACGGCGCCCTCGAGTTTTTCGCGAGCAAGCTCGCGCCTACACAAATCAGCGACCAACGCTGCCATAAAAAATGGGAGACCCGCTGGGGCCTCCCATTTTTTATGTCTGAACAAATCTTACTTGACGTTAACCGTGATGACTTTCGACGCTACAGTCGGCTCGAATTGCATGTGCAGCTTGTCGCCAGCGACCAATTGCAAAGTGTGCTTGCCTGGGGCGAGGGTCACTTCGGTTTCGGTCTGGGCCTTGCCGTAGTGGATCACGGTGTCGGTGGCGGGGATCGGAAGGCTGGCATCCGGCAGTTCTTTCTGGTCGATCAGCAAGTGATGATGACCGGTGCCTGGCGTCTGATCAGTGGCGGGAGCCAGCTTCAGGCCTTCCATGGCGAATTTCACGGTGAAGGTTTTATCCACGGTAGCGCCATCTTTCGGCGAAACGATGGACACTTCAGCACCTGCTGGTGGCGCGCTGCGCGGAATACCGTCAGCGGCGGTTGCCAGCATCGAAGCTCCCAGCAGCAGGCTGGCCAGGGTTGCACGAGACAAAATGGCTTTCATTAACTTCTCCAGTTTTTCTGTGAAATCTGTAGGGTTGTGACAACTTAGTGACGAAACGCTGTCCAAGGCACTCAACACCATAGCAAAGCGGGCCTGAACGGCGCCTCGCACCTTCGAATCCTTTAGGAGTGACCATGCGCTTTTTGCCTGGCCTGTTACTTTTGCTTCCTCTTATAAACCCTTTGGCTCACGCCGAAATGTTCGATGATGTGTTTGATCGCGGGGAGTTGCGCATCGCTCTGGAAGCCAACACGCCGCCCTTCAACTTCATGGAAGGCGAAAAACTCACCGGCTTCGAGGTAGAACTGGGTGAACTGCTGGCCCGGGAAATGGACGTACGCGCGTCTTTTATCACCACCGATGACAGCGAATTGTTGCCTGGCGTCGAGAGTGGTAAGTACGACGTGGCAATCAACCATATCGCTGTGACTCCTGAACTGCAGGATCGTTTCGATTTCAGCGAGCCTTACAGTTATTCCAAAGCCTATCTGATTGCGCCCAAGCCGGAAAAGCCCCGGCTGAGCAGCCTTGATGCAATCAACGGCAGCCAATTCGTCAGACCACCACGCCCCCCTGAAGGCGTGGACCTGCGCAGCCAGGTCACAACCCGACGAGCCGCCGCAAAAGACCCGACCTTGAGCTTGGCGATCCCGTTCCAGAAAGGCAATCCGGCCTTCAAGTCGAGCCTGGACAAGGCGCTGCAGCGGATCAAGGCCGATGGACGGCTGACGGCGCTGTCGCAGAAATGGTTCGAGACCGATATGAGCAAACCGGCGAAGCCCTGAAACGGGGCAGGTGGGTGAATGTGCGAGCGACGATGCTCAAGCAGGCGTTGAAAGGAGCGCCAGCGCCTGTGCGGCTGCGGGCAATTCCAGCTCGCTGAAGACCTGCACGCCATGGCGTTTGAGCAAGGCTGCCGTGACCCCTTCGCCATTGACCTTCACGCCGCTGAATGTGCCGTCATAAGTCAGCAGATTGCCGCATGACGGACTGTTGGCCTTGAGCACGGCAATGCGGATGCCGTGACGTTGCACTAATGCCAGGGCCTGACGGGCCCCGTCCAGGAACGCTTGGCTGACATCCTCACCCGCAGCCGTCAACACCTGAGCGCGCCCGTCCCAGACGTCGACGCCCTGACCGCCGGGTATTTCGGCTGCCGGCCGTGGTGTCGACAACCCACCTGCCACCTCCGGACATACCGCAACCACCCGGCCTTCGGCCTGCCACGCGGTCAATTGATCAAAGGGCCCGCTGGCACCAGCGTCGTAGCGCACCCGGTGCCCCAACAGGCAGCGGCTGACCAGAATCTTTTGCATCATCAAAACGGCTCGTTGCCGCGCCGACGAAACCAGCCCGTCAGGGACAGGCGCTCGCGGTTGGCAGGCAAGACTTCGTGGGGCATTTCACCCGACAGGAACACCACCAGACAACCGCCGACGGGATCCACATCGTATTCAACGGCATTTTTGAGGTACATGCGCAATTGGCCGCCATGCTCGGGCAACCAGGCGTCATTCAGGTAAAGCACCGCCGAGACCATCCGCCGGTCATCATCGCGAAAACGGTCGACATGCTTGAGGTAAAACGCCCCTGGCGGGTACATCGCGAAGTGACATTCGAACTCTTCCAGTCCGAGGAACAGACCTCGGTTCATCGCCAGACGCAGGTTGTCCATCAGCGCGAGATAGCGGTCACATATCGCCGCCTGGCCGGCCTCCAACCATTGAATATGGTCACCACGAATACCTTCGCGAATCTCCTGGGCCGGGCCGCGCCCGACCGCCGCTGGCGCCAATTCACCTTCGGCGGCACGTTTACGGCACTCAGCCGCCAGTTCCAGGGTCAGAGCCTCTGGCAGGAAGATGTTCTGCTGCGACCAGCCTTGCACGGCCAGGTCGTCGACGATGCTTAGCAGCAGCGGGTGATCAGAGGGTATTGGCATGGCGCGCATAGTATCCATACGCCTGTGAATCCGACAGAGCCGCCGAGCGCCTAAATACACATTAGTCAGGTAACTGATAGGACTTCTCGACAAATCCTACGCCCGACACGGACAATAGTGGCCGACTGACAGGAGTCCTTATGCGTCGTTTGTTTTTATCCTTGCTGATGTGTTGCGTTTTGCCCGCCTGGGCAGACAGCTATGACCAGTTGTACACGGTCGCCGGCTGGCCAGAACAGCGTGCGCATTTCAATGACGCCTTGAATGCCGCCCAGCAGCGGTACCGCAACAGTCTGCCGCCTGCGGTGTACCAGGCGCTGGTGGATAACAGTAATAAACGCTTCGCCCCCGAGGCCATGGATCAGCGCGCCGAAGCGCAGTTGCGCAAGCACTTGGCGGACCCCAAACCGGCACTGGATTTTTTCCAGTCACCCCTGGGCCGCAAGATCGTCGCCGCAGAGTTATTGGCGACGCGCCGTGATCAACTGGCAAAAAATGCCCGTGGCCTGCCACAGATCCAGGCCGATGCCACCCGCAGCCTGATCATCGGCCATCTGGCCCAGGCCCTGCCCGCCCGCGAAGCCGGTGCCGAGGTCAGCCTGGCGATTGCCGGCGTGGCGGCCGACAGCCTCAGCCAAATGATTCCCGGCCTGCTCGGCGGCGGCCAGGCACAAAGTATGCTGAACGGCCAGCGTGAGCGGTTGATGCAGCAGATCGGCAATGATTTGAACAACACATTGCTGTACGTCTACCGGGACCTGTCTGACCCGGAGCTGGAAGAGTTCGCAACCTTCGCCGAATCGCCGGAGGGCAAGGCGTATTACCAAGCAGCGCTGGCAGCGATCCGCGCCGGCCTGGCGGTCGGCCAAAGCACCTCCAGCCTGGCCCCCTGACGCCCCTTCCCCTGTAGGAGCGAGCAAGCTCGCTCCTACAGGGGAAGGGTTATTTCAGGTGGCCGGTGAGGAACTTGAAGTATTGCTCGCGGATTTCAGGCAACTCATTTGCCAAGTGATGCCGCCCACGCGGCACCATCAGGATCTGCGGCTGATCGAACTTGCCGCTTAGCACCTGCAGATTGTGCTGCCAATCCACCGTCATATCCTCCTCGCCCTGCACGATCAGTGGCCGCCGCGTACTGCGCGGGGCAGCCTCGATGCGCTTGATCCAGCGCCCCAGCGCGCCCACCCAGGCGGTCGGCAGTTGTCGTGGCTGCAAGGGGTCGGCTTCGAGGAATGGCCGGAACGCCGGGTCGTTGCTGTTATCGCTGAAGCGCCGGGCGATGCCTTTGACGAACGGTTTGAGCAAGTAATAGCTGAGCTGCGACCAGCCCCAGGCTCGCGGTCGCACCAGCGGCGACAGCAGGAAGGTCTGGCCTTGCGCCGGGCTGTCCGGGCCATGGTGGAGCAGATGGTCCACCACAATCGCCCCGCCGGTGCTTTGCCCGAACAGATGCCAGGGCTTGGGCAGTTGCAGCGCGTCGGCCTGTTCGAACAAGCCGTTCACCACCTGCTGGTACACCGCAAAATCATCGATGCTGGCACGCTCGCCACTGGACAGGCCATGCCCCGGCAAGTCACAGGCAATCACTACGAAACCCTGATCCAGGCCCCACTCCACCACGCTGCGGTACAGCCCCATGTGGTCGTAGAAACCGTGAAACAGAAACAGGCTCGCCACGGGTTGCGCGGGCCACCAGACCTGGCTGACCACCTCAAAGCCGTCGATATCAAATCGTCCCAGGCGGCTGACCACCGGTTCCTTGCGTGTCGCCAGATCCAGGCCATAGAAACGTTGATAGACCCGAGCCTCAGCCGAAAGCGCTTGCGCATCCACCAGAGGCCGCAAGCTTTCGCGCAGGTGATCGGGGTCAAAGGTCACGGGCATAAGAAGTTCCAGACTAAGGCTCAACGCGCTGAACAGGTTTTATCGAGCTGCGATATTCATCTGTCAGGGCAAGCATGGCAAGCTACGCGACCATCGAGGATTGATCCGAATGCGAAAACCCTACCGCACCGCCCTGTTGGCCAGCCTGATCATCCTGATCTGCGGCGCGATGCTGTGGGCCGCGTATGACTGGTTCCAGGGTCGCTACCTGCGGGCTTTCAGCCAACACACCGCAGTGTTTTCCGGAGACATGCTCACACTGCCCGAGCCCCTTGCAGGCCCCGGCCCCATTCGCCTGGTGCATTTCTGGGACCCGGCCTGCCCGTGCAATGTCGGCAACCAGCAGCACCTCAGCGAATTGATTGAACAGTACGCGCCCCAAGGCGTGGAGTTCTATGCCCTGCAAAAAGCCGGCAGCCACGGCCAACTGCCCGCGACCCTCGGCGCAATGACCCTACTCAGTGCCTTGCCCGGCGCCGAGCAGGTCCCCGCCAGCCCGGCCGTGGGCATCTGGGATCGCAATGGCAAGCTGGCGTATTTCGGTCCTTACAGCGAGGGACTGACCTGTAATTCGAGCAACAGTTTTATCGAGCCGATCCTGCAAGCACTCAACAGCGGGCGCGAGGTGAACGCTATCCACACCCTGGCAGTTGGCTGCTATTGTTCGTGGCCTAAAGACCTGTAGCCCGTCGCCCTCTTTACTAAGGATTGTTCATGAAGCGCGTCTTGTCGGTTCTCGCCGCCCTGCTGGTATTGATCGCCCTCGGCGCCGGCTGGTACGTCTACAGCAAGCAACCGACCCGTCAGGGCACGGTGCAGTTGGCCAACCTGCAAGATTCGGTCACGGTGCGCTATGACGACCGGGGCGTGCCGCATATCCGCGCCGAGAACGAGGCCGATCTGTACCGCGCGCTGGGTTACGTGCACGCCCAGGACCGGTTGTTCCAGATGGAAATCATGCGCCGCCTGGCCCGGGGCGAACTGGCCGAAGTGCTGGGCGCCAAGTTGTTGGACACCGACAAGCTGTTTCGCAGCCTGCGCATCCGCGAGCGCGCCACCACCTACGTGGCCCAGATGGATCGCCAATCACCGCACTGGAAAGCCTTGCAAGCGTATCTGGACGGAATCAACCAGTATCAGGACAACCACGCCCGCCCCATGGAGTTCGACGTGCTGGGCATCCCCAAGCGGCCGTTCACCGCCGAAGACACCATCAGCGTCGCCGGTTACCTGGCCTACAGCTTTGCCGCGGCCTTTCGGACCGAGCCCTTGCTGACTTATGTGCGCGACCAACTGGGCAGCGACTACCTGAAGGTGTTTGACCTCGACTGGAAACCCAAGGGCGACCTCGGTCTGGCCGCCACCGACTGGCAAGGCCTGAGCGCCATCGCCCGCCTCAGCGAGCAGGCCCTGGCCGACAACGGCCTGCCGCAGTTCGAAGGCAGCAACGCCTGGGCCATCAGTGGCAACCGCACCAAGAGCGGCAAACCGTTGCTGGCGGGCGACCCGCATATCCGCTTCTCGGTGCCATCGGTGTGGTACGAGGCGCACCTGTCGGCGCCCGGCTTCGAACTCTACGGTTATCACAACGCCCTGGTACCGGTGGCGTTCCTGGGCCACAACAAAGCGTTTGGCTGGAGCCTGACGATGTTCCAGAACGATGACCTCGACCTGATCGCCGAGAAGGTCAACCCGGACAATCCCAACCAGGTGCGCTACCACGACCAGTGGGTCGACATGACCACCAGCGAGCAACAGATCGCGGTCAAGGGCCAGGCGCCGGTGACGCTGACATTACGCCAGTCGCCCCACGGCCCGATCATCAACGACGTGCTCGGCGCCAACGCTGGTACCACGCCGATTGCCATGTGGTGGGCGTTCCTCGATACCGAAAACCCGATCCTCGATGGGTTCTACCAACTCAACCGCGCCGACACCCTGGCCAAGGCCCGCCAGGCAGCCGCCAAGGTGCATGCGCCGGGGCTGAACATCGTCTGGGCCAATGCCAAGGGCGATATCGGTTGGTGGGCCGCGGCGCAGTTGCCGATCCGCCCGGCCGGGGCCAATGCCGGGTTTATCCTCGACGGCAGTACGCCGCAGGCTGACAAGCTGGGCTTCTACCCGTTCAGCGCCAACCCCCAGGAAGAAAACCCGGCCCGTGGTTATGTGGTCTCGGCCAATGCCCAGCCGGTCTCGCCCACTGGTATGCAGATCCCCGGCTATTACAACCTGGCCGACCGCGGCCAGCAGTTGAATACGCAATTGAGCGACAACCGCGTGAAATGGGATGTGGAAAACAGCCAGGCCCTGCAACTGGGCACCACCACCGCCTACGGGCCACGCTTGCTGGCTCCGCTGCTGCCGGTGCTACGCGAGGTGGTCAAGGATCCGGCCGAACTCAAGCTGCTAGAGCAACTGGCCATGTGGAAAGGTGACTACCCGGTGGAGTCGGTCCCGGCCACGCTGTTCAACCAGTTGCTGTATGACCTGACGGACGCCGCCTTCCGCCCCAAGCTGGGCGACGACATGTTCAAGACCCTGATCACCACCCGCGTGGTCGACGCCGCCTTGCCACGCCTGGCCGCCGCCGATTCGCCGTGGTGGAACAGGCAGCGTGCCGAGACGGTCAAGCGCGCCTGGGACAAGAGCCTGGCCCACCTGAAAACCACCTTCGGCGATGACCCGGCGCAATGGCAATGGGGCAAGGCGCATACCCTGACCCATGGCCACCCGCTGGGCATCAAGAAGCCGCTGGACCAGATCGTCAATGTCGGCCCGTTTGCCTCCCCGGGCAGCCACGAAGTACCGAACAACCTGTCTGCAATCATTGGCCCGGCGCCATGGCCGGTGACTTACGGCCCATCCACCCGACGCCTGGTCGACTTCGCCGACGCCGCCCACGCTCTGACCATCAACCCGGTGGGACAGAGCGGCGTACCGTTCGACAAGCACTATGCCGACCAGGCCGAGACCTACATCGAAGGCGGGTACGAGCAGACGCATTTTGATGAAGAGGAGGTCCAGGCCAATACTCGCGGCACCCTCAAGCTATTGCCGGCCCGCCCCCCACAACAGCCCTGACGAAACACCCTCCCACAGTTTTAATCTGCGTTGCGCATCCGACCGGGCGCCTGGCCATACGCCTCCTTGAATTTCTTGCTGAACGCCGCCTGGGATTGATAACCCACCCGGGCGGCGATATCCGTCAGGCTCAACCGCGACTGCTGCAACAGATTGAACGCCAGCTCCATGCGCAACTGGGTCAGCAGCACCCACGGCGATACGCCCGCCACTTTGACAAACGCGCGCATGAACGTGGCTCGGGACATCGACGCCGCGCCGGCCAGGCTGTCGATGGTCCAGTCATGCCCGGGCGCGGCCAGCATCGCCTGCCAGGCGCGGCCCAGGCGTTTGTCGGTGAGCAAGGTAAACGTCCCCGTCAGCGACGCTTGTTGTGCCAGCCAGGTGCGCACCAGCAAGGTGAACAGGGCCACCGACAACGCATCGATGAACGACCGCGCACCGAGCCGTTCGCCATCCGCTTCGCTGCGCATCAGCGCAATCAGGGCCGCCAGTTGCCCATCGGCCTGCCATTGCCGGCTGGACACCACCAGATACGCCGGCAACGCCGCGAACAGCACCGACTGGCGGTTGTAGTGAAAGCTGCCACAGAGCATCTCCACCTCCGGCTGATCGCCACCCAGGCGATGCACCTGAAGGACACCGTCGTCGATCACCCTGGGTAACATCGCCGGCACCGTCGCGCCCTGGCTGCGCAACAGGTGAGTCGCACCGCCGGGCAGCAGCAGGATATCGCCCTCTTCCAGGGTCACTCGCTGCCCGCCCGAAAGCTCGGCGCGGCAGGTGCCACTGACCACAATGTGATACGGCGCCACGCCCAGGGACTCGGGCGCATGGTCCAAGGCCCAGTCGCCCTGGAACTGGCAACGTACGTCGAGACTGCCGCGCAGATTGGCCATGGTGATCAGGGTGTCGATAGCGTTCATTTGCGAATATCGGTCAAAAAGTTGAGCGGATCGAACAATACCGCCAAACCCGAACGGCACACACTGGCTTCACACCCATCCCGTTCAGGAATAATCGCAATGTTCAATAACTGGTCCGACTTGCTGCCTACCGTGAAGAAAGCCTTTGGCACACTGGGCAAGAGCAACCCGAAGATGGTCAAAGCCTACATGGCGCTTGGCGAAGCCGCCGAGGAAAACCACGTCCTGGATGCCAAGACCCGCGAACTGATCTCGATTGCAGTGGCGATCACCACTCGCTGCGACGGTTGCATCGGCGTACATGCCGACGCCGCGATCAAGGCTGGCGCCACTCGCGAAGAAGTCGCCGCAACGCTGGCCACTGCCATCTCACTGAATGCCGGCGCCGCCTACATCTACTCGCTACGTGCGCTGGAAGCCTACGACACGCTCAAACCGGCGCCGCAAAGTTGAGCCGGAACTGCTGCGGCGTCACGCCCAGCCGGCGGTTGAACACACTGCGCATGTGCTGGGCATCGCGAAAGCCGCATTGATAGGCCACGGTCTTGAGCGGCGCGCTGCTGCTTTCGAGCATCACCCGCGCCGCGTCCACCCGCGCCCGCTCGACAAACTCCGCCGGGGTGATCCGCGCCTCACGGGCAAATACCCGCGAAAAGTTGCGCGCACTCATGTTGGCTGCGCGGGCCAGGTCAGCAATGCCCAGGTCGCCGGTCAGATTCGCCAGCACGTACAACTGCACCTGCGCCACCGCCGAGTTGGCTTCGGCGTGGGGCATCAGGAACGGGCTGAACTGTGACTGTCCGCCGCTGCGCTGGGTAAACACCACCAGGCGCTTGGCCACGCTCAAGGCCACTTCCGGGCCGTGGTCCTGGGCCAGCAGGTACAACGACAGGTCAATGCCCGCCGTGACCCCGGCCGAGGTGTAGAGGTTGGCGTCTTGCACGTACAGGCGGTCGGCGTCGACCTGGGTCGAGGGGCATAGTCGCACCAGATCCGCCGCGTCGCCCCAGTGCGTGGTGACCGTGCGCCCCTCCAGCAAACCCGCCCGCGCGAGCATGAACGCACCGTTGCAGATCGAGCCGAAACGCCGAGCCCTGGCACTGGCGCCCTGCAGCCACTGATTGAACCCCGGGCCGAAATCCTCGAAGGGTAACTGCGGGCCGCCGGCCACCAACAGCAGGTCATAGGCTTGCAGGGCCTCGCTGTAATGGATGTGTGCCTGCAATGCCAGACCGTTGGAGCAGGCGATGCTGCCCTGGACCTGGCCGATGACTTCGAGCTGGTAATGATCCTCCGGCGCCAGGAAGCGATTGGCCTCGCAGAACACGTCCATGGGACCGGTCACATCCAGTGACTGGACGCCGGGAAAGATCAGGATGGCGACGGTTTTGTGCATGGATGGCACACCTTTTCTATCGGAATAAACGATCAAACAAATGTGGGAGCGGGGCTTCACGGGAAAGCAGTGCCTGCTACACCCTAGCCGATTTCACTTGGCACGATGTGAGCGCACATTGGCCGGGATCGCATCCTCAGCGCGATGGCCCTCGCGCACAGGCGCGTCCAGACTGCACCCATCAGCGCCAACCCAGCGCTTTCTTGAGGATCATGACCATGAGTAGCACCATCGCCGGCATCAAAATCCCCGACAGCGCCCTGGCCAAGGCCACCACCGAATACATCCGTGACATTGAATCCGACCTGCTCTACCACCACTCCCGTCGCGTCTTCCTGTTTGGCGCCTTGAGCGGCGAGCGCAGGCATATGACCTACAACCCGGAGTTGCTCTACGTCGGCGCGATGTTCCATGACCTGGGCCTGGTGGCTGGCCATCGCAGTGACAACGAGCGTTTTGAAGTGGACGGCGCCAACGCTGCCGCCGACTTTCTCAAGCCCTACGGGTTGAGCGATGACGATATCGAGCAGGTGTGGTTGTCCATTGCCCTGCACACCACGCCTGGCGTGCCCAAGCACCTGCGCCCTACCGTCGCCCTGGTGACCGCTGGCGTGGAGATGGATGTGCTGGGCATGGACTACGCCGCGTTTACGCACGTGCAGCGCGAGGCTGTGGTGCATGCGCATCCACGGGGCGAAGGGTTCAAGGAATGCATCATCTGCGCCTTTGCCGACGGCTTGCGCCATCGCCCGCAGACCACGTTTGGCAACGTGAAGACCGATGTGTTGGTGGATCAGGAGCCGGGGTTCAAGCCGATGAACTTTGTCGAGGTGATTCGCCAGTCGCCGTGGACTGCCTAATCAACTTTAAATGCAACCCAGCGTGGGAGCTGGCTTGCCTTTGATGACAGCACCGCAAGCAACGAAAGCATGTTGAGGGAGGAGCTCAGGCCGTGAAGCAGCCCCAAAACCAGCCGCTACGGTGTATCTGATACATCGCATTCGGCTTACTGGGGCTGCTTCGCAGCCCAGCGCGGGCGATACGGCGTTCCGGCAAGCCCGCTCGCCACGACAGCCCCGTCTGCTTGAATTTATGCGTTGCGGCAAATTTGTATAGATACCGCTATCGCAGGCAAGCCAGCTCCCACATTTTTAGACCGGTGCGGGAGCCCGACGTACGTCCGGCTGTTTCCAACCATCCGCTGCCGCTTCTTCGATGGCCTGCTGGATCGCTTTCTTGCGACGTTCTTCGGCCCGGCGGCTGAAAAACCACACCAGGAAGGTCACCAGTGACACCGCCAACAGGATCAGGCTGGCCACGGCATTGATCTCGGGTTTTACCCCCAGGCGCACAGCCGAGAACACTTCCATCGGCAACGTGGTAGAACCCGGCCCCGAGACGAAGCTGGCCAATACCAGGTCATCCAGGGACAGCGCGAACGACATCATGCCGCCCGCTGCCAACGACGGCGCGATCATCGGGATGGTGATCAGGAAGAACACCTTCCACGGCCGCGCGCCCAGATCCATCGCCGCTTCTTCGATCGACAGGTCCAGCTCACGCAAGCGCGCCGACACCACCACCGCCACATACGCCGCACAGAACGTGGTGTGGGCGATCCAGATGGTGAGGATGCCCCGTTCCTGGGGCCAGCCGATCATCTGCGCCATCGCCACGAACAGCAGCAACAACGACAGACCGGTGATCACTTCGGGCATCACCAGCGGCGCGGTCACCAGGCCGCCGAACAGCGTACGGCCCTTGAACTGGTTGATACGCGTCAGCACGAACGCCGCTAACGTACCCAACGCCACCGCGGCCACCGCCGTGTAGCAGGCGATTTCCAGGGAACGGGCAACCGAGCCCATCAATTGGGTGTTATCCAAAAGGCCGACATACCACTTGATCGACCAGCCGCCCCACACCGTCACCAGCTTCGATTCGTTGAACGAATAGATCACCAGGATCAGCATCGGCAGGTAGATGAACAGCAGCCCTACGACCAGCATGAAGCTGGAGAAACTGAAGCGCTTCATACCTTGCCCTCCATCTCTTTGGCCTGGCTGCGGTTAAACAGGATGATCGGCACGATCAGGATCGCCAGCATCACCACTGCCAGGGCAGACGCCACCGGCCAGTCACGGTTGTTGAAGAATTCCTGCCACAACACTTTACCGATCATCAGCGTTTCCGGACCGCCCAGCAGTTCGGGGATCACGAACTCGCCCACTACCGGGATAAACACCAGCATGCAGCCGGCGATAATGCCGTTCTTGGACAGCGGCACGGTGATTTTCCAGAAACTGTTGAAGGTGCTCGAGCCCAGGTCGGATGCGGCCTCCAGCAAGCTCTGGTCATGTTTAACCAGGTTGGCGTACAGCGGCAGGATCATGAACGGCAGGTACGAATAGACCACACCGATATATACCGCGATATTGGTGTTGAGGATCTGCAACGGCTCGTTGATCAACCCCATGGACATCAGGAAGCCGTTGAGCAAACCGTTGTTGCTGAGGATGCCCATCCACGCATACACACGGATCAGGATCGCCGTCCAGGTCGGCATCATGATCAGCAGCACCAGCACGGTTTGCATTTCCTTGCGCGCGGTGGCGATACCGTAGGCCATCGGGTAGCCGATCAGCAGACACAGCAACGTGCTGAAAAATGCCATTTTCAGCGAGCCGAGGTACGCGGCGATGTACAGGTCATCGCCCGCCAGCAAACTGTAATTGGCCAGGTTCAGCACCAATTGCAGCTTCTGCTCAACGTAGGTGTAGATCTCGGTGTAAGGCGGAATCGCCACGTCGGCTTCGGCGAAGCTGATCTTCAAAACAATGAAGAACGGCAGCGCGAAGAACAGAAACAGCCACAGGAACGGAATCCCGATGACCACCTGCTTGCCACTGGGGACTATGCGGTGCAAGCGCCGCTTGAATTTGCGCATGTTCATGAGCGCAGTACCACGCCGCTGTCGTCTTCCCACCACACGTAAACCTGATCACCCCAGGTCGGCCGCTGGCCACGGCGCTCGGCGTTGGCGACGAAGGACTGCACCAGCTTGCCGCTCGGCAACTCCACGTAGAACACCGAGTGACCGCCGAGGTACGCGATGTCGTGGACCTTGCCGCTGGACCAGTTGTGCTCGCAGGTCGGCATTTCGGAGGTGACCAGCAGCTTTTCCGGGCGAATCGCGTAAGTCACCGACTTGTCTTCCACCGCAGTGGCGATGCCGTGACCTACGTAGATGTTGCGATCCAGGTCAGCACACTCGAGCACCGCGTGACCTTCGGCGTCGTCCACCACCAGGGTTTCGAAGATGTTGACGTTGCCGATGAACTCACACACCAGACGGCTGGTCGGGGTTTCGTAGATATCGATCGGGCTGCCGATCTGGGCGATCCAGCCCAGGTGCATGATCGCGATGCGCTCGGCCATGGTCATGGCCTCTTCCTGATCGTGTGTCACCATCACACAGGTCACGCCGACGCGCTCGATGATCTCAACAAGCTCCAGCTGCATCTGCGAACGCAGCTTCTTGTCCAGGGCGCCCATGGGCTCATCGAGCAGCAACAGTTTCGGACGCTTGGCCAGGGAACGTGCCAGCGCCACCCGCTGGCGCTGGCCGCCAGACAACTGATGCGGTTTGCGCTTGGCGAACTGACTCATCTGTACCAGCTTGAGCATCTCGGCCACGCGCGCTTCGACTTCCGCCTTAGGGATCTTGTCCTGCTGCAGGCCGAACGCGATGTTCTGCGCCACGGTCATGTGCGGGAACAACGCGTAGGACTGGAACATCATGTTGATCGGACGCTCATACGGCGGCATGTCGGTGATGTCGACACCGTCGAGGAAAATCCGCCCCTCAGTCGGGCGCTCGAAACCTGCGAGCATACGCAGCAAGGTGGACTTGCCCGAACCCGAACCGCCGAGCAAGGCGAAAATCTCGCCTTTCTTGATCTCCAGGGACACATCGTCCACGGCAATCGTCTCGTCGAACTTTTTCGTGACCCGGTCGATTTTGACCAACACCTTTTTCGGTGTCTGGTCGCCCTCGAGGGCTTTCTTATAGGCGCCGGAGGCAACTGCCATTTACGAAACTCCCAACAAAAAAGAGTGCAGCTCGCCCCAGACGGGCGAACTCTGGATAGTTTGAGTCTTACTTGCCCGTCTTGACCTTGGTCCAGCTACGGGTCATCAGGCGTTGCACCTTCGGGGGTAACTCGCTGTTGACGAATGTCCGCTCGAGAACCGCCTGCGGTGGGTAAACCGCTGCGTCGGTGCGTATCGATTGATCCATCAGTTTGTCCGCCCCCGGGTTAGGGTTGGCATAACCGACGTAATCGCTGACCTGGGCGATCACCTCAGGTTGCAGCAAATAGTTGATGAACGCGTGCGCTTGCTTGACGTTGGTGGAGTCCTTGGGGATCGCCAGCACGTCAAACCACAGGTTGCCGCCTTCCTTGGGAATCACGTAGGCGATATTTACGCCTTTGCCCGCTTCGGCCGCGCGGGCCTTGGCCTGGAACACATCACCGGAGAAACCCGCCGCCACGCAAATATTGCCGTTGGCCAGGTCCGAGATGTATTTGGAAGAATGGAAGTAAGTCACGTAGGGACGTACTTCCAGCAATTTTTCAGCAGCCTTTTTATAATCGGCCGGGTTTGTGCTGTTAGGGTCCAGGCCCATGTAATTGAGAACCGCCGGCAGCATTTCATCGGCAGAGTCCATGAAAGACACACCGCAACTGGCCAGCTTTTTCATGTTCTGCGGCTCGAACAGCACCGCCCAGGAATCGATCTTGTCGACACCCAGCACTTCCTTGACCTTATCGACGTTGTAGCCAATGCCGTTGGTGCCCCACAGATAAGGCACCGCGTATTGGTTGCCCGGATCGTTCTTTTCCAGACGTTTAAGCAGCGCCGGGTCGAGGTTGGCGTAGTTGCTCAACTGCGCCTTGTCGATTTTCTGGAACGCCCCGGCCTTGATCTGCTTGCCCAGGAAATGGTTGGACGGCACCACCACGTCATAACCGGTGCGACCGGCCAGCAGCTTGCCTTCCAGGGTTTCGTTGGAGTCAAACACATCGTAGACGGGCTTGATGCCGGTGGCTTTTTCAAACTCGGCCAGGGTATCGGGACCGATATAGTCCGACCAGTTATAAACGTGCACGGTTGAAGCGGCTTGCACGCTGACTGCCAACGTGAGGCCCGCCCCTACCAGCAAGGCTTTGCGAAATAAGGAAATTGGCACGTGGAGGTCCTCTCAATTAGTTGGGCCTAAGTTGTTGCCCGAATTGCAGGGTCGTTTCACCGCCCGACAACAAAACCGGCGCGCAACTTACCTTCGATAAACCGATCCGGCAAAACTTTCTGTCATTTAATTTGTTGTAGGAGCGAGCTAGCTCGCAAAGGTCGTCAACGATAACGCGGGGCATCAGGCACCCCGCGGCGCATTTGAGTTTTTCGCGAGCACGCTCGCTCCTACCGGTTTTTGCTTATTTGCCCGATTTGATCTTGGTCCAACTGCGCGTCAGCGTCCGCAGGGTAGTGGGCGGCAGATCGCTGATGGCATACAGCTTGGCTTTCACTTCGTCCGACGGATAGATGCTCGGATCACCCGAGATATCTTTGTTCACCAGCGGCGTGGCGGCCTTGTTGCCGTTCGGGAAACGGACGCTGTTGGTGATCTCGGCCATGACTTCAGGCTGCATCAGGTAGTTCATGAACTGGTAGGCCGCGTCGAGGTTTTCGGCATCTTTAGGAATAGCGACCATGTCGTAGAAGCTGCCTGCACCTTCCTTGGGAATGACGTAGGAGACTTTGACTTTGCCGCCGGCTTCGGCAGCGCGGGACTTGGATTGTTCCAGGTCGCCCGAGTAACCCACGGCGACGCAGATGTTGCCGTTGGCGAGGTCAGAGATGTACTTGGAGGAATGGAAGTAACCCACCGAAGGACGAATCTTGAGGAACAACGCTTCGGCTTCAGCCAGTTGTTTTTTGTCGGTGGTGTCGGTCGGGTAGCCCAGGTAATGCAAGGCGGCGGGAATCATTTCGGTCGGTGAGTCGAGGAAACTCACGCCACAGCCTTTGAGTTTGGCGATGTTCTCGGGCTTGAACAGCACGTCCCACGAGTCGATCTTGTCGACGCCCAGCGCAGCCTTGACCTTGTCCGGGTTGTAGCCGATGCCGATGGTGCCCCACATGTAGGGAAACGCGTGCTTGTTGCCTTTGTCGCTGGCGTCGCCAACGGCCTTGAGCAGATCGGTATCCAGGTTCTTCCAGTTCGGCAGCCTGGACTTGTCCAGCTCCTGATAAACACCGGCCTTGATCTGCTTGGCGAGGAAGTTGTTCGAGGGAATCACGATGTCATACCCGGACTTGCCAGCCAGCAGCTTGGCTTCCAGGGTTTCGTTGCTGTCGAAAACGTCGTACACCACCTTGATGCCAGACTCTTTTTCAAACTCGGCGACAGTGTCCGGTGCAATGTAATCGGACCAGTTATAAACGTGCAGCACTTTGTCGGCGGCCTGGGCCGTGCCTGCCATTACACCCATCATGGACAAAGCCAGGAGGGTCTTGCCAGCGTTCTTCAAACCTAATGCCTTCATTCGGTCATGCTCCAATTTTTCTTTTTTGGGCCACAGCATTTTTGTCTATTAAAGAGTTGCATGTTTTGGTGGCCCAGGAAGGGCAACAAAACAGGGCGACAGTCTGGCAAGTTCAGGGGCCGGCTTTCAACCAAAGCCCCATTCTTTTATAACCACCCGGACGGAAAGCCTGCTGGCCGTTCCGTCCTGAGCCTAGCACTTAGCCTTGCAATGCCGCCAAGGTCAGGTCCAGGCATTGGCGAGCCTTGGTCACCAGCTCGTCAATCTCGGCCTTGCTGATCACCAGCGGCGGCGAAATGATCATGGTGTCGCCCACGGCGCGCATGATCAGGCCATTCTCGAAGCAGAAGGTACGGCAGATCATGCCCACGCCCTTGCCTTCATAACGCTTGCGCGTCGCCTTGTCTTGCACCAGCTCGATGGCACCCAGCATGCCGACACCGCGTACTTCGCCCACCAACGGGTGATCCGCCAACTCACGTAGACGCTTTTGCAAATACGGTGCCGTTTCGTCGTGAACACGGCTGACAATTTTTTCATCACGCATGATGCGGATGTTTTCCAGGGCGACCGCTGCAGCCACCGGGTGACCGGAATAGGTGAAACCGTGGTTGAAGTCACCGCCTTCGTTGAGCACGTCGACCACTTCGTCGCGCACGATCAGGCCACCCATCGGGATGTAGCCCGAGGTCAGGCCCTTGGCGATGGTCATCATGTCGGGCTTGAGATCGTAGAAATCGCTACCGAACCACTCACCAGTACGACCGAAGCCACAGATCACCTCATCGGCGACAAACAGAATGTCGTACTTGGCGAGGATCTCCTTGACGCGCGGCCAGTAGCTGGCGGGCGGCACGATCACCCCACCGGCGCCCTGGATCGGCTCGGCAATAAAGGCGCCGACGTTGTCCACGCCCACTTCCAGAATCTTTTCTTCCAGTTGGTTGGCGGCCCAGATGCCAAACGCTTCGGGGCTCATGTCGCCGCCTTCGCCGAACCAGTACGGCTGGGCGATGTGGACAATGCCAGGGATCGGCAAATCACCTTGCTCATGCATGTAAGTCATGCCGCCCAGGCTGGCGCCGGCCACGGTGGAGCCGTGGTAGCCATTCTTGCGGCTGATGATGGTTTTTTTGTTGGGCAGGCCCTTGATCGCCCAGTAGTGGCGGACCATGCGCAACATGGTGTCGTTGCCTTCGGAGCCGGAGCCGGTGAAGAACACGTGGTTCATGCCGGCGGGGGCGATATCGGCGATGGCCTTGGCCAATTCCAGTACCGGTGGGTGAGCGGTCTGGAAGAACAGGTTGTAGTACGGCAGTTGTTTCATTTGTTTGGCGGCGGCGTCAGCCAGTTCATCGCGACCGTAACCGATCGCCACGCACCACAGGCCGGCCATGCCGTCGAGAATCTTGTTGCCTTCGCTGTCCCACAGATAGACGCCCTTGGCGTTGGTGATGATGCGCGGGCCTTTCTCTTTCAACTGTTTGAAGTCGCTGAACGGTGCCAAGTGATGATCGTTGCTCAGGGCTTGCCATTCACGGGTTTGCGGGTTGTTGCTGGACATACCAATCTCCAAAAATAGCAGGTGAAGGTGCGGCGAATCCCAGCCGCACCCGGCGCATCAGACGGCGAAGAGCAGGAATTCCCGCTCCCACGAACTGATCACGCGCTTGAAGTTTTCATGCTCGGCCCGCTTGACCGCGACGTAGCCTGTGATGAACTTTTGACCCAGGTATTTCTCGATGGTCTTGCTGTTTTCCATACGCTCCAGCGCGTCTTCGATGGTCAACGGCAGGCGCAGGTTGCGACGCTCGTAACCCCGACCGACGACCGGCGCGCTCGGGCTGATGCCTTCGACCATACCGATATAGCCGCACAGCAAGCTGGCGGCGATGGCCAGGTACGGGTTGGCATCGGCGCCCGGCAAACGGTTTTCCACCCGGCGATTCTGGGGGCCGGCATCCGGTACCCGCAGGCCGACGGTGCGGTTTTCTTCCCCCCACTCCACGTTCACTGGCGCCGAAGTGTCCGGCAGGAAGCGGCGGAACGAGTTGACGTTAGGGGCGAACAACGGCAACAGCTCGGGAATGAGTTTCTGCAGACCGCCAATGTGGTGCAGGAACAGTTCACTCTTGGTTCCGTCTTCATTGGAGAACACGTTCTTGCCAGTGGCGATGTCGATGATGCTCTGGTGCAGGTGCATGGCGCTGCCAGGCTCACCGGTCATCGGCTTGGCCATGAAGGTGGCGGCCACATCGTGCTTGAGCGCCGCTTCGCGCATGGTGCGCTTGAACACCAGGATCTGGTCGGCCAGGGACAGGGCATCGCCGTGACGGAAGTTGATTTCCATCTGCGCCGTGCCGTCCTCGTGGATCAGCGTGTCGAGATCCAGCTCTTGCAGCTCGCACCAGTCGTAGACATCTTCGAACAACGGATCGAATTCGTTGGCGGCTTCTATGGAGAAGGATTGGCGACCGGTTTCCGGACGCCCGGAGCGGCCGATCGGCGGTTGCAGCGGGAAGTCCGGGTCTTCGCAGCGCTTGGTCAGGTAGAACTCCATCTCCGGCGCGACGATGGGCTGCCAGCCTTTGTCGGTATAGAGCTTGAGGACTTTCTTGAGCACGTTGCGCGGCGACAGCTCAATCGGGTTGCCTTGCTTGTCGTAGGTATCGTGGATCACCTGGGCGGTGGGTTCGATGGCCCAGGGCACCAGGTATACCGCGTTCTCGTCCGGGCGGCAGATCATGTCGATGTCGGCCGGGTCGAGCAGTTGGTAATAGATGTCGTCTTCGACATAGTCGCCGGTCACGGTCTGCAACAGCACGCTCTCGGGCAGGCGCATGCCTTTTTCGGCGATGAACTTGTTGGTCGGCGAGATCTTGCCCCGGGTGATACCGGTGAGGTCGCCAACCATGCATTCGACTTCTGTGATCTTATGGTCTTTCAACCAATCGGTGAGCTGGTCGAGGTTGTTACTCATAAATGCCTCTGGGCTGGGTTTCCTGACATCCATTAAAGGCCAGGCGTTGGTTGACGCAGCATCCGCGTCGTTTTGTCGATCAGGGTAAGAGCTTACCTGCCATTTGCGCTGACATTGCACTCCTCAAGCAAAAGCCGTGCAGAATCACGAGCGACACCCCGAATGGGAGCGGCCCGATGCGCAGACTTGGATTGCAGGCGAGAAGGTAAGCCGATAACGAAGGTGACGGCCAGGCCGTCAAAAATAATGGCCGGTTCGAACGCGTCCGCCTGGGACGGCATGATCAATGGCAAGCCCCTGGCAGTGGTGGCCACTGCGCGGACGTATGAGTCGCCACTGATGTGATAAGCATGCAGACCGACCTGTTTGGACCAGGCGGTGACGCCGATTGACGGCAGGCGATACATGAAGCACCCCGGTATTATTGCTGTTATGGGTTTGAATCGAGCTTAGCCTTGTTCATTTTTTAACACAACACCCCCGTAAAAAATACAATACGGCCCGCTCAACGTCGCAGGTCCCAAGCCCCTCAATCAGCTAAAAGCGCCCCAAACCGCCTCAAAAATGCCCTTGTGGCGCTTTTTTAGGGCAAAAAAGGCCTCGCTTGACTTCGGCAAGCCGTTCGGGTTGACTGAAACCAGAGAAGATCAATGATTGATATTTTTAACAACAAAGGTGTTGCATCATGTCGGTACCCCCGCGTGCCGTTCAGCTTAACGAAGCGAACGCGTTCCTTAAGGATCATCCTGAGGTTCTGTACGTAGACCTTCTAATTGCGGATATGAATGGTGTGGTGCGCGGCAAGCGCATCGAACGCACCAGCCTCCACAAGGTTTACGAGAAGGGCATTAACTTGCCTGCCTCTTTATTTGCCCTGGATATCAATGGCTCGACGGTGGAAAGTACCGGCCTGGGTCTGGATATCGGTGATGCTGACCGAATCTGTTATCCAATCCCTGACACCCTGTGCAATGAGCCCTGGCAAAAGCGTCCTACCGCGCAATTGCTGATGACCATGCACGAACTTGAAGGTGAACCTTTCTTCGCCGATCCGCGCGAAGTGCTGCGGCAAGTCGTGACCAAGTTTGACGAGCTCGGCCTGACCATCTGCGCAGCCTTCGAGCTTGAGTTCTACCTGATCGACCAGGAGAACGTGAACGGCCGGCCTCAACCGCCTCGCTCGCCGATCTCCGGCAAACGCCCGCACTCGACCCAGGTCTACCTGATCGACGACCTCGACGAATACGTCGACTGCCTCCAGGACATTCTGGAAGGTGCAAAAGAGCAAGGCATTCCGGCCGATGCAATCGTCAAGGAAAGCGCCCCGGCCCAGTTCGAAGTGAACCTGCACCACGTGGCCGATCCGATCAAGGCCTGCGACTACGCCGTACTGCTCAAGCGCCTGATCAAGAACATTGCCTACGACCATGAAATGGACACTACCTTCATGGCCAAGCCTTACCCGGGCCAGGCAGGCAACGGTTTGCACGTGCATATTTCGATCCTGGACAAGGAAGGCAAGAACATCTTTGCCAGCGAGGATCCCGAGCAGAACGCCGCATTGCGTCACGCAATCGGCGGTGTGCTGGAGACCCTACCCGCTCAAATGGCGTTCCTGTGCCCCAACGTCAACTCCTACCGCCGTTTCGGCGCACAGTTCTACGTGCCGAACTCGCCGTGCTGGGGCCTGGACAACCGTACCGTGGCGATCCGCGTACCCACCGGCTCCGCCGATGCGGTGCGGATCGAACACCGTGTGGCCGGCGCCGACGCCAACCCTTACCTGCTGATGGCTTCGGTCCTGGCGGGCGTGCACCACGGTCTGACCAACAAGATCGAACCCGGCGCACCGGTGGAAGGCAACAGCTACGAGCAGAACGAACAGAGCCTGCCGAACAACCTGCGCGACGCATTGCGCGAGCTGGACGACAGCGAGGTGATGGCCAAGTACATCGATCCGAAATATATCGATATCTTTGTCGCCTGCAAGGAAAGTGAGCTGGAAGAGTTCGAGCACTCCATCTCCGACCTTGAGTACAACTGGTACCTGCATACCGTGTAAGCGCTTGCTCCCGCTAAAAGGAACGCCGCTGACTTGGGTCGGCGGCGTTTTTTTATGGGTTTATTCCGGAAGACCACGCTTGCTCCCGATGAGGCCCTGGCAGACAACACCGTTTCCTGCTCATACAATGCGCGCTGCCTTGTAGGAGACTTCAATGACATCCCGCCCCACCGCCCCTCGCAAACCCCGCGCCCGCAGCCAGGCCCGGATCGACGCGATACTCGACGCCGCCCGCACCTTGCTGGCCGCCGAAGGCGTGGGCAGCTTGTCGATCTATAGCGTGGCTGAGCGCGCACAGATTCCACCGTCGTCGGTGTATCACTTTTTCGCCAGCGTGCCGGCCTTGCTGGAAGCGCTGACCGCCGACGTCCATGCGGCCTTCCGCGCAGCCCTGCAGGCGCCCATCGATCACGACAAAATCCAGCACTGGCGCGACCTTTCTCGCGTGGTCGAGTTGCGCATGCTGACCATCTACAGCAAGGACGCCGCCGCCCGCCAGTTGATCCTTGCCCAGCATGGCCTTACCGAAGTGACCCAGGCGGACCGCCAGCATGATCTGGAATTGGGCGATCTGATGCTGGCCGTATTCAACCGCCATTTTGAAGTGCCGACGTTGCCGTCCGATGTCGATGTGTTTGCCCTGGCGCTGGAGTTGAGCGACCGCGTGTATGCGCGCTCAGTGCATCAGCACGGGCAGATCACGCCGCGCATGGCGGAGGAAGGAATGCGGGTGTTCGATGCGTATGTGGGACTCTATCTGCCGGCGTTTTTGCCCAAGCGGGTGCTGTAGGAGCGAGCTTGCTCGCGAAAAACCTGAGATCGCCTCGGGGGCCAGATTTCCCGCGCCATCGTTAACGATCTTCGCGAGCAAGGGCTAGGCACCCCCTCGCTCCTACAGGGCGCCGCCCCCGGCGCGGAGGACACCATAGCCCCCCGCAACCCTCACCAGAAACAGCAACTACAACTTGGCAATCGACACCTCGGTCGACTTCACGAACGCAATCACCTCACTGCCAATCACCAATTCCAGCTCTTTGACCGAGCGGGTGGTGATCACCGACGTGACGATACCGGACGCGGTCTGCACATCGATTTCCGATAACACGTCGCCTTCGACGATCTCCTTGATGGTGCCTTTGAACTGGTTACGCACGTTGATGGCTTTAATAGTCATGGTGTTCTTCCTTCAGGGACAAGTGAGTTATTGAGCCCAACGCAGTTGCGTAGGCAGCGGTGAAACAGGTTCCGGCTCTGGCGGGGTGCCAGGCAACGACAACACACGGTTAAGTACTTCGGTTTCCAGGGCCGCAAGGCGGTGCGAGCCACGAACCCGTGGGCGCGGCAGGTCGATGTGCAAGTCGAGGCCGACTTCGCCGTCTTCGATCAGGATCACCCGGTCGGCGATAGCAACGGCTTCGCTGACGTCGTGGGTTACCAACAGCACGGTGAAGCCATGCTTGCGCCACAGGTTTTCAATCAGTTGCTGCATTTCGATCCGAGTCAGGGCGTCCAGCGCACCCAAGGGCTCGTCCAGCAGTAACAAACGTGGTTGATGGATCAGCGCACGCGCCAGGGCAACGCGCTGCTTTTGCCCACCGGACAGGGCGGCGGGCCATTCATCGGCACGCTCGGCGAGGCCGACCGCTTCCAAGGCATCAAGCGCCTGAGGCCGCCAATTACCCTTGAGTCCCAGGCCAACGTTATCGATGATCTTTTTCCACGGCAGCAAACGTGCCTCCTGGAACATCAACCGCGTGTCTTCAAGCGCTTCATGCAGTGCCCCGGAGCCGGCCAGCAGCTCGCCGCCACTGGCGTTATCCAGCCCGGCCAGCAAGCGCAACAATGTGCTTTTGCCACAGCCACTGCGGCCGACCACCGCCACGAACTGGCCTGCCGGAATATGCAGGTCAATGCCCTTGAGCACTTCGCGCGTGCCGAATGACTTGCGCAACTGGCGCACCGCCAGCGGGATGCCTCGCAACAGGCGCGGAGGTTGTTGAGCCGTCATGCCGCACCTCCTTTACTGACTTGATACGCCGGATGCCAGCGCAGCCAGACTCGCTCCAGGCCACGCGCCGCCAGGTCTGCGAGCTTGCCAAGAACGGCGTACAGCACAATCGCCAGCACCACGACATCGGTTTGCAGGAACTCCCGGGCATTCATCGCCAGGTAACCGATACCGGAACTGGCCGAGATGGTCTCCGCCACGATCAGCGTCAACCACATAAAGCCCAGGGCAAAACGCACGCCCACCAGAATCGATGGCAAGGCACCCGGCAGGATCACTTGGCGAAACAGGCTGAACCCGGACAGGCCGTAGCTGCGGGCCATTTCCACCAGTGCCGGATCGACGTTACGAATGCCGTGGTAAGTGTTGAGGTAGATCGGAAACAGCGTGCCGAGCGCGACCAGGAATACCTTTGCCGTTTCATCGATGCCGAACCACAGAATGACCAAGGGAATCAGCGCCAGGTGCGGCACGTTACGAATCATCTGCACCGAACTGTCCAGCAGACGCTCGCCCCACTTCGACAGGCCAGTGATAAACCCCAGCGCCAAGCCGATCCCGCCGCCGATGACAAAGCCCAGCCCGGCACGCCAACCACTGATGGCCAGATGTGTCCATATTTCGCCGCTGCGCACGAGGTTGATAGCGGCCTCGATCACCGCGCCAGGCGCTGGCAGAATCCGTGTCGACAGCCAACCCGCCGACACCGACAACTGCCATACCGCCAATAACAGCAGCGGCAAGGCCCACGGCGCCAGTCGATGAGAAATGCGTTGAATACTCATCAAAACCTCAGCTCTGTGCCGCAGCTTTGGGAAGAATGTCGTTGGCTACCATCTCGCCAAACGGGCTGACATAACCACCGCTTTTCGGCAACTCGGGACGTTCGATATCCAGGTGTGGGAAGAGCAGCTCCGCCACCCGATATGACTCCTCCAAATGTGGATAACCGGAGAAGATGAAGGTATCGATGCCCAGGTCTGCATACTCCCTGACTCGCGCCGCAACCGTCGGGCCATCACCGACCAGGGCAGTTCCCGCGCCGCCGCGCACCAGGCCAACGCCGGCCCACAGGTTCGGGCTGACTTCCAGGTTGTCGCGACTGCCGCCATGCAAGGCCGCCATGCGTTGCTGGCCAACCGAGTCAAAGCGCGCCAGTGAAGCCTGGGCCCGGGCGATGGTGTCGTCGTCCAGATGGGAGATCAGTTTGTCAGCCGCTTTCCAGGCTTGATCATTGGTTTCGCGCACGATGACATGCAGGCGTATGCCAAAGCGCACGGTGCGCCCCAGCTTCGCGGCCTTGGCCCTTACCTGCTCGATCTTCTGCGCTACGGCCTCCGGTGGTTCGCCCCAGGTGAGGACCATTTCCACTTGTTCGGCCGCCAGGTCCTGGGCCGCTTCGGACGAGCCACCAAAGTACAGGGGCGGACGCGGTTGCTGGACCGGTGGATAGAGCAGCTTGGCGCCTTTGACGCTGATGTGCTGGCCGTCGTAATCCACGGTTTCGCCTTCCAGCACCCGACGCCAGATACGGGTGAACTCCACTGACGCCTGATACCGCTCTTCATGGCTGAGAAACAAGCCGTCACCGGCCAGTTCTTCAGGATCACCACCGGTCACCAGATTGAACAGCGCCCGCCCACCCGAGAGTCGATCCAGGGTCGCCGCCTGACGCGCAGCCACCGTTGGAGAAATAATCCCGGGACGCAGGGCAACCAGAAATTTCAAGCGCTGGGTCACCGGTATCAGCGACGCGGCCACCAGCCACGAGTCTTCGCAAGAGCGTCCGGTGGGAATCAACACGCCGCCAAAACCCAAGCGGTCCGCCGCCTGGGCCACTTGCTGCAAATAACCATGATCGACGGCGCGCGCGCCTTCAGTGGTGCCAAGGTAATGGCCATCACCATGGGTGGGCAGGAACCAGAAAATATTGAGGCTCATGGAGTTGTCTCCTGAAAAAGGCGAATTACGGCGCTTTGGCAACGGACGCAGGTGGCGTCCAGATCACGTCCTTGATGCTCAAGGGCTTGGGGATCAATTTGAGTTGGTAGAAGCTGTCGGCGATTTTCTGCTGCGCCGCGATCACTTCCGGGGTCAGGAACAACGCACCGAAGCCTTGGCGCTGCATCGAAGTCAGGGTGACATCGATCGGCAGGCCGAGCAGCGGGGCAACTTGGGCGGTTACCTCTTGCGGGTTGGCCTTGGCCCAATCGCCGACGGCGCGCACTTCTTCCGCCAGCGCCTTGACCACCTCCGGGTGTTTTTCGGCGTAAGGCCGAGTGGCCAGGTAGAACTGATGGTTATCGGCGAGGCCGCTGCCGTCACGCAGGGTGCGGGCCTGCAGCTGCTGCTCGGCGGCCGCCTGGTACGGATCCCAGATGACCCAGGCGTCGACACTGCCACGCTCGAAGGCGGCGCGAGCATCAGCGGGGGGCAGGAATACAGTCTGTACGTCGGTATATTTCAGGCCGGCATCCTCCAGGGCGCGCACCAGCAGGTAATGCACGTTGGAACCTTTGTTGAGGACGACTTTTTTGCCCTTGAGGCCCTGCACCGAGGTGATCGGCGACGCCTTGGGTACCAGGATTGCCTCGCTGGTGGGCGCAGGCGGTTCATAGGCGACGTAGAGCAGATCGGCGCCGGCTGCCTGGGCGAAGACCGGGGGCGTTTCGCCGGTCACACCAAAGTCGATCGAGCCGACATTCAGCCCTTCCAGCAACTGCGGACCGCCAGGAAACTCGGTCCATTGCACTTGAACGCCCTGTTCGGCCAGGCGTTTTTCCAGCGTGCCTTTTACCTTGAGCAGCACCAGCGTGCCGTATTTCTGATAGCCGATACGCAGGGTCTCGGCCGCTTGTGCTTGAACAATGACGCCAAAGGACACAGCCGCGGCAAACAGCGCGACCAGTCCCCGACGCAAGATGACAGTGCGCATGGCGCTCTCCAAATAGCGATAAGGGTTCTGGCTGCACCTGCTTGGCCGTTGGCGGCTGAGTAAGGTGAGGGTTACTGAATCAGGGTACGGCTCAAATGCTCCAGCGAGCACTCAACAAACGTTCATTCAACACGTGCGGATCAAGTGGTTTCGGGCGACGGGCCAACGCGCTGTAGAACTGCTCCAGGGCTTCGCTCAAGCGTTGCTCGAGCACCGGCACCAATTGCGCCTGTTGACTGCCTTCGCCATAAGCGATCTGGCTGTCTTCGGCGAAAATCCCATGAAGCAACTCCTGGGCTTTCAAGGCCGACAGCACCGGCTTCAACGCGTAGTCCACCGCCAGCATGTGCGCAATGCTGCCGCCCGTGGCCATGGGCAATACAACCTTGTGCGCCAGCGCACGCTCGGGCAGCAGGTCGAGAATGCTTTTCAGCGCGCCAGAAAACGATGCCTTGTATACCGGCGTGGCAATCAGCAAGCCATCGGCGTTGGCCACTTGCTGCAACAGGTCGAGGACTTTCGGGCTGTCGAAACGTGCATGCAGCAAGTCCTCGGCCGGGAAGTCCCGTACCCGATAACTCACCACTTCGACACCTTGTTGCTGCAACCAGCGTCGGGAATGATCCAGCAGCACCCCGGAGCGGGAGCGTTGGCTGGGACTGCCACCAAGTGTTACAACCAGCATGTATGAAATTCCTTGAGCACGTGTCAGCGGTTCGCGACGTGGCGCGCCTTAGCGATTGGGTTGGGGGGTAAGCCGCAGATAAGGTTTCACCGCCCGATACCCCTTGGGAAAACGCTGTTTGATTTCCTCCTCGTCCTTGAGCGACGGCACGATCACCACTTCATCACCGTCCTGCCAGTTGGCCGGGGTCGCGACTTTGTAGTGGTCGGTCAGTTGCAGCGAATCAATGACCCGCAGAATTTCGTGGAAGTTACGGCCCGTGCTGGCCGGGTAGGTAATGGTCAGGCGAATCTTTTTGTGCGGATCGATCACGAACAGCGAGCGCACCGTGAGCGTGTCACTGGCGTTCGGGTGGATCAGGTCATACAGATCGGAGACCTTTCGGTCGGCATCGGCCAGAATCGGGAAGTTGACGACGGTGCCTTGGGTTTCGTTGATGTCTTCGATCCACTTGTGATGGGAGTCCACCGGGTCCACGGACAAGGCGATGGCCTTGACGCTGCGCCGGGCAAATTCGTCCTTGAGCTTGGCGGTGAAGCCCAGCTCAGTGGTGCAGACCGGCGTGAAGTCCGCCGGATGGGAAAACAGTACGCCCCAGCTATCGCCCAGCCACTGGTGAAAACGAATCTTGCCGGCGCTGGAATCCTGTTCGAAGTCGGGGGCGATATCACCCAGTCTGAGGCTCATGGTTTGGCTCCTGATGAAGTGCTTATAGAGCCTACTGTGCCTGCGACAAAAACAAATTAAAAAGAATAAATATCGATTTATTTAGATCAAAAAGAAATATAGAAATCCACCCCAAAAAAAACCCCGCGATAGCGCGAGGTTTTTTATCAACCGGACTTACAGGAAGCTGTAGGTGTAGTTGAAGATCAGGCGAGTCTGATCCTGGTCGTTGATACCGGTGCCGCTGCCACGGTAGACACCGTGACGCAACGTGGTACCAAAGCCTTTAAGTGCGCCTTGTTGAATGGTGTAGTCAATGCGCATATCACGCTCCCACTCGGACTGGTCGCTGCCACCGTTCTTGGCTTTGATGTTGTCGCCATGCAGGTAGGCAATCGAGGTTTTCAAGCCTGGAACGCCCAATGCCGCGAAGTCATAGGAGTATTGGCCGAACGTGGTGTTTTCACCCGCACGTACGAAGGAGTTGATCATGCTATCGGTGAACAGGTAGAAGCTCGAGCCACCGGCACCTTCGTTACGACCATTGCCGTCGACCACGCTGCCTTGGTTCAACCAGACGAAACCGCCATCATCGTTGACGCGCTGGTGACCCAACAGGAACGCACTGCCACCCAAGGTGTAAGTGAACATGGCGCTCCAGGTCTTGTTATTGACCTCGCCAGCGTCTTTCGCGTAACCGCCGTTGTTGTTGAACTGATAGCCAGCCTGACCATTCTTGCCGTCGGAGCTGCTGTCAAAGTAGCGCACGTCGGTCTTGAACGATTGACCTTCGGCGATCGGATAGACGTGAACCAGGCCCAGGAAGTGTTGCTTATAGAAGTCTTCCAGGTTGGCGTAGTAGTACTGCAGCGTCAGGTCTTTGGTGACTTTCCAGTCAGCGCCGCCAAACCGGAACTGGTTGCTTTCCTGGGTCGCGCCGTTGACCGACAGGCCAGTGCTGTTGCTCGAGGCACGGCCAGTGGCATGCTCGAGTTGACCGGCGTTGAAGGTCACATTGTCGATTTCCTTGGAGGTGACCGTGCCGCCTTCAAAGGTCTGTGGCAACAGACGACCGTCGCTCGCTACCAGGATCGGCAGGTTCGGTGCCAGCGCGCCACCCAGATGCGCTTCGGTCTTGGAGAAGCGGGCCTTCACGTTGGCACTCGCGCTGCTCCAGTTGCTCACAGCCGAACCATCGGTGTCACTTGGAACGAAGGAGTTATTGTCCGGGTGATGGCCGCGACCTCCGTCCAGGTGAATACCGACGAGTGCTTGAGCATCAATACCAAAACCAACGGTGCCTTGGGTGAAACCCGACTGGTAATTGAACTTCAGGCCGGTGGCCGTTTCGCGCTGATCAGCCCCGCCGTTTTCACGCTGATCATTATTGAAATACAAGGTCCGGGAACTCACCGATGCCTTGCTGTCTTCGATAAAGCCTGCTGCCCCAGCATGCTGAGCCAACGCAGCTACCGTAATAGCCAACGCCAATGTGGACTTCTTCATGTACCGCTCCTCTCGTTTCTAATTTTTGTAGTTCTTTGGTCTCGGGTCTGACGCCCTCGATCCACAGATGCGCGATTAGCGCCAGATAGTGACTGACAAGTCAATCGTAAGCATGAGTGTCTACGACCTTCGTCTAATCACCGTTTATTGGGTCCTTGCAGGGTAATAAGACTTCCATACTTCCGAAAGGAATAATTCCGCTCTTTTTCATTCAATTCAGGAATAAGGCACACCATGAGACGATAGGCCCGCAATGGGGTATCGCGCCATACGCTGATTTCTGAAGGGTATTTTTTGGCCGTTTTTTAGATCGCTTCGCGTGAATGCACTGCTGCATACGTCACTCACGATCAAAAACGCGACACCATCATGGCCAAACGCGCATCCTTTCGTCAATTTGTTACAGTTTTCGGATCGCTCACATTTTTTTCAAATGTACGTGTTGCCGCACTATTTGGCGCGGGTCGCGGGGAGGTTTTGTGGGCGAGCAGAAGCACACCAGCGGCAGGGACGCGGGGCTCGTCCCTATCGTGGCTGGGGTTTTACAAGGCTTTTTCGAAGATTTTCGAGTTGCGCTGGAAGTTGTACAACGAAGCCCTGGCGGACGGCAGGCGATCCACGCTGCTGGGCACAAAGCCCCGCTCGCGGAACCAGTGGGCAGTGCGCGTCGTCAGCACGAATAGCGTCTTCAAGCCTTGGGCGCGAGCACGGGTCTCGATACGTTCGAGCAACTCATCACCACGCCCGCCGTGACGATACTCCGGGTTGACCGCCAGGCATGCCAACTCGCCGGCGTCCGACTCGGCGATCTGATACAACGCGGCACAGGCGATGATCATGCCTTCGCGTTCCACCACACTGAACTGCTCGATTTCGCGTTCCAGCACTTCCCGGGAGCGGCGCACCAGAATGCCCTGTTCTTCCAACGGACTGATCAAGTCCAGCAAGCCACCGACGTCTTCAATCGCTGCCTCGCGTACCAGTTCGAATTGTTCCTGAGCCACCAGGGTGCCACCGCCGTCCCGGGTAAACAGCTCGGTGAGCAGAGCCCCGTCCTCGACATAACTGACGATATGGCTGCGGCCCACGCCACCCCGGCACGCCTGGGCGGCGGCATCCAGCAATTCGGCCTGATAGTTGCTGCCAAGGCGCTGCAAATGCGCCGGTACCTGCTGCGGGCGCAATTCACGCACCAACCGGTCATTTTCGTCGATCAGGCCCAGATCGGCGCCAAACAACAGCAGCTTGTCTGCCCCCAGATCAATCGCCGCACGGGTCGCGACATCCTCACAGGCCAGGTTGAAAATTTCCCCGGTCGGTGAGTAGCCCAAGGGAGACAACAACACGATGGAACGCTCATCCAGCAGACGATTGATGCCCTTGCGGTCGACCCGGCGCACTTCGCCGGTGTGGTGATAGTCGATGCCGTCCAGCACGCCGATAGGCCGCGCGGTCACCAGATTGCCACTGGCGACCCGCAGGCGTGAGCCCTGCATCGGCGATGACGCCATGTCCATCGACAGGCGCGCTTCGATGTCTATGCGCAGATGGCCCACCGCGTCGATCACGCACTCCAGGGTCGCGGCATCGGTGATGCGCATTCCTTCGTGGTAATGCGGGGTCAGGCCGCGCGCCGCGAGGCGGGTTTCGATTTGCGGGCGCGAACCGTGGACCAGCACCAGCCGCACGCCCAGGCTGTGGAGCAGCACCAGGTCGTGGACGATATTGCCGAAGTTCGGATGGTCCACACCATCACCCGGCAGCATGACCACAAAGGTGCAGTCGCGGTGGGCATTGATGTAAGGGGAAGCGTGACGAAGCCAATTGACGTATTCGGGCATAAAACCTGGGCCTGTAATAAAAAGCAGCCAAAAAAGGATGAATCGCTAAACGCACAGCGGGCTGATGGTTATCGTCGGAACAGGCTTGGCGACACGCTCGCTCTCCTTTTATGTACGGGATGAGGTGGGGTTAATTTATGCAGGCTTGAGGCAGTAATGTTCAATCAGTTCCCGCAATAGACGCACTGTAGGCGTCAAGCGTGACATTTCAAGGTATTCGCCCGGCTGGTGGGCGCAGGCGATATCGCCGGGGCCAAGCACCAGGGTTTCACACCCGAGGCGCTGAAGATAAGGTGCTTCGGTGCCAAACGCTACTGCTTCGGCGCGATGACCGGTCAAACGTTCCGCCACGCGCACCAGTTCTGCGTCTTCAGGCTGCTCGAAGGGCGGTACTTCGGGAAACAGTGGCGCGTATTCGATCTGCACCTGATGGTGCTCGGCAACGGGCCCCAGTTTCTGTCGAATAGCGGCGCGCAATACCTCGGGATCCATGCCCGGCAAGGGCCGCAAATCGAACTCCAGGGAGCATTGGCCGCAAATGCGATTGGGGTTGTCGCCGCCATGGATACAGCCAAAGTTCAAGGTCGGTTGCGGTACGCTGAATTGCGCGTTGCGATATTCCCGTTGCCAGGCCAGGCGCAGGCCACGCAACTCACCCATGGCGTCATGCATCGCTTCAAGGGCGCTGTGACCCAGGCGCGGATCCGAGGAATGACCGCTGCGCCCGAGAATATCGATGCGCTCCATCATCACGCCTTTGTGCAGGCGAATGGGCTTGAGGCCGGTTGGCTCGCCGATGACCGCCGCACGCCCCAACGGACGACCGGCTTCAGCCAGGGCACGGGCGCCGGCCATGGAGCCTTCTTCATCGCAGGTGGCGAGGATCAGCAGCGGTTGCTTGAAAGGTTGGTCCAACAGCGGCAATACGGCTTCGATGACCAAGGCGAAAAAGCCCTTCATGTCACAACTACCCAGTCCTACCCAGCGGCCATCCACTTCCGTCAGTTTCAAAGGATCGGTCTGCCACAACGCTTCATCGTAGGGCACAGTGTCGCTATGCCCCGCCAATACCAGACCGCCAGGGCCCGACCCGAAACTGGCCAGTAGATTGAACTTGCCTGGGCTGACCTGCTGGATATCGCAGGAAAACCCCAAGTCACCGAGCCAGGTGGCGAGCAAGTCGATCACCGGACGATTGGTTTGATCGAGAGAGGCCTGGGTACAACTGACCGAAGGCGCGGCGATCAGCGCGGCAAACTGTTCTTTCATCGACGGTAAAGGCATGCGCTGTCTCTCCACTTCCAGATGAAACTCATCATAGAACCATCTGCGTCGCACAATAAACCGTTGCGGCACGTTGCCGGGCTCAGTCCTGTACACTGCACGACCTTGGCAGCCACACATTTATCCGGCTGCGCTCCCGATCCTGGATTTTCCGGCCATGCAGAAAGAAACCGAAATCAAGCTCCGCGTCAGCCGCGAGACCCTCGCCGCGCTACGTGAGCACCCGTTACTGAAAAAACGCAACAAAAGTGGCTGGGAACGCCGTGAGTTGATGAACCAGTACTTCGATACCCCGCAGCGCGACCTGGCCCAGGCCAAGGTCGCCTTGCGCCTGCGCCGTGACGGCGACGAAGTGATCCAGACCCTCAAGACCCGCGGTCAAAGCATCGCCGGTTTGTCGCAACGTAATGAATACGACTGGAAGCTGCCCAAAGCCAAGCTCGACGTAAAGAAGCTCGACGGCGAATGCTGGCCCGAGCAACTGAGCGAACTCGACAAAAAGACCCTGAAGCCAATTTTCACCACGGATTTCGTGCGTGAACGGGCCGAAATCGCTTGGGGCCGTGGCAAGGCCAAGGTGGTGATCGAAGCGGCGCTGGACCTGGGTCACGTCATCGCCGGCAAGCAGAAAGAAGAAATCTGCGAGCTGGAACTGGAGCTGCGCGAAGGCGAGCCGGCCGCCCTGCTGGAACTCGCCGCCGAGCTGGCACAGACCCTGGCGCTGATGCCGTGTGACATCAGCAAGGCCGAGCGCGGCTATCGCCTGTTCGACGCCAACAGCTACTCCTTGAGCCTGCCGGCTCCGGTGCTGGCCGCGGAAATGCCGCTGGACGAGGTGTTCGCCGCACTGACCTGGCACTTGCTGGGCAGTAGCCAGCGCCTGGCCGAGCAGTACCGTTTCAACGGTCACTGGCGCTTGTTGCAGGATTGGGTGGAGAACCTCGCCGAACTGCGTGCCCTGATCGGCAGCCTCGGCCAAGCCGCCCCACGCCAAACCACCAGCGAACTGCGCAGCGCCCTGGATGCCCTGCTGGAAGACTGGCGCCCGCTGGTCCAGGCGGGCGACGAGGACGAAGACGTGCGCAAGGCCGCGCCCGAGCAGTTCATCGAAGAGCTAAGCGATGTGCGCTGGGGCTTGTTCTCGCTGAACACCTCGCGTTGGCTGCTGGCCCGCACCTGGAGCCTGGACCGCAATGTACGCGGCAACCGCCAGGGTGCCGCGCAGATCGCCAACTGGCTGCCGCGCCTGCTGGCCGACGAAGCCGTCGCCCTGCGCCTGCCGCGCTACCAGCAACAGCCGGAAGACCTGGCTGAGCAACTGCCGCGCATCGAACGCCTGCAAGCCTGGCTGCACCATGCACGTCAGCTGCTGGAGATCCCGGAACTGGATCGCTTGTACGGCGAGTTGAACAAGTTGGCGGCATTGGCCAACCAACCGATCACCGACGAATCGCTGGATGCGCGTATGCATCAGGTGATTGCGGTCTATCAGAACCGCGCGTGGAAGACCTTGCTGCGGCTGTAAAACCCTACAGCGCGAGAGCCTCTGGCCATCCGTGGCGGCGGATGGCCCGGTAAGAACCTGCAATACCATTCTGGGCGGTCGCGGCCAAGGGGCGACTAACCTTGGTGCTACCTAAAGACCGCCCGGGACAGCCGCCATGACCGTTGAGCCAGCACTCCAGGATCGTCGGCTGACCCTCAACGAGTTGCTGCCCGCCTTGACCGCCCACAGGCTGATCACCGAAGCGACGGTCGCGCGATTGCTAGACCTGCCCACCCGCGACGTGCACCCTCTGGAGCTGCTCGCCAGCCAAGCGCTCGTCGACCCTGCCCGCCCTGATCAGTCCCTGTCCCTGGAAACGCTGACGCAGTGGCTGGCCAACCATGTTGATCAACCCTATCTGCGTATCGACCCACTGAAGATCGACGTAACCACTGTGGTGCCGCTGATGTCCTGCGCCTTCGCCCAGCGCCATCACATTCTCGCCGTCGGCCTCGATGCCGATAGCGTCACGGTCGCCAGCGCCGAGCCTTACCTGCACACGTGGGAAGCTGGCCTGGCGCATGTCTTGAAGCGCCGCATCAAACGCGTGGTGGCGAATCCCGCGACCATCCGGCGCTGTACCCTGGAATTCTACCGGCTGGCCAAGTCAGTCAGCGGCGCCGATCACAAAATCCTCGCCACGGCCAACACCGGGCACCTGCTCAACCTCGGCGCTATCGACCAGGAACCCGAGGCCAATGACGCGCACATCGTCAACATCGTCGATTGGTTGCTGCAATACGCATTTGACCAGCGCGCCAGCGACATCCATCTCGAACCCGCCCGCGACCATGGCCGCGTACGCTTTCGCATCGACGGGCTGTTGCATGACGTCTATCAGTTTCCGTCCCAGGTCAGCACGGCGGTGGTCAGCCGCCTGAAAAGCCTCGGACGCATGAACGTCGCCGAAAAACGCAAACCCCAGGACGGAAGGGTCAAGACTAAAAGCCCGGGCGGCGGCGAAGTGGAACTGCGCCTTTCAACCTTGCCTACGGCGTTCGGCGAAAAGCTGGTCCTGCGGATCTTCGATCCCCTGTTACTGCTCAAGGACTTCCAGCAACTGGGACTCTCCCCCAGCGACCGACAACGCTGGCAGCACATGACCGGCCAGGCCAACGGCATTATCCTGGTCACCGGCCCCACCGGGTCGGGCAAGACCAGCACCCTCTACACCACCCTCAGGCAGCTGGCAAGCCGCGAGATCAACCTGTGCACGGTGGAGGACCCGATCGAGATGGTCGAACCAGCCTTCAACCAGATGCAGGTCCAACACAACATCGGCCTGACGTTTTCCAGCGGCATACGCGCACTGATGCGCCAGGATCCGGACATCATCATGATCGGTGAAATCCGCGACGTGGAAACGGCCGAAATGGCGATCCAGGCGGCGTTGACCGGGCATCTGGTGCTGTCGACCCTGCACACCAACGACGCGCCGAGCGCCATCAGCCGATTGCTGGAACTGGGCATTCCCCATTACCTGATCAAGGCAACGTTGCTCGGCGTCATGGCTCAGCGTCTGGTGCGCCTGCTGTACCCTCACTGTAAAAGCCCTGTCGCGGTGAACCATGACGACTGGCAACGCGTGACACAGCCTTGGCCGGTTCCATTGCCAGCGCAGATATTCAGGGCCAACGGCTGCGCGGAATGCCGCGAAAGCGGCTATCGCGGGCGCGCTGGCGTCTACGAAATCATGCTGATGAACGACGCAGCCAGGGTCTTGGTCAGCGCCGAGACTGACGTCCAGGCGCTGCGCCGCGCAGCACTCGAAGATGGCATGCACAGTTTGCGTCTTGCGGGCGCGCACAAGGTGGCGGCGGGACTGACAAGCCTCGAAGAAGTGTTTCGAGTAACACCTTCGCTTTATTGATGAGCGAGTAAACCGTTCCTATCTCTGACAAGCCCGTTACACTCAACAAAATCCGTATTACCGCCACTATCCAGACAAGGAATCGTTATGCAGACCGGTGCCGTTCTTCTCCTCTTCGTAGGCTTGGCCATCGCCATCCTCTTCATGGGCTTCAAGGTTGTGCCGCAGGGCTACCAATGGACGGTCGAGCGCTTCGGACGCTACACCAACACGCTCAAGCCGGGCCTGAACATCATTATTCCGGTCATGGATCGCATCGGCCGCAAGATCAACGTCATGGAAAGCGTGCTGGATATTCCACCCCAGGAAGTCATCACCGCCGACAACGCCACCGTGCAGATCGATGCCGTGTGCTTCTTCCAGGTGGTCAACACCGCCCAGGCGGCCTACGAGGTGAACAACCTTGAACACGCCATCCGTAACCTGCTGCAAACCAACATTCGTACGGTGCTCGGCTCCATGGAGCTGGATGCCATGCTCAGCCAGCGTGACGGCATCAATGAAAAACTGCTGCGCACCGTCGACGAAGCCACGGCTCCGTGGGGCATCAAAATCACCCGTATCGAGATCAAGGACATCAGCCCGCCCGCGGATTTGATGGCGGCCATGTCCGGCCAGATGAAAGCCGAGCGGATCAAGCGTGCCCAGATCCTCGAAGCCGAAGGCCTGCGGGCATCGGCGATCCTGACGGCCGAAGGCAAGAAGCAGGCGCAGATTCTTGAAGCCGAAGGCAGTCGTCAGGCAGCGTTCCTTGAATCCGAAGCCCGTGAGCGCCAGGCCGAGGCAGAAGCCCGAGCGACGCAGGTGGTATCGGAAGCTATCGCCTCGGGTAACGTGCAGGCCGTCAACTACTTTGTCGCTCAAAAATACATTGATGCCCTGGGCAAACTTGCCTCGGCCAACAACAGCAAAGTGATCCTGATGCCGCTGGAAGCCAGCCAGGTCATCGGCGCGGTGGGCGGTATCGGCGAAATCGTCAAGGCCACCTTCGACAACAAGAAAGCCTGAGGCACTTGTCATGTGGGAGTTCTTGCAACATCTGTCGTTTTGGGACTGGCTGGCACTGGGCACGGTCCTGTTGATCCTTGAAGTGTTCGGGACCGGCGGTTACCTGTTGTGGATGGGGATCGCCGCCGCCGCCGTAGGCGTGCTCAAGTTCCTGATCCCGGGACTTGGGCTGGAACTGCAACTGCTGCTGTTTGCCGTGCTGTCCATACTGACAGCGGTGTATTGGTGGAAACGCCAGCGCAGCGCCGCCAAGGCCAGCGATCAGCCTGGGCTGAACATGCGCGGTTCGGAGCTGATCGGTCGCACTTTTTTGGTGCACGAGGCAATCATCGAGGGTCGGGGCAAAATAAAGGTGAGCGATGGCGTGTGGATAGTCACCGGGCCTGATACACCCGCTGGGGTCCATGTTCGGGTGATTAGCCAGGACGGCGTGATTTTACGCGTGGAAACTGTTTAGTCAGTCACGGAACTAGGCTGGGTTATTCAGAATCAAACGGTTCAGATAACCTAGTCGGAGTCATCCATCATGCGTCTTAAATATGCTGTCGCTACCCTTGCGTTGCTGTCCCTTCCTGTCGGTTCGGCGATGGCCGATAGCTTCTGGCGTAATATCATCTCGTCGGGCGCCACCACCGGCTCGACATACCTGACGTTCAAGGACCATAAACTGGTGGTCGCCGCCCAGGACGACGCCGGTAGCTTCGTCGCCAGCGACGGCGGCATCCGTGGTCCTTACCTGGAAGCTGCCATGCAGAAAGTGCGCGCGGACAACCCGGGCCTGCAAGCCACTGACATGGAATTGGCCAACGCCATCCTGGCCAAAAACGCCATTGCCGCCGAGTAACATCGCCTCATGAGAAAGCCGCTTTTTAAAGCGGCTTTTTTACGCGCGTCAATTGACGACTCGCTCACGGATGACAGGCTATATTCAGTCACTGCGTGTCACCCTGGCGGGGTCGACGCGTTTTTCACGCCTGGTCCTTTTGAAACGGATGCCTTTCTCGTCATGAGCCAACTGCCTTTTCTACCTTTTTCCAAACCCACCATTGATGAAGCCACGATCACGGCGGTTGGTGATGTGTTGCGCTCTGGCTGGATCACCAGCGGACCGAAGGTGCAGACGTTTGAAGCGCAATTGTCGGAATACTTCGGTGGCCGGCCGGTACGCACCTTCAACTCGGGCACTTGCACCATGGAAATTGCCTTGCGCATCGCCGGTGTAGGGCATGGGGATGAAGTCATCACCACGCCTATTTCCTGGGTGGCTACGGCCAACGTGATTCTTGAGGTGGGCGCCACCGCGGTGTTTGCCGATATTGATCCCGTTACCCGCAATATCGACCTCGCTCAAGTGGAAGCCGCGATCACGCCGCGTACCAAGGCAATTATTCCGGTCTACCTGGCTGGGCTGCCGCTGGATATGCCGAAGCTCTACGCACTGGCCGACAAGTACGGTTTACGTATCGTGGAGGATGCCGCCCAAGCGCTGGGGGCCAGTTGGAACGGCCAACGTATTGGCGCCACCGGCGACCTGGTGTCGTTCAGCTTCCAGGCCAACAAGAACATCACCTGCTCCGAAGGTGGTTGCCTGGTATTGAATAACGCCGATGAAGCACGGCTTGCGGAAAAATACCGCCTGCAAGGCGTGACGCGCAGTGGCTTCGACGGCCTGGATGTGGACGTGTTGGGCGGCAAGTTCAATATGACCGATATCGCGGCAGCCATTGGTTTGGGGCAGTTTGCCCATATCGAGGAGGTCACGGCCCATCGCCGCGAACTGGCTCGTCATTACTTCAAGTGCTTTGGTAGTGACTTTGAGCAAATCTACGGCGCGCAATTACCGCCGGCAGATTTTGAAAACAGCAACTGGCACCTGTTCCAACTGGTGCTGCCTGAGCGTCAGGACGACCTGCCCGCACGCGCCACGTTCATGGAACAGATGCAGGCCCACGGCGTGGGTGTCGGTTATCACTACCCGCCAATCCATCTGCTGAGCCTGTATCGGGCACGGGGATTCAAGGAAGGCATGTTCCCGTTGGCGGAAAAAGTCGGGCGTTTGATTGTGTCGTTACCGATGTTCACGCCGATGACCAAGGCGGATGTGGAGCGGGTTGTAGCGACGGTCAAAGCGGTACTGAAAGCCCACGGTTGATACAGGTCAGTGTAGGAGCGAGCTTGCTCGCGAATGCGGTGGGCCAGCCACTGATGTATTGACTGACACTCCGCCTTCGCGAGCAAACCCGCTCCACAGTGGGATTTGCGTTTACTCGCCGATGGCAGCCTTGTAACCGGCAGCATTCAGCAGCTTGTCCAGATCAGCCGGATTGCTTGGCTTGAGCTTGAAGATCCAGGCGCCGTACGGATCGGAGTTCAACAGCTCCGGGTTTGCGCTCAACTCGTCGTTGACGGCAATCACTTCGCCCGCAACCGGTGCATAGATATCCGAAGCAGCCTTAACCGACTCAACCACACCCGCCTGGCCTTGGGCTTCAAATGTGGCGCCAACCTCGGCCAACTCAACAAACACCACATCACCCAACGCTTCCTGGGCATGATCGGAGATACCGACGGTCACACTGCCGTCAGCTTCCAGACGCGCCCACTCGTGGCTTTCGGCAAAACGCAGGTCGGCAGGGATATCACTCATTGTCTGTGTCCTCAAAAAGAAATGTCAGCGGCCAGCGGCCAGCCAAATAAGGTTAGATCAAGGTTTTGCCATGGCGCACGAAAGTCGGCTTGACCACTCGCACCGGGTACCATTTACCGCGAATTTCCACCTCGGCGCGGTCGGCGGTCGCCATCGGCACACGCGCCAGGGCAATGGATTTGCTCAGCGTAGGAGAGAAACTACCACTGGTGATCTCTCCTTCGCCAACATTGGCGATACGAACCACCTGATGAGCACGTAAAACGCCACGCTCTTCCAGTACCAGCCCTACCAGCTTGAGCGCCACACCCGCAGCTTGCTCGGCTTCCAGCGCAGCCCGGCCGATGAAATTACGGTTGCGCGGTTCCCAGGCAATGCTCCAGGCCATATTGGCGGCAAGCGGTGACACTTGCTGATGAATGTCCTGGCCGTAGAGGTTCATGCCTGCTTCGAGGCGCAGGGTGTCACGAGCACCCAAGCCGATCGGTGAAATGCCCGCCCCGACCAGATCGTTGAAAAATGCCGGGGCCTGATTCGCAGGCAGGACAATTTCCAGACCGTCCTCGCCGGTATAACCGGTACGGGCAATAAACCAGTCGCCGTCGGCCTGGCCTTCAAAGGGCTTGAGTTGATGAATCAAGGATGCGCGGGATTGGCTCACCAGTTCAGCGATCTTTTGCCGGGCCTGGGGGCCCTGAATAGCGAGCATAGCCAATTCCGACCGCTCGTGGATTTGCGCCTGGTAGCTACCGAGTTGCGCCTGCATCCAGGCAATGTCCTGGTCGCGGGTAGCGGCATTGACGACCAACCGGTAACCGTCGTCGTTGCGATAGACGATCATATCGTCCACCACCCCGCCCTGTTCGTTGAGCATGGCGCTGTACAACGCACGGCCGCAGCCATGCAGACGATCAACATCATTGGCCAGCAGATACTGTAGCCATTCCTTGGCCTGGAGGCCTGTGACATCGATCACGGTCATGTGGGAAACATCAAACACCCCGCAGTCACGTCGCACCTGATGGTGCTCCTCGACCTGCGAGCCGTAATGCAAAGGCATATCCCAACCGCCAAAATCGACCATTTTCGCGCCTAGGGCGAGATGCAGGTCGTACAGAGGCGTACGCTGTCCCATGGGTTTCTCCTTCCGGGCTTGGCGAAGGTGCGGACGGTTGCCGTTTATAGCCACACGCCTTGAAATACAAGGCCTGGAACCACGCTCAGCTATCCGATCTGAAAGATGGACCGCACCGAATGCCGCGCATTGTAGCCTCAAGCCGTATGACTGGCACCTAACCGATTCGTCGCGCTGAACGTCGAATCAGCCCGATGACCGGCAAGAGCCCCACCAACACCAGCGTCAGCGCCGGTAACGAAGCCCTCGCCCACTCCCCTTCGCTGGTCATTTCAAAGATGCGCACCGCCAGTGTGTCCCAGCCGAACGGCCGCATCAGCAGGGTAGCCGGCATTTCCTTGAGCACGTCGACGAACACCAACAACGCGGCACTCAAGGTGCCTGGCAGCAACAGCGGCAGATACACCTTGCAAAACAGTCGTGGTCCGCCCACTCCCAGACTGCGGGCGGCTTCCGGCAAGGACGGCCGGATTCGCGCCAGGCTGTTCTCCAGCGGGCCATAGGCCACCGCCATGAATCGCACCAGATAGGCGAGCAACAACGCCGACAGGCTGCCCAGCAGCAAGGGCTTGCCGGCACCGCCCAACCAGCCGGAAAGCGGAATCACCAGTTCGCGGTCCAGATAGCTGAACGCCAACATGATCGACACCGCCAGCACTGAGCCCGGCAATGCGTAACCCAGGTTGGCCAGGCTGATCCCGGATCGTATGGCGCGGGTCGGGGCCAGGCGATTGGCGAACGCCAGAACCAAGGCGACACTGACCGTAATCAGCGCTGCCATACCGCCCAGATACAGGGTGTGGACGATCAGCCCGGCATATCGTTCGTCGAGGTCGAACCGGCCGCGCTGCCAGAACCAGACCATCAACTGCAGCATCGGGATGACAAAGGCGCAGGCAAACACCAATCCGCACCAGCCACTCGCCGCAGCCGCCTTGAGCCCGCGCAGATGATAGAGCGCCTTGCCACGCGGTCGCTCATTACTCGGTCGACTGGCGCCTCTGGCGCGGCGCTCACCGTACAGCACCAGCATCACCACCAGCAGCAACAAACTCGCCAGTTGCGTGGCGCTGGAAAGGCTGAAAAAGCCGTACCAGGTCTTGTAGATGGCGGTGGTAAACGTATCGAAGTTGAACACCGATACCGCCCCGAAGTCCGCCAGCGTTTCCATCAATGCCAGGGCTATGCCAGCACCGATGGCCGGTCGCGCCATGGGTAAGGCAACCCGCCAGAAGGCCTGCCATGGCGACTGGCCCAGCACTCGCGCCGCTTCCATCAATCCTTTGCCCTGGGCAAGGAACGCGGTGCGTGCCAGCAGGTAGACGTAGGGATAGAACACCAGCACCAGGACGATGATCACGCCGCTGGTGGACCGCACACGCGGTAGGCGCAGGCCGCTGCCGAACCATTCGCGCAGCAGCGTCTGCACCGGTCCTGCGAAGTCCAGCAGACCGACAAAGACGAACGCCAGCACATACGCAGGAATGGCGAACGGCAACATCAGCGCCCAATCCAGCCAACGCCGGCCGGGGAATTCGCAGAGGCTGGTCAGCCAGGCCAGGCTGACGCCCAGGACCGTCACGCCGACACCGACGCCCAGCACCAGGGTCAGGGTATTACCCAGCAAACGCGGCATCTGGGTTTCCCACAGGTGGGTCCAGATTTGCACGTCGATGCTTTGCCAGGACAACAGCAGGACGCTCAGCGGCAGCAGTACCAGGGCGGCGACGGTGAAGACCGGCAGGTACCAGCGGCGTTGGGCGGGATGGGCCAAGAGCAGATTCTCAGGAAATGGATTAGTTGGAGACGAACACAAAACAGTGCGGGAGCGGGCTTGCTCGCGATAGCGCTGCATCAGTCAAAGATACATCGACTGACACTCCGCTATCGCGAGCAAGCCCGCTCCCACATTGGCTTTGCGGCGTCTTGTAAAGTGTACTCAGTTCCAGCCAGCGCGATCCATCAGGCGAATCGCTTCGGCCTGGCGCTTGCCCGCGACTTCCACCGGCAAGGTGTCTGCAATGAACTTGCCCCAGGCAGCCACTTCGGCCGACGGCTGTACCGCCGGGTTAGCCGGAAACTCCTGGTTCACATCGGCAAAGATTTTCTGCGCTTCAGGCGTGGTCATCCACTCCACCATGGCCTTGGCGGCTTCCGGATGCGGCGCGTACTTGGTCAGGCCAATGCCCGACAGGTTGATGTGTACGCCACGGTCGCCCTGGTTCGGCCAGAACAGTTTTACGCCCAGGTCCGGCTTCTGCTTGTGCAGGCGGCCATAGTAGTAAGTGTTCACGATGCCGACGTCACACTGGCCGGCGTCAATCGCTTCCAGCAAGGCGGTATCATCGGAGAACACATCGGTGGACAGGTTATTGACCCAACCCTTGATGATTTTTTCGGTCTTGGTCGCGCCATGGGTTTCGATCAGGGTCGCGGTCAACGACTGGTTATAGACCTTTTTCGAGGTACGCAGGCATAGGCGGCCTTCCCATTGCTTGTCGGCCAGGGCTTCGTAGGTAGTGAGTTCACCCGGCTTCACGCGTTTGGTGGAGTAGGCAATGGTCCGCGCGCGCAGGCTCAAACCGGTCCACGCATGGCTGGAGGCGCGATATTGCATAGGGATGTTGTCGTGGATCACTTTGGAGGTGAACGGTTGCAGGATACCCATCTGCTCGGCTTGCCAGAGGTTGCCGGCATCGACGGTGAGCAGCAGGTCGGCAGTGGCGTTCTCGCCTTCAGCCTTGATGCGCTGCATCAGTGGTGCTTCCTTGTCGGTGATGAACTTCACCTGCACACCGGTTTTCTTGGTGTAGGCATCGAACACTGGCTTGATCAGCTCGTCGATACGAGAGGAATAGACCACGACTTCGTCAGCCGCCTGGACGGTGGTGCTGCCGATAAGGGTGAGTGCCAGGGCAGTCAGGAGGCGCTTGGGTGCCAACATGGGTGCGGTCTCTCGTAATCGAAGGAGTGCAAATGATAAGGACTCACATTTAGCATCTCAACCGAACACTCGGTAGAGGCGTTACGAAATGTTGCACAATTAAGGTTTACCCTGCGGCAAATGACCCCGGCGAGCTCAGGCCTTGGCCAATTCCGGCAAATCCCCGGTCAGTCCCAGCGCCTGACGCACAAACAGCGCCTTGGCTTCGGGCATCTGGTCGACCATCTTCAGCCCCGCATTACGTAGCCAGCGCAACGGCAACTGATCAGCCTGGAACAATCGTTCAAAGCCCTCCATCGCCGCCATCAGCGCCAGGTTATGCGGCATGCGTCGTCGCTCGTAGCGGCTGAGCACCTTCACATCCGCCAGCCGCTCGCCGCGCTCCAGCGCTTGCAACAGCACCTCGGCCAGTACCGCCGCATCCAGGAAGCCGAGGTTGACGCCCTGCCCCGCCAAGGGATGGATGACATGCGCGGCATCGCCAATCAACGCCAGACCTTCGGCCACATAGCGTTTGGCGTGACGCTGGCGCAACGGCACACACAACCGTGGATCGGCGCTGAGTACCCTGCCCAGGCGTCCTTCAAAGGCACGTTCCAGCTCACGGCAAAAGCTTTCGTCGTCCAGCGCCATCAGGCGCTCGGATTCGCTCGGCGTGGTTGACCAGACGATGGAACACCAGTCGTCCTGGCCGTCTCGCGAAAGCGGCAAGAACGCCAGCGGTCCCTGATCGGTGAAGCGCTGCCAGGCCGTACGTTGGTGCGGTTGGCTGCTGCGCACGCTGGTGACGATGGCATGGTGCAGATAATCCCACTCGCGCGTGGCGGTACCGGTCAGTCGCCGCACCGCCGAGTTGGCGCCATCGGCCGCAATCACCAGCGGCGCGCGCAAGGTACGGCCATCGGCCAGGGTCAGCAGCCATTCATCGCCGGAACGACGCATCTGTTCCAGGCGCGCAGAGGCCAGCAGGCCCAGGTCGCAATCATGCAAACGCTCGAGAAGCGCGTCCTGGACCACGCGGTTTTCGACGATATGTCCAAGCACATCGGCATGCACGCTGGCGGCTGAAAAATGGATCTGCCCGGTACCGCTGCCATCCCATACCTGCATCTCGCCGTAAGGGCTGGCGCGGCGGCTGGCGATACCCTCCCAGACACCCAGACGCTCGAGAATGCGCTGGCTGGCGGCTGACAGGGCACTGACCCGCGGTTCGAAGGGGGCGGCGGCGTCGAACGGTTTGACGCTCAGTGGACCGCCGTCGAGCAGCAGCACTTGCAGGCCGCTGCCTTGCAACGCCAGCGCCAGTGCACTTCCGACCATTCCGGCCCCGACAATCAGCACATCTGCACGCATATCCATGGTTTAAGCCTGTTTCGCTGGCGGCTTGCGCCGCACGTAAAGGGTTTTGTCGACTCGCGCCACCAACGTGCCGAAGCCGTCATGAATCTCGACCTTGAGCCGTGGCAAATATTTCGCGCCGCCGTCGGTCTGCCGACGCACCTCATCAAGCAAGGTCTCATCGATGGAGAATTCGGCAAACACCGGACCTTTGCCCGGCGAGATGAAATCGATGGTCGCGGCCTTGTCCCAGACGATGTAGCCACGCCCCAGGTTTTCCATCAGCATCAACATGAAGAACGGGTCGACCATCGAATACAGGCTGCCGCCAAACTGCGTGCCGACATAGTTGCGGTTGTACCAGCCAAGGCCCATGCGCACCTTGATCTGTCGAAAATCCTTGCTGATGTGCCGCACCCGGATACCCGCCCCCAGATAAGGCGGATAAAGGGTCATCAGCCAACGCAACAAACGCGCCTTGCCCAAGCGATCAATCAGCCACTTACACATCAGGACGCGTACCCAGGCCCATGGCCTGACGGGCGAACCAGCGCTTGGCCGGTGGTAGCAGGTCCAGGCCCAGCAAGCCCAGGTTACGGCCCATCGCGACCAGCGGCTGGCCACTGCCAAACAGTCGCGTGACCTGGTCGGAGAAGCCCACGGTCAGCTTTTGATCCAGGCGCTGGCGCTCGCGATACGCCTGCAACGTCGCCAGGTCGCCGGGTACCCGTGGCCCGGCCAGCAAGGCCTCGGCCAAGGCATAGGCGTCGCGCAGGGACAGGTTGAAACCCTGCCCGGCAATCGGATGCAGGCTGTGAGCCGCGTTGCCCAGGATCACCAGATGAGCGCGCACTTGCTCTTCGGCCTCCACCAGCGTCAACGGGTACAAGTGGCGGGCGCCCACCTGTTTCAGGGCGCCGAGACGGTAGCCGAATACACCCTGCAATTCGCTGAGAAAACTGCGCTCGTCGAGTGCCGCCAAGCGTTGCGCATCCATACCGACGCGGGTCCAGACCAGCGCGCAACGGTTGTCCGGCAACGGCAACAAAGCCATCGGGCCATCATCGGTAAAGCGTTCGAACGCCTCGCCGTTATGCGCTTCGCTCGGGGTGATGTTGGCGATCAAGGCGCTCTGGTTGTAAGGGCGTTGCCTGACACCGATCCCCAACTGCTCACGCAGCCCGGAGCGTCCGCCGTCGGCCAGCACCGCAAGGTCACACTCCAGCACCGTTTCATCGTTGAGCGTCAGGCGATAGCCGTCAGCCAAGGGCTCCATGCCAGTGACTTCGGCCGGGCAGCGCCAACTGATCACGTCCTTGTCCAGTCCTTGCCACAGGCATTGCCCGAGCCAGGCGTTTTCCACCACATATCCCAAGGCGGGAACGCCTTCTTCCATGGCCGATAACCGGGCGGTGGAGAAACGTCCACGGTCCGAGACATGGATTTGCTTGATCGGCTCGGCTCGCCGGGAAATGTTCTGCCACACGCCCAGGCGCTGATAAATCTGCCGCGCCCCAAACGACAAGGCCGAGGAACGTGCGTCGTAGCTCGGCTGGTAGCTTTCGCCGGGGGCGAAGGGCTCAATCAGCACGATCTTCCACCCCAACGCCTTGGCCCCGGCCTGCAGCGCCAGGGCCAGGCTGGCGCCCACCAGGCCGCCGCCGATAATGGCAAGATTGACCCGGCTCATCGGGCGCCCGCCATCAACGCTTCAATCTCGGCCACCGTCTTCGGTACGCCGCCGGTCAAAATTTCACAGCCTTGCTTGGTCACCACCACGTCATCCTCGATGCGCACACCTATGCCACGCCATTTTTTTGCCACGGTCCGGTTGTCCGGGGCAATGTAAATTCCCGGTTCCACGGTCAGGGCCATACCGACTTCCAGTACCCGCCATTCACCGCCGACCCGGTATTCACCGACATCATGCACATCCATGCCAAGCCAATGACCCGCACGGTGCATGTAAAAAGCCTTGTAGGCTTCGTCGGCGATCAACGCCTCGACATCGCCCTGCAACAATCCCAGTTTCACCAACCCTGCCGTGATTACCCGCACCGTGGCTTCATGGGCCTGGTTCCAGTGTTTGTTCGGCGCGATTTCGGCAAAAGCGGCTTCCTGAGACGCCAGTACTACTTCGTAGATCGCTTTCTGTTCCGGCGAAAACCTGCCGTTGACCGGCCAGGTGCGGGTGATGTCGCTGGCGTAACAATCGATTTCGCATCCGGCGTCGATCAACACCAGGTCACCGTCCTTGAGCAACGCATCATTCTGCTGGTAATGCAGGATGCATGCGTTACGTCCCGAGGCAACGATGGAGCCGTACGCCGGCATCTTCGCCCCGCTTCTGCGGAACTCGTAATCCAGTTCGGCTTCCAGGCTGAACTCATGCAACCCGGCTCGGCTGGCCCGCATCGCCCGCACATGAGCCGCACAGGAAATCCGCGCGGCCTCGCGCATTACCTTCACTTCCGCGGTGGATTTATACAGGCGCATGTCATGCAGCAGATGATCCAGGGCAACAAATTCGTTCGGCGGCTGGGCGCCGAGGTGCGCCTTGGAGCGGATGACGTTGATCCACTCCATCAGATGCCGGTCGAACTCGGCATTGCTGCCCATGGCCGAATACACCCGGTCGCGGCCTTCGATCAGGCCGGGGAGGATGTCGTCGATATCGGTGATGGGAAATGCATCGTCAGCGCCATATTCACGAATCGCGCCTTCGGTACCGGCGCGCAGACCGTCCCACAGTTCACGCTCGACATTGCGCTCGCGGCAGAACAGCACGTATTCGCCGTGGCCACGGCCGGGCATCAGCACAATCACCGCTTCGGGCTCGGGAAAGCCGCTCAGGTACTGGAAATCACTGTCCTGGCGATACACGTGTTCGACGTCGCGGTTACGGATCGCCACGGCGGCGGCGGGCAGGATCGCGATGCTGTTGGGTTCCATCTGCGCCATGAGCGCCTTGCGGCGGCGGGTGTATTCCGCCTTGGGGATATGAACCATGGGCAGATGGGCTTCCTCTCTTAGTGCAGCGACGGCTTGGGTGCAGCGGGTTCCGCAGGCTTTTTAGTCTCGGTGAACAGCAGCAATGGTGCGACGCGCAGGTATTCCATGACTTCCATATAGTCTCTTTCGCCGTCTTCGGACTCTTCCAGAGCATCTTGTACCTGGGAGATCGCGGCAAGGTCTTGCAACACTTCCTGGGCATCCGTGCTCAGGTCCAAGCCACCGGCGTTTACCCCAAAACCATGCAGGAAGCCCTGGCACCATTGGCCAAGCGCGGCGGCACGCTCTGGCAGCGGGGCGTCCTCGTTGGGGAGCAGCAGAACGACGGTGACGTCGTCACCGGTCAACTCGCCCTTGACCATCTCTTGCAGACCGATCAAGGCGTTGCGCACGTTCTCTTGCGGCTCGGTTTCCAGCAACTCGGCGACGTCAGCGAGCCAGTTGTCGGCGTCAAAGCCGACACCGGTGCAACTGCGGCCGAGCAGCACGCCGTGCAGCTCGGCGGGCGAGCAAGGATGACCGCTGGTGCTCAGCAGTTTGGAAAAAGCGTCGTACGGGGAATTCTGAATAGGCATGGTGAGCTAGGCGCCAGGCAGCGCAATGACTAGAATGAAGCGATGTATCCTAGCACCGGCAGACGCACCAGACTATCGAGGGCGTCAGATCGTTTATCCTGCAGTTGCCATTCATCAGACAAATCCAGTGGAACCCAATGGAAGACACCGACTTGCAAGCGCTGATGGCCAGACTCGAATTGCTAATTAACCGGGTCGAGCAACTAAAGAGTCAAAACGGACTCCTATTAGCTCAGGAAAAGACCTGGCGCGAGGAACGCGCTCACCTCATTGAAAAAAACGAAATCGCCCGGCGTAAGGTCGAATCGATGATTTCGCGCCTGAAGGCCCTGGAGCAAGACTCATGAGTTCAAGCAATAGCGTCACCGTGCAGATTCTCGACAAAGAGTACTCAATCATCTGCCCCCAGGAAGAACACAGCAACCTGGTGAGCGCCGCCCGCTACCTGGACGGCAAGATGCGCGAAATCCGCAGCAGCGGCAAAGTCATCGGTGCCGACCGCATTGCGGTCATGGCAGCGCTGAATATTACCCACGACTTGCTGCACAAGCAGGAACGCCCTGACGTACAGGCCAGCGGCTCGACGCGTGAGCAGGTACGGGACCTGTTGGAACGCGTGGATCTGGCGCTTTCCAACGATCAAGAACCACCCAAGGGCTGATTGCAGCGTCTGTTTCGGGTATACTCGTTCCACTCCCTGGCGTGCTTGCCAGTCGGCGATGTCCCGGAGCCGATTCGCACTACCCTGGAAGTTGCACGTTGGGCTGGTGTGCATGTCCGCTAGACGGAAAGCCTTAAAGCCTACTGCTTCTTCCACCTTGAACTTTCGGGTTCAAGGGCTAAGTCGACAGCGGTTCTGTCGGGGAGCCTGATTTCCAATCCAATGCCAGTCATGTGACTGGCATTGTTTTATCACCTGAAAAAAGCCGACACCCATGACCGAACCTGCGCCGCTTTCCCGCCCGCAACTTCGACGCATGTTGCGCAAAGCCCGCCGCGCCCTGACGCCAAGCGAGCAGCGCCAGGCCGCCCTCGGCCTGTATCGGCAACTGGCACAGCACCCGCTGTTTCGCCGGGCCAAGCACATTTCCTTATATCTACCGTCGGACGGTGAAATCGATCCGCGCCTGCTGCTACGGGCGGCTCAGCGTCGCGGCAAAGCCACCTACCTGCCGGTGCTCAGTGCCTGGCCGCGGACCAAGATGGTGTTTCAGCGAGTACGCGCAGGAGAAAAACTGAGGCCCAATCGTTTCCGCATTCTTGAGCCTCGGATCAACGCCGCCCGGCAGCGCAAGGTCTGGGCAATGGATCTGGTGCTCTTGCCGCTGGTAGGCTTCGATGATGCGGGCGGCAGACTGGGCATGGGCGGCGGCTTCTACGACCGTAGCCTGGCGTACCTGGCACAGCGAAAAGCCTGGCGCAAACCGACGTTGTTAGGCTTGGCCCATGAATGCCAGAAAGTCGGACAATTGACGCAAGCGAGCTGGGATGTACCGCTGCAAGGCACGGTCACGAACAAGCAATGGTATGTCGCGCAAGAGACGCCGCTGGATTCAACGGCGCCGAAGTAGCATCAACGCTTGAAGAGTTGTGACTGCTGCTGCGTAAGTTCAATCGGCGCTTCGGTCTTGTTCGACCACAAGCTCTGTGCATAACCGGTGGTCACGACGCCCAGACCAAACAAAACAACCAATATCCATAGTAAATCCGGTTTGCGTTTCATCGATTGCCCCCCTTCAGGCATATCACACACGATGACAGCAACGTTCCAAAGTAGTCCGTTCCAGCTGCGTCAAGCTTAAAATCCCGGCATTTTGCGTTAACGTGAACCAACACGCAAACCTTGACGTCAACCGACCGTCGGTTTGTCATGAAATTGCCAGGCAACTTGCCCAATTGCTTTTTGAGGAGCAAAAACATGGCCTATTGGCTGATGAAATCCGAGCCCGACGAACTGTCCATCAAAGGCCTGGAAAAGCTCGGCGAAGCCCGCTGGGACGGCGTGCGCAACTATCAGGCGCGCAACTTCCTGCGGGCGATGGCCGTGGGCGACGAATTTTTCTTCTACCATTCCAGTTGCCCGGAACCGGGAATCGCTGGCGTGGGCAAAATCATCGAGGCTGCCTACCCCGATCCGACCGCGCTGGAGCCTGACAGCCATTACTTCGATGCCAAGGCCACGCCCGAGAAAAATCCGTGGAGCGCCATCACCGTGGCCCACGTCGAGACCTTTCCCGGGGTTCTGGGGCTCGGTTACCTGAAACAGCAAGCCGCTCTGGCCGAGCTACCGCTGGTACAAAAAGGCAGTCGTTTATCGGTGATGCCGGTGACCGCCGAACAGTGGGCGGCCGTACGCGCACTCAACCCATAGCGAAACCCTGAGTATCTGCGTACCAGACCCCGGCAGGCCGCTACTGAATGATCAGGTTGTTAAACAGCAGGTCTTCAACGACCGGCTTGCCAGTCTCGTCATTCATCACTTGCTGGGTTTGCTTCAAGGCTTCCTGACGCAGTTTTTCCTTGCCCTCGACGCTGCTCATGCTCTCGGCGGTCTGCTGGGCAAACAGCGCCACCAACTGGTTACGAATCAGCGGGTCATTGGCCTTGACCGCCGCCGCCGCCTCGGTTCCGGTCACCCGCAGGGCGACGTCAGCCTTGTACACCCGCAGTTTCGCGCCGCCATCCAGGGCATAGTTGCCCACAAAGGGCGGCGTCAGGCTGATGTAACTGACCTTCGGTGCTTCGCCCTCCTTGGCTTCTTCGGCATGCGCTGCCATCGGCAGCGTCAGGGCCAGCATCAACAGGATCCACGCTTTCACAGTTCATTCCTCACGATCGATTGCCCAGTAGCATAACGCTAGCAAGGCTGAGCACAAGCTTATGGCGACTTATCAGGCCGGGCCATGCTCGTTGACCCGCTCACTGACCCACCTACACTTATCGGCCACTACGCCAAAAGGAAGAGTCCGATGAAAGCCGTGCTGTGCAAAGCTTTCGGCCCCGCCGAAACCCTGGTGCTGGAAGACGTCGCCAGCCCCGCGCTCCAGAAGAACGAAATCCTGCTGGATGTACATGCCGCCGGGGTGAATTTCCCGGACACCCTGATCATCGAGGGCAAATACCAATTCAAGCCACCCTTCCCGTTCTCGCCAGGCGGCGAAGCGGCAGGCGTGATCAGCGAAGTCGGGGAAAAGGTCAGCCACCTCAAGGTCGGCGACCGGGTCATGGCGTTGACCGGCTGGGGCAGCTTTGCCGAGCAGGTCGCCGTGCCGGGCTACAACGTGCTGCCGATTCCGTCGAGCATGGACTTCAACACCGCCGCTGCTTTCAGCATGACTTACGGCACCTCAATGCACGCACTCAAGCAACGGGGTCATCTGGTACCGGGGGAAACCTTGCTGGTACTGGGTGCATCCGGCGGCGTCGGCCTTGCCGCCGTGGAAATCGGCAAGGCCATGGGCGCGCGGGTAATCGCTGCCGCCAGCAGCGCAGAGAAACTCGCCGTGGCCAAGGCCGCGGGTGCCGATGAGTTGATCAACTACAGCGAGGCCAGCCTCAAGGATGAAATCAAGCGACTGACCGACGGCAAAGGGGCCGACGTGATCTACGATCCGGTGGGGGGCGATCTATTCGACCAGGCCATCCGCGCCATCGCCTGGAACGGCCGCCTGCTGGTGGTCGGATTTGCCAGCGGGCGCATTCCGGATCTGCCGGTAAACCTGGCGCTGCTTAAAGGGGCGGCAGTGGTCGGGGTGTTCTGGGGATCATTTGCCCAGCGTCAGCCGCAGGACAATGCGGCGAATTTCCAGGAATTATTTGGGTGGTATGCCGAGGGCAAGTTGAAGCCGTTGGTGTCGCAGGTGTATCCGCTGGAAAGCACGGCCCAGGCGATCAATGATCTGGGGCAGCGCAAGGCGGTGGGTAAGGTTGTGGTTCAGGTTCGCTGATTCTATAGATTGGGCGCTTTGTAGGCGCGAGCTCGCTCGCGAACAACCTGAGGCCGCCTCGCGGTGTCAGGTTGTTCGCGTCATCGTTGACGACCTTCGCGAGCAAGCTCGCTCCTACAGGGCTCACGGTTCACAAAAATTGGGCGTCGATAGCGCCTCGCCGTAAACGCAAAATTGCTATCAGCCGCTACGCAAAAACAGCTATCCCCTCACGCCGCACCGCAAAATCACGCCCTTCACCTACCCATAAACGACATGTTCACAAAAGAACATGCAATTACTCCAATTTCCTGCATCCGCGGATAAGAGGCAATGCTATTTTCGGTAACGAAACTGTAACATTCGCATCCGCAGTCAAAACAAGAATCTGGAGCTCTTGAATGTTTGCTTTCTTTCGTCCTGCCGCACACCAGGCACCCTTGCCTGAAGAAAAAATAGACAGCACCTACCGACGCCTGCGCTGGCAAATCTTCGCCGGTATTTTCATCGGTTACGCCGGCTACTACCTGCTGCGTAAAAACTTCTCCCTGGCCATGCCATACCTGATCGACGAGGGCTACAGCCGGGGCCAACTCGGCCTGGCGATGTCCGCGATCGCGATTTCCTACGGCCTGTCCAAGTTCCTCATGGGCCTGGTGTCCGATCGCTCCAACCCGCGTTATTTCCTGCCCTTTGGCTTGCTGGTGTCCGCCGGGGTGATGTTCATTTTCGGTTTCGCACCTTGGGCAACGTCCAGCGTCACCATGATGTTCATTTTGCTGTTCATCAACGGCTGGGCCCAGGGCATGGGTTGGCCGCCCAGTGGCCGGACCATGGTTCACTGGTGGTCGCAGAAAGAGCGCGGCGGCGTGGTGTCGGTGTGGAACGTAGCGCATAACGTCGGCGGCGGCTTGATCGGCCCGCTGTTCCTGCTGGGCATGGCCTTGTTCAATGACTGGCACGCGGCATTCTACGTCCCCGCCACCGTGGCCCTGATGGTGGCGGCCTTCGCCTTCATCACCATGCGCGACACCCCGCAATCGGTAGGCTTGCCGCCCATCGAGCAGTACAAGAACGATTACCCGGAAGGCTACGACGCCAGCCACGAAGAAGAATTCAGCGCCAAGGAAATCTTCGTCAAGTACGTGCTGCGCAACAAAATGCTCTGGTACATCGCCCTCGCCAACGTCTTCGTTTACCTGCTGCGCTACGGCGTGCTGGACTGGGCGCCGACCTACCTCAAGGAAGCCAAGCACTTCACCGTCGATAAATCATCATGGGCGTACTTCTTCTATGAGTGGGCGGGCATTCCAGGCACGCTGCTGTGCGGCTGGATGTCAGACAAGATCTTCCGTGGCAACCGGGGTCTGACCGGCATTGTGTTCATGGCGCTGGTGACGGTCGCGACCCTGGTTTACTGGCTCAATCCACCGGGCAACCCGATGGTCGACATGATCGCACTGGTGTCTATCGGCTTCCTGATCTATGGCCCGGTCATGCTGATCGGTTTGCAGGCGCTGGAACTGGCGCCGAAGAAAGCCGCGGGTACAGCGGCAGGCTTCACCGGCCTGTTCGGCTACCTCGGCGGTTCGGTCGCGGCCAGTGCGGCCATGGGCTACACCGTGGACCACTTCGGCTGGGACGGCGGCTTTGTGCTGCTGATCGGTGCGTGCCTGTTGGCCATCGCGTTCCTGATCCCAACGCTGTGGCACACCAATAGCGTCAGTTCTGCACGCTAATCATCTGCACAGTTTCTGAAACATCGCTTGAGCCGCGCCTCCAGATTCTTGTCTGGCATGGCGTGGCTACGCAGGGCCTTGACGGTCTGCTCGACATAATCGCGAGTGGTGCCGTAACGCCCGCAAGCGCTCTCGAACACCTGACTCAGAACGCTGTCCGGCAGATTGCCGGCATAACTGGGCAAGTGGCGCTCCAGCACAAATCCCAAGGCTTGCACTTGGCTGCCATCTTCAAGACGGCAACTGAGCCAATGCGGACGGTAAGAGGGATAAGGCATCTCACGTTGCCATAAGGCATAGAGCGACGCTTCCAACTGCTCCTCCGGCAAGCGATAAGCAAAGCCGCTGCACGAACCGCCACGATCCAGGCCAAATACCAACCCCGGCAATTGCGGTGTGCCACGGTGCTCGTGGGACCAAAGGTAAAGGCCTCGATGATAGCCATGCACCCGCGCGCGCAAACGCTCTATAGCCGAACACTCGGGACGCCAGATCAATGAACCATACGCAAAGAGCCAGACCGGTCCTCCCTTGTGCAAACCCAGGGTGGCCTGCATCGAGCTCATCAATTGCTCCTGGGTCAGTTGCCGCCCCAGATCCAGCCGGGGAGGGTAAGCCTTGTTCAAAAGATCAGATTCAGTGACGGTCATGGCGAATAACGTTCGACTCCCGTTGTATTACCAGATGTAAGCGACTTTACCGTAACACAGCTCGCCGCTGGCGCTCGCAAGACGAAAAACCGCAACCGGCGATACGCCCGTCGGAATAGCCGGTGAAATCCCGGTACTTTCAGCCCCCGTTCAGCCTTTGCGGATCAGGAGCCCTCAAAATAAGCCACATCACGACCCACTAGCCGCACCCATCGACTACCGAGGTCACCCCATGAAACACCGATTTTTGGGCCTACTGTTATTGACGCAGGCCGCCATCACCTGGGCTGGCGAAGCGCCGGTCAAGGACGACAAAGGCTTCTGGTACACCCAGACCAGCGTTTACACACGGCACTTTGCCCCTGACCCTGCACACAATAATCATCAAGATCTGATCGGCCTGGAACGCAATCAAGCATCGGGGTGGGTGTATGGTGGCGCCACGTTTCGCAACTCGTTCCGCCAGCGCTCCTACTACGCCTATGCCGGCCAACGTTTCGACATGACTGACTATCCGGTGTACCTGAAGGTCACCGGCGGGGCGATCCAGGGGTATCGGGGCAAGTACCGCGACAAGATTCCGCTGAATCGCTACGGCGTAGCGCCAGTGATCATCCCATCAGTGGGCACTCACTATGGCCCGGTGGCGGCGGAACTGGTGTTACTGGGGTTCAATGCAGCCATGCTCACGACAGGCGTGCGGTTCTGATAAACCGCACCGCATCAAGGCCTGGGCGCGTAGGCAAACACATCGGCACGCATCTGGTGCGCATCCATCCCGGCATTCACCAGCGCATCCAGCGTCCCATAGACCATCGCCGGTGAGCCGCTGGCGTAGACATGCACACCTTTGAGGTCGCTGATGTCCTCGCAGACGGCTTCATGCAACAGGCCGCAGCGCCCTTCCCAACCGCACAGATCGCTGACCACTTTATGCAGGAACAGATTGGGCAATTGCTGCCACTGCTGCCAATGCTCGATCCGGTAGAAATCATCGGGACGCCGCACGCCCCAATACAAATGCACCGGATGCTTGAAACCACTGGCTCGGCAATGCTCGATCAGGCTGTGCATCTGCGCCATGCCGGTACCGGCGGCGATCAGCACCACCGGCCCGTCGGGCAGTTCCGCCAGGTGCGTATCGCCAAAGGGTAGTTCGATCCGGGCCATCTGGTTGCGCTGCAGCTGCTCGATCAGGTTGCGAGCGCTGTCTTCGCGCGCCAGCACGTGCAGCTCCAGTTCACGCCCGGAGTGGGGCGCCGACGCCAGTGAAAATGCCGATTTCTCGCCATTATCCCGTTCGATCATCACGTACTGGCCGGCGTGATAACGCAGCGCCTTGCCGGCAGGCGCACGCAGGCGCACGCGCCAGACATCGCCGCCGATGTCCACGCATTCGCTCAACTGGCACGCGAGTGCGCGCACCGGTAATTCTCCCGGCGCCAGCACGCCATCCCACAGGACGATGCAATCGTCCAGCGGCTCGGCGATGCAGGTATAGAACTCGCCATGATCACGCACTTCACCGGCCTGCCGGACCCGACCCTCGACCAGCAGCGCTGCGCAAACGTGGCACACGCCGTTGCGACAGGCCTGTGGGCATTCATAACCCAAGCGCCGCGCGCCATCGAGAATCCGCTCACCGGGCTGCAAGTCGAGGACCGCACCGGAAGGCTGCAGGGTTACACGCATCAATCTATTCCCAATTCATTCCAGAGCGCATCGATACGGGCAGTCACCGCTTCATCCTTGACGATCACCCGGCCCCACTCCCGCGTGGTTTCGCCCGGCCACTTATGCGTGGCGTCCAGACCCATCTTCGACCCCAGGCCCGATACCGGCGAGGCGAAATCCAGGTAGTCGATCGGCGTGTTGTCGATCATCACCGTATCGCGCTTGGGGTCCATGCGCGTGGTGATGGCCCAGATCACGTCGTTCCAGTCCCGGGCGTTGATGTCGTCGTCAGTGACAATAACGAACTTGGTGTACATGAACTGTCGCAAAAACGACCAGACACCCAACATGACGCGCTTGGCATGGCCCGGATACGACTTCTTCATGGTCACGATAGCCATGCGGTACGAACAGCCTTCAGGCGGCAGGTAGAAGTCGGTGATCTCCGGAAATTGCTTCTGCAGGATCGGCACGAATACTTCATTCAACGCCACGCCGAGAATCGCCGGTTCATCTGGCGGGCGGCCGGTGTAGGTGCTGTGGTAGATCGGCTTGATGCGATGGGTGATGCGCTCGACGGTGAACACCGGGAAGCTGTCGACTTCGTTGTAGTAACCGGTGTGATCACCATAAGGACCTTCGTCAGCCATTTCGCCTGGATGAATCACCCCTTCAAGGATGATTTCGGCGCTGGCCGGGACTTGCAGGTCATTGCCGCGGCACTTCACCAGTTCGGTGCGATTGCCCCGCAATAGGCCGGCAAAGGCGTATTCGGAAAGGCTGTCAGGCACCGGCGTGACCGCGCCAAGGATGGTCGCCGGGTCCGCCCCCAACGCCACGGAGACGGGAAATGGCTGGCCAGGATGCTTCTCGCACCACTCGCGATAATCCAGCGCGCCGCCCCGATGGCTCAACCAGCGCATGATGACCTTGTTGCGGCCAATCACTTGCTGACGATAGATACCGAGGTTCTGGCGATCCTTGTTCGGTCCCTTGGTGACGGTCAGGCCCCAGGTGATCAGCGGGCCGACGTCGCCGGGCCAGCAGGTCTGCACCGGAAGCATCGCCAAGTCGACGTCATCGCCTTCGATGACCACTTCCTGGCACACCGCGTCCTTGACCACTTTGGGTGCCATGGCAATGATCTTGCGAAAGATCGGCAGCTTCGACCAGGCGTCTTTCAAGCCCTTGGGCGGCTCGGGCTCCTTGAGGAAGGCCAGCAACTTGCCGATCTCGCGCAATTCGCTGACCGATTCGGCGCCCATGCCAAAGGCGACACGCTCGGGAGTGCCGAACAGGTTGCCGAGTACCGGGATATCAAAACCTGCAGGTTTTTCGAACAACAGCGCCGGGCCCTTGTTGCGCAAGGTACGGTCGCAAATCTCAGTCATTTCCAGGACCGGGGAAATCGGCACCTGGATACGTTTCAACTCTCCGCGCTGCTCAAGTTGCTGCACGAAATCCCGAAGATCCTTGAATTTCATTAACCATCACACCCGTAAAATAGGCGTACATCCTACCTGCTCTGAGGGCGGCTGGCAGCTTATCGCGGTGCAATTGAGCACCGCGCAGGCTTAATTGGCCGTCAGCCCCCGCGATTGCAGCGACCGGAACAGGGGCTCCAGGAACTGCTCGATATGCAACGCGCCGACATCGGAGAGATGGTTATCGTCGGTGTACAGGGCGCGACCATCGAGCTCGACCCGACACAGACCACCGGAATCACATAGTTGGGGCGCAGGGTCCAGCACCTGGACCCCGGGATCGGCGCTGGCAATCTCATTGAATAGCTGACTGATAAACTGCTGGCGCTTGAGGTGATGCGCGAACAGCAAACCTTGACCCTCCACCGGTCGATGAAGCATCGCCAGCCGGCTCAGGCGGTAAGGCACGACGAACTCCTGCAGCGGCACTTCCTTGACCAGCCACACCCGATGCCCGGCGGCGCGCAATCCGGCAATCCGTTGACGCAACCCTTCGGCGAACCGGCGCTCGGCCGTGGCCCGGTCGTATTGGCCGGTGGCCGGGTCCTTGATGGCGTGTTCAGTGTCGCCGGACATCTGCCCGTAGAGATACAGGCTCCAACGCGCCACCAACGCCACATCACTGAATGACTGCTGAGCCAGGGCTTTTTCCACACGCTGGTTGAAATGCGCACAGCGCGGAATATTTTCCAGCCCGCCAATCGGCACACAACCGGCAAAGCTGCCCTGGACCAGACTGATATCGTGCTGCTTCGCGCCTTTTGCCAGGGCCGGGATCAATGCGGTTGCATGGCTATCGCCCCACACCAGCGCAGACGTCGAGTTGCCCTTAGGTCCAAAGTGGCAGAACAACCGATCATCAGGGGTGTTTTTTTCAGCCAGGCAAGCCAGCAGTTCCGGACTCCACTCCTTGGCTTGGGCAAAACGCAGGGCCTGCTCGGACAGCCGCCAAGGCAAGCCATCAGTCCAGCGCAAGGCCTGGCCCGCCAGGCCAATACACAAAATCCCACACCCCGCCGCCAGCAATATTGCCTTGCGGCCCGGCAGCAGGCGCTTCTCGCGGAACGGACTTTCCACCAGTTTCCAGGACAGATAACCCAGCACCAATGTCAGCAGCATCAACCCGGCCAGCTCGAATGGCGCAAGGGCCTCAACGCTGGCATAAGTGGCGAACACGAATACTGGCCAATGCCACAGGTACCAGGAATAGGAAATCAGCCCCAGACCCACCATCACCCGCGTACTCAACAGGCGCCCCATCCATGTCTGCTGCTGCCCGTTGGCCCAGATCAAGCCGACCACGCCCAACACCGGCAACAGAGCCGCCGCACCGGGGAACGGCGTGCGGGGATCAAAACCGAACACCGCCACCAGGATCAGTCCCATGGAGGCCAGACTGACCCCTTGGGCCAGCGCAGGGGAGGCGCGCCATTCACTTCGGGGCACGACGGCCAGCATCGCGCCGGCCAATAACTCCCAGGCACGCATCGGCAGCAGGAAAAAAGCCTTTTCCGGATGCTGGGCCACGGCCCAGACACTGAGGCCGAACGACACCAGCAACACCCCGAACAGCGCCGTGCGCCAATATTTGAGGCGAGCGGACAACACGCTCAGCAACAGCGGGAAGACAATATAAAACTGCTCTTCCACCGCCAGCGACCAAGTATGCAGCAACGGCTTGAGGTCCGACGCCACATCAAAGTAACCGTCTTGACGCATAAACAGCAGATTGGAGACGAACAACACCTGGTAGCGCGCCGAGCGGCCCAGCTCTTCATAATCCTTGGGCGCCAGCAGGAACCAGCCCACCGCCAGCGTGGCCACGATCATCACAAACAACGCCGGCAGGATGCGACGAGCACGACGCGCCCAGAAATCCACAAAGCTGAAGCGCTTGGCCTGACGCTCGCGCCAGATGATGGAAGTAATCAGGAAGCCGGAAATTACAAAAAACACATCGACGCCGACAAAGCCGCCAGTGAAACCGGGAACGCCAAAATGGAAAAGCACTACAGCGATTACAGCCACTGCGCGCAGGCCGTCGATATCCCTTCGATAAGCAAGTGTGGTCATAAATCTAATTGTCTGTCAGAACTGAAAATAGGAAACCGCAGCCAGGGCGCACACCTTAACGTATCTAAACCGACAAGTTCACTGACAAAACCTTCCTTTTCTCGACAAAAAAAAGCGCCCCTCGTGGGGCGCCATTTTGTCGACCAGTGAAGCGGCAGTTTTACTTGCGCTTCATCGACAAGAAGAACTCGTCGTTGGTCTTGGTGGCCTTCAGCTTGTCGATCAGGAACTCAATGGCGGCAACTTCGTCCATCGGGTGCAGCAGCTTGCGCAGGATCCACATACGCTGCAGTTCGTCGTCGGCCGTCAGCAACTCTTCGCGGCGAGTGCCGGAACGGTTGATGTTGATGGCCGGGAACACACGCTTTTCAGCGATACGGCGATCCAAAGGCAGTTCCATGTTACCGGTACCCTTGAACTCTTCGTAGATCACTTCATCCATCTTCGAACCGGTTTCAACCAGCGCGGTGGCGATGATGGTCAGCGAGCCGCCTTCTTCGATGTTCCGCGCAGCGCCGAAGAAACGTTTCGGTTTCTCCAGGGCGTGGGCATCGACACCACCGGTGAGGACCTTGCCGGAGCTCGGGATCACGGTGTTGTAGGCACGCGCCAGACGGGTGATGGAATCCAGCAGGATCACCACGTCCTTTTTGTGTTCGACCAGGCGCTTGGCCTTTTCGATGACCATTTCGGCAACCTGCACGTGGCGGGTTGGTGGCTCATCGAATGTCGAGGCAACCACTTCGCCGCGCACAGTACGCTGCATTTCGGTCACTTCTTCCGGACGCTCATCGATCAGCAGTACGATCAGGTGAACTTCAGGATTGTTACGCGCAATGTTGGCTGCGATGTTCTGCAACATGATGGTCTTACCGGCTTTCGGCGGTGCGACGATCAGGCCACGCTGGCCTTTGCCGATCGGGGCGCACAGGTCGATAACACGACCCGTCAAGTCTTCGGTGGAACCGTTACCGGCTTCCATCTTCATGCGCACGGTCGGGAACAGCGGGGTCAAGTTCTCAAAGAGAATCTTGTTTTTCGCGTTCTCGGGACGATCGAAGTTGATCGTGTCGACCTTCAGCAGGGCGAAATACCGCTCGCCTTCTTTTGGAGGTCGGATCTTGCCAACGATGGTGTCACCGGTGCGCAAGTTGAAGCGACGGATCTGGCTCGGAGAGACGTAGATATCGTCTGGACCGGCGAGATAAGAAGCGTCCGCGGAGCGGAGGAAGCCGAAGCCGTCCTGGAGAATCTCCAGCACGCCATCACCGGAGATTTCCTCGCCGCTTTTCGCGTGCTTTTTCAGCAGGGAGAAAATCACGTCCTGCTTGCGCGAACGGGCCATATTATCTATGCCCATCTGTTCGGCCAATTCGAGCAGTTCGGTAATCGGCTTTTGCTTGAGTTCAGTCAGATTCATATAGGAATGACGTAATCATTTATGGAGGGGGGAAATTAAGCTTTTGGCTTAATGAGGCCGCGCCGCAGAGAAGGCGACAGGATCGCGTACTAATCGAAAAGGAGTGCGTCGGCGACGGCTTGCAGGGGGCAGTGGAGAAACCAGTGCGGGGCCGAATGTACCACTTGATTTTCAGAGCGTCTAGCCCTGTTTCACGAAAAAGCCCCGCGACTCGCGGGGCTTTTTTGACGACGCTTAGATGTTAGCGTCGAGAAATGCAGCCAGTTGCGACTTCGACAGTGCCCCAACCTTGGTCGCTTCGACGTTGCCGTTCTTGAACAGCATCAGGGTCGGAATACCACGCACGCCATGCTTGGCCGGGGTTTCCTGGTTTTCGTCGATGTTCAGCTTGGCAATGGTCAGTTTGCCTTCGTAGGTGGTTGCAATGTCGTCCAGGACCGGAGCGATCATTTTGCAAGGACCACACCACTCAGCCCAGTAGTCCACCAGCACCGGGCCTTCAGCCTTGAGTACTTCGGCATCAAAGTTCGCGTCGGTGACGTGCTTGATAAGTTCGCTGCTCATGGATGTCTCCGGGTTGTAAGCAAAAAAAACGTTGCCCATCATAGCCGCCCTTCCCACGTTCAGGAAGTCGCAGCTGATTGACTCTTGCTATCGCGTGCCATGAGTTTGGGTATCGCTCAAAGCATGCGCGTTCGACGGCCACATCATACTTGTCGATCCTGGCGCGAGCGACTCTTGTACGAACGCACCTTAAAAGGGCTTCGCCGGGTGTTGGCGACGCCCGAAAAAGGTAAAAGAGGCCGCTCGACTGTCCGGCGGCTAACAGCAGTGTGTAGCCATTGCCCGAGCCTTGGCGATGTCGCCCAAAGTGTTGTTGTGTGACGAAATCACTTCGGCGCTGGATCCCGAGCGGGTCAATGAAGTGCTCAGCGTGGTCCGCCAACTGGCCAATTTCATGGGTTCGGTAGAGCAGCCGGGCTGACACTTACGGCACCGGGCAGCCATTCAAATTGTCCCTGCCCTTCAAACGTTGTCTCGCGGCGTACAGAAAACAGGGCGACTGGCAGGTAGGTATCGACGTCCACTTGTGCCGAGAGTCGTCGCCCCGTCACCGGCACACCCCCCGCCCGGGCTATCAGCACATGGCCGGGCAACAGTCGCCCGTCGGGTATCCCCGCCAGCGGTTGCTCGGCAGTCAGCTCGACGTTTCGGCCATCCAGGCGGGCATTCTTGATTCCAAGGGTAAAGCTGCCGCCATGGCCAAACCGAAAGCCCTGTGGGCCCGCCGGTGCCCCGCTAAAACGTATGGCCATGGGGCTGATATCGACACACAGAACGCTCAGGTGAAGGGTGCGCTTGCCCGGCGCGATGATCTGCGGACCGAAGCGGTCATTCAACAGCTGCGCCTGACGCAGCACACCATAGTCGATCCGCGACTGGCTCAGGGACAGCTGGCAACTGGCAGCGCGCACCTCACAGGTCATCAGCATCATAAGGAGCAACAGGAAAAAGCCCGGCAACCGGCGCAGACAGGTCAAGTCGCAGCCATCTGATGATTCAAGGAGCACGGCAAATGGCCGATGCGGTTTCGTAGAGTTTTTCATGCGCGGGTTCTGGCTCCAGATTGAATTGCAGCAGGCAGGGAGTGGTCGAGTCAGGCAGCGCAACGCTGAGGTTTCTCTGCTGGTCGCTGTTGTTCAGGAAAATCAAGCCATCACCTACAACGCTGGTCAGGAAAGCCTTGTCCTCACCAAATACCGCCGCGCCCTGCGGCAAGGGCCGGCCGCGTTCATCATGCGCCTCCAGCAGCACCCGACGTACGCTCACGACGTTGAAGCCCACGGTATTGAATGAGCCGCGCCCGGCCGCGAGGATTTTGGTGCCGTTCTTGAGGTCAGCGCGCCTGGGCAAGGACTGGGTCTGTACTTCGATATGACTGTTGCTATACGCAGGCAACCCGGGAATTACCGCGTAACCGCGATAGTCGGTCCAGACGGGACCTTGGGGCGTACTGACCCTGGCACCCGAGATTTCCCCGACCGAGAGAATGCCGAAGGTGTCCTGGACCGCATAGGGAGAAAACGTCAGGCCCTGTGAATGGGCGACGATGCCGCCCTGCAGCTGTCCGGTGTAGCTGGTATTCGCAGCATCCCGACTCATTCCCAGGCCAATGCGCGTGTAGCGCGGCATAATCTGCGCGCGAGCGCGTACTGCCTGTTCGCGCTGATTCAGATCACGTTCGGTCCCCACCTCGTAGTTCACGTACTCGTTGACGCGTCCGGCGAGCGCGGTGCCGAGGTCAGAGCGCCTGTTCCGTCGACTGGCGTAGGACGTAAGACGGTGATTCTCGCCAATGGGCAGGCTGACTTGAAGGCGCAGTGAGAGGCCGGTAGCGGGCAGTTCATTGCGCTCGTCCCTGTCCGTGTAACGGTCTTTGCGCCGTCGTGGCGGGCCTATTTGCGAGTCGGCAATCAGCGCCACATCCGCGCCCTTGAAGCCTTTGCTCCACGAAGCGAAAACGTGCCCGGTGCCCTGGCCATCAAACTGAACGCTGCGCGAATAGCTCAAGGATAAAGCCCCCAGGCTTGAATCGGCCCAGGTCAAACCGGCGGTGTACTGGTGCCGGAACAAGGAATCCAGAACGTCTGCGCTGGGCGCGGCGCCGGCCTCCATCAGGTCGCGGTAACCTCGATTCTGGGTGGTGGCACTCAGGTTCATCTCAATCCCGGCCCCCAGCGGGCTGCTGAATGACAAGGCGCTGCGCGCACCACTCACACCCCGCACCTTGTCTCGGGACAGGTTATGCCGGGCAGTTATCGCCACCCGCTGGAAAAACACGCGGCTCAACGTGCCACCGGCTGCGTGGTACTCGTCCGTACTCAACACGCCAAACCCCAGCGATGTGCCCGCGCCAAGCCCCCAAGTACCGCTACCCATGGCGACCACTGGGTGCTCCCTGCCATCGGTAACCGCTTCTCGCACCTTGCCCAAAGCAAAATCAAAACCTGGGGCCACGGGAACACCCGATCCAAACGAGGCCGCCGGCACCACGAAACCACGTTTGCCGCCCCGGGTCCCGATCACGCTCACGTCCAGATCGCTGGTGCCGTTGAGCAACGACAGGCCGGTCAGGCTGAAGGGCCCTTCAGGCACCAGGGTCGAATGGATCAGCACCCCGGATTGGCGTACCTCGACCCTGGCTTGGCTATGTGCCAGCCCCTCTACCACCACATCGTTACCCGCGGCGATGCGCGAAACGCCATCAGGAAACAGCTGAAAACCCGACAGTTGCAGGCCCCCGAATACCGGACTGCGGGTGGATATCTGCCCGACCTGGAAGGTCGATTGCAAGCTGCCGATATCCCGCTGGGCATAGGCGTACACATGCTCGCTACTGCCTTTGCCGTTGTCGGACAGATAGAATTGCCGACTGCGAACAATCCAGTTGCCCAGATTAAATCCCGCTTCGGTATACGCCGAAACGAAACGACTGGGGCCACTGTGCCCATCGGTGTCAAATGCCAGCAGGTCATAATTGAGCATGGCCGCTGCTCCACCCTGAGTGAAGCTTCCCGCCTGCCAATCAGGCCCACGCAACGATTGCGTGGGCACCACCAGGGAGACCTCGTCGCTGCCGGGGCGCAGCCTCACCAGGGTCGCCGGAAACTCGCCAAGAAAGTCATGACACGCCTGATCCGGCGAGACACCCGACTGCAGAATCGCGGAGGGAGTCCATAAACCAGCCTTGTCCAACAAGCTCTGGGTAAAGCACAACTGCCCCTGATAATCGAAACGCGCATCCACCAGCCCCAATGGCGCGCCGTTGACCCGTAGCCCCACCACCTGGACACCTTCGCGAAAACGCGCCGCACTGCGAAAATAGTCTGAAACCTTCGGATCAATGCCATGGCTGGTCAGTGCGGCCAGGTCAAAACCCTCGCCCAATTCGAGCGCCCGCACGTCACCGGGAAGTCCGCACAGGGTTGCCAACCCCACGAAAAATCCTGAACAGCAGACGCCACTCGCCCCCCTTCCCAAGGCCCGGTCAAATTCCATCATCGACAACATCCGCGTGATAGCTGTCGACCGTGAACCCATACACGGTGGCTGGCTGTATCACCACCGAGGTGACGCCAACCAACGATCCACGGGTATTCACCTTTAGCGTCTCACCCGGCAAGACATAGCTGCGAGGGAGGGTGGCGGCCTGGTTTTCCGGGATCAGTTGCACCTCCAGCGCCAGCCGTACCACATAGGCACTGTCGTTGTGCACGCTCAGGCCATCACCCTGACGTTTCCATTTGAGCAGCTCCCACGGTGCCTGATGCCTGGCCAGTCCTTGTGGGTGCAGGATCAGCGGCAGGTTCTGCCGCAGCGTGATACCAATGGTCGCACCACCCGGGCTACGAGCCTGGGGAATCCCCTCAAAAGACACACGCTTCAGACGCTAGGTCTTGAGCGGTGTCTTCAAGGTACTGATAAAGCGGACCAATTGAGTTTCGCCTGCCTCGACGCGGGTAATCGGAGGCGTGACAATCAACAGCGGCTCCTGATCCTCGGGTACGTTTTCGATCACCGAATGCAATAGCGCAGGCCCAGGGTCGGTGTTCTTGATATTGATCGTCGCCTCGCCGTCCTCTTCAAAAAGGACCACGACCGTTGTTTCAGGCTGCATGCCATCGGCGTTTACCGGTGTGACCCCCAACACTGAAAAACTTGCACATAATAACGCTGCACGCGCTTTCGAAAGAGCACTCACCGAGTTTTCCCCGTCACATTCAAAAAACAGCAGATAAACAAGCATCCACACGAAAGCCGCCGATAAGAAACACAAGTATCATGAAAGTTCCTGTTTCAATACCGGCTGCTTGTTGAGTGTTTAGATGTAACTCAATACCAACGTGGCGCGCCCATCGAGTGTGACGTCTCGGGTAAGATCCAAGGCTTGCGCTTTATTGATAACCGCTTTTACTGCAATGACACCCGTTAGTTGGGCGATGGAAGCGGGTGTAGCGGTCGAGCCGTTACGCCACGAATACTGACTGGGCACTTGAGCGACTTTGCCATCACTGTGCTGCCAGGCGCCGCTACCGACCCGCATGATCGGGTGCAACGTAACACCCGAAGACCGCAGATCCTTCAATGTGACCGAGTAGCCTCCGGTACGGCGGCCGGACACCGCTCCCAAGCCGTAGTTCTGCGCTTCGCTATAGCCCGACCCCAGAATGCCCGAAACCTTGCTGCCCGCCTGCAAGTCGGTCAAGGTCAACCCGAACTTTGCCGGGGTGGTGCCGCAATTGACCACCAGCGACGTGACTTTTTCTTCGCGGGGGTTGTAAGCAGTCTGGGACAGCTCGCCAGAACGAATGGTCCCGTAATCGATAATGCCGCCGCCGCCCAGGCTGAGATTGCAGGCCGCCGGAACGATGGTTCCGCGGACTACCAACTGTGCAACATCCGTAGCTTGAGCCGTGAGACTGGCCGCGAGACAAATAGCACCCATTGTCAAACCTGCTAATTTTTTCATGCTTATCCTAACGTCAGTAAGTGTCAGGCATTTTTATTATGGTTCGGGCCACTCCGCGCTCAACACACGCCTTTCCCTGACATACAGAACCATAAATAAATAACACCACGGCATAATTGCCGGATCACAGTCTTACTCTTCGAGTGCTTGGAGAAAATCAGACGACGCGCCAACATCTGTGAGACCAATTAAATACCAACGCCTTCTTTAACTACGCCTACAGTAGTCCGATGTAATTCTCAAACTAACAAAAGAAACTCGTTCATGTAGGAAATCTTATGTACAGCAAACAGTCCAAATAAAACGTTATTGCCCTACCCGCTTTAATGCAAAGTCATCAGCCACTCATGGATTTGTCCTATATTTCCCGCGCACCCTCTCCGTCCTAGGTGACAGGAGAAATCCCCGAACACTACGCGTTGGCGTCAGCCTTTGATCGTGGCACGATGGCGAGGTTATCGACCGAGACCCCCTACCCATGCCGCAATCCCAAGCCAAGAGTCTGTCCCTGATCGCCGCCATCGACCTGGGCTCCAACAGTTTTCACATGGTCGTGGCCAAGGCCCAGAACGGTGAAATTCGTATCCTTGAGCGGCTCGGTGAAAAAGTACAACTGGCCGCTGGGATCGACGACGAGCGCAAGCTCAACGAAGAATCCATGCAACGCGGGCTTGATTGCCTCAAGCGCTTTTCCCAACTGATCAACGGCATGCCGCCAGGCGCCGTGCGAATTGTCGGCACCAATGCCTTGCGTGAAGCGCGTAACCGTGGCGAGTTCATCCGCCGCGCCGAGGAAATCCTCGGGCATCCAGTGGAGGTCATCTCCGGCCGTGAAGAAGCACGCCTGATCTACCTGGGCGTATCCCACACCTTGGCCGACACCCCGGGCAAGCGCCTGGTGGCCGACATCGGCGGCGGCAGTACCGAATTCATCATCGGCCAGCGTTTTGAACCCCTGCTGCGCGAAAGCCTGCAGATGGGCTGCGTCAGCTACACCCAGCGCTATTTCAAGGATGGCAAGATCACTCCGGCTCGCTACGCCCAGGCGTACACCGCGGCGCGGTTGGAGATCATGAGCATCGAGCACGCGCTGCACCGTCTGACCTGGGATGAAGCCATCGGCTCATCCGGCACCATCCGCGCCATTGGCCTGGCGCTCAAGGCTGGCGGTCACGGAGCTGGCGAAGTCAACGCTGAAGGCCTGGCGTGGCTCAAGCGCAAGCTGTTCAAGCTCGGTGACGTCGAAAAAATCGACTTCGATGGAATCAAGCCTGACCGTCGGACCATCTTCCCGGCAGGCCTGGCCATTCTGGAGGCGATCTTCGACGCCCTCGAACTGCAACGTATGGACCATTGTGATGGCGCCCTGCGTGAAGGCGTGCTCTACGACCTGTTGGGGCGCCATCACCACGAGGATGTGCGGGAGCGCACGCTGGGTTCGCTGATGGAGCGTTACCACGTCGATCTGGAGCAAGCCGCGCGGGTCGAGCGCAAGGCGCTGCATGCTTTCGACCAGGTGGCCGAGGATTGGGACCTGGAAACCGAGGTCTGGCGTGAACTGTTGGGCTGGGCAGCCAAGGTCCATGAAGTGGGCCTGGATATCGCCCACTACCATTACCACAAGCATGGCGCCTACCTGATCGAGCACTCTGACCTGGCAGGTTTCTCCCGGGAGGACCAGCAGATGCTCGCGCTCTTGGTGCGCGGTCATCGCCGCAATATCCCCAAGGACAAGTTCGCCGAGTTCGGTGACGAGGGCATCAAGCTGATTCGCCTGTGCGCATTGCTGCGTTTTGCGATTCTGTTCCACCACATCCGTGGCACCCGGCAAATGCCACAGGTGACCCTGCGCGCCCATGGCGACAGCCTGGATGTAGTATTTCCTGACAACTGGCTGGACGAAAACCAGTTGACCCAGGCCGATTTCGCCCAGGAGGCAGAGTGGCTGACGCGGGTTGGATTCAGCCTGAACGTGCGCTGACTGGCTAACGCCGACAAGCGACTGCAGGAACGAGCTTGCTCGCTCCTGCAGTCCCAGGCGCTGGTTTAACGGACGCTCAGCAACGGCAGGCCCAGGCGCTCCAACAACGTCGCCTGCGCACTGCGCGGGTTCTGGTTGCCGGTTGGCGTGTTACGCACATAACGGCCGTCCGACTGCAGGCTCCAGCTGTGGGTGTTATCGGTAAGATAGCTTTCCAGCTCTTTCTTGACCCGCATGATCAGCTTCTTGCCTTCCACCGGGAAGCAGGTCTCCACGCGTTTGTCGAGGTTGCGCTCCATCCAGTCGGCGCTGGACAGGAACATCTGTTCTTCGCCACCGTTAAGGAAATAGAACACCCGCGTGTGCTCCAGGAAGCGCCCGATGATCGAGCGTACGTGGATGTTGTGCGACACCCCGGCAATCCCCGGCCGCAGGCAGCACATGCCCCGCACCACCAGATCGATGCGCACGCCGGACTGGCTGGCCTTGTACAACGCACGAATGATTTTCGGATCGGTCAGCGAGTTGAACTTGGCAATGATGTGCGCCGGTTTGCCGTCGAGGGCGAACTGGGTTTCCCGGGCAATCATGTCGAGCATGCCCTTTTTCAAGGTGAATGGCGCATGCAGCAGCTTTTTCATGCGCAAGGTCTTGCCCATGCCGATCAACTGGCTGAACAGTTTGCCGACGTCTTCACACAGCGCGTCGTCGGAGGTCAGCACGCTGTAGTCGGTGTAGAGCTTGGCGTTGCCAGCATGGTAGTTGCCGGTACCCAAATGTGCATAACGCACGATTTCACCGGCTTCGCGACGCAGGATCAGCATCATCTTGGCGTGGGTCTTGAAGCCCACCACACCGTAGATCACCACCGCACCGGCCGCTTGCAGGCGACTGGCCAGTTGCAAGTTGGACTCTTCGTCAAACCGCGCGCGCAGCTCGATCACCGCGGTGACTTCCTTACCGTTACGCGCCGCGTCCACCAGTGCATCGACGATTTCCGAGTTGGCGCCGCTGCGGTACAGGGTCTGGCGCACGGCCAGCACATGCGGATCCTTGGCGGCCTGGCGCAACAGGTCGACCACCGGCGTGAACGATTCGAACGGGTGCAGCAGCAGGATGTCTTGCTTGCTGACCACGCTGAAAATGTTCTCGCTGTTTTGCAGCAATTTCGGAATCTGCGGGGTGAACGGTGTGTATTGCAGCTCCGGATGGCTGTCCAGGCCGGTGATGCTGAACAGGCGCGTCAGGTTTACCGGGCCATTGACCTGATACAGCTCGGACTCGGCCAGGTTGAACTGCTTGAGCAGGTAGTCCGACAAGTGTTTCGGGCAGGTGTCGGCCACTTCCAGGCGCACCGCATCGCCGTAGCGCCGCGAGAACAGTTCCCCGCGCAGGGCGCGGGCCAGATCTTCAACGTCTTCGGAGTCCAGCGCTAGGTCGGCGTTACGGGTCAGGCGGAACTGGTAGCAGCCCTTGACCTTCATGCCTTGGAACAAATCATCGGCATGGGCATGGATCATCGACGACAGAAATACATAGTTATCGCCTGCTCCCCCAACCTCTTCCGGTACCTTGATAACCCGTGGCAACAGGCGTGGTGCGGGAATAATTGCCAGGCCCGAGTCACGACCGAAGGCATCGATACCTTCAAGCTCGACGATGAAGTTCAGGCTCTTGTTCACCAGCAGCGGGAACGGGTGCGTCGGGTCGAGACCGATCGGGGTAATGATCGGCGCGATCTCGTCACGGAAATAACGTCGCACCCAGGTCTTGAGCTTGACCGTCCAGTTTCGCCGGCGGATGAAGCGGACCTGATGCTTTTCCAATTCCGGCAACAGAATGTCGTTGAGAATGGCGTATTGACGGTCCACATGACCGTGTACCAGCTCGCTGATGCGGGCCAACGCCTGATGCGGCTGCAGGCCGTCGGCGCCGGCCTGCTCACGGGCGAAGGTGATCTGCTTCTTGAGGCCGGCGACGCGAATTTCGAAGAACTCGTCCAGGTTGCTGGAGAAGATCAACAGAAACTTCAATCGCTCCAGCAGCGGGTAGGACTCATCCAGCGCCTGTTCCAGCACGCGGATGTTGAATTGCAGTTGCGACAGTTCGCGATGGATGTACAGGCTGCTGTCATCCAGGTTCGGAATCACGATCGCCGGTGCCGCCGCCACCGGCTCAGCGACTACGGCGGGCTGCTCAGGCTCCAGTGCCGGCGGGGCTTCGGTGTCGTGTTCAACTACCGGGAGCGCGTCTTTTACAGCAACTTCTGTGAGTCCTTCGGTATTCATGGAGTGTTCCTGTGAGGGCTATTGTTGCTCTCTAAGCAATTGGGCGGCACGGACGGCAAAGTAAGTCAGGATGCCATCGGCACCCGCACGTTTAAAGGCCGTGAGGGACTCAAGAATCACCCCTTCACTCAACCAGCCATTTTCAATCGCTGCCATGTGCATGGCGTATTCACCACTGACCTGATAGACAAAGGTCGGCACCTTGAATTCATCCTTGACCCGATAAAGGATGTCCAGATATGGCATGCCGGGCTTGACCATGACCATATCGGCACCTTCAGCCAGGTCCGCCGCCACTTCGTGCAAGGCCTCGTGGCCGTTGGCCGGGTCCATCTGGTACGAGGCCTTGTTGGCCTTGCCCAGGTTCAGCGCCGAGCCGACGGCATCGCGGAACGGGCCGTAGTAAGCGCTGGCGTACTTGGCCGAATAAGCCATGATGCGCACGTTGACGTACCCGGCCATTTCGAGGGCTTCCCGGATCGCCTGGACGCGACCGTCCATCATGTCCGACGGAGCGACCACCTGGGCGCCCGCAGCAGCATGGGAAAGCGCCTGTTTGACCAAGGCGTCGACCGTGATGTCGTTCTGCACATAACCGTCTGCGTCCAGGATGCCATCCTGCCCGTGGGTAGTGAACGGATCCAGCGCGACGTCGGTAATCACCCCCAGCTCCGGAAAACGCTCGCGCAGGGCGCGGGTCGCGCGCTGGGCAATGCCCTCGGGGTTCCAGGCTTGTGCGGCGTCCAGCGACTTGAGTCCAGCCGGGGTCACCGGGAACAACGCCAGGGCCGGAATCCCCAACTCGACCCAATGCGCAGCCTCTTCGAGCAACAGGTCAATGCTCAAGCGCTCGACACCCGGCATCGACGCCACCGTTTCCCGCCGGTTCTCCCCGCCCAGCACAAATACCGGCAAGATCAGGTCATCCACCGTCAGCACGTTTTCACGAACCAGGCGGCGAGAAAAATCATCCCGACGGTTGCGGCGCAGGCGCGTGGCGGGAAACAGGCGTTGGGCGGGGGTAAAGCTCACGGCAGACTCCTGAGCCCGGGTCGACGGGCGAGCGTGACAGTTATAAGCGGTCATTATGACGGAGGAATTACAGTTGTGCTCCCTCATACTCACGGCACGCCCGCTGGCGTTGTGCTCACGGTTTCTGTAGGAAATGTTCATCTCATGACACATTTCGATACTTTCATGAATGTGCGCGAAGGCGTAGGCTGCGCGTTCACTTCGCCAGCACCCAGACAATGCTCCAACAATTTCTGAATGACTTTGGCTACTTTGCTCTCTTCCTGGGCACGTTTTTCGAAGGCGAAACCATCCTGGTCCTCGCAGGCTTCCTGGCGTTCCGCGGATACATGGATATCAATCTGGTGGTCGTGGTTGCGTTCTGCGGCAGCTACGCCGGCGACCAGCTGTGGTACTTCCTGGGTCGCAAGCACGGACGCAAGCTGCTGGCACGCAAGCCGCGCTGGCAATTGCTGGGGGACCGCGCGCTGGAGCACATCCGCCGACATCCGGACATTTGGGTACTGAGCTTTCGTTTTGTCTATGGCCTGCGCACCGTGATGCCCGTGGCGATTGGTCTGTCAGGCTATCCGCCGGGACGTTACCTGCTGCTCAACGGCATCGGTGCCGCCATTTGGGCCGCGGCCTTGGGTGCAGCGGCCTATCATTTCGGTGCGGTGCTTGAAGGTATGCTGGGCAGCGTCAAGAAATATGAGCTCTGGGTTCTGGGCGCGCTGTTGGTGCTCGGCCTGGGCTTGTGGCTGCGGCGCCGCATCAAGAATGCCCGCCTGACCCGCGCAGCCTGCGCCGCGGAAAAGTGTCAACTGGAGCAACAGCAACTGAACGAAGCGAAGGCCTCCAACAAACCTACGACGCCAGCCGAGTAACCCGCGCCCGACAACAGTAGAGGCCGATGACACTCAGCAAACTGTAGCTGGCCAGTCCCAGCCAACCCAGTGTGCTGCTGGCCGGCCATAACCCGAGCAGCGGTGCCAGCCACACTAACGGCACGTTCAGTGCCAGACGCGACAGCTCAGCCTTCAAGGCCCACGGACGATTCTCCAGCGCCACGCCCAGGGTAAACAATCCCAGCCCCATCGCGCCCCAGCCAAGCACCAGGGCGGCAGTCGGCATACCTTCGCCAGCATTCATCAAGTAGCTGCCAAAGCCCACATAGACGGCAAATTGCAGGGCAATGTAGATCTGCTGGCGCGTGTCCAGCGCCACCTCAAACTTGCGAAACTGACTCAGATCCGGCTTCGCCAACGGGTATTTCGCCTTCACGTCCGCCGGACGCCAGCCCGTGCGCATAAACCAGATTCGCAGCTTGTCCCACCAGCGCTCGGTTCGCCGCGCATCGCTGCATAACTGCGCATAAAACTGCAAGTTAGCCCATAGCGGATTCCAGCTCGCCAGCGGCGTGGTCACGCCAAAGATCACCGGTTCGTTTTCATCTTCTTCCTGGAAAGATCCAAACAGCCGGTCCCAAATAATGAACACTCCGCCGTAGTTGCGATCCATGTAGAGAGCGTTCTGTGCATGGTGGGCCCGATGGTTGGAGGGCGTCACAAAGAACCACTCGAACCAGCCCAGCTTAGGCACATGACGGGTATGAACCCAGAACTGATACAGCAGATTAAGGGACGCGACGCTGATAAATACCAGCAGCGGCACGCCGATCACGGCCAGCGGCAGATAGAAGATCCAGCTCAGCAAAAAGCCCGTGCTGGTCTGGCGCAAGGCTGTGGTGAGGTTGTAGTCCTCGCTTTGATGATGCACCGAGTGCGCGGCCCACAGGATGTTGCGTTCGTGACCACAGCGGTGCAGCCAGTAGTAGCAGAAGTCGTAGAAGAAAAACGCAACTACCCAGGTCCAGATGCTTTGGGCCGGGAGTTCAAGCAAGGCCAGATGTTCGAGGGCGAAGGCGTAGGTCAGCAGCCCCACCCCTTTGGTCAGCAACCCGGTGGTGGTGGAGAGCACACCGGTACTCAGGCTGTTGATGGCGTCTGCGACCCGATAATTGCGCTGGCCGCGCCAGCGGTCGGCCAGCAGTTCGACCACAATCAAGGCAATGAAAAACGGTACCGCGTAAGGGACGAAGTCCATGGGCAAGTCCGGTCAATTATTGTTACATCAAGATTAGGTGTACTGGCGAGATATCCCATTGGCAATGAGTGACAAATAAGTAGACATTTAACGCCATAAACTAGGAGAAATGCCCATGAGCAAAAAGATTGCAGTGATCCTTTCCGGCTGTGGTGTCTACGACGGCACTGAAATCCATGAAAGCGTAATCACCCTGCTGCGCCTGGATCAGCGCGGTGCTCAGGTCCAGTGTTTTGCCCCCGATATTGCGCAGCTGCACGTGATCAATCACCTGACCGGTGAAGAGATGCCCGAATCGCGCAATGTGCTGGTGGAATCGGCGCGCATAGCCCGCGGCGAGGTAAAGGACATTCGCGAGGCCAGCGTCGCGGACTTCGATGCGCTGATTGTGCCGGGCGGTTTTGGGGCAGCGAAGAACCTGTCGAACTTTGCCGTCGAAGGCGCCGGCTGCACCGTCAATCCAGAGCTGCTGGCGTTGGCCGAAGCGTTTGCCGAAGCCGGCAAGCCGGTAGGGTTGATCTGCATCTCGCCGGCGCTGGCAGCGAAGATCTACGGCCCCGGCGTGACATGCACCATTGGCAACGATGCCGACACGGCAGATGCCCTGAACAAGATGGGCGCGATCCATCAAGAGTGCGTGGTAGAGGAGATCGTCGAAGACAAGGCACGCAGACTGGTCTGCACACCGGCCTACATGCTGGCCAAGAACATCAGCGAAGTAGCGTCCGGGATCAACAAACTGGTGGACCGCGTGCTGGAGCTGACCCACGAGAATGACTGAGCCCTCTTTGCCTGCTCACAGCTCAATGTGGGAGCGGGCTTGCTCGCGATGCAGCCGCCTGGGTGTATCCGCTACACCCAGGTGAGGCTATCGCTCACAGCCCGCTCTCACATCTTGATTGAAGGTGCGGTCAAGAAGCCGCTGTCCGGCGTTTATCGGCCATTCGACTGCGGCTGTACAACAGCACAATCGCGATGATCGCCACCGCCTGGGCGCTCAGCGAATAAGCGTCGGCGTGAATGCCCAGCCAATCGAAATCGAAGAACGCCACCGGCCGTGTGCCGAAGATGCCCGCTTCTTGCAACGCCTTGACACCATGTCCGGCGAACACCACCGACAAGGCACACAACAGCGCCGCGTTGATGCCGAAGAACAGCGCCAACGGCAGCTTCGCGGAGCCCTTCAGGATGATCCACGCCAGGCCCATCAGCAGCACCAACGCCGTGGCACCGCCGGCCAATACCGCATCATGCCCGGCAGGCCCGGCTTGCAGCCACAGGGTTTCGTAGAACAGGATCACCTCGAACAGCTCGCGGTACACTGAAAAGAACGCCAGCACTGCAAAGCCGAAACGCCCACCGCCGCCCACCAGGCTGCTTTTGATGTAATCCTGCCAGGCCGCCGCATGGCGTCGGTCATGCATCCACACACCGAGCCACAACACCATGACGCTGGCAAACAGCGCGGTGCAGCCTTCCAGCAGTTCACGCTGGGCGCCGCTGACATCAATCACATACGCCGCCAGCGCCCAGGTCGCCAAGCCGGCTACCAGCGCTAGGCCCCAACCCACGTTGACGCTGCGCACGGCCGATTGCTGGCCTGTGTTGCGCAGGAACGCGAGGATCGCCGCCAGCACCAGAATCGCTTCCAGGCCTTCGCGCAACAGAATCAGCAGGCCGGAGATATAGCTCAGCGTCCAGCTCAAGCCATCACCGCCCAGCAGGCCGGCTGACTCGGTAAGTTTGCCCTTGGCCACGTCCAGGCGCTGCTGGACCTGTTCGATTGGCAATCCATCCTGCAACGACTGCCGATAAGCCATCAGGGCTTTTTCGGTGTCCTTGCGCACGTTGGCGTCGACGTTGTCCAGGGAGCTTTCAACCAGTTCGAAACCTTCAAGATACGCCGCGACCGAGAGGTCATAGGCCTGCTCGTGCTCACCATTGCGGAATGCCGCCAGGCTTTTGTCCAAGGTGGTCGCGGTGTAGCCGAGCAACTGTGCTGGGCCCCGCTGGACCTGCGGCGGCTGTGCCCGCTGGGCACGGAAAACACGCGCGACGTCCGGGCCTTCGGCGGTCAGCACTTCCTCGGGCGTCTGGCGCGCCAGTTCAGCCAGGTTGAAGGATTTTTCGCTTTTTGCCGCCGCCGGATCGGCGGTGAAGCCTGCGATGTAGGTGGCCAGGTCCCAACGCTGACGGTCATCCAACTGATCGGCGAAGGATGGCATGTCGGTACCTTCCACGCCCAGGCCCAAGGTGTTGTAAATCCCGTAGAGGCTCAAGCGGTCCAACCGCGCGGCATCGCGCAGGTTGGCCGGTGGCGGCACCAGACCAACCCCGGCCGGCCCATCGCCGGCGCCAGTCGCGCCATGGCATACCGAACAATGCTGGGCATACAGCGGTGCCCCCCGCGCCGGATCCGGCGTAATGACCGGTGCTTGGCTGACTTCATAGGCCACCGCCAGCTTGGCGCCCAGTTGCCGCGCCTGACGCGCCACCACCGTACCGTCCTGGTGGGCGCTCACGGCAACCAGCAGTTCATCGACGCCTTTCACCAGTTCGCCGCGTTCGGGCGTGTCCGGCAATTCCGCCACCAGTCCCTGCAAAACCCCAAGGAACTCGACCTGTTCGAGGTATTCAGACTCGTCGACAACCTTGCCCGCCTCCACCGTCGGTGGATAGTCAGCGCCAATATAATCCAGCAAATGCAGGGCCTTGGGCGCACCTTCTGGAGTAGCCGCCAGCAGGTTGAAGCTGCACGACACCAACGCTGGCAACAGCAGCCAGGCGAGAAAACGGAAGGGGGCAGTCATGAATGGCTCTCAAATGGAAACAAGAAGTAACACATTGTCGAGTGTTAAGCGCTTTGACTCAAGGCGTTAGTGATGTGTTGGCGCAATAACCTGCCAAGGACGTACCGTCGGGCAGCCCTAATTAAAGAGGAATGCCGCGTATCAGGCACTCCTCGGCGGCGGGCTTGAGGGCTTGGCAGGCGTCAGTTGCTGTCGCCGGCAAGTCTGCTTGATTCACGATACAGGGTCGATCAGGCCGTTGCGCGATGCAAGCTGGCCAGGAAGGCCGCAGCGCCGACGAACAACCCGGCAAACGTGCGGTTCACGCGCTTCTGCTGTTTCGGTGTGCGCAACAGGCGCAAGACTTTCGACGCCAGTCCGGTGTAGCCCGCCATCACGATCATGTCGACACTGATCATCGTCGCCCCCAGGATCAGATATTGGCTCAACAACGGTGCCTGCGGGTTCACGAACTGTGGCAACACCGCCAGCATGAACACCAAGGCTTTGGGGTTGCTGGCGTTCACCAGAAAGCCACGGAACATCATTGCCAGAGGTTTGCCGATGGGGCGCACGGCGGTGTCATCGCTCAAGTCTGCCGGTAACGCACGCCATTGCCTGATGGCCAGATAGACCAGGTAAGCAACGCCGAACCATTTGATCACGTAGAACGCCGTGGAAGACGCCGCGAGAATCGCGCCCAGACCGCCAGCCACCACGGCAATCTGCATCGCCAGGCCCAACTGCAAGCCCAAGGCATTCCAGTAGCCGCGCAGAAAACCGTATTGCAGACCGCTGGACATCGAGGCGATGGCGCCCGCGCCAGGAGAGAGACTGATGATCCAACTGGCGGCAAAAAAGGCCAGCCATGTTTCGAGCGCCATTACACACCTCAATCGGGAGTTTGCTGTTGGGCCTTACGCTAACGCCGCGGACTGAAAGTTGGCTATAGATTTTTACCCGATGCGAACATCAACGGTCGCTCGGAAACACATGCGTGCCTGGCCAGCGGCGTACCGAACGCTGGAAAAACAAGCTATTGGGCACTTGCACCATGGCGCTGTCGGTGCCCGCCTCTTCAACTTCGATCAGCGTGGTGTACAGCAAGTTGATCGCCACCACACGGCCTTTGACGCCGGGCTTGTCAACGGTATCGACCAGTTCGACCAGATCCCCCAGGCGAAACGGCCCCACCGTGAAAATCAGAATTGCACAAAGCAGGTTGGACAGTACCGACCACATGGCAAAGAACGCCACCGCCGCAACGGCGACAAAACCCGACAGCGCGGTCCACAGCACCGTGGCCGAAACGCCCAGGCGCCCAAGCACAAAAATCAGTGCGCTGCCCATGATCAGCCAGCGCAGGCCACCGCGCAGCGGCATCAGCAACTGCGGCGGGAACGGATAGCGTTCGCCCAGGCGCGTCAGGCCTTTGGCGACAAAGCGCTGGGTCAGATAACCCGCCAACAGGATCAGTAGAATTTGCACACCGATCCAGAACGGCGCGACCCAGTGCGCTGGCAGCATCAATTGCAGAGTTTCCATCAGGATAACGCCTCCAGCTCCGCTTGCAGGCTTTCCAGCAGTTCGAGGGCTTCCATCCAGTTCTCCTCCAGTTGCGCTTCGCGAACTTTGAGCTTGGCCTGTTCGGCCAGCAAGTCGCGCAGTTCATCCTTGCGCGCCGCTTCGTACACCGCGCTGTCGCCAAGGCTGGTTTCAATCCTGGCCAAGCGTTCGTGAACCTTGCCCAACTCGGCTTCCAGCTTGTCGGCTTCGCGTTTGTGCGGCGCCAGTTGCTGACGCAAGGCCGCGGCGGCCTGGCGCTGGGCTTTTTTGTCGGTTTTGTCCGGGTTGACCGGCGTGTTGCTGACCGGCGCGTTACGCAAACGATAGTCCGTCAGCCAACGAGCGTAGTCGTCCAGGTCTCCGTCGAACTCCTCGACCTTGCCATCGGCCACCAGCAGGAAGTTATCGGTGGTGCTCTTGAGCAAATGCCTGTCGTGAGACACCACCAGCACCGCACCGCTGAACTCCTGCAAAGCCATGGTCAGCGCCAGGCGCATTTCCAGGTCCAGGTGGTTGGTGGGTTCGTCGAGCAGCAACAGGTTTGGCCGTTCCCAGGCAATCAGCGCCAGGGCCAGACGGGCTTTTTCGCCACCGGAGAAATTCAGTACGGGCTCATCAATGCGCGCGCCACGGAAGTCGAAACCACCGAGGAAATCGCGCAAAGTCTGCTCGCGTTCGGTGGGGGCTAGGCGCTGCAAATGCAACAACGGGCTGGCCTTGGCATCCAGAGAGTCAAGTTGGTGCTGAGCGAAGTAACCCACCACCAGGTTCTCGCCACGGGTCAGTCGCCCGGCCAGCGGTTGCAGCTCGCCGGACAGGTTCTTGATCAGCGTCGACTTGCCTGCGCCATTGGGGCCGAGCAGGCCGATCCGCGCACCGGGCGTGAGCTGCAGCTTGACCTTCTCCAGGATGGTTTTGTCGCCGTATCCAAGACGAGCGTCGGACAGGTCGAGCAACGGGCTGGAAATTTTCACCGATTCGCGAAACACGAAGTCGAAGGGTGAATCGACATGGGCCGCCGACAGCTCTTCCATGCGTTCCAGGGCCTTGATCCGGCTTTGGGCCTGGCGGGCCTTGGTGGCCTGGGCCTTGAACCGCGCGATATAGCTTTCCATATGCGCACGTTGCGCCTGCTGCTTCTCGAAAGCCTGCTGTTGCTGGGCCAAGCGTTCGGCGCGGGCGCGCTCGAACGCGGTGTAGCCGCCGCGATAGAGAGTAATTTTCTTCTGCTCGACGTGGGCGATGTTATCGACCACCGCGTCGAGGAAATCGCGGTCGTGAGAAATCAGCAGCAAGGTGCCGGGGTAGCTTTTCAGGAAGTCTTCCAGCCACAGGATCGCATCGAGGTCCAAGTGGTTGGTCGGTTCGTCGAGCAGCAGCAGGTCCGAGGGGCACATAAGCGCCTGGGCCAGGTTCAGACGCATGCGCCAGCCACCCGAGAAGTCGGCGACCGGACGATCCATCTGTTCGTTGGTGAACCCGAGACCGGCGAGCATTTTGCGCGCGCGGGCATCGGCAGTGTAACCGTCGGCGCTGTCCAGCTCCGCGTGCAGGCGCGCCTGCGCGGCGCCGTCCTGGGTCTTTTCAGCCTCGGCCAGCTCGCGCTGCACCTGACGCAAGCGCAGATCGCCATCGAGCACGTAGTCGATTGCGATGCGATCCAGGGTATCGATCTCCTGGCGCATATGGGCGATGCGCCAATCGGCCGGCAGCTGACAATCCCCCGAATCGGGCGTCAGCTCACCCAACAGCAAGGCGAGCAACGTGGATTTGCCGGCGCCGTTGGCACCGATCAGGCCGGCTTTGTGACCGGCGTGCAGGGTCAGCTCGGCGTCTTCGAGAAGACGTTGCGGGCCACGCTGTAATGTTAGGCTTTGAAGTCGGATCATAATGGCGGCGGAGTCTACCAGCTTCGTTGACCGCTGGCTTGGGTAGGAATATGTGCGCTGACCTGTGGAGCTTTGCCCTCTCGACTTACGCCCGCCCGGGCGTTGAAGACTCATGCCTGCGCTTGCAGGCGCAAGGGGCCGATGTGTGTCTGTTGCTCTGCGGGTTGTGGCTGGAACAGCGTGGCGTCGCCCCTGATGCCATGCGCTTGCAAGCCTTGAAGCAGATTGCACGGCCCTGGCAGGCACAGGTGATCGAACCCCTGCGTCGACTACGCAAACAATGGCGCGCCACGGCGCAACACGATGTTGAACTGGAGGTGTTGCGTGAACGGCTCAAAAGCCTGGAGTTGGACGCCGAACGGCAGTTGTTGTCACGCTTGCACGAACAGACGCTGACATGGCCGACAGGGGCAATGGCCGGGCATGAACCCTGGCTTGAAGAACTGGCGGCAGAAGCCGCCAACCTCGACCGCGACGCGCTGCATCAACTGCGCGCCGCGATCGCCAGCACTTAGGAAGCGCTGGTTGGGGTGGTGCTTGGTGTCGGCGCAGCAGGGTTGGCGGCCGGAGCGGCTGGCGCGGTGGACGCTGCCGGAGTCGCGGCAGGTGCTGGCGAGGTAGCCGGCTTCGCTGCGGTTGCCGCAGGTTTAACCGCTGGCTTGGCTGCAGGTTTTGCAGCAGCGGTTTTAGCCGCTGGCTTGGCCGCAGGTTTTGCAGCAGCTGGTTTAGTCGCTGGCTTGGTTGCAGGTTTTGCTGCAGCGGTTTTAATCGCTGGCTTGGCCGCAGGTTTTGCAACAGCTGGTTTGGCCGCTGGCTTGGCTGCAGGTTTTGCAGCAGCGGTTCTAGCCGCTGGCTTGGCTGCAGGTTTTGCAGCAGCGGTTCTAGCCGCTGGCTTGGCTGCAGGTTTTGCAGCAGCGGTTCTAGCCGCTGGCTTGGCCGCAGGTTTTGCAACAGCAGTTTTAGCCGCTGGCTTGGCCGCAGGTTTTGCAGCAGCGGTTCTAGCCGCTGGCTTGGCTGCAGGTTTTGCAGCAGCAGTTTTAGCCGCTGGCTTGGCCGCAGGTTTTGCAGCAGCGGTTCTAGCCGCTGGCTTGGCCGCGGTTTTTGCCGGGGCCTTGGCAGCTACGGCTTTAGCCGGAGTACGCGTATTCAGCGCCTTAGTCACCGCTTCTTTCACCCGTCCAACGCCCTGAGCCAGCTTCAAGCTCTCTTGAGCATCGCGTTTGAGCTGCAGAATGTAGGCGCGCGTTTCGGATTGGCGATCTTTGAGGGCGTCGAGCAAGTCCTCAAGTTCTTTCACCGCGCCCTTGGCTTTGGTTTGCGCCTTGGCTTTACCTGCGCTTGCGGCATCTTGCAGCTTGGTACGGGATTTATGCAGTTTTTCCTGAGCCTTGCCGCGCTGTTTTTCCAGCTTGGCGAGCAACTTCTCCGCATCAGCCAAGGCTTGGGAGCAAGCACTTTCCAAGTGTTCGAGCAGGCTGCCCGAGAGTTGTTGGAGCAAGTGCAATGGGGTATTTACAGGCTTCTGTTTGGCCGACATGGTTTACCTCCTGGCTGACGTGGGTGCGGCTCATACTAGCCCTCTGCTCTTACCGCCGCTAGGGCATGTTGACAGTATCGAATGCCTCGCGTTGCACTGCACAAAAATTCTTATCGATATAACGAAGAACCGCTCCGGTTTTTGCTCATGCACACTGGCATAATCCACCGCACTTTCGGCTGGAGAATACCCATGTCGCGTTACCTTTTTTTCATCTTGATGTTGTCCTTTTCAGCGACCGACGCAAGCGAGCAAACCTCTTCCAAAGACAGCCATGACCTGGCCTACAGCTTAGGTGCCAGTCTCGGTGAACGCCTGCGCCTGGAGGTTCCCGACCTGCAGATCCGCGCCTTGCTCGAAGGCCTTGAACACGCCTATCAAGGCAAACCACTCGCCCTGGATGACGCCCGCATCGAACAAATCCTCGCACAACATGAAGCCCAGGCCAGCATCGATGCTCAGGTACCGGAAAGTGAAAAGGCCCTCGCCGCCGAGCAGTTGTTTTTGTCCACGGAAAAAGCCAAAGCTGGCGTTCGCGAATTGACTGACGGCATCTTGCTGACCGAACTTGCCCCTGGCAGCGGGCAAAAACCACAGGCCAATGATCAGGTGCAAGTGAACTATGTTGGACGCTTGCCCGACGGGACGATTTTCGATCAGAGCACACAACCCCAATGGTTTCGCCTGGACAGCGTGATCAGCGGTTGGCGGAACGCGTTGCAACAGATGCCGACAGGTGCGAAATGGCGCCTGGTGATTCCATCGGCGCAAGCCTATGCGGCGGACGGGGCCGGCGAGTTGATTGCGCCTTATACGCCGCTGGTATTCGAGATTGAATTGCTCGATAGCCGTCACTGACCCAACGAAAAACGGTGCGCCATGCGCACCGTTTTTATCTCCACCGCTGAGGATCAAGCCTGGGTTGCAGGCTCTTCCTTGTGGGCGTTATGCAGCACTTCGATCAGGCAGTCTTCCAACTCGAAACGCTCATGGAGCAGCGCGCCCAATTCCTTGAACTTTTCTGCGACACAGTTTCCGGCATCACACAGGTCGGTGAACGCCAGCAGTTTCTCGGTGATGACATCGATACGTGGATAGAGGGTGTCGGCCAAGTCCAGACCACGCTGATCGTCAAAGGCCTCCGCCTCCTTGGTCAGTTGCTCGTAGACACCGAAATGCCCGGCAGACACGTAGTCCACCAACACTTCACAGAATTCTTGCAGCGGTTTGCGATTCTCAGCCAATGCCTCGGGCTTGGCGCCGAGTGCATCAAAGGCCCGAACCAGTTCGTGACGTGCCTTCAACCAGCTGTCGATCAGCTTGTGCACCCCACCCCAGCGTTCCTGAGCATTCTGACAACTTTCCAGCATGATGATCTCTTCCCTTATGGGCGGTGCCGTTGTATGCCCGCGCAACACTTCAAGGATAAAGCGGCAACCGGACAAAGCCGCATCGAACAAACTGTTTCAATAACCCGTGCGGGCCAGATTATGCCCGCATGACTATGGCTTCAAGGTACGCAGGACAGAAAGTTCATACAAGTGTTTAATCCCGTCCTACGGCCCAAGGTAACTAATCAGTACCTCGCCAAACGAAACCTCTGACGGAACAGCAAGCGCGAGACCTGTGTTGCTCCCAGCATCAGCATCGCCACGAAGAACAGCAGACTCCACTCAGGAATGCTCAAATCGAACAGCGTCCAGTTGATTTCCGCGCAGTCGACGGTGCCCTTGAAGGCCAGTTGCAAGGCTTGCCACGGCGACAGGTGTTCGATCATGTACTGCAGGCTGGGCCAGCAGTTGGGCAACTGATCAGGAGGGATGTTTTGCAACAAAACCTGACGCACCGCGGTTATGGCCCCCAACAGCGCGCACAGCATGCTGGCCGACCAATACAGATAGATGCCCGAACGCTTGGGGCCATGCAGCGCCGCCACCAGATTGATCAGCGTAAAGACAGCCAGCAGAGTGCGCTGAATCAAACAAAGGAAACAAGGGCGCAAAAGCGCCCCGTATTCCAGATAAAAGGATGCGCCCAAGGTCAGCGCACCGGCCATGAATGCCAGGAAGAACAAGGAGCGTGAGGGGACCAAAGACATTGTTTATCCGCAACGCAAGAGATAGGTAGTTACGGTAGAGGAAAGGCCTTACCCCTTTCAATACGCGTTGGAGCAGACAATTCCGCGAGAGTGTAGGGATATCCCGTCAGAGAGAGGGTAACTTTACGTAGTCCGATGTAAGAATCTACCCTGCCCCCCTTAAATCCTGCTGAGATGGAGGCTTTGAAGGGTTGGCTGTCAGAGACTTCCGAGCCAACCCCACAAGTCTTCCTACTTCAAACCCGCGCAGGTACTGGCAACGGTGAAGCCAGCAGACGGCTGTCCAACAGGCCAAGGCCTTCCTGGAATAATTGATTGCTGCGCTCGGTGTCACCTAACTGGGCAAGCAACCGCGCCAGCTCGGCACAGGCTTCAGGGTTACGCTGAACGTGCAAACTGTTCTCGAGGTAGTCCCGCGCTTTCCCCCATAAACTGTTTTGCAGGCACAGTCTGCCCAGCGTCAACAGCAGACTTGCATCACCTGGATGATCCTTGAGCCAGCCTTCGGCGAACTTCAACTGCCGCGCCGGATCACTGCCGCGCAGCAAGCCGTAGAGCCTGATCAGGTGGCTGTCATACCCGCGCTTGATCGCCCCGCGCAAGGCTTCTTCAGCCGTGGCATCGGCACCCAGCTGGCGTAGTTGCTCGGCGTAAGCCAATACCAACTGCGGCTCCTGGCGCTGGGCAGAGGTCAATTGCTGCCAAGCCCGCTCCAGCGATTGCAGACCGGCTTCACCTCGCTCCTCACGCTGGGCCGCCAGGCTCAGGTTCTCACCCCATGCCCGGCGTTCCAGATCCGCCAGCTCCGAGGGCGGCAACACTTTGTCTTTGCGCAACTCCGGCAGCAGCTTGATTACTGACGACCAGTCACCCCGTTGCTGATGCAACCGCTGCAACTGACGCAGCACCTGGACATTGTGCGGATGGCGCTCATGCATGGCGGTGAGGGTGATCAGGGCAGCCTCAGTGTCACCACGATCCACCTGCAACTGTGCATGACTCAAGGCCACCGCCAGCTCGGCCTGAGGCTGTCGCTCCAGGGCGCGCTCCAGCAAGCTGTCCGACTCTTCGTAGCGACCCAGCTCATTGGCCGCCCGTGCCGCACCCAGGTAGTACAGCAATGGCTGGCGCTCAGCTTCAGCGGCGCGATGCAAGTGACGCTCGGCACTGGCCCAGCGCCCTTCTGCCAGGTCCATCTGACCTTGCTCGATCGCCACCTGAACCCGCCGGGTGCGATTACGCCGCGACCAAGGATTGACCACCCCACCGGAGGTCGTCACCAGGCTCAGCAGCACGCGCAGCAGATAGATCGCCAGGCCGAGGACAAATAACGCCACCAAAGTCGACCACAATCCGGACTCGTAATGCAGCACATGGGGATAGGTAATCAGCACATAGCCGGTGTGTTTCGAAATGCCCACCGCCAGCGCCAGGGCAATTGCAATCGCCAGCACCAGGACCACATAGAAGCGTTTCATCGGCTTTACTCCTGAGTCGCCGGTTTGCCAGCAGAAGCCTTGGCTTCATCGGCAGACAGATGACGACGTTCGAGGTAGGCCTGCACCGCAGACAGGCTCGCCGCCAGATCCGGGGTGATCACCGAGACAGCCTTGGGCTCAAGTTCGGCAAGACGCGCCAGCATCGCCTGACTCTGCGGATTGTCCTGATTGAAGTTGTCTTGCAAGACGCTGCGGGCCTCGCTCAGGGAACGGCTATAGACCGCGGGCTCGCCATTGAGGGCTGCCCATTGCGCTTGCTCCAGCGCCAGGCTCAGGGCCAGGCGCACTTGATTCAAACCTTGGCCGGCAAGCAGTGGACGAATGTTGTCATCCGGATTGAAGTCAATGCGGAAATAGCGGGAAATCTGCTCCCACCACTGGGACCAACGATTGTCAGTATCGGTGCTCTGCCGCTCTTGCGGGGCATCCTGAAGCTGATATTCGGGAGAAACGGCTGCCAGTTGCACCACCTGGTCACGTAGCGCTGCCAGTTGCAGGAACAGTCCGGTACGGTCGGGCTGCTCAATACTGCGCAACGCCGCCAAGCTCTTGGCCAACTGTTCACGGGCCGCGAACGAACCTGGATCGCTTTGCTCGCGAAGGATTTCATCCGCCCCCTGGACCAGTGCCTGCGCGCTGTTGATATCTTGCAACGCCGATAAGCGCAGGCTGGCGAGGCGCAGCAGGTGCTCGGCCTCGGCCAGACGCCAGTCCTGACGGCTGGCGCCCAGAACGGTTTCCAGACGTTGGTTCAAGCGCTGTTGATCACCCTGCAGTTGCGCAACCAACCGACGGCGCTCTTCCAACTCATCAGCACCGGGCAACTGGGCCAGGCGCGCGGTCAACTGCTGTTGAGCCTGCTTGATGCCCTGGGCCTGCTGATCCAGGTTCTGTACCTGTCCCAACTGCTGCTGGCTGCTCGCTTGCAGGGCGCGGACCTGCCAGATCCCCCAACCACCTGCCGCAAGGCCGGCGGCACCCAGCAACAAGGCGAAAATCGCCAAACCGTTGCCACGGCGAGGCGCTATGACAGGTGTTTCAACAGGCGCATCAAGCGCGGGTTGAGCTTCATCTTTAGGCAAGGCTGTTTCGCTCACATGTCCATCCTTTGCGTTATTAGAGAGTGGGAACGGGCTGGCTCCGTAACGCCACTAGCAAAGCCGCAGCGCTGGCGCCCCGACAATCCACAACTTTTTCCGCGCCCGCATTGCGTGCCATCTCGGCAACACGCGGACTGGGCACGAACAACTGTAACCGTGCCACGCTTGGCCAATCGACACCAGCCAGGGTTTGCAGATGTAAAAAACCCTGCCCACTGCTGACCACCAGGCCGTTCAAGCGTTCCACATCGATGCGCCGTGTCAGCGTGCCTGCGTCATAGGCCGGGAGAAAACGGCGATACAACTCCAGATAATCGACACTAGCACCTTGGTCACGTAAGCGCTCAGCCAGCAGCCCGCGCCCGCCCTCGCCACGCACAATCAGCACACGCGGATCGGCGACGGCGATAGCCTCGCGCAACCGCGGTGAATCAAGCAAGGCTTCACTGTCATCGCCGTGCTCGGGATAGCTCACGTCCAGGCGATGCGCGGCCAGCACCTGCGCCGTCGCCGCACCGACACTGAACCACGGCACAGCCGGCGGTTGCGGGCAGCATTGTTCCAGTAGACTCAGGGCCAGGCGAGCAGCCGGCTTGCTGACGACGATCACCGCGCAATAACGCTCCAGGCGACGAAAAATCGCCTCATGATCGGCGGTGGCAGGCAAGGGTTCGGTTTCCAGCAAGGGCAGGCTGCTGCTGAAGATGCCATTATCGGACAACGTCGCCGCCAGGGCCGCCGACTCTTCGGCAGGCCGCGTCAGCAGCAAGCGCCAACCAGTCACTGCGGGCCGGCCTCGCCATAGACTTTTTGCAGAATGACGCCGGCGCCTTTTTCGAGCAGTTCTTCGGCCACCTGAATACCCAATGCCGTGGCTTCAGACTGCGGCCCACGCACCTCTGCGGTGAGCAAGGTGCCACCTTCGGGGTCACCCACCAGGCCTCGCAGCCACAGGTTTTCACCCTCCAGCACTGCGTAGCAGGCGATTGGCACCTGACAGCCACCGTTGAGGTGCTTGTTCAGCGCACGCTCGGCGGTGACCCGCACTTCGGTGTCGTGGTGATCCAGGGGTTTAAGCAATGCATGAATTTCGCGGTCGAGCGTGCGGCATTCAATACCTACCGCGCCCTGGCCACCGGCAGGCAAACTGTCTTCGACGCTGATGGTCGAGGTAATACGGTCTTCGAAGCCCAGACGGATCAGCCCCGCCGCCGCCAGGATAATTGCGTCATATTCGCCAGCGTCCAGCTTGGCCAGGCGCGTATTGACGTTGCCCCGCAGGAAGCGGATCTGCAGGTCCGGGCGGCGGGTCAGCAATTGGGCCTGGCGACGCAGGCTGGAGGTGCCGACGATACTGCCCAGGGGCAGATCATCAAGAGATGCATAGGTATTGGAGACAAAGGCATCACGAGGATCTTCACGCTCGCAGATGCAAAACAGCCCGAGGCCATCGGGGAAATCCATCGGCACGTCTTTCATCGAGTGCACGGCGATATCGGCTGCATTTTCCAGCAGCGCGGTTTCCAGCTCCTTGACGAACAACCCCTTGCCGCCGATTTTCGACAGCGGCGAGTCGAGCAGCTTGTCGCCGCGACTGACCATGGGCACCAGGGACACCTTGAGCCCTGGATGGGCCTGTTCAAGACGTGCTTTGACGTATTCGGCCTGCCACAAGGCCAGGGCACTTTTACGGGTGGCGATGCGGATTTCGCGAGAGGACATGGATCAATCCGTACTGAATAGATACGGCAGATAATAACAGCTCAGACAGATTCGCCTTGATTTGAATCAGCAAGTGCGGAGCCTCCCTGGCCTCGCCGTACCGGAGTTCGAGTGAAAGGTGGCGCAGCAACCTTCAGGTCATAGCTGCTGCATCATCTTGCGCACACCTGCGACATGTCGCCGGCTGACAATCAGCGCATCACCATTCAGCCCTTTGAGGAACAGTTGAAAGTGTCCCAGGGGCGTGCGCTGCAGGCGTTCGATACGTTCGCGAGCCACCAATGCATTGCGGTGGATGCGCACGAAGCGTTCGCCAAACTCGTCTTCCAAAGCCTTGAGCGGTTCGTCGAGCAGTACTTCGCCAGCCTCGTGACGCAAGGTCACGTACTTGTGATCGGCGATAAAATAGATCACCTGGCTCACCGGAATCAGCTCGATGCCCTTGCGGGTCCGGGCACTGATATGGCTGCGCGGACCGTTGCCGCTTTGGGCCGCGGGTTGCGTCAGCGCTGCAAGCTGGACACGATTGGGGCGTTCAGCGCCTTTCAGAGCCTTGAGCACCGTATCGGCGCTCACCGGCTTGACCAGAAAGCTGGCGCCACTGGCTTGCAGCGCCTCCAGGGAAAACTCATCCTGGGTGGCGCACAGCACCAACGCAGGCGCAGATTCGCGCTCGCTCAAGCGAGCGGCCACTTGCAGGCCATCCAGGCCAGGCATCCGGATATCGAGTAACACGATGTCCGGCTTAAGGCTTTCGATCAAGGCCAATGCCTCGTCGCCATTGGCGGCGCTCGGCTCAAGGACACTGTATCCCTCGAGTTCGCTGACCATACGGTTCAGTCGTTCGCGGGCTTGGGGTTCGTCATCAACGATCAGGACATTCATATTGCGCTGGATTCCTGCGTGAGTCTCGCACAAGGATAGCGTAGACAGGTGCGGTGACTTCCGTCACGGCGATCCACGCTAAGACTAGCGTGAGCGGTAAAAAGTGCCCCAAGAGCGGCAGCAATATTTATCCGTACCTGTCCAATAGCGCCCAAAACCCGATGCTGCGACGCATCGTCATAGGGTTTGTTGATACACAATACGAACACCCCCCTTTCTAATGATTTGCCTGGAGTTCGACCTCATCACCTGACATTGGTGCGTTGAACCTTCTGTCAGTCCAACTGTAGACGCTCATGAAGACGATATTGCTCAATCGTCAAATATCGTCTCAATAAACACCGAGGCGATACTTCACACAGCCACCGCGTCAATTTTCTGCTACGGGCGCTCTCCAGTCTCGTCCCGGACGCGCTCGACGGCAAGGCACTTTGCCAGCCTGCAAGCAAATAAAAATGCCAGCACGCTGTATCAACGCCTCCTGGGGCAACCCTGTTATTATCGGCGACACACTTTCACGTCCTCTTTCAGCAGATCACGAGCGAATCCATGAGCACCGACAAGACCAACCAGTCCTGGGGCGGCCGCTTCAGTGAACCCGTCGACGCCTTCGTCGCGCGCTTCACCGCCTCCGTCAACTTCGACCAGCGCCTCTATCGTCACGACATCATGGGCTCCATCGCCCACGCCACCATGCTGGCCAAGGTCGGCGTGCTGACCGACGCCGAGCGCGACAGCATCATCGACGGCCTGACCACCATCCGTGGCGAAATCGAGGCCGGCACCTTTGACTGGCGCGTCGATCTTGAAGACGTGCACATGAATATCGAGGCGCGTCTGACGGATCGCATCGGCGTGACCGGCAAGAAACTGCACACCGGCCGCAGCCGCAACGACCAGGTCGCCACCGATATCCGCCTGTGGCTACGCGACGAAATCGACCTGATCCTGGCTGAAATCACCCGCCTGCAACAAGGTTTGCTGGAGCAGGCCGAGCGTGAATCGGACACCATCATGCCCGGCTTCACCCATTTGCAGACCGCGCAACCTGTAACCTTCGGACACCATCTGCTGGCCTGGTTCGAAATGCTCAGCCGCGACTACGAGCGTCTGGTGGACTGTCGCAAGCGCGCCAACCGCATGCCCCTGGGCAGCGCCGCGCTGGCCGGTACCACCTACCCGATCGACCGTGAATACACCGCGCAACTGCTGGGTTTCGACGCGGTGGGCGGCAACTCCCTGGATGGTGTTTCGGACCGCGACTTCGCCATCGAGTTCTGCGCTGCGGCCAGCATTGCGATGATGCACCTTTCGCGCTTCTCCGAGGAGCTGGTGCTCTGGACCAGCGCTCAGTTCCAATTCATCGACCTGCCTGACCGCTTCTGCACCGGCAGCTCGATCATGCCGCAAAAGAAAAACCCTGACGTTCCCGAGCTGGTACGCGGCAAGAGCGGCCGAGTGTTTGGCGCATTGATGGGCCTGCTGACCCTGATGAAGGGCCAGCCCCTGGCCTACAACAAAGACAATCAGGAAGACAAGGAACCGCTGTTTGACGCCGCCGATACCCTGCGCGACTCACTGCGCGCCTTTGCCGACATGATCCCGGCGATCAAACCCAAGCACGCGATCATGCGTGAAGCGGCCCTGCGCGGCTTCTCCACCGCGACGGACCTGGCCGACTACCTGGTACGCCGCGGCCTGCCGTTCCGTGATTGCCACGAAATCGTTGGCCACGCCGTGAAATACGGTGTGGACACCGGCAAGGACCTGGCGGAAATGAGCCTGGAAGAACTGCGTCAGTTCAGTGACCAGATCGAGCAGGATGTGTTTTCGGTGCTGACCCTGGAAGGCTCGGTGAATGCCCGCAATCATATCGGCGGGACCGCTCCGGCGCAGGTCAAGGCAGCTGTCGTTCGCGGCCAAGCGTTGCTCGCCAGCCGCTGACAACTCGATCAAATGTGGGAGCAAGCCCGCTCCCACATTTTGTGTCCGAGGCGTCCGGGATTATTTCTTCGCCGCGATCATCGCCATGAAAGCTGGCATCGCCGCGTCCTTATCCGCCGCCACTCGCTGAGCGCTGGGCATTTTCTGCAATGTGTCGAGCAGGGTCTTGGCCTTCGGCAATTCTGCCAGCAGATCCAGGCCAAACAGCTTGCCACCGACCGCACAGGCCAAATCCACGCTGTACATGAAATACAGATCAGCAAGCGTAAAACTCTCCCCCGCCACATACGGCGCAAACCGCCCATGCCGCCCCAGCGAAGCGATTCCCAGCAATAACTCGGCCTTGGCCTTGTCCTTGATGGCCTCCGGCACCGTCATTCCAAAGAACGCCTCGCCATAGCAGGCCCTGGCTGGCAGCTCGATGTACAACTCGATTTCCCTGCATAACGCCAATACCTGGGCGCGCTGGAACGGATCGGCAGGCAGCAGCGAAGGTCCTGACTGCGTCTGCTCGATATATTCGAGGATGACGCTGGTTTCGTTGATAAATCCTTGTCCGACGCCCAACACCGGTACCTTGCCCCGCGGGCTCACTGCCAGGGCTTGGGGGGTTTGCCCGGCAAAAAAAGGCACTTCTTCAAAGGGTACGCTTTTTTCAAGCAGCGCCAGCTTGACCATGTTGTAGTAGTTGCTGACCGAAAATCCGTAGAGTTTGAGCATTACAAATGCCTCCAGGCCGTGCGGGGGTTGGCGGGTTGGTTATAGAACGTAAAACGCCGCCTGACCAGCAGCATCGTCGAGTTGAATGGGGGTAAACTGGCGCCCTATCCTGACAGGAGCCTGCCATGAGCGAGCCCACCGATATTGACAATGACGAAGAAGAATTCACCGAATCGACGTTGATTCAAGCGATCGAAAACCAGATCGAAAGCGATATTCCGCCTGCCGCCAAAGCCACCTTCAACAAGCTGAGCCTGGTGGGCTACGAGCGCGAAGACATCCTCAATTTGATGGCGCATGTACTTGCCTTTGAAATCGACGCGATGCTGGCTGAAGATCGCGCGTTCGATACCCAATGGTATGAAACCGCGTTGCGCGCGCTGCCGGAATTGCCGCCGCAGAAGCAATAAGCGCTGTGTAGCAACCAACTTGCCCGCGAAAACCCCTGCACGCCGCACGACTCCAATTGCCCCGCGTCAATGTTAATGCTCTTCGCGAGCAAGCCCGCGCTCACACACTGGACAGTTCGCTCAAGTGCGTTCACCTTATGGGCTGCAAGCGTCTAACAATTCCTAGAACGTCCGGAGTCCTTATGTCGTATACCCCTGAGTTGGTTGCCGAACTGGAAATCCTTGCACTTTTCAACCTGGGCAACTCCCAGGAAGGTTTGAAAGTCCATCAGACCGCTGCACCTTCTGCGATTGCCGCCGCCAAGCGCCTGTTCGATAAAGAATTGATCGACCAACCAGACGGTGGCTACCTGACCAGCCTGGGTCGGGATGCCGCGGAACAGGCCCAGACATTGCTGACGATCCTGACCACCGCCAACACCAAAGAAACCGCCTGATACCGTCTATCGCCCACGGGATCCTCTTTCACGGATTCCGCGGGCATACCTGCGCCTTCGGTAAAATTCTGACTTCAAAAACAAATTCCCCTTAAACCTCCTACGCTTCTGTCTGTAGACTTCAAAACGGCCGCCCACGCCGGGCTCCGCGAGCTGCCGAGTTCGACATGACCAACACCCACGAAATTCGCCCCGACCTGGACGAAGGCATTGACCGCAAGGTCCTGGCCCGCCTTCGCGCGCGCTTCCTGAGCCTGAATGAAGGCCGCATGGCCCGGGCCATCGAGGGCCTGACACCGCGCCAGCAAAGCGTACTGGCGTTGCTGCCATTATTTTTCCACGTGAATCATCCGCTGTTGCCCGGTTATGTCTCGGGCAGCACGCCGGCCGGGCTGTCGAACTATGAACCGGATGCTCAGGTCCTGGCCGAAGCCCAGCGCCTGACCCGCTCGTTCTCCTATAAGACTCGCCACGGCAATCCGCCACGTCCCATCCACGGCCTGTTCCTGATGGGCAGCCTCGGTACGCTGGCCCAGGCGGATCAAAGTGATATGGACGTGTGGGTCTGCCACGCCGGGGATCTGCAGGAGGAGGAACTGGCCGAACTGCGCAAGAAATGCCAGCTGCTGGAGACGTGGGCGCAGACCATGGGCGCTGAAGTCCACTTCTTCCTGGTTGAACCGAACCGGTTTATCCAGGGTGATCGCGACACGCAACTCAGTTCCGATGACTGCGGCACCACCCAGCACTACCTGCTGCTGGACGAGTTCTATCGCACCGCAATCTGGCTGGCCGGACGCACGCCCATCTGGTGGCTGGTGCCCGTCGATGAAGAAAGCCGTTACACCGAGTTTACCCACGCCCTGATTTCCAAACGGTTTATCCGCGCGGACGAAACGCTCGACCTGGGACACCTGGCGAACATTCCGCCCGGCGAATTTGTCGGCGCCGGCCTGTGGCAACTGTTCAAGGGCATCGAATCTCCCTATAAATCCGTGCTCAAGCTGCTGCTGACTGAGGTCTACGCCAGCGAACACCCCAAGGTGCAATGCCTGAGCCTGCGTTTCAAGCGTGCCGTATTCACCAATCATCTGGACCTTGACGAGCTGGACCCCTACATCGTGGTCTACCGTCGCATCGAAGAATACCTCCTGGACCGCAACGAGCCCGAGCGCCTGGAACTGGTACGGCGCAGCCTGTACCTGAAGGTCAACCGCAAACTCAGTGCGGGCCAGCGCACGCCAGGCTGGCAACGCTCGCTGCTGGAGCGACTGGCCAGCGAATGGGGCTGGGATCAACGGCAATTGACACTGCTCGATAGCCGCAGCCAGTGGAAGGTCCGCCAGGTCGCCTCCGAGCGCCGGGCCTTGGTCAACGAACTCAATTACAGCTATCGCTTCCTGACCCAATTCGCCCGTACGGAGCAGACCGTCAGCCTGATTAACAAGCGCGACCTCAATGTTCTGGGCCGACGCCTCTACGCCGCGTTTGAGCGCAAAGCCGGCAAGGTCGAATTCATCAACCCCGGCATTGCCCCGGACCTGGCCGAAGATACGCTGACCCTGGTCCACTCCCCCAACCGCAAGGAGCCGGGCCAGCACCATTGGGGCCTGTACAACGGCAGCCTGACCGCGCTGGAGTGGGAGCACTTCGCGCCGATCAAGCGCAGCCGTGACCTGCTGGAAATGCTTACGTGGTGCCATCGCAACGGTGTCATCGACAGCAGCACTCGCCTGGCCTTGCACCCCGGCGCCAGCGACTTGACCGAATTCGAGCTGTTCAATCTGCTGGGCAGCTTGCAACAAACCATTGCCTTGCCCCTGGCCAGTGTCGAAGAAGATCGATTGCTGCGCACGGCAATCCCCGAGGAGGTGCTGTTACTGGTCAACGTCGGCGTCGATCCGCTCAAGCATCACCGCGACTTGAATATCCTGATGACCACCGAGCGCACCGACTCCCTGAGCTACGCCGGCGTCAGGGAAAACCTGGTCTTGACCCTGGATCACGTCACCCTCAACAGTTGGAACGAGGTAATGGTCAGTCGTTATGACGGGCCTCACGCCCTGCTCGATTGCCTGCGTGACTACCTCAATCAACTGCCGGGCGATCACCTGCCCCGGCTACGCGTGCGCTGTTTCTGTCATAACCGTGCGCAATTCATTGCACAACGGGTAGAGGAAATTTTCGACACTGCGCAAAACCTGCTGCTCAGCCGACTCAACCATCGGTACCTGATCCAGGTGCAGCAGCACTACCACGTGATGGAGCTGACGCCGGGACAAGCCAACCACGTGCCGCTGACCAGCGAGCAGGCGCTGGTGGAGTACCTCTGCGAAGAATTGGCCAGCTACAGCCCGCTGCACCTGGACGCCATGGCATTGCAAGACCACGACCTGGCGGTGCTGTTGCCCATGGGGCTGCCGGAGTGTGTGCAGGTGTTCTACCGCATCAACGAAGGCTTCGCCGAGCTGTATGTCCTGGACGAGTTCAACGCACTGTGGCAACAGCGCTTGCCGTTCCACGACGAGCAAAGCCTGCTGGTGCCATTGCAGCGCTTCCTGCAAGCGACCATCTATCGACGTGACGCGCTGTCACCGCTGGACCCGCAACAGCCGCTGGCTGCGGTGCAGATTGTGTATTACCGGCTATTGCCATCGGGTAGCGGACGCGCGCGCCGGGTTGAACCACGACCCGCGCCACAAACGCCGGCGAACAAGCCGTTTTACGACGTGCAGGCGATTATTGGCAAAGGCACGCCGGGCCAGGTCAGCGTTACCCTGTACTGCGATCAACGGGAATTTTCCGAGCTGGAATTCGGTGACCAATTGTTTGCAGTGGTTGCCCGGGAAATCGTCGGGCAGCGCCGGGAGCCCGAACGCTATCGTTGCTACATCACCGACCTGGACCTGTCGGGCCTACTCGGTGATGTGCAGAGCCCGAGCAATCTGTACTTACGCTACAAGGCGCAGCTGGAACAGGGACTCAATGGCGCGCTGGAGCAGATTTAGAGCGGGAAAGCGCCGCCGTCTTTGGGCTGGCCTTCGACACTCAGCAGCTCCAGCTTCAGGGTCTTGCCGCCCGGCGCCGGCCAGTCAATGTGTTGACCGACTTGCAAACCCAGCAAGGCGCTGCCCATCGGCGCCAGGATCGAAATCTTGCCTGCGTCGGCGTTCGCGTCTTTCGGGTAGACCACGGTCAGGTGATAGTCCTTGCCGCTGCCTTGCTCACGGCAATGCACGCTGGCGTTCATGGTCACGACAGTTGCCGGTACTTCATCGTGGCCAACCACGTCTGCGCGGTCGAGTTCGGCTTGCAACGCTTCGACACCAGGAAACTCGTCGCCCAAGCGGTCGATCAGGTGCTCCAGACGCTGTACGTCAAGGCGGGTGAGGATGATGGAAGGTGCGGTCATGATTCAGGCAGACTCCTTTTTTCTGCACAAAAAAGCAAAACCCCGCCAGGAAAAGGCGGGGTTCTCACGGACCTCGATGAGTTGAGGCGTACCCGGACACTACCACAGCACAGTAAATAAACAAGACGGACTGACCCGACGGTCAAGCATCGGCCTTGCGCTGTTCGGCCCGGGCCACGATCAATCGGCGTCGCTGATCATCAGCAGAACGCCATTCCCGGATGTCTTCCACATGGCGAAAGCAGCCGACGCAGACTCTTTCTTCGTCCAGGCGACACAAACTGATACAAGGTGACGGTACCGCCGGGCTGACGTTGCTGAACAGCGGTTTGGGCGGCCGTGCGGGGGCAGGCTGGGTCACGATCAGAGGCCTTCGAATTCCAACGCAATATCGGCCTGCTCACGCACAAGACGCTCCAGCATTTCGCCCAACTGCTCTTCGCTCTTGTCACACATCCAGCGCTCGCTTTCCTCGTCATAGTCAAAATGAAAACCACCCGAGCGCGCGGCTAGCCAAAGCTGACGTAGCGGCTCCTGGCGGCTGAAGATCAACTGGCTACCGTTTTCGAACTTGACGGTAAGCACACCCGCGGAGCTTTCCAGATCGATGTCTAGGTCACTCTCGTCGAAAATATCCTCCAGCATTTGCTGGGTTGTATCGACCAGATCGTGAAAGCGGGCTTCGGTCAAACTCATGATGGGAACCTCAAAAAGTGTCTACTCACGCTCAAGCGCCGCACGATACGGACGCGTCACGATGATTGCAAAGGATACCGATTTCATTCCCCACAGCCGCGTGAAATATCCTTGATTACTGTAGGCAAGTTTACAACCAACTCGGCAAAGCCCCGCCGGACGGGTACCCCGGCGCATAGGCAAGCCAGCGGGTGGCCGGTATACTCGGGCGCAATTAATGCATATTCAAGGATTTAGCCATGAAGCGCCTGATCTCTTCCCTTGCTGCGCTCGTCGCGGTCGCTTGCCTCGTCAGTGCCTGTGGTCAAAAAGGCCCGCTGTATCTGCCCGACGACAGCAAAGACCCGAATGAGCAGGCGCAATCGTCGCAATCCAAAGCGCATAAGCACGACACCAATTAAGGGAACATCATGGACGCTTTTAACTACCGGGACGGCGAGCTGTTCGCGGAAGGCGTGGCGCTGTCCGCGATTGCAGAGCGCTTCGGTACACCGACCTATGTCTATTCCCGTGCCCACATTGAGGCGCAGTACCGTGCCTACGCCGACGCGCTGAACGGTACACCGCATCTGGTGTGCTACGCAGTCAAGGCCAACTCCAACCTCGGCGTGCTCAATGTACTGGCGCGCCTGGGCGCTGGCTTCGACATCGTGTCCCGGGGCGAGCTCGAGCGCGTGCTGGCCGCTGGCGGTCAGGCCGACAAGATCGTGTTCTCCGGCGTCGGTAAAAGCCGCGAAGACATGCGCCGTGCCCTGGAAGTCGGTGTGCATTGCTTCAACGTCGAGTCCACCGACGAGCTGGAGCGCTTGCAGGTGGTGGCCGCCGAGATGGGTGTTCGCGCACCGATCTCCCTGCGAGTCAATCCGGACGTCGACGCCGGTACCCACCCGTACATTTCCACAGGCCTCAAAGAGAACAAGTTCGGCATCGCCATCGCAGACGCCGAGGACGTGTACATCCGCGCAGCCCAACTGCCAAACCTGGAAGTGCTCGGCGTGGATTGTCACATCGGCTCGCAACTGACCAGCCTGGCGCCATTCCTCGACGCCCTCGACCGCTTGCTGGCGCTGATCGATCGTCTTGGCGAGTGCGGCATCTACCTGCACCACATCGACCTCGGTGGTGGTGTCGGCGTGCGTTATCGTGACGAAGAGCCACCGCAGGTAGCCGACTACATCAAGGCCGTACGCGAGCGCTGTGAAGGTCGTGACCTGACCCTGATGTTCGAACCCGGCCGCTATATCGTCGCCAACGCCGGCGTACTGTTGACCCGGATCGAGTACCTCAAGCACACCGAACACAAGGATTTCGCCATCGTCGACGCGGCGATGAACGACCTGATCCGTCCGGCGCTGTACCAGGCCTGGATGAATGTCAGCGCCGTGTTCCCGCGCGACGGCGAAGCTCGCGCCTACGACATCGTCGGCCCGATCTGTGAAACCGGCGACTTCCTCGCCAAGGACCGTGAACTGGCCCTGGAAGAAGGTGATCTGCTGGCTGTGCATTCGGCCGGAGCCTACGGGTTTGTCATGAGTTCCAACTACAACACCCGCGGCCGTAGCGCCGAGGTGTTGGTGGACGGTGATCAGGTGTTTGAAGTGCGTCGCCGCGAGACGGTAGCCGAGTTGTTTGCTGGCGAAAGCCTGCTGCCGGAGTAAGCCCATGCTGCTGCGTTTTACCAAGATGCACGGCCTGGGCAATGATTTCATGGTCCTAGACCTGGTCAGCCAGCACGCGCACATCCTGCCCAAGCACGCCAAACTGTGGGGCGACCGCCACACCGGTATCGGCTTCGATCAGTTACTGATTGTCGAGGCCCCGAGCAATCCGGAAGTGGATTTCCGTTACCGGATCTTCAACTCCGATGGCTCCGAGGTGGAACAGTGCGGCAACGGCGCGCGCTGTTTCGCGCGCTTTGTGCTGGACAAGCGCCTGACCGCCAAACGGCAGATTCGCGTGGAGACCAAGAGCGGCATTATTGAGCTGGATATCCGCAGCGACGGCCAGATCAGCGTCGACATGGGCGCACCCCGGCTGGTGCCGGCGGATATTCCGTTCCTGGCTGACGAACAGGCTTTGAGTTACTCGCTGGACGTCGCCGGCAAGACTGTTGAACTGGCCGCGGTGTCCATGGGCAATCCCCATGCGGTGCTGCGGGTCAACGACATCAACAATGCGCCCGTGCACGAGCTGGGACCGAAAATCGAACACCATCCGCGCTTTCCGGCGCGGGTTAACGTCGGTTTCCTGCAAGTCATCGACCGTTCGCGCGCACAATTGCGCGTCTGGGAACGTGGCGCCGGGGAAACCCAGGCCTGCGGTACCGGTGCTTGCGCCGCAGCGGTGGCCGCAATCAGCCAGGGCTGGATGGATTCGCCGTTGTTGATCGACCTGCCCGGCGGACGCCTGTCCATCGAATGGGCAGGCCCAGGCCAACCGGTGAAAATGACCGGCCCGGCCACACGCGTATACGAAGGACAGGTCCGTCTATGAGAGAGCCAATCCAATGACCGATAAGCCCCGGGCACCCGCCAAACATTCATCTAGCGAGAGTCTGGAGGCAGTGGCGGTAGCCGCTTACCTGGAGGCTAATCCGGACTTCTTCGTCGAACATGAAGAACTGTTGCCGGCCTTGCGCATTCCGCACCAGCGTGGCGACACGGTATCGCTGGTGGAGCGGCAGATGAAGATCCTGCGCGAGCGCAATATCGAAATGCGCCATCGGCTTTCGCAGTTGATGGATGTGGCTCGCGACAACGACCGTCTGTTCGACAAGAGCCGCCGCCTGGTCCTGAGCCTGATGGACGCCAACAGCCTGGAAGAAGTGGTCATCGCCGTCGAAGACAGTCTGCGCCAGGACTTCCAGGTGCCTTTTGTCAGCTTGATCCTGTTCAACGACACCCCGATGCCGGTCGGTCGCTGGGTCACCGGCAGCGATGCGCAAACCGCTATTGGCGGGTTGTTGTCGGAAGGCAAGACCATCAGCGGTACCTTGCGCGAGCATGAGCTGGACTTCCTGTTTGGCGAGGAACAGCGCCAGCAAATCGGCTCGACCGCCGTGGTTGCGCTCAGCCACCAAGGTTTGCATGGCGTGCTGGCCATTGCCAGCCGTGATCCCCAGCATTACAGAAGCTCGGTGGGCACACTTTTCCTGACCTACATTGCCGAAGTCCTGGGCCGGGTCTTGCCGCGTTTTACCAGCGCTCTGCGCGCGGTGCGCTAGCCATGGAACGGCAACTGGACGCCTACTGCGCTCACCTGCGCAGCGAGCGCCAGGTGTCTTCCCATACGCTGGAAGCCTACCGGCGGGACTTGAACAAGGTCCTGGCTTTTTGCGAGAAGCAACAGATCAGCAGTTGGAAGACCCTCGATATCCAGGGCCTGCGCAGCCTGATCGCACGTCTGCATCAACAAGGCCAATCTTCGCGCAGCCTGGCCCGCCTGTTGTCGGCGGTGCGCGGCCTGTATCACTACCTCAATCGCGAAGGCCTGTGCGATCACGACCCGGCCAACGGCCTGGCGCCGCCCAAGGGCGAACGGCGCCTGCCCAAGACCCTGGATGCCGATCGCACCCTGCAATTGCTCGACGGCGCGGTCGAGGATGACTTCCTCGCCCATCGCGACCAGGCGATCCTCGAGCTGTTCTATTCCTCGGGCCTGCGCCTTTCAGAGCTGACCAGCCTCAATCTCGATCAACTGGATCTGGCGGATGGCCTGGTGCAAGTGCACGGTAAAGGCAGCAAGACCCGCGTGTTGCCGGTCGGCAAAAAGGCCCGGGAAGCGCTACAGGTCTGGCTGCCACTGCGGGCGCTGAGCAATCCGCCGGATGACGCGGTGTTTGTCAGCCAGCAAGGCCGGCGTCTCGGGCCACGCGCCATCCAGTTGCGGGTCAAGGCCGCCGGCGAGCGCGAGCTGGGGCAAAACCTGCATCCACACATGCTCCGGCACTCCTTTGCCAGTCACATGCTCGAGTCATCGCAAGACTTGCGCGCCGTGCAGGAACTGCTTGGCCACTCAGACATCAAGACCACCCAGATCTACACCCACCTGGACTTCCAGCACTTGGCGACGGTGTACGACAGCGCCCATCCACGGGCCAAACGCATTAAAGGCGGCGACTCATGAGCATCAAGCTAATCACCTTCGACCTCGACGACACGCTCTGGGATAACGTACCCGTCATCATCAGCGCCGAAGCGTCGATGCGCGAATGGCTGGCGACTCACGCCTCGAAGGTGGGCGAGCTGCCCCTGGAGCAGTTCGCCAGCCTTCGCCAGCAAGTGCTGCAGCGTCATCCCGAACTCAAGAACCGCATCAGCCTCTTGCGCCACAGGGTGTTGTTGCACGCTTTTGAAGAGGCAGGCTACCCGCAGCCTGAAGCGACGGAAATGGCCGATATATGCTTCGAAGCGTTTATTCACGCGCGCCACCAACTCACAGTATTCCCCGAAGCAGAACCGATGCTGCAGGCGCTACGTCGCAACTATCTGCTGGGGGTTATCACCAACGGCAATGCCGATGTGCAGCGTGTGGGCCTGGCTGACTACTTCCACTTCGCCCTGCGCGCCGAAGACATCGGCATCGCCAAGCCGGATGCGCGATTGTTCCAGGAGGCGTTGCAACGCGGTGGTGTAGACGCCAACGCGGCAGTGCATGTCGGCGATCATCCTGGCGATGACATCGCCGGGGCACAGCAGGCGGGATTGCGCGCGGTATGGTTCAACCCGACGGGCAAGGCTTGGGAAGGGGAAAAGCGCCCGGATGCACAGATTCGCAGCCTGACCGAGCTGCCAGTGCTGCTCAATAGCTGGACGTAAGGCATTCGCGGCAACGCTGAAGACCAAAATGTGGGAGCGGGCTTGCTCGCTCCCACATTGATAGGCGGCGACTTGCTGGCATTTGTTCCTCATGAAAAAGCCCGCAGCGACGGCGGGCTTTTTCAGCAAGCACGTCAGCAGCCTTAGATAGGGCGGCTGCCGTACTTGTTATCCGGCTTCTTCGGCGGATCGGCCACCACGTTTGCCTCGACCTCCTGCACTTTGCCGCCTTTGGCGAGGAACTCTTCCATCGCTCGGGCCAGCGCATCGCGCTCTTTGTTCTTGGCTTCAACGCTCGGCAATTCGTCTACCGAAACAGCCGCCTTGGCCTTGCCCTTCGCGGCCGGGACCGGTGCATCATCGCCACTGTCGTCATCTGCCACGTCTTCGGCAGCCGCCTCAAGCCCCTCTTCGGTGTCGTCCTCGTCACCTACTTCGAGTTCGTCGTTTTCCAGATCATCGTCGCTCATGTTCTACCTCATGACTTGCGAAAAGCAGATTAGTTATAGCCCAGCTTCGCCATCTGTCGAAGGCTGCCGGAAAAAAATCAACGTCCACCGGATAACCAGTGGCTTATGCCCCATCACCGTGCAAGGTGGCGAGGACTTTACGGGCACCGCCATGATCACGGTGCTCGCCCAGATAAACGCCTTGCCATGTTCCTATCGCCAAGCGGCCGGCCTTGATCGGCAGACTCAGCTGGCAGCCCAACAGGCTGCCCTTGAAGTGCGCCGGCAGATCATCCGGACCTTCGTCGTTGTGTTCATATCCCGCCGCGCCTTGCGGCACCAGCGCATTGAAAAACCGCTCGAAGTCTCGGCGAACCGCCGGGTCGGCATTCTCGTTGATCGTCAACGAGGCCGAGGTGTGCTGCAGCCACAGATGCAACAGGCCGACTCGACACGCCTGCAACTCAGGCAAGCCGGCGAGCAACTCGTCCGTTACCAGATGAAAGCCCCGAGGCTTGGCCCGCAGGGTAATCAGGCTCTGTTGCCACATACAGTTCTCCGCCCATCGGCGCGCATTCTAGCGTGCTCTGGGAAAAAACAAAGTGCCGAATACGCCTACATGCCTGTAAGACATTCGCACAATGAAAAGTACCTTGTGGATCACGTCACAAACTGCGCAGAAAAATCTCACAAGCCTTTCTGACAGACAAACCCCAGACAAAAAAATGCCCGGCAAGCCGGGCATATGTTTTCAAGCGAACTTACAAGTTGTAGCCACGTTCGTTGTGTTCCGCCAGGTCGAGACCCACCGCCTCTTCCTCTTCGCTCACACGCAGCCCTATCACCATGTCCAGCACCTTGAGAATGACGTAAGTGATGATACCGGTGTAGATCACGGTGAAACCAACGCCCTTGGCCTGAATCCAGACTTGCGCGGCAATGTCAGTCACCGTGCCGAAACCACCCAGTATCGGCGCCGCGAACACGCCGGTAAGAATCGCGCCGACAATACCGCCGACACCGTGTACGCCGAAAGCGTCCAGCGAGTCGTCATAACCCAGCTTGCGCTTGAGGCTGGTGGCGCAGAAGAAGCAGATCACACCCGACGCCAGGCCGATGACCACGGCGCCCATCGGGCCCACGGTGCCGGCAGCCGGGGTAACCGCCACCAGGCCGGCCACCACGCCCGAGGCGATGCCCAAGGCGCTTGGCTTACCGTGGGTGATCCACTCGGCGAACATCCAGCCCAGTGCCGCCGCCGCAGTAGCAATCTGCGTGACCAGCATCGCCATGCCGGCGGTGCCGTTGGCCGCCGCGGCAGAACCTGCGTTGAAGCCGAACCAGCCGATCCACAGCATGGCCGCGCCGATCAGGGTGTAACCCAGGTTATGCGGAGCCATCGGTGTGGTCGGGTAGCCTTTACGCTTGCCGAGCACGATGCACGCCACCAGGCCAGCCACGCCGGCGTTGATATGCACCACCGTGCCGCCCGCGAAGTCGAGCACGCCCCAGTCCCACATCAGGCCGCCGTCGCCGCTCCAGACCATGTGGGCGATGGGCGCATACACCAGGGTGAACCAGATGGCCATGAAGATCAGCATGGCGGAGAATTTCATGCGCTCGGCGAACGCACCGACGATCAGCGCCGGCGTAATGATCGCAAACGTCATCTGGAAGGTGATGAACACCGCTTCCGGGAACAGCGCCGCAGGACCGGTGAGGCTGTCTGGGGTCACACCCGACAGGAACGCCTTGCCCATGCCGCCGAAGAATGAGTTGAAGTTGACGACGCCCTGCTCCATGCCCGTGGTGTCGAACGCGATGCTGTAGCCGTAGACGACCCACAGAATGCTGATCAGGCCGGTAATGGCGAAGCACTGCATCATCACCGAAAGAATGTTCTTGGAACGGACCATGCCGCCGTAGAACAGCGCCAGGCCAGGAATAGTCATGAACAGCACCAGCGCGGTGGCCGTCAGCATCCAGGCGGTATCGCCGGAGTTGAGGACTGGAGCCGCCACTTCGTCTGCCGCCATGGCCAGGCTGGGCATTACGATGGACAACAGGGCTCCTAGCCCTGCGAATTTACGCAGAGTCATATTGTTTTCTCCTGGGGCGTTGGGGTTTGGCGGCTTAGATTGCGTCGGTATCGGTTTCGCCGGTACGGATGCGAATAGCCTGTTCCAGATTGACCACGAAGATCTTGCCGTCACCGATCTTGCCGGTGTTGGCGGCCTTGGTTATAGCCTCGATAACCCGGTCAAGATCCTTGTCGTCAATGGCGACATCGATCTTCACCTTCGGCAGGAAGTCGACTACATATTCCGCGCCGCGATACAGCTCGGTATGACCTTTCTGCCGACCGAAGCCTTTGACCTCAGTGATGGTAATGCCCTGCACGCCGATCTCCGACAACGACTCGCGTACATCGTCCAACTTGAACGGCTTAATGATGGCAGTGACTAGCTTCATGAAAACTCTCTCCCGAATTGGTGGACTTGCCCCAGGAAAACAAACCCGACTCAAGTCTAAGCGCAGTGCCTGGCTTTGTAACGCATCGTCGCCTCGGCAATTGCCTTTGCGACGCCATGACGAAACCTGTACCCCTGATCCGTCGGCGCACTGCATTCGTCACAGCGACTGCATCAGTGCATGGGTCATGATCGTCTAAGCAGAAACCTTGCCAGCTCCATAAAAACTCCTGAAATCAATCCCTTGCCCACTCATGCCCACCAAAGGGCCACTGCGGCGTGGCGGATACGCACAAAAACAGTGCGCCCGCGCCCAACCCCATGCGCAAAAAGCGTGCGACCACCACTGTGAGAAATGACTGCAGACGCTGCGTGATACACTGCCTGCCAACCGTTATTCCGGATTATTTCCCATGCTCGCGCCCAAAGACCTCCTCGACGCCCTGAGCGGCCACGCCTCTCGACTGTTCAGCGGTGACACCCCGCTGCCCCGCAATGAAATCGAAAGCCAGTTCAAGGCGCTGTTGCAGAGCGGCTTCAGCAAGCTCGATCTGGTTAGCCGGGAAGAGTTCGATAGCCAGATGGTCGTGCTGGCCCGTACGCGAGCGCGCCTGGAAAGCCTGGAGGCCAAGGTTGCAGAGCTGGAAGCACGCCTGACGCCGCCCACCGAATAAAACGAACAACCTGTAGCAACGCGGGGCACACCCAGTTCTGGATACGTTCTGTAAAACCTCCCCGCCGTGCTCTTCCCCATCTCGTCTACCCTTGAAAAACCGCAGGAAGCGGCCCTCCACCTCAAGGAACGAGCATGTCCCTCGCCATTGTCCACAGCCGCGCCCAGATTGGCGTCGAGGCCCCCGCCGTCACGGTTGAGGTGCATATGGCCAACGGGTTGCCCTCCCTGACGCTGGTAGGCCTGCCCGAAACGGCCGTCAAGGAAAGCAAGGACCGGGTGCGCAGTGCCATTCTGAACTCCGCGCTGCAATACCCCGCGCGTCGTATCACCCTCAATCTCGCGCCCGCCGACTTGCCCAAGGATGGCGGGCGTTTTGATTTGGCGATCGCCCTGGGGATCCTGGCGGCCAGCGTGCAGGTGCCGGCGCTGATGCTGGATGACGTGGAATGCCTCGGTGAGCTGGCGCTGTCCGGCGAAGTACGTGCGGTGAAAGGTGTGCTACCAGCTGCGCTGGCGGCACGCAAGGCCGGACGCACCTTGATAGTGCCGCGCGCGAATGCCGAGGAAGCGTGCCTCGCCTCCGGCCTGAAGGTGATTGCAGCCGATCATCTGTTGCAAGTGGTGGCCCACTTGAATGGACAGGTGCCGATTGAACCCTTCAAGTCCGACGGCTTGCAGTACTTGAACAAACCTTACCCCGACCTGAACGAAGTCCAAGGCCAACTGGCGGCCAAGCGCGCGCTGTTGATTGCCGCAGCGGGCGCTCACAACCTACTGTTCAGTGGGCCGCCAGGCACCGGAAAAACCTTGCTCGCCAGCCGCCTGCCAGGTTTGTTGCCGCCCTTGAGCGAACAGGAAGCGCTGGAGGTCGCGGCGATTCAATCCGTGGTCAGCCTGGCGCCGTTGAGTCACTGGCCCCATCGACCGTTTCGCCAGCCGCACCATTCCGCATCGGGACCGGCGCTGGTGGGCGGCGGCTCTAAACCACAGCCCGGGGAAATCACCCTCGCCCACCATGGCGTGCTGTTTCTCGATGAACTGCCGGAGTTTGATCGCAAGGTGCTGGAAGTACTGCGCGAGCCGCTGGAGTCCGGGCACATTGTGATTTCCCGCGCTCGCGACCGGGTACGCTTCCCGGCGCGCTTTCAACTGGTGGCCGCCATGAACCCGTGCCCGTGCGGTTACCTGGGCGAGCCGAGCGGACGCTGCCGGTGTACCCCGGAACAAATCCAGCGCTATCGCAACAAACTCTCCGGCCCGTTGCTCGACCGCATCGACCTGCACCTGACCGTAGCCCGGGAAAGCACAGCGCTGAGCCCGACCCGACAGATTGGCGACAACACCGCCATGGCATCGGTGCAGGTTGCCGACGCGCGGGAGCGTCAGCAACGGCGCCAGGGCTGCGCCAATGCTTTCCTCGATCTGCCGGGGCTGCGTGCACACTGCCAACTGCAGAAAGTTGATGAAGGCTGGCTTGAAGCCGCCTGCGAGCGACTGACGTTATCGCTACGCGCGGCCCATCGGCTGCTCAAGGTAGCGCGCACCCTGGCGGATCTTGAGCAAATGGAGGGTATCGCCCGGCATCATTTGGCGGAAGCGCTGCAGTACCGGCCAGCGGCGCTCGGCTAAGGGTCCTTGGGCAGATCCAGCAGTAGCCCAGCCACTTCCAACAAGGTGCTGTCGCGTCTGCAAATCTGGCTGTCCGAGCGCGAGGCCGCCACGTTCCTGTTTATAGGTTCACTGGCGGCACTGCTGTTCGTCATGGCGATCCACCAGTTGGCATGGTCACCGGCGGTCAAGGCCGGCCATGTGTACGCGGTGATGACCCACCTGTGGACTTTTGTCGGCAGCCTGGATGAGGCTGCCAGCGATGGTTGATCAACTGGCGCGTCTCAAGGACATCGGCAAGCGCTTGGATCCGGGGCTTGGCGAGCGTTAAGCCTCAGCGAAACCGATCGACCTCATGGCGCAGGCCCGCCGCCAGGGTCTCCAGTTCCTTGGCGGTGATCGCCAGGTTGGACACCACTTCGCGCTGCTCACTGTTAGCCAGGGCAATGCTCTGCAAGTTGCTGCTGAGCAAGGTCGCGGTGCTGCTCTGTTCCTGGGTCGCGGTGGTGATCGCGGCGAATTGCTGGCCGGCCGAGCGGCTTTGCTCGTCGATCCGCTCCAGTGCCGACGCCACGTCGGCATTGCGCGACAGACCTTCCTGCATCAACACCTTGCCCTGCTCCATGGTGCTGATGGCATTCCCGGTTTCCTGCTGGATGCTCTGGATCATCCCGGAAATTTCGTCGGTGGCCTGGCGGGTGCGCGATGCCAGGTTGCGCACTTCGTCGGCCACCACCGCAAAGCCCCGACCTTGCTCACCGGCGCGCGCTGCTTCGATAGCCGCATTGAGCGCCAGCAAATTGGTCTGTTCGGCAATCGCGGTGATCACGCCGACGATCCCGCCAATCTCCTGGGAACGTTGACCGAGGGTATTGATCACCGTGGCGGTACCGTTCAGCGCGACGGCGATATGTTCCAGGGACGAAGACGCCTCTTGCATCGAGGTCCGCCCGATCCGGGTTTGCTGGGTGTTCTCCTGGGCCAGACGTTCGGTATTGCCCATGTTGTCGGCAATGTTCAGGGAAGTAGCGCTGAACTCCTCCACCGCGCCGGCCATGCTGGTGATCTCGCCGGACTGCTGTTCCATGCCTTCGTAGGCACCACCGGATAAACCGGACAGGGCCTGGGCACGGCCATTGACCTCTTCGGCGGCCTTGCGGATCTGCGAGACCATGGTCGACAGGGCTTCGCCCATCTGATTGAAGCTGCGTGCCAGTTGACCGATTTCGTCATGGCTGGAGACGTTCAGGCGTGCACTCAAATCACCCGCGCCCAAGGCCTCGGCCTGGCGCACCAGATCCCCCAGGGGCTGCAATTTGCTGCGCAGCAACCAGACCGTGGCGCCCACCGCCAGCAACATCGCCAACACGCTGCCGATGACCAGCCGGATGCCGACGGCCCAGGTGACCGCGCGAATCTCGGCCTTTGGCATGCTGGCAACCACCGACCACGGGCCGCCGTCGAACGGCATCGCGACGCTGTAGAAATCTTCGTTCTTGTCGCTCCAGAAACGCCCCACACCCGGCTTGCCGGCAAGATCGCGCATGACCGCCACCGCCTGGTCCGGCGCCTGCACGCCCGCCGGCGGCACCAGCCAGCGCTGCTGCTCATCGAGCAACGCGAGGGAGCCGGTCTTGCCGATGCGAAAACGCTTGAGGTTGTCGAACTGCGCATTCTGCGCGTCGGTGTAGTCAAAACCGATGAATAACACCGCGATGACCTTGCCGCTGGCATCACGCACCGGACTGTATTGGGTCATGTACGAGCGTTCGAACAGCACCGCGCGACCAATGTAAGTCTGCCCGGCAAGCACCGGCTGATAGGCCGGGCCCTGGCGATCCAGCACCGTGCCGATAGCACGGTTGCCATCCTGCTTGGTCAGGGACGTGCTGATGCGGATAAAGTCTTCTCCGCTGCGCACAAACACCGTGGCGACACCGCCGGATACCTGCTTGAACTCATCCACATCGTCAAAGTTGTTGTTCAGCACCGCGCTGCCCAGATACAGGCTGGGCGTCTGCATGCCAGCCACGTTCACGGGCTGGTCCGCATGCACGCTCAAACCGGCGGCGAAACGCTTTTCGAAGAGCCCACTCAAGCGTTGCGTGCTCTCGCGCAGGGTGCTGTGAAAGGTGTTGAGTTGGTCGGCGAGCAAACGCGCTTCACTGGCCAGATGCTCTTCCCGGGTGTCGAGGTTGGCGGCATCCAGGGAACGCAGGGCGAAGACGGTACTGCCGCTGATAACGACAGCCAAGATCACGGCTAAGGCTATGCCCAACTGCGAAGCAATTCGGGCGCGTGGTTGAGACATGACAGCTCCTGGCCGTGGCCCGGATCATCCTGATCTCATAGCGCTAATCGGCAATTCTCTAATAAAGAGCCACCATTCATCAGCGGCTCGACACACCTACGTCGGCGGCACCTGTCAATACTTGAGCGTGTCACAGGGAGATTGTCCAAACGCATTGTTTCGGGGCGCTATATCGATTCAGTCGAGCCGTTCGACCAAAGGTAATTGCATGGCTTGGACCTCGCCCTGGAGGAAATCCGAAAGTCTGCGCAGGCGCTCGCCACCGGGGCGGGTTTTCGGCCAGACCAGATAGTAGCTCTCCCCACTGGCCACGGCGGTCGGCCACGGCAGGCTTAAACGATCCTGGGCGACATCTTCGGCCACCATCAGCAAATCACCCATCGACACGCCATACCCGCGGGCAGCGGCAATCATGCCCAGTTCGAGGGTGTCGAACACTTGTCCACCCTTGATCGGGACCTGTGACGCCAGCCCGGTGCGCGCAAGCCAACGACGCCAGTCGCGACGGTCCGGCGTGGGATGCAGCAGTTCGGTGGCGGCCAGACGTTCGACATCCCATGGCCCATCCCGGAGCAAATTGGGCGCCCCCACCGGAATCAGCCATTCGGAAAACAGATAGCTGGCTTCCCAGTCCGGCGGAAAGTGGCCGTCGCTCAACAATACCGCGCAGTCGAACGGCTCCTGATTGAAGTCCACCTCATCGATGCTCATCCAGGCGCTGGTCAACTGTACTTCGTTGCCCGGCTGCAAATGCCGGAACCGGCTCAGTCGCGCCAGTAACCAACGCATGGTCAAGGTGGACGGCGCCTTCATGCGCAGGATGTCGTCTTCGGCGTTCAAGGTATGGCAGGCCCGCTCCAGGGCCGCAAAACCCTCGCGCACACCGGGCAGCAATAAGCGCGCGGATTCGGTGAGTTGCAAAGTGCGCCCGCTGCGCTGAAACAAGCGACAGGCAAAGTGCTCTTCCAGGGTGCGGATATGCCGGCTGACCGCGCTCTGGGTGATGGACAGCTCTTGCGCCGCACGGGTGAAAGAGTTGTGCCGGGAAGCGGCCTCGAAAGCGCGCAGCGCGTAAAGCGGAGGAAGACGACGAGACATGGGAAAGCTCCGACAGCATGATTGCGAAACCCTAGCAGAATCTCCCAGGCATGAGTTTTAATCATATGAGTGATCGCATTTATCCCTTTGTGCAAAGCGCTGGGAGCGCCGAGAATCAATCCTTTCGCCATTCCCCGAATTGTTGAGTGTAATGACCATGCAGCATCCAGCGCGTACCGAACTCTGGGCCATTCTGCGGCTGTCAGGGCCGTTGATTGCCTCACAGTTGGCCCACATGCTGATGGTGCTGACCGATACCCTGATGATGGCGCGCTTGAGCCCCGAAGCCCTGGCCGGCGGAGGCCTCGGCGCGGCAAGCTACTCGTTCGTGTCGATCTTTTGTATCGGTGTGATCGCCGCTGTCGGCACCTTGGTCGCGATTCGACACGGCGCGGGCGACATCGAGGGCGCCACCCGCTTGACTCAGGCCGGGATCTGGCTGGCTTGGTTGATGGCGCTGGTGGCCAGTTTGCTGCTGTGGAACCTCGAGCCGGTGCTGCTGATGTTCGGCCAGACCGAAACCAACGTGCAGTCGGCCGGGCAGTTCCTGATGATTCTGCCGTTCGCCCTGCCCGGCTACCTGACGTTCATGGCCCTGCGTGGTTTCACCAGCGCCATCGGCAAGGCCACTCCGGTGATGATCATCAGTCTGGGCGGCACGGTAATCAATTACCTGCTCAACCATGCCTTGATCGAAGGCATGTTCGGCCTGCCGAAACTCGGTCTCATGGGCATCGGCCTGGTGACGGCCATCGTCGCCAACTGCATGGCCCTGGCACTGCTGTGGTACATCAAATACAACCGTTCCTACGCCGCTTATCCCTTGGGCAAGGGCCTGATGCGTCCCAACCTGCATTACCTGCGGGAACTGTGGCGCCTGGGCCTGCCGATCGGCGGCACGTACGCGGTTGAAGTCGGTCTGTTCGCCTTTGCAGCGCTGTGCATGGGCACCATGGGCAGCACACAATTGGCCGCGCACCAGATTGCCTTGCAGATTGTTTCGGTGGCGTTCATGGTGCCCGCCGGCATGTCCTACGCCGTCACCATGCGCATCGGTGCGCATTACGGTGCCGGGCAATTACTCGACGCGCGACGGGCCGGGCGGGTCGGGATAGTGTTCGGCGCGGTGCTGATGCTGGGGTTTGCCATGACGTTCTGGCTGTTCTCCAACCCACTGATCGGGCTGTTCCTGGACCATGACGACCCGGCTTTTCGCGAGGTCATCCGCCTGGCGGTCAGCCTGTTGGCCGTGGCGGCGTGGTTTGAGCTGTTCGACGGCGTGCAGACCATCGCCATGGGTTGTATTCGCGGGCTCAAGGATGCGAAGACCACGTTCCTGGTCGGGTTGGGTTGTTACTGGCTGATCGGTGCGCCCTCCGCGTGGTTGATGGCCTTCACCCTCGGCTGGGGGCCGACCGGAGTCTGGTGGGGCTTGGCCCTGGGCCTGGCGTGTGCGGCGGTCAGCCTGACCTGGGCGTTTGAACGGAAAATGAAGCGGATGATTCGCCAGGAGCCTGAAACTCAACGGGTATTACAGCGCCTCGCCCAATAGCACTTGCTGGTTGCTGCCGAACGTCAGGTACTCCACCAGTTCCGGCAGCGGCAAAGGTTTGCTGATCAAGTATCCCTGAGCTTGATCGCAGCCAAACAAGCGCAACAACGCCAGCTGTTCCGCGGTTTCGACGCCCTCGGCCACCACCTCGAGGTTGAGGTTGTGGGCCAGGTTGATCATCGCATGGACCAACTTGCGATTTTCCTCTCGCTCCTCCATGCCACTGACAAAACTCTTGTCGATTTTCAGCAAAGCAATCGGCAGGCTGTTGAGGTGGACAAAGGACGAAAAGCCGGTGCCAAAGTCATCCAGGGAAAACCTCACACCCAAGCGTCCGAGGGCATCCATGGTCTGCTTGACCAGATCACTGCGGCGCATCACGGCGGTTTCCGTGAGTTCGAACTCCAGCCACTGGGCCTCCACCCCGCGCTCTGCGATCAGGCGGCTCAAGGTCGACAGCAGTTGGCTGTCCTGGAACTGGCGAAACGACAGGTTGACCGCCATGTGCAACGGCGGCAGGCCGCGCTCGCGCAGGTCCTGCATGTCTCGCAGGGCACGGGAAATCACCCAATACCCCAGCGGCACAATCAAGCCGCTCTGTTCGGCCAACGGCACGAACTCACTGGGCGGCAACAGGCCACGCTCGCCATGGCGCCAACGCACCAGGGCCTCCAGGCCGACAATATGCCCATCGTCCAGGTCCAGCCGAGGCTGGTAGTGCAGCTCCAGTTCGTCACGACGCAATGCCTGGCGCAGCTCGCTTTCCAGATCGGCAAGGCTGCGCGCATTGCGGTTGATGCGCTCGTTGAAAATATGAAAAGTGCAGCCTTGGGTGCTTTTGGCTTGCTGCATGGCGATATGCGCGTGCCACATCAACGGATCGGCGCCCGCCTTGGCACGGGCGTGGGCCACGCCCAGGCTGCAACCGATCAGCAGGCTTTCACCATCGACCCAATAGGGTTCGGCCAGAGCCTCGATGATGCGCTCGGCCATCCATTCGGCGCGCTGGGGCGCTCGACGGGTATCGATCAACAAGGCGAATTCATCACTGCCCAGGCGTGCCAGTTGGTCGCCGGCTTCCAGCTGACTCTTGAGCCGCGAGACCACCTGCAGGATCAGCCGGTCACCGGCCTGATGCCCCAAGGCATCGTTGGCATGACGGAAGTTGTCCAGGTCCAAGTGACCGAGGGCCAGGCCACACCCGACGTTTTCCGCCAGGCGTGCGGCCAGCAAGGTCTGGAAGCCCTGGCGATTGGCAATGCCGGTCAACGGGTCTTGTTCGGCCAGGCGTTGCAGGGTGTTTTCCAGCAAGCCCCGCTCGCGGACATGCCGCAGGCAACGCCGCAAGGTATCGTTATCCAACGAACCGCGAATCAACCAGTCGCTGGCGCCCAACGGCGCAACCAGTGGTTCCAGGTCCAATAGCAACACGGTAGGCAGACTGCAACGGCCGGGGCCGGGTTGCAAGCTGGGCGTGGTCAACAATACGGCCATGTGGTCATCATCGAACAGACTGCTCACCGACTCCCAGTTTGGCGCACTGATCAGCACAGCCCCATCGCCCATCGGCGCCAGGCACTCGCGCAATAACGCTGCCCATACTGGCTCCTCGGCCAGTAGCAGCAAACGCAAGGGTTCGACAGGCGTAGACAAGCTAGCTCCCTAGACTCTGCAAAAGTTCGTTGGCGGCGGGCATTATGACGTGCAGCCTGACAATGACCAATGATATTGGTTATCAGATACGCGCAGTGCGGTTCTTGAACAATAGTCCCAAATACCTGGCACATCCTGCGGCAAAGTGACAAAAGCGGCAAATTTAGATCAAGCGGTACGTCACACCGTCGTACAGAGGCAGCAGAATCCTGCCAGCCTGTTAAAATGCTCGCCCTTTTTGCTCAATGACCCCCAAAATCTCGTATGTCCCGACTCAATCCCCGGCAGCAAGAAGCCGTGAACTACGTCGGCGGCCCTCTATTGGTGCTCGCCGGCGCAGGCTCCGGCAAGACCAGTGTGATCACCCGCAAGATCGCGCACCTGATCCAGAATTGCGGCATCCGCGCCCAGTACATCGTCGCCATGACCTTTACCAACAAGGCGGCGCGGGAAATGAAAGAGCGTGTCGGTACCCTGCTCAAGGGTGGCGAAGGCCGTGGCCTCACCGTGTGTACTTTCCACAACCTGGGGCTGAACATCATCCGCAAGGAGCATCTGCGGCTGGGCTACAAGCCGGGTTTCTCGATTTTTGACGAAACCGATGTCAAGGCCCTGATGACCGACATCATGCAGAAGGAATACGCAGGCGACGACGGCGTCGACGAGATCAAGAACATGATCGGCGCCTGGAAAAATGATCTGATCCTGCCGCCCGAAGCCCTGGAAAACGCACGCAATCCCAAGGAACAGACGGCCGCCATCGTCTACACCCATTACCAGCGCACGCTCAAGGCGTTCAATGCGGTGGACTTCGACGACCTGATCCTGTTGCCGGTGAAGCTGTTCCAGGAGCACACCGACATCCTCGAAAAGTGGCAGAACAAAGTCCGCTATCTGTTGGTGGACGAATACCAGGACACCAACGCCAGCCAATACCTGCTGGTCAAGTTGCTGATCGGCACGCGCAACCAGTTCACCGTGGTGGGCGACGATGACCAGTCGATCTACGCCTGGCGCGGCGCCCGCCCGGAAAACCTGATGTTGCTCAAGGACGACTATCCGTCCCTGAAAGTCGTGATGCTGGAGCAGAACTACCGCTCCACCAGCCGCATCCTGCGTTGCGCCAACGTGTTGATTTCCAATAACCCTCACGAATTTGAAAAACAGCTGTGGAGCGAAATGGGCCACGGCGACGAGATCCGCGTGATCCGCTGCCGCAACGAAGACGCCGAAGCCGAACGGGTGGCCGTGGAAATCCTCAGCCTGCACTTGCGCACGGATCGGCCCTACAGCGACTTTGCGATCCTGTATCGCGGCAACTACCAGGCCAAGCTGATCGAGCTGAAGTTGCAGCATCACCAGGTGCCGTATCGCCTGTCGGGCGGCAACAGTTTTTTCGGACGCCAGGAAGTAAAGGACCTGATGGCCTACTTCCGCCTGATCGTTAACCCGGATGACGACAACGCCTTCCTGCGGGTGATCAACGTACCGCGCCGGGAGATCGGTTCGACGACCCTGGAAAAGCTTGGCAACTACGCCACCGAACGCAAGATTTCGATGTACGCCGCCACCGACGAGATCGGCCTGGGCGAACATCTGGACACGCGCTTCACCGATCGCCTGTCACGCTTCAAGCGCTTCATGGACAAGGTGCGCGAGCAGTGTGCCGGCGAGGACCCGATCAGCGCCCTGCGCAGCATGGTCATGGACATCGACTATGAGAATTGGCTGCGCACCAACAGCTCCAGCGACAAGGCCGCGGATTACCGCATGGGCAACGTCTGGTTCCTGATCGAAGCGCTGAAGAACACCCTGGAAAAAGACGAAGACGGCGACATGACCGTCGAAGACGCTATCGGCAAGCTGGTCCTGCGCGACATGCTCGAACGCCAGCAGGAAGAGGAAGACGGCGCCGAAGGCGTGCAGATGATGACCTTGCATGCCTCCAAGGGCCTGGAATTCCCCTACGTATTCATCATGGGCATGGAGGAGGAAATCCTTCCGCACCGCTCGAGCATCGAAGCCGACACCATCGAAGAAGAGCGGCGCCTGGCCTACGTGGGTATTACCCGCGCACGCCAGACCCTGGCCTTCACCTTTGCCGCCAAGCGCAAGCAATACGGCGAAATCATCGATTGTGCACCCAGCCGCTTCCTTGATGAGCTGCCACCGGACGATCTGGCCTGGGAAGGCAATGACGACACCCCGACCGAAGTGAAAGCCGTTCGCGGCAATACTGCCTTGGCGGATATACGCGCGATGTTAAAGCGCTAGAATCGACTACTTTTTAATCTACTTTCGGCGCCCATTGCGCCACCAGAGGAAGCCTTTGTGGAAGCACTGCACAAGAAAATTCGCGAAGAAGGCATCGTGCTTTCCGATCACGTACTCAAGGTCGACGCCTTTCTGAACCATCAGATCGACCCGGCACTGATGAAGCTGATCGGCGACGAATTTGCCGCATTGTTCAAGGACTCGGGGATCACCAAGATCGTCACCATCGAAGCGTCGGGGATCGCGCCAGCGATCATGACCGGCCTGAACCTCGGTGTGCCGGTGATCTTCGCCCGCAAGCAACAATCCCTGACCCTGACGGAAAACCTGCTGTCAGCGACGGTGTATTCGTTCACCAAGAAAACCGAAAGCACCGTGGCGATCTCCCCACGCCATCTGACCAGCAGCGATCGTGTGTTGGTCATCGATGACTTCCTGGCCAACGGCAAGGCGTCTCAGGCGCTGATTTCGATCATCAAGCAAGCTGGCGCGACCGTGGCGGGCCTGGGGATTGTGATCGAGAAGTCGTTCCAGGGCGGCCGCGCGGAGCTGGATGCCCAAGGCTACCGGGTCGAGTCCCTGGCACGGGTAAAATCGCTGGCCGGTGGCGTCGTGACCTTCATCGAATAACCGCCACCGCCTCTGTAGGAGCGAGCTTGTTCGCGAAGAACCACACACTAGCGCAGCGCTATCAGGTAGCCCGCGGTGCCTATGCGTTCTTCGCGAGCAAGCTCGCTCCTACAGCGAAGGGGGCGGCTGTCAGTGCGCAGTGGCCTGTAGGCCGGCGAGTAGCAAGCGCTGATACAGATCCTCTTTAAGTCCCTCGGGCTGGTCCAGGCCCATCCGCTTTAAATGCTCGGGAAACGCCGCAGGCTCAGGGGCATCCAGCGCCGCCTTGCCCAGCTCGAGCACTTCGGTCAGCTTGAATTTGCTCTTGAGCCAGTTCAATGCGCGCAACAAATCCCTCTCTTCATCGGTGAAGTCACTGCCCAACGGATACTCCGGGAACAATCGCGGATGCCGCGCCTCGATTGCCTGCAAACGCTGCGGCGTGTTCTCGGCAAAACGCGGATCCAACTGGAAATCCTTCGGCAGTTTCCCGGCCTTCTGGGCCTTTTCAATCAACCCTTGCTGAAACCGCGAATCGGTAATATTCAGCAGCGCCTCGATCACCTTGGCGTCGGTCTGGCCGCGCAGGTCGGCGATGCCGTATTCGGTAATCACGATGTCCCGCAGGTGGCGCGGAATCGTGCAATGCCCGTACTCCCAGACAATATTGGAGCTGACTTCACCACCCGACTCGCGCCAGCTGCGCAGGATCAGGATCGAGCGCGCGCCCTCAAGGGCGTGCCCCTGGACAACGAAATTGTACTGTCCGCCCACGCCGCTGAGCACACGCCCGTCTTCCAACTGATCCGCCACGCCCGCGCCCAACAGGGTCACGGTAAAAGCACTGTTGATAAACCGTGCATCCAGGCGCTGCAAACGCTTGAGTTGCTCTTGTCCATACAACTCGTTGATGTAGCTGATGCGAGTCATATTGAATTCAAGGCGCTTGTTCTGTGGCAAGTCCCGCAGCCGTTCATAAAAGCTGCGCGGGCCGAGGAAGAAGCCGCCATGTATCGAGATTCCGTCCGGCTGCGCCGCCTCGTCCAGCATGCCGGCATTGGCCTGCTCCTGGGTCGCGACATCCGGGTAAACCTTACGCCGCACGATCCCCGCGTCGGCCAGCACCAACAAGCCGTTGACGAACATCTCACTGCAACCGTACAGGCCACGGGCGAACGACTCGACCCCGCCTTCGCGGCTGATCAACGCTGCCCACTGGTACACATCCAGGTCGCTGAGCAACTGCCGATAGCCTTCGTTATCTGCCTGGCGAGCCAACAGTGCAGCGGTCAGCGCGTCGCCCATGGCGCCAATACCGATCTGCAAGGTGCCACCGTCGCGCACCAACGTACTGGCGTGCAGGCCGATAAAGTGATCCTGGAACCCCACCGGCATATTCGGTGTGGAAAACAGTGTGGTGCAGTCCTTTTCATCGATCAGGAAATCGAACTGATCCATGCCCAACTCGGCATCGCCGGGCATGTAGGGCAAATCATCATGGACCTGCCCCACCACCAGAATCGTTTCCCCGGCTTCGCGGCGCTTGGCGATCATTGGCAATAGATCAAGGGTGATATCGGGGTTACAGCTCAAGCTCAGGCGGTCCGGATGCTCGCTGCTGCTCGCCACCAGTTGTGCCACCAGGTTCAAGCCGGCGGCGTTGATATCCCGGGCGGCGTGGCTGTAGTTGCTGCTGACATAATCCTGCTGAGCCGTGGCGCTGTGGAGCAGACTGCCGGGCTGCATGAAGAACTGTTGCACATGGATGTTGGCCGGCAGGCTGTCGTTGCGCAGGTCGGCAAGAAAATCCAGTTCGGGGTAGTCACCGAACACCCGCTCGATAAACGGCTGAAGAAAGCGCTTTTGCAAACCATCGCCCAGGGGCGGACGACCCAGGCTCAGGGCGGTGTAAATGGTCAGCGTTCGCTCCGGAAGCTTGGCGATACGCCGATACAGCGCGTTGGCAAACAGGTTCGGCTTGCCCAGCCCCAAGGGCATCCCCAGATGTATATGCGCTGGCAAGCGTTCCAGTACGTCATCGACCGCTTGCTCGATTGAACACAACTGCACCATCCGACCCTCCCGAACATTCCATGAATTGGGCTTGGACCGAGATTGCCGGGTCTTTGCTGCAATGAACAGCCCTGGAAGATGAATCGCGGGCACAAAAAAGCCGCTGGTCAGCGGCTTTTTCAGCGAAGATCGGTCAATTACAAACCGGACATCTTCTTGATGGCGCCCATCAGGTCTTCATCCGAGCAATCGGCGCAGGTACCTTTTGGTGGCATGGCGTTGATGCCGGTGATGGCCTTGGCCAGGATGCCGTCAAGGCCGCCCTGGTGGTCGGCGCGCTCTTTCCACGCGGCGGTGTCGCCAATTTTCGGCGCACCCAGCAGGCCGGTGCTGTGGCAGGCATTGCAATGCTTGGCAATGATCTCGTCCGGCGTTTTCGCGCCGCCGCCGCCCGCGGTCACCGCGACTTCCATCCCCTTGCACTCCTCGCCTTGAACACAGACCTTGCCGACGGGTTCAAGGCGCTTGGCAATCTCATCATTGGTCGCAGCCTGAGCGCTGACAGCCCAAAGGGCCAATACGGTTGCTGGTACAGCCAGCATTTTCATAATTAGGTTCACGCGTTCACCCTCATGGTGGCTATTCACGCCTGCGGCCACGGTTTCGCAGGCGGCGAAAGTATAACGGTTAGCCCGTCCCGCTGAAACAACCCTATTGTCCAAAGGGAGATTCAGCATGACGGAATACAGCTACGGACACCTCTGCAAGGTAGGCAGGGCGCCTCTTTTACTAAAAGTTCGCGGGCGTGGCTGCGCTGATTAGTCGCGCCGGCACGTCGAACGGATTGCGGAAACGGTGAGGCTTGGTGCTTTCAAAGTAGTAGCTATCGCCGGCTTCGAGCACAAAAGTTTCGAGACCGACCACCAGCTCCAGGCGACCTTCCAGCAAAATCCCGGTCTCCTCGCCTTCGTGGGTGAGCATTTCATCACCGGTATCGGCACCCGGCGGGTAGATTTCGTTGAGAAACGCGATCGCCCGGCTGGGATGCGCCCGGCCCACCAGTTTCATGGTCACCGCGCCATCGGAGATATCGATCAGCTCATTGGCTTTATAGACGATCTGGGTCGGTTTTTCCTGGAGGATTTCTTCGGAAAAGAATTCGACCATGGACATCGGAATGCCGCCCAGCACCTTGCGCAAGGAACTGATGGATGGGCTGACACTGTTTTTCTCGATCATCGAAATGGTGCTGTTGGTGACGCCCGCACGCTTGGCGAGTTCACGCTGGGAAAGACCTTTCAGTTTACGGATGGATTGCAGTCGTTCGCCGACGTCCAATGCGGGAGCCTCCTAGGATTCAGGCTTTGTTGTAATTGAGCGTTATCATGGCGACAGCGTTCAGTATTTACAACACTTTGACCTGAATCCCGGCCAACGTCGTTGGTCGACAGCGGCTAAGTGCCGGAATAGACGCGTGGTACTCGGCGCAGATTGCAAAAAATCTGATACGGGATGGTGTCGGCCGCCGTGGCGACATCGCTGGCGAGGACGTTTTTGCCCCATAACTCGACCGTCGATCCAAGGCCCGCCTGCGGAACATCGGTCAGGTCGATACACAGCATGTCCATCGATACCCGGCCCAGCAACCGACTCCGCTGACCGGCAACCAGCACCGGCGTGCCGGTCGGTGCGTGACGCGGATAACCGTCCGCATAGCCCATGGCGACGACGCCGACGCGCATCGGTTTCTCGGTCACGAACCGAGCGCCATAACCGACCGGTTCGCCGGCCGGCAGCTCGCGCACGCAGATGACTTTCGACTCCAGGGTCATCACGGGCTGCAAACCTGCGGCAATGGCCTGATTCTCGCCAAATGGCGTGGCGCCGTAGAGCATGATTCCCGGACGCACCCAATCGCTGGACACGCTCGGCCAGCCCATCACCGACGGCGAATTACGCAGGCTGACCTCGGCCACCAGGCCCTGGCGCGCCGCTTCAAACACCGCAACCTGTTCATCGCTACGCGTGGAGTCCAACTCATCGGCGCGGGCAAAATGACTCATCAACACAATCTTCGCCACTTTGCCGCTGGCCAGCAGGCGCTGGTAAGCGTCGTGATAATCCTTGGGGTGCAGCCCGACACGGTGCATGCCCGAGTCCAGTTTGAGCCAGACCGTAAGCGGCTTGCTCAGGGATGCGTGCTCAATCGCCTCCAACTGCCACAGCGAATGCACCACGCACCAGAAGTCATGCTCGTTGATCAACGGCAGTTCGTCTGCCTCGAAAAAACCTTCCAGCAGCAGGATCGGCCCGCCAATTCCCGCCGCCCGCAACTCCAGCGCTTCCTCGATACACGCCACGGCAAATCCGTCAGCCTCGGCCTCCAACGCCTGGGCCACGCGCACGGCACCATGACCATAGGCGTCCGCCTTGATCACGGCGAGCGCCTTGGCTCCCGTAAGTTGACGCGCCAATTGGTAGTTGTGGCGCAGGGCTTGAAGATCGATCAGGGCACGGGCTGGGCGCATAACGGCAGACTTCTAGGCGGCTGGGGGAAGAAAAAACCGGCGCCGACTGCAACAGCGGCGCCGCAAGAGGGCGTGTATTTACGGCAGGGCTGCCACGACGGACAGTTCCACCAGGATTTGCGGTTCGCACAGTTTCGACTCAACCGTGGCACGGGCCGGGGCGACACCTTTTGGCAGCCACTTGTCCCATACCGCGTTCATTCCGGCAAAGTCGGCGTCGATGTCTTTCAGGTAGATCGTCACCGAGAGCAGACGGGTCTTGTCGGTACCGGCCAGGTTCAGCAGGCGCTCGATATTGGACAGGGTTTCGCGGGTCTGCTGTTCAATCCCGGCACTCAGGTCGTCGCCGACTTGTCCTGCCAGGTACACGGTACCGCTGTGGACAACGATCTGGCTCATGCGCTCATTGGTGAGCTGGCGCTGGATTGACATGCTTTGCAGACTCCTGTGGTTGGCCGTAACGGGAAATATCGAGGCCTTCGGCGCTGATTTGCGGGGTTTTCTTCGCCATCAGATCCGCCAGCAGACGGCCAGAGCCGCAGGCCATGGTCCAACCGAGGGTACCGTGGCCGGTGTTCAAAAACAGGTTTTTGAACGGCGTAGCACCGACAATCGGGGTGCCGTCCGGTGTGGTCGGCCGCAGCCCGGTCCAGAAACTGGCCTGGGACAGATCACCGCCCTGAGGATAAAGGTCGTTGACGATCATCTCCAGGGTTTCACGCCGACGCGGGTTCAGCGACAGGTCAAAACCGGCTATTTCAGCCATGCCGCCGACACGGATGCGGTTGTCGAAACGGGTGATCGCCACCTTGTAGGTTTCATCCAGAATGGTCGAGTTCGGTGCCATTGCACCATTGGTGATCGGCACGGTCAGCGAATAACCCTTGAGCGGGTACACCGGTGCCTTGATCCCCAGCGGCTTGAGCAACTGCGGCGAATAACTGCCAAGCGCCAGCACGTAACGGTCGGCGGTTTCCAGCTTGCCGTCGATCCACACACCGTTGATACGGTCGCCCGCGTAGTCGAGGCGCTGGATATCCTGCTCGAAACGGAATTCAACGCCCAACTGGATGGCCATTTCCGCCAGGCGCGTGGTGAACATCTGGCAGTCACCTGTCTGATCGTTCGGCAGGCGCAAGGCACCGGCCAGGATACCGGTGACGCTGGCCAGGGCCGGCTCGACGCGAGCAATACCCGCACGGTCGAGCAGTTCAAAAGGAACGCCGGATTCGCGCAACACCGCGATGTCCTTGGCGGCGCCATCCAACTGGGCCTGGGTGCGGAACAGTTGGGTGGTGCCCAGGCTGCGGCCTTCGTAGGAGATGCCGGTTTCGCTGCGCAGTTCGTCGAGGCAGTCACGGCTGTACTCGGACAGGCGCACCATGCGCTCCTTGTTCACCGCATAACGGCTGGCGGTGCAGTTGCGCAGCATCTGCGCCATCCACAGGTATTGGTCGATGTCGGCGGTGGCCTTGATAGCCAGGGGCGCATGCCGCTGCAGCAGCCATTTGATGGCTTTGAGCGGCACACCCGGGGCCGCCCATGGCGAAGCGTAGCCTGGCGAGACCTGGCCGGCGTTGGCGAAGCTGGTCTCCATGGCAACCGCCGGCTGACGGTCGACCACGACCACCTCGAAACCGGCCCGCGCCAAGTAGTAGGCACTCGCCACACCAATGACACCGCTACCCAAGACCAAAACGCGCATTTTTATACCCTCATCACGGCCTGTCCGCTGACGTTTGTTGTTCAGCACAAAGATGCCCGCAGTATAAAAAGCAATCGCCAGTGCATTTCACTATATAAATGCCTATATTTGGCGACAATTCTCGGCAAATACCTGTTCCACGGAGGAGCATCCCCTATGCGAACCAACACCCAGACCAAGCGCGAGCTGGACAAGATTGATCGCAATATCCTGCGCATCTTGCAGGCAGACGGCCGGATTTCGTTTACCGAGCTGGGAGAGAAAGTCGGCTTGTCGACCACGCCCTGCACCGAACGCGTCCGGCGCCTGGAGCGCGAGGGGATCATCATGGGCTACAACGCCCGACTCAATCCGCAACACTTGAAGGGTAGTCTGCTGGTGTTCGTCGAGATCAGCCTCGACTACAAATCCGGCGATACCTTTGAAGAGTTCCGACGGGCCGTACTGAAACTGCCCCATGTGCTGGAATGCCACCTGGTCTCAGGGGACTTCGATTATCTGGTGAAGGCCCGGATTTCCGAGATGGCCTCGTACCGCAAATTGCTGGGCGACATTTTGCTCAAGCTGCCCCATGTGCGGGAGTCCAAGAGCTATATCGTGATGGAAGAGGTGAAGGAAAGTCTGAATCTGCCAATCCCGGATTGAGCCAGCGGCCCGCCGCACAGTGCCGAGATCCCGCCTAGACCAACACCTGCCGGGTGCTCGCCATGTAGTCATGGATCTGCTTTTCCACCCGCGGATGGATCAGCTCCACCGGACGCCGGCCATTGGGGCAAGGCAAGCTGGGTGTGGTGCCGAACAGCCGGCAAATCAACGGTCGCTCGTCATACACCGTGCAGCCGTCGGGCCCCAGGTGTACGCAGTTCAGTTGGTCCATGGCCGCTTCCTGCTCTGCCGCCGTCTTGCGCGGCAGGCGCGACATTTCCTCTGGGGACGTGGTTACCGGCCCACAGCAGTCATGGCAACCCGGCACACACTCGAATGAAGGAATCTGCCGACGCAGCGTGCTGATCTTTTGCCTGTTGCAACTCATCGAACCACATACCGAACGGCGAATAAGCGTGAATTCTGCCTTAAAAACCCACGATGAGACAGCATCGTCCGACCGCTGTATCCTGCGTCAAATTTTCCAGACACGGATGCTTCCCATGACTGCCAGCGCCCGGCACACCGCTTCGTACTACGCCGCCAGCAGCCTGCCTCAACCCGATTACCCGGCGTTGACGGGCGAGGTGGTGGTCGATGTGTGCGTGATCGGCGGCGGGTTTTCTGGGCTCAACACCGCACTGGAGTTGGCCGAGCGAGGCTTTAGCGTAGCGCTGCTGGAAGCCCGCAAGATCGGTTGGGGGGCCAGCGGACGCAACGGTGGGCAGTTGATCCGTGGCGTCGGCCATGGCCTGGACCAGTTCGCCAAGCTGATCGGCGCCGACGGCGTGCGGGAGATGAAGCTGATGGGCCTGGAAGCCGTGGAAATCGTACGCCAGCGGGTCGAGGACTTTCAGATCGACTGCGACCTGAGGTGGGGCTACTGCGACCTGGCCAACAAACCCCGCGACCTCGAAGGCCTGGCCGCCGACGCCGAAGAACTGCGCAGCTTGGGCTATCGCCATGAACTGCGCCTGCTGCAAGCTGGGCAAATGCGCAGCGTGATTGGCTCCGACCGCTACGTCGGCGGCATGATCGACATGGGCTCCGGCCACTTGCACCCGCTCAACCTGGCCCTCGGTGAGGCCGCCGTGGCGCAGCAATTGGGGGTGAAGCTGTTTGAACAGTCAGAAGCACTGCGTATCGACTACGGCCCTGAAATCAAGATTCACACCGCCCACGGCTGCGTGCGCGCCAACACCCTGGTGCTGGCGTGCAATGCCTACTTGAATGGCCTCAACCCGCACCTCAGTGGCAAGGTCCTGGCCGCCGGCAGCTACATCATCGCCACCGAGCCGTTGAGCGAAGCGCAAGCCGCCGACCTGCTGCCGCAGAACATGGCGGTGTGTGACCAGCGGGTGACCGTGGATTACTTCCGGCTTTCGGCAGACCGACGCTTGCTGTTCGGCGGCGCCTGCCATTATTCGGGGCGAGACCCGAAGGACATTGGCGCCTATATGCGACCGAAGATGCTCCAAGTCTTCCCGCAACTGGCCGACGCCAGAATCGACTATCAGTGGGGGGGCATGATCGGCATCGGCGCCAACCGCCTGCCGCAGATTGGTCGTTTGGCGGACCAGCCCAATGTGTACTTCGCTCAGGCCTACGCCGGTCATGGCCTCAACGCCACTCACCTGGCGGGCAAGCTGCTGGCGGAAGCCATCGGCGGCCAGCAAAGCGGACGCTTCGATTTGTTTGCCCAGGTGCCGCACATCACCTTCCCCGGCGGCAAACACTTGCGTTCGCCGCTCTTGGCACTGGGCATGCTCTGGCACCGCTTGAAAGAACTGCTCTGAATCAGCCGCGCCAGAACGGTTTCAAACCTTCCTGGCGCGCCTGTTCGGTATCCAGGCCAATATCGCGCAATTGCTCCTGGGTCAGTTCAAGCAACGCCTTGCGGGTTTGCCGCCGCCGCCAGAACAGTGACCAGCCGCTGGTCACCCTGGGCGCCAGACCCGCCGTCGTCCGTTGCTGCCCGGCTTCCAGCTCCTGACTCTGCAACACCAGCCGCACATCGTTCAAACCGCTCATCATCCTGCCCCTCATTTGCCTGTTGCGATGAGTCACCAGAATGAACCGCTGCGCAAAACCATTACAGATTCAACCTTCCGTTATTAAATCCATACAGACACTGCCTATCCTGCCCTGAATCCTGTATTTTCGCTCTATCTGTACTGGTCACTCAGGAGCGACCACCATGACTCTCTACGTCAACCTCGCCGAACTGTTGGGCACACGTATCGAACAGGGCTTCTATCGCCCTGGCGACCGGCTGCCCTCGGTACGGGCGTTGAGTATCGAGCACGGGGTCAGCCTGAGTACCGTGCAGCAGGCCTATCGCGTGCTGGAAGACCACGGCCTGGCGACACCAAGACCCAAGTCCGGCTACTTCGTCCCGGCAGGCCGCGAGCTGCCCGCCCTGCCCGCAGTGGGGCGTCCGGCGCAGCGGCCGGTGGATATTTCCCAATGGGATCAGGTGCTGGAGCTGATACGCGCGGTACCGCGCAAAGATGTCATACAGCTGGGACGAGGCATGCCCGATGTACTGTCACCGACCCTCAAGCCCCTGCTCCGCAGCCTGGCGCGGGTCAGTCGACGCCAGGACCTGCCGGGCCTGTACTACGACAATATCTACGGCTGTATGGAACTACGCGAACAAATTGCCCGACTGTCTTTGGATTCCGGCTGCCAGCTCGACGCCCAGGACATCGTGATTACCACCGGCTGCCACGAAGCCTTGTCGGCCAGCATCCATGCAATTTGCGAACCGGGCGATATTGTCGCAGTGGATTCACCCAGCTTCCATGGCGCCATGCAGACGCTCAAGGGCCTGGGCATGAAAGCCCTGGAGATTCCCACCGATCCACTGACCGGCATCAGTCTCGAAGCCCTGGAACTGGCCCTGGAACAATGGCCGATCAAGGTCATTCAACTCACGCCCAACTGCAACAATCCCTTGGGCTACATCATGCCGGAAGCCCGTAAACGCGCGTTACTGACATTGGCCCAACGCTTTGACGTGGCGGTCATCGAAGACGATGTGTATGGCGAACTGGCCTACAGCTACCCTCGTCCGCGCACCATTAAATCCTTCGACGAGGACGGTCGCGTCCTGCTCTGCAGTTCGTTCTCGAAAACCCTCGCCCCAGGCCTGCGGATCGGTTGGGTAGCCCCCGGCCGCTATCTGGAGCGGGTGCTGCACATGAAATACATCAGCACGGGTTCGACCGCCACCCAACCCCAGATCGCGATTGCCGAATTCCTGCAAAATGGACATTTCGAACCCCATTTACGGCGGATGCGCACCCAATACCAGCGTAATCGCGACGTGATGCTCGACTGGGTCAGCCGCTATTTCCCGGCCGGCACCCGCGCCAGTCGCCCTCAAGGCAGCTTCCTGCTGTGGGTCGAACTGCCAGAGGGCTTTGACACCCTGAAGCTCAATCGCGCGCTGCTCGAGCAAGGTGTGCAGATTGCCGTCGGCAGTATTTTTTCCGCCTCCGGGAAATACCGTAATTGCCTGCGAATGAACTACGCTGCCAAGCTGACGCCGCAGATTGAAGAGGCGGTGCGCAAGGTCGGCGCGGTCGCGACCCGCATGCTGGCCGAGGAACAGGGTGCGGACTGACCTTTCGCGCAAAATAGCCGTCATATATCGACAACTGCCTTGATTCGGAACCCACAGACTTGATGAGCCAGCGGCTTTTAGCGTTTTTCCTGTCGGGATTACTGAGCCTGGGCGGTTGCGCCAGCCTAAGCACGCCACGCGAGCCCAGCCAGGCTTTGTCCGCGACAGCTTCTTCCTTCGGCCGCTCGATCCAGGCCCAGGCCGCGCCTTACCAAGGTCGCTCAGGGTTTCGCCTGCTGTCCGATAGCAGTGAAGCGTTCATGGCCCGGGCCGAACTGATTCGCAACGCCCAGACCAGCCTCGACCTGCAGTACTACATTGCCCACGACGGCATCAGCACCCGTATGCTGGTGGACGAGTTGCTCAAGGCCGCCGACCGGGGCGTACGTGTGCGCATCCTGCTGGACGACACCACCAGCGACGGACTCGACCAGGTCATCGCGACCCTGGCCGCACATCCGCAGATCCAGATTCGCTTGTTCAATCCACTGCATCTGGGCCGCAGCACGGGCGTGACCCGCGCCATCGGCCGGCTGTTCAACCTGTCGCGCCAACACCGGCGCATGCACAACAAATTGTGGCTGGCCGACAACAGCGTGGCGATTGTCGGCGGGCGCAATCTGGGCGATGCGTATTTTGATGCCGAGCCCAACCTGAATTTCACCGATATCGACATGCTCAGCGTCGGCCCGGTGGCCGAGCAACTGGGGCACAGCTTCGATCAATACTGGAACAGTGCGCTCAGCAAACCCATCGGCCAATTCATCTCCAGCAAGTCCTCGCAGGATTTGGCGGTGGTCCGTGCGCAACTGGAAGACTCCCTTGCCCAGTCCCGCCAGCAAAACCACGTGCTGTATAACCGCCTGAGGACCTACCAGACCCAGCCGCGCATGGATCTCTGGCGCCGCGAGCTGATCTGGGCCTGGAACCAGGCGCTGTGGGATGCGCCGAGCAAAGTCCTGGCCAAGGCTGATCCCGACCCGCAACTGTTGCTGACCACCCAGTTGGGACCCGAACTGGAAGGTGTCAGCCAGGAGCTGATGATGATTTCAGCGTACTTCGTTCCCGGCGAACCCGGCTTGCTGTACCTGACCGGTCGGGCCGACGCCGGCGTGGCGGTCAGCCTGCTGACCAATGCCCTGGAAGCCACCGACGTGCCGGCCGTGCATGGCGGCTACGCACCGTATCGCAAGGCGCTGCTTGAGCACGGAGTGAAACTCTACGAACTGCGCCGCCAACCAGGCGATGGCGGCGGCAGTGGCCCGCACCTGCTGGGCAGTCGCTCACTCCAGGGTTCGGACTCCAGCCTGCATAGCAAGGCAATGATCTTTGATCGAAAGAAATCGTTTATCGGCTCCTTCAACTTCGATCCGCGCTCGGTACTGTGGAACACCGAAGTCGGGGTGCTGGTGGACAGCCCGGAACTTGCCGAACATGTGCGCAACCTGGCCCTGCAAGGCATGGCGCCAGCCTTGAGCTATGCAGCGAAATTGCAGGAGGGCCACGTGGTATGGGTCACCGAGGATGACGGCCAATTACACACCCTGACCCGTGAGCCTGGCACGTGGTGGCGCCGCTTCAATGCCTGGTTTGCCACCACGGTCGGGCTGGAGCGCATGCTTTAAGCCGGCTGCACGGCGCCGAATGCGCCCTGGCGCAACAACAGAATCACCAGGCCCAAAGCGCCCGCCGCCATCAGTAACGGCAACGCGTGCCCACTGATCCACTGACTGCCGGCACCCGCCACCAGCGGCCCGACCAGACAGCCAATCCCCCACAGCTGGGCGATATGGGCGTTGGCCCGCACCAGCGCGTCGTCGCGGTAACGCTCGCCGATCAGAATCAGCGACAAGGTGAACAACCCCCCGGCACTGGCGCCGAACAACACCCATACTGGCCAGATCAGCAGCGTATCCAACAACAATGGAATCGCCAGGCTGGAAGCCAGCAGCAACACCGCGCAGGTGAGAAACAAGGAGCGCCGGGGCAGGTAATCCGCCAGCGCGCCTATCGGTAATTGCAGCAACGCATCACCCACTACCACGGTACTGACCATTGCCAAGGCAATTTCGGCGGTGAAACCCTGCCGCAGGCAATACACCGGCAACAACGTGAGAATCATCGCCTCGAAAGCCGCGAACAACGCCACCGCCCAGGCAATCGCCGGCAAGCCCCGGCAGAACCGCAACAGGTCGCCAAACGTCACGCTGAAAGCCTCGGCAGTCGGCGCACCGGAACGCCCGAGCAACAGCACCGGCGAGACGATCAGCAACCCCGCGCCGACCCAGAAGCCAAGGTCATTGCCGGTGCCGAGGACGCCCAGCAGCAACGGGCCGGACAGCTGGCTCAAGGCATAACTGCAGCCATACAGCGCCACCAGGCGGCCACGCCATTGCTCTACCACCAGTTGGTTGATCCAGCTCTCACCCAGAACGAACACAATGGTCAGGATCACCCCGATCATCAGCCGCAGTGCCAGCCACACGGGATAGCTGGGCAGCACCGCAAGCAAACCGATGGAAATCGCCCCCGCCCACAGACACAGGCGCATCAGATTCGCCGTGCCGAGGTGCGCAGCCAGGCGGCTGGACACCTTGGCCCCGAGCAAGACGCCGAAGGCCGGCATCGCCGCCATCACACCGATGGCGAAGCTGCCATAACCCCAGCTTTCGAGGCGCAGCGACACCAGCGGCATGCTCACGCCCAAGGCCAGGCCGACGCTCAGCACTGAGGAAAGAACGGCGAAGTAAGTCGCCCAACGCATGCTCCACGCTCCTGTGGATTATTTCCAGATCACACAAAACAGTGTGGGAGCGGGTTTGCTCGCGAAGGTGGTGGGTCAGTCAATACATGTGCTGACTGAAACCCCGCCTTCGCGAGCAAGCCCGCTCCCACATTGGATCGACTACGACTTGAGCCCTGAGTCCGGACTTACAACTTGATCCAGGTCGCCTTCAGCTCGGTGTATTTGTCGAACGCATGCAGCGACTTGTCACGGCCATTACCCGATTGCTTGAAGCCACCAAACGGTGCAGTCATATCGCCGCCGTCATACTGGTTGACCCACACGCTGCCTGCGCGCAGGGCCTTGGCGGTCAGGTGGGCCTTGGAGAGGTCGGAGGTCCATACCGCGGCAGCCAGACCGTATGGCGTGTCATTGGCGATCGCCACGGCTTCTTCGGCGTTGTCGAAGGTGATCACCGAGAGTACCGGACCGAAGATTTCTTCCTGGGCAATTTTCATCGCATTAGTCACACCGTCGAAAATCGTCGGTTCAACGTAAGTGCCTCCGGTATCTTCCAAGGTACGCTTGCCGCCGGCTACCAACTTGGCGCCATCGGCATGCCCGGCTTCGATGTACGACAGCACGATGTTCATCTGCTGGGTGTCCACCAACGCACCGACGTTGGTGGCCGGGTCCAGCGGATTGCCAGGTTTCCAGCCCTTGAGGGCTTCGATCACCAATGGCAGGAAGGTGTCCTTGATGGAACGCTCTACCAGCAGGCGCGAGCCCGCGGTGCAGACTTCACCCTGGTTGAAAGCAATCGCGCCCGCGGCGGACTCAGCGGCAGCTTGCAGATTCGGCGCATCGGCAAATACGATGTTCGGGCTCTTGCCACCCGCCTCCAGCCAGACGCGTTTCATGTTCGATTCGCCGGAGTAAATCATCAATTGCTTGGCGATCTTGGTGGAACCGGTGAACACCAGGGTGTCGACGTCCATATGCAGCGCCAACGCCTTGCCCACGGTATGACCATAGCCCGGCAGGACGTTGAGCACGCCTTTGGGGATACCGGCCTCGACCGCCAGGGTCGCGATGCGGATGGCCGTCAGCGGGGATTTTTCGGACGGCTTGAGGACCACCGAATTGCCGGTGGACAGCGCAGGCCCCAGCTTCCAGCAGGCCATCATCAGCGGGAAGTTCCACGGCACAATGGCAGCAACCACGCCCACCGGTTCACGGGTCACCAACCCCAACTGATCATGGGGCGTCGCGGCGACTTCGTCGTAAATCTTATCGATGGCTTCACCGCTCCAGCTCAGGGCTCGGGCAGCGCCGGGGATATCAATCCCCAGGGAATCGCCGATCGGCTTACCCATGTCCAGGGTTTCCAGCAGCGCCAGCTCTTCGGCGTTGGCATTGAGCAACGCGGCAAAACGGATCATGGTGGCCTTGCGCTTGGCCGGCGCCAAGCGCGACCAGACACCGGAATCAAAGGTGGCGCGAGCGTTTTCAACCGCGCGCTGGGCGTCGGCAGCGTCACAGCTGGCAACGTTGGTCAGCAAACGCCCGTCCACCGGGCTGATGCATTCGAACGTGTCGCCGGAAACGGCGGTGGTGTATTCGCCATTGATGTAGGCGCGACCTTCGATCTTCAGGTCCTTGGCGCGTTGTTCCCAGTCGGCACGGGTCAGGGTGGTCATGCGAGTGTCCTCCTCTTATTGAATGAAGCGTCCGGGGTATCCCCAGGCGCCTTCAAAGAATGCTTGCCCGGCCAGCCATCTGTTCGGCTCAAGGCACCCTCCACCCTAAACCAGCCGCCAGGGATGTTTCAATATATTTGACATAACGACGGCAAACACCCTTGCGATGTTCATTTTAATAAACATAGACTTTGGCTCTACAACCACGGGCCTAGACGGGACACGCACATGAGCATTCAAACCATCGTCGACTTCAGCCAAGCCGCCACCGCCGCCGAACGCTACAGCCCCGCCGCGGAGAAGATCCTCAAGGGCGATCCGCAACAAACCGTCTACAACCATTACAACAGCCCGTGCGGCCAGATGAACGCCGGCGTCTGGGAAGGTGAAGTCGGACAATGGAAAGTGAACTACACCGAGCACGAGTACTGCGAAATCGTCCAGGGCGTTTCGGTGTTGCGCGATGTCGACGGGAATGCCAAGACCTTACGCGCCGGTGACCGGTTTGTAATTCCAGCCGGTTTCAGCGGTACCTGGGAGGTGCTGGAAACCTGCCGCAAGATCTACGTGATATTCGAAAGCAAGGCCTGATCAAAACCCCATTGAGCGCTGTGATGAGGGAGGGCTTGTCCTGTGGCGAGGGGGCTTGTCCCCCGTTGGGCTGCGCAGCAGCCCCCAAAAGGTCTCCCCCCGATCCTCCAGTCAAAACGGGGTGACAGGTTTCAGGGCTGCTGCGCAGCCCAACGGGGGACAAGCCCCCTCGCCACAAGGTTTACTCAGGCTTAATTGAAGCGGCAGCGTTCGCTCGATAAGGGCTTTTTTGAAGACAAAAAAAACCCGCATCGTGAGATGCGGGTTTTTTTCACAAGAAAGAAAACCAATTACTTGATTTTGCCTTCTTTGTAGATCACGTGCTTGCGAACGCGCGGGTCGAACATTTTCTTTTCGAGCTTGTCCGGGGTAGTACGCTTGTTCTTGTCGGTAGTGTAGAAGTGACCAGTACCGGCGCTAGAGATCATTCGAATCAATTCACGCATGATATAGCTCCTTAGATTTTGCCGTCGCGGCGCAGTTCAGCGAGCACGACAGTGATGCCACGCTTGTCGATGATGCGCATGCCTTTGGCAGATACGCGCAGACGGACAAAACGTTTCTCTTCTTCAACCCAGAAGCGGTGATGCTGCAGGTTTGGCAGGAAACGACGACGGGTTTTGTTGTTTGCGTGGGAAATGTTATTCCCAGTCACCGGACCCTTACCGGTAACTTGACAGACTCTCGACATGCCTCAGCCCTCTAAACCTCATGCCCAACCCGGCATGGGTTGGCCGCTTAATCTCTCAGTCATTTGGCGCCAGGCGCCGCGTTTCTTTAAGGGTCTTACCGGCTACACCTACAAGCGAAGGAACCGGGCCCCTAGAAAAGAGCGCTGCTTTATACCAGAAAGACCCCAGTGCAACAACAACCCGTGTGTATTTCCTGGGCTAAATCGTGCCTGCAAAGGCCTGAACCGCCGCAACAACGGGGCCCAGTGCAAATTCACCGCTCGTCGCACCGAATCATTTACCGAGCCAACGCGCACCGCAAAGTGCCGGGCCAAAAGACGTGAGGCGTCATCAAAACAGCATTTGCCGCAAAAGCACAGCCAAAAATGGGCTAGTCATTTTCCAACCAGCCTACTACGGTAGGACTTTTCCAGACTGCACTCGCAGATGGGCCTTCGATCTGCAAAGGAAACCGAATATGCGCCTCGCAGCCCTACCGCTATTGCTCGCCCCTCTTTTTATTGCGCCGCTGGCGCAGGCGGCCACCACCTTGAGTGTCTGCACCGAGGCCAGCCCCGAAGGGTTCGATGTGGTGCAGTACAACTCGCTGACCACCACCAACGCTTCGGCGGATGTGCTGATGAATCGCCTCGTGGAGTTCGACGCCGCCACCGCGACGCTGGTCCCCAGTCTCGCCGACAGCTGGGAAGTCTCGGCGGATGGCCTGACCTACACCTTCGCGTTGCACCCGGACGTCAAATTCCACCGCACCGGCTATTTCAATCCGAGTCGTACCCTGACCGCTGAAGATGTGCGCTTCAGCTTCGAGCGCATGCTCGACCCAGCCAACCCATGGCACAAGATTGCCCAAAGCGGCTTCCCCCACGCCCAGTCCCTGCAACTGCCAGCGCTGATCAAGAAAATCGACGCGCTGGATCCGCTGACCGTGCGTTTTACCCTGGATCACGCCGACTCCACGTTCCTGGCGGCGCTGAGCATGGGCTTTGCTTCGATCTACTCGGCCGAATACGCCGAAAAATTGCTCAAGGCCGGCACTCCCGAAAAACTCAACAGCCAGCCTATCGGCACAGGCCCCTTCGTTTTCAGGCGTTTCCAGAAAGACGCAGTCATTCGCTACAAGGCCAACCCGAATTACTTCGCCGGCAAACCCGCGGTGGACAACTTGATCTTTGCCATCACCCCGGATGCCAATGTGCGCTTGCAGAAGTTGCGCCGTGACGAGTGCCAGATCGCCCTGTCGCCCAAACCGCTGGATATCGGCGAGGCCCGGCAGGACGCCGAGTTGAAGGTTGAAAAAACCGCCGCGTTCATGACCGCCTTTGTGGCGATCAACAGCCAGCACCCTCCACTGGACAAGCCCGAGGTTCGCCAGGCCATCAACCTGGCCTTCGACAAGAGCACTTACCTGAAAGCCGTATTTGAAGGAACTGCCGAAGCGGCCAACGGCCCTTATCCTTCCAGCACCTGGAGTTACGCCAAGGACCTGCCCGGTTATCCACAGGACGTTGCCAAGGCCAAGGCATTGCTGGAGCGCGCCGGACTCAAGGACGGTTTCAAGACCACGATCTGGACTCGGCCCTCAGGCAGCCTGCTGAACCCTAATCCGAACCTGGGCGCCCAATTGTTGCAAGCCGACCTGGCCAAGGTCGGCATTCAGGCCGAGATTCGCGTGATCGAGTGGGGCGAATTAATCCGCCGCGCCAAGGCCGGCGAGCATGACCTGCTGTTTATGGGCTGGGCCGGCGACAATGGCGACCCGGATAACTTCCTGACGCCGCAGTTCGCTTGCGCGGCAGTGAAGTCCGGCACCAACTTCGCCCGTTATTGCAACCCGACCCTGGACAAGTTGATCAGCGCGGGCAAAACCACCAACGAACAAGGTGTGCGCAGCAAGCTGTATCAGCAGGCCCAGACGCAAATCCAGCAGCAGGCGCTGTGGCTACCCTTGGCACACCCGACCGCCTTCGCCCTGACACGCAAGGAAGTCAAGGGCTACCAGGTCAGCCCCTTCGGTCGGCAGGATTTCTCCAAGGTCAGCCTCGAGCCATAAGCTGCAACCTAACTTGAGGCTTGCGGCTTATGGCTCGCCGCTGCCTCTCTACATCCACCCGTATTCAACCATCGACAGCGGGTCGCCGTCGCCCACGATAATATGATCGAGCACCCGCACATCCACCAACTCCAGGGCCCTTTGCATCTCCTTGGTCAATTTTCGATCAGCGAGACTCGGCTCAGTACTGCCCGAAGGGTGGTTGTGACACAAGATCAGCGCAGCGGCGTTGTAATCCAGGGCGCGCTTGACCACTTGCCGAGGGTAGACCGTGGCGCTGTCGATGGTGCCCTGGAACAGCTTCTCGAAACCCAGCACCCGATGTTTTGAATCGAGAAACAGACACCCGAACACTTCATGGGGCTCATGACGCAGCAGTGCCTTGAGGTAGTTACGCACAGCGACCGGACTTTCCAGGACCGAATCGTTGCGCAGGCGCTCGGCCATGTGGCGTCGGGCCATCTCCAGCACTGCCTGGAGCTGGGCGAATTTTGCCGGCCCCAGGCCCAAGTGCTGGCTGAACACGCTCTGCCTGGCATCCAGCAACGCACGCAAGCTGCCGAATTGCCCCAGCAAATAGCGTGCAAGGTCCACCGCACTCTTGCCGGACACCCCCGTACGCAAGAAGATCGCCAGCAATTCGGCGTCCGAAAGACTCGCCGCTCCCAACTCCAAAAGCTTCTCTCGTGGCCGCTCCGCCGCAGGCCAATCGCGAATACTCATAGCACCTCCGTATGCATGTACGCCGCTGTTGCAAGGCGGTCGCTGTGTTATCGTAGGCCCTCTTTTTTGCGTGCGATTTCTCCTGGGGAGGGGGGATCGCAACGCCATCACTGAACTGGAAAGGCAAGCCAATGCAGCGTCTGTATCGGAAACGCATCGTTCTCGGCGTCGGCGGCGGCATTGCCGCCTACAAGAGCGCAGAGCTGGTTCGCCGGCTTCTGGACCAGGGCGCGGAAGTGCGTGTGGTCATGACCCGTGGTGGCAGCGAATTCATTACGCCGTTGACCATGCAGGCACTGTCCGGCCATCCGGTGCACCTGGATCTGCTGGACCCTGCCGCCGAAGCAGCCATGGGCCATATCGAGCTGGCCAAGTGGGCCGACCTGGTGCTGATCGCGCCGGCGACCGCCGACCTGATCGCTCGCCTCGCCCAAGGCATTGCCGACGACTTGCTGACCACTCTGGTACTGGCGACCGACGCCACGGTCGCCATCGCCCCGGCGATGAATCAAGCCATGTGGCGCGACCCCGCCACCCAGGCCAACACCCAATTGCTGCAAAGCCGTGGCCTCAAGGTCTTCGGCCCGGCCTCCGGCAGCCAGGCCTGCGGCGATGTCGGCCTGGGCCGGATGCTTGAAGCCACCGACCTGGCGCTGTGTGCCGCGGAGTGCTTCCAGCACCTGGCGCTGACCGGCAAACACGTGTTGATCACCGCCGGCCCGACCCAGGAAAACATCGACCCGGTGCGCTACATCACCAACCATAGCTCAGGAAAAATGGGCTTTGCCCTGGCCGAAGCCGCGGTTGAGGCAGGCGCTCGCGTCACACTGATCACCGGCCCGGTGCATTTACCGACCCCGGATCGGGTCACGCGCATCGACGTGGTCAGCGCCCGGGACATGCTGGCGGCCTGTGAGGCAGCGATTCCCTGCGACCTGTTCATCGCTTCGGCAGCAGTGGCGGACTACCGCCCTGAAGTCGTTGCACCGCAAAAACTCAAGAAAGACCCTACAAGTGGCGACGGCCTGCTCCTGCAAATGGTCCGCAACCCGGACATTCTGGCGACCATCGCCACCCGTCCGGACCGCCCGTTCAGCGTCGGTTTCGCAGCCGAGACCGAACGCCTGCTGGACTACGCCGCACGCAAGTTGAAAGACAAAAACCTCGACCTGATCGTTGCCAATGATGTCGCCAACCCAAGCATCGGCTTCAACAGCGAGGAAAACGCCTGCAGCGTGATCGACCGAGCGCTGCACGCCACCCTTTTCGCCCAGACCAGCAAGGGCAAGATTGCCCGCCAACTGATCTCTTTTATCGCCCAACGGCTGAACCAGGTTTAATTTCCATGCACGCTTTGCAAGCCAAGATCCTCGACACCCGCCTCGGCACCGACTTCCCGCTGCCGGCCTACGCGACCCCAGGCTCCGCCGGGCTCGACCTGCGCGCCATGCTCAAAGAGGACCGCGTCCTCGAGCCAGGCCAGACCCTGCTGATCCCGACCGGCCTGTCGATTTACGTCGGCGACCCGGGTCTGGCCGCGCTGATCCTGCCGCGCTCCGGCCTGGGCCACAAACACGGCATCGTGCTGGGCAACCTGGTGGGCCTGATCGATTCCGACTACCAGGGCGAACTGATGGTGTCCTGCTGGAACCGTGGCCAAACTGCATTCAACATCGCCGTCGGTGAACGCATTGCACAACTGGTGCTGGTGCCGGTGGTGCAGGCACACTTCGAACTGGTGCAAGAATTTGACGAGACTCAGCGTGGCGCAGGCGGTTTCGGGCATTCCGGCAGCCACTGAATACGCTGAGACAGGCCGGGTGCCCGACCCGGCTTGCGGGCAACGCATCCCCCTCAAGGAAGACGAATAAGGCGTGCTGACCAGCGCGATTTTTGTTTAAAAATCAATGTATTAAATAGACAAAAAAGCTGTATTGCGGCGGCGATGGCACTTTTGCTCCACGAACTCTATGCCAGAAACACCGTCTTACCTTTCAGCCCGAGCCTGCTGTTCAGCAATATTCAGGCCTGCCCCGCACCGTATCGATGGAGTTTCCCAGTGATGAGCAACGCAGCCCACGTCGCACCGAGCTTTCCCGACAGCATTTTCCGCGCCTACGACATCCGTGGCGTCGTCCCGAAAACCCTGACCGCCGAAACCGCCTACTGGATCGGCCGCGCCATTGGTTCACAGAGCCTGGCTCAGGGCGAACCCAACGTGTCAGTGGGCCGCGACGGCCGCCTGTCGGGCCCGGAGTTGGTTGAACAGCTGATTCAGGGCCTGGCCGACAGCGGCTGCCATGTCAGCGATGTCGGCCTGGTGCCGACGCCTGCGCTGTACTACGCCGCCAACGTACTGGCTGGCAAGTCGGGCGTGATGCTCACCGGCAGCCACAACCCGTCGGACTACAATGGCTTCAAGATCGTAATCGCGGGCGACACCCTGGCCAACGAGCAGATCCAGGCGCTGCACACGCGCCTCAAGACCAATGACCTGACCAGCGGCGAAGGCAGCATCACCCGAGTCGATATTCTCCAGCGCTACTCGGATGAAATCACCGGCGACATCCAGCTCGAGCGTCGCCTGAAAGTGGTGGTGGATTGCGGCAACGGCGCGGCCGGTGTGATCGCCCCGCAACTGCTCGAAGCCCTGAACTGCGAAGTGATCCCACTGTTCTGCGAGGTTGACGGCAACTTCCCCAACCATCATCCGGATCCGGGCAAGCCTGAGAACCTGGTGGACCTGATCGCCAAGGTCGAAGAAGTCGGCGCCGATGTCGGCCTCGCGTTCGACGGCGACGGCGACCGTGTCGGCGTGGTGACCAACACCGGCAATATCGTGTTCCCGGACCGCTTGCTGATGCTGTTCGCCCGCGATGTGGTGGCGCGCAATCCCGGCGCCGAGATCATCTTCGACGTGAAATGCACCCGTCGCCTGACGCCACTGATCAAGGAATATGGTGGCCGCCCACTGATGTGGAAGACCGGTCACTCGCTGATCAAGAAAAAAATGAAGGAAACCGGCGCCCTGTTGGCCGGCGAAATGAGCGGCCACGTGTTCTTCAAGGAACGCTGGTTCGGTTTTGATGACGGCATTTACAGCGCCGCGCGCCTGCTGGAAATCCTCAGCAAGGAAAAATCCACGGCAGAAGCGCTGTTCCAGACCTTCCCGAATGATATTTCCACGCCGGAAATCAATATCCATGTGACCGAAGAGAGCAAATTCAGCATCATTGATGCACTGCACGATGCGCAATGGGGCGAAGGTGCCAGCCTGACCACCATTGATGGTGTGCGAGTCGATTATGCCGAAGGCTGGGGCCTGGTTCGCGCTTCCAACACCACACCGGTGCTGGTCCTGCGTTTCGAGGCGGATACCGAGGCCGAGTTGCAGCGCATCAAGGACGTGTTCCACGCCCAGTTGAAACGTGTTGCCCCTGATCTCCAATTACCGTTCTGATTTTTGCCCGGAGCCCTGAATGACCCTCGAACGCGAAGCCGCCGCCAATACCGCCAAGGTCCTTTCCGAAGCGTTGCCTTACATTCGACGCTATGTCGGCAAGACGCTGGTGATCAAGTACGGCGGCAACGCCATGGAAAGCGAAGAGCTGAAAACCGGCTTTGCCCGCGACATCGTGTTGATGAAAGCCGTCGGGATCAACCCCGTGGTGGTACACGGTGGCGGCCCGCAAATCGGCGATCTGCTCAAGCGCCTGTCCATTGAGAGTCACTTCATCGACGGCATGCGCGTTACCGATGCGCAGACCATGGACGTCGTGGAAATGGTCCTCGGCGGCCAGGTCAACAAGGACATCGTCAATCTGATCAACCGTCATGGCGGCAGCGCCATTGGCCTGACCGGCAAAGACGCGGAACTGATCCGGGCGAAGAAACTCACCGTCACCCGCCAGACGCCTGAAATGACCCAGCCGGAAATCATCGACATCGGCCAGGTGGGCGAAGTGATCGGGATCAACACCGACCTGCTGAACCTGTTGGTAAAAGGCGACTTCATTCCGGTCATCGCACCTATCGGCGTAGGCGCCAATGGCGAGTCCTACAACATCAACGCCGACCTGGTGGCCGGCAAAGTTGCCGAAGCACTGAAGGCCGAAAAGCTGATGCTGCTGACCAACATCGCCGGCCTGATGGACAAGGCGGGTCAGGTGCTGACTGGCTTGACCACCCAGCAGGTGGACGACCTGATCGCTGACGGCACCATCTACGGCGGCATGCTGCCGAAGATTCGTTGCGCACTGGAAGCGGTACAAGGCGGCGTCGGTAGCTCGTTGATCATCGATGGCCGGGTACCGAATGCGGTCCTGCTGGAAATCTTCACCGACACCGGCATGGGTACGCTGATCAGCAATCGCAAGCGTCCTTAAGCACAAAAGCCCCACCCTCTGTAGGAGCGAGCTTGCTCGCGAAAAACTTGAGGACGCCGCGCTTATCCAGAATAAACGCGGCATCGTTAACGTTCTTCGCGAGCAAGCTCGCTCTTACAGAAGGTGGGGCTTTTTATTGCTCGGCGCTTATTGAACGCCGAACTGCTCGCGGTACGCCTTGACCGCCGGCAGGTGCTGCTTGAGCTGTGGATCGTCTTCCAAAAACTGCAAGACCTGGTTCAACGAAACAATGCTCACCACCGGAATCGCGAAATCGCGCTCCACTTCCTGGATCGCCGACAACTCACCGTTGCCACGTTCCTGACGGTTCAGTGCAATCAGCACGCCCGCGGCCTTGGCGCCGTCCTGGGAGGCGATGATCTGCATCACTTCACGAATGGCTGTGCCCGCGGTGATCACGTCGTCGATAATCAGCACATCGCCCTGCAGTGCAGCCCCGACCAGGCTACCGCCTTCGCCATGGGCCTTGGCTTCCTTGCGGTTGAAGCACCATGGCAAATCCCGCCCGTGGTGTTCGGCCAGCGCCACGGCTGTCGCGGCAGCCAAAGGAATACCTTTGTAGGCCGGACCAAACAGCACATCGAAGGAAATACCACTTTCAACAATGGCGGCGGCGTAGAAACGACCGAGCTGAGCCAGCGCCGAACCCGAATTGAACAGGCCGGCATTGAAGAAATACGGGCTGGTGCGCCCGGACTTGAGGGTGAACTCACCGAAGCGCAAAACCCCGCGATCGATGGCAAAACGAATGAAATCGCGTTGATACGCCTGCATGAAAAAAGCCTCAGATACCACGGATTTAGCTAATTAGGTGGACGGCGTGTATCATACACGCACGTGATTTTTGGGGCCATTTATGCGGATCATCAGTGTGAACGTTAATGGTATTCAGGCTGCAGTCGAGCGTGGTTTGCTCAGTTGGCTGCAAGCCCAGAATGCTGACGTCATCTGCCTGCAGGACACCCGCGCCTCCGCCTTTGAACTGGACGACCCAGCCTTCCAACTGGATGGCTACTTCCTTTATGCCTGCGATGCCGAAGTCCCTGCCCAAGGTGGCGTGGCTTTGTATTCGCGGTTGCAACCCAAGGCGGTCATCAGCGGCCTCGGCTTCGAGACAGCCGACCGCTACGGGCGCTACCTGCAAGCCGATTTCGACAAGGTCAGCATCGCGACCTTGCTGCTTCCATCAGGGCAGAATGGCGATGAAGACTTGAACCAGAAGTTCAAGCTAATGGACGATTTCGCCCGTTACCTGGATAAACAGCGGCGTAAACGTCGCGAGTACATTTATTGTGGCTCGCTGTATGTGGCGCAACAGAAGCTGGATATCAAGAACTGGCGCGACAGCCAGCAATCACCGGGCTTCCTGGCGCCGGAACGGGCCTGGATGGACGAGATTGTCGGCAATATGGGCTATGTGGACGCCCTGCGCGAAGTCAGCCGTGAAGGCGATCAGTACAGCTGGTGGCCGGATAACGAACAGGCTGAGATGCTCAACCTGGGCTGGCGGTTCGACTACCAGTTGCTGACCCCGGGCCTGCGTCGCTTTGTGCGTAGCGCACGCCTGCCACGTCAGCCGCGCTTTTCACAGCACGCGCCACTGATTGTGGACTACGACTGGACCCTGACCATCTGAGGTCATTGTCCAGACAGCAAAGTCCAGGCACAAAAAAACCGACAGCGATGTCGGTTTTTTTGTGGACGCTGGTTACTTGATCAGCCGCCAGGTCAGGGGATAACGGTAAGCGACCCCCTTGTTGGCCTTGATGCCGGCGATAATCGTCAGCACCAACGCGGCGATCACCACAACTGCCATCAGCAGGAAGCCAATCACCACAAACCCCAGCACAATGCAGACCACCCAGGCGATAGCCACGGTGATCTGGAAGTTCAGCGCCTCCTTGCCTTGATCATCGATGAGTGGGTCCATGTCCTTCTTTACCTGCCACAGGATCAACGGTCCGAGCAGGCTGCCGAATGGAAACACCAGCCCGAAAAAGGCCGCGAAGTGACAAAGCATGGCCCACTGGCGCACCTCCTTGTCCGGGACTGGCACGGGAAGCTGATTGTCACTCATGGCCTTTCTCCTCAAGGCTGACGTCAGTCAGCCAGTGCGACGTTCTGCAGTTCGAATATCTCGGTCATGCCTTTCTGCGCCAACGCCAGCATGGCGTTCAACTCGGCCGGCTGGAACGGCGCGCCTTCGGCGGTGCCCTGCACTTCGATGAAACCACCGGTGCTGGTCATCACCACGTTCAAGTCAGTCTCGGCGGCCGAGTCCTCAAGGTAGTCCAGGTCCAGCACCGGCTCGCCCTGGTACATGCCCACCGATACAGCGGCGATCATTTGCTTGAGCGGGTCGCCGCTTTTCAGGCCGCCGCGCTTCTTGATGACTGCCAAGGCGTCGACCAGGGCAACCATGGCGCCAGTAATGGACGCAGTGCGCGTGCCGCCGTCGGCCTGGATCACATCGCAGTCGACGTACAGGGTAACGTCGCCCAGCTTGGACATGTCCAGCGCCGCACGCAGGGAACGGCCGATCAGGCGCTGGATTTCCAGGGTGCGACCGCCCTGCTTGCCACGGCTGGCTTCACGCTGGTTACGTTCGCCGGTGGCTCGGGGCAGCATGCCGTATTCAGCGGTCAACCAACCCTGGCCCTGCCCCTTGAGGAAACGCGGCACACCATTTTCGACGCTGACGGTGCAGATAACCTTGGTATCGCCAAACTCGACCAGTACGGATCCCTCGGCGTGTTTGGTGTAGTTGCGGGTGATGCGGATCGAGCGGAGCTGATCGGCAGCGCGACCACTTGGACGTTTCATAGGGGATACCTGTACTGAGGACGAAAAACTGCCGAACATTATAGAGCCGCCAACCGATTCAGGGCACTTCTAATAAATTCGGTTACGAATGGATGGCCCCGAACCGAGCTTGCCAACCTTTGTCACAGCCACTGTTTGGGGCAGCCCGTCCAGTTGCGCTACAATCCTGCGCCTTCGCAGCCTGTCGGCTTAAGGCCCGCCGTAGGAGCGCAATGCCGTTCAGTTAAGATTTTTTGTAGGAGCGAGGGGCACGCCTAGTCTTTGCTCGCGAAGAACTCATAGGCACCGCGTTTATCCAGGAAACACGCGTTATCGTTGACGTTTTTCGCGAGCAAGCCCGCTCCTACAGAACAGCATTAGCTTGTCGGCTTCAATTTACCTATCAGCCCGTTTTTACGGGACTGCATCGCGAGGTACCTCCATGGTGCACAGCATGACCGCCTTCGCCCGCGTCGAAAAAGCCGGCGCCCAAGGCACCCTGAGCTGGGAGTTGCGCTCGGTCAACAGCCGCTACCTGGAACCGCACCTGCGCTTGCCGGAATCTTTTCGCGACCTCGAAGGCGCGGTGCGCGAAGCGCTGCGCGCCGGTATCTCCCGCGGCAAGCTGGAATGCACCCTGCGCTTCACCGAAGAGACCACCGGCAAGCCGCTGCAGGTCGACCGCGAGCGTGCCGCGCAACTGGTCGCCGCGGCCGAAATCATCGCCGGCCTGATCAAACAGCCGGCCGCGCTGAACCCACTGGAAGTCCTGGCCTGGCCCGGCGTGCTGGTGGCCGATGCCACCGATCCGCAAGCCCTCAACGCCGAGGCGCTGGCCCTGTTCAATCAAGGCCTCAAGGAACTCAAGGCCGGCCGTGAGCGCGAAGGCGCGGAACTCGCGCGCCTGATCAATGAACGCTTGAACGCTATCGAGCAAGACGTGCTGACCCTGCGCGAACTGGTGCCACAGATGCTCGCCACTCAGCGCCAGAAAGTCCTCGACCGCTTCACCGACATGAAGGCCGATCTCGATCCCGTGCGCCTGGAGCAGGAAATGGTCCTGCTGGCACAGAAGAGCGACGTCGCCGAAGAACTCGACCGCCTGAGCACCCACATCCTGGAAGTACGCCGGGTGCTCAAGTCCGGCGGTGCCGCTGGTCGACGCCTCGACTTCCTGATGCAGGAACTCAACCGCGAAGCCAATACACTGGGCTCCAAAGCTTTCGACCCGCGCAGCACCACGGCCGCGGTCAACCTCAAAGTGTTGATCGAGCAGATGCGTGAACAAGTACAGAATATTGAGTAAGGCACCTCCCATGACCCACAGCACTGGCACCCTGTACATCATTTCCGCCCCTTCGGGCGCGGGCAAGAGCAGTCTGGTCAAGGCCCTGACCGACGCCAATCAAGAGATCCGTGTCTCGGTCTCTCACACCACGCGGGCCATGCGCCCCGGCGAAGTGAACGGCGTGAACTATCATTTCGTCGAACGCAGCGAGTTCGTGAAAATGATCGAGCACGGTGACTTCCTCGAGCGCGCCGAGGTGTTCGGCAACCTCTATGGCACCTCCCAGAGTCATCTGCAGCAAACCCTGGACGAAGGCCATGACTTGATCCTGGAAATCGATTGGCAGGGTGCCGAACAGGTGCGCCAACTGATGCCGAAAGCCCGTTCGATCTTCATCCTGCCGCCGTCGCTTGAAGCCTTGCACCAGCGCTTGACCAACCGCGGACAAGACAGCGACGAGATCATTGAAGGCCGCATGCGTGAAGCGGTCAGCGAAATGAGCCACTACGTCGACTACGACTACTTGATCATCAACGACGACTTTGCCCATGCCCTGGACGATCTGCAGGCGATTTTTCGCAGCAATCAGTTGCAGCAAAAGCGTCAGCAGCAGCGTTTTGGTAAATTATTGGCCGAACTGCTTGGCTGATTGGCTCTTCCCAAAACCGCTGTAAGGGCCTTACATTGGCACCTGTAGCGTGCTTGCGATGGCCTGCAAAAAATCAGCGCTTCCCTAAACGCTGGTGATTTTTTAAACTGTTCAGTCCGCTCGCCCAACCGGGCAGCGCGCATCTTGCATTCGCTCCGAGGAATACCATGGCCCGCGTAACCGTTGAAGACTGCCTAGAACACGTGGATAACCGCTTTGAGCTGGTCATGCTCTCTACCAAGCGTGCCCGTCAATTGGCCACTGGCGGCAAAGAGCCACTGGTGCAGTGGGAAAATGACAAGCCTACCGTTGTGGCCCTGCGCGAAATCGCTGAAGGCCTGATGAGCTACGAGTTCATCGCCAATGCCGAAATCGTTGAAGACGAACCGCTGTTTGCAGCGTTCGAGGATGAGTCCAACGAGGCCGTCTAAGCCTATGCCTGGTCGACGTAGCACGGCGCGGGGTCAACGCCCGCGGCAGGAGTTCACACTTTGCCGAGCATAGACGCCCTCGCCGATCGCTTATCGACCTACCTCGGCCCAGACCAGGTCAACCTGGTCCGCCGAGCGTATTTCTACGCCGAACAAGCCCACGACGGCCAGCGCCGCCGCAGCGGCGAGGCGTACGTCACGCATCCTCTTGCAGTGGCCAATATTCTTGCCGACATGCACATGGACCATCAGAGCCTGATGGCCGCGATGCTGCATGACGTGATCGAAGACACCGGTATTGCCAAAGAGGCGCTCTCTGCGCAATTTGGCGAAACCGTGGCCGATCTGGTCGACGGGGTCAGCAAACTGACCCAGATGAACTTCGAAACCAAGGCCGAAGCCCAGGCGGAAAACTTCCAGAAAATGGCCATGGCCATGGCCCGGGATATCCGGGTGATCCTGGTCAAGCTGGCCGACCGCTTGCACAACATGCGCACACTGGAAGTGTTGTCCGGCGAAAAACGCCGACGCATTGCCAAGGAAACCCTGGAAATCTACGCGCCCATCGCCAATCGGCTGGGCATGCACGCCATTCGTATCGAATTCGAAGACCTCGGTTTCAAAGCCATGCACCCGATGCGTTCCGCGCGCATCTACCAGGCGGTCAAGCGCGCCCGGGGCAATCGCAAGGAAATCGTCAACAAGATCGAAGAGTCCCTGAGCCATTGCCTGGCAATCGATGAGATTGAAGGTGAAGTCAGCGGCCGCCAGAAGCACATCTACGGCATCTACAAGAAGATGCGCGGCAAGCGTCGGGCCTTTAACGAGATCATGGACGTCTACGCGTTCCGGATCATCGTCGACAAGGTCGATACCTGCTACCGTGTGCTGGGCGCTGTACATAATTTGTACAAACCCCTGCCGGGGCGCTTCAAGGATTACATCGCCATTCCCAAGGCCAACGGCTACCAGTCGCTGCACACCACGCTGTTCGGCATGCACGGGGTGCCGATCGAGATCCAGATCCGCACGCGGGAAATGGAAGAGATGGCCAACAACGGCATCGCCGCCCATTGGCTCTACAAATCCTCGGGTGACGAGCAGCCCAAAGGTACCCATGCCCGCGCCCGACAGTGGGTCAAGGGCGTGCTGGAAATGCAGCAACGTGCCGGCAACTCGCTGGAATTCATCGAAAGCGTGAAGATCGACCTGTTCCCGGACGAGGTCTACGTGTTCACGCCCAAAGGCCGGATCATGGAGCTGCCCAAGGGCTCCACGGCGGTCGATTTCGCCTACGCGGTACACACCGACGTCGGCAACAGCTGCATCGCCTGCCGCATCAACCGCCGCCTCGCGCCGCTGTCGGAACCCCTGCAAAGCGGCTCCACGGTGGAAATCGTCAGCGCACCAGGTGCACGCCCGAACCCGGCATGGCTGAACTTCGTGGTGACGGGCAAGGCTCGCACCCACATTCGTCACGCCTTGAAACTGCAACGCCGCTCCGAGTCCATCAGTCTCGGCGAACGCCTGCTGAACAAGGTGCTCAACGGCTTTGACAGCGCCCTCGACAAGATTTCCACCGAGCGCGTGCAGGCAATGCTCCACGAGTATCGCCAGGAAACCATCGAGGATTTGCTCGAAGACATCGGCCTGGGCAATCGCATGGCCTATGTGGTGGCCCGCCGACTACTCGGCGAAGGCGAACAACTGCCAAGCCCCGAAGGCCCGCTGGCCATTCGCGGCACCGAAGGCCTGGTGCTCAGCTATGCCAAGTGCTGCACACCGATCCCGGGAGACCCGATTGTCGGGCACCTGTCCGCCGGCAAAGGCATGGTGGTGCACTTGGACAACTGCCGCAATATCAGTGAAGTCCGCCACAACCCGGAAAAATGCATCCAGCTGTCCTGGGCCAAGGATGTCACCGGCGAATTCAACGTCGAGCTGCGGGTGGAGCTGGAACACCAGCGTGGCCTGATCGCGCTGCTGGCCAGCAGCGTCAACGCGGCCGATGGCAATATCGAGAAAATCAGCATGGACGAACGCGACGGTCGCATCAGCGTGGTCCAACTGGTGGTCAGCGTCCACGACCGCGTACACCTGGCCCGCGTGATCAAGAAACTGCGCGCCCTGACCGGCGTTATCCGCATCACGCGCATGCGTGCATGACGCCCCCTACAGCCCAGACACTACAAGGAGTCATTCATGACCAAGACTGTTATCACCAGCGACAAGGCACCTGCTGCCATCGGCACCTACTCCCAGGCGATCAAGGCGGGCAACACCGTCTACATGTCCGGCCAGATCCCGCTGGACCCAAAAACCATGGAGCTGGTTGAAGGCTTCGAAGCGCAAACCGTCCAGGTCTTTGAAAACCTCAAGTCGGTGGCCGAAGCCGCTGGCGGTTCGTTCAAGGACATCGTCAAGCTGAACATTTTCCTCACCGACCTGAGCCACTTCGCCAAGGTCAACGAGATCATGGGCAAATACTTCGAACAGCCTTACCCAGCCCGCGCCGCCATTGGCGTTGCTGCCCTGCCAAAGGGCGCGCAGGTTGAGATGGATGCAATTCTGGTCATCGAGTAATACCTGCGGCGCAATCCCTAGCGGTTGCGCCGACTTCGTTTTAAAAGGATTTCGTCATGCGCAAAGCGCTCGTTGCTTCCTCGCTGCTCGCGCTGCTACTCAGCGGCTGCGCCAGCAATCCTGCCGACCGTGACGTCAGCGGCACCTGGATCAATCAGGTGGCCATTGACGCCGCATCCCAGGGCGGCCCTTTGCGTGAAGCGTTGCAAGCCTACGGCCCGAACCTCGAATGGGAGGTCAACACCAAGGCCAGCCAGGCGCGCTATTTCAACGGCTTTGAGCGTCCCGAAGGTAAGCTGCTGGGGGAAAAGTCCGGCATCTGGAGCGTTGACTTCTATGGCAGCTCGACCACTGAGCTCAAGCGCGATGGCAGACAACTGCTGCAAGCGGCCAATGACAATGAGCCCGAGCAACTGTTTGATCGCCCCAGTGAGCCAGCCCCGGAAGGCGCGCCACTCGGCGCCAGCTTCGAGCGAGCGCTGTACGCCTCCTATATGGGTGGCAGCTGGACAATCAGCAGCGGAAATGGCGCAGGCGCCACCGTGCACTTCCAGGCCAATGGCCAGGTAAGCGGCCTGCCAGGCGTAGATCAATACTCGCTGTGCCTCGCTGGCGATTGCGCGTCGATGAGCGGCGGCTACGACAGCGTCTGGCTGCAGCAAGGCGGCCAGGGCAATCCGTGGATTTTTGCGCGCAGCGGCAAGCAATTGGAGATCTTCCAGGCGATCAATACGTCCCAGGCAGACGAAGTGCCTTCGTTTACCCCGGGGCCACGCCAGTGGTTGCTGGAAAAACAGTAAACCCCTTGCAGGAGCCGGCTTTGTGGCTCCTGCCTGGCAGGGGTCAGCCTTTCAGAATGGCGGTGTAACCTTCGCGGTAACTCGGGTACGTCGGCGCCCAGCCCAGCGCCCTGGCTCGGGCGTTGCTGCATTGTTTGCTGCCCGCGCGCCGCACACTGGCGTCTTCCGCCCACTCGGTAACACCCAGATATTCACGCAACCAGCCAACGACGTCCGCCAGCGGCGCTGGTGCATCGTCGACACCGATATAGACCTTGTCCAACCCACCGCCCTGCTCCACATGCCGCAGCAAAAAGGCCAACAGGCCCGCCGCGTCATCCGCGTGGATGCGGTTCCCATACAAAGGCGGATCGGTTGCCACACGGTAACCTCGGCGCACCTGAGTCAGCAGCCACTCGCGGCCCGGACCGTAGATCCCGGTCAAACGCACAATGCTCGCAGCAATGCCACTGTTGAGCGCTACCTGCTCGGCCTCCAACATCACCTGCCCGGAATAACCCTGTGCCTGAGTCTCAGAAGACTCGTCGACCCATTCGCCGTTCTGCTGACCGTACACGCTGCTGCTGGATACAAATAAAAGCTGCTTGGGCGCCTGACCATAATCGTTCAGCCACTCGAGCACATGCTGCAAACCTTCGACATAGGCCTTTCGATAGCCTGCCTCGTCATGGTCGGTCGCCGCCGCGCAGTACACCAGGTAATCCACGCCGCCCACTGGCCAGGTTTCAGGACACTCTTTGTCGAACAAATCACCGGCAATACCGATCACCCCTTCCGGCAGGCGAGAGATACTTCGTCGCAGGCCATAAACCTCCCAATTCCAAGCCAGCAACTGGGTCGCCAGACGGCTACCCACATCGCCGCAACCGGCAATCACAACAGAAGGCGCAGACATCACAAAACTCCGTTCTCAAAGGTCTAGATTAGCCTTCGCAAGTGACCAGCGGCCAGAAAAAGCACAAATAAAGTTACTGTATTACTTTTGTTAACAAGAATTACTTGCAATAATAACCGCCCATTTGTCCTCGACCCTCAAGGTCTGGAAGGACGATCACTCATTTTTTCTCTCAGGTCCGGCCAGCATGACACGCAATAAACTTCCCGCTTCGCCAACCAAGCTTCACAGCCCATCTCGCGCCTGGCGCGCGATTGCTGCGCTGCTGTTCAGCGCTCTGCTGGCACCGACCGCCGCGTTCGCCGATGCCACGGCTCCGGCCACACAGCCTGCTGCCACGCCCGCAGCCGCACCGGCACCAGCACCGGCACCAGCACCAGAGCAAAACGCAGCAGCACCTGACGCACCGGCGGCAGCGCCTGTCGCCAGCGATCCGGCCGCCGCCGATGGCCTGGCCCCGGCTGACGAGTCCGGCGTCGTGCTGGAAGAAGACAACACCTTGGGCATGGCCCACGACCTGTCGCCCTGGGGCATGTACCAGAACGCTGACATCATCGTGAAAATCGTGATGATCGGCCTGGCCATTGCCTCGATCATCACCTGGACCATCTGGATCGCCAAAGGCTTCGAACTGCTGGGTGCCAAACGCCGCCTGCGCTCCGAAATCGCCAACCTGAAAAAAGCCACCACCCTGAAAGAAGCCAGCGAAAGCGCGGCGATCAAGGGCACGCTGGCACACCTGCTGGTTCACGATGCGCTGGAAGAAATGCGCCTGTCGGCCAACAGTCGCGAGAAAGAAGGCATCAAGGAACGGGTCAGCTTCCGCCTTGAGCGCCTGGTTGCAGCCTGTGGCCGCAACATGAGCAGCGGCACCGGCGTACTGGCGACCATCGGTTCCACCGCGCCGTTCGTCGGCCTGTTCGGTACCGTATGGGGCATCATGAACAGCTTTATCGGCATCGCCAAGACCCAGACCACCAACCTCGCCGTCGTGGCCCCGGGTATCGCCGAAGCCTTGCTGGCAACGGCGCTGGGCCTGGTGGCCGCGATTCCCGCGGTGGTCATCTACAACGTCTTCGCCCGCTCCATCGCCGGCTACAAGGCCCAGGTGTCGGACGCTTCGGCTGAAGTCTTGTTGCTGGTCAGCCGTGACCTCGATCACCAGCCTACCGAGCGCAGCTCGCAACCGCACATGGTGAAAGTGGGGTAATCGGCCATGGGCCTGCATTTGAATCAAGGCGACGACGAACTCGTCGAAAACCACGAAATCAACGTCACACCGTTTATCGACGTGATGCTGGTGCTGCTGATCATTTTCATGGTGGCGGCCCCCTTGGCGACGGTCGACATCAAGGTCGACCTCCCGGCTTCCAGCGCGAAACCCGCGCCACGGCCGGAGAAACCGGTGTTTCTCAGCGTCAAGGCCGATCAACGCCTGTTCCTGGGCGAAGAGGAAGTCAAATCCGAAACCCTCGGTGCGGTGCTCGACGCCAAGACCCAGGGCAAGAAAGACACGACGATTTTCTTCCAAGCCGACAAAGGCGTGGACTATGGCGACCTGATGAGCGTGATGGATGCCCTGCGGGCAGCCGGCTACCTCAAGGTAGGCCTGGTCGGACTTGAGACGGCAGCCAAGAAATGATCACGACGCGCCACAAACTGACGCGATATGGCAGCAGCCTCGCCGTCGTGCTGGGCGTCCACGCCGTCGCGATTATCATCGCGCTCCAGTGGTCGGCGCCCCAGGTGGTCCAGCTGCCACCGGCCGCCATGGTCATCGACCTGGCGCCGATGCCGGCCCCGCCACCTCCGGCTCCACCGAAGGTGGTGACGCCACCGCAACCGCCCGAACCGGTCGAAGAACTGCCATTGCCGAAACTGGCCGAAGCGCCAAAGCCGACCATTGCAGCGCCCAAACCGGTCAAGCCCAAGCCCAAGCCAAAACCGCAGCCGCCAAAACCTGAGAAAAAGCCTGAGCCACCCAAGGAAAAACCTTCCGAAAAGCCGCCCAGCGAATCCCCTCAGAATAACGCGCCCGCGGAAAAATCGGCGCAGCCAACCCCCGGCCCTTCGCCTGCGCAAATCGCCGCCAAGGCCACTTGGCAAAGCACCTTGCTCGGCCACCTGGCGAAGTACAAAAAGTACCCACCAGGCGCTCAAGCCCGTGGCAAGGAAGGCTTGAATCGCTTGCGGTTCGTGGTGGATGCCGAAGGCAAGGTACTCTCCTACGAACTGACGGGGCGTTCCGGCAACGCCGACCTCGACCGCGCCACGCTGGACATGATTCGTCGTGCCCAACCGCTGCCCAAGCCACCGCCCCACATGCTGACGAATGGCAGCATCGAAATCACTGCCCCGTTTGTCTACAACATCGAGAAACGTCGCCGCTAGCGGCTGAATGTGGGGGCGAGCTGGCTCGCTCCCACATTTGATCAAAATTGACCCTGGCATCGGGTCAATCCCTGCCAAAGTTCTGATAACGTGCGTCTATCGATTGCAGCCGGTATGCTTGGCCGCAACCTCATGGACGCCCGCTATGACTCTTACAGAATTACGCTACATCGTGACCCTCGCCCAAGAGCAACACTTCGGCCATGCGGCTGAACGTTGCCATGTCAGCCAGCCGACCCTGTCGGTGGGCGTGAAGAAGCTTGAAGACGAACTCGGTGTGCTGATTTTCGAGCGCAGCAAAAGCGCCGTGCGCCTTACGCCGGTAGGCGAAGGCATTGTTGCCCAGGCCCAGAAGGTACTGGAACAGGCGCAAAGCATCCGCGAGTTGGCCCAGGCCGGTAAGAACCAACTGACCGCACCGCTGAAGGTCGGCGCCATTTACACCGTCGGACCGTACCTGTTCCCGCACCTGATTCCGCAACTGCACCGCGTCGCGCCGCAGATGCCGCTGTATATCGAAGAGAATTTCACCCACGTGCTGCGCGACAAACTGCGCAACGGCGAGCTGGACGCGATCATCATCGCGCTGCCCTTCAACGAAGCGGACGTGCTGACCTTGCCGCTCTACGACGAGCCGTTCTACGTACTGATGCCCGCGTCCCATCCGTGGACCAAAAAAGACACCATCGACGCCGGCCTGCTCAACGACAAGAGTCTGCTGCTGCTCGGTGAAGGCCACTGCTTCCGCGACCAGGTGCTGGAAGCCTGCCCGACCCTGACCAAGGGTAACGACGGTGCCAAACACACCACCGTGGAATCCAGCTCCCTGGAAACCATTCGCCATATGGTCGCGTCGGGCCTGGGTATTTCGATCCTGCCGCTATCGGCCGTGGACAGTCATCACTATGCCGCCGGCGTGATTGAAGTACGTCCACTGACGCCACCGGTACCGTTTCGCACCGTGGCGATTGCCTGGCGCGCGAGCTTCCCACGGCCAAAAGCCATCGAAATCCTCGCCGACTCGATCCGCCTGTGCTCGGTGGCCAAGCCGCCCGCCGCGAGCTAAGTTGCCGTCATGAGCGAGTTGTCACAGGTATCGGTGACGGCACTCAAGGGTGTCGGCGAAGCCATGGCCGAGAAGCTGGCCAAGGTTGGCCTGGAGAATCTCCAGGACGTGCTGTTTCATCTGCCATTGCGTTATCAGGATCGCACTCGCGTGGTGCCCATCGGCCATCTGCGCCCTGGGCAGGACGCGGTGATCGAAGGCACCGTCAGCGGCGCCGACGTAGTGATGGGCAAGCGCCGCAGCCTGGTGGTGCGTCTGCAGGATGGCACCGGCGGCCTGAGCCTGCGCTTTTACCATTTCAGCAACGCGCAAAAAGAAGGCCTCAAGCGCGGCACCCGCGTACGTTGCTACGGCGAAGCTCGACCTGGCGCTTCGGGGCTGGAAATCTACCACCCGGAATACCGCGCCATTACCGGCGACGAGCCACCACCGGTTGATACCACGCTCACGCCAATCTACCCGCTGACCGAAGGTCTGACCCAACAGCGCCTGCGCCAGTTGTGCCAGCAGACCCTGACGCTGCTGGGCCCGAAAAGCCTGCCTGACTGGCTGCCTCAAGAGTTGGCCCGCGACTACCAACTGGCACCGCTGGATGATGCGATTCGCTACCTGCATCATCCGCCAGCCGATGCCGACGTCGACGAATTGGCCCTTGGTCATCACTGGGCCCAGCATCGCCTGGCGTTCGAAGAACTGTTGACCCATCAACTGTCCCAACAGCGCCTGCGCGAAAGCATGCGCTCGCTGCGCGCCCCGGCGATGCCCAAGGCCACTCGCCTGCCAGCGCAGTACCTGGCGAACCTGGGCTTCGCGCCAACCGGCGCTCAGCAACGGGTCGGTAACGAAATCGCCTACGACCTCAGTCAGCAAGAGCCGATGCTGCGCCTGATCCAGGGCGACGTGGGCGCTGGTAAAACCGTGGTTGCCGCCCTCGCCGCGCTGCAGGCCCTGGAAGCCGGCTATCAAGTGGCGCTGATGGCGCCCACCGAGATTCTCGCCGAACAGCATTTCATCACCTTCAAGCGCTGGCTCGAACCGCTGGGCCTGGAAGTGGCGTGGCTGGCCGGCAAGCTCAAAGGCAAGAATCGGCTGGCAGCCCTGGAGCAGATCGCCGCTGGCGCGCCGATGGTGGTCGGCACTCATGCGCTGTTCCAGGACGAAGTGCAGTTCAAGAACCTGGCATTGGTGATCATCGACGAACAGCATCGTTTCGGCGTGCAACAACGCCTGGCCTTGCGTCAGAAAGGCGTGGGCGGCCGCATGAGCCCGCACCAATTGATCATGACCGCCACACCGATCCCGCGCACCCTGGCCATGAGCGCCTACGCCGACCTCGATACCTCGATCCTCGACGAACTGCCGCCCGGCCGGACCCCGGTCAACACCGTGCTGGTCACTGATACCCGACGCGTCGAAGTCATCGAACGGGTGCGCGGCGCCTGCGCCGAAGGACGTCAGGCCTATTGGGTGTGTACGCTGATCGAAGAGTCGGAAGAACTCACTTGCCAGGCTGCTGAAACCACTTACGAAGACCTCACCAGCGCGTTGGGCGAGCTCAAGGTCGGGCTGATCCACGGCCGTATGAAGTCGGCGGAAAAAGCCGCGGTAATGGCCGAATTCAAGGCCGGCAACCTGCAACTGCTGGTGGCCACCACGGTGATTGAAGTCGGCGTCGACGTGCCCAATGCCAGCCTGATGATCATCGAGAACCCCGAACGGCTTGGTCTGGCGCAGTTGCACCAATTGCGCGGCCGCGTCGGTCGGGGCAGCGCCGCCAGTCACTGTGTGCTGCTCTACCACCCGCCGCTGTCGCAGATTGGGCGCCAGCGCCTGGGAATCATGCGTGAAACCAACGACGGTTTCGTGATCGCTGAAAAAGACCTGGAGCTGCGTGGCCCCGGCGAGATGCTCGGCACCCGCCAGACCGGGCTGCTGCAATTCAAGGTCGCTGACCTGATGCGCGATGCCGATTTACTCCCCGCGGTGCGCGACGCGGCCCAGGCATTGCTGGAGCGCTGGCCACAACACGTCAGCCCGTTGCTGGATCGCTGGTTGCGGCACGGCCAGCAATACGGTCAAGTGTGACGGCGTGCTCACTTAGTCGACCCCCACTCGGACCAAGCTGGTTATACTCCTACGAAATGTAGGAAATTGGATTCGGCCATGTCAGAAGTTGCCCACGCCACAGTTCCGCCGACCGTACCCATGGTCATTCGCGATCTGCTTGCAACACTCGCCATCAGCTATACGGAAGTTGTCGAACATGCTGGCCTGAATCCGGCGCGAAGAGTTCAAGCCGTACTGCTCGATGATGCCGTGGGCACGCTCATGGTGCTGTTTCCCCATGACCAGTTGCTGGACCTCAATCGTCTCACCGAACTGACCGGCCGCAAGCTGACTGCCGTCTCGCCGGACCGCCTGGAGCGCATGCTCGGCAAACACAACCTCAGCCAGTTGCCCGGCATACCACCGTTGACCAGTTCGCCGTGCCTTTACGAAGAAAGTCTGCTGCGCGAGCCCACGTTGCTGGTTCCCTCGGGTGAAGCCTCGGTGCTGCTGGAAGTCTCCACTGACGACTTCAAACGCTTGTTGAGCAACGCCAGCGCCGCCAACTTTGGCGAGCCCCTGAGCAACATCCAGCCCAACTTTGACCGCCCGAATGACGACCGCGACGAAATCACCCAGGCGGTGCAGGCGTTTACCGTGCGGCGCATCCAGCAACGCCTGGAAGCTACCATTGAAATCCCGCCGCTGGCCGACACCGCGCAGAAGATCATCAAGCTCCGAGTCGATCCCAACGCCACCATCGACGACATCACCGGCGTGGTGGAAACGGATCCAGCTCTCGCCGCGCAAGTGGTGAGTTGGGCGGCCTCGCCGTACTACGCCTCACCGGGAAAAATCCGTTCGGTAGAGGATGCAATTGTGCGGGTGCTGGGCTTTGATCTGGTGATCAACCTGGCCCTGGGCCTGGCGTTGGGCAAAACCTTGAGTTTGCCCAAAGACCACCCACAACAGGCCACACCGTACTGGCACCAATCCATCTACACCGCAGCGGTGATCGAAGGCCTGACCCGCGCCATGCCACGCGCCCAGCGCCCGGAAGCGGGCCTGACTTACCTCGCCGGCCTGTTGCACAACTTCGGCTACCTGTTGCTGGCGCACGTGTTCCCGCCGCACTTCTCGCTGATCTGCCGGCACCTGGAGGTCAACCCGCACCTGTGCCACAGCTACGTCGAGCAACATTTGCTGGGGATCAGTCGCGAGCAGATCGGCGCCTGGCTGATGCGTTACTGGGACATGCCGGACGAACTGTCCACCGCCCTGCGCTTCCAGCATGATCCTGCCTACGACGGTCAATACGCGGAGTATCCAAACCTGGTGTGCCTGGCTGTGCGCCTACTGCGCAGCCGTGGCATCGGCGCCGGCCCTGACGCCCAGATCCCCGACGAACTGCTGGAACGTCTGGGCCTGAGTCGCGACAAGGCCGAAGATGTGGTGAGTAAGGTACTCGATGCCGAAGTGCTGTTGCGCGAACTGGCGTCCCAGTTCCACTGAGGCTGGGTTCCAAGGCTGTGGCCTGGAGGTTGGCAGGTAGTGATTTCGGTCTTACGCCCGTCTCTCAAGCCTTGGGTTTTTTCTTCGGCTTCAGATATTTGGTCAAACCCTGGAACCAGATCACCAACGCCGGATTGCCCTTGATCTGGATCGATTTGTCCTGAATCCCCGTCATGAACGCCAGCTGCTTGTTCTTCGCCTGCATCGTGGCAAAGCCGTAGGCGGCGTCTTTAAAGGCGATGGCAAACGCAGGCTGCGGGTGAACACCCGAGCGGCTGGTGATGCGCTGATCCTTGACGATGAAGTGCCGGGCAACCTTGCCGTCGAGGGTCTGCAGCTGAAACGCCAAGTCCTTGTCACCCAACTGTTGCTGGAAGGCAGGGTTGGAGCGGCTGGCTCTGCTCATCATCAGGCCCAGCACCCACAAAAGAAAACGAAATTTCATGCACACGGCCTCAATGTAATTATTAAGTGGCCGCAGCAGTTTAACGATTTGCAGGCAGAACACCACCGATCTTGCGCATTAGCAGAAGATCGGTTGGTGTTTACCGCTTATAGCAACAACTTACCTTAAACGTTAGGGCAAGGAACGGGCGCCCAATCGGCCAGGTTCGGATCGCGGCAAGTGCCTTCGATCTGACTTTTACCAGCGCTGGCCACCTGATTGCTCTCAGCTTGCTTGGCCTTGGCGGTCTGGATGGTTTTTTCGGTGGTCACGGCTTCTTTCGGCACCGTTGGCAGCGCCTGCTTCTTCGCGGCCTTGACCGGCTTTTTGCCTTTTGTCGCGGTTGTCGTCTCGGCCTTGGCCACGGTGACCACATCGTTACGCTGCACACCCACCTGCTGCAGGTCTTTCTCGTAAGCCTGGGTGTAGTTGTTCAGGTCTTCGCTGGCCTTGCCGTTCACCGCTACGATCAAGTCGTTGGATTCATTCAGGCCGGAGACGATTTCCGCCAGGCGCTTGCGGCCTTCGGTTTCGTTGACGGTCTTGGCTTTGCGATCGGCCACCAGTTTGGTGAACGCGCTCTGGTAGCACTGCTGGGACGCCTTGGCGTATGCAGTGCTGCGATCGATGTCGGAGGCGCTTTTGTTGAAGTCGGCAGCGTAGGAAGCGATGCGTTGGTTGTCATCGCTGATCTGTTTCTGACGCTCGGTGTAGTAACCCGCCGCGCCGCCCGCCAGGGCACCGCCCGCTGCGCCGATGGCGGCATTGCGACCACGGTTGTCGGAGTCGCCGGTCAGGGCGCCCAGCAACGCGCCACCGGCCGCGCCAAGGGCCGCGCCCGTCACCACCGACTTGGTCATGTCAGAATCAGTGGCACGCAGGTGCTGCACCGGCTCGTAGCAGTTCGGGTAGTACTCGACCTTGGTGCTTGACGCGACCTTGGACGCCGGCGAGGTGGCGCAACCCGTCAATACGGTGCTGAAGCCCGCCGCGATCAGCAGCAAGTAACGCTTGGAAACCGGTGTAGACGTCTTAGGGGAAAAAAGCATAGTTGTGTTCTCTTTTAAGTTTGACCAGCCCAGCACGGCACACCACCGCCTGAGTCCCTTCCAAGCTCGCCAGCCTGCGTGCGATCAAGACCGCTGAGCGCTCGCTGCGAGCAATTCCTTCAAGATCGTTGCCGGGTCGGCCCGCTGTTGCTTGCGGTAGTTGCCGACATGGCGAACGAATAACGTCGCGCGCGTCACCAGGCTCTTGCCCAGTATCGGCTTGCGATCCAGCTCTTCCTTGATTCGTTGAAACTGCGCCTGGATCACCGCATCGGTATAACGCGTGCCCGTGGCCAGGTTGTCGATGTAAATGCCGACCGCGCCGTCCAGGGCGCTGCGACCATTGGCGATGGCCGTGGCAAACAGTTGCGCGCTGGCCTCGTCCTTGGCCGCCAGGGAGCGCTCGCGACTCTTCTGCAGATTGATCAGGCGGATGTTGTAGTTGCTGATGGTTTCGGCCACCAAGGCTGCGGACTGGATCAAGTTGCCGGCCGCTTCCTCGCGCTGTCGGGCAATCAGCGAGACGTTGCGCTTGAGCTCTTCGTTGACCAACCCAAGTTCGGCTTGCAGCCGTGGGTCGACGCTGGCGGCGATGATGCTGTCCAGCCGTTTGGTCGGATCCTGCGCATCGTCGATGGCATCGGTCAGCCCGGCGAGTCGGCCTTCTTTTTGCCATTGGGCAAACAGCTCGTTGTAGCGCGAACGCGGTGCCGACAATGCCCCAATCGCCACCCGGAACCCGGTGGTTTCGTTGCTTTGTTCAGTGCCGTCAGCGCCGAATAGCGGATATTCGCGGCGCATCCCCGTGAACAGCGTGCCCTCGCCTTCCAGGTAATTCCCGCCCTTGACCACAAAACCGCCGTAAGTGCCCTGACGGCGACCCGCATGGACCAACTGGAACGATTCCTGGACCATTTCGGCGGCGTTGCCAATCACGTCGAACAGGCCAATCGGATTCGGCAATCGGGTGCCGATGGGCAGCAGGCGTGCGGCCTGTCCGGTGCCTCCGGCCACCTGGTTGAACACCGCCCAATCCGCCAACGGACCGTCGCTTTCACTGCCTTCGATACGCCGTGGGAACAGCCGACCTTCCAAGTCCTGACGACTGACCGCATGGCCACCGCGAGCGGCGAACTCCCATTCCACTTCGGTCGGCAGCCGCACAAAACCCACACCGCCATCTTCTGCCGACGCACCACGGCCGCTGACCGGCAGCAAGTCGCGGTGGTATTTCATCAACCAGGCGCTGTACACCGCCGAAAAGCGCTCGGCTTCAAAGCGCGACAACTTGACCTTGGGCAGACGCCCGGCCATGCCGGTGGGTACATCGCAGGCCGGTGCCGGTTCGCCGCTGGCCAAGGACTGGGCCTGGGACATGACTTGAGCATATTGACGAGCGGTGACTTCGTACTTGCCGATGAAGTAGAACATCGGCTTGAGCGGGTTCTTGGCGTCGGTCTCGGGCATCAGCGGCGTGATGACCTTGTTCCAATCGCTGGGCAGGTCCTTGAGGGTGAACTGGCCGTTGATATAGTCCCGGCGATAGCCGGAAATAAACGACTGCTTATAACCCGCCTCGCCTTCACTGAAGGGATAGCCGAGGCTGATCTCCCGATCGTCAAGGGCGCCTTGGGCCAGGATATAGACGTAACGAAAGACCATGCTGCCTTCGCACGGCAATGGCAGGCTGACGTCACCGACCAACGGCTTGGGGTTGTCCAGTGTGTTCTGCGCCCCTGATGAAGAGGCCTCGTCGGAACAGGCCACGGTGGCCAAGCTCAGCACCACGGCGGCGCCCAGTAATTTATACATCTCTGATTCCTTCAGAAGCCTGGATTCGCGCTACACGCCAACCACCACACGCTGCCGCCACGGCACTGACGCCGAGGACAGCCACCAGGGCCAGAATGTAGTGTCGCGCCAACAGATGACTGGCGTACTCGCCCGGCACCTGCACGAATAATTGGTTCAAGCCCGTCTGAGCGAACGCATACAACAGGGCACTGAGTACTGCAGCAAAACCGGCGCTGTAGAGCGCCTGCAACACCACAAACAACAAGAGCGCGCTGGTCGAAAAACCCAGCAGGCGCAACACCGACAATTCCCGACGCTTGCGTGCAACCGCCGCCAACGCACCGGCAAAAATCGCCGCAAACGCACCGGCCAACGCCAGCCCGGCGATCACCCAGAACACGATCGACAGATTGCGACTCAGTGACTGCACCTGAGCGATGGCCTGGGCCTGGGTCGAAACCAGCAGGTTCTGCCCGGCGAAATACACCCGCAGCGGCTCCACATCCGCCAGGCTGCGGGCATACAAACGAAACGCCGGATACACCCGTTGCGCGTGCACGCCCTCGACATCGCCTGCCCACCCCAACGCCGGGACAGCGCGACCGTCGCGGTAATCCTCTGCCGCTTCCAGCAACCCCAGCGAGGCGAACAGGGCATCGCGGGCGAAAGCTTGCAGCGGCAACACACCCAACACCTGGAGCGGCGTGCGCTGGGTCTCGACGCGCCCCGCCACCTGGCGCGTAAAACTGGCGTCCAGCCAATCCCCGGCTTTGGCGCCCAGCTTCTCGGCAGCGGTGTGGCTCAGCAGCATTTGATCCAGGCCGCGAGGCAGAGGCATGCCGCTCAACAGCGGGTCACGTTCGGCGGTTGGCAGCATTTCCAGGGTCTGCGCGCCCAACTGCGCCGTCGCTGCAATCTGTCGCGTGCGCGGTACCGCGAAGGCCACATCCGCGCGCTGGCCCAGTTGCTCGATAAACGCGCCACTGAATCGCCCCCCTCCCAACGGAATAATTTCCCGCGTCGCGGGGTCATTTTCCAAGCGTTCGGTCAAACTGCTGACCAGTCCGAATTTCAGGCCGAATAACACCAGCAACGGTGCGATCACCGCCACCAGGGCCAACACCGAACACGCCGACAGCCAGGCATCGTTGCGATAGTCTTGCCAGGCCAGGGAAGCCACCAAGGCGCCGCGCATCAGCAGGCCTCCCCAAGGGTCGCGGTGACGCCGCCATCGGCATCACGCCGACAACTGATACGCCGGACCTGCAAACCACTGGCGCGGGCGAGCGGTTCATCATGGGTCGCGATCACGCAGCACGCGCCCGCCTCCCGGGTACGCGCCAGCAGCGCCTGCATCACCCGCTCGGCGTTCAAAGGGTCAAGTGCCGCGGTGGGTTCGTCGGCCAGTACCAGCTGCGGGCCATGGGCCAATGCCCGGGCGCAGCTCACTCGCTGGCGTTGCCCCACGGATAACGCTGCCGGTGGTTTGCCGAGCTGATCGCTGATTTCCAACTGCTCGGCAAGGCGCATGACGCTGCCGTCATCCCGCATCCCCAAAAGTTGGCGGGACAGCGCGATGTTGCCGCGCACATCCAGAAAGCCCAGTAAACCGCCGGTCTGCGGCACATACCCCAGATACCGACTGCGCAGCTCGGCCAGGGTGCTTTGCCGGCCACCACGCCAGAGCCCGGCAATGTCGATACGGTTGAGCGCGAACTGATCGACTTGATCCGGCGCCAGCACCAACGCCAGCATATCCAGCAAGGTGCTTTTACCGCTGCCACTGGCGCCGACAATCGCCAGTTGCTCGCCGGCCCGAAGTTGCAGCGCCGCAATGACCAGGCTATAGCGCTGGCTGCCGACGCCCCGGCTTTTGTGCACCGCGCGCAGGCTCAACATTACGGCAGTGTCGACAGCGGCACGCGGTACAACGCATCGCCCGGTTCGGCATCACCGAAACGAACCCAGTTGGCCACGTCGTTATGAAAGGTTTCATAGAGGCGGATTTTCGAATCGAGCTCGTCGATAAAGTCCTCTTGCTCGGCCACGCTCAACGACAACCACAGGTCCTGGGTCATGCTCAGCGATTTGCTGCGGTACGGCAGGCCTTCCAGGTATTCACCGAGAATGCCGCCATCGGCCAGGTTGCCGCCCTTGCGCAAGGCCTGGGGATCGCGGCTCATGTACGCCGAGGCGCTGGCGATTTCCTGGAAGAAATCTCGCGGCGAGGTCTGGGTCTTGCGCGCGGCATCGACAATCAGTTTCAGCGATTGCTGCAAGTCGTTGAGTTGCAATTTGGTCAACATCACGCATACCTGGAACGCCGGCAACGCCGGGTTGGTCAGGTCACGGTCGGCGGTCCAGGCACTGACCAGTTGCGGCGCCTGGCTCGCGGTTTTGCGCCCGAGGAAATCCATGTGCATGGCGTAGCCAACGGCCGCGGACTTGTCCGTCAGGCTCGGCGCGGCATTGAGCAACGGCACCGGCTGCGCAGTGTTGCTGCGCACTTGATGCACCAGATTGGCGAATACGCTGCCGATTTCATCGACCTGCTGCCCCAGCTTGCGGACGTCACCGTCCGGCACCGGCGCATACAGATCGCCAATCTGCGGGTTGGCATCGGCGGTCAGCGTGCGGTACTGGGCTTCGGCGCCGCCGTGGGTTTTCTGCCCGGCAGGGGTGCGCAGGTGCAGCGCGTAGATCTTGATCTGCTTGCCCAGGGCCGCTTGGCGGACTTCGGCTTCATTCATCTGGGTGGCGGCGAACGGGTCATTCTTGCGCAGGGCGCCCGCATCGGTCACCAGCAGGATCAGGCGCCCGCCGTAACCGGACCAGTCCATGCCTTCCACCGCCTGCATGACCCCGGCAAATGCATCCTCATTGAATGAGTGGCTGGACACGGTGGACGCCTTGACCTGCCGTGCCATGTCGAGAAAACGCTGCGGGTCGCGGCCCTGATCGAGCGTGATCAGGGTCTTGGCCGCGTATTCCAGGCCGGGGGTTTTCTTCACGCTGCTGCGAAAACCGACCATGCCAAAGCTGACGCTGTCCAACTCGCCACGCTCGGCGATACGGGTTTGCAACGCGTGCACCACGTCGCGCACTTGATCGATATAGGGCTGCATCGACACGGTGGTGTCCACCACCAACACCACCGCGGTGCGGAATGCGTCGGCGTTGGCGCTGATCACGGGCGTGGCGGGCCTGGCCTGGGTCGACGCGGCGCTGCCAGGATCGATGGACGCGATGTTGAGCACCTGCACCGGCTGACCGTTTTCGTCAAAGCTTTCCTTGGAATCGAGGATCGGCAGCAAGTAAAACTGGTTCTGCGGGACGGCGCTGGCAGCGGGTTCCAGTGCCAGCACCTGCTGATTGTCCTCGGGATTTCGCTGCGCCTTGAGCAGCAGGTTTTTCGCCCCGGCGGGATCGGCCAGCAACTTTTCCACTGCAGCCGGTTGACGCAGGAACATCACTGGCGCCCGACCCGAACGTTCGGTGAACTTGAGTACCAGGCTTTGCTTCCAGTCGCTGACTTGCGCGGCCGGTAACCAGCCGTCACTGCGTCCGTCAGTGGCGGCGCCAATGCGCAGCCAAGGACTGCCATCGATGTCCTTGCGTTGGTAGACATACAGCACCGAGAACGCTGGCAAGGCCTTGCCCGGTACACCGCCGGCCTCACTGGAGAGTTTCGCGCCGGGCTTGCTCAGTACCCGCTGGAACAGGGTCTTTTTGCCGTCCATCAGCAACGGGCGTTGCCCGCCGTCAACGTCAGCCACAGGGACGCTGAGCACGGGTGTCGCAGCTGGCGCCACATCCGGGGTAGCTGCCGCTGGCGGCGGCGCGTCGGGCGCCTCGTCACTCAGCCACCAGTAACTGCCGCCGCCGATAGCCAGCGCGACGGCTACCGCCACAGCGGCCAGCGCCAACACCGGTCCGCGGCGCTGTTCGGAAACCGTGCGGTGTGGCGTCGGCGTCACCACCGGCTGGCGCGCCGCTTGTGGTTGCGGCTGCGGGGCGTGGGTCGGAATCTCGATGGAAACCGGTGTCATGCCCGCCAGATCATTGCCAGGCGCAATCGGCAGCGGCCGAATCAATGTCGCCTCAAGACTATCCTTGGGCAGTTGATCCAACGCACGCAGCAACGACGCCGCGTCCGGGAAACGTTGCCCCGGGTCCTTGGCCAGGAGCTTTTTCAACACCTCCTGATAACGACCATGATGCACCGGCAATTCCGGCAGCGGCTCGGTGAGATGCGCCAGCGCGGTGGAGAGTGCATCGGTGCCGTTGTAAGGCAGCTTGCCAACGAGGATTTCGTAAAGCACCACGCCTAAAGCGTAAAGGTCGGCACGCCCATCGATCTCCTGGCCTCGCGCCTGCTCCGGGCTCATGTAACTCGGGGTACCCACGGCAAACCCGGCCTGAGTGAACTGGGTACGATCATCCAGGGACTTGGCAATGCCGAAGTCCGACAGCACTGCGGTGCCATCGGCGCGAAACAGAATGTTCGCCGGTTTGACGTCGCGGTGCACCAGTCCTTGGGCGTGGGCATAACCCAGCGCCGAGGCAATCTGGCGGATGTACACCAAGCCCTGTTCCGGCGTCAGGCCGTCGGCAATGCGCTCCTTGAGCGTGCCGTTGGGCAGGTACTCCATGGCCATGTAATACAGCTCGCCGACATTGCCGATGTCATGGATGGTCACCGTGTGTGGATGTGACAAGCGCGCCAGGGTCTTACCTTCGCGCAGGAAACGCTCACAGAAGCTCGGGTCGGCAGCGAGCGCGGCAGCCATGATTTTCAACGCCACCTTGCGCTCCAGGGAACGCTGGGTCGCCAGGTAGACGCTGGCCATGGCGCCTTCGCCAATCTCGCCCTCGATGTCATAGCCGGGAATGTCGAGGGTCATGGCGACACCTTCACGACAATCGTGGTGATGTTGTCGGGCGCGCCCCGATTGAGTCCCAGGTGCACCAGGCTGCGCACAATCTCCTGCGGCTCGTCATGACTGAGCACTTCACGCATCTCATGGTCCTCGACAGTCTTGTTCAGGCCGTCACTGCACAGCAGGTAACTGTCGCCGGGGGCGATCAGCAGGTCGACTGCCGACAACTGCAACTGCGCCTCCACGCCAATCGCGCGAGTGACGATATTGGCGCGCGGATGCACCCGTGCGTCTGCTTCGCTGAGCAACCCGCTGTCCTGCAGGTCCTGCACATAGCTGTGGTCACGCGAGATACTTTCCAGGACCCCATCACGCAGGCGATACAGGCGGCTGTCGCCCGCCCACAGGCACACTCCGCGCAAGCCGCGGGTGGCCAACAGCACCACGGTGCTGCCCATCATGGTCACGCCACGGTGAGCCGTTTCTTCACGCACGGCGCTATTGACCCGGATCAGGTCGGAGCGCAGCGCCGCGCTGTATTCCTCGAGGGAGCGGCCCACGGGAATGTTGCGCAGGCTGTCGACGATCAGACTGCTGACGTAATCACCCGCAGCATGCCCGCCCATGCCGTCGGCCACCACCCACAGGCGGTTTTCCGGCAGGTCCAGGAAGGCGTCTTCGTTAACCTGGCGAACCATGCCGACGTGGCTTTTGCTCGCGGATTTGTACGTCGCACCCATCTACACCACACCTTCTTGTCCGAGCAGAAATTGCGCAAAATCACCGGCGGCAGGCAGACCCTGACACCGCAATAAACCAGGAGAAATCCGTTGCGATCCACGTCCCCACCACAGGCTCGTACCTTCGCAGGCCTGCTCCGCCAGCACGCGCATGCGGGTCTGCGGATCGGTGGCGCCAAAGCGTTGCAACCCAGCGAAACGACTGCCTTCGGTGCGCGACTGGCAAACCGGTGCGCCCAAGGCTTCGATCCCGGCCTCGAAACGTTCAACACTGGCGCCGCCATCCAGGGTGCTCAGCAGCAGTTCCTCTACCGCTTCAAACCAGGCGTCCGGGCCAGCGATAACCGAAGCCGGGTCGCTGTCGTGGTCCAGCAACGTCGCCACCGTCAGCGGGAAATAGCGCCCGACCCGGTCGATACTCGGCATCACCACGCCTGCGACCGCATCCGGTCCGCACACTCCCGGCCCCAGCACAAACCGCCACAGCGGGCTGACCAGATAGACGTTCAACCACTCCGCGCCAAGGCTGGCTTGGCTGGCCAACAAACCCGCCGCCAGCCAACTGTCCCAAGGCCCGATAAAACTCTGCGGCAAACCGCGGCTGACAAAGTCCCCGCGACTGGCCAACTTGCCGTAGAAACCGGGCGTTGTCATAGCCGCTCCGGCAGACTGAAACCGCGCAGCACGCGACTCTTGAACGGGTTGAAGGCGCTGCCGGCCCGCAACTCGTAGGCGATGCTCGCGCCATCGACCCGCAGCCGCAGGTTGAAGCGGTCCGGCGAATTGCCGGCGCTCAGGTCCGACTGATCCAGCAGGCGAAACCAGGCCCACGGTCCATCCAGGGTCACGCCGGAACGCCCGCTGGCCGACGGTGGCATGATGGAAATACGCACCACGCCGATGCTGCCGGGATTGGGCCATTGCATGGCGACCGGGCGGCTCGGTCCGTGGTCGTAGCTCAGTTGCTGACCGTCCAGGTCCAGCAGGAACTGGGTGATGGTTGGGTCCATAGCCACGGGTTTGAGCTCGAAACGCACAATGGGTTGAGTGCCACCGGCGCGGAAAAACGCATCGCGAATAGTCGCCGCGTGCTGGAAGGTTTTCAGCACCCCCGAAGAGATCCCGAGCTTCTGCGCCGCGCCCGGTTGCCAGCGCCAGGTCTTGGCCGAGGTGTCGACATAGGGTTGCAGGTATTTACGGAAGTAGTTGTCCATCACTCCGCCGACGCCGAAGAACTGGCCAAAGTCATCCAGTGTCGCGTCGCGGGCACTGCCCGGCGACATCGGGTAACGCCCAGCCAGGGACTGGCGATAAACGTTGACCACTTCGCTGCCCCACGCCGCGTTCAGTTGATCGCGCACCCCGCCCATCATGCTGCTGGTGGTGGCGTTGACCACCGACTTGACCATGCCCTGCACCAGCGGCGGCTGGCGTTCAGCGTTCAGGCTGACCCGCGTGGCCGCGGCGCTCGCCTGGTTCTTGGCCTCGCCGAGCAAGGCTTCCCCACTGGCGCCGACCATCGCGCTGACCTGCACATAGAGCGCGTTCATGTCCGCCAGCAAGCCGTCGATGGCCGCTGGCTCGCCTTCGTTCTTGGCGACGATGCGGTTGAGCTCGGCAAAATGCGCGGTGACTGGATCATCACTGGTGGCCGGCGCATCGGGCGCGGCCTGTTCCTGGCCGAGCAGGCTGCCGAGGCGCTCCTTGAGCTGGTCGACACCACCTTCCACCGGCGCGCCTTTGGCGGCCAACAAGCGCTCTTCCTGTTGCAGATCGGTTTCCTTGGCCACCGCCACCAGCAGTTTTTTCAATGGCGAGGAAGGTCCGGAAATCACCCGCAGTACATCGGCGGCCTGGGCCACGCTGGTGATCGGCACAAAGTCGATGTCGGCCAGCATGGCATCCCACTGACGCTGATAGTCCTGGAAGTACAAGCGACGCACGTCCGCGGCAAGGCTGGCGGCGTTCTGTTGATCGGCCGGCTCGCGACCCAGTACCCACTGCTCCTCGGCAAGGGTGCCGGCCTGGTTCAGGCTGGTCAGCAAGAAACCCTGGCGATAGCCCTTGGCGGTAAAGAATCCACTGAGCGGCTCGCTCAACGGCTTGCCACTTTTACGGCTGAACACCAGCGCGGCATCCCGGCCAGCGGCTTCGCTGAGACGAAAATCCGCCACGCCCTCCGGCAGCTTCTGGCGTTTGACCCGATCGTACACACGCTGGGCCACCGGCAGTTGCTGCAGTTGCCGACGCAGGTCATCGATCAGTCGCGGGTCCAGGCGAGCACTCGGCGGATGGCGATCGAACAGCGCCTGTAAGTGCCCGGCCAGCGCCTGGCGCTGCTCGGCTGGCAGGTCGCGCGGCAGGCTGCGGTCCCAATCCAGCGCGATCCAGGCCTTGATGAAGTCCGGGTCGTAATGCTCGTTGTCGGCGAGCATCAGGTAAGCCTTCAGACCTTCGTAGAGGAAGTCCGAGCTACCGCCGCCCTGCAATTGTTCTTCGATGCGCGTCACCAGGCGTGGCGCGAACACCGCGATCAGCAGCTTGCGGTAGACGCTGCCGGACTCGGCCTCGAGCATGTCGCCTTGATACAAGCCCAGGCCTTCGGCCCAGCTCGGCGAATCGGCGGCAAGGTTTTTTACCGCGTTGAGCAACGGCAATACGGCGAGCACGTCGCGTTGCGCCGGGCTCAGGTTCTGCACGGTCTGGCCCAGGGGCGCGACCTTCTGGTCGACCTGGGCAATGTAGGCCTGGTTGGCGCGATAGCTGACCCACCACAAGGTACTGACCACCAGCACCAGCGCCACGGTAGCCGCCAGCACGCCACGGGCCATCCACTTGCGGCGCCGCTCGACCTTCGGGTTGACACCGACCAAGCCCCGCTCGGCAAACGCCACGGCGCTGAACAGTTTTTCAATGAAGTAACTGCGCCCGGTACCGCTCTGACGCGCCAGGTGCTGGCGGTCCAGGTTCATGCTCTGGGCCATGGCGCCGATCAGCCGGTCAATCGGGCTGCCTTCCTGGGTGCCGCTGGTGAAGTACACGCCGCGCAGCAAGACACGCTCTTCGAAGGCATTGGGTTTGAACACCCCCTCAAGGAAACTCTGCAGGCAATCCTTCAAGGCGCCGAACTGTTGCCCGAAGCCGTAGATCAGGTCGCGCCGCGCCGGATCGCGCTCCTGTTGCAGACGCTCCACCAGACGCTCGTTCAGACGTTGTTCGAGACCGGCAAATTCGCTTTGCAGATGGGCCAGCGGGCTGTCGCTGCTTTTGCCATCGTCCAGGGCGAAGGTCATGCCCCATACCTGGGCGCGCTCTTCCTTGTTCAGGTTGTCGAAGAACTCCATGAAGCCCGGCACCAAGTCGAGCTTGGTCAGCATCAGGTAAATCGGGAAACGCACGCCCAATTGGCTGTACAGCTCCTGGACCCGCAAGCGGATCGCCGCCGCATGCGCGGCCCGCTCGGCGTCACTGCCGAGCAGCAGGTCCGACAAGCTGATGGCGATAAAGGCCCCGTCAATCGGGCGCCGCGCGCGTTGCTTTTTCAGCAGGTCGAGAAAGCCCAACCAGGCGGCTTTATCCACCGTGGAGTTGCTGTCCTGGGTGGTGTAGCGGCCAGCGGTGTCCAGCAGCACGGCTTGATCGGTGAACCACCAATCGCAATTGCGCGTACCGCCAACGCCACGCACGGCGCCCGCGCCCAATTGCGCGGCCAGCGGGAAATGCAGCCCCGAGTTGACCAGCGCGGTGGTCTTGCCCGAACCCGGCGGGCCAATAATCACGTACCACGGCAGCTCATACAGGTTACGACGCTCGTCACCGCCCAGCTTGGCCTTTTTCAACAGCACCAAGGCTTCATCCATGCGCTGGCGCAAGGTCGCGAGTTCTTCAGCGGTGGCGACACTGTCGGGATCCGCCGGGGTTTCGGCCGCGAGACTGCGCATCACTTCAGCGGCTTGCCGGCGCGCCTGGACGATGCGCCATACACGGTACGCGAGCCACACCGCGAAGATCAGAATGATCAGCGCCCAACGCCGGCCTTGCGGGACAAGGATGTCGAGCAACGGCCCGACAAACCAGATGATCAGGCTCAAGGCAATCAGGCCCAACAGTGGGATCACCCAGCGAATCATGAAACTGAAAAACGCCTTCACTCGACGCCCTCCGCCAATACGGTGATTTCAACCCGACGATTGCGGGCACGGCCTTCGGCTGTGGCGTTGGTCGCCACCGGCTCGGTGTCGCTTCTGCCCTCGGCACTGAAGCGACCGCCCTGGCCGGTCTTGGCCGCGAGAATCTCCAGCACCGATCGGGCCCGGGCTTCGGACAAGGCCCAGTTGGACGGGAAGCGCAGGGTGGCAATCGGACGGTTGTCGCTGTGCCCGGTAACCCGCACCTGCCCCTTGACCTTGCGGATGGCATCGGCGATGCGCAGCATCAATGGCTGATAGTCATCGACGATGCTGGAGCTGGCCGACGCGAACAGCTCATCACCACGAATGGTCACCACCGAGCGGTCCACCGCATCTTCCACTGCCACGCGCCCGGCCTTGATGTCCTCGACCAGGAAACCCGCCAGACGCGGTCGCTCGATGATTTTCGGTTGCGCTACCGGACGGTCGATGGCCTGCACCGGGATCTCGCCAAGGGCATGAATGTTCTTGAACACCGGCTCGGCATCCGCCGCCAGCTTCATCCGCAGGCCAAACAGCAAGGCCAGCAGCAAGGCCAGGCCAATCGCGACCGCGATCCACGGCGGCATGAATTGCGCCAGGCGGTCGCGGGCCACGGTGACGCCACGCCAATGCGGCGACAGCTCACGCTCGTGATCGCCCCGGGCGCTGCGAATCGCCGCCGCCGTGCGCTCACGCAAGGCTTCCAACTGGCTGCGACCGTCGTTCATCACCCGGTAGCGGCCCTCGAAACCCAGGCATATGCACAGATACAGCAACTCCAGCAGATACAGGCGCTCGCGCGGACTTTGCAGGCAGTGATCGAGCAACTGGAAGACTTTTTCACCGCCCCAGGCTTCGTTGTGGACAGTGATCAGCAGGCTCTGCTTGCCCCAGTCACTGGTGCTGCCCCATGGCGTGCTCAACACCGCTTCATCGAGGGCGGTGCACAGCGCATAGCGAGCCAGCAATACTTCATTGCGGGCCACACCGGCGGCTTCGGCACGCTCTTCGAACTGACGCAGGTAGGCCAGCAACTGTGCTCGCAGACTCGACGGGGCCGGATGCGCAATGGTGTTGCGCAGCCGCGTCAGCAACGCCAGCAGTGGACCGGCCGCGCCTTCCAGCGGATTCAGGCCCTGGGCTTTGCCGGTGAGTGGCGCGGTCGGCATCGACAGTGGCGCCGCCGCAACCGGCTCCGCGCGGCCGGGCTCCGGCGCACGACCACCCGGACGCGGCATGAACTGGGTGCGGTCATCATCATTGGGATGCATCGCGGATTATCCTCGGATCGCCCAGAAGGCCAGGTTCAAGCCCGGGAATTGCCCGGCGATGTGGAAGGCAAAACCGCCGGAGTGGATCAATTGCTGCCAATGCTCGCTGCCCCGATCCAACTCGTAGTAAGTGGAACCGGCGTGGTACGGAATCTGCCGAGGCGCCACCGGCAGCGGCAGCAGGCCAATACCCGGCAATTGCAGATTGACCAGGTCGCGAATGTGTTCCACCGAACCGACTTTGCTTTGCTGGCCGAAGCGTGCGCGCAAGGTTTCGCTCGGCACATCGGCGCGTACCACCAGGATGAAACTTGCGCTGTCGATCAAGGTTTTGTCCGCGAGCATCGCCACATGGACGCCGTAGGCTTTCTCGACAATCGGGATCGGCGTGGCTTTGCTGTCGATCAGCATCGACAACGCTTCACGCAATGCCTGCATCACCGGGGTGAAGCTCAGGACAAGATCGTCATGCTGGTATTGCGGATATTCCTGAGGACGACGGCCGACTGTGGAGAAGGTCGAGAATTCGCCAGCCAGGCTGACCAGTTCGCTGAAAAAACGCTCCGGATGCAATGGGCTCAACTGGTTCAAGTGCTGAATCAACGGCTGCGCGCGGTTGACCAGTTGCAGCAGCATGAAGTCGGCAATCTCCGAAGCACCACCGGCGCCCGACGCCACGACCCGCCCGGCGAGGGCTTCGCCGCGTTGATGCAGCAAGCCAAGCAGTTCGCTGCGAAAGGCTGTCAGCGGTTTGCTGGCCGCCACGTCGAGCACTGGCGGGATGTAGCTGTCATCCAGAACCAGCGCGCGGTCGGCGCGCTTTTCCTTGATGCGTACCAGGCCGATGGCTGCGTAATCGCTGACGCCATCCTCGGTCGTCAGCAAACGCAAGGCACGCGAACCGACCGCCACCGGCGCACGATTTTCAAACGGCGCATTGTCGTCGCGCACTTCCCGGACCTGGCTCACATAACGCGCGGCGCCCAGGGCTGCACCTTCATCGACCGTATCGGGGGCGCCGGCGCGTTTGAGCGGCAAGGCCAGGTAAACCAAGCCGTCGCGCAGGCTGTCGTCAATGTTCAACGGGCTCGGTGCCAGATCGTCCTGGGGAATGTTGAACGGCGTGCCATCGGGCAACAAGCCACGGGCCGAGACGATGGCCAGCTTGCCTTGGGCCAGCAGCCCTTGGTCGATCAGCAGTTCGGAAAAGCCCCACGCGCCTGCCGCCAACGGACGGCTGCGGGCATCAATCAGGTTTTCCAGGTAACGGTCATGCTGCTGAAAGTGCTGCGTTCCGATGAACATGCCTTCCGACCAGACCACGCGATTGTTCCAGGACATGGGGGCTCCGATTGCTTGTTATTGGGCAGGGCTGGATGGGGGAACCACGATGTCCGCGCGCACCGCACGCACATCAAGGCTGATCTGGTATTCGGTGTACGCGCGCGGCGGGATGTCGAGCACCGTGCGCCATTGCGCGCGGTCCAGCTCGCGATAGCCCACCAGCAGCCCGACGTGTCGAGTGGCCGGGTCGAGGTCACGCTGAATACTCAGTTGCTGGCCGGGTTTGATCACGACTTCGTCCTGATCGATCAAATCCAGTCCGAGCGTCGCCTGGGCACGGTCGGCCAGGGCGAAATAGTCAGAACGACTGAAAATCGCGGCATTTTTCAGCTCGAAAATCCGTACCCGCACCGGCGCAGCCTGGCCCGTGGTGCCGGGGTTGAGCCCGTTGATGGCATGAAAGTGCAGCTCCACGGCGGCAGTGTCCGCTTCAGCTTCGGGGGCCGAAGACTTTGCTGCATCCTTGGCACACGCCGTCAGCAGAAATACGCTGGCGACTGCGACTAAAAACCTGGAAATCATCCTGCGTCCTCAATGACGTGCTTAGCTATCCGTTATTCCATTGTTGTACTGCGCTTCAGCGTCGCTGGCGTGCGCTGTGCGCTTCGTAGGCCCGGCTGAATTCGCGACCGAACAAGTCCTGGAAATCTTCCTGGGCTTCACGAGAAATGTTGCTGTACAGCTCGGTAAACTGCTGCCAGTACTGGGCCTGGCGCGACCCGTTGAACAGGCCCGACAGCCCGCCGGGCTTGCCCATGCGCTCCTCCAACTGCGCCGGTTCAAAACGCGCCAGCAAGTGTTTGATGGCCGCTTCAACACCGGCCATCACCGCCAACTGGTGGGCACGTAAATCATCGAAACTGTCGCGCACGGCAAGGTCCGGCGCCATAAACGCCGGATTGCCATGACGCAGCAGCAACAACAAGGCTTCGTCGGCATTCGGGGCGAACTTCAACGGGTTGTTTTCCACCGGCTGAATCATCGTCTGCTGCATCCGAAACTCGCCCTTGAGGCTGCTGCGGGCACGCAACACGTCAATCAAGCCTTCGACCATCAGCCGGTAGCTGCGCCCGATGCTTTCCATCTGCGCTTCAGCCTGCGCTTTGTCCAGGCGCAGTTGATCGAGCCCGGCACCGCGCAGGAAGGCTTGCAGCAAATCGGGTTGTGGGCTGTCGGATACCTCCGGCGGGCGTTCCGGCGCTGGCGGTTCGACTATCGGCAGCGGCGGCGGCGGGGCTTCCACGGGGACTGCGATCTCGATCACCGGCGGGGGCGGGGGCGGGTCGCCCAACAAATCCCAGTCCTCAGGAATCACCGCACCCGGCGGCACCGGCTCAGGCGCGGAAGGCAGCGGAGTCGGCGGGCGGAAGTCGTGCTGCTCGGCTGGGACGTGATCGGGCTGCGTGGCTGGCGGCACGGCGGCCGGGCTGAGAAAGTCGAACAGGTCGGGCAGCGTGTCCATCGATGATGCGCCCTGAAACTGCGGCGCGATGGCCGGCGACGCGCTCGGTGTGGCCACGGGCGGAACGGCGGCGCCCTGGCGGCCCATCAACGCTTCAAAACTGTTGGAAGTGTCACCCGCGAACGGCAGGTTATCGCTCACTTTCACCCCAGCGTCGATGCGCGCCTGGATTTCGTAATCGCCGATACGGATCAACTCGCCATCCTGCAAGGGCTCACTGTTTCCCCGGCGCAAACGAATACCGGCGTTGACCAACTCCACACCGTTAGTGCTGTTATCGGTCAAGTAGTAACGACCATCCTTGTATTGAATGACGCAATGTTGCGCGGAAACCAAACGCTCTGGGTCAGGCAATACCCAGTCATTTTCAGCAGCGCGCCCGATGGCCATCACTCCATTATCCATGGACTTTTCCGCACACTGTCCAGGGGTAATTTTGTGATAACTAGTAATAGTCAAACACAGCGCCATCTTGCCTCCTTGCTGAAACCCACGCATGCCCGAGCCGCGAGAAAATCATTCCCAAGGCCCCGGCGAAAAATCGTGAAAACCACCCTAGAAGCCCGTTTTAACCGCAGGATCGCTGATCTTAACTGGATCTTGTGACAAAAATCCTCTAACGGCACTGACTTTGACCTACGGGTCGCGCAGCTTGTTAAGCACCGCACATCTGTCACACGGTGCGAATAGCTTACCTTGACAAGGCACAACTACTACACCAAAAATGCATAACTTCTTGAATTTGCATGATGGCACTTTGAAATTAAAGAGCCTGCACTGACAAGAAAACATGCCCATAAAAAGCGCAAGTTCCGTGCGCAACTAATGCATGCGTCGCCCGAGACTAACGGGCTGATAAGGAGATCGAATTTAGTGGATGTGCCGCTGCTGCTCGCCGCCGTTTCCGCAACTTCACCCTGTGGTGAAGACTTGGAATATGACGCGGACTATCTGCATCTGGAACGTGCTGCCCAGGGTCAACCCGAACGCAGCATGGGCGACTCGATCCTGCCCGCCGAACCGCCGGAATGGCGCAGTATCCAGCAGCAAAGCCTGGACCTGCTGCAACGCAGCAAAGACTTGCGCATCACCCATTTCCTGTTGCAAAGCTCCCTCGCCCTGCAAGGCGTGAGCGGACTTGCGAATGTCCTGCGCCTGATCAGCGAACTGCTTCAGCAGTACTGGGGCGACCTGCATCCGCGCCTGGACGCCGAGGACAACAACGACCCCACGGTACGCATCAACGCCCTCGCCGGCCTGACCTGCGACGAGACCATTCGCTTGCTGCGCGAAAGCATCCTCACCCGCTCCCGAACCTTTGGTCCCGTGAGCCTGCGGGGCGCGCTCAACGCCAGCGGCCTGCAAAGTTTCCCCGGTGAACAACTCGGCGCCGAACAACTTACCGGGGCCTTTCTCGACAGCGACGCACAACAGGTGCAAGCCACTCGCGTCGCGCTCGATGAAGCGCGCAGCGCCTGCGAAACCATTGAGCGATACGTCAGTGACCAGGTCGGTTCCGCCCAAGGCGTGGATCTCGGCCCGCTCAAGCAACCACTCAAGCAGGCGTTGCAGATTTTCAGTCAGTTTGCCCCCCAGGACGGTGACAGTCGTGAACCCGAGGTTGTCAGTGACGACAACGCCGCCTCGGTCGAGCACGCAGCACCGCCCGCCGCACCGCGCAGCACCGGCGAAATCGCCAGCCGCGATGAAGTGCTGCGCCATCTGGATCGAATCCTTGCGTACTACAGCCGTCACGAGCCTTCGAGCCCGCTGCCGGTGCTGTTGAACCGTGCGAAAAATCTGGTGCACGCCGACTTCGCGGCCATCGTGCGCAATCTGATTCCAGACGGCATGTCCCAATTTGAAAACCTGCGTGGACCGGACGGCGAATAAACGTCTGGTTTTCGCAGTAACAACACCGTCGCTCAAGCGACCAGGAGCAGCAACGTGGCGAAGCAAAGTTCTCAGAAATTCATCGCGCGCAATCGTGCGCCCCGGGTGCAGATCGAGTACGACGTCGAGCTTTACGGCGCCGAGAAAAAGGTCCAGCTGCCCTTCGTGATGGGCGTCATGGCCGACCTCGCCGGCAAACCCGCCGAACCGTTGGCGCCGGTGGCCGATCGCAAGTTCCTTGAAGTCGACGTCGACAACTTCGACTCACGCCTCAAGGCCATGCAGCCGCGCGTCGCGTTTCACGTGCCCAACGAGCTGACAGGCGAAGGCAACCTAAGCCTGGACATCACCTTCGAAAGCATGGACGACTTCAGCCCCGCCGCCGTGGCGCGCAAGGTCGACTCGCTGAACAAGCTGCTTGAAGCGCGCACGCAACTGGCCAACCTGCTGACCTACATGGACGGCAAGACCGGCGCTGAAGAAATCATCATGAAGGCGATCAAGGATCCAGCGCTGTTGCAGGCCCTGGCGAGCGCGCCGAAGCCAGCACAGGACCAATGATCATGACCGATACCGCACGCGAAGGCGCCCAGAACCTCGGCGCAACCGAAGAAACCAGCGAGTTCGCCTCGCTGTTGCTGCAAGAATTCAAACCCAAGACCGAGCGCGCCCGTGAAGCGGTGGAAACCGCCGTGCGCACCTTGGCCGAACAGGCCCTGGCGCAGACAGACCTGGTGTCCAACGACGCCATCAAGTCGATCGAATCGATTATCGCCGCGATTGATGCCAAGCTCACCGCCCAGGTCAATCAGGTCATCCACCACCCGGATTTCCAGCAACTGGAAAGCGCCTGGCGTGGCCTGCACTATCTGGTCAACAACACCGAGAGCGATGAGCAGCTGAAGATTCGCGTGCTCAATATCTCCAAGACCGACCTGCACAAGACCCTGAAGAAATTCAAGGGCACCGCGTGGGACCAGAGCCCGATCTTCAAGAAGATGTACGAAGAGGAATACGGCCAGTTCGGCGGCGAACCTTACGGTTGCCTGGTGGGCGATTACTACTTCGACCAGTCGCCTCCCGACGTCGAATTGCTCGGCGAGCTGTCGAAAGTCTGCGCCGCCATGCACTCTCCGTTCATCGCTGCGGCATCGCCCACCGTGATGGGCATGGGTTCGTGGCAGGAACTGTCGAACCCGCGCGACCTGACCAAGATCTTCACCACTCCGGAATACGCTGGCTGGCGCGCGCTGCGTGAGTCGGAAGACTCGCGCTACATCGGCCTGACCATGCCGCGCTTCCTGGCGCGCCTGCCGTATGGCGCCAAGACCGATCCGGTGGAAGCCTTCGCCTTCGAAGAAAACACCGATGGCGCCGACAGTTCCAAGTACACCTGGGCCAACGCCGCGTACGCGATGGCGGTGAACATCAACCGCTCGTTCAAACATTTCGGCTGGTGCTCGCGCATCCGTGGCGTGGAGTCGGGTGGTGAAGTGGAAAACCTGCCGGCCCACACCTTCCCTACCGATGACGGCGGCGTGGACATGAAGTGCCCGACCGAAATCGCCATCAGCGACCGCCGTGAAGCGGAGCTGGCCAAAAACGGTTTCATGCCGTTGTTGCACAAGAAAAACACTGATTTTGCCGCGTTCATCGGCGCCCAGTCGTTGCAGAAACCAGCCGAATACGATGATCCGGACGCCACCGCCAACGCCAACCTGGCCGCGCGCCTGCCGTACCTGTTCGCCACCTGCCGCTTTGCGCACTACCTGAAGTGCATCGTGCGCGACAAGATCGGTTCCTTCAAAGAGAAGGACGAGATGCAGCGCTGGTTGCAGGACTGGATCCTCAACTACGTCGACGGTGACCCGGCGCACTCCACTGAAACCACCAAGGCCCAGCATCCATTGGCTGCCGCCGAAGTGATCGTAGAAGAAGTCGAAGGCAATCCCGGGTACTACAACTCCAAGTTCTACTTGCGACCGCACTACCAGCTCGAAGGGCTGACCGTGTCGTTGCGCCTGGTATCCAAACTGCCTTCTGCCAAAGGCGCGTAAAAATCGGGACCGACTCGCTCTCTGTAGGAGCGAGCGTGCTCGCGAAAAACTTGAAGGCGCCGCATTCATTCAGGATGCCAGCGTCATCGTTGACGACCTTCGCGAGCAACCTCGCTCCTACAGAGGTCGGCGACGCCCACAACGTCTGTGGCTGAGACCACACAGGGAGAAAACATGGCTGTTGATATTTTCATCAAGATCGGTGACATCAAGGGCGAGTCCATGGACAAGGCCCATAAGGACGAAGTCGACGTATTGAACTGGAGCTGGGGCATGTCCCAGTCCGGCAACATGCACGTCGGTGGTGGCGGTGGCGCAGGCAAGGTGAATATCCAGGACCTGTCGTTGACCAAGTACGTCGACAAAGCCTCGCCCAACCTGATGATGCATTGCGCCAGCGGCAAGCACATCGACAAGGTCAAGCTGACCGTGCGCAAGGCCGGCGGCGAAAACCAGGTCGAGTACATGATCATCAACCTGGAAGAAGTGCTGATCACGTCCCTGAGCACTGGCGGCTCGGGCAACGATGATCGCCTGACCGAAAACGTCACCCTGAACTTCGCCAAGGTGCTGGTGGACTACCAGCCGCAGAAAGCCGACGGCACCAAGGACGGCGGTCCGATCAAGTTCGGCTGGAACATCCGCCAGAACATCAAGGCGTAATCGAACATGCCCCCGGTGCCACATGCCGGGGGTGTTTGGTGCTTGCTCGAGTCCTGTCCTTTCCCACTGGTGTATGAGTCATGGCCAAGCCTTCGTTTATCAATTTGTGGAACAGCTATCCGCCCTATTCTTCCGACCATCCTCCGGCCTGTGACGGGCCTTGGGATAATCAGTGCGCTATCCGCATGAGCATCGCCCTGAACGGCGAGCACACCATCAAGGTCAACAGTTCGACCTACACCGAGCCCAAATGCGCGCATGGCCATGCGCGAGGCGCAGAGTCACTTGCCAACTGGCTGTGGCGCCATTACTTAGGTCGCCCGACAATCTTGACCGGTAGCGCCGAAGACCGTCGCACATTGCAACAGAAGACCGGAATCATCTTCTTCAAAGACTGCTTCAGACGATATGGAGAAAGCACCGAGGCCCGCTCAGGTGACCATATCGACGTATGGAGACGCGGACAGACCGGCAGCTACGATGACCCCGCACATGCCTCCAGGCAAGTCTGGTTCTGGGAGCTCACATGATCAAGCTATGGATATTGCCCCTATTTGCGGCTTGCGTTGTTTCCAGCCTGTCCGCCTGTGCAGAGCAGGCCCCGCCCTCAACGGCTGAGCTTGCCAAGGACAGGGTGATATTGGCTGGGCAGACGTTGATACTGGAAAATCACCAGCAACGTTGCGCATTGCGCAAACCCGACCAAAGCCTGCTGCAACTAGAAATCCCCTGGCCATGCAAATTCAGCCCGGACCGCAAGGGATTACCTCGTGTTGAAGCTGTCAGCGATAACGAACTGATCATCCTCGTCTATCACTCACAAGCAGAGCCCGAACCCAGCCGTAGTTGCACATCTCAATATCAGGCTGTCCGCCAGATCCAAGGCCGTCTGGAAACGTCCATCGTAGCCCAGAGTTCATTTTGCATGGGCGGCGTGATAGACCAGAAGCACTTCGTCGGACTTTTCCCGTGATAACCGAAATCGCCACCCGCGACCGCCTGCAACCCTCCCTGCTGGATCGGTTGACCGACGACGACCCAAGCAACCCCAAGGAAAGCGCGGACAAGCGCGTGCTGTCCCTGAGCCAGCTGAAAGCCTCGGTGCTGCGAGATCTTGCGTGGCTGCTCAACACCACCTCCCTGCTCAGCGCCGATGCGACGCTGCACACCCCGGCGGGGACCTCGGTGGTCAATTACGGCCTGCCGGCCCTGGCCGGCAACAGTGCCTCCAGCGTCGATATCAACGCCCTGGAAGCCTTGATCTACCAGGCGATTGCCACGTTTGAGCCACGCATCCTGCGCCACACCCTGCGGGTCAAGGCGCGGGTGGCCCACGGCGAGATGAACCACAATGCTCTGAGTTTCGAGATTGAAGGCGACCTGTGGGCGCAACCGGTGCCGTTGCGTCTGTTGCTGCAAACCGATCTGGACCTGGAGTCCGGCCACGTGCGCGTGGTCAATGCCGATCAGCGGAGACGCTCATGAATCCGCGCCTGCTCGAGCTGTACAACCAGGAACTGCACCACGTGCGCGAAAGCGCCGCGGAGTTCGCCAAGGAATACCCGAAGATCGCCAGTCGGCTGACCCTGTCCGGCATGGACTGCGCCGACCCGTATGTCGAGCGATTGCTCGAAGGCTTCGCCTACCTCACCGCACGCGTGCAGCTCAAGCTCGACGCCGAGTACCCGACCTTCACCCATAACCTGCTGGAGATCGCCTACCCGCACTACCTCGCGCCGACGCCGTCGATGACCGTGGTGCAGTTTCAGGCCGATCCCGACGAGGGCTCCCTCGCCGACGGCTTTCCACTGCCGCGAGGCACTGTCCTGCGCGCCGCATTAGGCCGTGAAAGCCAAACCTGCTGCGAGTATCGCACCGCGCATCCGGTGACGCTGTGGCCGCTGCGTGTCAGCCAGGCCGAGTACTTTGGCAATCCCTCCGCCGTACTCGGGCGCCTGGCCGCCAGCGAACCCAAGGCCAAGGCCGGGTTGCGACTGACCTTGCGCACCGGCGCTGAATTGCCGTTCAACAGCCTGGCCCTGAATGACCTGCCGCTGTACCTCAATGGCGCCGACGAGCAACCGTTTCGCCTCTACGAACAATTGCTGGGCAATGCCTGTGCGGTATTTGCGCGCAAGCCCGGAGGCGACTGGGTCGAGCGCCTGCCGCAGGACGCGCTGCGCTCACGCGGTTTCGACGATGCCGATGCGGCGATGCCGGTGGTCTCGCGGGCCTTCCAGGGGTATCGGTTGTTACAGGAATACTTTGCTCTGCCCCACCGCTTTCTGTTCGTTGAGATCGCGCAGTTGAGTCGTGCAGTGCAACGGTGCGACGGCCAGGAACTGGAACTGATCGTGCTGTTCGACCGCCATGAGCCGAGTCTGGAAGGCAGCGTTGGCGCGGCGCAGTTCGTACCGTTCTGCACCCCGGCGATCAACCTGTTCCCCAAGCGGGTGGACCGCATTCACTTGTCCGAGCGGGTCAACGAACACCATGTGATCGCCGACCGTACCCGGCCGATGGACTTCGAGATTCACTCCCTGAGCGGCATCACCGGCCATGGCACCGGGCCGGATCAGCCGTTCCTGCCGTTCTATGCCGTACGTGATCCGTCGCGCTACGGGCGCGACCTGGCCTATTACACCGTGCGCCGCGAGCCGCGCGTGCTGTCCAGCGACCAGCGCCGCAACGGTCCGCGCTCGACCTATGTGGGCAGCGAGACCTTTGTCAGCCTGGTCGACAGTCAACAGGCGCCCTACCGCCACGACCTGCGTCAGCTGGGCGTGACGGCGCTGTGCACCAACCGCGATTTGCCGTTGTTCATGAGCGTGGGCAATGGCAAGACTGACTTCACCCTGGCCGACAGTGCCCCAGTGCTGGCGGTGCGCTGCGTCGCCGGGCCCAGCCGCCCACGCGCCAGCCACGCCCACGATGCCAAGGCCTGGCGCCTGATCAGCCAGTTGTCACTCAACTACCTGTCCCTCAGTGAGCAAGGCCAGGGCGCCGCTGCGTTGCGTGAGTTGCTGCGCCTGTACGGCGACAGCAACGACGCCGCCCTGCAATTGCAAATCGAAGGCCTGCGCGAAGTCAGCAGCAAAGCCGTGACCCGACGCCTGCCGATGCCCGGCCCGATCGTGTTTGGCCGGGGCCTGGAAATCACCCTGGAATTTGACGAAAACGCGTTTCGCGGCACCGGCGTGTTCCTGCTCGGTGCGGTGTTCGAACGCTTTCTGGCACGCTACGTGTCGATCAACAGTTTTACCGAGACGGTGATCCGTACCACCGAACGCGGCGAGATCATGCGATGGAAAGCCAAGCCCGGACGCCGTCCGACCCTGTGAGTACCCTGGATGCGATGCATCAGCAGCCCTGGGAATATGACTTCTTCCAGGCGTTGCGGCGTATCGAGTGCGAATCGCCGGACCTACCGCGCCTGGGCCACTCCCTGCGCCTGGCGGATGACCCGCTGCGCCTCGGGCAACAGGCCGACTGCACCTTCGCCCCGGCCACCCTGGCCTCGGTCGAGCCGGGCGGCGACGACAAGCCGGCGCGTCTGGAGCAGTTCTTTTTCGGCCTCGGTGGCCCCAACGGCCCGCTGCCCCTGCACATCACCGAATACGTGCGCGAACGCCAGCGCAACAATGCCGACGGCACCAGCAAGCGCTTCCTGGATGTGTTCCACCATCGCCTGCTGACCTTGTTCTACCGGGCCTGGGCCGAGGCGCGGCCAACGGTCAGCCATGATCGCCCAGACGATGATTATTGGTCGGCACGCTTGGCGGCCCTGAGTGGCCGAGGCATGCCCAGCCTGCTGGAACAGGGCCAGATCCCCGACACCGCGAAACTGCATTACAGCGGCCACCTCAGCGCGCAAACCCGCTACCCCGACGGTTTGAAAGCAATCCTCGGCGAATACTTCGGCCTGCCGGTAGCGATCGAAGAATATGTCGGCCAATGGCTGGAACTGCCCGAGCGCAGCCGCGTCGGTGTCAGCGCCCACCAGCTCGGCATGGATTTTTGCCTGGGCAGCCACGTCTGGGATCGCCAGCATAAATTCCGCATTCGCCTGGGCCCGCTCACGCTCGATGACTACATGGGCATGTTGCCCGGCAGCCAGCCGTTCAACGAACTGGTGGCCTGGGTGGCCGAATACCTGGGCCATGAATTGGACTGGGACCTCAACCTGGTTCTGCAACAACCTGAAGTCCCCGCACTGAGGCTTAACGGCCAGTTCCGACTGGGCTTCAATACGTGGCTGGGCCAACCCGGACACGACGCCAACGACCTAATCCTGGCCCGGCATTACGCCGAACTGGCCACCACCTCAAGGAATCCAGAGCATGGGTGAAATCAGTCGCGCCGCATTGTTCGGCAAACTCAACAGCGTGGCCTACAAAGCCATCGAAGCCGCCACTGTGTTCTGCAAGCTGCGGGGCAATCCGTATGTGGAATTGGCCCACTGGTTTCACCAGTTGTTACAACTGCAGGACTCGGACCTGCACCGTATCATCCGTCAGTTCAACCTGGAGCCGGCGCGCCTGGCCCGCGACCTGACCGACGCCCTGGACCGCCTGCCCCGTGGCTCGACGTCGATCACTGACCTGTCGTCCCACGTCGAAGAAGCCGTGGAGCGCGGCTGGGTCTACGGCAGCCTGATGTTTGGCGAAAGCCAGGTGCGCACCGGTTACCTGGTGCTGGGGATTCTCAAGACCCCAAGCCTGCGCCATGCGCTGCTGGGCTTGTCGTCGGAATTCGACAAGATCAAGGCCGAAGCCCTGAGCGAGCGCTTTGACGAATACGTCGGCGACTCGCCGGAAAACGCCCTCGGCGCCAGCGATGGTTTCAATGCCGGCGCCGTGCCCGGTGAAGCCAGCGGCGCCATGGCCCCAAGCGCTATGGGCAAGCAGGAAGCCCTCAAGCGTTTCACCGTCGACCTGACCGAACAAGCCCGTAGCGGCAAGCTTGACCCGATCGTCGGGCGTGACGAAGAAATCCGCCAACTGGTGGACATCCTCATGCGTCGGCGTCAGAACAACCCGATCCTCACTGGCGAAGCCGGCGTCGGCAAGACCGCCGTGGTCGAAGGTTTCGCCCTGCGTATCGTCGCCGGCGACGTGCCGCCCGCGCTCAAGGATGTGGAACTGCGCAGTCTTGATGTGGGCCTGCTGCAGGCCGGCGCCAGCATGAAAGGCGAGTTCGAACAGCGTCTGCGTCAGGTCATCGAAGACGTCCAGGCCTCGCCCAAGCCGATCATCCTGTTTATCGATGAAGCCCACACCCTGGTGGGTGCCGGTGGCGCCGCCGGCACCGGCGATGCGGCCAACCTGCTGAAGCCGGCATTGGCCCGTGGCACCTTGCGCACCGTGGCCGCCACCACCTGGGCCGAGTACAAAAAACACATCGAAAAAGACCCGGCGCTGACCCGCCGCTTCCAGGTCGTACACGTCGCCGAGCCTGCCGAAGACAAAGCGCTGCTGATGATGCGCGGCGTGGCGTCGACCATGGAAAAACACCACCAGGTGCAAATCCTCGACGAAGCCCTGGAAGCCTCGGTCAAGCTGTCCCACCGCTATATTCCAGCACGTCAGTTGCCGGACAAATCCGTAAGTCTGCTGGACACCGCCTGTGCCCGCGTCGCCATCAGCCTGCACGCGGTTCCAGCGGAAGTGGACGATAGCCGCCGCCGCATCGAAGCGTTGGAAACCGAGCTGCAAATCATCGCTCGCGAGCACGCGATCGGCATCGCCATCGGCGCCCGTCAAACCAACAGCGAAGCCTTGCTGACGGCAGAGCGTGAGCGCCTGGCGAGCCTGGAAAGCCGCTGGGCTGAAGAGAAAACCCTGGTCGACGAACTGCTCGCCACCCGCGCCACGCTGCGGGAAAAAGCAGGCGTGGTCGACAGCGACGTCGGTACCGACGAGAGCCACACCCTGCGGGAAAAACTGCTGGACCTGCAACAGCGTCTCACCGCCTTGCAAGGTGAAACGCCATTGATCCTGCCGACCGTGGATTACCAGGCCGTGGCCTCGGTGGTCGCCGACTGGACCGGCATCCCGGTCGGTCGCATGGCGCGTAATGAACTGGAAACGGTACTTAACCTCGACCAGCACCTGAAGAAACGCATCATCGGCCAGGATCACGCCCTGCAGATGATCGCCAAGCGCATCCAGACCTCTCGCGCCGGCCTCGACAACCCGAGCAAGCCGATTGGTGTGTTCATGCTGGCCGGTACCTCCGGCGTAGGCAAGACCGAAACCGCCCTGGCCCTGGCCGAAGCCATGTACGGCGGCGAGCAGAACGTTATCACCATCAACATGAGCGAGTTCCAGGAAGCCCATACGGTGTCGACCCTCAAGGGCGCACCGCCGGGTTATATCGGGTATGGCGAAGGCGGCGTGCTGACTGAAGCGGTACGGCGCAAACCCTACAGCGTGGTGCTGCTGGACGAGGTGGAAAAGGCCCACCCGGATGTGCATGAAATCTTCTTCCAGGTCTTCGACAAAGGTGTGATGGAAGACGGCGAAGGCCGGGTGATCGACTTCAAGAACACCTTGATCCTGCTGACCACCAACGCCGGTACCGAACTGATTTCCCAGGTCTGCAAAGACCCGGCGAGCATCCCGGAACCTGAGGCCATTGCCAAGGCCCTGCGCCAACCACTGCTGGAGATTTTCCCGCCAGCGCTGCTCGGACGCCTGGTGACGATTCCTTACTACCCGCTGAGCGACGAGATGCTCAAGGCAATCACCCGCCTGCAACTCGATCGCATCAAGAAGCGCGTGGAGAACACCCACAAAGTCGCGTTCGATTACGACGCCGCGGTGATCGACCTGATTGTCTCGCGCTGCACCGAAACCGAAAGTGGCGGCCGCATGATCGACACCATCCTGACCAACAGCCTGTTGCCGGACATGAGCCGCGAGTTCCTCACGCGCATGCTGGAAGGCAAGGCCTTGGCGGGAGTGCGGATCAGCACGCGGGATAACGAATTACACTACGACTTCAGCGACGCGGCATAGCCAACGCCGCAATACCTGTAGGAGCAAGCTTGCTCGCGAAGGACTGGAAGGCGCCGCGTTCATTTAAGATGCCAGCGTCATCGTTAACGACCATCGCGAGCAAGCTCGCGCCTACAATTGAACGGGTTAACCGATGTTATTCAACCAAGCCTCACGCCTGGCCAAGATCACCAGCCCTCTCGGGCCGGATGTGCTGTTGCTCAATGAGATGGGCGGTGGCGAAGAGCTTGGGCGGCTGTTCAACTACGAGCTGCAACTGAACTCGCTGGACGCCAACATCGACCTCAACCAGTTGCTGGGCAAGCCGATGGGCCTGAACCTGCAACTGGCGAATGGCGGCGAGCGCTATTTCCATGGGATCGTCGCGCGCTGCAGCCAAAACATCGACCGTGGCCAATTCGCCAGTTATCAAGTGACGCTGCGCCCCTGGCTGTGGCTGTTGAGCCGGACCTCCGACTGCCGGATTTTCCAGAACCTGACGATCCCGCAGATCATCAAGCAAGTGTTCCGCGACCTGGGCTTTTCCGATTTTGAAGATGCCCTGAGCCGACCTTATCGCGAGTGGGAATACTGCGTGCAGTACCGCGAGACCAGCTTCGATTTCGTCAGCCGCCTGATGGAACAGGAAGGGATCTACTACTTCTTCCGCCACGAACAGGATCGCCATGTGCTGGTGCTGGCCGATGCCTACGGCGCTCACCTCACAGTGCCCGGCTACGAGTCGGTGCCCTACTACCCCAAGGACGAGCAGCAACGCGAACGCGACCATATGCACAACTGGCATCTCGCCCAGGAAGTGCAGCCCGGCTCGCTGGAACTCAACGACTACGACTTCCAGCGCCCCAGCGCGCGGATCGACGTGCGTTCGGCGATGCCCCGCCCGCACACTGCCGGTGACTATCCGCTGTATGACTATCCCGGCACCTACGTGCAAAGCGCTGACGGTGAACACTACGCCCGCACCCGCATCGAAGCCCTGCAAACCCTGCATGAACAAGTGGAATTCAGCGGTAACGCCCGCGGCCTGGGCTCCGGCCATCTGTTCAGCCTCACCGGCTTCAGTCGCCGCGACCAGAACCGTGAATACCTGATCGTCGGCGCGCGCTACTACATCACTCAGGAGAACCTGGAGTCCGGCGGCGGCGCCGCGTCGGCACAGTTCGAAAGCAGCCTGACCTGCATCGACGCGCAGCAGAGCTTCCGGCCGCTGGCCAACACCTACCGGCCCATTGTCAAAGGCCCGCAGACCGCACTGGTGGTGGGCCCCAAGGGCGAGGAGATCTGGACCGACCAGTATGGTCGGGTGAAGGTGCATTTCTATTGGGACCGCCACGACCAGTCCAACGAAAACAGCTCGTGCTGGATTCGCGTGTCGCAATCCTGGGCCGGGAAAAACTGGGGCTCGATGCAGATTCCACGAATCGGCCAGGAAGTGATCGTCAGCTTCCTGGAAGGCGATCCCGACCGGCCGATCATCACCGGGCGCGTGTACAACGCCGAACAGACGGTGCCCTATGACCTGCCGGAAAACGCCACCCAGAGCGGCATGAAAAGCCGTTCGAGCAAAGGCGGCACGCCCGCCAACTTCAATGAAATCCGCATGGAGGACAAGAAGGGACTGGAGCAGTTGTACATCCATGCCGAGCGCAACCAGGACATCGTGGTCGAGGTCGACGAAAGCCATTCGGTGGGCCACGACCGCAACAAGAGCATCGGCCATGACGAGACGGTGACCATCGGCAATAACCGCCTGCGCATCGTCAAGCAGGAAGACATCCTCTCGGTGGGCCAGAAGAAGACCGACAGCATCAGCCAGAGCTATGTCATCGAAGTCGGCGAGAACCTGCGCCTGGTCTGCGGTGAAAGCATTCTGGAGTTGAATGCCAGCGGGCAGATCAACCTCACGGGCGTGCAAATCAGCGTTTACGCCAGCGGCGATGCCGAGTTCAACACCGGCGGCGTGCTGCACCTGAACAACGGCGGCGGCCCCGGTGCCACGCCGGACGGCCAGGGCGTCAAGGCTGGCATCGACGCCAACATCAGCGCCGCGTTCCCCAAGGGCTAACCTCGAGATTTATCCGTCATGACTTACCGCATCAATGAATTCCAGTTCCAGCTGCCGCCCAGCGAGTTGCTGGACGCCACGATCAACATTCTCAAGTTCCCCGAGCTGGGCACGTCGCTTATCGTCAGCCGCAGCTTGCTGGCCGAGGGCGAAACCCTGCAAAGCAACCTCGACGACCAGCTCAAGCGCCTCGAGCAACAGGTACAGGACCTGCGTTGCCAACCGGGCGCCACCGTGCGCCTGGGGGCCAACCAGGAAGTCGAAGGCATCGAGCTGCGCAGCCGGTTCAACAAGGGCAATGAAAAAGTCTTCCAGTACCAGTTGGCGCTGGTGCTGCCAGGCACGCGCAAGATGCTTGCGCTGAGCTACGTGAAAGCCGAGAAACTCGGCGATGCCGAAGCCGCGCATTGGGCAACTATCAAGGGTTCGCTGCTGTTCGACGTCCCGGCCTGATGAGCGAACTGCATGTCTGACGCACTCTGGGCCGCCCGCATGGGCGACGCGCTCAATCACACCTCGATGATGGCCGACATTCTCGGCGGCGTGCTGGAGGTGGCGGCCAATATCGCCATCACTGCCCTGGCGACGGCTGCCGTGGTGGCGGCGACCGGTATCACCGTGGCCACCGGCGGGTTGGGTTGCTTCCTGCTTGGCGCGGTGGTGGGGACGGTCGTTGGCATCGCCATGAGCAAGACCGGCGCCGATAAAGGCCTGAGCGATATGTGCGAGGGCATTGGCAACGCGTTGTTTCCGCCCACGGTGCAGGCCAACATCCTCACCGGCTCCAAGGACACCTTCACCAACAACATCGCCTCGGCCCGCGCCGCCGGCGCCGTGATGTCGCATGTGGCGCCGGCCGGCACCGAACTGGAGATGCCCGAACCGGAAGAACAATCCGAGCCCAGTTACCTGGACATGGCCGGCAATTTCTTCTCGCAGATGTGGCGCCCCACCGTCGCCACGCCCGCCCCTGGCACCGAGACCCGGCCGGAAGACCTGGTGATCTGCACCAAGCACCCGCCGATGCCGCCGCAGTTCATGGCCGAAGGCTCGGACAAGGTCACCATCAACGGCCAGCCCGCGGTGCGCAGCGGCGATCGCAGCACCTGCGATGCAACGGTAGTGTCAGCCGGGCTGATTTCCTCGAACGTGACCATTGGCGGCGGTTCGGTGGTGGTGCGTGAGATCCGCAGCGGCAAGACCCCGGGCGTGGGCCTGGCGGTCACCGCGTTGCTGATGCTCAAGGGTGGCAAGGGCAAGTTCTTCAGCAAACTGCCGTGCATGCTGGCCGGGGGCGCGGCGTCGATGGCGGTCAGCAGCGCCATGGGCGCGGCGGCCAATGCCGCCATGGGCTCGTCGAACCCGGTGCATGCCGCGACCGGCGCCAAGGTGCTGGGTCGCGATGAAGAGCTGGACTTCGTCTTGCCCGGCGTGCTGCCGATCGACTGGCAGCGCTTCTACAACAGCCGCGACGAACGCTCGGGCAGCCTGCTGGGTGCGGGCTGGAGCGTGCCCTATGAAGTGTGCGTCGAGAGCCGTCCGCACCCCGAAGGCGGCGAAACCCTGGTCTACACCGACGAACAGGCGCGGCCCATCGACATGGGCTCGATCCCGTTGGGCGGCGCGGTGTTCAGCCCCGGTGAAGGTCTCGCCGTGCGACGCCACCTCAACGGGCAGGTGCTGATCGAAAGCGATGACGGCCTGTATCGTCTGTTCGAACCTACGCCAGCCAGCCCCTCACGGCTGCGCCTGAGCCAGCTCGGCGACCGTAACGACAACCGCATCTTCCTCGATTACGACGATGCCGGACGCCTGATACGCCTGCGCGATACCTTCGATCGGGTGCACGTCGAGCTGATCCGCGAAGGCGAACGCCTCAGCCGCCTGGAACGCCTCTACCCCGACCAACAGCGCGAAGTGCTGGTCAGCTACGCCTACGACGCGGCGCACAACCTGAGCGAAGTGCGCGACGCCAGCGGCCAGGTGCAACGGCGCTTCAGCTACGACGCCGGCCAGCGCATGGTCGAACACCAACTGCCCACAGGGCTGCGTTGCTTCTACGAATGGGCGTTGATCGACGAGCTGGAATGGCGCGTGGTCCGCCACTGGACCGACGAGGGCGACGCCTACCAGTTCGACTATGACCTCAAGGCCGGCCTCACCCGCATCACCGACGGTTTGCAGCGGGTCAGCACGCGGCAGTGGAACAGCCAGCACCAGATCACCCGCTACAGCGACAACCTCGGCCAGACCTGGCTGTTCGAGTGGAACGACGAACGCCAGATGCTCAGCGCCACCGATCCGCAAGGTGGGCGCTATGCATACAGCTACGATGAAGCTGGCAACCTGATCGGCGAAACCGATCCGTTGGGCCGCAGCGATTCGACGTTATGGCTGGAACACTGGGCCCTGCCGCTGGTAGACACCGACGCCGCTGGCCACAGCTGGAAATACCGCTACGATCAGCGCGGCAACTGCACCGCCGAAACCGATCCGCTGGGGCATGTCACCCGCTACCGCTACGACGCCCACGGCCAAGTAGTGGAAATCATCGACGCCAGCGGCAAAAGCAAAAAGCTGCGCTGGAATCCCTTCGGCCAATTGGTGGAACACATCGATTGCTCGGGCTACCCGACACGCTTCAGCTACGACCAGCGCGGCTATTTACAGACCATCACCGACGCCCTCGGCGAGCGCACCCAGTTCAGCTACGACGCCCAGGGGCGTTTGCTCAGCAGCCAATTGCCGGACGGCCGCACCGAGCACTACCAACGCGACATCGCCGGGCAGTTGACTGGCTACACCGACCCCGCCGGGCACACCACGCTCTACCAACACAACCGCCGCGGCCAGGTCCGCCAGCGCACCGACGCCCACGGGCGGCAGGTGCAATTCGGCTACGACAGCTACGGGCGGCTGCAAACGCTGACCAACGAAAACGGCGAGCGTTATCGGTTCGCCTGGGATGCCGGCGATCGGCTAACCGAGCAGCAGGATCTGGACGGCAGCGCCAAGCGCTACGCCTACGATTTACTCGACAACGTCGCGGCGCTGACGGCGCTCCCCGCGCCCTACGGCACGGGCCTGGCAGTCATTCCCGAAGCGCCGCCAGCGCCCATCGTCCACCGCCTGGAACGCGACGCCGTGGGCCGACTGATCGCCAAGGTCACCGACGATGGCCGCACCGAATACACTTACGATGCGCTGGACCAGCTCACCGCCGTCACCTTCACCGACCTGCACGGCACCGCGCAAACCCTGGGTTTTGCCTACGACCCGCTCGGCCAATTGCTCAGCGAACACAGCGCCACCGGCAGCCTGCAGCATCACTACGACGAACTCGGCAACCTGATCCAGAGCCAACTGCCCGACGGCCGCTGGCTCAATCGCCTGTACTACGGCAGCGGCCACCTGCACCAGATCAACCTCGACGGCCAGGTCATCAGCGACTTCGAACGCGACCGCCTGCACCGCGAAGTGCTGCGCACCCAAGGCCAGATCAGCACCCGCAGCGAATACGACCGCGCCGGCCGCCTGCGCGCCCGCCAACGCCGCCACAGCAGCCAACCCGCGCTGATGCCGGCGGCGCTGCAAAAACACTTCGAGTACGACCCCGCCGACAACCTGATCGGCAAACTCGACCAACAACCCGCCGCGCAACAGCGCCAACTGCTGCACTACGACGCCACCGGCCGCATCATCGCAAGCCAGGACAGCCAGCACGGCCAGCGCGAAACCTTCGCCTACGACGCCGCCGCCAACCTGCTCGACGGCCCGCAAACCGGTGCCGGGCTGGTGGTGCACAACAAACTGCTGACCTACCAGGACAAGCGCTACCGGTACGACGCTTTTGGCCGAATGATCGAAAAACGCAGCGCCACACGCGGCCTGCAACGCTTCGCCTACGACGCCGAAAGTCGCCTGATCGAAGTGCGCAACGACAACGCCAGCGTGGTCAAAATGACCTACGACCCGCTGGGCCGGCGCATCGAAAAGACCGAACACGGCAACGACGGTTATCCCCTCGGCGAAACCCGCTTCACCTGGGACGGCCTGCGGCTGCTGCAGGAACACAAACACAGCCAGACCAGCCTTTATGTTTACGAAGACGAAGGCTACCAACCCCTGGCCCGCGTCGACGGCAACGGCGCGCTGCAAAAAATCCGCTACTACCACAACGACCTCAACGGCCTGCCGGAACAACTCACCGAAGCGGATGGGCATAACGTTTGGCAAGCGACGTATCGGGTGTGGGGCAACACGCTGGAAGAAGTGCGCGAGCCGTATTACATCGAGGAGCAGAACCTAAGGTTTCAGGGCCAGTATCTGGACCGGGAAACGGGCCTGCATTTTAATACGTTTCGGTTTTATGATCCGGATGTGGGACGGTTTACGACGCCGGATCCGATCGGGTTGCTGGGTGGATTTAATCTGTACCAGTATGCACCCAATACGTCCGGGTGGATCGATCCGCTTGGCCTGCTCAAAGAAGGTGAAGTGGCAGGTTACGGTGCAAAGGCTCACAAAAATGATGGGCTGGAAGCACATGAGATTGTCCGCAATAAATTTTTGGAAGAAAAAGGTATCGCCAAAGGTCGGCGTTACAAAGGCAACCCATCCATAGCGCTATCGCCCAAGCATCACGACATGGTACATGCTGAGGAAAATCGTTTGCGGCGCGCTCGCGGAATGGGGGCCAATCAGATGTTTAAGCGTGGGAAGCTGGAGATTCGCCTCATGTCCCAAGCTATACACAACTCATTGGTCAAAACCGGCATCATCACACAACAACAGGCCAGAACGGCGAGGCGCTCTGCCGCGTCATTCGCCAAACGAAAAGGTTGTTTCTAAAGGATCACAGGCTATGGGCATCAATCAAATTATTCTCTCAGAGCAGGACCACAACCTTGGACAAATAGGCGGGGGGGCATGGCTGACAGATCTTGATCTGTGGCCTAAACACCCGCAAACCGGCCAGTTGATGCTGCCTGTGATTACGATGAACTCGACTTTCTTGGGCGTCCCATTCATACCCTCCGGGATGGCCCTGACGGTATTCGTCTGCGTTGAGCGCAATGAAGAAACCTACACGCGCTCCTCGGTACGCAAGTTGACGGTCCATCAACAAAGTGAGATGGAAAAACTCCAACTTGGCCACAGCTGCGTCCTGCTTCACACGTTGGCAACGTCTGAACTCACACCTGCTACGTTAGTTGATCCGATTCCACGAACATACATTGCCCAGCAGCCACTCACTCCCGAACAGATGGAGGAGGAGCTGGAGGACTTGGACAGTGGCGCGGGGATCAGTAAGGCTCTAGGTCGGCCCGCATGGTTGCAAGACCCCTTGTATGAAAGCCCTCGCTACTACTTTTTGGCTCAGCTAATCGACGCCGATATCGCAAAAATAAGCTCTCGACACGAAGGAATATTCGGTGGAGGTATCGGCTATATATTTGCCGATAATCGGGCGAAAAAGATGAAAGAAGGGGAGGTAGGTGGCTATTTCCTAGTTCAATTTACGTGAGTACATAGAGCAGGAATTATACTGTCACCTGATACGGCGTCGGGAGCGAGACCGCAACATACATTGGGGACCAGCGCCAACTGCTGCACTACGACGGCTTCGGCCGGATGATCAAAAAACGCAGCGCCAAACGCGGCCTGCAACGCTTCGCCTACGACGCCGAAAGTCGCCTGATCGAAGTGCGCAACGACAACGCCAGCGTGGTCAAAATGACCTACGACCCATTGGGCCGGCGCATCGAAAAAACCGAACACGGCAGCGACGGTTATCCCCTCGGCGAAACCCGCTTCACCTGGGACGGCCTGCGCCTGCTGCAGGAACACAAACACAGCCAGACCAGCCTTTATGTTTACGAAGACGAAGGCTACCAACCCCTGGCCCGCGTCGACGGCAACGGCCCGCTGCAAAAAATCCGCTACTACCACAACGATCTGAACGGACTACCGGAACAACTGACGGAAGCGGATGGGCATAACGTTTGGCAAGCAACGTATCGGGTGTGGGGCAACACGCTGGAAGAAGTGCGCGAGCCGTATTACATCGAGGAGCAGAACCTAAGGTTTCAGGGCCAGTATCTGGACCGGGAGACGGGGCTGCACTTTAATACGTTTCGGTTTTATGATCCGGATGTGGGACGGTTTACGACGCCGGATCCGATTGGGTTGGAAGGTGGTCTCAATCTTTATCAATACGCACCAAACCCTATTGGTTGGGCGGATCCTTGGGGCTGGGCGTTTGCAGGGGTGGACTTCACTGGAAGCAGTGATCTGTATCCGATTAAAGGTTCACAAAAAAATATCGTGACCATCAAGATGCAAGGCTCAAGACCGCGCGACTTTACTCAAGCCTACGAAGAGGCCGGCATTCCTAAAAGTGCTAAGAAGCACTATACCTGGCACCACGTTGATGACTTCGATCCTAAAACGGGCAACACAACGATGCAACTGATCCGAAAATCTGCCCATGAGGCCACATACCCCCATGGAGGCTCAGTTGCTCAATATGAAAAACATTTCAAGGTTAAATACGGCAGCAGTGAGTCAGTCCTTGAAGCATCAAAAAAAGGATGGCTCGCCAACAAGATTCCCAACCGCAAAACCAAACCTGGGCGCTGCTCATAATTGGAGGTTTCGATGCTTGAAAACAAATTTTCAGATTGCGAAACGAGCATAACCTCGGCGGATCTGGATCACGTGGAATCTGTCATCGGTAGGAAGCTACCGATTCCCTTTAGAAACCATTACCTCAAGTACAACGGCGGCGTGCCGGAACGGGCCTATTGGGTCAGCGAAGACTTTTTCGATCCAATCGAAGTGGCCTCCTTCAGGCCAATTGCCTACGGTGAACCAACGTTGTTATCCACGTACCAGCTAATGCTGAAGAAACAAGTTCTTCCTGCGCAACTTCTTGCCTTCGCGGACGATTTGGGCGGCAATTTTTTTTGCTTGAACCTTGATTCTGGGGCCATCAGTTATTTCACGACTGACACCTTTGATAGCGACCTTAGCCCTGAAGAAAATCAGGCTGAATCCGAAAAAAACCTTTGTTCGAATTTCCTCCGATTCGTCCAAGGGCTGAGTGACGAGGATGATTTTGACGATGAATAACGAAGCCAACACTGCAGGATTAGATTAGGGAGAACGATGGAAAACGGGGACGAGAACGGGCGAAAATGGGGACAGATTTATTAGTAAGAAGAATAATCAAATAAATCCGTCCCCTTTATTTCGTTTATTTCGATCACATTATTTACCGCGTGATAGCTCATTTGCGCAATGCGTTGAACGATAACGACTGTATGGGCCACTTTGAGTTACCCGAAGACTTGCGTATTGGTAGCGACGTTGCACTTGAACGTGTAAATAAAGCTGCGCAAAGCATGAAAGAACTATTCGACAGCAAATAAGGTGGACACTGACCAGTCGGCGTGCCCATTTTTTATCCGCGCTCGCCCGCAGCGTAGCGGGTACGGCGTGACTTAAGGATTAACGCTGTCTTTCAAGGATTTGCCCGGTTTGAACGCGACGGTGTTGCTCGCCTTGCTTTTCACCGGCTCACCGGTTTGCGGGTTTTTGCCGGTGCGGGCGCCGCGATGACGCTGCAGGAAGGTGCCGAAGCCCACCAGGGTGACGCTGTCCCTGCAGTGCAGGGCGCCGGTGATTTCTTCGAGAACAGCGTTGAGGACGCGACTGGCCAGTTCTTTGGTCAAAAAAGGTGACGGATTTACTTGATTGAAAATAGATCCGTCGCCTTTTGACATCAATGACTTTATAAACGGAGTGAGCCCATGGCCAAGCGCATAACCTGGAAAGAAGGCGATTTAGCCAGCCTTAAGTTGCGGGACGATTTATACACCGTAGGTCAGATGTTCAAAAATTCAGTCATGCGCTTTTACGACGTAAAAAGCGTCGATGGTGTCTGGACCGATCTCGTGCTGGAGAACAGCATGATCCTGTTCAGCGGCTATGTAGGGAAAGTGGTTACCCAACGTATGGCGGTGGAAAAACTAATGTCCACAACCCCATTGAGCCTCTCAGACCATGAACGTTATTGGTTAAGGCCGCACGTCAACTTTGAAGGTGGCTTCCCGTTTCGTGGTGCCGATCTGATCGATACCGGCAAAGACTGTGCTGCTGATTACAGCTTGGTGCCGGCGCTGAAGGCAGATCTGAAACTCTCGAAAAGCCGCGACGTGATTGAAAAATGCGAGCTCACCAACATGTGGGGGGATGAAGACTTGAGTGACCGGTTGTGCCGCCATTTTGATACGGGCATTAACCGCGACGATTTGAAGTTTGAAGTCTTCCCGGGGCTTTGGACGGATCGTGAGAGTCTACGGCCCTTAACACGCCGCCTACCTGCACCGCTTAGATGATCGGGTGGCGCGCGTGCACGCTTTTCGTGGCTCACTCAACCCGGGGGACTGAGAAAAGGGGGACAGATTTATTCGTAAAAAAAATGAGCACCCGACCCAGTCGGCGTGCCCATTTTTTATCCGTGCTCGCCCGCAGCGTAGCGGGTACGGCGTGACTTAAGGATTAACGCTGTCTTTCAAGGATTTGCCCGGTTTGAACGCGACGGTGTTGCTCGCCTTGATTTTCACCGGCTCGCCGGTTTGCGGGTTTTTGCCGGTGCGGGCGCCGCGATGACGCTGCAGGAAGGTGCCGAAGCCCACCAGGGTGACGCTGTCCTTGCGGTGCAGGGCGCCGGTGATTTCTTCGAGAACGGCGTTGAGGACACGACTGGCCTGTTCTTTGGTCAGGTCTGCCTTTTCAGCAATGGCGGCTGCAAGTTCTGGTTTACGCATAAGTGAAGCCTCTTTGACGGTTTTTTGTTGTTATGTCCGTGCTGCTCTCTGCTGGAGCAGCGCCCAAGGCGCCGCAGGCTCTACTCTGCGGCAGACGGGAGTGAGGATGGCATGCCAGCGGTGCCCGCGCCAGTCTCGCGGCGACCTTTCTATGCCCAAGAAGGTGCTTAATCCGACAGAACGACCGGCATTTACGCCAGCAGCGGCGGAAGCTCCTTGTTCAGGGCGAGTTTTTCCATGACTGCAGCGCCGGTCAGCGCATAACCCAACAGGCGCCCGTCGCTGGCGCGGCACAGGGCCTTGATGTCGGCGCCCTGTCCTTCGACGCTCCAGGCGCCCTCGCTACCCCGGGGCGGGGGCGAGACCACCAGCGGGCACACCGGCGTCTTGACGGTGACAGGCATCGGTCCGTAAGTAACCGCCGTGGCGTTGCCCGCCAGGGTCTGAGCGAGGGCCCGGGCGCAGCTCATCAGCGGCATCACATACAACAGGTTCAGGCCATCGACCTCGGCGCAGTCGCCCAAGGCGTAGATGTTGGCGTGGGAAGTCTTGAGGTGACGGTCGACAACGATCCCGCGGTTGATCTGCAAACCGGCCGCAGCCGCCAAGTCTACCCGTGGACGCAAGCCGATGGCCGAGACCACCAGATCACACTGAATCACTTCGCCATCAGACAGGTGGGCCTCAAGGCCGTCAGCGCTGCGCTGCAGGCGGTTGAGCACCGGCCCCAGGTGGAAACGCGCCCCCAGGCTTTCCAGCCCGGCCTGTACCGCGGCGGCGGCTGCCGGGTGCAGCAGGGTCGGCATGACTTGTTCGCACGGGGCTACCAGGTCGATTTCATAACCGCCGAGCATCAGATCGTTGGCAAATTCGCAGCCGATCAGGCCGGCGCCCAGCAGCAGCACTCGGCGCTTGCCGGCAGCGGCGGCGCGAAAGCGTGCATAGTCTTCCAGATCGTTGATCGGGAAAATCAGTTCGCCAGCATCGCCCTGCACCGGGACACGCACGGTTTCCGCGCCCCAGGCCAGGATCAGGTCGCGATAGGCCACCGCTTCCTCACCGATCCACAGGCGCTTGTGGCCCGGGTCGATGCCGCTGATGCGCGTGTGGGTCCGCACTTCGGCCTTGAGTTGCTCGGCCATCGCGCCCGGTGTCGCCATGCTCAGGCCGTCGGCGTCCTTGTTCTTGCCAAAACCGGTGGACAGCATGGGCTTGGAGTAGGAGCGCCCGTCATCCGCAGTGATCAGCAGCAGCGGGGTTTCGCCATCAAGCTTGCGAAACTCCCGAGCCAGGTTGTAACCGGCCAATCCCGTGCCAACGATCACGACAGGTGCGCTCATGCCTTTCTCCTTGCAGTACGTTTCTGGAATTCGCTTCTTGGGATCAAACAATCAGCCGATTTCGATCATTTCGAAATCCATCTTGCCGACGCCGCAGTCCGGGCACAGCCAGTCTTCTGGTACGTCCTGCCACAGGGTGCCTGGAGCGATCCCGTCATCCGGCCAACCGTCCGCTTCGTTGTAGATCAGGCCGCAGACTACACATTGCCACTTCTTCATTACTTGCTTCCTCAGGGTCCAGGCTTACTGGCCGACAGTCGATAGATACAGCATTGCCGCTCGGCTCAGGGCGTTTTGTACTGATCGGTGCGTCCAGATGCAAGCATGTTCGACCCACGGTTGCCGCGCACGCCAGCAAAAACTCAAGTCGCCATGGTAAGCTCGCCGCCTCATTGACTGCCAATAACGACTCTCTGTGCCGCACTCAATTGCCGTTCCCGATGCTTGCCGATGGCTGACCCAGAGCCTTCTGAGCCCCTCACCCGCCCCTGTGATCCTCGACTGGCTGTTCGATGAAGACTCGCTGACACGGCGCCTGACGCGCTTGTCCAGCAACGGCTTCAGCGTCACCCCGTTGTTCGAAGGCTGGCAGCCACTGCGAGACGACGAATGCGCCGCCCTCGACCTGCCGCCAGCGAGCATGGGTTGGGTGCGCGAGGTGTATTTGCGTGGACATGAAGAGCCCTGGGTGTTTGCGCGCAGCGTGGCGGCGCGCAGCGCGCTGCAGGGCGACGGCTTACAGATGGATGAACTGGGCAGCCGCTCGTTGGGCGAACTGCTGTTTTGTGACCAGGCGTTCACCCGCCAGGCCATCGAAGTGTGCCGCTATCCGCGCGCATGGCTGCCCGCGCTGGATCAGGCCGATGACCTGTGGGCGCGCCGTTCGCGCTTTGATCGCGGGCCGCTGAGCGTGCTGGTGGCGGAAGTGTTCCTGCCGAGCCTGTGGCACGCCGTGAACGACAACCCGGAGAATTGCTGATGTACCAGCGCTTGCTCAAGTCCATGAATCGCCTGAACCCCAGGGCCTGGGACTTTATTCATCTGACGCGCATGGACAAGCCCATCGGCATCTACCTGCTGCTGTGGCCGACACTGTGGGCGCTGTGGATCGCCGGCGAAGGCTCGCCTTCCTGGAGCAATATCGTGATCTTCGTGCTCGGCGTGGTACTGACGCGCGCGGGCGGCTGCGTGATCAATGACTGGGCCGACCGCAAGGTTGACGGTCATGTAAAGCGCACGGAGCAACGGCCGCTGGTCAGCGGCAAGATCAGTTCCAAAGAGGCGCTGGTGTTCTTTGCGGTGTTGATGTTCGTCAGTTTCCTGCTGGTACTGATGACTAATGCGACGACGATCTGGCTGTCACTGGGTGGTCTGGCACTGGCGGCCAGCTACCCGTTTATGAAGCGCTACACCTATTACCCACAGGTAGTGCTGGGGGCGGCGTTTTCCTGGGGCATGCCGATGGCATTCACCGCCGAGACCGGCAGCCTGCCCGCCGCGGCGTGGTTGTTGTACATCGCGAACCTGTTGTGGACCGTGGGCTACGACACGTATTACGCAATGACGGACCGCGATGACGATCTGAAAATCGGCGTGAAATCCACGGCGATTCTGTTCGGCGACGCCGACCGGATCATCATCCTGACCCTGCAGGGATTGGCCCTGGTCTGCCTGCTGCCGGCGGGAACGCGCTTTGAGTTGGGCGGCTGGTTCCACCTGGGCTTGTTGGCGGCGGCCGGGTGCTTCGCCTGGGAGTTCTGGTACACCCGCGACAAGGACCGGATGAAGTGCTTCAAGGCGTTCCTGCACAACCATTGGGCGGGGCTGGCGATTTTTGTCGGGATTGTCGCGGACTACGCATTTCGCTGACAGCTCAATACTGTAGGAGCGAGTTCACTCGCGAAAAACCCGAGGGCACCGTTGAGTGTCAGGTTGCGCGCGTTAGCGTTGTCGACTTTCGCGAGCAAGCTCGCTCCTACAATGGTTTTGATGATCAGGGTTTGATGATGTGCCAGACGCCACCTTTGCCATCACCGGTCTTGTCGCCGGCCTGCTTGTCGTCCTTGTAGGTATAGACCGGCTTGCCGTCATACGCCCACTGGCTGGTCTGGTCGTCACGGGTGATGACCGTCCACTTACCCGTTGGCGTATCCGTGGACTCGGCTTTCAGCGGTGGCCAGTTCGTTGCGCACTGATCCTTGCACACTGATTTTCCCTCTGCGTCCTTGTCGAAGGTGTAGAGCGTCATCTCGTTATGGTCCACCAGCATCCCGCCTTTGGCCATCGCCGGCTCCGTCGCAAACGCCAGGCTCGGCAGCGCCAATGCCGCCATCACCAGCAAAGCTTTGCAGGAAAAAGTACTGTGATTCATCGCAAGCATCCTTATGTGGTTGTCAGGATTCGGACTCAAAGCGTAGTTCAGCATCGCGCCAATTGCGCAAGCCTCTAAAATACTGTCACACGACTGCAATAATTCCGTTATCTAATGCGGCGCAAGACAGTTAAATGACAAGAGGACTTAGCATGGTTGGCAGGAGCATTCTGATCGTTGACGACGAAGCGCCCATTCGCGAGATGATCGCCGTTGCGTTGGAAATGGCCGGCTACGACTGCCTGGAGGCGGAGAACTCCCAGCAGGCCCATGCCATTATCGTCGACCGCAAGCCGGACCTGATTCTGCTGGACTGGATGCTGCCCGGCACCTCCGGCATCGAGCTGGCTCGCCGCCTCAAGCGCGACGAACTGACCGGGGACATCCCGATCATCATGCTCACCGCCAAGGGTGAAGAAGACAACAAGATCCAGGGCCTGGAAGTCGGCGCCGATGACTACATCACCAAGCCGTTTTCCCCACGGGAACTGGTCGCGCGCCTGAAAGCCGTGCTGCGTCGCGCCGGCCCTACCGATGGCGAGGCGCCCATCGAAGTCGGCGGCCTGATACTCGATCCTATCAGCCACCGTGTGACCATCGACGGCACGCCGGCCGAGATGGGCCCCACGGAATACCGTCTGCTGCAATTCTTCATGACCCACCAGGAACGTGCCTACACGCGCGGGCAATTGCTTGATCAAGTCTGGGGCGGCAATGTGTACGTCGAGGAGCGTACCGTCGACGTGCATATCCGCCGTCTGCGCAAAGCCTTGGGCGACGCTTACGAGAATCTGGTACAAACCGTACGCGGCACTGGATACCGGTTTTCCACCAAAGGCTGATGAGGCAGCGGTAAGCCTCAAGCGACAAGCGGCAAGATGGACACCGCTTCGCTCTAACTTGAAGCTTGCAGCTTGAAACCTGCAACTGCTCCGAAGGACGCATTAGTGAACCAAAACTGGCACGGCACCCTGATTCGCCACATGCTTTTGTTGATTACCGGCTGCCTGCTGGTGGGTTTGATCAGCGGTTACTACGGCTGGAGCCTGGCCGTGGGCCTGGGCCTCTACCTGGGCTGGACCCTCAAGCAACTGCTGCGCATGCACGAATGGCTGCGCCAGCACAAACCCGATGAACCGCCACCCGACGGCTACGGCCTGTGGGGCGAAGTGTTCGACAGCATTTACCACCTGCAACGCCGCGACCAACGGGTACGCGGACGCCTACAGGCAGTGATCGACCGGGTCCAGGAGTCCACCGCCGCGCTGAAAGACGCGGTGATCATGCTCGACAGCGATGGCAACCTGGAATGGTGGAACCGCGCCGCCGAAACCTTGCTCGGTCTCAAGACCCCGCAGGACAGCGGCCAGCCCGTCACCAACCTGGTGCGCCATCCTCGCTTCAAGGAATACTTCGAGCAGGACAACTTCGAAGAAGCGCTGGAAATTCCATCACCGACCAACGACCGGGTGCGTATCCAGCTGTACCTGACGCGCTACGGCAATAACGAACACCTGATGCTGGTGCGCGACGTGACCCGGATCCATCAGTTGGAACAGATGCGCAAGGACTTCGTCGCCAACGTCTCCCATGAGCTGCGCACGCCGCTGACCGTGATCTGTGGCTACCTGGAAACGCTGCTGGACAACGTCGAAGAGGTCAATCCGCGCTGGAGCCGTGCCCTGCAGCAGATGCAGCAGCAAGGCTCACGCATGCAGACCCTGCTCAACGACCTGTTGCTGCTGGCCAAGCTTGAGGCCACCGATTATCCCTCGGACAATCAACCTGTGACGGTACAGAGCCTGTTGCAGACCATCAAGAACGATGCCCTGGCCCTGTCTGGCGAACGTGGACAGCAAATCACCCTCGAAGCCGACCCGTCGGTGCTGCTCAAGGGCAGCGAGGGCGAGTTGCGCAGCGCCTTTTCCAACCTGGTATTCAACGCGGTGAAATACACCCAGGACACAGGCGCGATTCGCATCCGCTGGTGGGCCGATCACCAGGGCGCGCACCTGAGCGTGCAGGATTCGGGGATCGGTATCGACACCAAACACTTGCCGCGTCTGACCGAGCGTTTTTACCGGGTCGACTCCAGTCGCAACTCCAACACCGGTGGCACCGGGCTGGGCCTGGCGATCGTCAAGCATGTGTTGTTGCGCCATCGCGCGCGCCTGGAAATCAGCAGTGTGCTGGGACAGGGCAGCACATTTACCTGCCATTTCGCGCCCACTCAGGTGACACGTTCACCGGCAGTCACTCAGGACGAGTAGCTCCCCGCCCGGCAGCCGCCACTAGGCAAGCGCCCGTTCAGCCGCTACATTGCCTGACTTACGCCTGCCTGGCGGGCACACTTGCCACCTTTTTTGAACACACGGAACCCGCAAAACCCCATCATGGACCCTTCCCCTGGTATCACCCTCGCTACGCTCTTCGCCGATTTCGGCATGATTCTATTTGCACTGATCCTGGTACTGCTCAACGGTTTCTTCGTTGCGGCGGAATTTGCCATGGTCAAACTGCGCTCCACCCGGGTCGAGGCGATTGCCCACACCAACGGCTGGCGCGGTCAGATCCTGCGCACCGTACACAGCCAGCTCGACGCTTATCTGTCGGCCTGCCAGTTAGGTATCACCCTCGCCTCCCTGGGCCTGGGCTGGGTCGGCGAACCGGCCTTCGCGCATATCCTGGAGCCCTTGCTGGGCGCCATGGGCGTCGAATCACCCGAAGTGGTCAAGGGCGTGTCGTTCTTTGCGGCGTTCTTCGTGATTTCCTACCTGCATATTGTGGTCGGTGAACTGGCGCCCAAATCCTGGGCGATTCGCAAACCCGAGCTGCTGTCACTGTGGACCGCCGTGCCGCTGTACCTGTTCTACTGGGCCATGTACCCGGCGATCTACCTGCTCAACGCCAGCGCCAACGCGATCCTGCGTATTGCCGGCCAGGGCGAACCCGGCCCGCATCACGAGCATCATTACAGCCGTGAAGAGCTCAAGCTGATCCTGCACTCCAGCCGTGGCCAGGACCCGAGCGACCAGGGCATGCGCGTATTGGCATCGGCCGTGGAAATGGGCGAACTGGAAGTGGTCGACTGGGCCAACTCCCGGGAAGACCTGGTGACGTTGGATTTCAACGCGCCGCTCAAGGAAATCCTCGCGCTGTTCCGCCGCCACAAATTCAGCCGCTACCCGGTGTATGACGCCGTGCGTGGCGAATTTGTCGGATTGCTGCATATCAAGGATCTGTTGCTGGAACTGGCAGCCCTGGACCACATTCCCGAGTCGTTCAACCTGGCCGAACTGACGCGTCCGCTGGAACGCGTTTCGCGGCACATGCCGCTGTCGCAACTGCTGGAGCAGTTTCGCAAAGGCGGCGCGCACTTCGCCCTGGTGGAAGAGGCCGATGGCAACATCATCGGCTACCTGACCATGGAAGATGTTCTGGAAGTGCTGGTGGGCGACATTCAGGACGAACACCGCAAGGCCGAGCGTGGCATCCTCGCCTATCAGCCGGGCAAGCTGCTGGTGCGCGGTGACACGCCGCTGTTCAAAATCGAGCGCCTGCTGGGCATCGACCTCGACCATATCGAAGCCGAAACCCTGGCGGGCCTGATCTACGACACCCTGAAACGGGTGCCGGAAGAGGAAGAAGTCATGGAGGTGGAAGGTCTGCGGATCATCATCAAGAAGATGAAAGGCCCGAAAATCGTCCTGGCCAAGGTACTGATGCTGGACTAACGCCTCACGGCGCGCCCAACGCAAAGTTGGGTAGCGCCCCCACCGGGTGAGCGAATTCATACGGAATCGAAACCCACCCCGATCGCGTCTCGCGCTGCACGACAAAATGCAGGTGCGGCCCGCTGCTTTTCCCCGTATTGCCCGATAACGCCAGCGCACCGCCAACCGCTACTCGCTGCCCTTCCCGGACGCTGACCGAGCCTTGCTTGAGGTGCAGGTACACACTCTGAGTGCCATCGTCGTGCAACACCCGCACAAAATTGCCCGAAGGGTCACTGCCACGCCCGGATTGGTTGTTCTCGATTTTCACCACCACACCACTTCGCGCCGCGATGATCGGCGTCCCCTCGGGCATGGCAATGTCCATGGCATAGCGGCTTTTGCGGTCGGAATGACTGAAAGTACCGCCTGGGCCCTGGGTGAGTCGAAAGGGCCCGCCGCGCCAGGGCAACGGATAACGATAGGTCTGCATGTGCGTTGAGTGACCGGCCTTGCGGGTATCACGCATCGATCGCTTCACCGGCGACACGCTCCGCTCCTGGTATACAAAAGCCTGCGCCCCGGGGGTTTGCCGGTCGCTGAAAACCACCACACCATTGGCATCGGTGGATTTGTAGAGGGTCATGGCCAGGGTCGACGAAGCGACCAGGCACAGTCCGCAAAACAGCAATGAGCGCGTAAGCATGAGGCAGACCTGCCGAAACGACTGAACGGCAGGCTAACAAGGGATCATGACAATGCTGTGCCGTGCCCTGGCGGGCTGGTCATCCCCGTTTGGAGATCAGGCACCCGGCACAAAATGCTTCTGTGCCGTGCCACGGGCGATCAGCCGTGAAATGTAATCGAGCTTCTGCGCGTCCTGGTCGATAAAGCGAAAGGTCAATTGCAGCCAATCGCTGTCGGGGCGCGGTTCGTAGGCGACGATCGCGTGCAGATAGCCGTTGAGACGAGCTGTTTCGGCATTCTCGCCTTGCTCAAGGTCCAACACAGCGCTTTCCAACACTTGGGGCAGGGCCTCGCCACGGCGCACCACCAGCAGTGCTTCCTTGATGCTCAGGGCCTTGATGACGCATTGCTGGGTCCCGCTGGGCAAGCGCAACTGGCCCTGGCCACGACCACTGGCGGCCGATGGTGCGACGCTCGCCTGCACGGGCAGGGTGTTGAGCAAGCCTTTGCTGGGCGCGGCCACGGGGGCCGCCTTGACCGCCTCGGGCTTGCCGCCGGTCAGGGCGCTAAGGGAATCGTTACCGAACGCAGAGTTCATCTTGGTCGGAGCACTGGCGAGCAACGCGTCGAGGCGGCCGACCTTGTGCAGCGCATGCTTGACCTTGTTCAGCAACTGTTCGTTGGTGAAGGGCTTGCTGACGTAGCCGGAAACGCCGGCCTGGATGGCCTGAACCACGTTTTCCTTGTCGCCACGGCTGGTGACCATGACAAACGGCATTGTCTTGAGTTGGGGCTGCTCACGGCACCAGGTCAATAGTTCCAGACCTGACATCTCGGGCATTTCCCAGTCGCACAAGACCATGTCAAAAGTTTCGCGCATCAGGATGGCCTGGGCCTTTTTGCCGTTCACCGCATCTTCGATCTTGATACCAGGGAAGTAGTTGCGCAGGCACTTCTTCACTAGGTCGCGAATAAACGAGGCGTCATCCACCACCAATACACTGACTTTACTCATCGACCCTTCATCCTATAAAACCCCAGGCAAGCATAACGCTTCACTGATGGCATTTCGCTAAAACTCTACAGTCACGCTGGGACCTTTTTGCATCCTCCGCGCAAAACTCACACGCCACAAACGAAAACGCCCGACCAGAGGTCGGGCGTTTTTTACTCGGGCAATCTTATTTATCGTCAGTTTCGCGCGGAACATTAGGGATTTGATCGACCGTGCCTTCAACTTCGGCCTTCATTCGCTTGAGGCCCATGTGACGCACATCGGTACCCCGCACCAGATAGATCACCAACTCCGAGATATTGCGTGCGTGATCGCCAATCCGCTCCAGGGAACGCAGGACCCAGATGATGTTCAACACCCGCGAGATAGAGCGCGGATCTTCCATCATGTAAGTCGCCAACTCACGCAGAGCGGTCTTGTATTCACGGTCGATGATTTTGTCGTACTGGGCCACCGACAACGCCAGTTCAGCGTCGAACCGGGCAAAGGCATCCAGGGCATCACGGACCATGTTGCGCACCTGGTCACCGATGTGGCGCACTTCGACATAACCGCGCGGCGCTTCACCCTCTTCGCTCAACTGGATGGCACGACGGGCGATTTTGGTGGCTTCGTCGCCGATCCGCTCGAGATCGATCACCGATTTGGAGATGCTGATGATCAAGCGCAGGTCGGACGCCGCGGGCTGGCGACGGGCCAGAATGCGCAGGCATTCCTCGTCGATGTTACGTTCCATCTGGTTGATCTGGTCATCGATCTCGCGCACTTGCTGGGCCAGGCCCGAGTCGGCCTCGATCAGCGCGGTGACGGCATCGTTGACTTGCTTCTCTACCAGCCCGCCCATGGCCAGGAGGTGGCTGCGCACTTCCTCGAGCTCGGCGTTGAACTGCGCAGAGATGTGGTGGGTCAAGCCTTCCTTCGAAATCATGGTTCTGCTCCGCAAAAGCTGTAAGCCGCAAGCTACAAGCTGCAAGCTGATTTGTGTCGTTCCTCGAACCGCTCATGCTTGCCGCTTGAAACGCGCGGCTTGCAGCTGCCCCACCTAGCCATAACGACCAGTGATGTAGTCTTCGGTCTGTTTCTTCGCCGGATTGGTGAACAGCGTATCGGTGTCACCGAATTCCACCAGTTTGCCCATGTACATGAACGCGGTGTAGTCGGAAACCCGCGCCGCCTGTTGCATGTTGTGGGTCACGATGACGATGGTGAACTTGGATTTGAGCTCGTAGATCAGCTCTTCGACTTTCAAGGTGGAGATCGGGTCGAGTGCCGAGCACGGTTCGTCGAGCAGCAATACTTCCGGCTCTACCGCGATGGTGCGGGCGATGACCAGACGCTGCTGTTGACCACCGGACAGGCCCAGGGCAGATTCGTGCAGGCGGTCCTTGACCTCCTCCCACAGCGCCGCGCCCTTGAGCGCCCACTCAACCGCTTCGTCGAGAATGCGCTTCTTGTTGATGCCTTGGATGCGCAACCCATACACCACGTTTTCATAGATGGTCTTGGGGAACGGGTTAGGCTTCTGGAACACCATGCCGACCCGGCGACGCAGCTCGGCCACGTCCTCGCCCTTGCGGTAGATGTTGCTGCCGTAGAGGTTGATCGCGCCTTCCACGCGGCAACCGTCCACCAGATCATTCATCCGGTTGAAGGTACGCAGCAGCGTGGACTTGCCGCAGCCGGACGGACCGATAAAGGCGGTCACGCGCTGCTTGGGGATATTCATGCTGACGTCGAACAGCGCTTGTTTTTCACCGTAGTACAGGCTCAGGCCCGGCACTTCGATGGCCACGGTTTCCTGTTCCAGGCTCAGGCTCTGCTTGTCGCGACCCAGGGCTGACATGTTGATGCCGTGGGAATGGGTTTCATGTTGCATGGGATGCTCCCTGTGCTGCCAATTCGTTTCAGTGAGCCGCCGGTCATTGGGCCAGCGGTTACATCATTCTTCTGTAGGAGCGAGCTTGCTCGCGAAGGTCGTTAACGATAACGCGGGAAGCCAGGATGAACGCGGCGACCTTGCGCTTTTCGCGAGCAAGCTCGCTCCTACAGGGTTATCAACTGTCCAGCGCCTTGTATTTTTCGCGCAGGTGGTTACGAATCCACACCGCCGAGAGGTTGAGCGTGGCGATCACCAGCACCAGCAAGAACGCGGTGGCGTAAACCAACGGGCGTGCCGCTTCGACGTTGGGGCTCTGGAAGCCGACGTCGTAGATATGGAAGCCCAAGTGCATGATTTTCTGGTCAAGGTGCAAGTAAGGATAGTTGCCGTCCAGCGGCAGCGACGGCGCCAGTTTCACCACACCCACCAGCATCAGCGGAGCCACCTCACCCGCGGCACGAGCCACAGCGAGGATCATGCCGGTCATCATCGCCGGGCTGGCCATCGGCAGCACGATTTTCCACAGCGTTTCCGCCTTGGTCGCGCCCAGTGCCAGGGAGCCTTCACGCACAGTGCGCGGGATCCGCGCCAGACCTTCCTCGGTGGCGACGATCACCACCGGAACCGCCAGCAGCGCCAGGGTCAGCGACGCCCACAACAGGCCCGGGGTACCGAATGTCGGTGCCGGCAGGGCTTCGGGGAAGAACAAACGGTCGACCGAGCCACCCAGTACGTAAACGAAGAAACCCAAGCCAAACACACCGTAAACAATGGCCGGAACGCCCGCCAGGTTGTTCACGGCGATACGGATGATCCGGGTCAGGGTGTTCTGCTTGGCGTATTCACGCAGGTAAACCGCCGCCAGCACGCCGAACGGGGTGACGATGACCGCCATGATCAGCGTCATCATCACGGTGCCGAAAATCGCCGGGAAGATCCCGCCTTCAGTGTTGGCTTCCCGCGGATCGTCGCTCAGGAACTCCCAGACCTTGCTGATATAGAAACCGATCTTGGTCATGACGCCCATGGCGTTCGGCTGGTAGGCACGCACCACGTGGCCGATACTGATAACTACTTCTTTACCGTTTGCATCGCGGGCGGTGAGGCTATCGCGGTTGAACTGGGCGTGCAGGTCCATCAAGCGCGCTTCAACACCTTTATAACGAGCGTCGAGTTCGGCGCGGTCGGCGTCCATGTCAGCCTGGGTGGCGGCGTCGAGCTTGCCGTTCAGTTCCAGCTTGCGGCCCTGCAGGCGAAGGCGCTCAAGGCCGGCGTTGATCGCACCGATATCTGACTTCTCAAGGGTCTTGAGTTCGGCGGCCAGCGCGTTGACCCGGGCCACACGTGCTTGCAGCTCCGGCCAGGCGGCCGACCCTTCGGCGATCACCTTGCCATCTTGCTTGACGTTGACCAGGGTGCCGTAGAAGTTGCCCCACTCGCGACGCTCGATGGCCATCAGTTCGGCAGGCTTGGTCTGGCTGGTCAGCCACTCGCCGACGACCCAGGTGAAGTCGTTGCCGTTCAAATCCCGGTTGCCGACCTTAATCAGCTCGCGGGTCATGAATTCCGGGCCTTCATCCGGCACCGGCAAACCAGCACTTTTCAGACGCGCGCGGGGCACTTGTTCTTTCTGCACCACTTCGCCGACGACCACATGGTTGGGCTGGCCCGGTACATTGTAGTTGGCCTGGATCACGTCAGCCGGCCAGAAGTGGCCCAAACCACGGACCGCGATCACTGCCAGCAAACCAATGGTCATGATGACCGCGATGGCGACCGCGCCACCGCTGATCCAGACGCCCGGGGCGCCGCTCTTGAACCATCCATTCAGGGAGTTCTGTTTCACAGACTTCTACCTTTCTTAAAGCGACGAGTATTTCTTGCGCAGACGCTGACGAATCAGCTCGGCGAGGGTGTTCATGAGGAAGGTGAACAACAGCAGCACCAGTGCCGAGAGGAACAGCACGCGGTAGTGGCTGCCGCCGACTTCCGACTCGGGCATTTCCACCGCGACGTTGGCCGCCAGGGTGCGCAGGCCTTCAAACAGGTTCATTTCCATGATCGGGGTATTGCCGGTGGCCATCAGTACGATCATGGTTTCACCGACTGCACGCCCCATGCCGATCATCAACGCCGAGAAAATCCCCGGACTGGCGGTCAGCAATACAACCCGCGTCATGGTCTGCCATGGCGTGGCGCCCAGGGCCAGAGAGCCCAGGGTCAGGCCGCGCGGCACGCTGAACACAGCGTCTTCAGCGATCGAGTAGATGTTCGGGATGACCGCAAAACCCATGGCCAAACCGACAACCAGTGCGTTGCGCTGATCGTAGGTAATGCCCAGGTCGTGGGAGATCCACATACGCATGTCGCCGCCGAAGAACCAGTTTTCCAGGTACGGGCTCATGTACAGCGAGAGCCAACCCACGAACAGGATCACCGGGATCAACATCGCGCTTTCCCAACCATCCGGTACCCGCAGGCGGATGGACTCAGGCAGGCGGCTGAAGATGAAACCAGACAACAGAATGCCTATCGGCAGCAACATCAGCAGGCTGAAAATCCCCGGCAGATGCCCTTCGACATAGGGCGCCAGGAACAGGCCGGCGAAGAACCCGAGGATCACTGTCGGCATCGCTTCCATCAACTCGATCACCGGCTTGACCTTGCGACGCAGGCTCGGCGCCATGAAGTAGGCGGTGTAGATGGCCGCCGCAATGGCCAGCGGCGCCGCCAGCAGCATGGCGTAAAACGCAGCCTTCAGCGTACCGAAGGTCAACGGCGCCAGGCTCATCTTGGGTTCGAAATCGCTGTTGGCGGCGGTCGATTGCCAGACGTATTGAGGCTCGTCGTAGCTCTCGTACCAGACCTTGCTCCACAACGCGCTCCACGAAACTTCGGGGTGCGGGTTGTCCAACGACAACGGTTGCAGCTTACCGCCGGCCTCGACGATCACACGGTTAGCCCGTGGCGACATGCCGAAAATGCCTTGGCCTTCTACCACCGGATCCACCAGCAAGGTGCGGTGGGCGGTGCTGTGGAACACCCCGAACTTGCCGGCAGCGTCGAGAGCGACGAAGCCTTTGCGACGCTCTTCGGCGGCGATTTCAACGATGGGCGTGGTGCCCATCTGGAACGTGCGGATCTGCTTGAGATGCTGCTCGCCATCCGGGTCGCGGGCCATGAACCACTGCGCCAGGCCACCCTTGGAGCTACCGATGATCAGCGAGATGCCACCCACCAATTGGGTGCTGGCGGTGACTTCGGCATCGCCCTCTTCCAATAGTTTGTAGCGACCGTTGAGATTCTTTTCCCGCAGGCTGAACACATCGGCCTGGGCGCGACCGTTGATCACATACAACCATTGCTGGCGCGGGTCGACGAAGATCGCTTTAACCGGCTCGGTCATTTGCGGCAGCTCGATACGCGTCTGCTCGCTGGTGACTTCGCCAGTCATCATGTTCTCTTCGCGGCTCAAGGACAGCACATTCAAGTGCGAACCAGTGGAACCGGCGATCACCAACGACGAGTCGGTGGCGTTGAGTGCAACATGCTCCAGCGCACGGCCTTCTTCATCGAGAACGATCGGCGCCTCGCCGTACGGATACTCGATGGCAGGCGTGATCGTCTTCTTGCCGTCCGGGTAAGACACCTTATAGGTGTGACGGAACACCAGGGACTGGCCGTTGGATAAACCAAGAATCACCAGCGGGCTGCCCGGCTGGTCCTTACCAATGGATACCACGCGGGTACCGGCAGGCAGCGGCAGGTCGACCCGTGACAACTCGGCAGCGCCCTCGACGCTGAAGAACAACACCTGGCCCTTGTCGGAAACCCGCATTGCAACCTGGTTCTGTTCTTCCATGGAGATCAGCAACGGCTTGCCAGCGTCTTGCATCCAGGCCGGCGTCAGAGCGTCGTCCTTGGTCAGGCTGGCGCCCTGGAACAGTGGCGCGACCACATAGCCAAGGAAGAAGAAAATCAGCGTGATGGCGCCGAGCACGGCGAGGCCGCCGACCAAGACATACCAACGGGTCAGGCGATCCTTGAGCGCGCGAATGCGGCGCTTGCGTTGCAGCTCAGGCGTATTGAAGTCAATGCGCTTGGGGGGAGAAGTCGTCGTCATAGTGGAATTGGCCAGATCATTCATGCGCACACCCTAGCGATCCTATATGACAAAAAGATGACAATGTGGTGACGCACGAAATCCGCCGCATGGCAGAGCCGACAGCGGACCGAAAAATTAGGGATTCCGTAGGAGCGAGCTTGCTCGCGAAAAACGTCAGGGCGCTGCGTTAACTCAGAGACAGCGCGTTATCGCTAACGACTTTCGCGAGCAAGCTCGCGCCTACAGAAAGGCCGGTTTTACCCGGCCCTGGAACTTAGTTACCTTCTTTCAGACCCAGGTCAGCCAGGGCCTTGGCGGCAACTTTGGCTGGCAGCGGGATGTAGCCGTCTTTCACTACGACTTCCTGACCCTGTTTGGACAGAATCAGTTTCACGAACTCGGCTTCCAGCGGGGCCAGAGGCTTGTTCGGCGCTTTGTTGATGTAGACGTAGAGGAAACGCGACAGCGGGTACTTACCGTTCAGGGTGTTTTCTTCGGTGTCTTCGATGTAATCAGTGCTGCCTTTCTTGGCCAGGGCCACAGTCTTCACGCTGGCAGTCTTGTAGCCGATGCCCGAGTAACCGATACCGTTCAGCGAAGAGCTGATCGACTGCACGACCGAAGCCGAACCTGGTTGCTCGTTGACGTTCGACTTGTAGTCGCCTTTACACAGGGCTTCTTCCTTGAAGTAGCCGTAAGTGCCGGATACCGAGTTACGACCAAACAGTTGAAGCGGCTTGTTGGCCAGGTCACCGGTCACACCCAGGTCGCCCCAGGTCTTGACTTCAGCCTTGGCGCCGCACAGACGAGTCGAGGAGAACACCGCGTCGACTTGTTCCATGGTCATGTGCTTGATCGGGTTGTCCTTGTGCACGAACACAGCCAGGGCATCCACGGCAACCGGGATAGCGGTTGGCTTGTAGCCGTACTTCTCTTCGAAGGCCTGCAGCTCGTTGTCCTTCATCTTGCGGCTCATCGGGCCCAGGTTGGCGGTCCCTTCGGTGAGTGCAGGTGGCGCGGTGGAGGAACCAGCGGCCTGAATCTGGATATTGACGTTCGGGTATTCCTTTTTGTAACCCTCGGCCCACAGGGTCATCAGGTTCGCCAGGGTATCGGAACCAACGCTGGACAAGTTGCCCGAGACACCAGAGGTCTTCACGTAAGCCGGGATCGCCGGGTCAACACCAGCGGCTACCGCGTTAGCGGTCGCAACGCCAGCAGCGACAAAAGTCATTGCCGCCATCAAACGCTTCAGTTTCATGCCTTACTCCTAGCAGATAGGGATAGTTGGATCGGGGCCAAGTATCGGGAGGCCGTGTGAACACTCTATGTCCGTAATGTGACAATTAGATGAAAGGCCAGCATTGAAAGCGAGATGGCGAAAGAGAGGAATTGCCTGGAACAGGGACGTTGCGGGGAATCGGAAATACGCTGTAATTATTGAGGATCAAAAGCTGATTGCTGATCGTTCCCACGCTACTGCGCAGGAACGATTACCGCCCAAGCAGCGGTTTTCAGCGACCGCGCTTCCACAGATAGCCACCTACCAACATGCCCATGATGCAGATGACGGCCACGTAGTAGGCCGGGCCCATCGCGCTTTCCTTCATCAGCAGCGACACCACCAACGGTGTCAGGCCACCGAACACAGCGTAGGCAACATTGTAGGAGAACGAAAGACCGCTGAAGCGCACCACTGGCGGGAACGCTTTCACCATCACGTAAGGCACCACACCGACCACGCCGACGAACAGACCCGTCAGGCTGTACAGCGGGAACAGCCAGTCGGGATGGCTGGCAAGGCTGTGATAGAGCGTCCATGAAGTTGCCAGTAATAACAGGCACCCCGTCACCAGCACACGCCCCGCGCCGAATCGGTCGGCCAGGGCGCCAGAGGCGATGCAACCCAGGCTCAGGGTCACGATTGCCAGGCTGTTGGCTTGCAATGAAACCGTCGGGCTGAAATGGTAAACCGTTTGCAACACGGTCGGGGTCATCAGGATCACCACGACGATGCCGGCCGACAACAACCAGGTCAGCAGCATCGACAGTACGATGGCACTCCGATGGTCACGCAATACCGTGCGCAAAGGCAGTTCGGCGGCCAGCGTCTTGCGTTGCTGCATCTCGGCGAAGATCGGCGTTTCATGCAGCCAGCGACGCAGGTACACCGAAAACAGGCCGAATACACCGCCCACCAGGAACGGGATCCGCCAGGCGTAATCCGATACCTGCTCAGGGGTGTAGATCGTGTTGATCGCGGTGGCCACCAGTGAACCCAGCAGGATCCCGCCGGTCAGGCCACTGGTCAGGGTGCCGCAGGCGTAGCCGATATGCCGGGGTGGCACGTGTTCGGACACGAAGACCCAGGCGCCCGGCACCTCGCCCCCAATCGCCGCGCCCTGGATGACGCGCATCAGCAGCAACAGGATCGGTGCCCACAGGCCGATCTGCGCGTAGGTTGGCAGCAGTCCCATGATCAGGGTCGGTACGGCCATCATGAAGATGCTCAGGGTGAACATCTTCTTGCGACCCAACAGGTCACCGAAGTGAGCCATGACGATCCCGCCCAGCGGGCGTGCTAGATAGCCCGCCGCAAAGATGCCGAAAGTCTGCATCATGCGCAGCCATTCAGGCATGTCGGCGGGAAAGAACAGTTTCCCGACCACGGTGGCGAAAAATACGAAGATGATGAAGTCGTAGAACTCCAGCGCCCCGCCCAAGGCAGACAGCGACAGGGTCTTGTAGTCGTTGCGGGTCAGCGGGCGCGAAGGTTGCGCACTGCTTGCGGGCACGGAGGACATGGCAAGGCTTCTCTTATAGTAGTCAGAACGACGAACCCGGCCACAGGCATTGCCTGGAGCGGGTCTGGCAAGATAGCAAATCGTTTGCAAAAGCACAGCGCCCAAGCGTGCCCCAGTCAGTGCGAGTAGCACAGTTGCCCGGTAAAGCCCCGATACAGCGACTATTTACCGACCAAATGAGCCTCAAGTGGTCGTCGTAGCGATAAGGGCTCGATATACTCGGCCTTGCAATCGCCAAACCCGCATCCTTGAGGGGTTGCTGTGCCAAAGCGCCGTTGGCTGTTCCAGCCGGTTTGGCAGAGTTTCCCCGTTAGTACGCCTGACGAGAATCGCGTAGAGGTATTGAAGCGCTTTCCTGGCAGTCGGCTACCCACTTGAAACATCCTAAAAAGCGTCACGGGCCAGAGGCACCCCCGGCATGATCGAACTCGAACAGGAAGATCCTATCCCGCAAGGCGACCTCGCCCTGCAAATCACCGCGCTTCCGCGGGAAACCAACGGTTTTGGCGATATCTTCGGTGGCTGGCTGGTCGCTCAGATGGACCTCGCCGGCACGGCAATGGCTAGCAAGGTCGCAGGCGGACGCGTGGCGACCGTGGCGATTGATCGCATGGCTTTCCTGGTGCCGGTAGCGGTCGGCGCACAGCTCTCCTTCTACACCCAGGCCCTGGAAATTGGCCGCAGCTCGATCCAGATGATGGTCGAAGTGTGGAGCGACGATCCGCTATCCAGCGAATGGCGCAAGGTCACCGAGGCGGTGTTTGTGTTCGTCGCCATCGACGGCAGTGGCCGCACGCGCTCGGTTCCCTCACGAGCCCGTTAAACCTCGTTGCGTTTTGACGGTCAATTGCCCCATTGCCTGCCATTGAGAGTGCTTGTATGTCGATGCCCCACATTGAAACCGTGAAACTGGATGAGCTGGATTGCTGGCGCATCCGCCATAACGGCGCCGAACTGTTGGTAGCCCAGCAAGGTGCACACATCGTCAGTTACCAGCGTCAGGGCGAGCAGCCTCTGATCTGGCCCAACGATGAGGCGGTATTCAAGCAAGGTAAAGGCATCCGTACGGGCGTTCCGGTGTGCTGGCCGTGGTTCGGGGTTTTCGAGCGTAACCCGCAAAGCGTGAAGGCGATGCGTCAAAGTGACGAGCCAGCGGGTGCCCACGGCTTTGTGCGCACCGCGACGTGGCAACTGGCAGGCGTTGAAAACCAGGGCCAGGCGTTACGCGTGAACCTGCTATTGCCGGCGCCCGCAGGCGGTTTTCCCGACTGGCCGCATCAAGTCGACTTGAGCCTGAACCTGTTGTTGGACGATCAACTGCACATCCAACTGACCAGCCACAACCGCGGCACCGAAACCGTAACCCTCAGCCAGGCGCTGCACACTTACTTCGCGGTCAGCGATGTGCGCAATGTACAGGTCGAAGGGTTGGACGGATTGCAGTACATCGATACGGCGGACGGCTGGCAGACCAAGCAACAATCCGGCCTCTTGCACTTTACCGGCGAGACCGATCGCATCTACCTCGACACCCCCACACACTTGAATATTGTCGACAAACATTGGCAACGGCGCCTGCAACTCACCAGCCAAGGCTCGAAGTCGACCGTTATCTGGAACCCATGGACCGAACGCGCCAAGGCCTTGGACGACATGGCCGACGACGGTTGGCAGGGCATGCTGTGTATCGAGACGGCGAATGTGCTGGATGATGTGGTGGCGCTGGCACCGGGTGAACGCCATACGCTAGGCGTGAGCATCGCCAGTATCGCCCTGTAGACCCAATCAACAATGTGCGAGCGGGCTTGCTCGCGAATGAGGAGTGTCAGTCACACATATATTGGCTGATACACCGCATTCGCGAGCAAGCCCGCTTGTGTCTTGATCTAGGAATAAACTCTGGGGTGAGAGGGGTGGATGGCAAGCTGCAAGTCCGCGGTGCTCAAAGCACGTGTGGGAGCCGAGCTGCCATCCACCTTTCCACTCTGGCCTACAAGCCCGAACAGTTGGACGAGCAGCCACTCGAAATCACAAGCGTGGGCAAAGCCAGAGCACTCTCACATCTGAGTGTAAGAGGGTTTTGCCATGATTTCCTGGGTCGGTATCGACATCTCAAAATCAAACCTTGTCGTCTGGGTTAAACCACAGAGCGAAGGTTTCGATGTTTCAAACACTTCAGAAGGATTTCTTGAGCTGATTCGACGATTGAGTCAGTTTGAAGTCAGTCTGATTTTGCTGGAGGCCACCGGGGGCTATGAGCGTAATGCCATGGCGGCTCTGCAAGGCGCAAACTTCAAGGTGCTCAGGGTCAATCCTCGCCGAGCCAGATCCTTTGCCGTGGCGATGGGCAAGAATGCGAAGACTGACGCTATTGATGCGGCCGTTCTAGCAGACTTTGCTGAAGTGCTGAATGCCTCAAGCAGCAAGGTTATTTCGCCTGAGCGTGAAGCGCTCCGCGAGCTGGTTCAGCAGCGCGAGCATTTCGTTCAGCAACGAGACGACAATAAGCGCCGTCTTCAGCAAGCCCAGCTACCAGCCGTTATTGCGCTGATCAAAGGCCATATTCACTTCCTGCAAACGCAAATCAGGCAACTTGATAAGGCCATCAATCAGAGCATGCACGAACTGGACGCAGAAAAAGCCCAGCGGCTCATCTCTGTTAAAGGTATCGGTACGGTTGCCACCGCGAGTTTGCTGGTTTATCTGCCCGAACTAGGTGAGCTTGATCGCCGTGAGGTTGCGGCCTTGGCAGGTATCGCGCCCTTGAACGACGACAGCGGTAATCACAGCGGGAAGCGACATATCTATGGAGGCAGAGCCCGTGTCAGACGGGCTCTGTACATGTCCTGCTGGGTTGTAATCCGCCATCAGCCCGACTTCAAGGCACGCTACGAAGGCCTTCGAGAGCGAGGTAAGAGCGCGAAGGTCGCGCTCATCGCCTGCATGCGTGTACTGCTGATTAGGCTCAATGCCATGTTGCGAGATGGCACTGAGTGGCGGTGACGAATGGCATGGTGAAGACAGTTGCTCCCACATTGGGTTTGGTGTTCTGGCCTAGAGATCAGCTTCCTGCACCACCCGCACCTTGCTCGCATCCAGCGCGTAAGCGGCATCCGCCAGGTCGTTGTTGACCTTCTCCACCTTCATCGTGCCCGTTACCCACAGCGGTGTGTAGATGTCATCCAGCTTCAAACCCTTGGGATAACGCACCAGCACCAACTGATTTGGCGGCGGTGGCGGCACGTGGATGCAGGCACCTGGATAAGGCACCAGGAAGAACAGGGTGCTGCGGCCCTTGGCATCGGTTTCCAGCGGTACCGGGTAACCGCCAAGACGAACAGGCTTGCCGTTCATAGCGGCTACAGTTTTAGTCGAATACATCACCGCCGGCAGGCCCTTGCTCTGCTTCAAGCCACCTTTTTCGGTAAAGGTGCCCATGGCTTCAGGGGAGTTGTGATCGATTTCCGGCATTTGTTCGAGGGCTTTCTGGTCCGACTTGGGCATCAGTTCCAGCCAGTCGGTTTCAGGTAGCTCGGAGGCGTGGGCCAGGCTCGAGCCCAGCAAAAGGACAGTCAACAGAAGACGGCGCATGAATTGACTCGGCAAATAAACAGTGCCGGCATTCTAGCCCTCTACGCCTGCGCAGCGCAGAGGGCCAGACGATAAATCATTTCTTTTTGATCAGGCCGTAGATCACCAGCAGTACGATGGCACCGACCAGCGCACCGAGGAAACCCGCACCTTGGCCAGCCTGATAGATACCCAGCGCCTGGCCGCCATAGGTGGCCGCCAGGGAGCCCGCGATACCCAGCAGGATGGTCATGATCCACCCCATGTTGTCGTCACCCGGTTTCAGGAAACGCGCCAGCAGGCCGACGATCAAACCGATAAAGATGGTTCCAATAATACCCATGCCATTTCCCTCTGAGTGAAGTGAACTATGCCAAAGCCTAGTCAGACTTTGGCATCCTGCCATCAGAGGATGGCGGTCACCAATGGTTCCCGCCGATCTGGAGGTTATTGCGCGGCGATCAGCGTTTCGACCTTGAGGATCTGCGCGTCAAGCGTCGCGCGGTCCTTGCAACGCAGGTTGGCATGACCCACTTTGCGCCCGACCTTGAAGGCCTTGCCGTAGTGGTGCAGATGACAATCTTCAATGGCGATCACCTGCTCCACGGGCGGAACCACACCGATGAAGTTGAGCATCGCACTCTCGCCGACCTTGGCCGTGGACCCCAACGGCAAGCCCGCCACCGCCCGCAGGTGGTTTTCAAACTGGCTGCATTCGGCGCCTTCAGTGGTCCAGTGCCCGGAATTGTGTACGCGCGGCGCAATTTCGTTGGCTTTGAGGCCACCGTCGACTTCGAAAAACTCGAAGGCCATCACGCCGACGTAATCCAGTTGTTTCAGCACGCGAGCGGAATAGTCTTCCGCCAAGGCCTGCAACGGGTGATCGGTGCTGGCGATGGACAGCTTGAGGATGCCGCTATCGTGAGTGTTATGCACCAGCGGATAAAAGCGGGTTTCGCCCTCGCGGGAACGCACGGCGATTAACGAGACTTCACCGGTGAACGGCACGAAACCTTCCAGCAGACAGGCCACGCTGCCCAGCTCGGCAAAGGTGCCGACCACATCATCGGCGGTACGCAGGACTTTCTGGCCCTTGCCGTCGTAACCCAGGGTGCGGGTCTTCAATACGGCCGGCAAGCCGATGCTGGCGACGGCCGCATCCAGGTCCGCCTGGGACTGGATATCGGCGAAGGCCGGGGTCGGAATGCCCAGGTCCTTGAACATGCTCTTCTCGAACCAGCGGTCACGCGCAATGCGCAGGGCGTCGGCGCTCGGGTACACCGGGACAAACTGCGACAGGAACGCCACGGTTTCAGCCGGGACGCTTTCGAACTCGAAAGTCACCAGGTCGACTTCCTCGGCCAATTGGCGCAAGTGGTCCGGATCACTGTAGTCAGCGCGCAGGTGTTCACCCAGCGCAGCGGCACATGCGTCTGGCGCGGGGTCCAGGAAAGCGAAATTCATCCCCAACGGGGTGCCCGCCAAGGCGAGCATACGGCCCAATTGGCCGCCACCGATTACACCGATTTTCATCAATCAACAACCTCAGGCAATGCGTGGGTCTGGATTGTCCAGGACACTGTCAGTCTGCTCGTCGCGGAATTTTTTCAGTGCCGTGTGGAACTGCGGGTGCTTGGCGCCCAGGATACTCGCGGACAACAGCGCGGCATTGATGGCGCCAGCCTTGCCGATCGCCAGGGTCGCCACCGGAATACCGGCTGGCATCTGCACGATGGAGAGCAGTGAATCCACCCCCGAAAGCATCGACGACTGCACCGGAACACCGAGTACCGGCAGGTGGGTCTTGGCCGCACACATGCCCGGCAGGTGGGCTGCGCCACCGGCACCGGCGATAATCACCTCGATGCCACGGGATTCTGCTTCATCGGCATACTGGAACAGCAGGTCCGGGGTGCGGTGGGCCGAAACCACCTTCACTTCGTACGGAATGCCGAGTTTTTCCAGCATATCGGCGGTGTGGCTAAGGGTGGACCAATCGGACTTGGAGCCCATGATCACGCCAACCAATGCACTCATCGTCGCGCCTCTTCTCTCTGGGCGCCCGCAGGCGCGTCGAAAAACAACAAACCACGCAGAATGCGTGGCTTGATTGTACGAAAAATGGCCGGACGGACCGGCCGAAGGCCGCGCAGTATACCGCAATGCAGCAGATAAACAGCCCCTTGGATGACCATCCGTCTACACCCGTTTAAATCCTACAAATCCACGGTTTTGCTGACCTGCAGGTCAAGCCTTCGGCACCCGGTAACGCACCTTCCCATCACCTGCAAACTCGGCCACATACGCTGGCGAAAAGAGCTACCGCACATACAGAAATGCCACCGCCCTGCGGCCCCGGGCCCGCCGCTAATCTTCAACCTCGCAGCGTCCAGGCGACACACATTGCCCCTTCACGTGAGGATTCCCATGCGCCCCATCAACCTTAACACCTTCATTCATGACAGTGTTTCCGATACGAACTACCAGCACCTCAAAACCCGGCAACTCGATCACTTTGTCGAAGAACTGGCGAACGTCAGTGGCCGCCAGGTCAACATTTGCTTTCACGAATATGTACCGGGCGTCACCAACTTCGACTACCAGGGCCCCAATGCCGGGGCGAAAGTGAATGAATGGAATGGCGTTGCCAACCAATACGCCGAAAAAATCGGCATCACTCCGACCCAGACTGACCGTAACGTGCTGGTGATCGATGGCTTCATCACCGGCCAAGTCGCGGGCGTCGCCCAGACGGCTGGAAAAACCGGCAACTCGCTGATCGCGTCCACCATCGACGCCACCACCCTCGCTCACGAAGTGGGCCACACGTTCAATGCCAAGCACACCGGCGTGATGCAGGTCCCTGACCCAGACAATCCCGGGCATTTTCGCTCAAGCTACATGGCCACCGGCAAAGACGTGGGTACAGGCAACCTGTTGCGCTACAGCACGATCAATCGGGAGCGCATTCAAGACTTTCTGAAAAACCTGGCTTGACCCCAGTGTTCCGTGGCCTCGCCTGTACACGCAAGGCCACGGCTCATGCCGTTTGAGCGCCACTCTCGAGCTTGCGCCACAACAAGCGTACGTTCGCCTTGCGCACCAGGGCGCAGCGATACAAGCGAATCTCCAGCGGCACATGCCACTGCGGGCCGCCGCACACGACCAACTCACCCCGAGCCAGTTCGGCACGCACGCTCAAGCGAGGCACCCAGGCAATCCCCAGCCCCTCCAGGGCCATGCTTTTCAGGCTATCGGCCATGGCGGTTTCGTAGACGGTGGTAAAGCGCAACGCGCGCTGGCGCAGCAACAAGTTCACCGAGCGCCCGAGAAACGCCCCGGCGCTATAGGCCAACAGGGGCACGCTGCCCTCGCCTTCCAGGTCAAACAACGGCGTGCCGTCAGCGTCCGCGGCGCACACCGGTAGCATCTCGGTATTGCCCAAGTGCAGCGACGGGAAGATCTCGGCATCCATCTGCATCGCCGCGTCCGGATCGTAGAACGCCAGCATCAGGTCACAACCCCCTTCGCGCAAGGCATGCACCGCGTCACCCACGTTGGTTGCCACCAGGCGTGTCGCGATGTTCAATCCTTCGTTGCGCAACTGCGCAATCCAGCGTGGGAAAAAACCCAGCGCCAGCGAGTGCGCCGCCGCAACCTGCATGACCTCGCCCTGGCCGCCTTCCAGATGATGCAAGTGGCGCAAGACTTCACCGAGCTGTTCAACCACGGTGCGCGCGGTCACCAGAAACAACTGCCCCGCCGCCGTCAATTCGACGGGCGTGCGCGAGCGGTTGACCAGTGTCAGCCCCAACGCCGCCTCAAGGCTGCGGATCCTGCGACTGAACGCTGGCTGGGTGACGAAGCGCCGCTCTGCGGCCTGGGAGAAACTGCGGGTCGCCGCCAGGGCGCTAAAGTCTTCCAGCCATTTACTTTCAAGGTTCATCAGATTCTCCCAGGGCATGCACCATTTTGGCACACACGCCCGCCATGATAACTGGGTCACATCAACATTATGCCGTTTCTGCATAGGCCAGCGTGTAACAGCATTGGCCCAAAAACTTCTGCAAGCCTAGCATTCTCAACGTTCCGGCCAGTTCCGGGTCCATAATGAGATGATTTCCGTCATGTCCTCTGCTGCATCATTCCGTACCGAAAAAGACCTGCTTGGCGTACTCGAAGTACCGGCTCAAGCGTACTACGGCATCCAGACCCTGCGAGCGGTGAATAACTTCCGTCTCTCCGGCGTTCCGATTTCGCATTACCCGAAATTGGTGGTCGGTCTGGCAATGGTCAAGCAGGCTGCCGCTGAAGCCAACCGTGAGTTGGGCCAGCTCAGTGAAGCCAAGCACGCCGCCATCAGCGAAGCGTGCGCCCGCCTGATCCGCGGTGACTTTCACGAAGAGTTCGTGGTGGACATGATTCAAGGCGGCGCTGGCACTTCGACCAACATGAATGCCAACGAAGTCATCGCCAACATCGCGTTGGAGGCCATGGGCCACAACAAGGGCGAATACCAGTACCTGCACCCCAACAACGACGTGAACATGGCGCAGTCGACCAACGACGCCTACCCGACCGCGATCCGCCTGGGTCTGCTGTTGGGCCATGACGCGTTGCTGGCCAGCCTTGACAGCCTGATCCAGGCGTTTGCCGCCAAAGGTCTCGAGTTCAACCACGTGCTGAAAATGGGCCGTACGCAACTGCAAGACGCTGTGCCGATGACCCTCGGCCAGGAATTCCGCGCCTTCGCCACCACCTTGGGTGAAGACTTGGCCCGCCTGAAAACCCTGGCGCCAGAACTGTTGACCGAAGTCAACCTCGGCGGCACCGCCATTGGCACCGGCATCAACGCCGACCCGCGTTACCAGGCCCTGGCCGTTCAGCGCCTGGCAACCATCAGCGGCCAGCCGCTGGTGCCGGCCGCCGACCTGATCGAAGCCACGTCCGACATGGGCGCCTTTGTACTGTTCTCCGGCATGCTCAAGCGGACCGCGGTGAAGCTGTCGAAGATCTGCAACGACCTGCGCCTGCTGTCCAGCGGCCCACGTACCGGCATCAACGAAATCAACCTGCCGGCGCGCCAGCCAGGCAGTTCGATCATGCCCGGCAAGGTCAACCCGGTGATCCCGGAAGCGGTCAACCAAGTGGCTTTCCAGATCATCGGCAACGACCTGGCCCTGACCATGGCTGCCGAAGGCGGCCAACTGCAACTGAACGTGATGGAGCCACTGATCGCTTTCAAGATCTTCGACTCGATCCGCCTGTTGCAACGTGCCATGGACATGCTGCGCGAACACTGCATCACCGGCATCACCGCCAACGAAGCCCGCTGCCGCGAGCTGGTGGAACACTCCATCGGCCTGGTCACCGCGCTGAACCCGTACATCGGCTATGAAAACGCCACCCGCATTGCGCGTATCGCGCTTGAAAGCGGTCGCGGGGTGCTGGAACTGGTGCGCGAAGAAGGCTTGCTCGACGACGCCATGCTCGACGACATCCTGCGCCCGGAAAACATGATTGCCCCGCGCCTGGTGCCTTTGAAGGCCTGATCGCGTTGCACCGCTCACCAGGTTGAGGGACTAGACACCTCTCACCTTTTGAGGGCTTGAAGATTACGATCTTCAGGCCCTTTTTTTTGCCCTCGTTTCATGATGTGCCGCCCCCTTTGGTAGGAGCGAGCTTGCTCGCGAAAAGCGTTAACGATAACGCGGGCATTCTGAATCAACGCCGCGACCTCAGGTTTTTCGCGAGCAAGCTCGCTCCTACAGCGTGCGTTTTATATATAAAACAAATAAGCCCTTTCGTAACTTTCTCGCGTTACCTGAAAAGCATCAACTTCTCGCAACTTCCACGGGCGGTGTGCAATTTCGTGCCATATAAGAAGCAACGTTTCATATATGAAACGTCAAGCTTTTCGATATTTTCCCCTAACCATCTGATATTCAATACTAATCACTCTATTAACGTAGGAAATAACTCACTGGCATTGTTCATGCACTAAACGTCGTATCACCTATAAAACAGACCAGAGAACCCTCCCAATGGCTGTGAAAGAGATGTACGCCGTGACACCCCAATGGAATAAGCCCGCGCTTAAGGAAGATCTGGAACCGACTGAAATCGAATTTCGCAATGTCGGTAAATGTTTCCCGGCCAAAGGCAAAACAGACGCGCCGTTTGCCATCCGCGAGGTAAATTTCAAGATTCGCCGGGGTGAAGTGGTCTCGATCATCGGCCCTTCCGGTTGTGGCAAGAGCACCATTCTGAATATGGGTTCTGGTCTGTACCGTCCGAGCGAAGGTGAGGTCTTTGTCGGTGGCGAGCCGGTCACAGGTCCTGTGCCGCAGGTCGCCTTCATGCTGCAAAAAGACTTGCTGATGCCCTGGCGCAGCATCCGCCGCAACGTCGAGCTGGGGCTGGAGATTCAGGGCGTGCCCGCCGCCACCCGGAAGAAGGTGGCCCTCGACTTACTTGATCGCTGTCACCTCAACGGTTTCGCCGATCACTACCCGTTCCAACTGTCCGGTGGCATGCGCCAGCGCGCCGCCCTGGCCCGCACCCTGGCTATTGATCCGCAGGTGCTGTTCCTCGACGAACCGTTTTCCGCCCTCGATGCCCAGACCAAGATGATCCTGCAACAGGACATGGCGCGGATGCTGTTCGACGAAAAGAAGACCGCGCTGTTCATCACCCACGACCTGATCGAAGGCATAGCCATGTCTGACCGGTTGCTGGTCATGAGCGCCCGCCCCGGCACCATCGTTGAAGAAATCAGTATCGACCTGCCGTTTCGCGACAACCCGCTGGAGCGCCGCAAGCTGCCGGAAATCGGCCCGTTGGTGGGCCGCCTGATGGAGTTGCTGCAAGTCGGCGCAAACACCGAACTGCATTGATCACGCCTTTGCGGTCCCAACCGATTCAGGAGTTCTCATGCTCAAGTTTTTGTTTCAACGTCTCAGTACACTCAGCCTTGGCCTCGGCCTGGCCTGTGTCGCCCAGGCACAGCCGACCGATGTTACCTACCTGCTGCCGGCACCGCCCAACTCGCCCGCGTTTGCACCGTGGATTATTGCCAAGGAAAAAGGTTACTACGCGGCTCAAGACCTGAACCTGTCCTTTATCGCCGCCAAGGGCGGCGTGGACGTGGCCAAGCAGATTGGCGCCGGTAACGCCCTGCTCGGCGGCGCCATCGGTGACACGCCGATTGTCGTCCGGGCCAACGGCATTCCGGTGCGCGCCGTGGCGGTTCTGGGATCCGGCGGGGTGACGATGATTGCTACCAACGCCAAAGAAAACATCAACGCCATCAGCGATCTCAAGGGCAAGACCATGACGGTAATGTCGTACTCCGACACTACCTACTACGCCCTGCTCGCCTCGTTGCGCAAGGCAGGACTGAGCAAGACCGACGTGAATATCCAGGCCGCTGGCCCTGCCGGGGTTTGGCAGCTGTTCTCGGCCGACAAGGCCCAGGCCATGGCCGGTGTGCCGGACTGGGTGGTCAACGCCGAAGAAGCCGGCGTGCAGATCAAGCTGATCCCCCAGACGCAGATTTTCGAAAGCATGGCCCAGGCGATTCTCGCCTCCGACGACGCCATCAAGAACCAACCAGAGGTCGTGCGCGGCGTGGTCCAGGCGACCCTGCAAGGCATGCGCGACATCATCCAGGACCCACGCGCAGCCGCCGTGACCTTTGCACAGGCGGTACCGGCATATGCCGGCAAGGAAGACTCGCTGGAGAAGGTTTTCAAGCTCTACATCGAACACGTCTATGCCAATCAGAGCGTACTCGGACACATCGACCCGGAGCGCCTGGACAAGGTCCGCCAGTTCTACGTCAGCGAAGGCATCGTCACCCAGGAGACCCCGCTTGCGGATCTCTTCACCAACCAATTCGTCGATAGCCCGGCCGCTGCGCAATAAGCAACCGGGCCAATAAGGTACGCACACGATGAAAAGTCTGAACAACTCCGCGCTCGGTAGCGTCGCGCTGCTGATCCTGTTCCTGGTGCTCTGGCAATGGGGACCAGGATGGCTCGGCATGCCCGAATTCGTCATGCCAAAACTGAGTCGCGTGGCCCAGGAAAGCCTGGTGATGTGGCACAGCGGCGGCTTGCTGCAACATACCCTGATCACCGCGCTGGAAATCGTCGTCGGCTTCGCCCTCGGCGCGCTGCTGGGTGTGGTGATCGGCGTGTCTCTGGGCCTCTCGCCCGCCGCCGAGGCGATGTTATCGCCTTATATTTTGGCGTTGCAGATCGCCCCCAAAGTTGCCTTTGCGCCGCTCTTTGTGATGTGGCTGGGCTACACCATTTACCCGAAGATTCTGATCGCGATCCTGATCGTATTTTTCCCGGTGATGATCAACGTGCTCTCGGCGATCCGTACGGTCGATCCAGACATGATCAACCTGGTGCGCACCATGAACGCCAGCCGCTGGCAGATTTTCCGCCTGGTGGAGTTCCCCTCGGCCATGGCCGCGCTGTTTTCCGGTCTGCGCATTGCCTCGACCCTGGCGGTGATCGGCGTCACCGTCGGCGAGCTGGTGGGCGGCAACCAGGGCCTGGGTTTCCTGCTGGTGGACGCTGAAGGCCAGGGCAATACGGCCGGCGTATTCGTCGCTATTGTCATGCTCACCCTGATCGGGGTGATCGCTTACGGCGCGGTGGTCTGGGCAGAAAAACGTGTCCTGCACTACATGCCCAAAGCCATGTTGAGCACGCAATGATGAGTATCCAGAACCGTTTGCTTGAAGGTCGCCGGGTGCTGGTCACCGGCGGCGCCCGTGGCCTTGGCTACGCGTTCGCCCAGGCCATCGGCCGTGCCGGTGCCCGCGTGGTGATCGCCGATGTATTGGACGAACGTGTGCAACAGACCGCCTGTGAACTACAGGCCCAGGGCCTGGACGTGCAGGCCGTGACGGTGGATCTGGCGCAGCCGACCTCGATCCAGGCGTGTATCGACTCGACACTCGGCCTACTGGGCGGTCTCGATGGCCTGGTGAATAACGCCTCCATCACCAACTCCGGCGGCAAGGGCTGCGAAGCACTGAGCATCGACACCTGGGACCAAGTGATGCAAGTCAATGTGCGCGGCACGTGGTTGATGACCACCGCCTGCCTGCCGGCACTGCGCGCCAGCGGCCAGGGCGCCATCGTCAACCTGGCTTCGGACACTCCGTTGTGGGGGGCACCGAACCTGCTGGCTTACGTCGCCAGCAAGGGCGCAATCATCGCCATGACCCGCAGCCTGGCCCGCGAACTGGGCGCCGACAACATCACGGTCAACGCGATTGCCCCAGGCTTGGTGCTAGTGGAAGCCACCGCCTACGTGCCGGAGGCGCGCCACCGCTTGTACAACGACCAGCGGGCCATCCAACGCCCGCAACTGCCCGAAGACGTCAGCGGCGCCGTGCTGTTCGCGCTCTCTGACCTTGCCCGCTTCATCACTGGACAAACCCTGCCGGTCAACGGCGGGTTTGTCATGCCTTGATCTGGAGACTGTCATGACTGATCTATCTGCCCAAAACGACACCCCGAAAAGCTGGGACCGCCCCGCCGGCGCCAGCCTTGAAAGCTGGATGAGCACGCGCATCGCCCGCTACGAGACACGCAAGTACGACTGGGATGCACTGAAATTCCAGGCCGACTACGACCCCAAATTCCGTCGTGCGCAAATGCGCTACATCGGCACCGGCGGCACCGGTATCAGCACCGACATGAACACCATCCCGTCCGAGCACTTCACCTTCTCCACCATGGTGATTCCGGCCGGCCACGAAGGCCCGCCGCACCTGCATATCGATGTCGAGGAAGTGTTCTTCGTGTTGCGCGGCAAGCTCAAGGTCGTGCTGGAAAAAGACGGCGAGCGCTTCGAGACGATCCTTACCGACCGCGACGTGATTTCCGTGCCGCCAGGTGTGTACCGCGAAGAAATCAACATCGGCGATGAAGACGCGCTGATGTGCGTGATGCTCGGCGCGAAAAAACCGATCACCCCGACCTATCCGCCAGAGCACCCTCTGGCTTCGATCAAGCGCGGATAAGCCCATGTTGCCAGGACTCTCTCAAGCCCCGCCGACGGCTGACCTGCAAGCCCAGTTGGAGCGCGACTTTCCCCAGCGCCTGGTGCTCGCAGCCGGTGGCCGGCAGGCGCTGCGCGAATGTGGCGCGGGGCCGACAGTGGTCATGCTGCACGGCATCGGCTCCGGGGCGGCGTCCTGGCTGCAAGTGGCCCAACACTTGGCGCCCCGCGCTCGGGTCATCGCCTGGGACGCGCCGGGCTACGGTGATTCCAGCCCCCTGGAGTCAGACGCGCCGAAGGCCGAGCAGTACGCGACGCGGCTGGCACAGATGCTGGATGCCCTGAGTGTCGAGCAGTGCGTGCTAGTGGGCCACTCCCTCGGCGCGTTGACCGCCCTGGCGCTGGCGCGTAGCTCACAGGCCAATCGAGTGAGCCGCCTGATATTGATCAGCCCGGCTCGCGGCTATGGCGCACCGCAACACGCCGCGCAGCGCCAGCAGGTACGCCAGCAACGCCTGGACAATCTGCAACGCCTGGGTATCGCCGGCCTGGCCAAAGAACGCAGCGCCCACATGCTGTCGCCTTGTGCCACGCCCCAGGCCCTGGCCTGGGTGCGTTGGAACATGGAGCGCCTGAACCCGGTCGGCTATCGCCAGGCAATCGAGTTGTTGTGCGGTGATGACCTGTTGCGCCACGGCCAGCCCGACATGCCCTGCGAAGTGCATTGCGGCGAGGCCGACAGCATCACCACCGCCCAAACCTGCCTGAGCGTAGCCAAGGCGCTGGGCGCCGGCTTCAACCTGATTGCCGACGCCGGTCATGCCAGCCCCATCGAACAACCGCAGGTGGTAGCCGGTCGCCTGGCCTTTGCCATCCAACAATCCCTGACAGGTACACGCCTATGAACGATTCCGATCTGTTGAAGGATGCCCAGGACAAATACATCGTGCCTGGCCTTGAGCGCGGGTTGTTGCTGCTCTGCGAATTCAGCCGGCGCAACCGCACCCTGACCGCGCCGGAACTGGCACGCCGCCTGGCGCTGCCGCGCTCGACCATTTTCCGCTTGCTAACCACCCTGGAAACCATGGGCTTCGTCACCCGCAGCGGCAACGAATACCGCCTGGGCATGTCGGTGCTGCGCCTGGGCTTCGAATACCTCGCTTCGCTGGAGCTGACCGAGCTTGGCCAGCCGTTGCTGGCGCGCTTGTGTGACCGCCTCAACTACCCGAGCAACCTGGTGGTGCGCGACGGGCGCTCGATCGTCTACGTGGCCAAGGTTTCGCCGCCTTCGGTGTTTTCCAATGCGGTCAACGTCGGCACCCGTCTGCCGGCGCACGCCACCGTGTTGGGGCGCATCCTCCTCGAAGACCTGTCGCTGGCCGAACTGCGCGAGCTGTACCCCGAAGAGCATCTGGAACAGCACTCGCCCTGCACGCCCAAGACGGTGCTGGAGCTGTTCGACCTGGTGCAGGCCGACCGCCAGCGCGGTTTTATCAGCGGCGAAGGGTTCTTTGAGTCGGCGATTTCCACGGTGGCCGCGCCCGTACGTGACCAGAGCGGGAGCATCGTCGCTGCCCTAGGCGTGACTATTGCGACCACGCAAATCGGTCATGTGAATTTTGAAGAACTGCTGACCCAAGTGCGCCGCAGCGCTGACGAACTGTCACGCCTGCTCAACTACAACGGCGGCGCCCATAGTGGGCAGCCGCGCGTGACCGCCTTGATGAGAGATTGAGATGAGCCTTTTTCCCTTGCAGGGTCATGTTGCAATCGTCACCGGAGGCTCTTCGGGCATCGGCCTGGCCTGCGTCGAGCTGTTGCTGGAAAGCGGTGCCGGCGTGGCGTTCTGCGGCCGTGACCCAGAGCGCCTGCGCAGCGCCGAAGCCAGCTTGCGCCAGCGCTTCCCCCAGGCGCGGCTGCTGGCCCACGCCTGTAACGTACTCGATGCCGAATCGGTCAACGCCTTTGCCGCCGCCAGCCTCGCCGCGCTCGGCCCGGCAGGCATCTTGATCAATAACGCCGGGCAAGGCCGGGTCTCGACATTTGCCGATACCACCGACAGCGCCTGGACCGAAGAGCTGAACCTGAAATTCTTCTCGGTGATCAACCCGGTCCACGCCTTCAAACGCCAGCTGGAAAGCCAGGTCGACGCCGCCATCGTCTGCGTCAACTCGCTGCTGGCCAGCCAGCCTGAACCACACATGGTTGCCACCTCGGCCGCTCGCGCCGGGGTGATGAACCTGGTGCGTTCGATGGCCACCGAATTCGCCCCCCAGGGCATCCGCGTCAACGGCATCCTGATTGGCCTGGTGGAATCCGGGCAATGGCGTCGACGTTTCGAGGCGCGCGAAGAGCGCCACCTCGACTGGGCGCAATGGACCGCCCAGCTGGCACAACGCAAACACATTCCCTTGGGGCGCCTGGGCCTGCCGATTGAAGCGGCCCGCGCGATCCTGTTTCTGGCCTCGCCTCTGTCGGCTTACACCACAGGCAGCCATATCGATGTATCCGGAGGCCTGTCCCGCCATGCGTAATGAAAATACTGTGACTGTCGGCGCTGCCATCACCGCCTTTCTCGAACAATGCGACGTCAAGGCGGCGTTCGGCGTGATCTCGATCCACAACATGCCGATCCTCGATGCCTTTGCGGTGCGCGGCAATATCCGCTTCGTCATGGCTCGTGGCGAAGCCGGCGCGGCGAACATGGCCGACGCCTATGCCCGCACCACCGGCGGCCTGGGCGTATGCCTGACGTCCACCGGCACCGCCGCCGGCAATGCCGCTGGTGCCCTGGTGGAAGCGCAGACTGCCGGCACGCCGCTGCTGCACATCACCGGGCAGATCGAAACGCCGTACCTGGATCAGGAACTGGCTTATATCCACGAAGCCCGCGACCAGTTGAACATGCTCAAGGCGGTGTCCAAGGCAGCCTTTCGTGTGCGCAGCGTCGAAACCGCCATCAGCACCCTGAAGCTGGCCGTGCAGACCGCCCTGACCGCGCCGACCGGCCCGGTGAGCGTCGAGATCCCGATCGATATCCAGTCGACCTTTATCCCGATGCCGACCGACCTGTCGCCACTGCCGATCCCGGTCGCCGTGCCGGCACCGGACGCCCTCGACCTGGTGGCCGAACGGCTGGCCGGTGCCAAGCGCCCGATGCTGTGGCTCGGCGGCGGTGCGCGGCATGCCGGCGCGCAGGTCAAGCGCCTGCTGGCGATGGGCGTGGGGGTGATCACTTCCACCCAGGGCCGTGGCGTGGTCAACGAAGATGACGAGCGCTGCCTGGGTGCTTTTTCACAGAACAAGCAGGTCGAGCAGTTTCTGCAAACCTGCGATGCGCTGCTGATCGCAGGTTCGCGCCTGCGCAGTAACGAGACCTTCAAGTACGCCCTGAAACTGCCGCGCAACACCCTGCGTATCGACGCCAACCCGGCCATCGAGGGCCGCAGCTACGCCAGCGAGTTGTTTATCTGCGGCGATGCCGCCCTGGCGCTGGAAGGCCTGGCCGATCGCCTTGAAGGGCGCCTGCACACCGATCCGAACTTCCTTGCCGAACTCAAGGCGGTCCGCGCGCAATCGCGCCGCCAACTGGTGGCCGACCTGGGGCCGTACTCGGCGATGGTCGAGCAGCTGCAAGCCAGCACCGGCCGCAACTTCTCCTGGGTGCGCGACGTAACCCTGTCCAACAGCATCTGGGGCAACCGCCTGCTCAACCTTTACCACCCGCGCGCCGGGGTGCATGCCCTCGGTGGCGGTATCGGCCAGGGCTTGGCCATGGGCATCGGCGCTGCCGTGGCCGCTGCCGAAACCGCCCCCGAACGCAAGGTGTTTGCCCTGGCCGGCGATGGTGGCTTCATCCTCAACCTCGGTGAGCTGGCGACCCTGGTCCAGGAGCGCGCCAACCTGGTGATCCTGTTGATGAACGACCAGCGCTACGGGGTGATCCGCAATATCCAGGACGCGGTCTACGGCAGCCGTCATTGCTACGTCGACCTGCACACCCCGGACTACACCAAGCTCGCCGACGCCTTGGGGTTGCGTCATGGCCTGGTCACCGACCTCAAGGACTTCGGCCGTGTGGTCGACAGTGCCCTGAGCCAGCCCGGCCCGTTCCTGCTGGAAGTCGACATGCTCAGCGTCGGCAACTTCGCCACCCAGTTTGCCGGCCCGCCCAACAGCGAAACCAAAGCCCAGAAGGCTTCCGCCTGAGGATCGCCGCATGTTGCATATTACGATGATCGGCTGCGGCGCCATTGGCGTCGGCGTGCTCGAGTTGTTGGAGAACGACCCGCAGCTGTGCGTGGACTACGTCATCGCATCCGAAGGTTCCAAAGCCCTGGTGCGCCAGCGCCTGGCCAGTTTCAAGCGGCCACCGCAGGTGCTCACGGCATTGCCCGCCGACGCCCGCCCGGATTTTCTGGTGGAATGCGCCGGCCACCGGGCGATTGAAGAACACGTGCTGCCGGCGCTGGAACGCGGTATCGCCTGCCTGATCGTGTCGGTCGGCGCCTTGTCCGAGGTCGGTCTGGTGGAACGCCTGGAAGCGGCTGCCGAGCGCGGCCACACGCGTATCGAATTGCTGCCCGGCGCCATTGGCGGCATCGATGCATTGTCTGCGGCCAAGGTCGGCGGGCTCGACTCGGTCAACTACACCGGGCGCAAGCCGGCCCACGCCTGGAAGAACACGCCCGGCGAGCAGGCCTGCAACCTGGACACCATCAGCGAAGCCACGGTGATCTTCCAGGGCAGCGCCCGCGAAGCGGCGCGGCTGTACCCCAAGAACGCCAACGTCGCCGCCACCCTGTCACTGGCCGGACTTGGCCTGGATCGCACGCAGGTCACGCTGATCGCCGACCCCCACAGCGATGAAAACGTTCACCACTTTGAAGCCCGTGGCGCCTTTGGCGGTTTCGAGTTGAGCCTGCGCGGCAAACCGCTGCTGGCCAACCCCAAGACCTCGGCGCTGACCGTTTACAGCGTGGTCCGTGCCTTGGGCAACCACGCCCATGCGATTTCGATTTAGGAGCCGGTCGATGACCCTCGGACAGACTTTACCTATCTGCATCGCCGGCGAGTGGCGCCTGGGCCGTGGCGCGCGCTACGCCAGCCGCTACCCGGCCACCGGCGAGGCCGTCGCCTGGCTGAATGCCGCCGACCTGCAAGACGTCGAAGACGCCATCCAGGGCGCGCACCAAGCATTCCTGCACAGCGGCTGGGCGCAGCGCAAACCTCACGAGCGGGCCGGTGTGCTGTATCGCATTGCCGAGCTGATCCGCCAGCACAGCGAAGAACTGGCGCAACTGCAGCGCCAGGACAACGGCAAGCCCATCAGCGAAACCCGCGCCCTGGTGGCCAGCGCCGCCGGTACGTTCCAGTTTTTCGCCGCAGCCTGCGAAACCCTGGAAGAAACCATTACGCCCTCGCGCGGTGATTTCGTCAGCATGAGCGTGTACGAACCGATGGGCGTGGTCGCCGCAATCACCCCGTGGAACTCGCCCATCGCCAGCGAAGCGCAGAAGGTCGCGCCAGCCCTGGCAGCGGGCAATGCGGTGGTGATCAAGCCGGCAGAAATCACCCCGCTGCTGGCCCTGCGCCTGGCGCGCCTGTGCGAAGAGGCCGGCCTACCCAAGGGCTTGATCAGCGTGTTGCCGGGCAAAGGCTCGCTGCTGGGCGATGCATTGACCCGTCATCCACTGGTCAAGCGCGTGTCGTTCACGGGCGGCACCAGCACCGGCAAGCACATCGCGCATATTGCCGCCGACAAGATGATGCCGGTGTCCCTGGAACTGGGCGGCAAGTCGCCAACCATTGTGTTGGAAGATGCCGATCTCGATCATGCGGTGGCCGGCGTGCTGTACGGCATTTTCAGCTCCTCGGGCGAGGCCTGCATCGCTGGCTCGCGGTTGTTCGTGGCGCGCGCGTTATACGAGCCGTTCATGCAGCGTTTAGTCGCCGCCGCCGCCAATCTGCGGGTCGGTGACCCGGCTGACGAAAACACGCAAATGGGCCCGCTGATCAGCGCCGCCCACCGTGAATCAGTCGAGCGCTACGTCGCCCTCGGCCTGGCCGAAGGCGGCCGCCTGCGCCTCGGCGGGCAGCGGCCCAGCGGCGGTCTCTACGATCAAGGCTACTTCTACCCGCCGACCATCCTCGAAGGCCTGGGCAACCACCAGCAGGTGTGCCAGGAAGAGATCTTCGGCCCGGTGCTGGTGGCCATGCCGTTCGACGACGAAACCCAACTGCTGGAGCAGGCCAATGACAGCCTGTACGCCCTCGCCGCCGGTATCTGGACCCGCGATTACAAGCGCGCCTGGGCCCTGGGCCGACGTTTGCAGGCCGGCACCGTGTGGATCAACACCTACAAGCAGTTCTCGATTTCCACGCCCTTTGGCGGCTGGCGCGACAGTGGCCTGGGCCGCGAAAAAGGTCGCCTGGGGATCCTGCAATACATGGAACAGAAGAGCCTCTACTGGGGCATGAACGAACAGCCACTGGCCTGGGCCGGTGTGCCGCGAGAGGTAACGCTATGAGCGTTTTAGGTATTGATGAAGTCACCTATGGCGTCGAGGACCTCGACACCTGCGTGCGTTTTTTCAGCGATTGGGGCCTCAAGCAAGTCAGCACCCAGCCCGATGAAGTGATTTTTGAAACCCTCAACGGCTGCCGCGTGGTGCTTGCCGATCTGAACAAACCGGGCCTGCCGCCCGCCATCGAGGCCGGGTCCACCGTGCGCGAAGTAGTGTGGGGCGTGGCCAACGCGGCGGACCTGGCGCTGTACAGCGAACGCATCGCCCGCGATCCGGATTTTGTCGAGCGCGACGGGCGCATCGGCTGCACCGATCCCAATGGCCTGGCGATCCGCCTGCAAGTCACCCGCAAGCGCGAGCTCGATATCGAATGCAGCGGCCACAACACCTGGCAGACCAAGGGCCGGATCAACAAGGCGGCGCCGATCTATGAGCGCGCCACGCCAATTGAGGTCGGGCATGTGGTGTTTTTCGTCAAGGATGTGAATGCCTGCGAAGCCTTCTACCACGAGCGTTTCGGCTTCCAGGCCTCGGACCGCTATCCGGACCGCGGGGCCTTTTTGCGCACCGCCGAAGAAGGCGGCCATCACGATCTGTTCATGCTGCAACTGCCGGCACCCCGGGCCGGCCTGAACCATGTGGCCTTTACCGTGCGCGACGTCCACGAAGTGTTCGGTGGCGGCATGCATGTGTCCCGCAGCGGCTGGCCGACCGAGATCGGCCCGGGACGCCATCCGGTTTCATCGGCGTTCTTCTGGTACTTCAAAAACCCGGCCGGGGCGCTGGTGGAGTACTACGCCGACGAAGACCAACTGACCGGCGAATGGCAGCCGCGCAGCTTTGAACCCGGGCCTACGGTGTTCGCCGAATGGGCGATTGCCGGTGGCATCGACGGCCATACCCGGCGCCAGCAACACGTCGAGGCGCCGCAAGGCAAATTTCTTACCGACAAACCGAAACCCTGAGCAGGAGCCGTCCATGTCTTCCCTGAACATTGCCATCGCCGGTGCCGGTATCGGCGGCCTCACCGCCGCTATCGCGCTGCACCGTGCCGGTCACCAGGTCACCGTGTTCGAGCAGTCGAAAGCCTTTTTGCGGGTCGGTGCCGACATCAACCTCACCCCCAATGCGGTGCGTGCGCTGGACGGCCTTGGCATCGGCGCGGCGGTACGGATTCCCGCCGCCCGCCCGACCCACCGCATCAGCCGGATGTGGGACAGCGGTGAAGAAACCTCGCGCCTGGCGATGTCCGACGCCGCCGAACAGAAATACGGCGCACCGCAACTGACGATTCACCGCGCCGACTTGCTGGCGGCACTGGCCGAGGTGTTCCCGCTTGCGCAGGTACAGTTCGCCAAGCGCGCCGAACGGGTCGAGCAAACCGATGACGGCATCACGTTGCATTTCAAGGATGGCGACCAGCACCGCTGTGACGTGCTGATCGGTGCCGACGGTATCCACTCGGTAGTGCGCAATGCGCTGTTTGGCGAAGAGCACCCACGCTTTACCGGGGTGGTGGCATACCGTGCGGTGGTGCCGGCCGAGCGCGTGGCGCACGTGCCAAATATCCAGGCATTCACCAAATGGTGGGGCCCCAACCCGCAGAGCCAGATCGTCACGTTCCCGCTGAATCAGGGCAAGGACATTTTCATCTTCGCCACCACGGCCCAGGACAGCTGGCACGAAGAGTCCTGGACCAGCGCCGGGGATGCCGATGAACTGCGCAGCCATTACCAGGCGTTCCACCCAGACGCCCGTGCGCTGCTGGAGGCTTGCAGCGATGTACTCAAGACCGCGCTGTATGAGCGCGACCCACTGCCGTTCTGGTCCAAGGGCGCCATCACCCTGTTGGGCGATGCCTGCCACCCGATGATGCCGTTCATGGCACAGGGCGCCGGCCAGGCCATCGAAGACGCGGTGGTGCTCGGCCGCTACCTGCAAGACCTCGACAGCCCAGCCCAGGTCGCCGATGCGTTGCAGGCTTACCAGCAGGCGCGGCTGGCGCGTACCAGCCAGATCCAGATCGGCTCGCGGGGCAACCAGTGGCTCAAGGACGGCGGCAACGCCGACTGGGTCTACGGCTATGACGCCTGGGCGGTGCCCACCGAGAGCGCAGCCTGAACATGAGCGAGACATTGCTGGTGACCGTGCTGCTCAAGCACGACCAATCGAAGAACCTGGACGACATTCAGCGCCACATGAAGCAGCAGGACTGGTGGGAGCGTTTTCCACCCCAAGGCGTCGAGCTGGTGTCGTGGACCGTGGCCATGGGCCTGGGCCAGATCGTCACCCTGCGCTTGCCGCCCAGCCTGCTGCCGAGCCTCAACGTCGAGCTGGAACGCTCGGCCTGGGGCGTATTCAGCACTGAGGTTTTCCCTACATACGACTTTGTCCCGGTGCGCGAAACGATCCGCGAACGGGTACGCAACGGAGGTCAATGAGATGAGCACTACCGAACGATTCCTGGAGCCCCATCAGGCGCGCAAACGCCCCAACACGCAGTTCGAGGAGTTGCTGGGCGACTCCATCGAGCGCGCTTTCGGCAACGGCGTGACCGAGTTGCCCGCGCTGCTTGCCCACCTCAACCTGGCCGGCCCGCCCTGCCCGCTGACCAGCGGCGAGTGGACTGCAGATGCCTATGAAACCCTGATGGCCCGGCTGGGCGAATGACCCGGCAGAAGGAATAAAAACATGACCATGCAACTGACCGTCGACCCTGTTGAAAACCATCTGGCCAATGGCCTCAAAGACCTCTGGTTCCCGGTATTACCGTCGGACCTGCTGAGCGAAAAACCGGTATCGGTGCGCCGCCTGGGCTACAAGATTGCCCTGTGGCGCGACAACGATGGCCGCGTCCACGCCCTCGAAGACCATTGCCCTCACCGTGGCGCACCACTGTCCCAGGGCCCGGTGCTGGGCGATCGCCTGCAATGCCCTTATCACGGCATCGAAGTGCGCTGCGACGGCACCGTGACCAAGGTGCCCGGCAGCCCCGGTTGCAAGCTTGAAGGCAGCCGCCCCACGCGAATGTTCCACACCCGCGAGGCCGCAGGCGCGATCTTTGTGTTCAACGCCACCGACCCGCATCTGCAGACTCCGCCGGAGCTGGTACTGCCGGAGCAACTGACGTCGCCTGAGTGGAGCAGTTTTGTCTGCTACACCGAGTGGAAAGGCGACTACCGCTACGTGCTCGACAATGTCATGGACCCCATGCACGGCACCTACCTGCACAAGATGTCGCACTCGATGAGCGAAGGCGAAGCCACCGCCAAGTTCGTCACCCGCGACACCGACAATGGTTTCTTCTTCGAGAAAGAAGGCCAGCGCGGCGTGAACTTCGACTGGACCGAGTTCATGGACAACGGTTGCCATTGGCTGCGCCTGGAAATCCCTTATCCGAAAACCGGTGGCCCCGGTGGCAACTTCACCATCATCGGCAGCTACACCCCGAGCAGCCGCGCGCTGGCGGCGGTGTTCCACTGGCGTTGCCGCCCGCTGACCGGCTGGCAGCGCGACACCTGGCGCTTCCTCTACAAGAACCGCCTCGAAGCGCGCCACTGGGCAGTGCTGGAACAGGACCGGGTGTTGCTGGAGTTCATGGAGCCGGACGCCAACCAGCGGGAAAATCTTTACCAGCATGACTTGGGCGTGGTGCGGCTGCGGCGCTATTTGAAAAACGCTGCCAAGGCCCAGCTCGAACTGATCGACGCGAAGCAACTGCCATGAGCCCGGCCGTTCAGCGGGTTGATTGCCCTGCCGTGCTCGAGCCTGGCGCTGCCACTTGGTCGAACGCTCTGTTGATCGGCCGCGAGGTGGTGATGTCGGGCATGACCGCGCACCCGGCTTCACGCGAAACGACGTTGGACTGCTACGCCCAGACCCTGGTGGTACTGGGCAAGATCCAGGCATTGGTGGAGGCTGCCGGCGGCCATGTCGGCAATATCTTCCGGCTGACGGTGTACCTCACCGACATCGCTGACAAGGAACACGTGAGCCGCGCCCGACGTGATTTTTTCGCCGGGCAGGCGCTGTTTCCGACCTCCACCCTGGTGGCAGTCAGCGCGCTGGTATTTCCCGAACTACGGGTCGAAATCGAAGCCAGTGCCCGGCTCGATGTCGACCTGCGTACTGTCACAGAGGTGAACGATGTCTAAGCTCCTCAACGCCCGCGTCCACACCCTGCGCTACGAAGCCGAAGGCATTATCAGCGTCGAACTCAGACCGTTGGGCGATACCGTATTCACGCCGTTCGACGCCGGTTCGCACATCGACCTGCATTTGGCCAACGGCCTGGTGCGTAGTTACTCGTTGCTCAACTCGCCGAGTGACCAAGGGCGGTATGTGGTCGGCATCCTGCGCGACCGCAACAGCCGCGGCGGCTCGGAATATGTACACAGCCAACTGCGGGTCGGCATGCCCTTGTCGATCTCGGCGCCACGCAACAACTTTGCCCTGGACGTCAGCGCCAGCCACAGCGTGCTGGTGGCGGGTGGCATCGGTATCACGCCGATCTATTGTATGTTCCGTCAGTTGCTGGCACAGGGAAAATCCGCCGAATTGATCTACTGCGCCCGCTCACGCCAGGAAGCGGCGCTGGTGGAAGAGCTGAGCGGGCTCGACGCCAGGGTGGTTTACCACTTCAACGACGAAAAAGGCGTGCCGCCGGACCTCGCCATTTACCTCGCGGGGCAACCGCTGGATACGCATTTCTATTGCTGCGGCCCGACGCCGATGCTCGACGCTTTCGAGGGCACCTGTGAACGCCTGGGATATCCTCATGCTCACATCGAACGTTTTGCTGCCGCCGAACTGCCACCCAGCGCAGACGCGCAACGCAGCTACAGCGTGGAGCTGAAAAAAACCGGCAGAACCTTGTCGGTGGAGCCCGGCCTGAGCCTGCTGGATGTGTTGCTCGAGGCCGGTTGCGACATCGAGCACAGTTGCCGCGAAGGCGTTTGCGGCTCCTGCGAAACACCGGTGGTGGAAGGTGACATTGATCACCGCGACGGCGTGTTGACCAAGGCCGAGCGCGCGGCCAATAAATCCATGATGGTCTGCGTCTCCGGCTGCAAGAGCCGGCGTTTGGTGTTGGATCTCTAAACCACTGCCCCCTTCTGTAGGAGCGAGCTTGCTCGCGAAGAACCTGAGCGCAACGCGGTTATCCAAGATAACCCGCGTTATCGTTGACGTTTTCGCGAGCAAGCTCGCTCCTACATTACATCGGCGTGCCCATCTCATTGGCAATGTGCAATAAAGACGCACCTATCGCGGGCAATTTTGTTACCCACCTTCCTCTCTGTTTCATGAGTTATACAAGCTGTGTTGTTTCCCATATAAACAATTGTATTTAATCAACTTTATGTAAATTTCCGGCAAACATTCTGCCTGGCACAGTTCCTGCTCTACCCCTTGTGTATCCACAGATCAAACGGCGTTTCGCCGATAAAACAATAAGCGCCAACACTTAAACCCGGCACCACCCGCTCCCGCCACAGTTGCCTGATCAGGCAAGCGGACGAGTGTTGCCGATCACCCGGTAAAGCCGAGTATCACAAGGTGAGGTCAACATGACGCGTCGTATCGTATGTGCAGGATTGATGTTTGCCAGTTTCACCAGTTTCGCCGTCGAACCGATTCCATCCGAACCGGTACGCGCCAATGCAGCCAAAAAACCTTTCCCGCACATTGCCTGGCGCAGTGATGACGGCAACAGCAGCCTGGATATCGGCGGTGCATTGCGTACCAACTATCGCGACGAGCATTGGGACACCACCGAGAACAACGGGCGGTTTCTCTTCGACACCTTTCGCCTGGATGTGCAGGCCACTTACAAGAACCTCTACAGCGATATCGGCTACTGGTTCCAGGACGACGGCAAGCGCTCCATCGACCGTGGGTTCATCGGCTATCGGCTCAACGCCAACTCCAACCTGCAACTGGGGGCACCATTCAAGCCCTTCGGCCTGGAGCCTTACCCGCAATTCGGCTGGAGCTACCACTTACCGTTTTTCATGGGTTATGGCTCAAGTGCCGGTACCGGCCTCAAATACAGTTACAAGGATCAGGATTGGGACGTGCAGCTAGGCTTCTTCCCGCGCATGTTGCCCAGCGACATTCGCTATTCGCCGGAAGTCGGGCGCTACGCCGATCTGGATGACAATGCGATTGCCTTCACCCAATCGCGCCAGGACAACGAGAAGCACAACCAATTCAACGCTCGGGTAGCGCGCACCTTCAACAACGATGGCTGGAAAACCGAGATTGGGGCTTCGCTGGCCACCGCCCAGCTCTACAACGCCACCACCAAGGACGATGGCGACTACTGGGCCGCAGGCGTGCATGCAATCATCAGCAAAGGTTTGTGGACCGTCACCACCCAAGCCATCCGCTACGAATACGACCCGCAAAACCCGGCCGGTGTCAGCAAGGATTCGGTGTTGATGGGTGGCAATGGCCTGACTCCCGCGTACCTGATCGCCTCCAAGGCCAGTCTCGCGTCGCTGAACGTCGGCTACGACATCTACACGCCCCGGCTTGGGCAGTTGAAGAAGATCAAGCTGTACAGCGATTACAGCCGAATGATGAAAGACAAAAGCGGCTGGGACGACTCGCAGATGTACACCGTCGGCGCGCAGTTCCTGGCCATGCCGATCATGGCTTGGGTCGACCTGACCTGGGCCCGCAACGCCAACCCCTACGGTGGTGCGGAGAATGGCAGCGGGTTTACCAATACCAGCTCGGTGGGCAGCAACGAGTGGTACTACCGCACCAACGTCAATATTGGTTACTACTTCTAAGGTTTTACCCCGTGTAGGAGCGAGCTTGCTCGCGAGAAATTCAAGAGCACCTCGGGGTGCCAGATTTCCCGCGTTATCGTTAGCGACCTTCGCGAGCAAGCTCGCTCCTACAGGGATACATTCCAGATCGTCAGCGGGAATCGAGCCGCGCTTTTCCCACCGACCATTCCTCGGGCAATTGCGCCGGTTGCAGACGGTTGGCGCACACATAGGTATAGTGCCGCCCCTCTTCGCATGCACTGTCGTCGGTAACGAGACCCGAGTCATGCGAACGCCGAACTAATAACAACCCGCGAATTGGAACCGGGACGAGCACCCGATCCACCTATTGTGCTGCCTGCACGATAGTGTGTAACTCGATGTGTCGAACCGACCGGCTTCTGCCTTTAGAAAAAATAGCGAGGAATACTCCATGCTTGAAGTCATCAACGACTTCCTCTCAGGAAAAGTACTGATCGGGCTCATTGTCGGGCTCGGTGGTTACTTCACGATCCGCTCGCGCTTCGTTCAATTTCGTCACTTCTTTCATATGTTCGCGGTATTTCGCGACAGTCTGAAAAGCAGCGCCGGTCAACTCAGCTCATTCCAGGCGCTGATGCTCAGCCTGGCCGGGCGCGTCGGGGCCGGTAACATCGCGGGCGTCGGCATTGCCGTGACGCTCGGTGGACCGGGCGCGGTGTTCTGGATGTGGGTGACTGCCTTGGTGGGCATGTCCTCAAGCTTTATCGAGTGCTCCCTCGGCCAACTCTACAAACGCACTGACGCCGAAGGCACCTACCGGGGTGGCCCGGCCTATTACATCCAGCACGGCTTGCACAAGCGTTGGCTGGGGATGGTGATGGCATTCCTACTGCTGGTGACATTCGGCTTTGCCTTCAACGGTCTACAAGCTCACGCGGTGACGCACTCGCTCAATAATGCCTTCGGCTTCGATACCACCTACACCGGCCTGGCGCTGGTGGCATTGCTGGGCCTGGTGTTCATCGGCGGGATCAAGCGCATCGCCTCGATCGCCGACCTACTGGTGCCGGTCAAGACCCTGGTCTACATCGCCGTGACCCTCTACGTGATCGTGCTGCAATTCGATCAGGTGCCGGGCATGTTGATGACCATCGTCAAGAGCGCCTTCGGCCTCGACCAGGCCTTCGGTGGCCTGCTCGGCAGCGCGATTATCATGGGCGTCAAGCGCGGCGTATTCGCCAACGAAGCGGGCCTGGGCAGCGCGCCCAACGTCGCCGCCGTGGCCTCGGTCGAACACCCGGTCGCCCAAGGCGTGGTCCAGGCGTTCAGCGTGTTCCTCGACACCTTCATCATCTGCACCTGCACCGCGCTGCTGATCCTGCTGTCGGGTTTTTACACCCCCGGTTTCGAAGGCGACGGCATTGCCCTGACCCAGAACTCGCTGGCGGCCGTGGTCGGCGACTGGGGCCGGATGTTCATCTCGGTGGCCCTGGCGTTATTCGTGTTCACCTCGATCATGTACAACTACTACCTCGGCGAGAGTAACCTGCGCTTTTTGCTCGGCAACAACCGCAAGATGCTGATTGGTTACCGCACGCTGGTATTGGTGTTGATTTTCTGGGGCTCGGTCGAAAACCTGAGCACGGTGTTCGCGTTCGCCGACATCACCATGACCCTGCTGGCATTCGTCAACCTGTTCGCCCTGGCGTTCCTGTTCAAGATCGCCATGCGTATCCTGCGTGACTACGACGGCCAGCGCGCCGCGGGGATCAAGACGCCGGTATTCGATTCCAGCCAGTTCCCCGATCTGGACCTGGATCTCAAGGCCTGGCCGGCCAACCCGGCAACCACTGGGTCTGTCGCCACGGCCGCTGCTGAATCGAACGCTCAAACGCAACGCTAAGAGCCGTGACACACCGTGTGGCCTTGGGCATGCTCTGGGGCACGCGGTGTTTTTCATTCAGGAGAAGGTTCGATGGCCCCAGCAAATAACATCATGGTGCTCTACACCGGTGGCACCATCGGCATGCAGGCCAGTGCCAATGGCCTGGCCCCGGCCTCGGGGTTCGAAGCCCGGATGAGCGAGTACCTCGCCGGACAACCCCAACTCACTGTACCCGCATGGCGCTTCCGGGAAATGGCGCCGCTGATCGACAGCGCCAACATGACCCCGGATTACTGGCAGCGTTTGCGCGTGGCCGTGATCGAAGCGGTGGACGACGGTTGCGACGGCGTGCTGATTCTGCATGGCACCGACACCTTGGCCTACAGTGCGGCGGCCATGAGCTTCCAGCTGTTGGGGCTGTCCGCGCCGGTGCTGTTCACCGGCTCCATGTTGCCCGCCGGCGTGCCGGACAGCGATGCCTGGGAAAATGTCAGCGGTGCGCTGGTAGCGTTGGGCGAAGGCCTCGCGGCGGGTGTGCACCTGTACTTTCACGGCGCACTGATGGCGCCAACCCGTTGCGCAAAGATTCGCAGCTTTGGCCGGCATCCGTTTGCCGCGTTGCAACGCACCGGCGGGGTCGCCAAGGCCGATTCGATCCCGCAGACACTGGGCTTTCGTCACGCCAAGGCAGTGGCGAACGTCGGCGTCTTGCCACTGGTGCCGGGCATTGGCGCGGCGCAACTGGACGCAATGGTCAACAGCGGCATCCAGGCATTGGTGTTGGAGTGCTTCGGCAGCGGCACCGGGCCGAGCGACAACCCCGAGTTCCTCGCCAGCCTTCAGCGCGCACAGGATCAGGGCGTCGTCGTCGTCGCCCTCACCCAATGCCATGAAGGTGGCGTGGACCTGGACGTCTACGAAGCCGGCAGCCGCTTACGCGGCGTGGGCGTGTTGTCCGGTGGTGGAATGACCCGTGAGGCGGCATTCGGCAAACTCAATGCGTTGCTCGGTGCCGGGCTCGACACCCGCGAAGTCCGCCGCCTGGTCGAGTTGGACCTGTGCGGCGAGCTGCGCTGAGCGGCATGTAACTTGCTCTTCTTCCAGCCATCCCCTGGCTGGAAGATTCCATGCTGCACTCCCACCTCACCACCCTCAACGCCGTCTCCCTGGTGCTCAATACCTTCAAGGGCGAAGGCCTGCCGCCTGAAGACCTGCTCGCCGGCAGCGGTATCTGCACGGCGGACTTGAGCCGTCCCGACGCCCGCATCACCACCAATCAGGAAATGCGCGTCTGCGCCAATGCCGTGGCGTTGCGAGGGGATATCGGCCTGGACCTCGGCCGGCAGATGCACGTTTCGTCCTACGGCATGCTCGGTTATGCGCTGCTCACCAGTGCCACCTTTGGTGACGCCTTGCGCCTGGCGTTGCGCTATCCGGCGCTGCTGGGAACACTTTTCGCGCTGCGCCTGCAAGAAGACGGCGAGCGCATCTGGTTCAGCGCCAGCGATTACCGGGAAATGCCGGCCATGGCGATATTCAACGTCGAGCTGTGCCTGGCCTCGCTGAAAGTCATCTGTGACGACCTGCTCGGCCAGCCGCTGCCGTTGCTGGGCGCGCGTTTTGAATACCCCGCCCCGGATTATCGTGCGCGGTATGCGGAACGCTTCGACTGCCCGCTGCACTTCGAGGCTGGCAACAACGCCTTTGCCTTCGACAAACGCTGGATGGATCAGCCGCTGCCCCTGGCCGATGCCATCACCCACCAGACCATGGCCGAACGCTGCCGCAAGCAGAACCTGGAGTTCACCGGGCGTCAGGCCTGGCTGGGCAGAATCCGGCAATTGCTCGCGGCCCAGCTCAGCGCCGCACCCGGCATTGAAGGCCTGGCCGAACAGATGAACTGTTCGGCCCGCACCCTGCGCCGTCACCTGCGTGATCTGGGTTGCAGCTACCAGGAACTGCTCGACGAGCTGCGCTTTGAACGTGCCAAGCAGTTGCTGGGGGAAGGTCAACTGCCGATCTACCGTATCGCCGAGCAATTGGGCTTCAGCGAAACGGCCAGCTTCCGCCATGCATTTGTGCGCTGGAGCGGTGTTGCACCGAGCGCGTTTCGCACTTGAGCCTGCACTGTGTTGAGGCTGTCGCAAGCCAGCCCGTTCACCGATAGGGCGAATTATGGACAGATAATTTGGCCGTATTTATCCCCTTTTGGCCGCTCCTGCCGTTCTCATACCGCGGCTCCACCGCAAGACTGCAGATACCGATACCGCCTGCGGAGAACAACAAATGCTGACGATCTACTCGGACGATCACCACCTGCACCACGGCCGTTGCGAATTGATGGACGGGCAACTGATGCCGTGTTTTGAAATGCCCTCCCGCGCCGACCATGTGTTGCAACGCGTGAAGGAGTGCGGACTGGGTCCGGTACATGCGCCTCAAGATTTTGGTCTCGCGCCGCTGCAACGTATCCACAGCCGCGCTTACCTGGACTTCTTCAAAGGTGCCTGGCAACGCTGGACCGCCTTCAACCAGCAGGGCGACCTGCTGCCCTACACCTGGCCGGCCCGGACCCTGCGTCGGGTCTTGCCCACCAGCCTGCACGGCCAATTGGGCTACTACAGCTTCGACGGCGGCGCGCCTATCACCGCCGGTACCTGGCAAGCCGCCTATAGCGCCGCCCAGGTCGCATTGACCGCCCAGCAGGCGATCCAACAGGGCGCACACAGTGCCTTCGCGCTGTGTCGACCGCCGGGACATCATGCCGCCAGCGACCTGATGGGCGGTTACTGCTACCTCAACAACGCCGCCATCGCCGCGCAGGCCTTTCTCGACCAGGGCCATAAACAGGTCGCGATCCTGGACGTCGACTATCACCACGGCAACGGCACGCAATCGATCTTTTATGCGCGCAGCGACGTGCTGTTTACCTCGATCCACGGGCATCCGGAGGCTGAGTTTCCGTTCTTCCTGGGCTATGCCGATGAGCGGGGCGAGGACGCGGGAGAAGGTTTCAACTTCAACTATCCGCTGCCGGCCGGCACCGACTGGAGCCGTTGGAGTGCAGCACTGGAGGACGCCTGCAACGAAATCGAGCGTTACGGCGCCGAGGTCATCGTGGTCTCTCTCGGTGTGGATACGTTCAAGGAGGATCCGATCTCGCAGTTCAAGCTCGACAGCCCGGATTACCTGATGATGGGCCAACGTATCGCGCAACTTGGCAAGCCCACGCTGTTCGTCATGGAAGGCGGTTATGCCGTGGAAGAAATCGGCATCAATGCCGTCAACGTCCTCGAAGGCTTCGAACAGGAGTCAAGCCGATGAACAGGCTCAAATCGCTGGTCCTGTGTGCCGCCCTCGTGACTGGCATCGCACACGCTGAAGAGAATACTTTGCGAGTCTACAACTGGTTCGACTACATCACGCCCAAGGCGCTGGATGACTTCAAGACGCAAAACCCCGCGATCAAACTGGTCTACGATATTTTCGACACCAATGAAGCCCTGGAAGCCAAGCTACTGACGGGCAACTCCGGCTATGACGTCGTGGTGCCGTCGAATGTGTTCCTCGCCAAGCAGATCGAGGCCGGCGTATTCCAGCCCCTGGACCGCAGCCAGTTACCGAACTGGCATCACCTTGATCCCAAGCTGATGCAGTTGATCGAAGCCAACGATCCAGAGAACAAGTTCGCTGTGCCCTACATGTACGGCACCATCCTCATCGGCTTCAACCCGGAAAAGGTCAAGGCCGCGCTGGGTGCCGACGCGCCGGTGGACAGCTGGGACCTGATCTTCAAGCAAGAGAACATCAGCAAGCTCAAGCAATGCGGGGTCACCCTGCTGGACTCACCGTCCGAAATGCTGCCGCTGGCCCTGCAACACCTAGGCCTGGATCCCAACAGCAACAACCCAAAGGATTACCTCAAGGCCGAAGCGCTGCTGATGAAGATCCGTCCGTACATCACCTACTTCCATTCCTCCAAGTACATGGCCGACATCGCCAACGGCGACATCTGCGTCGCCGTCGGTTATTCCGGCAGCTTCTCCCAAGCCGCCAACCGCGCCAAGGAAGCCAGGAACGGCGTGACCGTGGACATGCGCCTGCCCAGGGAAGGCGCGCCGATCTGGTTCGACATGCTCGCCATTCCCAAGGGCGCCAAGAACCCGCAGGCCGCCTATACCTTCATCAATTATTTGCTGCAACCGAGCGTCATTGCGCCGATCAGTGATTTCGTCGGTTATCCCAACCCCAACAAGGACGCAACCGAACAGGTTGCCCCCGCGATCCGCAACAATCCCAACCTGTACCCGACCGCAGCGGCGATGACCACGCTGTATACCTTGAAACCCTTGGACGCCAAGGTCGAGCGTTTCCGCACCCGCGCCTGGACCAAGATCAAGTCCGGAACCTGAAAGCGCGGGTTATCGCGCCAGCCACGCCGTGCGCAAACGTAGCAATGCCTCGGCGATGGCGACTTCCGGCACCGCCGCAAACCCCAGCACCAGGCCGGCACGCTGATCCGGCGGGGTGCTGGAATCCGCTAGCCAATAGCTACTCAACCCCGTGACCTCGACCTGCGTCGCCCGGGCCTGGGCCAGCAATTCCTGCTCACGGGCCAGGCTGTCCACGCGTACCGTGAGGTGCAACCCCGCCGCGACGCTGGGCACGCAGCCCACGCCGGGTACATTCGCGGGCCAGCCGGCCAGCAAGGCATTGCGCCGACTCAACGCGGCACGGCGCATGCGCCGGATGTGGCGCTGGAAATGCCCGGCGGCCATAAATTCCGCCATCACCGCCTGGGTGCTGACCTCCGAATGCCGAACATCCACGGCGCGGCGCCGGGTGAATGCTTCCACATATCCCGGCGGCAATACCAGGTAACCGAGGCGTAGCGCGGGAAAGGCCACCTTGCCAAACGTGCCGATGTACACCACCCGACCACTGCGGTCCAGCGCCGCCAAAGGCGCCAGGGGCGCGCCGCTGTAACGGTACTCGCCGTCGTAGTCATCCTCGATGATCCAACCGTCGCTGCGTTCGGCCCAGGCCAGCAACTCCAGGCGCCGGGCCAGGCTCATGACCACGCCTGTCGGGTATTGATGCGACGGCGTGACATAAACCAGCCGGCACTCCTTGAGCGCATTGAGGGCAGCGCAGTCGATGCCTTCACTGTCCACGGCCACGCCGTGGAGGCTTGCGCCGGCAATTGCGAACGCATGCCCGGCCGCCCGATAGCCCGGATCTTCAATTGCCACACGGTCTCCAGGCGCCACCAGCAACTGTGCACAAAGGCTGATTGCCTGCTGTGCGCCGCTGGTGATCACTATTTGTTCAGCCGTGCACTGCAGGCCCCGCGAGCTGCGCAGATAGGCAGCGATCAATCCCCGCAAACGCTCATCACCCGCCGGGTGGCCATAACACAGCTGTTGCAGATCCGGCTTGCGCCAGAAAGCCGCATTCAGCTTGGCCCAAACGTCAAACGGGAACAGATCGAAGGCCGGTACACCGACCCGAAAAGCCCGTGGCGGCCCGGCAGGTGGCAGTGGTAAATGATTACCTTGCAAGCGATCCAAGGCCGGGCTGTGAATAACTTTTCGGCTCGAATCATCCGGCAAATTCAGTCGATCTGTGGATAAGGCTGGGGATAAGCCTGTTGAAAACCCTGTGGATGGTTTTGTGGATAGTTTTTTTGCAGCGCCTTCGGTTGTCGGCAACTGCGCGACGTAAGTGCCGTCGCCGACCCGGCCTTCGATGAAGCCTTCGGCGTAGAGCTGATCGTAGGCCCTGACCACACTGTTGCGAGAGATCGACAAGGCCGTCGCCAAATCCCGACTCGCCGGCAACCGCGTGCCACCGACCAAGCGCCCGTCCAACACCCGTTGGCGCAATGCCTGATACAACTGGCGCGTCAGCCCCAGGCGCCGATCCAGCTCGATTCCAGCGGGGTTGAACGACAGCGGCGGCGCTGACGGCATGGCGAACACTCCGGTAATTGGACCCATGAAATGGAGCAAAGATGGCTCTTACAACGAACCATTAGCCTGCCTAGGATGCAGGCATTCGCCAAGGAAAATATTTATGTACACACCCCGCGCTTTTGCCTTCGACGATTTGCCCCAGATCCAGCAATTGATCCAGCACACGCGCCTGGCGCAATTAGTGACCTTTGGCGAGCAAGGCCTGCAAGCCAGCCACTTGCCGCTGTTGCTCAACCCCGATGAAGGCCCCAACGGCACGCTTTACGGCCACATGGCCAAGGCCAATCACCAATGGCAGGACTTGCAAAACGGCGGCGAGGCGCTGGTGATTTTTGCTGGCGCCGAGGCGTATATCAGCCCGGCGTTTTACCCGGCCAAAGCTGAACACGGCAAAGTGGTGCCAACCTGGAACTATCTCGCGGTCCACGCTTACGGCCAGGCCGAGGTGTTTACCGACGCCGAGCGCCTGCTTGAGCTGGTCAGCGCCCTGACCCAGCGTCACGAAACCGAGCGCGCCCAACCATGGGCCGTCAGCGACGCCCCGGCCGACTACATTGAAGGCATGCTCAAGGCGATTGTCGGCTTTGCCCTGCCGATCAAGCGCTTGGAGGGCAAGCGCAAACTGAGCCAGAACCGTAGCGCAGCAGACATCGCCGGCGTGCGCGAAGGGCTGGCCGCCAGTCCCGACGTACGCGACCAGATCCTCGCGCACCTGATTCCCAAGGAGCCCGCATGAACCCGATCGACATTCGTCCGGTAACCGCCGCCGACCACGCTGCCTGGCTGCCCTTGTGGCAGGCGTACCTGCGCTTTTACAACACCGAACTGCCCGATGCCGTCAGCGCCAGCACCTGGCAGCGGATGCTCGACGCCAGCGAGCCCACTCACTCGGCCCTGGCCTGGCAGGACGGTAAAGCGGTGGGCATGGTCAATTTCATCTATCACCGCTCCAACTGGAGCATCGAGCGTTCCTGCTACCTGCAAGACCTGTTTGTGGGTCAGGACCAACGAGGCACCGGTATCGGCCGCCAACTGATCGAATTTGTCTACGCCACTGCTAAGGCCGACGGTTGCTGCAAAGTCCATTGGTTGACCCACGAAAGCAACGCCACCGCCATTCAACTCTACGAACGCATTGCCGAACGACCTGGCTTGATCCAGTTTCGCAAAGGTCTTTAAGGAGCACCGCATGTCGACATCGCTGGCAGATTGGAAAGGCGTCCCGGCGCCCACCGTGCAACTGATTGAAGGGCGCTTCATCCGCCTCGAAAAACTCGACCCGTTCCGCCACGGCGACGGCTTGTGGCAAGCCCTCGAAGGCCCGGGCGCCGATCCCAAGCTGTGGGACTATTTGCCCTATGGCCCGTTTTCCGAGCGCGCCGCTTTCGACGCGTGGTTGAACAATCACGCGGCCCACAGCGACCCGTATTTTTTCAGCGTTATCGATCGCGCCAGTGGTGAGGTGCAGGGCATTCTCAGCCTGATGTCGATCGTCCCGGCACAGGGCCGTATCGAGATCGGCCACGTCACCTTCGGTGCGCCGATGCAGCGTTCACCGAAAAGCACAGAAGCCATTTACCTGCTGGCCAAATACGCTTTCGAACAAGGCTACCGTCGCCTGGAATGGAAGTGCAACAACGCCAACGCCCGCTCCAGATACGCCGCCGAGCGGTTGGGGTTCAGCGTTGAAGGGGTGTTTCGCCAGCACATGGTGGTCAAGGGCCAAAACCGCGATACCGCGTGGTACTCGATTATCGACTCGGAGTGGCCGGTGATCGAGGCAGGGTTCGAGGCGTGGTTGTCAGCGGAAAATCAGCACGGCGACCGACAGGTGAGAAGCCTGGCGCAATGCCGGGCCTGACACCCCATCCATTGTAGGAGCGAGCGTGCTCGCGAAAGCGCCGCGTTTAACCCGCGGGCCCGCGTTATCGTCCACCACCTTCGCGAGCAAGCTCGCTCCTACAGGCAGAGGCGCCCGCTTTTCTAGGCGCCGCGAAGACTCTGCGCCAACAGCGCAATATGCTCCGGCCCGATCCCGCAGCAGCCACCTAAATGGCTGGCACCGCGCGCCTGCCAATCGGCCGCCCAGTGCAGGTAGCCCGGCGGGTCAAGGTCTTCGCGCAGCGGGTCCAGGCCGTCGTTGGCCGTGGCTTCCTTAGGCTGCGGCGGGAAGGCGTTGGCGTAGGCGCCGATGTGAATCGTCACGCCCAGCCGCTCGAAGGTTTGGCGCGCAGCGTCGATCGCCGCGCCGATCACTTCCGGCTGGCTGCAATTGAACAGCAGCACCTGCACACCCAACTGCGCCGCCGCCTCCGCTGCGTCCGCCACAGGCTCACCGGAACGCAAGCGCGGCACTTCGTCGGTGTCTTCATCTTTCAAGGTGAACGACAGCCAGAACGGCTTGCCGTCCTGGGGCAAACCGGCATGAATCGCCCGCGCTTCGACGATCGAACTCTGGGTTTCCGCCAGCCACACATCGACATGTGGCGCCAGCCCCCGCACCAGCGGCGTCAGCAATTGCGAAACGCGCTGCGCTTCAAACAGGTCGGGACGGTAAGAGCCAAACAGCGGCGGTAGCGAACCGGCCACGCGCACAGCCTTGCCTGAAGCCTCCACCGCGCGTCGCGCCAACTCACCCGCCAACGCCGCCAGGGCTTGGCCTTCGGCCGCAAACCGCGCTTCACCGATATGAAACGGCACCACCGCGTAACTGTTGCTGGTAATCACGTTGGCGCCACTCTGGATATAAGCCGCATGCACCGCTTCCACCGCCTGCGGGGCTTCGCTCAAGGCCAGAGCCGACCATTCCGGCTGCCGGAATGGCGCACCGCGACGTTGCAGTTCACGGCCCATGCCGCCATCGAGAATTACTGTGTTTGCTGAGCCCATATGCTTTTTACTCATAAGCTTATGAAAATAACTCACTATGAGAGTCGTTCTTATAACTATTTAATGCGTACCACTCGGTGAATAACAACTTCTTTTTTTCAGGTGTCAATTGTGAAACTTAAACCGCTGCTGGCCCTGGGCCTGACGATTCTGGCCTCCTCTACCCAAGCCTTTGGCGGTGCCACCCTGGAGCGCATCGAGCAAAACAAAGAACTGGTCGGCGTGTTGATGGAAAGCTACCCACCGTTCTCGTTTCTCAACGAGCAGAACCAGCTCGACGGCTTCGACGTCGACGTGGCCAAGGCGGTGGCGCAAAAGCTCGGCGTGAAACTGCGTCTGGAAACCCCATCCTGGGACGTGATCGCGGCGGGCCGCTGGAGCGGTCGCTACGATATTTGCATCTGCTCCATGACCCCGAGCAAGGCCCGCGCGCAAGTCTTTGATTTCCCGGTGGAGTACTACGCCTCGCCGGCGGTGATCGTGGTCAATGCCAAGGACGATCGCATCCACGGCGCAAAGGACCTGAGCGACAAGAAAGTCGGCCTCACCAGCGCCTCCAGCTATGAGAGCTACCTGAACAAAAACCTGGTGATTGAAGGCGCCGAAGACACCCGACTTCAGTACCCCTTCGAAAACGTACAGATCGCGCCGTACGACACCGACAACGTGGCCTTCCAGGACCTGGGCCTGGGTGCCGGCGTACGTTTGGACGCGATCCTCACCAATCTGGTGACCGCCCAGCCGCGCCTGAGCCAGGACCAGCGCTTCAAGCTTGTCGGCGAACCGCTGTACTCGGAGCCCAATTCGGTGGCCATCGAAAAAGGCGACGCCGAGTGGAACAGCAAGGTGCGTGACGTCTTTGCGCAGCTCAAACAGGACGGCACCTTGAGTCAGCTGTCGCAGAAATGGATCGGCGCCGATATCAGCCAATGACTGCGTTCCAGCCTCCTTCTTCCAGGCCGCCGGTGATCAAGACCGCGCTGCAGCGGCTGTTGGGCTTTCGCACGCGCCTGTATCTGACCTGGGCCGCGCTGTTTGCCCTGTTCGCCAGTTTCTTCCTGAGCTTTGACCTGAAGTTCTCGATCATTCTCGACAAGTTGCCCAACCTGGTGGGCCTGCACCTGGCGCCCAACGGTTTCCTGCAAGGCGCGGCGCTGACGCTGTTCCTGTGTCTGTGTTCGATTGCGACGTCGTCGGTACTGGGCTTTATCACCGCGCTGGGCCGCTTGTCGAAGAGTGCCGTGGCGTTCGGCATCACCAGTTTCTACGCCTCGTTCTTTCGCGGCACGCCGTTGCTGATCCAGATCCTGCTGATCTACCTCGGCCTGCCGCAATTGGGCCTGGTACCCGGCGCCATCACCGCCGGGGTGATCGCCCTGTCGTTGAACTACGGGGCTTACCTGAGCGAAATCTTCCGCGCCGGCATCCTCGGCGTCCCTCACGGCCAACGGGAAGCTGCGTTGGCCCTGGGCATGCGTGACCGTGCGATCTTCTGGCACGTCACCCTGCCCCAGGCCATGCGCACCATCATTCCGCCGGCGACCAACCAATTCATCTCAATGCTCAAGGACTCGTCCCTGATCTCGGTGATGGGTGTCTGGGAGGTGATGTTCCTGGCGCAATCCTACGGCCGCTCGAGCTACCGCTACATCGAAATGCTCACAACGGCCGCGATCATTTACTGGATCATGTCCCTCGGCCTGGAACTGATCCAGGCGCGCATGGAACGGCATTACGGCAAGGGGTATGTGCGGCGAGGGTGAAGCTCAATACATGGGGCGTCGAGCCTTGACCACACCCATCTGCAAACCGAAAGGCCGAAGCACCGCGTTCATCGATTTCAGCGTTTGGTTACCCTCACCGTGCTCGATATGCACGAGGGTGCGCACAGAGATTTTACACATTCGGGCGAACTGGCTCTGGTGCAATCCCGTGACCTCAACGCGCAAGCGCCGCACGGCATCGCCCAACTCAAGCGAGCCGTCAGCCAACCGTTGTTCGATGTGCTCGATCAACTGTGCACGCTGCTCTATCGAAATACTCATCTGAGCCCCCAATCGGTCAAGCGTTGATCCAGATGTCGCAGGGCGATCCGCGGATGACGCCACGTCACCTCCGGTAGACCGCCCGTCAGCAAAATGTCCGGCAGAGCCCGCAGTCGCTCAGCGTCCTGACGCAGCCCCTCAAACGTCTTCTCAGGATCAACCAGCGGGGAGAGCGCGTCGCAGACGCCACGCCAATCGATATCACCCGCCACCTCCAGTGGACTGGGCCATTTAGTTGTGCGGGTGATGCCTTCATCGTCCATCACCATGGGCGCCAAATCGTAAATCGGCGCCAGACGCAGGCGGTCATGCTCCCGGATGATTGAGGTGTTACGTCCATGGTTGTCGGAGTTGCCAAGGATCTTGTTCAGCAAGTCGCGCCGTAAATAGTCCGCCACCAGATCAGCCACTTGCGCCTCTTGGCCCGCCGACCGCCATAAATTCACCAGCATCTGCACCACTCGCATGTGATCCATGCTGCTGCCCGGCGCGATGACGCCTGCCGCCGAATAAAGCGACTCGACCGGTAAACGCTCAACCCCTTGAGCACCTACCTTGCGATCGAAACGGTGCATCCACAAGCTGGGTCGGCTGGCCTCCTCCAGCGCGAGTCCGTCAATGGCAACCGTCTCGATGCCGAGCGCCTGTAAAGCCTTGTAGTAGTGGTATTCACTTCTAAGGATGTCCTGATCCCGTTGCAAGGCCCGATGGCGGGCGAACTTGATAAACCAGTGCTGGCTGACCTGAGCATCATCCACCACCGCATCCGGGTACAACAGCCCATCATGACTTTGCGTCAGCAACAACTTCGGGGCCTCGCCTCCTGCCCCCGTCGCCCCGCCAATGGCGGCGCCTTGCTCATAAGCGTATTCAAGGAATCGGTTATCGCGGTCAACCACGTCTTTGCGTGAAAATCCGATCGCGGGCCGGTTCTCCTCAACCCGAACCGATTCTTTGATACGCATATGGCCAATGGGCGCGGGGGTGCTATGCGCCAACAGGAACAGGTCGGTGCTCATGCCCTCGGGTTTTGCCTGCCCCATGAGCCCCAAAAGAAAGCGCTTGGCGGCCCCCGCTGGCGCAATGTCGTACAGGAAGGCCGGCGCATGTGTATGCGCCTCTTGCCCCCAGATGGGCCGAACCCTGACGCTGACCGCTGGCGCGAACAGCGTATCAATGTGATCGAGATGTTCAGTCAAGTACGCCGACTCGTAGCCGAATCGGCACGGGCCGGCAAACCCGTTCTGCAGGTCGACAAACGTCAGGAGCATGGCGTCCTGCCATCGCCCCGCTTCAAATACCTGTACTGTCAATTTGAAAGACGAATCAATCTGCAATTTAATGCACCCACGGGTCAAAATAGGCCTTCTTACTTGCAATATAGTGCATAAATATCAACTTGGTTGGGTTATAGACGCATTAAAATGCAACCACACCCTTTCGTAACCTCCCCGACACATTCCTGTAAACACCCTTCGCTATACAGGTCGACTCGTTCCCATAACAAGGTCGTCCGCCATGCCCTCGTGCCCCCACCGTCTTGCGCTCGCCATCGCCCTGCTGACCAGCAGCGGATGGGCTGCAGCGGCGCCCCAGGCGATTCAGATCGACACACCCACCAGCACCGCGCAAAGCCTGAGTGGCAATGATTCCTTGAGGGTCTCGGCTTCGGGGAGCATCAGTACCGCCAAGGTAGCCGTCAAGTTGAAGGACGCTACCAGCGGCCAGGGCGTAGTGATTGAGAACGCCGGCCAGATCATCTCCACCGAAGGGCGCGCCATCGACAGTTCGGGCGACCTCGCAGGGACACGCAACTACAGCATTTACAACCGCGCCGGTGGGGTGATTCAGGGGGCCAACGATGCATTGCGCATTGACAGCGATTTCGCCAGCGGCAACCTGTTGATCGATAACAGCGGCGACATCCGCTCCAGCACCGGCCAAGGGCTGGACCTGGATGCGATCCGCAGCGACACCGTCACCACCACCATCATCAACCGCGCAGGCGCACTGATTCGCGGCGAAGCCAGCGACGGCATGAAAACCGGAGCCAACGCCACCATTACCAATTACGGCGAGATATCCACAGGCGATACCTTCTCCCGGGACGACAAGTTCGACGGCGTCGATATCGACTCCGCCAGCGGTGTGACCGTGACCAACCACGGGACCATTTCCGGTGGCCGCCACGGCATCACCACCGACCTGGGCGCGACGCTGAACAACTACGGCACCGTGATCGGCCGCAATGGATCGGGCTTCGGCTCCGATGGCGACGGTACAGTGATCAACCACGGCACGATCACAGGCGCGTTTTCCGGGCTGCAACCCGATGGCGACGGCGATGGCGTAGACATCGACAAAATCGCCCATATCGAAAACTACGGGGTCATCGAGGGCGCTGGCGCCGGCGGTGTCGACAAGAACGGCTTTGCCAACGGCAGTGAAGGCATCGCCCTCGGCGGCGGGTATGTATTCAACGGCGCCGACGCACGGGTCAGCGGTGCCAGCAACGCCATTCTGGTGGACGACGGCAGCGACGGGTCAGGCCTGGCCGCCACCACCCTGGAAAACCATGGCGTCATCCAAGGCCTTGACGGGTTTGGCGTAAAGTTCGTCGGCGAGTTTGCCGACCGCGTGATCAATAGCGGCACCATCAGTGGCAGCAACGGCCTGGCCCTGGACCTGGGTGGCGGGGATGACCGCCTGACGCTGCTTGCAGGCAGCCGCTTTATCGGCGTGGTGGACGGCGGCGGCGGCTACGACCGCCTGACCCTCAACGACACGGCCGGCGGCAGCTTCAGCGACAGTCGCAACCTCGAATGGCTGGACGTCAAACAAGGCGCCTGGACGCTCACCGGCAGCGGCGACTTCAGCGACGGTGGCGCAATCGCCAACGGCGCCACACTGATCAACCAAGGCGGGATCGCCGGTGATGTAACGGTCGACGCAGGCGGTGTCTACGCCGGCGGCGGCACGGTGGGCAGCCTGCAGGTCCTGGGTACCTTGCAGACCAATACGGTGCTGGGCACCGCCACCGTCATCCGCGACTTGCACATGAGCGGCGGTTCAACCCTGGCCTATGGCGTCAACGCCGATGGCAGCAGCGCGCCGATCAAGGTCGGTGGCTCGGCCAACCTGAATGGTGCCACCCTGGCGATCAATCCCGGCGCAGGCACGTACCCGTGGCAAAGCCAGTACACCGTACTGCAGGCCGGGAGCGTCAATGGCACGTTCGGCAAGGTCACCAGCGATTATGCCTTCTTGACCCCAACCCTGAGTTACCGCCCCACCCAGGTCGACCTGACGTACACCCGCAACGACATCGCCTTCAACCAGTTCGCCAACACCGGCAACGGTAGCAACGCCGCCAATAGCCTGGCTACGCTGGGCAAGCACAACGCGCTGTATAACGCCTTGCTCAACACCACTCAGGCAAGTGCCGGCGCAGCCATCGAGCAACTGGCCGGCGCCAGTACCGCCAACCTGACCAGCGCCACCCTCGGCGCCAGCGCCCAGGTCGGTGCCAGCATGCTCGCGGCCATGCATCAAACAGGCGCCGGGGCTGGCTTGCTGACAGGGCTGGATCAACGCGCTACACCGCTACTCGCCGCCACCGGCGTACCGGCCGCGGCACGCAATCTCAACGACCCGAACGCCCAGGGCCGCCTGTGGCTGCAAGGCATTGGCAGCTACGGCAAGCTGGACGGCGAACATGGCAGCAACGGCATGACGCAACGCACCAAGGGCGGTGTGCTCGGTAGCGATTGGGCGCTTACCTCCGAGTGGCGCGTGGGTGTCCTGGGCGGCTATTCGAAGACCGATCTGGACACCACCGGCGTGGACGGCGGCGTCGACAGTTGGCACGCTGGTATCTATGCGATGCGCCAGAGCGGGCCCTTGGCCGTGCGTCTGGGAGCCGCGTATAGCGGGCATCAGGGCGATAGCAAACGCAGCGTGGCGTTCAACGGTTTCACCGATCGCCCCAAGGGCGACTACGACGCCAACAGTCAGCAAGCCTTTGCCGAGGTCGGCTATGCCATGGGCAGCGGCCGCCTGAGCGCCGAACCGTTCGCCAATCTGGGATACCAGCGCTATCACCGCGACAGTTACAACGAGAAAGGTGGCGCCGCCGCACTGCATGTCGACGGGCAAACCCAGGACAACGTCAGCACTACCCTCGGTTTGCGCCTGGCTCACCTGAGTCAACTGGACAACGGCATCAGCCTCACCCCTCGCCTCAGCGCCGGCTGGAAACACACCTATGGCGACGTCGACAGCACCACTCGCCAAGCCTTCCTGATGGGCGGAACAGCGTTCAACGTCGAAGGCAGCGCCTTGGATCGCGACAGTCTGTTGCTGGAAGCGGGCCTGGATGTCGGTCTGTCGGCACGCCAGTCCCTGGGTGTGGGCTACAGCGGCGAAATAGGTAGTAACAGCCGCAATCATGGCCTGATCGGGCAATGGCAGATGAGTTTTTAATCGCAGCAGACTAGAGACTTCTCCCGCAAACGAGGAGTGCCTGGCCTGACAGTTATCCCCCCGGCGTCCCGCTAAATTCCCGACCTCATACAGATAGAGGTTGGGTTTACATGCCGCTCGCACACAAACGACTCGCACTCGCCATCACCCTGGCGATGGGAACCATCGGCGCTCAATGCGCCCACGCCCACAGCAATCTCGACAGCGCGCCAGGCTGGCTCAAACAATCCCTGGTGGAACAGCAACGGCCGCCCATCGACGCGGGGATTGTGACACCCGACCTGCCAAAGCCCAGAGGTTCGTCCTTCGCCGCCCACGCCACCAGCCGCAATGGCTTGAGCGTGGCGCGTGTACTGGATTCGGTGGGAAGTGCCCCGTCGACACCACGCCGCCTGAATCAGTGGGCGTCCAACCCCGCCTATGCCGAGCGCTATCCGTACGGCCTCGCGCCAGGCCGCCTGGGCGCCCTGCTGGAACAATTGGCCGGCAGCCAGAACGCCAACCTCGGCAGCGCCACGCAAAACACTCTGCAACAGGTGAACAACGGCCTCCTGTCGGCGCTGCGCCAAGTGGATAACACCACGTCGGAAAATAGCCGGGTGTGGTTCAAGGGCCTGGGTAATACCGGCACCCTCGACGCTCAACACGGCAGCGCCGGTGTGCAACAGCGCAGCCAAGGCCTGTTGATGGGCGCCGACTGGTCGCTGGACCACGCCTGGCGAATCGGCGTGATGGGCGGCAAATCCACCAGCGACTTGAACGCCAAACGCTTCAAAGGGGATTTGGACAGCTGGCACCTGGGCGGCTACGCCGTCCGCCAGGACGGCCCTTTGGCGCTGCGCCTGGGGGCGATCTACAGCAGTCATGCCGGGCAGAACCAGCGCGATGTCGATTTCGCCTTCGTCGATTACCGCGAACACCTCCAGGGCACCTACAAGGCCCAGAGCCAAAACGCCTTCGCCGAGCTGGGCTATCAGTGGGACAGCGGTGGCCTGCGCGCCGAACCCTTTGCCAGCCTCGGCTACCAACGCTACCAGCGTGATCGCTTCCAGGAAAAAGGTGGCGACAGCGCTCTCAACGTCGGCGCGCAGACCCAGCAGAACCTCAGCAGCAGCCTCGGCCTGCGCGTGACCCACGACTTCACGCTGGACAACCAGATGGTCCTCACACCCCACCTGAGCACCCGCTGGAAACACCTGTATGGCGATGTCGGCAGCAGCGTGCGCCAGTCGTTCGCCTGGGATCAACGGGACGCCTCGCGCCGCGAATTCACGGTGGGTGGCACCTCGCTGGACCGCGACAGCCTGTCGCTACACACCGGCCTCGACCTCGCGTTGTCAGCCCAACACAGCGTGGGCCTGGCCTACACCGGCGAGTTCGGCAGCAACAGTCGCAGCCAGGGCCTGACCGGGCAATGGACGATGACGTTCTGAGGCGCTGACGAGCTTTCGCCCAGGCAAAAAAAAGGGGGCACATGCCCCCCCCCGAGGATTAAGCGGTAGTCTCGAAGGCTGTGTCTCAGCCTTCGATTTCGATCAGGATTTCGCCAGGGTTGACCCGGTCGCCCTTGGCTACGTGAACGGCGCTGACCTTGCCGGCGATGGCGGCCTGGACTTCGGTTTCCATTTTCATCGCTTCGGTGATCAGCACGGCCTGGCCGGCCTTGACCACGTCGCCTTCCTTGACCAGTACATCGACAATATTGCCCGGCATCGACGTGCTGACGTGTCCTGGCTCGCTGGCCTGCTTGCGCTTGCTGCTGCCGCCGCCGACGAATTCGTTGAGCGGTTCAAACACCACTTCTTCGGGCATGCCGTCGATGGACAGGTAGAAGTGACGCTTGCCTTCGGCCTTGACGCCGACACCGGTGATGTCGACGCGGTAGCTTTCGCCGTGCACATCGATGACGAACTCGGTCGGCACGCCTTCACCGCCCGCCTTGGCGACACTGCCCGCCTCCGGGATCGGCAACAGCACTTCAGGACTGAGGGTGCCGGCTTCACGTTCCTCGAGGAATTTACGCCCGATATCCGGGAACATCGCATAGGTCAGCACGTCTTCTTCGGACTTGGCCAACCCTCCGATTTCGCCGCGCAGCTTGGTCATTTCCGGCTTGAGCAGATCGGCCGGACGCACATCGATGACCTCTTCGCTGCCAATCGCCTGACGACGCAATTTTTCGTTAACGGTACCCGGCGCTTTGCCGTAGCCGCCTTGCAGGTACAGTTTCACTTCGTTGGTGATGGTCTTGTAACGCTCGCCGGCCAACACGTTGAAGAACGCCTGGGTACCGACAATCTGCGAAGTCGGCGTCACCAGCGGAGGGAAACCGAGGTCTTCACGCACCCGCGGAATTTCGGCCAATACTTCGCCCATGCGATTCAACGCGCCCTGTTCCTTGAGCTGGTTGGCCAGGTTGGAAATCATCCCGCCCGGTACCTGGTTAACCTGCACACGGGTGTCGACGGCGGTGAATTCGCTTTCGAACTGGTGGTATTTCTTGCGCACGGCGTAGAAGTACAAGCCGATTTCCTGCAGCAGTTCCAGGTCCAGGCCGGTGTCGAATTCGCTGCCTTTAAGGGCCGCGACCATCGATTCGGTGCCTGGGTGGCTGGTCCCCCAAGCGAAGCTGGAGATGGCGGTGTCGATATGATCGGCACCGTTCTCGATCGCCTTGAGTTGGCACATCGCGGCCAGACCGGCGGTGTCGTGGGAGTGGATGAAGACCGGCAGGCCTTGCTCGGCTTTCAGTGCCTTGACCAATTCGCCCGTGGCGTAAGGCGTCAACAGCCCGGCCATGTCCTTGATCGCCACCGAGTCACACCCCATCGACTCCATCTGCTTGGCCTGGGCCACGAAAGCCTCGATGGTGTGCACCGGGCTGGTGGTGTAGGCGATGGTGCCCTGGGCATGTTTGCCGGCGGCTTTTACTGCCTCGATGGCCACTCGCAGGTTACGCACATCATTCATCGCGTCAAAGATGCGGAACACGTCGATACCGTTGACGGCGGCCTTGGCGACAAAGGCCTTGACCACATCATCGCTGTAGTGGCGATAGCCCAGCAGGTTCTGGCCGCGCAGCAGCATTTGCAGGCGGGTGTCAGGCAGCGCAGCGCGCAGTTGGCGCAAGCGCTCCCACGGATCTTCTTTCAGGAAGCGCACGCAGGCATCAAAGGTCGCGCCGCCCCAGACTTCCAGGGACCAGTAGCCGACTTTGTTGAGCTTGTCGCAGATCGGCAGCATGTCGTCGGTGCGCATGCGGGTCGCCAGCAACGATTGGTGAGCGTCACGCAGGATGGTGTCTGTAACGTAGATTTTCTTGGACATTGTGCTAATTCCTCACAGGCCTGCGTGGGCGGCGATGGCGGCGGCGATGGCCAGGGCCAGCTCTTCGGGTTTGCGCTTGATCGAATAGTTAGTCAGCTCAGGGTGGCTTTCCACAAAGCTTGTATTGAATTGGCCACTGCGAAATTCCGGGTTACGCAGGATTTCCTGGTAATAGGCGGCGGTGGTCTTCACGCCTTGCAGACGCATATCGTCCAGGGCGCGCAGGCCACGGTCCATCGCCTCTTCCCAGGTCAACGCCCACACCACCAGCTTCAGACACATGGAATCGTAGAACGGCGGAATGGTGTAACCGGTGTAGATCGCCGTGTCGGTGCGCACACCTGGGCCGCCGGGAGCGTAGTAACGGGTGATCTTGCCGAAGCTCGGCAGGAAGTTGTTCTTCGGGTCTTCGGCGTTGATCCGGAACTGCAACGCGAACCCACGGTGCTGGATGTCTTCTTGCTTGACCGACAACGGCAGGCCCGAAGCAATACGAATCTGTTCACGGACAATGTCGATGCCGGTGATTTCTTCGGTAATGGTGTGTTCCACCTGCACCCGCGTGTTCATTTCCATGAAGTACACCTCGCCCTCGGCGAGCAGGAACTCCACGGTACCGGCGTTTTCGTAGCCCACGGCCTTGGCCGCGCGCACCGACAGATCGCCGATGTAGGCGCGCTGTTCCGGGGTCAGTTGGGGGCTTGGGGCGATTTCGATGAGTTTCTGGTTGCGACGCTGGATCGAGCAATCGCGCTCGAACAGGTGCACTACGTTGCCAAAGCTGTCACCGAGGATCTGCGCCTCGATGTGCTTGGGATTGACGATGCATTTTTCCAGGAACACTTCCGCCGAGCCGAACGCCTTGGTGGCTTCGGAAATAACCCGGGGGAAGGCTTGTTCGAGTTCTTCGCGGCTGTTGCAACGACGGATACCCCGACCGCCGCCGCCGGAGGTGGCCTTGAGCATCACCGGATACCCGATGCGGTCGCCTTCGGTCAGCGCTTCGGCAATATCCGCAACGTTGCCTTCGGTGCCAGGTGTCACCGGTACGCCCGCCTTGATCATGCTGCGGCGGGCTTCGGTCTTGTCGCCCATGCGGCGAATGACTTCGGCGGCCGGACCGATGAATTTAATTCCGCGTTCGGCGCAAATGTCCGCCAGCTCGGCGTTTTCCGACAGGAAGCCGTAGCCGGGGTGCAGCGCGTCACAACCGGTTTCCACCGCGAGGTTCACCAGCTTGCGCGGGTTCAGGTAGCCGGCCAGCGGCTCGGCCCCAATGCTGTAGGCCTCGTCGGCTCGTTTGACGTGCAACGCGTGACGGTCGGCGTCGGAATAGACCGCGACCGAGCGAATGCCCATCTCGGCGCAGGCACGCACGATTCGTACGGCAATCTCACCACGGTTGGCGATCAGGATCTTTTTTATCACTTGGAAATTCCCTTGAGCCGATTGCTGCGTTCTTCGACCCTTTGGAGCGGGTCGGCGCGTGACTAAATGTTTCATGCCAGTCGCGTGACACACACTATGCCTCAGGAGGAATTAACAAAAATCAATAATTATTGGGTTGTGTATAAGTAAAGACTTATAGTTGTGGCTTCGAGCGCCGGCGGGAGTACCTGGATAATGCGTAAGTCATTGATGCGAATGACATTACGTCAATTGCAGGTTTTCAATGAAGTCTGTGATTTGCGGTCCTACAGCCGCGCAGCCGAGGAAATGTCTCTCACACAGCCGGCCGTCAGCCTACAAATTCGGCAGCTGGAGGAGCTGATCGGCCAGCCGCTGTTCGATTACGTCGGCAAAAAACTCTACATGACCGAAGCGGCCGAGGCCTTGCAAAAGGCCAGCCGGGATATTTTTGGCCGCCTGGAAAACCTCGACATGCAGCTCTCGGACATGCAGGGCTCGCTGCAGGGACAATTGAAACTGGCGGTGGAATCCAGCGCCAAGTATTTCGTGCCGCACTTGTTTGCCGCCTTCAAACGCCAGCACCCGGAGGTGCAGTTGCACCTGACAGTGGTGAACCGGGCCCAGGTGATACGCCGAATGTCCGACAACCGTGACGACCTGGTGATCATGTCCATGGTGCCGCAGGACATGGGCCTGGAATTCCTGCCGTTCCTCAACAATCCGATTGTCGCCGTGGCACCGCCCGACCATCCCTTGAGTCTGCAAGGGCCGCTGCGCCTGCAGGACCTGGAACCGTACACGCTGTTGCTGCGCGAGCCGGGTTCCGGAACGCGGCTGGCGTGTGAGGAGTACTTCAAGGAGAAACGCGTGCACTTCAACCAGACGGTGGAAGTGGCCTCGGCCGAGGCGCAGCGTGAGTGTGTGGTCGCGGGGCTGGGTGTCGCGCTGCTGACGCGCCACGCCTTGAAACTGGAACTGGCCACCGGCGGGCTCAAGGAGCTGCCGGTGGAAGAGTTGCCGCTGTACCGCAGTTGGTGCCTGGTGCAGGCCAAGGCCAAGCGCCTGTCACCGGTGGCCCATGCATTCCTGGGCTTTATCCGCAGCGAGCGGGTGCAGATCAGCGCGTTGGCTGAGCGTTTCGCTGGGCAGCCACGGGCGCCTGCCAGTGCAGTTCCGGATAGTCACTGATGCTTTGGAGCAGTTGGCGTTGTTCGCAACGGTCTTCAATTGCACGACGGAACGCCATGCGGCGCTGGTCTTCCTGCTGACGACGGGTCTTGACGGTGCTGGTGCTGTCTTCGTAGTGCCGGGCCATTTCGAGTCTCCCAATGCGATTACGGGGAGTTCAGGATGGGCGCGCAGGATGACGGTTTGGCGGCGCGAGGATGACAAGCTGATGAATCTTCTGGACATGCCGCCATTCAACATGTGGGAGCGGGCTCGCTCCCACACAAACCCGCCCCCACATATTAGTCGTCGAGGGCCTTGACGGACTTGGGTGACAGACGGAGGCTGCGCAGGCTGCGCTTGACGCTCTTGAGGTGGTTGACCAGGCTGGGGCCGCGCGCCATTGCCACGCCCATCGCCAGCACGTCAATCACCACCAGATGGGCGATACGCGAGGTCAGCGGGGTGTAGATTTCGGTGTCTTCGTGGACATCGATCGCCAGGTTGACGGTCGACAGCTCCGCCAACGGCGTCTGGCTTGGGCACAGGGTAATCAGCGAGGCGCCACTTTCACGCACCAGGTTGGCGGTGATCAGCAAATCCTTGGAGCGACCGGACTGAGAAATGCAGATCGCCACGTCAGTCGGCTTCAACGTCACCGCCGACATCGCCTGCATGTGCGGGTCACTGTAGGCCGCCGCCGTCAGCAGCAGGCGGAAGAACTTGTGCTGGGCGTCGGCCGCGACCGCGCCGGACGCACCGAAGCCATAAAACTCCACGCGCTGGGCCTGGGACATGGCGGTCACGGCTTTTTGCAATTCCACCGGGTCGAGCTTTTCCCGCACTTCCATCAGGGTGTGCAGGGTGGTGTCGAAAATTTTCAGGCTGTAATCGGCGACGGAATCGTCTTCGTGAATCGCAAACTGCCCGAAGCTCGCGCCGGCCGCCAGGCTCTGGGCCAGTTTCAGCTTCAGATCCTGAAACCCCGAGCAACCGATGGCGCGACAGAAACGCACGATGGTCGGCTCGCTGATACCCACGCTGTGGGCCAGGTCAGCCATGGAACTGTGCATCACGGCCGCAGGATCAAGCAGCACGTGATCGGCAACCTTGAGTTCCGATTTGCGTAACAGGTGGCGCGACTGGGCGATATGTTGCAACAGGTTCAAAGGGCAGGACTCTTGTTATTGGCAGGCGCCAGGGATGTAGCAAGCTTGTAGTTATACTACAAGAATTGTTGTTTTGCCCGCTCGATGCGTCACTAAATCGCCCTGCTGGGCGCTGATTCAGTGGGGATTCAGCGGATAAATGCTTTGTAGCCGCTGGCGCAGTCCAGGCGGCGCTACGGAAAAATTGCATTTTTTCGTAACAAATCCGCCAAGCCGTCAGCCTCGATCGGCCGACTGATCAAATAGCCTTGCACTTCATCGCACCCTTCAGCCCGGAGAAAGTCCAGTTGCTGCTGGTCCTCCACACCTTCGGCCACGACTTTGAGCGCCAGCCCATGCGCCATGGCGATGATCGCGCGGGTAATCGCCGAGTCCTCGCCGCCCTGCCCCAGGCCACGGATAAACGTCTGGTCGATTTTCACGTAGTCCACCGGGATGCGCTTGAGGTAGCTGAGAGAAGAATAGCCGGTGCCAAAATCGTCGATGGCCAGCTTCACTCCCAGGTCCCGCAATTGCTGGAAGGTGGCGATGATGTGTTCGACACTGTCGAGCAGTTGGCTTTCGGTCAGCTCCAGCTCCAGGTACTGCGGCGCCAGTCCGGTTTCCTCCAACACCTGACGCACCAGGCTCACCAGCTTGCCTTGGCGTAACTGATGCACCGAAAGATTGACCGAGACCCGAATCGGCGCCAGGCCCTGGCGCTGCCATTCGCATGCCTGCCAACAGGCCTGACGCAGAACGAACTCCCCCAACGGCACAATCAACCCGGTTTCTTCGGCCAGACCGATGAAGTCGCCCGGCGGTATGCTGCCCCATTGCGGGTGGTCCCAGCGCACCAACGCCTCGGCGGCATTCATCTTGTCCGTGGCCAGGCATAACTTGGGCTGGTAGTACACGCTCAATTGCCGCTCATCAATCGCCTTGCGCAGCTGGTTTTCCAACTGTAGACGCTCCAGGGTGCTGGCTTGCAGGCTGTCGGTATAAAACTGAAAGTTGTTACCGCCCAAGTGTTTCGCGTGCTGCATGGCCATGTTCGACTGACTCACCAACGCGGAAATTTCCCGCGCATTGTCTGGCAACAGGCTGATCCCCATTGAGGCGCTGACCACCAGTTCATGCTCTTCCACCGTCACCGGCACCCGCAGTTTGGCGAGCAAGCGGGTGGCGACCCGCGCCAGGCTCGACAGGTTGCCGTAGGCATCGAACAACACCGCGAATTCATCACCGGACAGCCGTGCAATGGTGTCGGCCTCCGGCAACGCGTTAATCAAGCGCCGGGCCATTTTCTGCAATAACTGGTCGGCAACTTCGTGACCAAGGCTGTCATTAAGCAGTTTGAAGCGGTCCAGGTTGATGTGCAGCAACGCCAGACTGCGGCCGCCTTGGCGCACGCGCTGATGAGCTTCGTGCAGACGCTCGCGAAACAGCGAACGGTTGGCCAGGCCGGTCAGCTCGTCGTAGTGGGTGAGATAGCGCATGCGCTCCTCGGATTCACGACGGGCGGACAGATCGGCAAAAAAACCCACGATATGGCTGATTTTTCCCCTGATATCGCGCACCACGTTCAATTGCAGCCATTGCGGATAAAGTTCGCCATTCTTGCGCGCCTCCACCAGTTCACCCTGCCAGGTACCGTGACTGAGCAAGGCCTGGCGAATCGCCGGGAAGTGGCGCCGAGCATCGCGGCTGCACGGCAGTTCGACCACATTGCGTCCCAGCATGTCGCCGATATCAAAACCGGTGACACGGCTGAAGGCCTGATTGATCGCGATCAGGACATAGTCCGGGTCGAGAATCACGATGCCTTCACTGGCGGCCTCGAACACTGTCGACGCCAGCCGCTGTTGCTCTTCCAGGGCCTTGCCGGCACTGATATCGCGCCGCGTGCCGAGCATCCGGATGACGCGCCCGTTGGCGGTACGCTCCACCGCCCGCCCGCGGTCCTGGATCCATACCCAATGTCCGGCGTGATGCCGCACCCGGTATTCCACCCGATAGTCCTCGCTGCGGCCTTTCAAGTGCTCGACCAGCGCTCGCTTGAGCAATGGCAAATCGTCCGGGTGCAGCCGCGGCTTGAGGTGGCTGAGCATCGCCTTGACGCCGTCCGGCTCCAGACCGAACAGCTCCTTGAGCTGCGTGTGATGCACCTCGTCGGTCTGCAGGTTCCAGTCCCACAAGCCGAGTTCACTGGCTTGCAACGCCATCACCAGCCGCGCCTCGCTTTTGCTCAAGGCCAGGCTGGCGGCGTCCAACTCCTGGCCCCGCTGTTCAACGCGGCTTTGCAGGCCGACCTGGGCTTCGCGCAACTCGTGTTCAACCTGGCGCCGCTGCTCGACCTCACGGCTCAGCTCCAGATTCAACTGGTCGCTACGCTGCCGGGCGTGCTGCAAATGTTCGATCAACGCCTGATTCTGGAAGCGTCGCAGCAACCCGCGCTGGATCAGACGATTGACCTGCCACGCGACAAGGCTCAAGGACGCCAGCAGAATCAGGCCGAGCACGCCCCAACCCTGCTGTTGCGGGTCACCTCTCCAGAAGAGATAAACAATGGCCGGAACCAGGCATGGCAAGACGAACGACAGAAATGCCGGCAGGCTCACGGCATAAGCCACGCTGGCCGAAAGCGTGGCCATCCCGATTAGCCCAAAAACCCAGGCCTGCTGTACGAAACTGTCCACCGGCACCAGGGCAATCGCTGCACTGGCCAAGGTCAAGCCACTGGCGCCCGACCCCAACATGAACATCCGGCGCCAGATCGGCTGCGCCTGGCGGCTGGGCATGGCGGAGTCGAACGCCGCGACTTGAATCACCCGCAGAGCCACCAGCGCCAGCAGCCACACCATCCCAATGCCGACCACGACAGCGCGCTGCGGGCTCCAGAGTAACCAGGCGCAGACCAAACCGTTAATCAACATCAATAAAGTGGGCAGCAATGAGCCTTGGTACAGCAGGCGCGTGCGCTCGACCGCCATCTCCATGGCGTAGTGTTTGCGAATAACCTGCGCTGGCGCTACCGAAGAGCCAGACGGGTCAGTGCTAAGGGTCATAGGCAGTGTTCTTATAATGGTGAGCCCGAAACGTCGACGGAGCATACACAAGCAAACCGACAGACCAAACTGCCGGGGCGCATAAAAATACCTGAACAAACAAGCGAAACGTCGGTGCCAGAGCGCCTGAACAAGACAGGCTGCGGCCTGCACGCGATGACTAACCAGTCATCACCGAGCGATGATTAGTGCTTTGTCGGATCCTGCGCGGGTGTTTTTCCAGCGACCACCCGGCATTGGGATTTGCCCCCCTTCACCCGGCACCCTAGAATGCGCCGATGCGCGATGATCTCTCTCTTTTGCTGAACTCTCTCAACGATGCCCAACGCCAGGCCGTAGCAGCCCCCGTTGGCCGTCAGTTGGTCCTGGCCGGTGCTGGCTCCGGTAAAACCCGAGTGCTGGTGCACCGTATCGCCTGGCTGATCCAGGTTGAAAACGCCTCCCCCCACTCCATCCTGTCGGTGACGTTCACCAACAAGGCCGCTGCCGAGATGCGCCACCGCATCGAGCAGTTGATGGGCATCAGCCCGGCCGGCATGTGGGTTGGCACCTTCCACGGCCTGGCGCACCGCTTGTTGCGGGCCCACTGGCAGGAAGCGGGCCTGAGCCAGACCTTCCAGATTCTCGACAGCGATGACCAGCAACGCCTGGTCAAGCGGGTGATTCGTGAGCTGGGCCTGGATGAGCAGCGCTGGCCGGTCCGTCAGGCCCAGTGGTTTATCAACGGCCAGAAAGATGAAGGCCTGCGCCCACAGCATATTCAAGCCAGTGGTGATCTGTTCCTGGCGACCATGCGCAGCATTTATGAAGCCTACGAAATCGCCTGCCAGCGCGCCGGCGTCATCGACTTCTCGGAACTGCTGTTGCGCGCCCTCGACCTGTGGCGTGACAACCCGGGATTGCTGGCGCACTACCAGAAACGCTTCCGGCATATCCTGGTGGACGAATTCCAGGACACCAACGCCGTGCAGTACGCCTGGCTGCGTCTGCTGGCCAAGGGCGGTGACAGCTTGATGGTGGTGGGCGACGACGACCAGTCGATCTATGGCTGGCGCGGCGCGAAAATCGAGAATATCTACCAGTACTCCGAAGACTTCCCGGACGCCGAGACCATTCGCCTGGAGCAGAACTACCGCTCCACCGCGGGCATCCTGAAGGCCGCCAATGCCTTGATCGCCAACAACACCGGGCGCCTGGGCAAGGAGCTGTGGACCGACGGCGGTGAAGGTGAGGCGATCAACCTCTACGCCGCCTTCAACGAGCACGATGAAGCGCGCTACGTGGTAGAAACCATCGAAAGCGCCCTGAAAACCGGCCTGGCCCGCAGCGACATCGCCATTCTGTACCGTTCCAACGCCCAATCGCGGGTGCTGGAGGAGGCGTTGCTGCGCGAGCGCATCCCGTATCGCATCTATGGCGGCCAACGCTTCTTCGAGCGCGCCGAGATCAAGAACGCCATGGCGTACCTGCGCTTGCTGGAAGGTCGCGGCAACGATGCAGCGCTGGAGCGGGTGATCAACGTACCGGCGCGTGGCATCGGCGAGAAAACCGTCGAGGCGATTCGTGAACATGCGCGCCACAGCGATGTATCGATGTGGGAAGCGATGCGTCTGCTGATCGCCAATAAAGGCCTGACGGGCCGCGCCGCCGGCGCCTTGGGCGTATTTGTCGAGCTGATCGACAACCTCGCCGCCAAGTGCCTGGAAATGCCCCTGCACCTGATGACCCAGACCGTGATCGAACAATCCGGGCTGATCGCTTATCACGAGGCGGAAAAAGGCGAGAAGGGCCAGGCCCGGGTAGAAAACCTCGAGGAACTGGTCAGCGCCGCCCGCGCTTTCGAAAACAGCGAAGAAGACGCCGACCTGTCACCGCTGGCGGCTTTCCTCGGCCATGCGTCCCTGGAAGCCGGCGATACCCAGGCCGACGAGCACGAAGACAGCGTGCAACTGATGACACTGCACAGCGCCAAAGGCCTGGAATTCCCTTATGTATTCCTGGTCGGCATGGAAGAAGGCCTGTTCCCGCACAAAATGAGCCTGGAAGAACCGGGCCGCCTGGAGGAAGAGCGTCGTCTGGCCTACGTCGGCATCACCCGCGCCATGCAGAATCTGGTGATGACGTACGCTGAAACCCGTCGCCTGTACGGCAGCGAGACCTACAACAAGGTGTCACGCTTCGTACGGGAAGTGCCGAAGGGACTGATTCAGGAAGTGCGGCTGTCCAACAGCGTCAGCCGTCCGTTCGGCGGCAGCCAACAGAAAAGCAACAGTAGCCTGTTCGCCGGCTCGGAAATTCCCGAGACGCCCTTCAGCCTGGGTCAGCAGGTCAAACATGCAATCTTTGGGGAGGGCGTGATCCTCAACTTCGAAGGTTCCGGCGCCCAGGCAAGGGTGCAGGTGAACTTCGCCGAAGGCAGCAAGTGGCTGATGATGGGCTACGCCAAGCTGGAAGCGATATGAGACCTTGCGGCCTTGGGGCCCGGTGGGCGCGAGCTGCTCGCGAAGTGCGTTAACGATGACACGGGAAACCTGAGGGCGCCCTCAGGTTTTTCGCGAGTAAGGGCTAGGCGCCCCCTCGCTCCTAAAATGAAAGGTTTATGGGCCTACACTTGTTTTTACCCGTAGCGGGCCAATATCTGTAATAAGTCCTACGGATCATTCGGATCCAGTCTTACGCAAAAGCCCGAAACATTATGCCGCTAGCCACTGCGATCACACCTGTGCAACATGGCGCGCGTGCAATCCACAAATGGGAATTCCCTTTATGAAACGTTTTCTTAGCATCGCCATGGCGTTGTGCATTGGCCTGACGATGAGCCTCGACGCCAACGCCAAGCGCTTCGGCGGCGGCAAAAGCTTCGGCTCCGCGCCGAGCCACCAAACCAGCAAAATGGCGCCAGCTGCCGGTGCCGGCGGTGCAGCTGCCACGGCCGGTGCCGCGGGTGCCGCTGCCAAAGCCGGCGGTGCTTCGCGCTGGCTGGGCCCTCTGGCCGGTATCGCTGCCGGTGGCCTGCTCGCCTCCATGTTCATGGGTGACGGCTTCCAGGGCATGCAGATTTTCGACATCCTGATCATGGCGCTGATCGCTTTCGTGATCTTCCGTTTCATCGCCGCCCGTCGTCGCAAGCAACAGGAGCACCTGGCTCCAGCCGGCGCGCCGATGCAGCGTGAAGTGTTCGAGCAAAAGCCTGCCATGGGCTCGATCTTTGGCGGTTCGGCAGCCCCGACTGCCGCACGTCCGGTAATCAATGCGCCCGCCTGGTTCAACGAAGAGCGTTTCGTTGAAGCGGCCCGCAACCACTTCCAGTCCCTGCAGCAACACTGGGACGCCAACGAAATGGACAAGATCGCCGAGTTCGTGACCCCACAACTGCTGGAGTTCCTCAAGCGCGAACGTGCCGACCTGGGCGACGCGTTCCAGTCGACCTACATCGACGACCTGCAGGTACAGCTGGAAGGCGTGGACGACCGTGCCGACAAGACCATCGCTACGCTGACCTTCAGTGGCGTGTCGAAGACCTCGCGCTTCGACCAGGGCGAAGTGTTCAGCGAAAGCTGGAACATGGAGCGTCCGCAAGGTGAAAACCAGCCTTGGCTGGTCGCCGGTATCCGCCAGAACGCCTGATCCTTCAAGGCTTCAGCACGCAGTAACAAAAACCCCGGACTTGTCCGGGGTTTTCTATTTCACGGTTGCACTTATAGCGAGCTACTGTATAAAACGCTCCTATAAACCGCGCCATCTAGCAAGAGGATCCCGGCCGTGGAAGAAGTCATCGAACAATTGCGTGAAGCGAACGAACCTGTACCGGTTCCTCTGGAACTGCCTGACGAAGACCAACTGGTGGAAGTTGAAGAACAGTTGTTCATTAACATCCCGTTCGTCTTCAAGGAATTCCTGCTGACGGTCAGCGATGTGGTCTACGGCAGCCTGGAGCCGGTAACCATTACCGATCCCGGTTCTCACACCTACCTGCCGGAAGTCGCCGCTACCGCTTGGGATATCGGCGTACCGCGCGAATTGATCCCGATCTGTCAGGACGGCGAAGACTATTACTGCGTCGAAGAAGACGGCACCGTGGTGCTATGGTCCGGTGACGAAGAACTGGTCACCGAAGAGTCCTGGGAATCGGTATGGCACTGGGCACGGGACGTCTGGCTGGAAAGCTGATGCTCCGCCCCGATTGAACGACACTCATGCGTAGGATCTTGGTCAGTGTTCTGGCGTGTCATTGTGGTTATCCAGGGTTTCTAGCAAGGCCACCTGCATCCGCGTATGCATGCGGATGAACCAGCGCCAGAGCACGGCGGCCACCGCTGCCGCGACCACCGCAATCAGCACCAGCAGCTTCTGGGTCGGCAAGATACTCGCCGACAAGGCTGCCAATAGCACGAAGATCACCAGCAGCGAGAGGATCGGGATCAGCTCGGCGATCACCCGTCGCACACGCTGGGTGTGGCGCCCGGCCATTTCCGGCTTGACGCTCATCTCCGCCAGCAACATCGACAGTGCCTTGAGCTTGCGGTACGCCGCGATCAGGAATGGCAGCGACAGCAGCAACGCTCCGCCCCAGATCAGTGCTTTCTGCCAGCCCGGATCGCTGATCCAGACTTCCAGGTAGTCGCCAATGCGCAGCGCGAAAAAGCTGCCGGCAAAGAAAATCGCAATGACCAGCGCCAGATTCACTCCCACTTGCAGGATGATCTTGCGGATCATCGACGCCAGCATCGCGCCCTCGCCATGCGGCTGAATACTGCGCAGCCATTCACCATACATCCCGAACACCCGACTCATGCGCCGCGGCATTATTGCCGCGATTTTCAAGGACAGCGGGTCGGCGCCACGGATCAAGTACGGTGTCAGCAGTGTGGTGATGGCTGATACGGCGACCGCCACGGGATAGAGAAAGTCGCTGGTGACCTGCAAGGTCATCCCCAGCGCGGCGATGATGAACGAAAACTCGCCAATTTGTGACAGTCCCATCCCTACGCGCAACGAAGTCCGGCCATCGTTGTCGGCAATGAAGGCTCCCAAGCCACAGGAGAGCATTTTGCCCAGCACCACGGCCACGCTAATCACCGCAATCGGCCAGGCATATTGCAACAGGATCTGCGGGTCAATCATCAAACCGATGGCGACAAAAAAAATCGCGCTGAACATATCGCGAACCGGCTCGACCAAGCGCTCGATTTTCACCAACTGCCGGGATTCAGCCATGATTGCGCCGATCAGGAACGCCCCCAGCACCATGCTGTATTCCAGCTTGACCACCAGCAGGCAAAAACCAAAACACAGTCCCAGGACCGTGATCAACAGCATCTCGTTGCTTTCGAATGTGGCCACATAGGCCAACAGCCGTGGCACCAGCAAAATGCCAATGACCAGGGCGACGATCATGAACAACGACAGTTTGCCGACCGTGGAAAACACCTCGCCGGAGCTGACCGTGCCGCTGACGGCGATACTCGAGAGCAAGGCAATGATGCCGATGCCCAGGATGTCTTCGACAATCAGCACGCCAAAGATCAGTTGGGCAAAACGCTGGTTTTTCATCTTCAGGTCATTAAGCGCCTTGACGATGATGGTGGTGGAGGAAATCGCCAGGATTGCGCCTAGGAACAGCGAGTCCATGGTGTTCCAATCGAACCATTGGCCAATCTCGAAACCGATCCAGATCATCAGGACGATTTCCAGAAAGGCTGCGATAAATGCGGTGACACCCACCTTGAATAACTTGCGCAGGCTGAACTCCAGGCCCAGACAGAACATCAGGAAAATCACACCCAGTTCGGCCAGGGTCTTGATGGTGTCCTCGTCGTGAATCAGGCCGAATGGAGGGGTATGAGGACCGATGATCAGGCCGGCGACGATATACCCCAGGACCACCGGCTGCTTGAAACGATGGAACAGTATCGTCACCACCCCCGCCACCAGCATGATCACGGCCAGGTCCTGGATAAAACTGATGGCGTGCATGGCGAGCGGCTCCCAAGGGTGCTGGCGCTTTTCCGACTCCGGTGCTGTCGTTCAAATAATCGCAATACGCGGAAGGAAAAGCCTGCCTTAAATGTAAGAAATGCCCCCTGAACCGGGCTTTCCAAGGTTAACACCGCGACTTCCTGCAGAAAGCCGGTGCAATATATGGAAACAGATAGCTCCGGGCGTGACGACAACTCACGTCTCGGCGTCCCGTTAGGGATGGTTCTGCAAAGATTCGAGCACCCGCAGAGGTGCCTCCCCAACCAATGCCTACAACCGTGAGTGTGCTATGGAACCCGGAAACGCCCAGCTGTCGATGACGGTATTGATGACCCCAGACATGGCCAACTTCTCAGGCAATGTCCATGGCGGCACGCTGCTCAAGTACCTCGACGAAGTGTCCTACGCCTGCGCCAGCCGTTACGCCGGTCGCTATGTCGTGACGTTGTCGGTGGATCAGGTAATTTTCCGCGAGCCGATCCATGTCGGCGAGCTGGTGACGTTTTTGGCGTCGGTCAACTACACCGGCAATACGTCGATGGAAGTGGGGATCAAGGTGGTCACCGAAAACATCCGCGAGCGCTCGGTACGCCATACCAACAGTTGCTTCTTCACCATGGTCGCGGTGGACGACAACCGCAAACCCGCCGCCGTTCCGCCGCTGCAGCCGCAGAACAGCGAAGATCGGCGCCGGTTCGTGCAAGCGCAGCAGCGCCGACAGATCCGCCAGGAACTGGAAAAGCGCTATCGGGAGATCAAGGCCGACGCGCCTTAATGGCTAGCCTTTCAAGTAGTTGAGAAACCAGCTGCATCGGGTTGAGGCGGGCTGTCGAGATCAAGGTTTCGCGGCGAAGTGGGCTATGGCGTGTCCCGTTTGAAAATCCCGGGGTGGCCGTGCGATAGGTGGCCGGCTTGAGATCCGCCCCTCACCCCAACCCTCTCCCCAGAGGGGCGAGGGGGCAGACCGAAGTGTGCGGAGAAAATCGGCAACCTGGGAAACCGTGTTGACTGCGGTCTTTCAGGTCGATGTAAACCGCCAGTACCCCCAATCGGCCCCTCTCCACCAAAAGAGAGTGGGCGCTGGCCGAAGTGTGCGGAGAAAATCGGCAACCTGAACGACCGTTTCGATTATGGATTCAAGGCCGCTCTCTCAGGTCGCCGTAAACCGCCAATATCCCCCGATCAGTCCCCTCTCCCTCTGGGAGAGGGTTAGGGTGAGGGGTGGATCTCAAGTCAAACACAAAAAGCTCATCCACTCGGCCCAAAACAGCTCTTCAGCCCGCTGCATAACCTCACAGACCAATTGCCGTCGCCTCGAACCGGACGCGCGGATGGGCGATTCGGTCCTGGGCCCGCACCAACTCCAACTCGTAACTGGCGCAGGCCTGGGTTTCCAGCAGCACTTCGTGCACTGCCGCCGCGGTGAATTCGAAGGCGGCCAACAGGCTGTCTCCGAGTAATACTCGTGCCAGGAACAGGCCCGACGTCAGGTCGCCCACACCTACCGGCTGGCGTGGAAACGCCAGCAGTGGCCGTCGCAGGTGCCAGCTGCCTTCGGCGGTTACCAGCAGCATCTCGAAACCCTCCGCCAGCTTGCCGGGATAGTCCAGGTGCTTGACCAGCACCGCTTTCGGCCCGCGAGCCAACAGCGCCCGCGCCATGCCCAGGCAATCGAGCAGCGACTGCGGTTTGCGTCCGGAAAAACTGTCCAGCTCCAACTGGTTGGGGCACAGGAAGTCGGCCATGGCGGCCGCCTCGTCCAGCAGGAAATCACTGACGTCCTGCGGCACGATGCAGCCTTTTTCCGGGTGCCCCATCACCGGATCGCACAGGTACAGCGCTTTCGGGTTGATTGCCTTGATCCGCGCCACCCCCGTCAGGATCGCTCGTCCCTGGGCCGCGCTGCCCAGATACCCGGACAACACCGCATCACAGTTGCCCAACTCACCAATCGCCGCGATGCCTTCAACCAGTGCGGGAATTTGCTGCGGCGCCAACACTTCTCCCGCCCATTGACCATACTGGGTGTGGTTGGAGAACTGCACGGTGTTGAGTGGCCAGACATTCACTCCGATCCGCTGCATGGGAAACACGGCAGCGCTGTTTCCGGCATGGCCGAAAACCACATGGGACTGGATCGCAAGCAGATGAGGCGTACGTTTCATGCAAGGGACTTCCGTAAAACGGTTAATTTCTGGCCGCGCAGTATGCGTCTAAACGCAGCCTGTACGACAGACCAGCGTCGCAGTTAAGCTGTTCATACTTTGTTGGAGTTCATCGAATGCTGACCCTGGGAAATATCTTCGTGCTGATGCTGTTCGCGGCCGCTGCTGCGTGGGTGTGGCACAATCATGGCCTGCGCGAGCGCGCGCTGGAACGGGTCAAGCAGCATTGCGCCAAGCTCGACATCGAACTGCTCGACGGCGCCGTGGCCTTGAAGCGCATCGGTTTTGTGAAGGATGCCAATGGTCGGCGTCGGTTGGCGCGGATTTACAACTTCGAGTTCACCGTGACCGGCGAAGCCCGTCATCCAGGCACCATCACCCAGTTCGGTGCCCACAGTGCACAGATTGAACTGGCGCCCTACCCGTTCGAGATCAAGACGCCGCAGCCCAGCGCAGAAGTGATTGAATTAAGCCAATGGCGCCAGGAACACAGCAAAAGCCGTCACTGACGACAAGCAGCCAAGGCGCTTTGCAACACCGCAACCTCCTGCGCCTGGTTGAAAATCAACTCGATGCGCGAGTCTCGCCGCCACTCGCTGGGCTGCCAAGTAAGCGGCGCATTATCCACAGCGTTAGCCGAAACCCAACCGTCCGGGCTGTGGATAACCAGCTTGGCGCGCCGCCAATCCAGGGATGCCAGGTATTGCCGGAGCTTTTCCGGGTCGAACCGCTGGCTCGGATGCCAACGCCAACCGACGCTCCAGCCGCCTTCCTGAGCCTGATGCAGGCAGATCGGCAGCAATGGATCGCTCCAGATGTGCGGCATTGACGCCGCTCCCTTGGGCAATTCCAAGTTATCCACAGCCGTCCCGGCTTGAACACACAGCCCCGGGAGCTGCGCCAAGGGCAAGGCCGCTTGGCGTGTCCAGTATCGAGCGCACGCCGGCAATTGATCTTCAATGGTCGCGCGCTGCGTGTCGTCCAGCCCTTCAGCCTTGTTCAACACCAGCAGACCTGCACTGACCAAGGCCTCACGCTGAGCATCCGGCAACGGTTTGCCCGCCGCCAGCGCCTGCGCGTCCAGAACCAGCACACACGGCTGAACGGCCAGCACGCCTTGCCACGGCGCTTGGCGTAATTGCCTGAGCAATTGTGCCGGGTGCCCCAAGCCTGAGGGTTCGATGAACAATCGGTCCGGCTTGGCCTTACGCAGCAATCGGCCCAGTCCTACCTGAAAAGGCGCTCCATTCACACAGCACAAGCAGCCGCCCGCCACTTCACCCAGGGCAATGCCATCGTCGTCGCGGGTCAGCAGTGCCGCGTCCAAGCCTATCTGCCCGAACTCATTGATCAACACCGCCCAACGTTCGTTGACCGGACGTTGGGCGAGCAGGTGTTGAATCAGGCTGGTCTTGCCGGCACCCAAGGGGCCGGCGATCACGTGGGTGGGAATGTTCTGGAGCATCGGGATATATTCGGACCGTGTAGAGAGGTTCGATCCTACGCGGTTATGCCAACCAATCCAGGGTCAGAATCAGCCGTCGTTGATTGGCTGCCAGCGCTGGCGAACGGTGGATCACGCCGAAGCCTTCATTGCCATGCCATTTTTCGCCCTTGAGCAAGGCCACTTCACCACAGTGGATCTGCTCGATACGCGCTTCGGGCTCCGCATCTGCCTGACTCAACTTGCGCCGGTCCATCACCCCTTCCCGCAACCATTGACTGCCAATCCCGGCATAGGTGGTGATCAACCGCACGGGCACATGATCGACGTGAAACCGTGGGCACATGGCTTTATCCAGCAGCCTTAACCGCACGCCGATACGCTTGGCGCCCAGCAGGCACGCAAAGGCGCTGACCAGCCACGACACATCGGCGATAAAGCCTTCATAGCCTTCAAGATCACTGAAGCCCGATGCCAGGCCTCGCAGATCAGGTTCAGCCTGTTCGCTGTCCAGCTCCAGTACCAGCGACTCGGCCAACGGCTCGTTCAGTGACGCCAGCAAGGCGCCGAATTCGGCGATGTGCAGCGGTAACTGGCGCTGCCACAGCGCCAGGTTCACACCGTCTTGCAGGATGTCGGTGAGGATCAGCGGGGTTTCACCGAAGGCCGGGCGAATCACCGGGCGTAGTTGAATGACAGGTGCCAGCATCAGGCTGCGCTCTCCTCGTGCCAAGGGCCAAAAGGATCGCTCAGCAAGCGCCAGCCTTCGACACCCGAAGCCATTTCATCATCGCTCAGCAAGCACGCGTCGAGTTCAGCCGTCAGTTGGGTGAAGTCGATGTTCTGCCCGATAAACACCAGTTCCTGGCGGCAATCGCCAGTTGAAGGTGTCCAGTTTTTCATGATTGCGGCGACGTTTTCCTCGTCCTGCGGCCATTGGTTCTTCGGCACAAAGCGCCACCAGCGCCCGGCGAAACCATGGCGCATCAGACCGCCGGCCTGGGACCAACTGCCGGCCTCCTGGTGTTTGCTCGCCAGCCAGAAAAACCCCTTGGAGCGCAACAATTTGCCATTGACCCACGGGCGGTCGATGAAGTCATAAAAACGCTGGGGATGAAACGGGCGCCGAGCGCGGTAGGCCGTGGACGCGATGCCGTATTCTTGGGTTTCCGGTACGTGCTCGCCACGCAACTCCTGCAACCAGCCAGGCGCCTGGGCCGCACGTTCGAAGTCGAAGCGCCCGGTGTTGAGGATTTCTGTCAGCGGCACTTCGCCCATCACCATCGGGATGATTCGCGCCTGGGCGTTGAGGCGCTCCAGAATCGCCACCAGTTCCTCGCGTTCGCGGCTGCTGATCAGATCGATCTTGCTGATCAGGATCACATCGGCGAATTCGATCTGCTCGATCAGCAGGTCGGTGATCGAGCGTTCGTCGTCTTCACCGAGGGTTTCGCCTCGGGAGGCCAGGCTTTCAGCGGCCTGATAGTCGAGCAGGAAGTTCATGCCGTCGACCACGGTAACCATGGTGTCCAGGCGCGCGATGTCCGCCAGGCTTTGCTCATTTTCGTCGCGGAAGGTGAAGGTTTCCGCCACCGGCAGCGGCTCGGAAATGCCGGTGGACTCGATCAACAGGTAATCGAACCGACCATCCCTGGCGAGTTTTCCGACTTCCACCAGCAAGTCTTCGCGCAACGTGCAACAAATGCAGCCGTTGCTCATTTCCACCAGTTTTTCTTCCGCGCGATTGAGGGTGACGTCCCGCTGCACCTCACCGCCATCGATGTTGATTTCGCTCATGTCATTGACGATCACCGCCACCCGCAGGTTGTCGCGGTTGCGCAGGACGTAGTTGAGCAGCGTGCTTTTACCGGCGCCGAGAAATCCGGACAGCACGGTAACGGGGAGACGGTCGGTCATCAGGTATTCCTCATCAGGTTGGCCGGTCAAATCGCCCGTTGATGGCGTTCGCGCAGCTCTTCACGTTCTTTGGCTTCGATACACAGCGTGGCCGTGGGCCGCAGCAACAGGCGCTTGAGGCCGATGGCTTCGCCGGTCTCGCAGCACCAGCCGTATTCACCACGCGCCACGCGTTCCAAGGCTTCGTCGATCTTGTCGAGAAGCTTTTTTTCCCGCTCCAGCAAGCGCAACTGCCATTGACGCTGCTCTTCCGCGCTGCCGACATCGGCCGGGTCGCTGCAAGGTTCTTGTTCGCGCAGCACCAGGAACTCGGTTTCGATCCGCGCTTGCAGGTCGTACCGTTGGGCCAACAGCAACTCGCGGAAAAACCCTAGTTGGGCTTCGTTCATGTAGTCGGCGGGCGATTGGGCAAAGAGGTCTTGTTCGGTCATAGAGACAGGTTCACGGGGTGGCTGTCTTTTAATGTTATAGTATAACAGTGCAAATAAGCCACTCTTACCCTTGCTCGTCACGACGAAGGGCGCAATGCTTGAGTCCCTCAATGCCTCGAGACACCCCATGAGATACCTGTTGTGCGGACTGTTACTGGTGATTGCGAACCAGGCCAATGCCCAAGTGCCAAGCCCGTTGGCCAACTGCACGCGCAGCGCCAACCTGCTGGCTTGCGTTGATCCCGAGGGCAATGCCTACAGTGTCGCGACGCACGGCAATACCACGTATTTGCGCGGGTTCGAGGTGCTTGGCAAACGCTATTGGGCCCAGACCAACAGCCGCTACGGGCAACTGACGTTCTTCACCGGGCTGGCCAGCGATGGCGAGGCGTGGGTGGGCTACACCCGACGGGTGGGCTGGACCACCATCAACCGTTTTTCAAGTTCCGGTGGCACCAGCGCCAAGTTCACCTGCAACCGTCTCACCGGCTGTTAGGTCTGGGCTTTCTGCTGTTCCTGAACCCAGGCCATGTAGCTGTTGATCGGTGGGTGTTTCTGGAAATAACGCTGCAAGCCTTCAAACAACCCATCCGCTATCGCCTGTTGATGGCGTGCAGTGACCAGCCGCTGGCTGTCGCGGACGTTGGAAATAAATCCGGTCTCCACCAGGATCGACGGCACGTCCGGTGACTTGAGCACCGCGAATCCGGCCTGTTCCACGCGTTTTTGATGCAGCGTGGTAATGCCCGCCAAACTGCCCAGCACGGTGCTGCCCAGTTGCAGACTGGCGGCGATGGTGGCGTTCATCGACATATCAAGAATCACCCCCGCGAGCATCGGGTCCTTGTCCGCAAGGCTGAGCAGGCTGGTTGCTCCCAGCAAGTCAGCGCCGTTTTCCCGTTGCGCCATGAAGCGCGCGGTCGCCGAGGTCGCGCCGCCTTCGGATAACGCATACACCGACGCGCCGGAGGCGGTTAGCCTGGGCGCCGCATCGGCGTGTACTGAAATAAACATGTCGGCGTTGTGTTTGCGGGCAATCTCCACCCGTTTGCGTAACGGCACGAAAAAATCAGCATTGCGTACCAGTTTCACGTCAAAGCCTTTCTCGCGCTTTAAACGCTTGGCCAACCGTTGAGCGATGGACAGCACCACGTCCTTTTCGCGCTCTCCCTTGGCTCCGACGGCGCCTGGGTCTTTGCCGCCGTGGCCGGGATCGACCACAACGATGATGTCGCGCTTGGGGTGAGTCCTGTTCACCGGCGCGCTCGTCGTGGCGATCGATGACGGCGCCTGTCTGGCGCTGATCAAATCCAGTACCAGTCGATGCCCTTGCCCATCCTGGGGGGGCAAAAGAAAGCTGTTGAGCTGCATGGGCGCCGCAAGATCCAGAACGATCCGTGTGTCGTTCTTGCCCAGATGCCCGGAGCGAATCGACCTGATACCGCTGTTGGCCAGCGCCAGTTGGCTGAAATCAGCGCTCAGGCTCGCGCCGTTCAAGTCGATGATCAATCGCTCGGGAGCCGTCAGGGAAAAGGTTTTGTAGCGCACCGGACCGCTGAGATCGAACACCAGCCGCAGCTTGTCCTCCGAGCGCCACAAACGGGCATTGCGAATCTGTGTCGCGCCAACCCCCAACGGCAATGTGAACACCGCACTGGCCAGTAGCAGGTTGAGAAGCTGACGTCTGTGCATGGGATACACCGCAGAAAATAATCGTCGACTCGATTGTTATACTATAACATATCATTTCATTACCAACGTTGGACCTGCTCATGAACGCGCTGACTCTGCCGGATATCGCCGCGCAGGCTTCACGCCAAGCCTTGCCGCTCGACTGGGTGGGCATGTGCGGCATTGCCCTTCCTATCCTCATCGACGGCCAGCGCTTGAGCGCAAAGGTTGATGCAGGCGTGAGCCTGGACGACGGCGAGGCACGCGGCATTCACATGTCACGCTTGTATCTGGCGCTAGAAAGACTCGAGCAAGAAGATCTGCGGCCAGCCCTGTTGCGCCAAGTCTTGCAGCACTTCCTTGATAGTCACGAAGGTTTATCGGGCAACGCCTATCTGCGGATTCATGTCGACTTGCTGCTTAAACGTCACGCGCTGGTAAGCCCGTTAGCGGGTTGGAAGACCTACCCAGTCAGTATCGAAGCGCGCCTGGAAAACCAGATGTTCCACGTGGAACTAAAAATTGACGTGACTTATTCTTCCACCTGCCCTTGCTCCGCCGCCCTCGCCAGGCAGTTGATTCAGCAGCAATTTGTCGACGACTTCGGCAACACCTCGCTGCAGCACGCCGATGTCCTGGCCTGGCTCGGCAGCGTAAAAGGCATCGTGGCCACACCCCACAGTCAACGCAGCAGCGCCCAGCTACACATTCATCTGAACAATCAGCAGCCAATCCTGCCGCTGGCTGAGTTGATCGACAATGCCGAAGCCGCCCTTGGCACCGCCGTGCAAACCGCCGTCAAACGTGCCGACGAACAAGCCTTCGCCCTGGCCAACGGGCAGAACCTGATGTTTTGCGAGGATGCCGCTCGCCGCTTGAACCTGGCGCTGCAACGCTCAGCGGCCGTCAACGCTTTCCACCTCAAGGTGGTTCACGCCGAAAGCCTGCACGCGCATGACGCCGTGGCCGAAAGCCGCTGGACGAGGGCATCCACGTGATCAAGTGCAACCAATTGCGCTGGGGCGCTCCAGGCCAACCGCTGACACCGGCGATCGATATAGCGTTGGCCAAAGGTAGTCTCACCGGCGTCATCGGTGCCAACGGTTCGGGCAAAAGCAGCTTGTTGAAAGTCATCGCGGGGTTGCAGAAGCCCTTGGCCGGAAACGTCATTCTGCAGGTTCCACGACGCGGCGGCCTGTCGTTCCTGGCGCAACAGCACTACCTGGACCGCCAGTTTCCAATCACCCTGGAAGAGCTGGTGGCCGCTGGATTCTGGGGCAGCCAAGAGACACCACTACAGCGCCGCCAACGCCTGCGTGCCGTGTTGAAAGGTTGGTGCCTGGACGGTCTGGAGCGGCGGCCTTTGATGGCGTTGTCCGGCGGCGAATTGCAACGCGCCCTGCTCGCGCGTCTCAGCCTGGCCGACGCGCCGCTACTGCTGCTGGACGAACCCCACGCCGCACTGGATGAAGAAGGGCAAGCGCTGTTATGGAAGCACATCCACGCTTGGCATGCCGAAAGACGAACCCTGGTCGTGGTCTGCCATGACCTGGCCGCCGTGCGCCGACACCTGCCCCAGACCCTGCAGATTAAAAGCAGCGGCTGCGTGCTTGCACCCAGTAAAGACCTGATTCTCCAGCAGCCGCGGATGCAGGTCGCGTGATGCACTTCGCGACCCATCTCTGGCTGCCGTTCCACGAGTTCGTGTTTATGCGCCGCGCTCTGCTGGGCGGCTTGGTCCTGGCCTGCAGCACCGCGCCGCTTGGGGTATTTCTAATCCTGCGGCGCATGAGCCTGATCGGTGACGCCGTGGCCCACGGCATCCTGCCCGGCGCCGCGCTGGGTTTCTGGTTTGCCGGCCTGAGCTTGCCTGCCCTGACGCTAGGTGGCCTCGGTGCCGGCCTGAGCATGGCCGGGCTCGCCGCCTGGATCACCCGGCGCACCGGCCTGCGGGAAGATGCCAGCCTGGCCGCCATCTATCCGATCTCCCTGGCAATCGGCGTATTAATCCTGGGCATCGCCGGCAAGCGCCTGGACCTGCTGCACCTGCTCTTCGGTTCGGCGTTGGCGGTGGACGGACCGACCTTGACCGGCATGCTCTGGGTGTCCGGCTTCAGCCTGATCGCCATGGCACTGATCTACAAACCGCTGCTGCTGGACACCCTCGACCCACTTTTCCTGCAAACCGTGAGCCGCCTCGGCCCGCTGGCACACGGCTTGTTCCTGACCCTGGTGGTACTGAATCTGGTGATCGGCTTCCAGGCCATCGGCGCCTTGATGGTGGTCGGACTGATGATGCTGCCGGCAGCGGCGGCGCGTTTCTGGAGCCGACGCCTGCCGGTGTTGATCGCCGTCTCGGCGGTATCGGGATGCGTGTCGGTGTGGTTGGGTCTGTTGCTGTCGTTCTACTACTCGCTGCCGAGCGGCCCGGCGATTGTGCTGGTGGCCGGCGGTTTGTATCTGCTGTCCGTGGTGTTCGGCCCGGTGCATGGTTTGCTGCGCCGCCCGCCTTTGCTTACATCCCAATGAGGTGTCTATCGATGCGTGCTCTTCCCGTGCTGTTCAGTGTGTTGCTGGCGCTGTCGTTCACGACCGCCCAGGCGGGCGAAAAACTCCAGGTGGTGACCAGTTTCAGCATCCTCGCCGATATCACCCAGCAAGTGGGTGGCGAGCATATCCAGATCAGCAACATGGTCGGTCCCGACGCCGACGCCCACACCTATGAACCGTCTCCGGACGATGCCAAGTCATTGCTCAAGGCACGTCTGATCATCAAGAACGGCCTCGGTTTCGAGCCGTGGCTGGATCGCCTGATCAACAGCACCGAGACCCGCGCCGTGGTTGTCACCGCCAGCAAAGGGGTGATCGCCCGGACCATGGAAGAAGACGGCGACACCCTCCCCGACCCGCACGCCTGGCACAATTTGGCGAATACCGAAATCTATGTAAACAACATCACCAAGGCGTTGAGCGCCGCCGACCCGGCCAACCAGGCCGATTATCAGCACAACAGTCAGGTCTACCTGAAGCAGATCTACCGTCTGCTGGCCGAGGCCAACCGCAAACTCGGCTCGCTGCCGCCCGGCAACCACCGCATCGTCACCTCCCATGACGCCTTTGGTTATCTGGGCCAGGCCTACGGCATCGACTTCCTGGCGCCGCAAGGCCTGTCCACCGATCGCGACCCGTCGGCCGCCGAAGTAGCGGCGCTGATCACCCAGATCCGCCAGGACAAGGTCAAAGCGGTGTTCATGGAGAACATCAAGGACTCGCGCCTGCTCAAGCAGATTGCCGATGAAAGTGGTGCCCGGATCGGCGGCACCCTGTACTCCGATGCCTTGGCCGCCAAAGGCCCGGCCAGTACCTTCATCGGGTTGTTTGAGTACAACCTCGACACCTTGTACGAGGCTTTGCGCCAGCCATGAGACTGTCGATGCTCGACCTGGAAACGGCAGCGCCGGGGGATTGCTTTGCTCTCGACCACGTACTCGACGCGCTGCCGTGGAACAGTGCCGGCCTGATCGCGGCCATCGCGCAACAACACGGCAGTGGCGAGGTGCTGATGCTGGCCTGGATGAATCGTCAGGCACTCGACGAAACCCTGGCGACCCGACAAGTCTGTTACTGGTCGCGCTCGCGCAAACAGTTGTGGCGCAAGGGCGAAAGCTCCGGTCATCGGCAACGGTTGATAGAAGCCCGGCTGGATTGCGACGGCGATGCCGTGCTGTTGATCGTCGATCAACAAGGCCCGGCCTGCCATACGGGGCGCCTGACCTGCTTCTACAACGCCATCGACCACGACCAGATCCATGTCCTCACCGCCCCCCTCAAGGAGCCTGCCGCATGATCCGCAAGAACCCTTCCGGCGACCTGCCCGTGATTGCCGAGTCGGCCTACGTCGATAAAACCGCCATTATTTGCGGCAAGGTCATCATCGGCGAAAACGTGTTTGTCGGCCCTTACGCCGTGATCCGCGCCGACGAGGTGGATGCCAATGGCGACATGGATCCCATCACCATCGGCGCCAATTCGAATATTCAGGATGGCGTGGTGATCCACTCCAAATCCGGCGCGGCAGTGAACATTGGCCAATTCACGTCCATTGCCCACCGCTCCATCGTTCATGGGCCGTGCAGCGTGGGTGACCGGGTTTTTATCGGTTTCAACAGCGTGTTGTTCAATTGCGTGGTGGGCGATGGCTGCGTGGTACGGCACAACTCGGTGGTCGATGGCCGCGATTTGCCCGCGGCGTTCTATGTGCCGTCGACCACGCGCATCGGTCCCCACACCGATCTGTCGCTCTACCCGCCCGTGAGCGTCAGCGCCTCGGAGTTTTCCGAAGATGTGGCGCGTACCAACGTTGATCTGGTGCGCGGCTACAAAGCCCTGCAAAACGAGTTTTGAACATGCACCGCGTGCTGATCCGCAACGCCCGCCTGGTCAATGAAGGCCAAATATTCGATGCCGACCTGCTGATCGCCAACGGCCGTATCGACACCATCGCCAGCAGCATCGAGGGGCAAAATGCCCCCATCGAGATCGACGCCCAAGGCCAATGGCTGCTGCCAGGAATGATCGACGACCAAGTGCATTTCCGCGAGCCCGGGGCGCCGGACAAAGGCAGCTTCTACAGCGAATCCCGAGCGGCGGTGGCCGGTGGCATCACCAGCTTCATGGACATGCCCAACACTCAGCCCGCGACCTTAACCCTTGCAGCATTGGCCGACAAACAGGCGCGAGCGGCCCGGGATTCGGTGGCCAACTACGGTTTTCACTTTGGGGTGAGCAACGATAATCTCGATACCGTCGCGGCGCTCGACCCGCGCACCGTGGCCGGGGTCAAAGTGTTCATGGGAGCGTCCACCGGCAATATGCTGGTGGACGATCCCAGAATTCTGGAGTGCCTGTTCGCGCAGGTGCCGACCATCCTGCTGGCTCACTGCGAACACACGCCGAGCATCCAGGCCAACGAACAGCGCTTCAGAGCGCGTTTTGGCGATGCCATCCCCGCCGTCGCACATCCGCTGATTCGTGATGCCGAAGCCTGCTACCGCTCCTCATCCCTGGCGGTAGAACTGGCCCGGCGCCATGGCACACGCCTGCATGTGCTGCACCTGACCAGCGCTCGCGAACTGGCGCTGTTTGAAGACAAGCCCTTGGCGGAAAAACGCATCACGGCTGAGGTCTGCGTGCATCACTTGCTGTTCGATGATCGTGATTACGCACGCCTGGGCCATCAGATCAAATGCAATCCAGCGATCAAGACCCGCGCCGATCGTGACGCGCTGCGCCAGGCTTTACTGAGCAACCGCCTGGATGTGATCGGCACTGACCACGCGCCCCACACCTGGACGCAAAAACAGCTGCAGTATCGCGAGGCGCCTTGCGGCTTGCCGTTGGTGCAGCACGCGCTGCCGGCGCTGCTGGAATTGGTAGCCGACGGCTTACTGCCGCTGACAACCCTGGTGGCCAAGACCAGCCACCGGGTCGCAGATCTGTTCGCCATCCATGACCGCGGTTATCTGCGCGAAGGTTATTGGGCCGATCTGGTGCTGATCAAAGCCGAACCCCAGGGCAAGCCCGTCAGCAGCCAGCCGATCCTCGCCCGTTGCGGCTGGACCCCGTTCGCCGAGCGTAGCTTTCGCCATAGCGTCAGTACCACGCTGGTTTCCGGCTGTGTCGCTTGGCACGACGGGCAAGTGCAGGACAGTTGCCAGGGGTTACCCCTGCATTTTTGGCGGTGATTGACGGGGCGCAGGATCAAGATCACACGCCGAGGCAGCTCTCTGTAGCAGCAAGCTTGCTCGCAAAAAAACCGAGGACGCCTCGGGGTACCAGACTCCCGGCGTCATCGTTAACGTTCTTCGCGAGCAAGCTCGCTCCTACACGAAGAGGGTTTATCAGGCTCTTGGCTTGACGGTTCCACAATCGCTGCCCAACCACTGGGCATGAGTATCCAGGCTGCCATTCTGCTGTACGCCTGTGGCATTGAACGTGCCGTTGACCGTGGTGGTGAAAGCTTTCTGGCTCTGGAACGTCGCCACACCGGTCCCTTGGGCTTTCGGGCAACTGAAGCGGAATTTCCACTGGTTGCCGGTTTTATCCGTCACTTCCTGCTTACAACCCGACTGCGGGTCGGTCAGCGGGATCGAATCGGACGCCACTTGGGCCGGTGTCAGGCACACCTGGACGCCTTTTCCGGCCATGGTGATGCCTTGTTTTTCCAGCATCGCTCGCTGTTCCGGGGTCATCTGTTGCTTCAGTTGACCGAGGATCAGCGACAGATCCGGCAAGCTCTGGTTATCGACTTTCATATTGCTGGTGGTCAATTCCCACAAGCCCGGCGCCAACATCTGCGCCTGCGCCGCCACGGGCAGCGTCAAACCAACAACCATGGCCAAACCAAGCAGACGAGCATTCATCGGGTAACTCCTGGATAATTGTCGGCGTTAGACGTCGTAAAGCCGCGAGTGTTGCACGGCGAATAAAATAGCGACTTTCCCCGCCGAACATGGTCTGTTAAGCATTGGATTGTCAGGAGTAACGTCGTCCATGGATTTCTTTGGCCCGCACCTGCTTGGCTACGTGATCGCAACCCTGCACTTTCTCGGCTCCCTGGCCGCCATTCATGCAGTGCTGACCGTCCGGACCGCTCAAGGCTCGATTGCCTGGGCGCTGTCGTTGATGTTTATGCCCTACCTGACGCTGATTCCTTACCTGATCTTTGGCCGCAGCACCTTTGACGCTTACATCCAGGCCCGCCGCCAGGCCAATCAGGAAATGCGCAAGGCAATTACCGAGCTGAACTGGCGGCCTTGGGTCGAAGAAGCCCTGGCCGCGCGCAACTCCCTCGCCTACGCGTCCCTGCGCGCCATGCCCAAGCTGGGACGCATGCCGTGCCTGGCCAACAATCAGGTGCGTTTGCTGGTGAATGGCGACGCCACGTTCAACGCGATTTTCGAGGCCATCCGCTCGGCAAAGACGGCGGTGCTGATTCAGTTTTTTATCATCCATGACGATGAACTCGGGCAACAACTGGCCACCTTGCTCAAGGAAAAAGCCGCCGAAGGTGTGGCCATCTACGTCCTGTACGACCGCATCGGCAGCCACTCCCTGCCCCACAGCTATGTGCAGTCTCTGCGCGATGCCGGGGTACAGATCAAGGCCTTTGCTACCCGCAGCGGCTGGCTCAATCGCTTTCAGGTGAACTTCCGCAACCATCGCAAGATTGTCGTGGTGGACGGCGTCAGCGGGTTTGTCGGTGGGCATAACGTGGGCGATGAATACCTGGGCAAGAAACCGCCACTCGCCCCCTGGCGTGACACCCATGTGCACGTCAGCGGCCCGGTGGTGGCCTGCTTGCAAGAGTCGTTTGCCGAAGACTGGTTCTGGGCCGCACGTGAACTGCCGCCGCTGATCTTGCCCGACACCTATGCCGATGACGGCGTGCTCTGCCAGTTGCTGGCCAGCGGTCCGGCTGACGCGTACGAAACCTGCTCGCTGTTCTTTGTCGAGGCCATTCATGCGGCGACCGAACGCGTATGGATCACCAGCCCGTACTTCGTTCCGGATGAAGCCGTATTCGCCGCGCTGAGGCTCGCGGTGTTACGTGGCGTTGATGTGCGCCTGCTGCTGCCCTCCCGCGCCGACCACCGCATTGTCTACGCCGCATCCAGCCTGTATGCGATCGAAGCGATGCACGCGGGCGTACGGGTGTTCCGCTACACACCCGGTTTTTTGCATCAGAAAGTGGTGTTGGTGGACAGCGAAATCAGCGCCATCGGCAGTGCGAACCTGGACAACCGTTCATTCCGGCTCAATTTTGAAGTGATGCTGTTGACCGTGGATCAGGCCTTTGCCAGCGAAGTAGAGCAGATGCTGCTGGATGACTTCGCCCAGTCGCATGAAACCAGCCAGGAAGAAAGCCGCCAGCCCCGCCGCCTGCAACAACTGGGCATGCGGGTCGCACGGTTGATTTCCCCGATCCTATAAGTTGCGCCACCGAAATGTGGGAGCGGGCTTGCTCGCTCCCACACAAGCCGCCACCCTCTGAGATCTCAACGGTAGAGGTCTTCTCGCGTCCACGGCAACTCATGGCTGCCATCGGCATGGGGCTTGACCGCCAGGATCTGATGCAAATTGATCCAGCCCCTGGCAAAGGCATACGCACACCCAGCCAGGTATAGGCGCCAGATACGCAAGGCTTGCTCCGGCACCAACTTCGCCGCCGTTTCCAAATTGTCTTCCAGGCGCTCGCTCCAATGGTCCAGGGTGCGCGCGTAATGCAGGCGCAGGCTTTCCACGTCGACCACTTCCAGGCCCACTTCGCTGATCTCGGCGCTGATCATCACCAGGTGCGGCAACTCGCCGTTGGGGAACACGTAACGCTCGATAAACTCACCGGCACCACGTCCCACCGGACGGCCATCGGTGTGTTTGGCAGTGATCCCATGGTTGAGCACCAACCCGCCTTCGCGTACCGCGCCGAACAAGGTCTTGCAGTACTGCGCCAGATTGGCGTGACCCACGTGTTCAAACATACCTACGCTGACCACCTTGTCGAATCGCCCATCCTGGGGCAGGTCGCGGTAGTCGAGCAGTTTCAGCTCCACCTGATCCTCAAGACCTTCGGCAATCACCCGTTCCTTGGCCAAGGCCAGTTGTTCCTTGCTCAGCGTGATGCCCAGGACTTTCACCCCAAACTCCCGCGCGGCATAGCGCGCCAGCCCGCCCCAACCGCACCCGACATCCAGCAGATACTCCCCCGGCTGCAACCGCAATTTGCGGCACAGATGGCGGAATTTGTCTTGTTGGGCCTGATCGAGGGATTCACTGCCGGTTTCGAAATAACCACAGGAATAAGCCATGTCACGGTCCAGCCAGAGCTGGTAAAACTCGTTCGACAGGTCGTAATGGTAGGAAATGGCCGCTGCGTCCGTGGCCTTGTCATGGATTGATCGAACCGGATGTTTGTCATCATCGTCCTCGACCAGCGCATGACTCAGTTCGTCACACACCCGGATCACTTCGGTGATAGAGCCTTCCAGCTCCAGTTTGCCCTCGACGAAGGCAGTGCCCAATGAATTGAGCGTGGGATGGGTCAGTTGCGTGACCATCACCGGATCCTTGACCACAATCGTGACACTGGGCTCCGGACCCAGATTGAATTCATGGCCGTCCCAGAGTCGCAGACGCAGCGGAAGCTGTAGATTCTGTAAGGCCGGTGGAAGTTGCGCGAGCATGAGTAGTCCCCCTTGTTTCAGACACCTGAAAATGAGGGTAGACCATCCGCAGAAAAGTAGCTGGCTATCGATCTGATAGAAATTTTCTAAGATGCTCGACGTTGCAGCAAGCCGTCCTGGACCCATTGTTTCAGCCAGGTAGCAGCTTGCAGCGGCGCGCCCTCCTGATGAGTGACTGCCAATTCGGCGCACAGTTCTGAAAACGTCCAAGCGCTGTCGAGCATTCCGACCAGCGCGTATGCCTCCGCGGGTTCCAGGCTGCGGTAGCGGCAGACCTGTTGGTCACGCCAGACCAGGCAGACTTCGGTCAGCGCCAACGGGTGGCTGCCGGGAAAATCCACCTGATCCTTGAATGAACGCCAGATTGCCAAGCTGTTGAAACGACACGTCAGCGACTGCACCGAGGGCGTCCGCTGCACCTTGAGCCCTGGCCACGCCTCAGGCGCCAGCCCGGCCATGTCGGCGAGTGTCAGCGGCTGGCATGGCAGCGCATCGAACGCCAGGGTAAACGCCCACTCCAGCCGTGCAAGCTCCACCAATGGGGCACTTTGCTCCGCGATCAGATAGTCAGCGAGAAAGCCTGCAAAGCGCTGCCCCAACCAGCGCAAGCTGAAATGTTCGGAGGGATAGCGGTGCACGTAGGCCTGCACCAGCGCCGCAAACGCTTCGTCCCCCAGCCAGTGCCGTACTGCCGGAAAATCCCCCTGCATCACCTCCAGCAAGCGGGCCTTATAGGCGTTGTGATAAATCGCCAGCCCGGTGTCGACATCCAGACTTGGACCACCGATCAAGCTCGCGCTGAAACCCTTATCCGCGGCGCCGTGCTCTGTCATCAGATGCTGCTCGAACGCCAACTGCCAATCGATCAGGCGCATAGCGACCTCCGCGCCAATGCCATGGCGCCGAGTTCACGGGCCTTGGCCAACTCGTCGAGCAGTTCGGCAAACGGCGGGAAATGATCATCGCGCTCCAGCAACGTCGCCACCGGTCCCACGTGCTCCAGCGTCTGTTGATAAAGCGTCCACACCGGATCGCACACCGGCTGATCATGGGTATCGACCACGTAGTCGCCGTAATCCCTATGCCCGGCCAAGTGCAGTTGGCGGATGCTCTGGGGCGGCAAGTCGCGAATGAAGGTCCAGGCATCGAAGCCATGGTTGCGCGCGCTGACGTACACGTTGTTCACGTCCAATAGCAGCTCACAGCCGCTGAGGCGGCTCAAGGCACTGAGGAATTCCCACTCGGTGAATTGATCGGCCTTGGCGCGCACATAACTGGAGACGTTTTCCAGCACCAGTGGCCGCTGCAGCACCTCTTGCACCTGCGACACGCGGGCGGCAACGTGATAAAGGCTTTCTTCTGTGTAGGGCAATGGCAGCAGATCATGCAACTGATGCGCGTTGCCACGGCTCCAGCACAGGTGATCTGACACCCAGGCCGGGTTGATCCGGTCAGCCAGTCGCTTGAGTTGCTTGAGGTAGCCCATGTCCAGCGCATGTGGCCCACCGATAGACAAGGACACGCCATGCATCACCAACGGGTAACGCTCGGCGATGGCGTCCAGGTAGTACAAGGCTTTGCCGCCTTGCACCAGATAATTCTCGGAGACTATTTCAAACCAGTCCACGGCCGGCGACTGCTCGATGATCTCCTGGTAATAAGCACTGCGTAATCCCAGGCCGTAGCCCAGGCAAGGTACCGATGCAGACATGACGAACTCCAGGGCCGGTGTTCGCAGCGGCGTGCACACCGCTGCGAGATCAAGTCTTCGCCATTACTCGCCGACTTTACCGCCAGCGGCGTCGCAGGCTGCCTTGGTCATCGCCTTGAAGCCGTGGCCCTTGCAGACAGACTGGCCTTTGCAAGCGTTTTCAGCGGTCTTGCAATCGTTCATGCCTTTGCAGGAGGTCACGCCGTAACAATGCACCTGCGCTTCAGCAGCAGCTTGGGCCTGGGTCGCGACACCTGCAAACATCGTGGCGGCAGCGATTGCCAGGGCGGCACCGGAAACGGCGTTCTTGATGTTCATGGTTGTAGTCCTCATAGATCGATAGGGGTGTCGGCTGAACCCTTTGTTCAGTCCCGACACAGCACTAGAGTGAGGTCCCCGATGAGCGTTACAACGTCGTCAGAAATTATTCTTCCAGTTTCAATAGAGGCTCCTCAAACTTCAGCAAACACCCGGCGTTACCCAACATAAACACGCGCCATCACTCGTGCGGGCCAGGATAAATCGGCACACTTCGGACAGTTATTCGCGGGTTAACAGACAAGGAAGCGTCACCCTCATGATTTCGATCTATCAGCTCAAGCCGCGTTTTCAAAACTTGCTGCGGCCCTTGGTCCAACGTCTGTACGACAACGGCACCACCGCCAACCAGATCACCGTGCTGGCCGGGGTCATCTCCGTGCTGGTGGGCCTGCTGATCGCAGGTTTTGCCCAACACACCTGGTTATTCGCGCTGATTCCCCTGTGGATGATCCTGCGCATGGGCCTGAATGCCATCGACGGCATGCTCGCCCGCGAATTTGGCCAGCAATCGCGCCTCGGCGCTTACCTCAATGAACTCTGTGACGTGATCGCCGACAGCGCGTTGATTCTGCCGTTTGCGTTGATCCCGGGCGCGAGCCTGGTGCCGGTATTACTGGTGGCCCTGCTGGCGGTGTTCAGCGAATATGCTGGAGTACTCGGGCCAATGGTCGGCGCTTCACGGCGCTATGACGGCCCGATGGGCAAGAGCGATCGGGCCTTTGTTCTCGGCGTGCTGGCCACCGGCGTGGCGCTGGGCTGGTTGGGTGGCGGTTGGGTCGACGGCGTGATGTGGCTGGTAGCCGCGTTGCTCGCTTACACCCTGGTCAATCGGGTCCGCCAGGGCCTCAAAGAAGCACAGCAACGCCCACCGATTGCATAAGGACTTTGCGATGCGCGAACAGCAAGATCACACCTTCAGCACCCATGACGGGGTGGAGCTTTTCTACCGTCACTGGCCCGCCACGGCGCCGTGTCGTCCTGCACCCGCTCACCGTGAAGTGTTGGGAGATCTGCCTTATGCCCGCTGACATGGAACTCCAGGTCGTCGCCAGCCTGCTGCGTCGAGGCCGATCACTGGATCAGTTATCCACAGGCCTGACCCTGCTTGGGGTGCTGTTTGGTCTGCTGCAGCTGCTGATGAGCAGTATCACGCCGATCTGCCTGCTGCTCAGCCTGTGGATGATTATTCTCGGGCTGCTGCAAAAATACTGGGCGCTGCGGGTCGCCTTCGACGCCGAGCTGTTTACGCTGATGGCCAAGGACCTGGAGCGCACCGACGAACTCGACCAGACGCTACAGACCCTGGGCCTGCAATCGCCACATCGCGCCAACCGACCCTGGACCGAGCGTCGGCGCGGCGCGTTGAAACTGTTGCGCAAACAAGCCTATTTGCTGGGCGCACAAGTCCTGCTGACATTGGCCGTGATCCTGGTCAGCCCTTGGCTGCCTTTTGCCGGATAAGGAATTGCTATGTTTGAGCCCGTGGTCGCGACCCTGATTACCTCCATGGCCCGCACCGTCACCGGCGCCCGCAGCCTGTGGCTCGGCTGTTCGCCGGAGGCGGCGCAGCGCATCTATTTCGCCAACCACAGCAGCCACGGCGACTTCGTGCTGCTGTGGGCGTCCCTGCCGCCGAACCTGCGTAAAACCACACGGCCGGTGGCCGGCACCGATTATTGGAACAAGAGTTCACTGCGGCGCTACATCATCAACCGGGTGTTCAACGGCGTGTTGATCGATCGCGAGCGCAAAGACCCTGTGGATAACCCGCTGCAGCCGATGCTCGATGCCCTGGAAAACGGCGACTCGCTGATCATCTTTCCCGAAGGTACGCGCAATCTGGAAGACGGTTTGCTGCCCTTCAAAAGCGGCCTGTATCACTTGGCCAGAAGTTACCCACAGGCGCAATTGATCCCGGTGTGGATCGCCAACCTCAATCGGGTCATGCCCAAGGGCCGGGTGCTGCCGCTGCCGTTGTTATGCACAACCAGTTTCGGTGCACCGCTGCAACTGGAGGACGGCGAAGACAAGGCGTTGTTCCTCGCCCGAACCCGCGACGCCCTGCTCGCCCTCGCCCCGGAGCATGTCTGAAATGGATAGCCAAACCCTGATGTTGTTCGGCGGGATCGGCATGATCCTGGTGCTCGCCTCACTGATCGGCCTGATGCTCAAGCTGCGCACCCGCGGCACGCCCAATGCGGTCATCGACAACCTGAACGCACGCATCAATGCCTGGTGGGTGATGGTGATCGTCATCGGCATCGCATTCTGGCTGGGTACGGGAGCAGTGATCCTGCTGTTCTATGCAGTGTCGTTCTATGCGCTGCGCGAATTCCTCACCCTCACGCCCACCCGGCGCAGCGATTATCCGGCGCTGGTGGCGGCGTTCTACCTGGCGCTGCCGCTGCAATACGTGCTGATCTACTTCGACTGGTACGGACTGTTTTCGATCTTCATCCCGGTCTACGTGTTCCTGCTATTGCCGATCCTCGCCTCATTGGGCGGCGACAGCACGCACTTCCTCGAACGGGCCTCCAAAGTGCAATGGGGCTTGATGATCGCGGTGTTTTGCGTGTCTTTCGTGCCGGCGTTGCTGACCCTCGACATCCTCGGCTATGAAGGGCGCAACCTGCTGCTGATCGCCTACCTGGTGATCGTGGTGCAGCTCTCGGACGTGTTGCAGTACGTCTGCGGCAAGCTGTTCGGCAAACATAAGATCGCGCCCAACCTGTCACCTTCAAAAACCGTCGAAGGCTTTGTCGGCGGGATCCTGTTGTCCTCGCTGATCGGCGCCGCGCTGTGGTGGATCACGCCATTCAATCCGTGGCAGTCATTCTTGATCTCGTTGTTGATCAACTTGCTGGGCTTTGCGGGTGGGATCGTGATGTCGGCGATCAAGCGCGACCGGGGCGTGAAAGATTGGGGGCATATGATCGAAGGGCATGGCGGGATGCTGGATCGCCTGGATTCCGTATGTTTTGCGGCGCCGATTTTCTTTCATCTGGTGCGGTATTGGTGGACCTGAAACGCAAAAGGGCAGCCACGCAGTTAACACCCTGTAGGAGCGAGCTTGCTCGCGAAGAATTTACAAGCGCCGCGTTTATCCAGGATGCACGCGTTAACGTTGACGTTTTTCGCGAGCAAGCTCGCTCCTACAGGGTGTTAACTGATCGGCGTTAGCCACTCGGGCCGCTGTAAGCCGTCGCAGACTTCGCGGCCTCTCAATCGCTGCGAGAAACTTCCAAAACTGTCGCCGGAAGGTTTGAATTTTTCCGTTACTCCTCCACTGCCTGAGGTATGCCTGAGGCACATAGTGGTTATCCTTTTTGATACTTCCCATTGAGGCGTGCTGGTCACATACGATGCGTCGTACGAAGGCATCCCTAATCTATCGAAGAACGAAGAACTTGAGGGCAGGCCAACGGCTCCTCGGCCATGCGAAGCTTGAAAGCACCGTCAAATACCTAGTAATTGACGGTGCTTTAGAAATGACAGAGCAAACCGCGGTCTGATATGTAGAGCGACGGTCAAAGTCACGCCGTCGCTCTTTGACCCAACGCGGCGAGTAGGGGGGGTGCAGCATGCAGCTTTCGCCAGGCCTGCGGCGACAAGCCTGTTTCGCGTCTGAATACTCGGCTAAAGTGCGACTGGTCGCAAAATCCATGGCTAAGCGCAATGTCACTTAAGGAATGCGCTGAGCACAGCATGTATTGCCGTGCTGCCTCCACTCGTGCGGCGGTCACATACATCAGCGGAGTCATTCCGGTCGTCTGTTTGAATGCATGCGAAAAATGACTGACGCTCAGACTCAGTAACGAAGCCAGTTCGGTTGTCCGTATGCAATGGTCGACATGCTCATTTATGTATTCGTCTACACGGGAGATTTGCCATCGAGCCAACCCACCCCTGTTTCTGTGCGGCAAAAGTCCGCTTTGACGCTCGACGGCCAGCAAGTCAATTGCCTGATTAAGATAAGTCGAAGCGATGTCCGGATCACGTTGAATGGCTCGCTCCGCCTCCATCAGCAACGTCAGCAGTTGCCTGGTCTGTTTCAAACAATTGGGACCACGAGTGGCGGTGTTGTCCAATAAGCAATCTGCGCTGGTATTCCCGTTCATAGCTGACGCTCCTAGGCCGGGATCAAAACTTGGTGGCGCGTTTAACTCGTCACCATGGGGCAGCACAGAATGGCGTTGTGGCGGGGCCTCGCACAGCCCCAAACGAGTTGGCATTAACCAACACTAAAGGGGGGTATTTATTGCGGAAGATCGATAATCCCTCGCTGGATACCGATAGTCACCGCGTGAGTCCGATTATGAGCTTCCAGCTTCTCCATAATATTTCGCAGATGCCCCTTCACCGTGTCTTCACCGATTGCCAGTGCAAGGGCTGTCTCCTTATTCGACAAGCCTTCGGCGACATTTTGTAGCACCTGAACCTCTCTATTGGTGAGACCATCCTGGTCCATGTGAGCCGCCAATTCCGCCGCGATTTCTGGGGGAAAGCAGCGTTTGCCGGCGGCCAGGGCACGTATGGTTTCAATGAGCTCATGGCGCAACGTGCTTTTCAAAAGATAGCCTCGCGCCCCAGCCTTGATGGCTTGTAACGCCCTTACATCCCCTCGGTAGGTAGTGAGCACAGCAATACGAGCTTGCGGGAACTCGGACATGATGGAGCTGATGGCGCCAAGTCCGTTTAGCTCAGGCATCTGTACATCCATAAGCGTGACGTCTGGTTGCGTCGTTCGGTATAACCGGATTGCCTCAAGCCCGTTAGAGGCTTCCCCCACCACGGTGATGTCGTCATAACCACCCACTACTGCTTCAATACCTTCCCGTATCAGCGGATGGTCATCCACTATCAGCACGGTGATGGGTCTCTTGTGATCTACCATAGGTTTATCCTGCCCTGCTCGAGCGCTTCTGTTTACCGCCAACCGAGTTTTCATAGGCAGCGGCACCCGGCAGTGAGAGTGTAATGCGCGTACCGTTCTGGGGGTTGCTAACTATCGCCAGGGTTGCATCAATTCTACTGGCCCGTTCATACATGCCTCTCAGCCCACCGTGTTCAGGTCGCCCGTGCATTCTCTGATAGAGCGGATCAATGCCCACCCCATTGTCGACAATAAGCATCTCGAACGTGCCCGGCGCATATCTGAAGGTAACGGTGATCCGAGTAGCCTGCGCATGGCGAAGCGAATTGGAAACCGCCTCCCTGCCCACCTGGTAAAAAGCATCACGAACTTCGTTCAGCAGCGCCAGCGGTTCACCCAAGTTGCTAACGTGGTAGGTTGCACAAAAAGCAACGCTGGCCTCCAGCTTTAAAGCTTGAAACGCAACGACTAAGTCTTCAGATGGCGCCATCTGGCCACGCAAACCTGTGATTCGGTCACGGCCCTCAGCAATCACCTGCTCGGCCCGGTCCAGCGCCCGCTCCATCGAATGGCGAGCACGGGATCCCTCCGGCAGACTGTCCGCGACCGCCTGAAAGCTGAGCATCATTCCCTGAACGCTTTGCAGCAAGGTGTCATGCAACTCGCACGCGATGCGCTCGCGCTCCTGAAAGCGCTCCTCAAGGCGGGTCCTAAGGGCTGCCTTTTCTCGTTGTGTATAAACGCGGGACATCCCGAACAAAAGCGTCAGCAGCGCGACTGAAAAGATCAGCAAGAATCCTGGGCGTAAATAGAAAACCTGAGGAATGCTGACGGTTAACGTCGCGTCAGGTGGATTGAAATGCCCATTCTCGCCAAGCGCACGGACCTGGAATTCGTAATCACCCGGGTGCAGGCGTGAAAAAGCTGCTTGCCTGGAGCGCCCAGCGTCGACCCATTGCGAATCATGGCCATTAAGCCGGTATTGAAAGCGCATGGTCTCTGGTGAGGCGAGATTCAATGCTGAATAGGTAATAACCAACTGTTCCGGCGCAGCTGATAACCGAACGGGCGCGGCGTAGATATCAAAATCATTTCCATCGACTGTCAGCGCCTTGATCGTGACTGTAGGTGGTAGTGCCATATCCGTTGGCTGGTATGGATCAACACGGACAACCCCGTTTCCGGTGGTGAACCATAGCAAGCCATCTTCCGTGTGGACCGCAGTGGGCAACGGCAATACTTTGAATGGGTCCATGGGTAGCCGGCCAATGTGATCGTGCGAGCTGTACAACAGTGTGTTGCCGCCCGCTATTACTCGCTCGATCTCTGCTGCAGGCAGTTTGAAGATTCCATCGCGGCTGTGTACCCAGATATCCATTCCGAATTCGGCTGCGTTTTTCTCAGCCGGTACGGCGACGAGCCCATAGATATTCTGAAAGGGTCCGGCAGCCGGTAGATCCAGGCGATGAAAACGTCCATCCTTGAGATACGCCAAGCCATGTTGACCACCTACCCAGGTGCGTCCGGGCAAATGCAGCATCGCCGTGACATGGCCGATGTTCAGACCTTCCTGCTCGCTCCAGCGTTCGATCTTCTGCTCATCAACGGACACCAGAAGATTATCCCGGTAGCCGAACCACAGCGTGCCCACCAAGTCTCGGGAGGCGGTGACAGGCATCACTTGCCGTTCGGAATCACTGACCGGCTCAATGCGTCGCCATTGCTGATCAGCCCAGACAAAAAGCCCTGCGCGGTTGACTGAGACCCATATATCGCCATTCTTTCCTACGGTCATCGCCCTTACGGCAGCCTCGCGGGCGGATTCGACAGGTAATGCTGCGATGCGCACTGGCCCGCCGTCTGAAAGCGAGAAAATCCCCTGATACCCGCCAATCAACAAGCCGTGCTGCTGACTGTTTACCAATGTGGTGATCGGCATGTCCAACTCAAAGGTGGAATGGCTGTCGCCCCGGAAGCCCATCAGTTGGCCATTGCCGGAGCCGATCCATAAGGAACCATCACCGCTTACTGCCAATGCATGACTGCCCGCGCCGACAGGTAGAGCAAAGGGAGACAGTGTTTTACGCTTGAGTCGATCCAGCCCCGTATCCGTGCCCACCCATAGTGTGCCATCGCGGTCGATGAGCTGGGCCAATACATTATCGGAGCTGAGGCCATCGCGAACGGTGTATGAGTTGAATGCATCCTGATCCTCGACAGACGTGGGCTGCTCCCCGGCCGCCAAGTGATGTACACCGGATTCAAGCGTGCCCAGCCAAGCGTCTCCCTGCTCGTCCAGAACGATACTGACTGTGCGTGATGTCGGTATCTCTTCAAACTCAATGCCGGCAGAGCCTGTTTTTTTCAGACGCAGTAGATGGTTCCTGGAACGATCAGTTATCCATATGTCTCCTGCAGGGGACGATACTATTTTGCTGATCGATTGACTCTTAATGCCGATTTCCATGAACGCAGATGCCCCTGGGGGAAGCATATATATTGCCTCTTCACTCGCCGCCCAGACATAGCCCTCTGCATCCACGTGCACCGCTCGGGCATGGCGGTAGGGAAAGCCCGCCTCCTTGCCAACCAAGTGCCAACCCGTGCCGTCATGCCGGGCAAGCCCGTCATCCGCCGCGACCCAAACTTGTCCTTGCTGATCCTCGGCCAAGCTGTACACCGCCCCGCCCGGAAGGCCTGGATCAATCGGTTGAATCACGCCGTTTGCATTGATCAAACGAGCCCCACCGGCACGAAAACCCACCCACAGACCTTCGCTGGAGCTGAGAAGCGCCGAGACCACGCCCAGCCGCTCACCGTCAGCAGGCGCGAATTTCTCGAACTCAAAACCATCGAAGCGATACAAGGAATCATGAGTACCGAGCCAGAGGTATCCATCAGCGGTTTGCGCAAGCGCTCCCACTGAGCTAGGGCCGTGATCGATGGCGGTCCAGCGGCGATGGTCCATTTCATCCGAAATGCGCGCCGCTGCACTTGAGCACGCAAGGCAACCAAGCACCAAGCTCAGCAGCAAAACCACGTTTATTCGCAAGCAATGCACCTACGGCACGCGCCAGCACGCGCCCTTGTATTGAGTAGATAGCCTGTGGGTAACATCAAAACCGGCCCAACTGTCGCTGCAGCCATTCAATGATTCGATCCGCGACATGCTCCCAACCCGGCTGCGTAATGAGCAGGTGCCCGTAGCCGGGTAACGAGATGAAATCTGTCGGTGCCAACGACCGCCTCTGATAGAGATAGTTGGCCAAAACTACAGAACTGGCAACCACATGGTCATCGCCACCGCAAATCAGTAATAAGGGCCCGCGCTCGTGGTTGAAGAGCAATCTGCTACCCACGCCTAACGCTACCGTTGTCATCAGGCTTTTCGGGACTGTACCAACAAACTGTTCATAGAGCGGACCGGTTGTCTGCCGGGATGCCGGATACCCCATGAGGCGGGAAAATTGCGCAGGCGTCATGCGCAGAAAGCGCATGCCCTGCTGCTGTTCAGCTCTTGTCGACAGTATCTGTAGCAACGAAAGAATGCCCGGAAAGACCCGCTGAGGTGGGCGCGGGGCTATCGCGATGCCTGCCACCCCCAGACCACGGTCCAACAGCAGTTGAACGACCAGCCCGCCCAGCGCATGGCCAATCAGAACAGGTGGCGCCGGGAAGGCCGCAATCTGTTCAGCGTAGAAGTCCACCAGACATTTAAGGGGCGATGATCTGGCATCCTTGCCGTGCAGAACTCGGTACCAACCTTGCTCGCCTTGGGCTGGCAATGACAGGACACAGCAGGCGTAGCCACAGGCCTTGAAGTGGCGCTCGAATTTTTCCCATACCGCCGGAGCCAACCAATCGCCCTGAATAAAACAGACCTTGTAATCCACGGCCGGCAATCAGCGACGCGCTATGTGCATGAAATGGCGTGTTAGGTCGCAACGCCGCTGCTCGATGACCATTTCAATCATGTCGCGTCTCCTGCTTGCTTGTCGCCCGGACCATCCGCACGGCCTCAGCGTCCAGAGTCAAAGTGGTCGCAACAGGTGGCGGACGACGGGCGGTTGATCGCCGATGTGAAACGCGCTCAACAGTTCCTGATCCAGTGCATCGCTATGGGTCACCCTCGCATGCTGGCGCTGATGCTCGACCCAGCTTTCGACGATGAATGCCTCCACCACCCGGCCGGGCTCTGCGACGTCCTCCCAGACATCCCAGCGGATCGCGCCGTCGCGATAGCGCGTCGCACGAAAATTACGTAGGGCGGCGGTGAACGCGGCCTGTTGTTCCGGGGCGATCCGGTATTCGACTTCGATCAGGACGGGGCCGCGGTCATTGGCAAGCGGGACAGCGAGGACAGGCTCGGCCCAATGGTTCGAGGGCGCCAGATCGGTGGTGGAATCCTTCGGCAGCCGCCAGCGCAAGGCCAGCAGGATCGCCAGCGTCTGGCCGATGGCCGCGATGATCAGGGCGCCGGCGACGCCCGCGCTGCTTGCAAGGGTACCCCACAGGATACTACCGCCGGTCATGGCTCCCTGAAGCACCAACAGATAGACTGCGAGCGCCCGTGCCTTGACCCAGCCGGGCGAGGCCATCTGCGCCGCGACGTTGAGCGAGGTCAGCATGCCGATCCAGGCGACGCCGGCAGCGAACATCACTGCCCCGGCCAGCCAAGCATTGGGCGCCAGCGCCAGTGCGAGGGTCGCAGCCGCGAACAGCAGTGTCGCCCAGATCGAGACCCTGTTGGACGCTACCTTCTTGCGCAGTTGTTTCAGCAGCAATGCACCGACAATGGCACCGGCGCCCATGCAGCCGAGAAGCGCGCCGTAGCCCGCCGCATCCAGCCCCAGTTCGCGGCGGCCCACCAGCGGCAGCATCGCCCAGAGCGCGCTGCTGAACAGGAAGAAGCCCAGCGTGCGGATCAGTACCAGCCGCATCGCCGGAGAATGCCGTGCATAGCGATAACCGGCCCGCAGCGCGCCGAAGAAATGTTCGGGCGGCAAGCTATGTACGGTCGTGGCGCGTTTCCATGTGACAAGCACGATCAATACCGCCGAAACCGAAACGGCATTCAGCGCGAAGACCGCTGGAACACCGGCTAACGCAACGATCACCCCGCCAAGCGCCGGGCCTATGGCACGCGAGATGTTGACGCCGAGACTGTTGAGCGCCACCGCATCGGGCAAGGTGGCCTTGTCGACCAGTTCTGGAACGATGGCTTGAAACACCGGCGCACTGAGCGCCGCCGCCACGCCGAGAACAAAGGTGGCGACGAGCAGCAGCCACGGGGTGGTCAGTCCTTGAAAGGTCAGGAAGGCCAGAACGGCGGCGGCAGCAAGGCCGAGGACCTGTGCGGACAGCAGCATCTTCCGGCGATCGACGATGTCGGCCAGCGCCCCGGCCGGCAGGGCCAGCAAGAACATCGGCAGGGTCGTAGCGGCCTGCACCAGAGCCACCAGCAGTGGACTGGGCGACAGCGAGGTCATCAACCATCCCGCACCGACATCATGCATCCAGGTGCCGATATTGGAAATGATCGTGGCGATCCACAGTGCCCGGAAGACCGGTAGGCTCAGCGGGCCCTTCGCTGGGGCGGGCATGTCAATGGCGGTCATCCGATTCTCCTTGACGGGTGAGGTGGTTTAGAAACGTCAGGCTACTTTCGTCACAGATCGAGGGACGGGTTCCGGGCAAGATCCACCCAGACGACAAGTAGGAACCCTCCGATGAGACCGAGATGTTCGAAAAAGGCATTCGCGTCTGCGTGCCTAGCCTCGCCTGCCGGCTGCTCCCAGAACCGCAGCGCGATCAGGGTGGATAGAAGCGTGAATCCGGCCAATGCCAGCGCACCCAGCCAGCGCAGAAAGCCCGTCAACACCATCACAGAGGCGCCCAGTTCCAGCGCTATCACCAGAACGGCGAACAAGACGGGCGGGTTCAGGCGGAAGTGGGCCATCTCAACGACGGCGCCGGGGAAATCGGTCAGTTTGACCAGCCCGCCCTGGATATACGCCGCGCAAAGTCCCAGATGCACGAGGAACAGCAGCACGATCGAGATTGCGCCACCCGCCTCAATGCTGAATGGCATCAGCCCTCTCCATCGATACGGGTGACAAAGCGACCCTTTTGGCGTTTATCCTATGATGAAGCAGCGGGCTCCAGGCCGATGCAACGGGGGCCGATGTCACGCTATCAGAACGCAAAGCAGGAACATCCAAAAGCGCCCCAGAAACCCTGATAATCGCTGATCGGGACTGATGACGTCCTCACTGGGCCATGCTGATGTGCGTGAACAGCACAAGGTCCCGAGCATTGATGAACGCTTGCCTGCAGGGGAGCGTTTGGTTTCCAATGCCCAGGTACAAGCGCCACGGGGGACCAATCCGGCATCACGGGTATTTCACCGGGGGACAACGGCCTAAACTCCCCAGTGGCATAAACCACTTTGCCACCGACCACCGTCAGCACCGATTCCATCCACTTGATCTGTTCTTCCTCGACGTTGAAAAAGTCGGCGTTAAGCGCGATCAGGCCTGCCAACTGGCCTACTTTTAGTTGGCCTTTCTTGCCCTGCTCCGACGAAAACCAAGCACTGCCATGGGTAAAGAGTTCAAGTGCGACTGCGCGGGACAAGCCTTCAGGGTACAGTTCCATGCCTCCCACCGTCTTGCCACTGACCAACCAGTAAAGCGACGTCCAGGGGTTGTAGCTGGATACCCGCGTAGCGTCAGTACCTGCGCCCACCGGCACGCCCTCAGCCAGCATCCGCTGGATCGGCGGCGTCTGTTCCGCCGCCTTGCTGCCGTAGCGGTCAACAAAGTACTCGCCTTGGAATGCCATGCGATCCTGAATCGCGATGCCGCCACCTAATGCTCGCACACGCTCGATGTTGCGCGGCGTAATGGTTTCAGCGTGATCGAAGAACCATGGCAAGCCGTTGAAGGGAATATCCTGATTGACCCGTTCGAACACATCCAACATGCGCGAGATGGATTCGTCATAGGTTGCATGCAAGCGGAACGGCCAACGGTGTTCCACCAAGTGGCGCACCACTGGCTCTAGGTCCGCCTCCATTTGCGGCGCAAGGTCCGGACGCGGCTCAAGAAAGTCTTCGAAGTCTGCCGCAGAGAACACCAACATTTCGCCCGCACCGTTGTGGCGGAAAAAATCGTCGCCATCTCCAGGCTTCACTTGCTTGGTCCAGCTTTGAAAGTCTGCCAGCTCCTCCTTGGGTTTCTGGGTAAACAAGTTGTAGGCGATACGCACCGTAAGCTGATCGTTCTTCGCGAGGTCGCGCACCACCTGGTAATCATCCGGATAATTCTGGAAGCCGCCACCCGCATCGATGGCACTGGTTACGCCCAGCCGATTCAGTTCCCGCATGAACTGGCGCGTGGAGTTGATTTGATATTCGATAGGCAGCGTCGGACCTTTTGCGAGCGTTGAGTAGAGAATCATCGCATTCGGTCGCGCTACCAACATCCCGGTCGGCTCGCCATTGGCGTCGCGCTGAATTTCGCCGCCCGGAGGATTGGGCGTGTTGCGCGTATACCCAACCACTCGTAATGCGGCGCGATTCAATAAAGCCCTGTCATACAGATGCAGAACAAACACCGGCGTATCCGGTGCAGCCTGGTTAAGCTCATCGAGCGTTGGCATTCTCCGTTCGGCAAACTGGAATTCATTCCATCCCCCTACCACCCGCACCCATTGCGGCGTGGGGGTGCGGTCTGCCTGAACCTTGAGCATACGCAGCGCATCAGCCAACGAAGGCACCCCTTCCCAGCGCAACTCCAGATTGTAATTGAGGCCACCGCGGATCAGATGAAGGTGGGAGTCGTTTAACCCGGGGATCACCGTGCGCCCTTGTAAATCAACCACCTGAGTTGCGGTACCACGAAACGCCATGGCCTCGGCATCGTTGCCGACAGCAACAAACTTGCCATCCTTGATCGCCACGGCTTTGGCGCGCGGTTTTTCTCTATCCACCGTGTGCAGGTCGCCATTGTAGAAAATGATGTCAGCAGTCATGTTGCCTCCTGAGATAGTTGAGGACGTTGAGCCTGCGGCGGCTGCAAACGGAAACGTCGACCACAGAGCACCGGCAGCGCCGATCAAAGATCCAGCGGCGATAAACCCTCGCCGGCCCTGGTCTGTTGGTTTATTTGTCATGATCTCGCTCCGTCATCGTCACTTAGCCAGCCAGCGAACCAGCCGGTGACCATGGGCATGAAAACGTAAACCACCAGTAGAACAATGGTGGCTGTGATCAGAACGTTGCTGGCAACGTAACCACCCAGCCAGGGGATGTTTGTGAAGACTGGGCGCCACGCCAAGGGGATCAGTAGGCTAAGAGGTAAGATCACCAGAAAGGTTACGCAGACCTGTTTCCAGCGCGGCGGCTGAGTGTCCTGCTCGGTCGGGGTGAACCAGAATTCATTTGCCGTACTGACACCTGTCTGATCACCTTCTACCAGCAGCGGAAGCGCCTCATTGATAAGCTCTTGGCGCTCATCCGAATCGAGCCATGCCTGCAACCGCTGGGTAGTGCTAAAACGCAATACGATAGTGAAGTTAGCCAAATCTGCACCGGGGGCACGCATGACATCTACACCCAGGTGGCCTTCGAACTGCTTTGCAGCACCTATGGTTCGGCGTAACCAGGCTTCATATGGCTCAAGCTGCACGGTTCGCACGCAGTGGCGCACGACCAGCGTCACAATGTCGGGCAACTGTTCGATCATAGCGGGGCTCCCGAATCAGGACGACCAAGGCCGCCCCCGAATGGCCTAGATATCAGCGTGAACCGGCGCCAGCGTGGGGCCGTGCTTCACCCGCTCTTCTGCCTTGTGCACCATGGTGTAGGCATAATCGATGCCCATGCCGTAGGCACCTGAATGCTCTCTAGCCACGGCCATGACCTGGTCGTAGGTATCGCGGTTTTTCCAGTCGCGCTGCCACTCCAGCAACACTTGCTGCCAGGTGACAGGTACCACACCCGCCTGGATCATCCGTTGCATTGAGTAATCGTGGGCCGCCTGGCTGGTTCCGCCAGAAGCGTCAGCGACCATATAGATTTCGTATCCGGCATCGTGCATCGCCGAGAGTGCGAACGTGGTATTGCAGACTTCTGTCCAAAGCCCCGAAACGATCACCTTATTGCGCCCGTTACGCTTGAGCGCATCGCGCACTTTCTGGTCATCCCAGGAGTTCATCGAGGTGCGCTCAAGGATAGGCGCATCGGGGAATACCTCCAGCAGTTCGGGATAGGTATGACCCGAAAAACTTTCGGTTTCGACAGTGGTGATAATTGTCGGTACGCCAAAAATACGCGCCGCTTTCGCCAGGCCTACGGTGTTGTTCTTCAAGGTTTGCCGATCAATGCTCTGCACACCAAAAGCCATTTGCGGCTGTTGGTCGATGAAGATCAGCTGAGAGTTGCTGGGGGTCAAGACTTCAAGCTTCGGGTTCTGCATTGTGCTCACCTTTTTACAAGTAAGGAGGGGTGTGAAGCGCCCGTTCACAGTCGCAAAGTACCGTCGCTTATTATTGGATTACCTTCTGATGTTGGGATTATCGTGTGATTGGCATCAACCTGTGCCAGCCCATGCGAACCGCCAGGTAGACCTCCAGGGTCGCCTAGAGAAAATTGCCGCAGAGGCTGTGCCGATCTGGCAAGCCCTGCGGCAGTTTTAATTCACAAGCGACAGCTTTAATTCTCAAACACCACTGTCCTTGCTTCACCGCTAAGCGCTATTCCACCGTCACCGACTTGGCCAGGTTACGCGGCTGGTCAACGTCAGTCCCCTTGAGCACGGCCACGTAGTACGACAGCAGTTGCAGCGGGATGGTGTAGAGGATCGGCGACAAGGTGTCGTGGATATGCGGCATGTTGATGACATGGGTGCCTTCGCCGTTGGTCATACCGGCTTTTTCGTCGGCAAACACAATCAGTTGGCCGCCACGGGCGCGTACTTCCTGCAGATTGGACTTGAGCTTCTCCAGCAGTTCATTGTTCGGCGCCACTGTGACCACCGGCATGTCGTCGTCCACCAGCGCCAGTGGGCCGTGTTTCAACTCGCCGGCCGGGTAGGCTTCGGCGTGAATATAGGAAATTTCCTTGAGCTTCAGGGAGCCCTCCATTGCCACCGGGTACTGCGCGCCACGGCCGAGGAACAGGGTGTGGTTTTTGTCAGCGAACAACTCGGCGACTTTTTCTACGGTGCTGTCCATCGCCAACGCTTCGCCCAGGCGGGTCGGCAGGCGACGCAGTTCTTCTACCAACGTGGCTTCAACGCCTTCGGCCAATGTGCCACGCACTTGTCCCAGGGACAGGGTCAATAGCAACAGACCAACCAACTGGGTGGTGAAGGCTTTGGTGGAAGCGACACCGATTTCGCGACCGGCTTGGGTCAGCAATGTCAGGTCGGACTCACGCACCAGCGAGCTGATGCTGACGTTGCAGATCGCCAGGCTCGCCAGGTAACCCAGCTCTTTGGCATTACGCAGGGCCGCCAGGGTGTCAGCGGTTTCGCCAGACTGGGAAATGGTGACGAACAGGGTATCAGGCTGCACCACCACCTTGCGGTAGCGGAATTCGCTGGCAACTTCGATCTGGCACGGAATACCGGCCAGTTCTTCCAGCCAGTAACGGGCAACCATGCCGGCGTGGTAGCTGGTGCCGCAGGCAACGATCTGTACATTGCGCACTTTGGCGAACAACTCGGCGGCTTGCGGGCCGAAGGCGTTGACCAGCACCTGACTCTGGCTCAGGCGACCTTCAAGGGTGCGTTGCACCACGGACGGTTGTTCGTGGATTTCCTTGAGCATGAAGTGGCGGAACTCACCTTTGTCAGCAGCTTCAGCGCCATCACGGTACTGCACCGCTTCGCGCTCGACTGACTGGCCATCAACGTCCCAGATCGCCACGCTGTCGCGGCGAATGTCGGCGATATCGCCTTCTTCCAGGTACACGAAGCGGTCAGTAACCTGACGCAGAGCCAGTTGGTCGGAAGCCAGGAAGTTTTCCCCCAGTCCCAAGCCGATCACCAGCGGACTGCCGCTGCGGGCCGCAACCACGCGATCCGGCTGGCTGGCACTGACGACCGCCAGGCCATAGGCGCCATGCAACTCCTTAACGGTGGCCTTGAGGGCGACGGTCAGGTCACTGTGGTCCTTGAGCTTGTGGTTCAACAGGTGGGCGATAACTTCGGTGTCGGTGTCCGACGTAAAGACGTAGCCCAGTCCCTTGAGTTGCTCACGCAGCACTTCGTGGTTTTCGATGATGCCGTTGTGAACCACGGCCAGGTCACCGGAAAAATGAGGGTGGGCATTGCGTTCGCACGGCGCGCCGTGAGTTGCCCAGCGGGTGTGGGCGATACCCAGGCGGCCGGCCAGAGGCTCACCGACCAAAGCCTGTTCCAATTCGCTGACCTTGCCCGGACGGCGCATGCGTTCCAGCTTGCCAGCGTTGCTGAAGACCGCCACACCGGCGCTGTCATAGCCACGGTATTCAAGGCGTTTGAGGCCTTCGAGCAAAATGGCGGTGACGTTGCGTTCAGCGACTGCGCCTACAATTCCACACATGGTTTCTCTCCTAGATGACTGCCGCGCAAATCAGCGTGATGCCGCGGGCTTGAATCTGGTCGCGGGCCTCGAGCGGCAGGCGATCATCGGTAATAAGGGTATGGACGCTGCTCCAGGGCAGTTCCAAGTTGGGGATCTTGCGGCCAATCTTGTCGGATTCGACCATGACCACGACTTCGCGGGCGACCTCGGCCATGACTCGGCTCAGGCCCAGCAATTCATTGAAGGTGGTGGTACCGCGCTGCAAATCGATGCCGTCGGCGCCGATGAACAGTTGATCGAAATCGTAGGAACGCAGCACCTGTTCGGCGACCTGGCCCTGGAAAGAGTCGGAATGCGGGTCCCAGGTGCCGCCGGTCATCAGCAGCACCGGTTCATGTTCCAGTTCGCTCAGGGCGCTGGCCACATGCAAGGAGTTGGTCATCACTACCAGGCCGGGCTGATGGCCCAGTTCGGGAATCATCGCGGCGGTGGTACTGCCGCTATCGATGATGATCCGGGCATGTTCACGCAGATGCTTGACCGCCGCGCGGGCAATGGCGCGCTTGTGGATAGAAATGGGTTGAGCGGGATCGCCCACCAATTCCTGGGGCATGGTGATTGCCCCGCCATAGCGGCGCAACAGCAAGCCGTTACTTTCCAGGGCCGCCAGGTCCTTGCGGATAGTCACTTCCGAGGTTTCAAAACGCTTGGCCAATTCGTCCACGCTCACTTCGCCCTGCTCATTGAGCAAAGTAAGAATATTGTGGCGTCGTTGGGGGGTGTTTCGTTTCGACATGGTGATGATAAGTTTCGTTTCGAAAGATAACGAAGGCAATCAAAACCTATTGGCGAAAGATCGTCAAGCGCTGAACAGCTTTTTTTGAAAACAACACCAGGCAAATGTGCGAGCAAGCCCGCACATACATTTAATGTTTATTGCTAAAGAGATTGTGGATAACTCAGGGTTTCTTGATTTTGACCGGGCGTTTCCAGCCGTCGATGTTGCGTTGACGCGCGCGGGCAACAGCCAGCTGCGACTTATCCACATCCTGGTTGATCGTCGACCCGGCCGCGGTGTTGGAGCCATCGCCAACGGTCACTGGCGCAACCAGCGAATTGTTGGAGCCGATGAATACGTCTTCGCCAATCGTGGTCTGGTGCTTGTTGGCGCCATCGTAGTTGCAGGTGATGGTGCCTGCGCCGATATTGGTGCGGGCGCCGATCAGCGCGTCGCCCAAGTAGGTCAGGTGACCGACCTTGGCCTCAGCGCCCAAGCGGGCATTTTTCAGTTCGACGAAGTTACCCACATGGGCTTTTTCCCCCAGCACGCTACCGGGACGCAACCGCGCAAACGGACCGGCATCGCTGCCCTCACCCATGACCGCGCCGTCGATGTGGCTGTTGGCCTTGACCACCACGCCTTTGCGCAAGGTGCTGTCCTTGATCACGCAGTTCGGGCCAATCACCACGTCGTCTTCAATCACCACGCGACCTTCGAGGATCACGTTGATGTCGATCAGCACGTCGCGGCCCACGCTGACATCACCGCGCACGTCGAAGCGCGCCGGGTCACGCAAGGTCACGCCCTGGGCCATCAGACGCCGTCCTTCGCGCAATTGGTAGTGACGCTCCAGCTCTGCAAGTTGCTTGCGATCGTTGGCGCCCTGCACTTCCATCGGGTCGTGAGGCTGCTCGGTGGCAACCACCAAGCCATCACTGACGGCCATTTCGATCACATCGGTCAGGTAGTACTCGCCTTGAGCATTGTTGTTCGACAAGCGGCTCATCCAGTCAGCCAACCGATCAGCCGGTACCGCAAGAATGCCGGTGTTGCCTTCGGTGATTGCGCGCTGGGCGTCACTGGCGTCTTTATGCTCGACGATGGCGGCCACCTTGCCGTCGGCATTACGCACGATGCGGCCATAACCGGTAGGGTCATCCAGCTCGACGGTGAGCAGGCCCATTTGGCCCGGCACCACATGCTTGAGCAGGCGTTGCAGGGTTTCCACTTCAATCAACGGCACGTCACCGTAGAGGATCAGCACGGTCTCGGCCTTGATGAAGGGAACCGCTTGAGCCGTGGCATGGCCGGTGCCCAGTTGTTTGTCCTGAAGCACGAAATTCAGATCATCCGCCGCCAAGCGCTCACGCACCACGTCGGCACCGTGGCCGATCACCACATGAATACGCTGCGGAGCCAGTTGCCGGGCGCTGTGGATAACATGACCCAGCATGGAGTTACCCGCAACCGGGTGCAGCACCTTGGGCAAGGCCGAACGCATGCGAGTGCCTTGGCCTGCGGCGAGAATTACGATTTCAAGAGACATGAATGGCTACCAATCCTGGGCGGTCCGACTTCAGACCAAAGAAGTGTTTTGCAAAAAAAGAAAAAGGGTAGCCGAGGCTACCCTTTTTAATCAATCACGCATGAAGGGTGACGGCTTAGCCGCCAAACTTCTTGCGGATCTGCTGGACGGTACGCAGCTGAGCTGCGGCCTCGGCCAGACGTGCAGCAGCAGAACCGTAGTCGAAATCTGCGCCTTTTTCGTTCAGGGCCTTCTCGGCAGCCTTGACGGCTTCCTGAGCGGAGGCTTCATCCAGGTCAGCAGCACGTTGCACAGTGTCGGCAAGTACCTTGACCATGTTCGGCTGAACCTCGAGGAAACCACCGGAGATGTAAAACACCTCCCGTTCCCCGCCTTGCTTGGTCAGAGTGATCGGACCTGGCTTCAAGCTGGTGATCAGCGGGGCGTGGCCCAAGGCGATACCAAGATCACCCAGTTCGCCGTGTGCAATCACCATTTCTACCAGACCGGAGAAGATTTCCCCTTCCGCGCTGACGATATCGCAATGGACTGTCATAGCCATCTGATTGCCTCAACCTGATGAGCGCCCGTTTCCGGGCGCCGGGATTACAGTTTCTTGGCTTTCTCGATCGCTTCTTCGATGCCGCCGACCATGTAGAACGCTTGTTCTGGCAGGTGGTCGTAGTCACCGTTGAGGATGCCTTTGAAGCCAGCAATGGTGTCTTTCAGGGAAACGTATTTACCCGAAGCACCGGTGAAGACTTCAGCCACGAAGAACGGCTGCGACAAGAAGCGCTGGATCTTACGAGCGCGGGATACCAACTGCTTGTCGGTTTCCGACAGCTCGTCCATACCCAGGATCGCAATGATGTCCTTCAGTTCTTTGTAACGCTGCAGCACGTACTGAACGCCGCGAGCGGTGTCGTAGTGCTCCTGGCCAATCACGTTCGGGTCCAGCTGGCGCGAAGTCGAGTCCAGTGGATCGACCGCTGGGTAGATACCCAGGGAGGCGATGTCACGGGACAGAACGACGGTGGCGTCCAAGTGGGCGAAGGTGGTCGCTGGCGACGGGTCGGTCAAGTCATCCGCAGGTACGTATACCGCTTGGATCGAGGTGATCGAACCTTCCTTGGTCGAAGTGATACGTTCTTGCAGAACGCCCATCTCTTCAGCCAGGGTCGGCTGGTAACCTACTGCCGAAGGCATACGGCCCAGCAGTGCGGATACTTCAGTACCGGCCAAGGTGTAACGGTAGATGTTGTCGACGAACAGCAGAACGTCGTTACCTTCGTCACGGAACTTCTCGGCCATGGTCAGGCCGGTCAGTGCCACGCGCAGACGGTTTCCCGGCGGCTCGTTCATCTGACCGTAAACCAGTGCCACTTTGTCCAGAACGTTGGAGTCCTTCATCTCGTGGTAGAAGTCGTTACCCTCACGAGTACGCTCACCCACACCGGCGAACACGGAATAACCGCTGTGCTCGATGGCGATGTTACGGATCAGTTCCATCATGTTTACGGTCTTGCCGACACCGGCACCACCGAACAGACCGACTTTACCGCCCTTGGCGAACGGGCAAACCAGGTCGATAACCTTGATGCCGGTTTCCAGCAGGTCGTTGCCGCCAGCTTGCTCGGCGAACGAAGGTGCTGGACGGTGAATGCCCCAACGCTCTTCGGTGTCGATCGGGCCAGCTTCGTCGATCGGGTTGCCCAGTACGTCCATGATCCGGCCCAGGGTCGCTTTACCGACCGGTACGGAGATGGCAGCGCCAGAGTCGATAACGTCCAGACCGCGCTTCAAGCCTTCGGTGGAACCCATCGCAATGGTACGAACCACGCCGTCGCCCAGCTGCTGCTGAACTTCCAGGGTGGTTTCCGCGCCTTGTACTTTCAGCGCGTTGTAGATGCTCGGTACGCTGTCGCGTGGAAATTCCACGTCGATAACGGCGCCGATGATTTGAACGATACGTCCGCTACTCATAGCTGGATCCTCTGAATATTTGAACCGTTAAACCGCGGCAGCGCCGCCGACGATTTCCGAGATCTCTTGGGTGATCGCAGCCTGACGCGCCTTGTTGTAGATCAGTTGCAAATCACTGATCAAATCACCGGCGTTGTCGGTAGCGTTTTTCATCGCGATCATCCGCGCCGCTTGTTCAGCTGCGTTGTTCTCGACCACCGCCTGGTAGACCTGCGACTCCACGTAGCGCACCATCAAGCCGTCAAGCAGCTCTTTAGCGTCTGGTTCGTAGAGGTAGTCCCAGTGATGCTTGAGTTCCTGATCCGGGGTTGCCACCAATGGAATCAACTGCTCCACGGTAGGCTGTTGTGTCATGGTGTTGATGAACTTGTTGGATACCACGGACAGGCGGTCAATCCGGCCTTCCAGGTACGCATCCAGCATCACCTTGACGCTGCCGATCAAATCATTGATCGACGGCTCTTCACCCAGGTGGCTGATAGCTGCAACGACGTTACCGCCGAAGTTGCGGAAAAAGGCCGCACCCTTGCTACCAACAACACACAGATCAATCTCGACGCCGTTTTCGCGGTTTACCGCCATGTCCTTGACCAGGGCCTTGAACAGGTTGGTATTCAAGCCACCGCACAAACCACGGTCACTGCTCACGACGACATAACCGACACGCTTGACGGCGCGGTCGATCATGAACGGGTGGCGGTATTCCGGGTTGGCGTTGGCCAGATGCCCAATTACCTGGCGGATACGCTCCGCATAGGGACGGCTAGCCGACATGCGCATTTGTGCCTTGCGCATTTTGCTGACCGCCACTTTCTCCATGGCGCTGGTAATCTTTTGCGTGCTTTTGATGCTCGCAATCTTACTGCGAATCTCTTTTGCGCCTGCCATGTAACACCTATCAGGTTAGCAAGCGGGAGCCTCGCGGCTCCCGCTGCGGCTTACCAGGTTTGGGTGGCCTTGAACTTCTCGATACCGGCTTTCATGCCAGCGTCGATTTCGTCATTGAAGTCACCCTTCACGTTGATCTTGGCCATCAAATCGGCATGATCGCGGTTGAAGTAAGCAATCAGCGCTTGTTCAAAGCTGCCGACCTTGGCGATTTCGACGTCAGTCAGGAACCCACGCTCAGCGGCATACAGCGACAACGCCATGTCAGCGATCGACATTGGGGCGTATTGCTTCTGCTTCATCAGCTCGGTAACGCGCTGACCATGCTCAAGTTGCTTACGGGTCGCTTCGTCCAGGTCAGAAGCGAACTGGGCGAATGCCGCCAGTTCACGGTACTGAGCCAGAGCGGTACGGATACCACCGGAGAGCTTCTTGATGATCTTGGTCTGAGCGGCACCACCCACACGGGATACCGAAACACCGGCGTTCACAGCAGGACGGATCCCGGAGTTGAACATGGCCGATTCCAGGAAGATCTGACCGTCGGTGATGGAAATCACGTTGGTCGGAACGAACGCGGAAACGTCGCCAGCCTGGGTTTCGATGATCGGCAGTGCGGTCAGGGAACCGGTTTTGCCGGTCACTGCGCCGTTGGTGAACTTCTCTACGTACTCTTCGGAAACGCGGGATGCGCGCTCCAACAGACGGGAGTGGAGATAGAACACGTCGCCTGGGTAGGCTTCACGGCCTGGTGGACGGCGCAGCAGCAGGGAAATCTGGCGGTAAGCCACTGCTTGCTTGGACAGATCGTCATAAACGATCAGCGCGTCTTCACCGCGGTCGCGGAAGAATTCACCCATGGTGCAACCGGAGTACGGTGCCAGGAATTGCAGCGCAGGAGATTCCGAAGCACTGGCAGCCACGATGATCGTGTTGGCCAGGGCGCCGTTTTCTTCCAGCTTGCGAACCACGTTAGCGATGGTCGATTGCTTCTGACCGATGGCTACGTAGACGCAGAAAATGCCGCTGTCTTTCTGGTTGATGATCGCGTCGATCGCCAGTGCGGTCTTGCCGATCTGACGGTCACCAATGATCAGCTCACGCTGGCCACGGCCGACCGGGATCATGGCATCGACAGCCTTGTAGCCAGTCTGTACAGGCTGGTCTACCGACTTACGCCAGATCACGCCAGGAGCAACTTTCTCGACCGCATCGGTCTCGGTGTTGTTCAGCGGACCTTTGCCGTCAACAGGGTTACCCAGTGCGTCGACAACACGACCCAGCAATTCCTTACCAACTGGAACCTCCAGGATGCGGCCTGTGCACTTGGCGCTCATGCCTTCGGCCAGAGACTGGTAAGCGCCCAATACAACGGCACCTACGGAGTCTTGCTCCAGGTTGAGGGCCATACCGAAGACGCCGCCCGGAAACTCGATCATTTCGCCGTACATGACGTCGGCCAGACCGTGAATCCGCACGATGCCGTCAGATACGCTGACGACAGTGCCTTCGTTACGGGCTTGGGAGGTCACATCGAGCTTGTCGATGCGGCCCTTGATAATTTCACTTATTTCGGAAGGATTGAGTTGCTGCATTGCTCTGCTGCCCCTTCAAACTCAAGATTTCAATGCTTCGGCAAGGCTCGCGAGTTTGCCGCGAACCGAGCCATCGATAACCAGGTCGCCGGCGCGAATGACAATGCCCCCAATGAGGGACTTGTCTTCCGTAGCTTGCAGGCGCACTTCCCGATTGAGTCGTGCACTGAGAACCTTGGCGAGTTTGTCTTGCTGTTCTTGGTTCAATGCAAAAGCACTGGTGACTTCAACGTCTACCGATTTCTCTTGCTCGGCCTTGTACAGGTCGAACAGAGCGGCAATCTCCGGCAGAAGCGGGAGACGGTCGTTTTCGGCAACGACGTGAATGAAGTTCTGCACTTTTACATCAAACTTGTCGCCGCACACGTCAATAAACGTGGCGGCCTTGTCTGCGCTCGTCAGTCGCGGGGCCTTGAGCACGCGCTGCATGGTGTCGTCTTGCGACACTGCTGCAGCCAGGCCGAGCATGGCTGACCAAGAGGCCAGCTGCTGGTGGGCCTGGGCGTGCTCGAAGGCTGCCTTAGCGTAAGGTCGGGCCAACGTGGTCAATTCTGCCATGATCGCCCTCGCTTAAATTTCAGCAGCCAGTTTGTTAACCAGCTCCGCGTGCGCGTTTTGATCGATTGTGGCACCCAGGATCTTCTCAGCACCGCCGACGGCCAGAGCACCCAGTTGGGCACGCAGCGCATCTTTGACACTGTTCAATTCCTGCTCGATCTCGGCCTGAGCCTGAACCTTCACACGGTCAGCGTCGATACGGGCTTTTTCAACAGCCTCTTCAACGATCTGGTTACCGCGTTTCTTGGCTTGCTCAATGATTTCAGCTGCCTGAGCTTTCGCTTCGCGCAGTTGCTGACCCGCTTTGTCTTGGGCCAACTCCAGGTCGCGAGCTGCTCGGGCGGCAGCGTCCAGTCCATCCGCGATCTTCTTCTGACGTTCGTGCAAAGCCGCGATGACCGGAGGCCATACGAACTTCATGCAAAAAACTACAAAAATCAAGAACGCTAAGGACTGACCAATAATGGTTGCATTAATGTTCACGCCAATACCTCGCTCGTTCGTTGCACAACACACCAATCACTCGAAAAAACGAGTGATTAACCGGCGAGTTGACCAACGAAGGGGTTCGCGAAGGTGAAGAACAGAGCGATACCAACGCCGATCATGGTCACGGCGTCGAGCAGGCCGGCAACGATGAACATTTTAACTTGCAGCATTGGAACCATTTCTGGCTGACGCGCTGCGCCTTCCAGGAACTTGCCGCCCAGCAGGCCGAAACCAATGGCAGTACCCAGGGCGCCCAGGCCGATCAACAGTGCAACAGCGATAGCGGTTAGACCAACTACAGTTTCCATCTTTCCTCCCGACTTTTACGTCGTATGGTTTAGGTTTTTTAGATTTTAAAGCGGTAAAACAAATCGTTTCATAGCCCTTTCAGGCCACCTTCCCGTTTCACCGGGAAGGACATCAGACTAGTCGAGACTGGTCTTAATGGTTCTCTTCGTGCGCCATCGACAGGTAGACGATGGTGAGCATCATGAAGATAAAGGCCTGCAGGGTGATGATCAGGATGTGGAACACAGCCCACGCCCACTGCAGAACAATGCCCAGGCCGCTAAGCCAGAGCAGACCGCTGCCGAACATCACAGCAATCAGAATGAACACCAGTTCGCCGGCATACATGTTGCCGAACAGTCGCAGAGCCAGGGAAATCGGCTTGGCGATCAGGGTCACGAATTCCAGCAGGAAGTTCACCGGGATCAGCAGCGCTTGAACGAAAATGTTCTTGCTGCCGAACGGGTGCAGGGTCAGTTCGCCAATGAAGCCACCGATGCCCTTGACCTTGATGCTGTAGAAAATGATCAGTACGAATACCGACAGGGCCATGCCCAGGGTAGCGTTCGGGTCAGTGGTCGATACGGCGCGGAACGGGAGGTGCGGGTCGCCGCTGATCCACATTGCCGCAACTGGAATCCAGTCCACCGGAATCAGGTCGATGGCGTTCATCAGGAACACCCAGACAAAGATGGTCAGTGCCAGCGGTGCAATCACCGCGCTGCGACCATGGAAGCTGTCTTTCACGCTGCCATCGACGAATTCGACCAGTACTTCAACGAAGTTCTGCAAGGCACCCGGCTGGCCGGAAGTGGCCTTTTTGGCGGCCATGCGGAAAATCAGGATGAAGATCAGACCCAGTGCGACCGACCAGCCGAGTGTATCGACGTGGAAAGCCCAGAAGCCCATTTCCTTGGCTTCTGCAGCGGTGTGGGCAAAGCCCCAGCCGCCAGTAGGATGCTGACCGAACGTCAGGTTCTGCAAGTGGTGCTGGATATAGCCCGAAGCGGTTGTCTCTGCCATGGTTGCCTCAAACGCCCTAAGGTCTCGAAAGTCTTGTTTTCATCAACAGGGGTGAAAACCAGCTGACCAATTGGGTCAACACGAAGACGCCGAATACAGCCAGCGGCGCCAATGGCTTCACACCTGCGAAGGTCAATGCAAAAAGCACTGCCGTCAAAATCAGTTTGCCCGCCTCACCGGCATAAAAAGACCGGACGATGGCTTGGGCTGCTCGGGCGCCGGAAAACCGAAAGGCCCTGTGAGCAAAATACATATTGGGCAGCAAGGCTATCAGGCCTCCACAGAGACCTGAATATCCGGCTACGACTCCATGCCAATACCAGAGCGCCAACGCGGCGATCAGCAAAATGACAAATTGGGCCATTAAAACCGGAAAAACAGCCAGGCGATGGAACGGCAACGTGTTTGGCGTGCGGGTTTCCATCACTTTTGCTCCTCAATGGTCGGCTGCCGGAAATCAATAACTTGGCATAATTTGTGCCGACAAAATGCGCGCAGAGTATAGGGGCGGTTTAGCCCCTATTCAACTGCCGGGTAGTGATTTCCGACTGCGCGCTACATAAGCAAATGTTTCAGCGGATGTGGGCAAGGACGCCCTGAAGCTCATCGAGAGAGTTATATCCGATAACCAGTTGTCCTTTGCCCTTCTTCCCGTGGCGAATTTGCACCGCAGAGCCCAGCCGCTCGGCCAGACGCTGTTCGAGACGAGCGATATCCGGGTCGACTTTGGTCGCTTCCACAGCAGCCGGTTTACCGTTGAGCCATTGGCGAACCAGCGCTTCCGTCTGACGAACGGTGAGCCCTCGTGCGACAACGTGTCGCGCCCCTTCAACCTGTTGATTTTCCGGCAAACCCAGCAATGCCCGAGCGTGCCCCATTTCAAGGTCACCATGGGAAAGCATGGTCTTGATCACTTCCGGAAGCGCAATCAGGCGCAGCAAGTTGGACACCGTCACCCGGGATTTACCCACGGCATCGGCCACCTGTTGCTGGGTCAGCTGGAATTCCTGCTGCAAGCGCTGCAGGGCGATAGCTTCCTCGATCGGATTGAGGTCTTCGCGCTGAATGTTCTCGATCAGCGCCATGGCGATAGCGGCTTCATCCGGTACATCACGCACCATCGCCGGGATGCTTTCCTTGCCGGCCTGTTGGCTGGCACGCCAGCGACGTTCGCCGGCTATGATCTCAAAGCGTCCACCGGCAATCGGGCGCACCACAATCGGCTGCATCACGCCCTGGCTCTTGATCGAGTTCGCCAATTCTTCCAGGGCCTGGGGATCCATGTCGCGGCGCGGCTGGTATTTGCCACGCTGGATCAGGTCCAGCGGCACATGTTGCAACTCGCGCTCATCGACCTGCACCGCTTGTTCTTCAAGGGTCGTGACAGTCGGACCACTCAGCAGTGCGTCCAATCCACGTCCGAGACCTCGTTTCTTGACGGCCATGGGGGTTCCTTAAGTTGGCTGGACAGCAGCGGTGCGTGAGTGACGGCGTTGGCGACGAACCATCTCGCCCGCCAGGGCCAGGTAGGCCAGTGCGCCACGCGAGGATTTATCGTACGCCAGCGCAGGCATGCCGTAGCTTGGTGCTTCGGCCAGGCGAATGTTGCGTGGAATCACCGTGTCGTAAAGCTGATCGCCAAAGTGTTCCTTGAGCTGCGCCGAAACGTCGTTCATCAGGCTCAGACGCGGGTCATACATGGTCCGCAGTAAACCTTCGACCTTCAGGTTAGGGTTGAGCAGCTCGGCGATGCGCTTGATGTTATCCACAAGGTCGCTCAAGCCTTCGAGCGCAAAGTACTCGCATTGCATAGGGATAATCACCCCATCGGCGGCCACCAAGGCATTCAGCGTCAACATCGACAGCGACGGCGGGCAATCGATCAGGATGTAATCGTAATTCTCGCGGATCGGTGCCAAAGCGCTGCGCAGACGACTTTCTTTCATCTGCATTTCCAGCAGCACCACTTCCGCCGCGGTCAAGTCGCGGTTGGCCGGCAGCAGTTGATAGCCGCCGTGCTCGGAATAGTGCATGGCCTGCGCTAGGTCGCACTCGCCAATCAGCAAGTCGTAGACCGAGTTTTCCAGGCCATGTTTATCCACACCGCTGCCCATGGTGGCGTTGCCCTGTGGATCGAGATCGATCAACAGCACCCGGCGCTTGGTAGCGACCAGGGAAGCTGCGAGGTTGATGCAGGTGGTGGTTTTACCCACACCACCTTTCTGGTTCGCTATCGCGAATACCTTAGCCATTCTTGCTTGTGTTCCCAATCATGCCGTGCGGCGCAGTATCAGCAGATGGCGTTGGCCTTGGCAACCGGGTACGGCCAAGGCGTGTTCGCTATCGAGGTGGAAGTCTGCCGGCAATGCTAACAGCTCGTCGCTTGGATGAACGCCCTTCATTGCCAACCAACGCGTATCGCGGTCGCCGAGGTGGCGAGTCCAGCCCGTGAAGTTTTCCATGCTGCTGAACGCCCGGGAAACAATTCCGTTGAAGGGCTGCTCAGGGACATAGGCTTCGACGCGGCTGTGGATAACTTGCAGGTTATCCAGTTTGAGTTCGAGTTTGACCTGAGTGAGGAAGCGGGTTTTCTTGCCGTTGCTGTCCAGGCAGGTCACCTGCGAGTCGGGAAACAGGATCGCCAGTGGAATGCCAGGCATGCCGCCACCGCTGCCGACATCCAGCCAGCGACCGTTTTCGATAAACGGCATCACGCTGAGACTGTCGAGCAGGTGCCGAGACACCATCTCGTCCGGATCGCGCACGGCAGTGAGGTTGTACGCCTTGTTCCATTTGATCAACAGGGCCAGATACCCCAGCAGCAACTCGTGCTGGGTCTCGGTCAGGTTGACCCCCAACTGACGAGCACCTGTGGATAACTCTTCGGCATGTTGCGAGGTGACCAACGAACTCAAGCGCTTTGCTCCAACTGACGGCCCGCGCCGCGTTTTTTCAAATGAATCATCAACAGCGAAATGGCTGCCGGGGTGACACCCGGGATACGCGAAGCCTGGCCGAGTGTTTCCGGACGCGTTGTCCCCAGCTTGCCTTGAATCTCTTTGGACAGGCCGGAAATGCCGGTGTAATCGATATCCACAGGCAATTTAGTGTTTTCACTGGCACGCAGACGGGCGATTTCGTCCTGCTGGCGATCAATGTATCCGGCATATTTGGTCTTGATTTCAACCTGTTCGGCGACCTGTGGGTCCTCGGCGCCGCCGCCAGTCACGTCGACCAGGCCTGCGTAATCGATTTCCGGACGGGACAGCAGGTTGAGCAAATTGTATTCGTGGGTCAGCGGCGTGCCGAATTTTTCGGCAATCGCATCGCCTTGCTCGGTACCCGGACGAACCCAGGTACTTTTCAAACGCTGCTCTTCCAGCTCGATACTTTCGCGTTTTTTGCAGAACGCCGCCCAGCGCACGTCATCGACCAACCCCAACTCGCGACCTTTTTCGGTCAAGCGCAGATCGGCGTTGTCTTCACGCAGGATCAGGCGATATTCGGCCCGCGACGTGAACATCCGGTACGGTTCCTGGGTGCCGAGGGTAATCAGGTCATCAACCAGCACGCCGATGTAGGCTTCATCGCGGCGCGGGCACCAGCTGTCCTTGCCCTGTGCGCGCAGTGCGGCGTTGGTTCCGGCCAGCAATCCCTGGGCGCCGGCTTCTTCGTAACCGGTGGTGCCATTGATTTGCCCCGCAAAGAACAAACCACCGATTACCTTGGTTTCCAGACTGTATTTCAAGTCGCGCGGATCGAAATAGTCGTACTCGATGGCGTAGCCGGGACGCACGATATGGGCGTTTTCCATGCCACGGATCGATTGCACGATCTGGATCTGCACGTCGAACGGCAAGGAAGTGGAAATTCCGTTCGGATACAACTCGTTGGTGGTCAAACCTTCCGGCTCGATGAAGACCTGGTGGCTTTCCTTGTCGGCAAAACGGTGGATCTTGTCTTCAATCGAGGGGCAATAACGCGGACCAATGCCTTCGATCACCCCGGAGTACATGGGCGAACGGTCGAGGTTCGCGGCAATGATTTCGTGGGTTCGGGCATTGGTGTGGGTAATCCAGCAACTGATCTGCCGCGGGTGTTGTTCCTTGGAACCCATGAACGACATGACCGGGATCGGCGTGTCGCCGGCTTGCTCGGTCATCATCGAAAAATCCACGGAGCGTGCGTCGATGCGCGGTGGCGTGCCGGTTTTCAGGCGACCCACGCGCAATGGCAACTCACGCAGGCGCTGAGCCAGTGCGATCGAAGGCGGATCACCGGCACGACCGCCTGAATAATTCTGCATGCCGATGTGGATAAGTCCGCCCAGGAACGTACCCGTGGTCAACACCACAGATTCTGCGAGAAAGCGCAGACCCATCTGGGTAACAACACCACGAACCTGGTCTTGCTCGACAATCAGGTCATCTGCCGCTTGTTGAAATATCCACAGGTTCGGCTGATTTTCCAGAGTTTCACGGATGGCGGCCTTGTACAGGATCCGATCGGCCTGAGCACGAGTAGCTCGCACAGCCGGGCCTTTACGGCTGTTCAACACGCGAAACTGAATACCACCCTTATCGGTGGCCATGGCCATCGCGCCGCCCAGGGCATCGATTTCCTTGACCAGATGGCTTTTGCCAATTCCGCCGATGGCGGGATTGCAGCTCATGGCGCCGAGGGTTTCCACGTTGTGCGTCAGCAGCAGGGTTTTCACGCCCATGCGCGCTGACGCCAGTGCTGCCTCGGTACCGGCATGACCGCCGCCGATGACGATCACTTCAAAACGGGAAGGGAAATCCACCACGCACCTCGTGCCTGCTTATGTAGGTAATCAGGAATTGATTGTTGAAAGAGTTTTGGAGCCTTGGCGGCAAGTATAGGGACTTAGGCCTTTCTAAAGAACCCTTTGCACAAAATTTAACCAGCTGTGGATGAATCACGGATAATAGAAATTAAAAGAGAGAGATTTATTAAATCTTTGTTTTTATGTTTATTTATACTGAGCCAGTTTTCTGTGGATAAGGTTCTACACACCAGATTTTACGCTGTGTACAGAGATTCAAAAGTCTGTGTTCAGGTGGCAATGAGGCCCTTGGATAAGTGCCTTGAGCCTGTGGATTAAACAGGTGGTTATCCACAGAGGGGATTATGCGCAGTTTTCAAGCCCTGTTATCAACTGGGCACAAGGCGGGTTATTCACAGGGCTTAATCCACAGAAAAGCGTTCGTCAGGGCAAATCGCGCCCACAAAAAGCCGTTTATGGCCGTGGGCTATTTTCAACAGAAGGAATTGATGCCCGGATTCGGGCGAAACAGACAGGCACGAATGGCCTGTCTGGGAGCAACCAGGGTTATTTACCGATGCAGAAGCTGGAAAAGATCCGTCCCAACAAATCGTCGGAGCTGAACGCGCCGGTAATTTCTCCCAGCAGTTGCTGGGCTTGACGCAAATCTTCGGCCAGCAACTCGCCCGCGCCCGCCAGGGTCAGCTGCGCACGACCGTGCTCCAGGGCGGCGCTGGCATGCCGCAGCGCTTCCAGATGCCTGCGGCGGGCACTGAAACTGCTCTCCGACGTCTGCTCATAGCCCATGCAGGCCTTGAGGTGATCACGCAGCAGCTCCAGACCGTCGCCACCCGACTTGGCGCTGAGGCTGATGGTGACATGGCCATCGTCGCTGACTTCCAGGGCAATGGCTTCACCGGTGAGATCAGCCTTGTTGCGAATCAACGTAACCTTTGCCGGATCTGGTCGTTGCTCGAGAAATTCCGGCCACAGGGCGAAAGGATCCACCGCTTCAGGCGCCGTCGCGTCCACCACCAGCAGGACCCTGTCGGCTTCGCCGATCGCTTTGAGCGCACGCTCCACGCCGATTTTTTCCACCTGGTCGTCGGTGTCGCGTAATCCTGCGGTATCAACCACATGCAACGGCATACCATCGATGTGGATATGTTCGCGCAATACATCCCGGGTGGTGCCGGCAATCTCGGTGACAATCGCCGCCTCACGCCCAGCCAGTGCGTTGAGCAGGCTGGACTTGCCGGCGTTTGGCCGACCGGCAATAACCACCGTCATCCCGTCGCGCAACAACGCGCCCTGTCCCGCTTCCTTGAGAACTGTGGATAACTCATCGCGAACTTTATCGAGCATGGCAAGGACGTGACCATCGGCAAGAAAGTCGATTTCCTCTTCCGGAAAATCAATGGCCGCTTCGACATAGATCCGCAAACCGATGAGCTGCTCGGTGAGGTTATGCACACGCTGGGAGAACGCACCTTGCAACGAGCGCAATGCATTGCGCGCAGCCTGTGCAGAACTGGCCTCGATGAGGTCCGCGATAGCCTCGGCCTGGGCCAGGTCAAGTTTATCGTTGAGAAATGCCCGCTCGCTGAATTCACCCGGGCGAGCCAGACGGCAACCCAATTGCAGGCAACGTTGCAGCAACATATCCAGGACAATCGGCCCGCCATGGCCTTGTAACTCCAACACGTCTTCTCCGGTAAAGGAGTTGGGCCCCGGAAAATACAGAGCGATCCCTTCGTCCAGGACTTCCTGCTCATCCCCAAAAAACGGGCCGTAATGGGCGTACCGAGGCTTTAGCTCACGGCCGCTGATGGCTCGGGCCGCCGCATGGGCGAGTGGGCCGGAAATTCGAACGATACCGACGCCACCACGACCTTGAGCGGTGGCGACAGCGGCGATGGTTTCACGAGGAGCGCTCATGGCGGGTACCCGGACAAAAGTGACGGAAAGCAAAACGCCCCACTAGGGGGCGTCTTGAGTGGTTTTATCCACAGAGTAAATTACGCCTCGGCTTTTTTCGCAGCCGCTTCGATTTTACGTGTGATGTACCACTGTTGGGAGATCGACAACACGTTGTTGACTACCCAGTACAGAACCAGACCCGCTGGGAACCACAGGAAGAAGAAGGTGAAGATGATTGGCATCATTTTCATCACCTTGGCCTGCATCGGATCCGGCGGCGTCGGGTTCAAGCGCTGCTGGATGAACATGGTAGCGCCCATGATGATCGGCAGGATAAAGAACGGGTCTTTGATCGACAGGTCGGTTATCCACAGCATGAACGGTGCCTGGCGCATTTCCACGCTTTCCAGGAGTACCCAGTAAAGCGACAGGAATACCGGCATCTGTACCAGAATCGGCAAGCAACCACCCAGCGGGTTGATCTTCTCTTTCTTGTACAGCTCCATCATGGCTTGCGACATTTTCTGCCGGTCATCGCCATGTTGCTCTTTCAATGCGGCGAGTTTCGGCGCCACTGCGCGCATACGCGCCATCGATTTGTAGCTGGCTGCCGACAACGGGAAGAAAATCCCCTTGATCAGCATGGTCAGGAAGATGATCGACCAGCCCCAGTTACCGACGATGCTGTGGATATGTTGCAGCAGCCAGAAGATTGGCTGGGCAATGAACCACAGGATTCCGTAATCCACGGTCAGTTCCAGACCTGGGGATAACTCTTTCAGGACTGCCTGGCTCTTAGGACCGGCGTACAACGTAGCGCTGGTTTCAGCCTTGGCACCTGGCGCGACGGTCAATGCCGGGCCAGTAAAACCGATGATGTAGTTGCCCTGGTTGTCCTTGCGGGTCTGAACCAGGTTGGATTCATTTTTGTTCGGGATCCATGCCGTCACGAAATAGTGTTGCAGCCATGCAACCCAACCGCCTTGGACGGTCTCTTTCAACGTTTCCTTGTCGATATCTTTCATCGACACTTTTTTGTACGGCTCGGCACTTGTCCACAGGGCGGCACCCAGGTAGGTCGCGGTGCCAGTGGCGGTACTGGAAGACGGATCGGAGCTGTCATCACGCTTGAGCTGGGCGAACAGGTTGCCCGTCCACGGCTTGGCGCTTTGGTTATCGATCAGATAAGTGACTTTCAGATCGTACAAGCCGCGGGTAAAGCTGAAGCGCTTGATGTAATTGACGCCGTCGTGACTGAATTTCAGGTCGACATTCAGCTGGTTCTGGCCATCAGCCAGTTGATAAGTCCGCTGTTCCGTCGAATAAACCGGACGACCGGTAGCACGCGCATCAGGACCGTCAGTGCCAGTCAGGCCACTTTGTGCCAGATAAACACGTTCGCCACCGTTATCGAACAGTTGGAACGGAACATCTGGATGGTCTTGGCGACGTGGATACAGCGGCAACTTCAGTTGGGCGATATCGCCACCCTGTGGATCGATCGCCAGGTCCAGCACATCCGTTTTAACGTGGATGAGGTCCTTATTGGTGATGACCGGATTTTCTAGAGGGGGGCTGGTCTCTGCATTCGCGCTGGGTACATCGGCACTGGCGGAAGCATTGTTACCCAACGGTGCGTCCGGAATAGCCGGGGCAGACTGATTGGTAGCAACATTCTGAGTCGGCAGGGCAGCCTGGCCATAGTCCTGGTTCCATTTAAGAACCATAACGTAGGACACGATTGCCAGGGCGACGATCAGGATCGTGCGTTTAATATCCATGATTACTCGGCCATCGAAGAAGAACGGGAGGTAGGGATAGGCGGAACCGGGTCATAACCACCGGGATTCCACGGATGACAGCGACCTAAACGACGAAAGGTCAGCCAGCCACCGCGCAGAAGGCCATGATTTTCTATGGCTTCATACGCGTAGCAGGAACAGCTGGGGTAGAAACGACAGTGGCTGGCCATCAGCGGACTAATGGCATAGCGGTAAAACTGGATCGGAACGAGGGCCAGTTTACGCATCAGTGCTGTCTACCCCTACAGTTTCGGGGCCGACTGCTGGCGCTGGCTTGTGGTTACGAGCCAAACGTTTCCAGAGCTTGCCGAAATGCTGAATCAATTCGGGGTTTTCTACGTCCCCCAAGCCTTTGCGCGCGACGATAACAATATCCCAACCAACCAGAGTGTCCTGGTGGAGGCGAAACGATTCGCGCATCAGACGCTTGAGGCGATTGCGCTCAACGGAGAGCTTGACGCTCTTTTTGCCGATCACTAACCCGAGACGGGGGTGATCAAGATCGTTGTTACGCGCAAGGAGCAGGAGATTTTTCCCCGGAACCTTGCCGGTGGGGGAGTCAAAGACTGCCTTGAAATGCCGGGGAGTTAGCAGACGCTTTTCCCGACTGAAGTCCTGACTCACCACCAGTGCCGGATTATCAAACTGCCAGACGCGCACGACCTTTGGCGCGACGACGCGACAGGACGGCACGACCGTTCTTGGTGGCCATGCGGGCACGGAAGCCGTGGGTACGGGCGCGTTTGATAGTGCTGGGTTGGAAAGTACGTTTCATGGCGTTGTTACCTGGTTCGTCCACAACGGGCCGGAATGGCCCCCGTTTTAAGAGACCGGCGATTCTAGAGAAAGCAAGCCTCTAGGTCAATTTCCAACCAGCTTTTCCTTCAATTAGATCTCTATAGCGTTCGGGCCTGTCCGGGAAGGTTCGGCTTCCATGTGTGATGCCATAGATATAAAAATAAAGAAGGAAGTTATTTAAAGCTTTTCTGTAAAGCTTATAAAAGCTAGGCAGGCAATCTTCTGTGGATAAGTACATCCAGGCCTTTATTTACGTACTGTACAGAGAATGACAACACGGGGGAGAAACGGTGTTCTGCCTGTGCTGCGCTATCGGATAAGCTGTGTGTGGAATGCTTGGTTATCCACAGGCCAGTTACCCACAGACTTTCGCCCCCACTTGTACAACGAGCTCAGGCCCGCTTATCCACAGGGCTTATGCACAGACCATTGGTCGGCTTTATCTCTGCTAAAACAGTGATTCTTGACGCCCTGTGAGCAACCTTCATGTGGATAAGTGGACGGCTCGCCGCTACAATGGCGGCTGTTTTTGCCTCACCGGCTTTCAACTTAGGGGATATCCGTGTCAGTGGAACTTTGGCAGCAGTGCGTGGAGCTTTTGCGCGATGAGCTGCCTGCCCAGCAATTCAACACCTGGATCCGTCCGCTACAGGTCGAAGCCGAAGGCGACGAGTTGCGCGTCTATGCACCCAACCGTTTTGTTCTCGACTGGGTCAATGAGAAGTACCTGAGCCGTGTTCTCGAATTGCTCGATGAACATGGCAATGGGCTGGCTCCGGCGCTTTCCTTATTAATAGGTAGCAAGCGCAGCTCGGCACCGCGTCCCGCACCGAATGCGCCGTTGGCCGCTGCTGCTTCACAAACGCAGGTAACGGCGTCTGGCAATAATCCGCCGACCGCGCCAGCCCCGACGAAGTCCTCTACGCAGAAGAATGCGCCGGTCAGCGAAGAGCCGTCCCGTGACAGCTTCGATCCGATGGCGGGTGCCAGTTCCCAGCAAGCGCCGGTTCGCGCCGAACAGCGCACAGTGCAGGTCGAGGGTGCGCTCAAGCACACCAGCTACCTGAACCGTACCTTCACCTTTGAGAATTTCGTCGAAGGTAAGTCCAACCAATTGGCCCGTGCCGCGGCCTGGCAGGTTGCCGACAATCCCAAGCATGGTTACAACCCGCTTTTCCTTTATGGCGGCGTTGGCTTGGGTAAAACTCACTTGATGCATGCGGTGGGTAACCATCTATTAAAGAAGAACCCGAATGCCAAGGTCGTGTACCTGCACTCGGAACGCTTCGTGGCTGACATGGTCAAGGCCTTGCAGCTCAACGCGATCAACGAGTTCAAACGGTTCTACCGTTCGGTCGATGCGCTGCTGATCGATGACATTCAGTTCTTCGCGCGCAAGGAACGCTCCCAGGAGGAGTTTTTCCACACGTTCAATGCGTTGCTTGAAGGCGGCCAGCAAGTCATCTTGACCAGTGACCGTTATCCGAAGGAAATCGAAGGCCTGGAAGAGCGTTTGAAATCGCGCTTCGGTTGGGGTCTGACGGTTGCGGTAGAGCCTCCAGAGCTGGAAACCCGGGTCGCGATCCTGATGAAGAAAGCTGACCAGGCGAAAGTCGACCTGCCTCACGATGCTGCATTCTTCATTGCCCAGCGCATTCGTTCCAACGTGCGTGAGCTGGAGGGCGCGCTCAAGCGGGTCATCGCTCACTCGCACTTCATGGGACGCGATATCACCATCGAATTGATTCGCGAATCGCTGAAAGACTTGTTGGCGTTGCAAGACAAGCTGGTCAGTGTGGATAACATTCAACGCACGGTGGCCGAGTACTACAAAATCAAGATTTCCGATCTGCTGTCCAAGCGCCGTTCGCGCTCGGTAGCACGTCCCCGTCAGGTTGCCATGGCCCTCTCCAAGGAGTTGACCAACCACAGCCTGCCGGAAATTGGTGATGTGTTTGGTGGTCGTGACCACACCACGGTCTTGCATGCATGCCGCAAGATCAACGAACTTAAGGAATCCGACGCGGACATTCGCGAGGACTACAAGAACCTGCTGCGTACACTGACAACTTGATGAACACCAGCGCAGCTTATTAAGGCAAGGGACTAGACCATGCATTTCACCATTCAACGCGAAGCCCTGTTGAAACCCCTGCAACTGGTCGCAGGCGTCGTCGAGCGCCGACAGACCTTGCCGGTGCTTTCCAACGTATTGCTGGTGGTCGAAGGCCAGCAGTTGTCGTTAACCGGTACCGATCTGGAAGTTGAGCTGGTTGGTCGTGTACAGCTGGAAGATGCCGCAGAGCCCGGTGAAATCACCGTACCTGCGCGCAAGCTGATGGACATCTGCAAGAGCCTGCCCAACGATGCGATGATCGACATCAAAGTCGATGAGCAGAAGCTGGTGGTCAAGGCCGGGCGCAGTCGTTTCACGCTTTCTACCCTGCCGGCGAATGACTTCCCGACGGTAGAAGAAGGCCCAGGTTCGCTGACGTGCAGCCTGGAGCAAAGCAAGCTGCGCCGGTTGATCGAGCGCACCAGCTTCGCCATGGCCCAGCAAGACGTGCGTTATTACCTCAACGGTATGCTGCTGGAAGTCTCGGCAGGCATCATCCGTGCGGTGGCCACTGACGGCCATCGCCTGGCGATGTGTTCGATGCAGGCCGACATCGGTCAGCCGGACCGTCACCAAGTGATTGTGCCGCGCAAGGGTATCCTCGAGCTGGCGCGTTTGCTCACCGAGCCGGACGGCAACGTCAGCATCGTGCTCGGCCAACACCACATCCGCGCGACGACTGGTGAGTTCACCTTCACCTCCAAACTGGTGGACGGTAAATTCCCGGATTACGAGCGCGTCCTGCCCAAAGGCGGCGACAAGTTGGTGATCGGCGATCGCCAAGCCCTGCGTGAAGCGTTCAGCCGTACTGCGATTCTTTCCAATGAAAAATATCGTGGTATTCGTCTGCAATTGGCCAATGGTCAATTGAAGATCCAGGCTAACAACCCGGAACAGGAAGAAGCGGAAGAAGAAGTAGGCGTCGATTACAACGGCGGCTCCCTGGAGATCGGCTTCAACGTCAGCTACCTGCTGGACGTGCTGGGCGTGATGACGACTGAACAGGTTCGCCTGATTCTGTCTGACTCCAACAGCAGCGCGCTGGTGCAGGAGTCGGATAATGATGACTCGGCCTACGTCGTTATGCCGATGCGTCTGTAATCATGTTCAGCAGAAGCTAGATGTCCCTCAGTCGTGTCTCGGTCACCGCGGTGCGCAATCTGCACCCGGTGACCTTCTCCCCTTCCCCCCGCATTAATATCCTCCATGGCGTCAATGGCAGTGGCAAAACCAGCGTGCTGGAAGCCATCCACTTGTTGGGGCTTGCGCGTTCCTTTCGCAGTGCGCGCTTGTTACCCGTTATTCAGTACGAACAGCTGGCCTGTACCGTATTCGGTCAGGTTGAGTTGGCGGAAGGTGGTCATAGCAGCCTGGGGGTATCGAGAGATCGCCAGGGAGAGTTTCAGATCCGGATCGATGGGCAAAATGCTCGCAGCGCTGCGCAGCTGGCGGAAATTCTGCCGCTGCAATTGATCAACCCTGATAGCTTCCGCCTGCTGGAAGGCGCACCGAAAATCCGCAGGCAGTTTCTCGATTGGGGCGTGTTCCACGTGGAACCACGGTTCATGGCTACTTGGCAGCGCCTGCAGAAGGCCCTCCGACAGCGGAACTCGTGGCTGCGGCATGGTACACTTGACGCCGCTTCGCAAGCTGCCTGGGACCGGGAATTGTGCCTGGCCAGCGCTGAAATAGATGAATACCGTCGCACCTATATCAAAGCCTTGAAACCGGTCTTTGAACAGACCTTGAGCGAGCTCTTGGCGCTTGAGGGGCTGACGCTGAGTTACTACCGTGGATGGGACAAAGAGCGCGAGCTGAGTGCAGTGCTCGCGTCGTCGCTGCAACGGGATCAGCAAATGGGTCACACCCAGGCCGGACCACAACGTGCTGATTTGCGTCTTAGATTAGGCGCACACAACGCGGCAGACATCTTGTCCCGCGGTCAGCAAAAGTTGGTGGTCTGTGCGCTGCGTATCGCTCAAGGGCATTTGGTTAGCCAAGCCCGACGCGGTCAGTGTATTTATCTGGTGGATGACTTGCCGTCCGAACTGGACGAGCAACATCGCCGCGCGTTGTGCCGCTTGTTGGAAGACTTACGCTGCCAGGTGTTTATCACCTGTGTAGATCACGAATTATTGAGGGAAGGCTGGCAGACGGAAACGCCAGTCGCTTTGTTCCACGTGGAACAAGGCCGTATCACCCAGACCCACGACCATCGGGAGTGAAGGCATGAGCGAAGAAAATACGTACGACTCGACCAGCATTAAAGTGCTTAAAGGTTTGGATGCCGTACGCAAACGTCCCGGTATGTACATCGGCGATACCGATGATGGCAGCGGTCTGCACCATATGGTGTTCGAGGTGGTCGATAACTCGATCGACGAAGCTCTGGCCGGCCACTGCGACGACATCAGCATCATCATCCATCCGGATGAATCCATCACCGTGCGCGACAACGGTCGCGGTATCCCGGTTGATGTGCATAAAGAGGAAGGCGTTTCGGCGGCAGAGGTCATCATGACCGTGCTCCACGCTGGCGGTAAGTTCGACGACAACTCCTATAAAGTATCCGGCGGTTTGCACGGTGTAGGTGTGTCGGTGGTAAACGCTCTGTCCGAAGAGCTGATCTTGACCGTCCGCCGTAGTGGAAAAATCTGGGAACAGACTTACGTCCACGGCGTTCCACAAGCACCGATGACGATCGTTGGCGACAGCGAAACCACCGGTACGCAGATTCACTTCAAGCCTTCGAGTGAAACCTTCAAGAACATCCACTTCAGCTGGGACATCCTGGCCAAGCGGATTCGTGAACTGTCCTTCCTTAACTCCGGTGTGGGTATCGTCCTCAAGGACGAGCGCAGTGGCAAGGAAGAACTGTTCAGATACGAAGGTGGTCTGCGCGCGTTCGTTGAATACCTGAACACCAACAAGACTGCGGTCAACCAGGTGTTCCACTTCAACATTCAGCGTGAAGACGGCATCGGCGTGGAAATCGCCTTGCAGTGGAACGACAGCTTCAACGAGAACCTGTTGTGCTTCACCAACAATATTCCACAACGCGATGGCGGCACCCACTTGGTGGGTTTCCGTTCTGCACTGACGCGTAACCTGAACACTTACATCGAAGCAGAAGGCCTGGCGAAGAAACACAAAGTCGCCACCACCGGTGACGATGCCCGTGAAGGCCTGACCGCGATTATTTCGGTCAAGGTTCCGGATCCGAAGTTCAGCTCCCAGACCAAAGACAAGCTGGTCTCTTCCGAAGTGAAGACTGCGGTTGAACAGGAAATGGGCAAGTACTTCTCCGACTTCCTGCTGGAAAACCCGAACGAAGCCAAACTGGTTGTCGGCAAAATGATCGACGCGGCGCGGGCGCGTGAAGCGGCGCGTAAAGCCCGTGAAATGACCCGTCGTAAAGGTGCGCTGGATATCGCCGGTTTGCCGGGCAAGCTGGCGGACTGCCAGGAGAAGGACCCTGCCCTCTCCGAACTGTATCTGGTGGAAGGTGACTCTGCTGGCGGTTCCGCCAAGCAGGGTCGTAACCGTCGCACCCAGGCAATCCTGCCGTTGAAGGGCAAGATCCTCAACGTTGAGAAAGCCCGCTTCGACAAGATGATTTCCTCGCAGGAAGTCGGCACCCTGATCACGGCCTTGGGCTGTGGCATCGGCCGCGAGGAATACAACATCGATAAGCTGCGTTACCACAACATCATCATCATGACCGATGCTGACGTCGACGGTTCGCACATCCGTACCCTGTTGCTGACGTTTTTCTTCCGTCAGTTGCCGGAGCTGATCGAGCGTGGCTACATCTACATTGCCCAGCCGCCATTGTATAAAGTGAAAAAAGGCAAGCAAGAGCAATACATCAAAGACGACGACGCCATGGAAGAGTACATGACGCAGTCGGCCCTGGAAGATGCCAGTCTGCACTTGAACGATGAGGCTCCGGGCATCTCCGGTGAGTCGCTGGAGCGTTTGGTAAACGACTTCCGCATGGTAATGAAGACGCTCAAGCGTTTGTCGCGCCTGTACCCTCAGGAGCTGACCGAGCACTTTATTTATCTGCCTGCCGTCAGTCTTGAGCAATTGGGCGATCATGCAGCGATGCAGGATTGGATGGCGCAGTACGAGACACGCCTGCGCACGGTGGAAAAATCCGGCCTGGTATACAAAGCCAGCCTGCGTGAAGACCGTGAGCGTAATGTCTGGCTGCCAGAGGTCGAACTGATCTCCCATGGCTTGTCGAATTACATTACCTTCAACCGCGACTTCTTCGGCAGCAACGATTACAAGACCGTTGTTACCCTCGGTGCGCAATTGAGCACCCTGTTGGACGACGGTGCTTATATTCAGCGCGGTGAACGCAAGAAAGCAGTCAAGGAATTCAAGGAAGCCCTCGACTGGTTGATGAATGAAAGCACCAAGCGTCACACCATTCAGCGATACAAAGGTCTGGGCGAAATGAACCCGGATCAGCTCTGGGAAACCACCATGGACCCAAGCCAGCGTCGCATGTTGCGTGTGACCATCGAAGACGCTATTGGCGCGGATCAGATTTTCAACACCCTGATGGGTGATGCGGTCGAGCCTCGTCGAGACTTCATCGAGAGCAACGCCTTGGCGGTTTCCAACCTGGATTTCTGATCCAGACACGCCAAACAAAAAAGGCCAACGCTTAGCGTTGGCCTTTTTTATGCAAAAAACTAATGACGGAATGCTCCACGTGGAACATCAAGCCAATTTTTCTTCCTCTTCCCCATTGGAAGCAGTGACGCTTTCCAGTCGGTACCCGTAGCCGTAGATGGTCAGCAACTGCCACCCGCGATCAGCCGTCAGACCCAGTTTGTTGCGTAATCGATAGATATGAGTATCCAGCGGCCTTGAAGAGACCATTTCTTCATGGGTCCAGAACCGCTCATACAAATACTCTCGGGACAGCGGTCGAGCCAGGTTGTCGAACAGGCAGCGCGCCAGACGGTACTCTCTTTCGGTGGGGTTGATAGGCGTGCCGTTGCGGGTCACGGTAAGTTCTGCATCGTCAAACGTCAGGTCATTAAACACCGACACTTCGCTGGCCTTGGCTTTATTTAAGCCGTGGCGACGCAGGACCGCCATTACGCGTGCCTTGAGTTCGTTAGGGCGAAAGGGTTTGCTGACGTAGTCATCCGCGCCGCTGTTCAACGCCGTGACGATATCGGCCTCTGCATCGCGACTGGTGAGCATGATGGCAGGGGGTGGCGCCTCGAGGTGTTCGCGGGTCCAGCGCAAAATGGCTAGGCCGCTGAGGTCAGGTAATTGCCAGTCAAGCACCAGCAAATCAAACGTTTCCCGGCGCAATTGGCGCAGCAAGTCTTCACCGCGTTCGAAGCAATGCAGCGTCCATGGCTGTTCCGAGGCGTTTGGAATTTGTCGCAGTGTCTGTTCCACCCGCTTCAATTCAGCAGGTTCGTCATCCAGTATCGCGACACGCATGTGGGAGGGTCCTTTCTTTCTTGATGAGTGCTACGCAGGTATTGCCAACGCCGCAGGTAGCTGCGCAAAAACCGAGTGTTGAATCTGAATAATTATGACCAGATTCTCAAGTCCCGTGGAACTCTCGGTACGCTGATATCAGATAGCCCTTAGGCCGTTAAACATCGCGTACCCAGCTGGAACGATACCGGCTCGAGCTCCTAAGGAAAAGGATCAATGGCGAACCGCTTTTATGCGCTATCACGACAAGCGATCGTCCTGCAGAAGGTCAGCGTGTGGGGAAAGATGCTGATGGTGGTCGCCGCTGCGACGCTCGGCACAGAAACGGTGAGTGCCAGTAATCCGAACATGATAGTTCCGTTTAATGAAGTTCACTCGTTGCATGAGGCCGTTGACTCCTTGGGGTACGCAGGCCTGCAGGTTGAGGCGCCACGTCCGCACCAGTCAACCACTCAGCGTTGGGTATTCTGAATCTGAACAAATGTGGCAAAGCCCCACGCAGACCTTTGTTGTAGGTAAATTCTCTATCACAGTGTGAAACACGGAGGGCTTGCGCGGGAAGCGCTCTCGACTCAGGGACGTGTCATCTGTAGTCCGAGGTTCGCCGCGGACTGTTGTCGGGGAGATGTGAGGGACAGTATTTCTTCGATGTACACCCGGCTCGACAATGTCGAATCGGTCGACACAGGGACGTGTCATCCATTCTCAATGGGTCACGGTCCAGCCAGCGGTCGTGTCTATCGCGTCAGACATTTCGGCTATCGAGTGCGATGCGTCATCGGGTATCGTAGGCGGCACTCAAGGTCCTGCTCCAGCAAGACGCTTTCTGAACGCGCTTTCTGATGAATTATTAGAACTAGAACCTTGATGGATACCATGACCCTCTTCCCTCGTCGTACCCGCTCTCCTCTCGCTCTTTTATTAAGCTCAGGCTTGATCATGGCGTTCTGTGCCGGCAGTCCGGTCGTCATGGCGAAGCCGGCTGCTATTCGTGCGCCCTATATTGATGACAACCTGCTCTGTCGGGCACAGCCGTTACCTGCGGTCGTTCAGCACCTCACGGGCGAAGCTTGGAAACTGGATGCCCAAGGCCGCCCGAGCGTGCTCGAAGAAGGCATGGTGATCGATGAGCTGGAAGGCGTGCAGACCTCACCGTCAGCGTTTGTCAGCCTGTTGTTGGGAGATGGTTCGCGGGTTGTCTTGCCCTCCAGTTCTCAGGTTCGGTTGCGTCTGGCATCCGAGCTTGCAATTCCCCAGGTGATTCTGGAGCAAGGCCAGGTCGAAGCCTATGTGCTCAAGCGCACCAGTGATCATGATCGCTTTCAGATCGTGACTCCGGTCGGTGTGTTGGGCGTGCGTGGCACTCACTTTCGCGTGCGCAACGACGATGATCAGTCGGTGGTCGAGGTGCTCAATGGCCTGGTCGCGGTCAGTCGTACCGAGCACCTGGATGCGGGGCGCCCAACCGAAGTGCCCGAGGGCCCGGTGCAAGAGCAATTGCAGGTCGGGGCCCGGCAAGGCGTCTTGTTCAAAAAACAGGGTGAGTTGAAAACCGTGGAGTTGCTGGGCGCCCCGCGATTGGTCGGGCAGGACGGCCAGAAAGGTGATGCCCCGGTGTGGACGTTATTCCTGCGCCCGCTGCCGGGTGCGCAACGCTACCGTGCCCAGGTCGCCTCCGATAAAGCTTTTATGAACATCAAGCAGGAAAATTTTTCCAGTGAACCGCGTGTAAGCTTCACTGGGCTCAAGGCATCGTTCTATCACGTTCGCGTGTCCGCGTTTGATGAGCAAGGACTGGAGGGAGAGGCTGGGGTTTATGACATTTTCTATTATCCGCCCGCCTCCCGTGTGCAGTAACACTGGGGCGACCTGCCGGTGAGGCTGTGGCGCAAGGCTGAAAAGCGCCAGCCGACTCAAGCTCAACGCCTGTTCAATGGTCTTGTGCGGGAATGGTTGTGGATCAGTCTGCTCCTGTTGCCGATGACCGCTTTCCTGTCCCTCAGCCCTGGCTTTGCGCTCAATAATCTGCTGTATGACAGCCTTCGGCGGTTAACGCCGTTACCGGTGGAACCGCGCGTTTTGCTGGTGACCATCGATGACCTGAGTCTCAGGCAATTGGGACAATGGCCCTGGTCACGTCGCCTGCACGCCGATCTGATTGACCAATTGAACGCAGCCAAACCCGCAGGCATTTTGTTCGATGTGATCTTCAGTGAACCGGCACGCGATCCCGCCGATGACCAGCGTCTGGCCCAGGCGATTTGCCAGGCGGGCAACGTCCTGCTGCCGCTGATCCGCGAAGGCACGCCGCGTTATGCTCAGCCGATACGGCAAATATTGCCGGTGCTGCCGCTGCGTGATTGCGTCAGGGGCATTGGGCATATCAATGTGGAAGCCGACGGCGACGGTATCGTTCGCAGCCTCTATCTGCGGGAAGGGCCGACTGGGCAAATGAGGCCGCAACTGGCTTGGTTGGCCTACGAGCTGAGTGGCGGAAAAACCGCCATGCCAGGGTTATCTGCCGCGTCAACGAGCAAGGACTGGCAGCGCGACAATGCTATTCGGATTCCCTTTATCGCGGCCGACGACGGCTTTCCCAGTGTGCCTTATGTCAGCGTGCTGCGCGGTGAGGTCCCGCCCGAGTTGCTGCGTGATCGTTTGATTCTGGTGGGCGCCACTGCGCCAGGCATGGGGGATCGTTACGTCACGCCCTTGTCGGCCAGTGTAGGCACCACACCAGGCGTGGAAATCCAGGCCAATATCCTCAACGGTTTGATGCAAGGACGCAGCATTACCGTCTTGCCCGGCTGGCTGGCGGCATTGCTGGCGACCTCAATGGTGGCGGTGTTGCTGGGCCTGCTGCTGTTTCGCCCGCGTTATGCATTGTGGTTGACCCTGGGCAGCATGACTATCGCCCTCCTCGGCGCCTGGGGCTTATTGCGCCTGGGCGCGTGGTGGTCACCTGCGGCCTGCCTGATCGGCTTGCTGCTCGGGTACTTGATCTGGAACTGGCGTCGTCTGAGCGTGATCCTGGCGTATTTCGGCTGGGAGCTGGCACGGCTCGACAGTGAGCCCAAAGTGCTGCCAGAGCGCCGCCGTGCGCCCGTCAGCAACGGAGACGTGTTGCAAGGTCGTATCTATGCCCTGGAGCAAGCCGTGAGCCGCACGCGCGACACGCGACGCTTTATGGCCGATGGGTTGGAGTGTCTGCCGGTAGCAACGCTGATTACCGACCCGAAAGGCAGCGTCCTGCTGGCTAACCGCATCGCCCGCGAGGTGTTTGATAGCGAGCTGGTCAATGAAAACCTGCAGGAGCAGCTTGCGGCATTGGGCTATCCGCCGTTGTTGGAAGGTGTGCGCCCGGCGATGTCGGCATTGGAGATCGGCGAGTTTCGCGACATCCGACAACGCAGCCTGCGCCTGGAGCTTGCACCATTGCTGCCGGCAGATGGCGAAGTGGCGTTGGGTTGGTTATTGAGCCTGACGGATCTGAGCATCGAACGTGAGGCCCAGCAGCAGCGCGAAACGCTTCTACGCTTCTTGTCCCACGATTTGCGCGCGCCGCACTCGGCGATTCTCGCGCTACTGGACGTCCAACGCCATGAAACCCCTGAGGCTTTCCCGGTATTTGCCCAAATCGAACAACAGGTGCGCCGCGCCCTGAACCTGACCGAGTCGTTCGTCCAGTTGGCCAAGGCTGAATCCGATGGCTATCAGTTTCAGCCGAGTCTGTTCGCCATGCTGGTACTCGATGCGTTTGATCAAGTGGCGCTGTTGGCTCAGTTGAAAGGCATCCACCTGGTTCACCCGTTGGATGAGGCAGGTGAAGAAATGGTCTTGGCGGATCAATCGCTGTTGACCCGCGCCTTATTCAACCTGTTGCAGAATGCAATCAAATACAGTCCGTCCGGCACGACGGTTACTTTGAGTGTCGAGTGCAGTGGCGAATGGCTGACGTGTCGAATCAGGGATCAGGGTCCCGGCATCGCGCCTGGGGATCTACCGGAGTTGTTCAGCCAATATCGACGCTTTGCTTCTGCCCAGGGCAGTGAAGGCCTGGGTCTGGGCCTGACGATGGTCAAGACCGTGGTGGATCGTCACAGCGGAAGGATTGAGTGCGAAAGCGTGGTTGGACAGGGCACGGTTTTCAGCCTGCAGTTGCCGCTGTGGCAGGAGTAGAACGACCGGATGAAAGCGAAGTTCAACCGTGTATGAAAAAACGGCCGCAAGGGCTAATGCCGATCAGTTAAGGCTTTCTGTAGGAGCAAGGGGGGCGCCTAGCCCTTGCTCGCGAAGAACTCAAAGGCGCCGCGTTTATCCAGAAGGCACGCGTTATCGTTGACGTTTTTCGCGAGCAAGCTCGCTCCTACAGGATGTCTCATTCGCTTAACTGATCGGCTTAGCCGCGAGGGCCGATTTTTATCGTGGGGAAAAAACTTATGCACGTTTTCAGTGTGTTTTATCAGCTTAAGAAATATGTAATAAAATCAGAAAGTTAAAATCAAAAATAGACAACTTTCGCACAAAGCGTACACAGCTTATCCACAGAAACTCAAATGGCCGTCTGGTCTTCTGCGACCGGCAGTGGCGGCAATGATCCCATCGCCCTTTGTTGAGCCTCATTCCATGCGGCTGCACGGTCATTCAGCGCTGCAATCGCGCGTGGCCCCTCGCCTTCGGCGTACATCGGTTCGCCGATGACCACGGTGATGGTGCCCGCGCGTTTGGCCCAGCCCTCTTTCGGCCAGAACCTGCCCGCGTTGTGGGCGATCGGCAGCACTGGCAGGTTGGCGTTGACCGCCAATGCCGTACCGCCCCTGGAGAACTTGCCCACAGTGCCAAACGGCACACGTGTACCCTCGGGAAAGATCAGCACCCAGACCCCGTCCTTGAGCAGTTCGTCACCCTTCTTTGCGACGTGCTTGAGCGCCGCCTTGGGGTTGTCGCGATCAATCGCAATCGGGCGCAGCATCGCCATGGCCCAACCAAAGAAGGGTACGAATAGCAGCTCACGCTTGAGCACCTGGCTCAGGGGTGAAAAGTACGCCGAGAGAAAGAAGGTTTCCCATGTGCTCTGGTGGTTCGACAGAATCACGCAAGGCTGGTCCGGGACATGCTCGGCGCCTTTGATCTCGAAACGGATATTCAGCAATACCTTGGTCAGCCACAATGCGCAGCGGCACCAATAAACGTTGATGAAACGATAGCGCGCCTTGAACGGCAAAAAGGGCGCGATAAAAAAGCTCAGGGTGCACCAGAGCAAGGAACTGGTGCCCAGCAGCAGGTAAAAGAAAAAGGTTCTGATGGCCTGCAAAATCGACATGGCGGCATTTACCGTTGCGGGGCAAGGCCCGCCTGTTAAAAGCGCGCTCCCGAACAGTCCTTGGTCAGGAAGTCAGAAGGGCTGCTATGTGTTGATAAGTTCAGCGGCAACCGCCGCCAGATCGTCAAAAATCAAGGTGCCCGCCGGCAGGGTTTTGCCCTGGGTCTTTTCGCCTTTCCCGGTTTTTACCAAAACTGGCTGTGAGTCGACGGTCTTGGCCGCCTCCAGGTCACCGAGACTGTCCCCGACGAACCATAGGCCCGTCAACGGAACATTGTAATGTTTTGCAATGGTTTTCAGCATGCCGGGTTTCGGCTTACGGCAATCGCAGCCTTCGTCCGGCCCGTGTGGGCAATAAACCACCAACCCGAGCTCACCGCCCTGCTCGGCCACCAACGTGCGCAAGCGCGCGTGCATGGCGTCCAGGGTGGCGAGGTCGTAGTAGCCGCGGGCGATGCCGGACTGGTTAGTGGCGACGGCCACTGTCCAGCCGGCCTTGCTTAACTGCGCGATGGCCTCGATCGAGCCGGGCAGTGGAATCCATTCCTCCACCGATTTGATGTAAGCGTCGGAGTCGTAATTGATCACCCCGTCCCGATCGAGAATCAGCAGTTTCAACATGTTCAGCCCAGTACGGAAATGTCAGCGATGTTGATAAACAACCCGCGCAGACGTGCCAGCATGGCGTAGCGGTTTTTCCGTACGTTCGCGTCTTCGGCGTTGATCATCACGGCCTCGAAGAACGCATCCACCGGTTCACGCAAGGTGGCCAGGCGCGCGAGGGCTTCGGCGTAGCTGCGTTCGGCGATCAGCGGCTTCACCGCGTTCTCGGCCTTGGCGATAGCCGAGTTCAGCGAGAACTCCTTGGCATCGGCAAACAGGCCTGGGTCAACGTCGGCCGAACCGAGGTTGTCGGCTTTGCTCAACAGGTTCGACACACGCTTGTTCACGGCGGCCAGTGCATCGGCTTCCGGCAACTTGCGAAACGCCTGTACGGCTTGCACGCGTTGATCAAAGTCCAACGCCGAACCCGGTTGCAGGGCCCGTACCGAGAGGTAGACCGCGACGTCGACGCCTTCGTCTTCGTAACGCGCGCGCAGGCGGTCGAACACGAACTCCAGCACTTGCTCGGCCAGGCCGGCTTGCTTGACCTTGGCCCCGAACTGGCCGACAGCGAACACCACGGCCTGGGTCAGGTCGAGGTCCAGTTGCTTGTCGATCAGGATTCGCAGCACGCCAAGGGCCGCACGGCGCAGGGCGTAGGGGTCCTTGCTGCCGGTGGGCAACATGCCGATGCCGAAGATACCCACCAGGGTATCCAGCTTGTCGGCAATCGCCACGGCCGCACCGGTGAGGGTGCTCGGCAGTTCGGCGCCAGCGCCGCGTGGCATGTACTGCTCGTTCAGCGCCAGCGCGACGTCGTCCGGCTCACCGTCATTGAGGGCGTAGTAGTAACCGGCAACACCCTGCATCTCCGGGAACTCGCCGACCATTTCGGTGGCCAGGTCGCATTTCGACAGCAGGCCTGCGCGCGTAGCCCAGGCGGCATCGCCACCAATGCGTGGCGCGATGTAGGCCGCCAGCTTGGAAACCCGCACGGCCTTGTCATAGACGCTGCCCAGTTTTTCCTGGAACACCACGTTTTGCAGGCGCAGGTTGAAGTCTTCCAGCTTCTGCTTCTTGTCTTGCTTGAAGAAAAACTCGGCATCGGTCAGGCGCGGGCGAACGACTTTTTCGTTACCGGCGATGATTTGCTGCGGGTCTTTGCTTTCGATGTTGGCCACGGTGATAAAGCGTGGCAGCAATTTGCCGTCGACATCCAGCAGGCAGAAATACTTCTGGTTGTCCTGCATGGTGGTGATCAGGGCTTCTTGCGGCACATCGAGGAAACGCTCTTCGAACGAACACACCAGCGGCACCGGCCACTCAACCAGCGCGGTGACTTCGTCGAGCAGGCTTGGCGGCACGATGGCGGTGCCTTCCTGCAGGCGGGCCAGCTCTTCGGTGCGCTTGCTGATCAGTTCGCGACGTTCATTGGCATCCGCCAGCACGTACGCGGCGCGCAGATCATTGAGGTAGTTGGCCGGCGAAGTGATGCGCACGCTTTGCGGGTGATGGAAGCGGTGACCACGCGAATCGCGTCCGGACTGCTGGGCGAGGATGGTGCAGTCGACCACCTGATCGCCCAGCAGCATGACCAGCCATTGGGTCGGACGCACGAACTCTTCCTTGCGGGCACCCCAACGCATGCGCTTGGGAATCGGCAGGTCGTTCAGCGAGTCTTCAACGATGGTCGGCAACAGGCTGGCGGTTGGCTTGCCCTTGATGACTTGGCTGAAACGCAGTTTCGGGCCGCTCTGGTCGATTTCGCTCAGCTCGACGCCGCACTTCTTGGCGAAACCAAGAGCGGCCTGGGTCGGATTGCCTTCGGCATCGAACGCGGCCTGGCGTGGCGGGCCGTCGAGGTTGATGTTGCGGTCCGGTTGCTGGGTTTCCAGCGCGGTCAGCAGCACAGCCAGGCGGCGCGGCGCGGCGTAGACATGCTTCGCTTCAAACTTCAGGCCGGCGCTTTGCAGGCCTTTTTCGATCCCGGCCAGGAACGCATCGGCCAGGGTGTTGAGGGCCTTGGGTGGCAGCTCTTCGGTACCCAGTTCAACCAGGAAATCTTGAGCACTCATTGTGCAGCCTCCAGCTTAGCCAACACTTCATCACGCAGGTCCGGGGTTGCCATCGGGAAGCCCAGCTTGGCGCGAGCCAGCAGGTAGGCTTGGGCGACGGAACGCGCCAGGGTGCGTACACGCAGAATGTATTGCTGGCGCGCGGTGACCGAGATGGCACGACGGGCATCCAGCAGGTTGAAGGTATGGGATGCCTTCAAGACCATTTCGTAGCTTGGCAACGGCAGCGGCTGATCCAGTTCGATCAGGCGCTTGGCTTCGCTTTCGTAGAAATCGAATAGTTCGAACAGCTTGTCGACGTTGGCGTGTTCGAAGTTATAGGTCGATTGCTCCACTTCGTTCTGGTGGAACACATCGCCATAGGTGACTTTGCCGAACGGACCGTCAGCCCACACCAGGTCGTAGACCGAATCCACGCCCTGCAGGTACATGGCCAGGCGCTCGAGGCCGTAGGTGATCTCGCCGGTCACCGGGTAGCATTCGATGCCGCCCGCCTGCTGGAAGTAGGTGAACTGAGTCACTTCCATGCCGTTGAGCCAGACTTCCCAACCCAGGCCCCAGGCGCCGAGGGTTGGCGATTCCCAGTTGTCTTCGACGAAACGGATGTCGTGGACCAGCGGGTCCAGGCCGACATGTTTCAGCGAGCCCAGGTACAGCTCCTGGAAGTTGTCCGGGTTAGGCTTCAAGACCACCTGGAACTGGTAGTAGTGCTGCAGGCGATTTGGGTTTTCACCGTAGCGGCCGTCAGTCGGGCGACGACTGGGCTGCACATAAGCGGCGTTCCAGGTTTCCGGGCCGATGGCCCGCAGGAATGTAGCGGTGTGGAAAGTGCCGGCGCCTACTTCCATATCGTAGGGCTGAAGTACCACACAACCTTGCTCTGCCCAGTATTGCTGGAGGGCGAGGATCAAGTCTTGGAAGGTACGCACGGCTGGCGTAGGCTGGCTCACGAAATTCACCTGTTACTTGGGCTGCGATTTAAAGAGCGGGAGTATACCCGATTCGGCCCCGCCACTACTCCCTGGAGCCTTATGCCACGCTGCTTTTGGTGTTCTGAAGATCCGCTGTACATGGCTTATCACGATCAGGAGTGGGGAACGCCGCTGCGCGATGCGCAGGGTTTGTTTGAACTGCTTTTGCTCGAAGGGTTCCAGGCGGGCCTGTCGTGGATCACCGTTTTACGCAAACGCGAGCATTATCGAAAGGTCTTGTTCGGTTTTGATGCGCAGCGGTTGGCGCGGTTGAGCGATGCCGAGATCGAGCTGTTGATGCAGGATCCGGGCATTGTGCGCAACCGCTTGAAACTCAACGCCACCCGACGCAATGCCGCGGCCTGGCTGGCGCTGGAGGATCCGGTGGGATGGCTCTGGGCGTTTGTCGGCGACGTGCCCAAGGTCAATCATTTCAAGGATCGCAGTGAAGTCCCGGCCATCACGCCAGAGGCTGAAGCCATGAGTCGCGCGCTGAAAAAAGCCGGCTTCACTTTCGTCGGGCCGACCATCTGCTACGCGTTCATGCAGGCCTCGGGCATGGTCATGGACCACACCCAGGACTGTGACCGTTACGCGGACTTGGCCAACGCCGGTTAGAATGGCGCACTTTGCGCACCGCACAACTTCAGGAGTGACCTGTGGAAAAGTTTAAAGGCGCCTTGCTGGTAGGCGCTCTTCGGTTGTTTGCCCTGTTGCCCTGGCGCGCTGTCCAGGCAGTCGGCACGGCGATTGGCTGGATCATGTGGAAAACCCCCAACCGTTCCCGCGACACGGTGCGGATCAACCTGTCCAAATGTTTTCCGGAGATGGATCCGGCCGAGCGCGAGCGTCTTGCGGGCCAGAGCCTGATGGACATCGGCAAGTCACTGACCGAAAGCGCCTGCGCCTGGATCTGGCCGGCCCAGCGCTCCATCGACCTGGTGCGTGAAGTCGAAGGCCTGGAAGTGCTGCACGAAGCCCTGGCCTCGGGCAAAGGCGTGGTCGGCATCACCAGCCACCTGGGCAACTGGGAAGTGCTGAACCACTTCTATTGCAGCCAATGCAAACCGATCATTTTCTATCGTCCACCCAAGCTCAAGGCGGTGGACGAACTGCTGCGCAAGCAGCGGGTACAACTGGGCAATCGCGTGGCGGCTTCCACCAAGGAAGGCATTCTCAGCGTCATCAAGGAAGTGCGTAAAGGCGGTCAGGTGGGGATTCCGGCGGATCCGGAGCCTGCGGAATCGGCCGGGATTTTCGTACCGTTCTTTGCCACTCAGGCGCTGACCAGCAAATTCGTACCGAATATGTTGGCCGGCGGCAAGGCGGTTGGGGTGTTCCTGCACGCCCTGCGACTGCCGGACGGTTCCGGCTACAAAGTGATTCTGGAAGCGGCGCCGGAGGACATGTACAGCACCGACACCGCCACCTCATGCGCGGCGATGAGCAAAGTGGTGGAGCGCTATGTGGGGGCGTATCCGAGCCAGTACATGTGGAGCATGAAACGCTTCAAGAAACGCCCGCCGGGTGAGGCGCGGTGGTATTGAGCGTCACCCTGCTCGCTCTGTGTGAATGATCACCCTGTAGCAGCGAGCGTGCTCGCGAAGAACTCAAGAGCACCGCGTACATTCAGTCTGTACGCGTCATCGTTAACGATCTTCGCGAGCACGCTCGCTCCTACAGTTGTTTGGCCAGCTTCTTCAGAAATACAGTCATCTCTTTTTCGGCCTGCTTGTCGCCATGGGCCTGGGCCGCTTCAATGCCCTTCTCCCATGCCAGCCGCGCTGCAGCACTATCTCCGAGCCCCAGCTGCGCCTTGCCCAGCAGCTTCCACGCCGCCGAATACTTCGGGTCGAACTCGACGCACTTCTGTAGGTGTTCGACAGCCCGGGCGTCGTCCTTCAGGTCCAGGTAACCCTTACCCAGGCCAAACCGCAACAGCGCGTTATCCACGCCCTTGGCGAGCATTTTTTCCAGGGAATCGAGCATGGGTCACTCCGGTTGATCAGAAAAAGCTCAAGCCCACGTGGAACAACTTCTCCACGTCGCGGATATGTTTTTTATCCACAAGGAACAGAATCACATGGTCCCCCGTGGCGATCTTCGTGTCGTCGTGGGCGATGATCACCTCTTCATCACGAATGATCGCGCCGATGGTTGTCCCAGGCGGCAGGCCAATGTCGCGGATCGCCTTGCCGATCACCTTGCTCGACTTCGAGTCGCCGTGGGCAATCGCCTCGATGGCTTCCGCCGCGCCCCGACGCAGCGAGTGCACGCTGACGATGTCGCCGCGACGCACGTGCGCGAGCAGCGTACCGATGGTCGCCAACTGCGGGCTGATGGCGATATCGATGTCGCCGCCCTGGATCAGGTCGACATAGGCCGGGTTGTTGATGATGGTCATCACCTTCTTTGCCCCCAACCGCTTGGCCAGCAGCGACGACATGATGTTGGCTTCGTCATCGTTGGTCAGTGCCAGGAAGATATCGGCGTCGGCGATGTTTTCTTCCATCAACAGATCGCGGTCCGAGGCGCTGCCTTGCAGCACCACGGTGCTGTCGAGGGTGTCGGACAAGTAGCGGCAGCGCGCCGCGTTCATCTCGATGATCTTGACCTGATAGCGGCTTTCGATGGCCTCGGCCAAGCGTTCGCCGATCTGCCCGCCACCGGCGATGACGATGCGCTTGTAGCTCTCGTCGAGCCGGCGCATTTCGCTCATCACTGCACGAATATTGGCCTTGGCGGCGATGAAGAAGACCTCGTCGTCGGCTTCGATCACCGTATCGCCCTGGGGCAGGATCGGTCGGTCGCGACGGAAAATCGCCGCGACTCGGGTTTCCACATTCGGCATGTGCTCGCGTAGCTGGCGCAGTTGCTGACCGACCAGCGGCCCGCCGTAGTACGCCTTGACCGCCACCAATTGCGCCTTGCCCTCGGCGAAATCGATCACCTGCAGGGCGCCGGGAATCTCGATCAGGCGCTTGATGTAATGGGTGACCACCTGCTCGGGGCTGATCAGCACGTCGACCGGGATCGCATCGTTATCGAACAGACCGGCGCGGGTCAGGTAGGCCGCTTCACGCACCCGGGCAATTTTGGTCGGGGTGTGGAACAGCGTATGAGCCACTTGGCAGGCGACCATATTGGTCTCGTCACTGTTGGTCACGGCCACCAGCATGTCGGCGTCGTCGGCGCCGGCCTGGCGCAATACCGTCGGGAACGAGGCGCGACCCTGGACCGTGCGGATGTCCAGGCGATCGCCCAGGCCACGCAGGCGCTCGGCGTCGGTGTCGACCACAGTGATGTCGTTTGCTTCACTGGCCAAATGCTCGGCCAGCGTACCGCCGACCTGCCCTGCGCCGAGGATGATGATTTTCATCCGGTCACTCCCTTAAAAACCATTCAACCGCGTGCAGCGGCAATTTTGATCAGTTTGGCGTAGTAGAAACCATCATGCCCGCCTTCCTGCGCCAGCAATTGGCGACCGTGGGGCTGCTTGATGCCGGCAGTCGTGGCGAGGTCCAGCTCCCGTGCGCCGCTGGTGCGGGCGAGGAAGGCCTCGATCACCTCGGTATTTTCGGTCGGCAAAGTCGAGCAGGTGGCGTAGAGCAGAATGCCACCGACTTCCAGCGTGGGCCACAAGGCATCCAGCAACTCACCTTGCAGCAGCGCCAGGGCGGCGATGTCGTCGGGTTGGCGGGTCAGTTTGATGTCCGGGTGGCGGCGGATCACGCCGGTGGCCGAACACGGTGCGTCCAACAGGATGCGCTGGAAGGGTTTGCCATCCCACCAGGTAGCCGTGTCGCGCCCGTCGGCCGCGATCAACTCGGCGCTCAGGCCCAGGCGGGCGAGATTTTCCCGCACCCGCACCAGGCGCTTGGCTTCCAGGTCCACCGCCACGACGCCGGCCAGGCCGGGTTCGACTTCCATGATGTGACACGTCTTGCCACCGGGTGCGCAGCACGCGTCGAGCACCCGTTGGCCGGGGGCCAGGTCGAGCAGTTCGGCGGCGAGTTGCGCGGCTTCGTCCTGCACGCTGATCCAGCCTTCGGCAAAACCCGGGAGGCTGCGCACATCAGCCGCGGCCTCGAGGACGATACCGTCCTGGCTGTACGCGCAGGCAGCGGCCTGGATACCGGCGTCTGCCAACAACTGCAGATAGGCCGCGCGGCTCTGATGACGGCGGTTGACCCGCAGAATCATCGGCGGATGAGCATTGTTGGCCGCGCAGATCGCTTCCCAATGCTCGGGCCAGAAAGCTTTCAGGGACTTTTGCAGCCAGCGTGGATGCGCAGTACGTACCATCGGATCGTGTTCCAGCTCGGCCAGCAACGTTTCACTCTCACGCTGGGCGCGGCGCAGTACAGCGTTGAGCAAGGCTTTGGCCCAGGGTTTTTTCAACTTGTCGGCGCAACCGACGGTTTCACCGATGGCGGCGTGGGCCGGCACGCGGGTGTAGAGCAATTGATAAAGGCCAACCAGCAGCAGCGCCTCGACGTCGGCATCGGCGGCCTTGAAGGGTTTTTGCAGCAGCTTGGCCGCCAGCGCCGACAAACGCGGCTGCCAGCGGGCGGTGCCAAACGCCAGGTCCTGGGTAAAGCCGCGATCACGCTCTTCGACTTTATCCAGCTGGGTTGGCAACGAGCTGTTGAGGGAGGCCTTGCCGTTGAGCACGGCGGCCAGGGCCTTGGCGGCGGCCAGACGTGGGTTCATTGGGCGGTCGCTCCCAGGCGCGTGCCCACGGCAAATTTTTCCCGGCGACTGTTGAACACGTCGCTGAAGTTCAGCGCCTTGCCGCCAGGTAATTGCAGACGGGTCAGGCATAACGCCTGGTCGCCGCAAGCCACCAACAGGCCATCCTTGCTGGCGCCGATGATTTCACCGGGCGCGCCCTTGCCTTCGGCCAAGTTGGCTGCGAGGACTTTCAAGGCTTCGCCATTGAGGCTGCTGTGGCAAATCGGCCACGGGTTGAACGCGCGCACCAGGCGTTCCAGCTCTACGGCCGGGCGGCTCCAGTCGATGCGCGCTTCGTCTTTGTTCAGTTTGTGGGCGTAGGTGGCCAGGTTGTCGTCCTGCACTTCACCTTGCAAGGTGCCTGCGGCCAGGCCGGCAATGGCCTGGATCACGGCGGGCGGGCCCATTTCGGCCAGGCGGTCGTGCAGGCTGCCGCCGGTGTCTTCGGCGGTGATCGGCGTGGTGACTTTCAGCAGCATCGGTCCGGTATCCAGGCCGGCTTCCATGCGCATCACCGTCACACCGCTTTCGTTGTCTCCGGCTTCGACGGCGCGCTGGATCGGCGCCGCGCCGCGCCAGCGTGGCAGCAGCGATGCGTGGCTGTTGATGCACCCCAGGCGCGGAATATCCAGCACCGCTTGCGGCAGGATCAAGCCGTAGGCCACCACCACCAGTAAATCCGCTTCCAGCGCGGCCAGTTCGGTCTGGGCTTGCACATTGCGCAGGGTCGGCGGTTGCAGCACGGCAATGCCGTTCTCCAGCGCCAGTTGCTTGACCGGGCTGGGCATCAGCTTTTGCCCACGACCGGCCGGACGGTCTGGCTGGGTGTACACCGCGACGATGTCATGAGGGCTGGCAAGCAGGGCCTTGAGGTGTTCGGCGGCAAACTCGGGAGTGCCGGCAAAAACGATGCGCAGTGGCTCGGTCATGGGAAACGTCTCACAAAAGAAAAAGGCTTGCCGCAGCAAGCCTTTGAAAGAAGGGAATCAAGCTTGCTGGCGATGCTTTTTTTCCAGCTTCTTCTTGATCCGGTCGCGTTTGAGCGTGGACAGGTAATCGACAAACAGCTTGCCGTTGAGGTGGTCGCATTCGTGCTGGATGCACACCGCCAACAGGTCTTCGGCAATCAACTCGAATGGCTTGCCGTCACGGTCCAGGGCCTTGATCTTGACGCGCAGCGGGCGCTCGACGTTCTCGTAGAACTCCGGTACCGACAGGCAACCTTCCTGATATTCACCCATCTCCTCGGTCAGCGGCTCGAACTCGGGGTTGATATACACCCGCGGTTCGCTGCGATCTTCGGACAGGTCCATGACCACGACACGCAGATGTACGTTGACCTGGGTCGCCGCGAGACCAATTCCCGGGGCCTCATACATTGTTTCAAACATGTCATCGACCAACTGACGAATCTTGTCGTCCACTACGGCCACCGGTTTGGCGATAGTGCGCAGACGCGAGTCCGGGAATTCGAGGATGTTCAAAATAGCCATAAGCGTAATTGCTGCACATGTGAGGTAGAGGCAAGTCGGCGTCGGGAAGGATCCCGGGCGGCCGGTGTGGAACGCTCGCAAGCCGCGAAGGCCTTGGCGTTACACGCGAACACACATAATAAAGGAGATTGACCCCATGAGGAAATCGCTACTGATCGTGCTGCTGTGCGCTCAGGCCGTAACCGCCAATGTGCCGGGCTCGTCCAAGGCTAGTTATCCACAGTCGCCGCGACCGCTGGACAGCCAGACACAAAGGGCTATCCGGGTTTTTTTGTTGCATAACCGCATGCTCGACACCCCCCAATTGCTGGACACGGCACCTTATGTTGTCGCCGCACAAGCCGGGCGAGTGTTGGGCGCCAACGGTGAACGCATTTACGCGCGAGGTGCTCTGAGTCCCGCGCAACCGAGCTATGCGATTGTCCGCCAGGGCAAGGTTTTTACCGATCCGGTCAGCCAGGAGTTGCTGGGGATAAACCTCGATGACATCGGTACTGCGCGCTTTGTGGCGGCGGGCGATGTCACCACCTTGGCGGTGTTGCGGGTGACCCAGGAGATACGCACGGGCGATCGCCTGGTCGGTGCGCAACCCTCGCCAGATCTCTCAACCCTGCTGGTTTCTGCACCGGCCCCCGGACTGACAGGACGAATCATCGACGTACCCCGCGGCGTTACCCGGATTGGTGTGCTGGATGCGGTCATTCTGAACAAGGGCCGGCGTGATGGCTTGCAGGATGGGCACCTGCTCGCCGTGACGAAAGCCGGTGAAACCGTGCGCGACACAGTCTCAGGCGTGCCGGTACAGATCCCTGAAGAGTACGCGGGCACGCTTTTGGTGTTTCGTACCTATGAAAAGCTCAGCTATGGCCTGGTCCTCAGTGCGATTCGCCCGCTGGCGGTAATGGACCGGTTTCAAAGCCCTGCGCCAGCGCAATAACCAATCTGGCAAAGAAGTTACCAACAGAGTTATCCACAGCTTGTACTTGATCAAGGATGATCACATGTCATCAATCGACACCCTGGGCATTTCTCCGGCGGAGCTGGAAGCCCGGCTGCGTTTACACCGGCTGCCGGAGCTGGGCCCCAAGCGTTTCAAAAAACTCATCGAGGCCTTTGGCTGTGCCTCGAAAGCCCTCAGCGCGCCACCCAATGCCTGGCGTTCGCTGGGATTGCCGGCGGCCTGTGCCGAGGCTCGACGCAGTCCGCAGATCCGTGATGGCGCCAGCAGCGCATTGGCCTGGCTGAAAGGTCCTGCCCAGCATTTACTGATGTGGGACCAGCCGGATTACCCGGCATTGCTGGCGGAACTGGAGGATGCGCCGCCCCTGCTTTTCGTGGCTGGCGCTTGCGCGATACTGGAAAAACCGCAGTTGGCGATGGTCGGCAGCCGACGTGCTTCGCGGCCGGGAATGGATACCGCCGCCGCCTTTTCCCGCAGTCTGGCGAGCGCCGGTTTTGTCATCACCAGTGGGCTGGCCCTTGGTATAGACGGTGCGGCCCATCAGGCGGCATTAGATGTCGGGGGTCAGACAATCGGCGTGTTGGGCACCGGTCTCGAAAATTTTTATCCACAGCGTCACCGACGACTCGCCGACGCGATGATTGAACAAGGCAGCGCGGTAGTTTCGGAGTTTCCGTTGGACAGCGGACCCCAGGCTGGCAACTTCCCGCGACGCAACCGCATCATCAGCGGGTTGTCCCTCGGGGTACTGGTGGTTGAGGCGAGTGTCGCCAGCGGTTCGTTGATCACTGCCCGACTGGCGGCGGAACAAGGGCGTGAGGTGTACGCGATTCCGGGGTCCATCCATCATCCGGGCGCCAGGGGCTGTCACCGGTTGATTCGCGAGGGGGCGGTGCTGGTGGAAACCATCGAACATATTCTTGAGGGGTTGCGCGGTTGGCAGGCGCTGTCGCGGCCGGCACCGATTCCGGTCACGCATCCATTGATTGCCTTGCTGCACGCCGCGCCGCATACCAGCGAGGGCTTGGCGATTGCCAGCGGCCAAGGCTTGTCCGAAGTGTTGGCGAGCCTGACGGAGTTGGAGTTGGAGGGCCGTGTGATCTGTGAAAGTGGCCGTTGGCTCGCGCGCAGTTAGGTTTTGTAATGAAGATCGGTAAACTGCACAGAGCTTTAGTCCGGAGAGTGAGCAATGGTCAACAGGTGGCGTGTGCAAGAAGCCGCACGAGAAATTCGCGCAGGCGCGGTGATTGCCTATCCGACCGAGGCCGTCTGGGGCCTGGGCTGCGACCCTTGGAACGAGGAAGCGGTAGACCGTTTACTGGCGATCAAGGGCCGATCGGTGGATAAGGGCTTGATTCTGATCGCCGACAATATTCATCAATTCGATTTTCTCTTCGAGGACTTTCCGGATACCTGGATAGACCGCATGGCCAGTACCTGGCCCGGTCCCAATACCTGGCTGGTGCCCCATCAGAACCTGCTGCCGCAGTGGATCACGGGTGTGCATGACACGGTCGCGTTGCGGGTCAGCGATCATCCGCTGGTGCGGGATTTGTGTGCGCTGGTGGGGCCGCTGATTTCCACCTCGGCCAACCCTCAAGGCCGACCGGCGGCCCGCACGCGGATTCGCGTCGAGCAGTATTTCCGCGGCCAGGTGGATCTGGTGCTGAGTGGCAGTTTGGGCGGGCGCAAGAATCCGAGTTTGATTCGAGACTTGGCGACTGGCGAGGTTCGGCGCGCGTCCTGAGACCCAGGCCTGGCTATCGCGGGCTTGCTCGCGATAGCGTCCTTCCAAACCCTAAGATGTCACGGCAACAAAATAGTCGAACCCGTCGTACGCCGCGCCGACAACTCGGTCTGCGCCTTCGCCGCATCCGCCAGCGAGTACCGCTGGTTAATGTCGATCCGCACCTTGCCGCTTTCGATCATCGAGAACAGATCATCCGCCATTGCCTGCAGGTTCTGTGGATTGTTGGCGTAGGTCGCCAGCGTCGGTCGGGTCACGTACAGCGAGCCCTTGGCCGACAGAATGCCCAGGTTAACCCCGTCCACCGCGCCCGAGGCGTTGCCGAAGCTGACCACCAGGCCACGGGGCGACACGCTGTCCAGCGAGGCCAGCCAAGTGTCCTTGCCCACGCCGTCGTACACCACCGGGCATTTCTTGCCGTCGGTCAACTCCAGTACCCGTTGCGCAACATTTTCCTTGCTGTAATCGATGGTTTCCCAGGCCCCGAGCGATTTGGCCAGCGCGGCTTTTTCCGGCGAGCTGACTGTACCAATCAGCTTCACACCCAGGGCTTTCGCCCATTGGCACGCGAGGGAACCGACACCGCCCGCTGCCGCATGAAACAAGATGGTTTCACCGCCTTTGAGTTCATAGGTCTGGCGCAGCAGGTACTGCACGGTCAGGCCCTTGAGCATGGCGCCGGCGGCCTGTTCAAAGCTGATGCTGTCGGGCAGGTGCACCAGGTTGGCGGCTGGCAGCACATGCAGCTCGCTGTAGGCACCCAGTGGTCCGCTGCCATAGGCCACGCGGTCGCCGACCTTGAATTGCGTGACTTCGCTGCCCACCGCATCCACGACTCCGGCCCCTTCCGCGCCCAGGCCCGACGGTAAGGCTGGAGGTGCGTACAGGCCGCTGCGGAAGTAGGTATCGATGAAGTTCAGGCCAATCGCTTTGTTGCTGACGCGGACCTGCTGCGGGCCCGGCTCTGCCGGCGTGTAGTCCTCATATTCAAGGACTTCAGGGCCGCCATGGGCTCGGAACTGGATACGTTTGGGCATCTGCACTCTCCTTGGGTCGTTTTCACGAAGGACTCCTATCGGACTCCTAAGCTTGATCTTCGTCAACTGCGGCAGTACTTGAGGCGGTGTTATCCTGTGCGCCCATTTGCCGCCGATGCCCAATGGCCTCGCGTAGCTTTGCCCGATTCAAGGTGATGCCATGACTACCCGCACCGAGGCTGTTAAAGCCTACCTGCTCGACCTGCAAGACCGTATTTGCAGCGCCCTGGAAACCTTCGAGACGGACACTCGCTTTATTGAAGACGCCTGGACCCGGCCTGCCGGTGGCGGGGGGCGCACACGAGTGATCGAGAACGGTTCGGTGATCGAAAAAGGCGGCGTTAATTTTTCCCACGTATTTGGCGCGAACCTCCCACCGTCTGCCAGCGCCCACCGTCCCGAGCTGGCCGGTCGCGGCTTTGAGGCCCTGGGCGTGTCGCTGGTGATCCATCCGCACAACCCCCATGTGCCGACGTCCCACGCCAATGTGCGGTTTTTCATCGCGGAAAAAGACGGCGAAGAAGCCGTCTGGTGGTTCGGTGGCGGCTTCGACCTGACGCCTTATTACGGCAACGAAGAAGACTGCATCCACTGGCACCGGGTGGCCGAGCAGGCTTGCGCGCCGTTCGGGCCGGATGTCTATGCGCGTTACAAAGCCTGGTGCGACAGCTATTTCCATATCAAGCATCGCAACGAGCCCCGGGGCATCGGCGGCCTGTTCTTCGATGATTTGAATGCGTGGGACTTCGACACCTGCTTCGCTTTCATGCGCGCCATCGGCGATGCCTATATCGACGCCTACCTGCCGATCGTCCAGCGCCGTAAAGCCATGGCTTATACCGAGCAACAGCGAGCATTCCAGGAGTTTCGTCGTGGCCGCTACGTGGAATTCAACCTGGTGTATGACCGCGGCACATTGTTCGGCCTGCAATCAGGTGGGCGTACCGAATCGATCCTGATGTCCCTGCCGCCGCAAGTACGCTGGAGCTATGACTGGAAAGCCGCCGCCGGGAGCGAAGAAGCGCGCCTGACCAATTACTTTCTGCAAGACCGCGACTGGCTGGGCGTTGCCGCGCCGAAGGCGGCGAGCTGATGGATCGTTATGTGGTGTTTGGCAACCCCATCGGGCACAGCAAGTCGCCGCTGATCCATCGCTTGTTCGCCGAGCAGACCGGCGAGCAGTTGGACTACAGCACTTTGCTCGCACCACTGGAGGATTTCACCACGTGCGCCCGTGAGTTTTTCCAACAGGGCCGTGGCGCTAACGTCACTGTGCCGTTCAAGGAAGAGGCTTATCGCTTGGCCAATACCCTCACCGAACGTGCCCAGCGTGCCGGAGCGGTAAACACCTTGAGCAAGCTCGCCGATGGCAGCCTGCTGGGTGATAACACCGACGGCGCCGGCCTGGTGCGCGACCTGACAGTCAATGCCGGGTTCAGCCTTGAAGACAAGCGCATTCTTCTGTTGGGCGCCGGCGGCGCTGTGCGTGGGGCGCTGGAACCGTTGCTGGCGGAAAAGCCGGGGTCGCTGATCATTGCCAATCGCACGGTGGAAAAGGCCGAGTTGCTGGCTGAATCATTCGACGACCTCGGCCCGGTTTCGGCCAGTGGTTTTGATTGGTTGCACGAGTCGGTGGACCTGATCATTAACGCTACGTCCGCCAGCTTGTCTGGCGATGTACCGCCGATCGCCGGCAGTTTGATCGAACCGGGCAAGACCTTTTGCTACGACATGATGTATGCCAAGCAGCCGACGGCATTCTGTCGCTGGGCCAGTGACCAGGGCGCTGCCGTGGCGATGGACGGCTTGGGCATGCTCGCGGAACAAGCGGCGGAAGCGTTCTTTCTGTGGCGCGGCGTGCGGCCGGACACCGTGCCGGTGCTGGCTGAGTTGCGTCGACAGCTGGCGCTGTAATCAGTCATCGAACTGGATGGGGCATTGCTCGGCCCCTTCCAGTTTTTTCAATTCATCCACCACTTGCGGTCGGGCCCCACGTAATCTGAGGCTGCGTCCCAGACCTTCCAGTCGCCTGGCTTCCTGGTGCAGCATGGTCACCCCGGAGTAGTCGATAAAGTTGATTTGCTGCGCCTCGATCACCACGCGTTGGCCCTGCAAACTCTGCAACCGCACTTGCAGGTAATGGCTGGCGCCAAAAAAAATCGAGCCGTCGACCCGCAATACGTCTTCCTCCCCGTCGCGCCATTGTTGGACCCGTGGTTGCGACGTGCGCTTGAGGTAGAAAAACAGCGACGCCAGCACCCCGGCATAGATCGCCGCCTGCAACTCCAACAGCAGCGTGGCCAGGCACGTCAGGCTCATCACCACAAACTCTGCGCGACTGACCCGGAACACCGCCCGAATGCCCCGATAATCCACCAGCCCCCAACAAATCAGCAGGATGCTGGCGGCCATGCTCGGGATCGGGATATGGGCGATCAGCGAGGCACCGAACAGTGCAAACAGCGTGACCCACAAGGCAGAAAATACCCCGGCCAATGGTGAGCGGGCACCGGCCTCAACGCTGAGCCCGGAGCGTGTGAAGGAACCGGCCGACAGATAGCCGGAGAAAAATCCGCCGGCGATATTGGATAAACCCTGGGCGCGGACTTCCTGGTTGGCGTCGAGCAGTTGTTGCGAGCGCGTGGATAACGAGCGGGCGATCGACAGGCTGGTCACCAGTCCCAGCATGCCCACGGCCACAGCGCTGGGCAGCAGGCGCAGGATCATGTCCAGGTCCAGCAGCGGCAGAGGGCTGAACGGCGGCAGTTTGCCGACAAATGAACTGACCCGCGCCACATGCCCGAACAGCGACGGCCAGAGCCATGCCGCTAGGCTGCCCAAGGCCAGGGCAATCAACAAGGTCGGCCAGCGTGGTACCCAGTATTTGAGCACCACGCCCACCAGCAAGGTGCCCAATCCGAGCACCAGCGAAGGTCGGTCCCACTCCCTGCTGTGGCCGATCAACGCCAGCAGGCTATTGATCGCCGTTGCCTCGCTTGGCAGGTCCAGCCCCAGCAGGTTGGGCAACTGGCCCAGGGCAATGACCACGGCGGCGCCCAGGGTGAAACCGATGACCACCGAGTGCGAGACAAAATTCACCAGCGCGCCGAAGCGCAACATGCCCAATAACCATTGGAAGACACCGGCCAGAAACGTCAGCAACAGGATCAGGGTGATGTAGTCCTGGGAGCCGGGCAGCGCCAACGGGCTGATGCTGGCGTAGAGCACAATCGAAATCGCCGCCGTGGGGCCGCAGATCAGATGCCAGGACGAGCCCCAGAGACAGGCGATCAGCACCGGGATGATCGCGGCGTACAGGCCATATTCCGGTGGCAGGCCGGCGATCAGGGCGTAGGCGATGGATTGCGGTAGTGCGAGAACGGCGCCGCTGAGACCGACCATCGCATCACGCCGGACGCTGGCGCGGGTCTGTTGAGGGAGCCAACTGAGGAACGGAAAAAGAGTATGGCGGTTGGGCCGTGGCATGACGAACTCGGGCTTGGGCGATGGAAACAAGGGTGAAGGGTTGGAGGGATTGGGGCAAGGTCTGCACAACTGTCAGAAACTGACGAATTTCCCGGTGGCGAGCGGGCTTGCCCCGCGCTGGGTTGCGGAGCAGCCTCAAAACCAGCCGTTGCGGAGTATCTGATACAGCGCATTTGGCTTACTGGGGCTGCTTCGCAGCCCAGCGCGGGGCAAGCCCGCTCGCCACAACAGCTCTGGATTTAAACGTGAGGCAACATCGTGTCGATACCTATGCCCAGAGGGGTGGGGGCCGATCCGGAGACATTGATGATTTGCAGCGACCTGCAAGCTCGTTACTCGGACTATCAGGTCGCCAATTATCAGCACACTTCGCTCAGCCCCTTTCCCCCATTGGGGAGGTCCGAAGTTTCGACAGGGTTAGGGTGGGGATGGCTGTCAAAGCTTGGCTTTGACAGACGCCAACGCATCCTCGCCATCTACTGTCTTCACCCCATCCAACCACTTATCCAACACTGCCGGATTGGCCTTGATCCAGGCTTTCGCCGCTTCTTCATTGCTGACTTTCTTGTCCGCCACCTCGGCCATGATGCTGTTCTCCATCTCCTGGGTAAAACTCAGGTTGGTCAGCAGCTTCCCGACATTCGGGCAGGCCTGTGCATATCCCTTGCGGGTCAACGTATACACGCTGCCGGTGTCGCCAAAGTATTTCTCGCCGCCTTTGAGGTAATGCATCTTCAACTGCACGTTCATTGGGTGCGGCGTCCAGCCGAGGAAAGTGACGAAACGCTTGCGCTTCACGGCCCGGGACACTTCGGCCAGCATCGCTTGTTCACTGGATTCGACCAGCTTCCACTGGCCAAGATCGAAGTCATTTTTCTTGATGATCTCGTGCAGCGAGAGATTGGCCGGCGCGCCGGAACCGATGCCGTAGACCTTCTTGCCAAACTTGTCGGCAAATTTATTCAAGTCGGCAAAATCACGCACGCCGGCGTCCCATACGTAATCCGGCACGGCGAGGGTGAATTCGGTGCCCTCGAGGTTTTTTGCCAACTGCACCACATCACCATTGGCCACGAACTTGTCGTAGAAGCCTTGTTGCGCCGGCATCCAGTTACCCATGAACACATCCATCTGGCTGTCCTTGAGCCCGCCGTAGATGATCGGCACGGCCAAGGTGGCGATCTCGGGCTTGTAGCCCATGCCGCTCAATAGAAAACCGGTAATGGCATTGGTCGCGGCAATATCGCTCCAGCCTGGATCGGCCATCTTCACCGTCTCGCAACTGGAATCGGCATACACACTGGTGGCGCTCAACAGTAGCAGCCCAGCGCCCAATAGCCTGGATAAATGGGTTGTGGATAACGTTTGCATGGCCTTCCCCTAACTGAATTTATTGGTTTTGGCAGGGTTGTGGATAACGCGCCTTGCGTTCCAGATCGTCCAGGTCGATATGGTTGCGCATGTACTGCTGGGTGGCGTCCACCAGCGGCTGGTGATCCCAGCTCTTGAGTTTGCCTTGGGTCAGCGCTTCGCTTACCAGGCGCCGACGGCGTTGGCTGGCGAGCACCTGCTGGTGGATCGCCGGGATGTCCCATTTGGCCCGCGCTTCGCTGAGGAACGCGTCGAACAGCGCGCGATGCTGCGGCGACTGGCTGAGCTCTTGCTGTTCACGCGGGTCGTTGTGCACATCAAACAATAGGCAAGGATCGTCTTCGCTGTAGATGAATTTGTAAGCGCCACGACGGATCATCATCAGCGGGCTGATGGTGCCTTCGGCCATGTATTCGCCGAACACTTCGTCATGCCCGCCCTGCCCCTGCAAGTGCGGGACCAGCGAGCGCCCGTCCAGGGGCAGGTTGGCGTCCAGTTCACCGCCGGCCAGTTCCACCAGGGTCGGCAACAGGTCCGCCGTGGACACCGCCGCGCTCACCCGAGCGGCCTTGAACTGCCCCGGCGCACTGATCAACAGCGGCACTCGGGCGGCCATTTCAAACCAGTGCATTTTGTACCAGAGCCCGCGCTCCCCCAGCATGTCGCCGTGGTCGCCGGAGAAGACGATCAGGGTGCCATCGGCCAGGCCGGTGTCTTCGAGGGTTTGCAGCAGCTTGCCGACATTACTGTCGATGTAGCTGCAGGCGCCGAAGTACGCGCGGCGCGCATCGCGGATCTTGTTCAACGGCAGCGGCTTGTCCCACAGGTCGTAGACCTTGAGCAGGCGCTGGGAGTGCGGATCGAGTGTGCTCTGCGCCGGTGTCGTCGGCATTGGGATGTCGTTGTCGTCGTACAGATCCCAGAACGGTTTGGGAATGGTGTACGGATCGTGAGGATGAGTCATCGACACGGTCAGGCAGAACGGCTGATCGCCGTCTTCGCGGATGTGGTCGAACAGGTATTGCTGGGCCTTGAACACCACCTCTTCGTCAAAATCCAGCTGATTGGTGCGTACGCAGGGACCGGCTTGCAGCACCGACGCCATGTTGTGGTACCAGGTAGGGCGTACGTCGGGCTCGTCCCAATTCACCGCCCAGCCATAGTCGGCCGGGTAGATATCGCTGGTCAGGCGCTCTTCATAACCGTGGAGTTGGTCCGGACCGCAGAAATGCATCTTGCCCGACAGCGCGGTGCGGTAGCCGAGACGGCGCAGGTAATGGGCGTAAGTAGGCACGTCGGCGGGAAAGTCCGCTGCGTTGTCATAGGCGCCGATCTTGCTCGGCAACTGACCACTGACCAGGGTGAAGCGCGATGGCGCACACAATGGGCTGTTGCAGTACGCGGCGTCGAACACCACTCCTTCAGCGGCCAGTCGGCTCAGGTTCGGTAGTTTGATAGGCGAAGAACCGTAGAACGGAAGCAACGGCGCGGCCATTTGATCGGCCATGATGAAAAGAATGTTCTTGCGCTTCATGGTTTCGCGGCGTTCCATAGTGAATAGTTATGCGAGAATGCTGTGGTTGAGGATGCAGCCCACGGAAAACTTGGTAAAGCCCATGGAAAACAATGTCTAGGATAAGCACTGCTTATGTATGAAGCCCTTGGTGAGCTGTCCCTGGATCTGCTGCGCGCCTTTGAAGTGGCCGCCCGCCAACGCAGCTTTACCGCGGCGGCGATGGAACTCGGCACCACTCAACCGGCGATCAGCCAGCAGATCAAACGCCTCGAAGAGCGGCTCGGCATTCGCCTGTTTGATCGCATTTACCGGGGCATCGAACTGACCGAGGCTGGGGCTGTGCTGTTCGAGCATGTGCAGGGTGGTTTACAGCACATTAACCAGGGCTTGAGTGCCATCACCCAGCAGGATCAGCATGAAGTCCTGCAGGTGGCGACGGATTTTGCGTTCGCCGCGTACTGGCTGATGCCGCGCCTGCAGCGTTTTCATGACGCCAACCCGCAGGTGGACGTGAGCCTGGTGACCAGCGAGCGCAACCATGCAACCTTGCGCAGCGATATCGACGTGGCGGTGCTGTTCGGCGATGGCCGTTTCAAACAGGGCGACAGCCAATGGCTGTTCAACGAAGAAGTATTCCCGGTGTGCAGTCCGCAATTGCTCAAGGGTCGTAACACGCCGCTGTCGCTGGAGAGTTTGCAGGACTACCCGTTGCTGCACCTGCGCCAGGAAAACAACAGCCAATGGTTCGACTGGAGCGGCGTCTTCCGAGCGCTGGGCATCACCGCCGCGCCGGGGCCGGGGCCATTGCGCTTCGACAACTACACGCTGCTGATCCAGGCGGCGATTGCCGGCCAGGGCGTGGCCATTGGTTGGCGGCATCTGGTGGACGATCTGTTGCAACAGAAGTGGTTGTGTCGTCCGATTGGCGACACAGTGATTTCGCGTTACGGCTATTACGTGGTGCTGCCCCAGCGCAAACGGCGTGGACAACTGATCGATCGCTTTGTCGACTGGCTGGCTGCGGAACAGGCCAGCAGCGCGCAGTCACTGACGGGGCTGGCCCTGCCCTCCATTGCGGTCTAGGATTTGCCGATTACCGAGTCCGGAGCCTGGCATGCAACGTATCAAGGGGTATCACGCCCATATCTACTTCGACGCCACTACCCTCGACCAGGCGCGCAAGCTCTGTGAAGACGCGGCGACCATATTTCCCTTGCGCATGGGACGCATGCATGAGCGCCCGGTGGGGCCGCACCCCGACTGGAGTTGCCAGTTGGCGTTCGATCCCGAGTACATCGGCTTGGCGCTGCCGTGGCTGGCGCTTAATCGCAACGGGCTGGTGGTGTTCCTGCATCCCGACACCGGCGACGACCTGAAGGATCACACTGAGCACGCAATCTGGATGGGCGCCATGCGTACCCTGGATCTGTCGATTTTCCAGGCCTGACTCCCCACGGTTGAGCAGTGTAAGCGTGTGAACGCGCGGGGAACTCCCTTTAGCTTGTTCCAATATATGGGATCTGTATTTATATATTGAGATTTCGTAGGCCTTAGGTTTATATTCGCCTCATCTGCTTTTTCAGCACTCTCTGACTTCAGGTGAAGCGATGCAGGCGCAATTGATCGCGCTCGATTGGGGAACCACCTCCCTTCGTGCCTACAAACTCGGTCCTGGTGGCCAAGTCCTTGAACGACGCTCCCTGGCCTCGGGGATCATGCATTTGCCCACCGAGGCGCGGATGATTAACGGTGTGCATTGCAGCAATGGCTTCGAGTTGGCCTTTGATGCGGCCTGTGGAGATTGGCTGGATACCCAGCCTCACCTGCCGGTCATTGCCTGCGGTATGGTGGGCAGCGCCCAGGGCTGGAGCGAGACGGCGTACCGTGACAGCCCGGCCGATGTCACGACCTTGGGACAGGCGTTGCACGTGGTGCGCAGCCTGCGCGGCAGCGACGTGCATATCGTGCCGGGCGTGATGCAGCGCGACGGCGTGGCCAACGTGATGCGCGGCGAGGAAACCCAAGTATTGGGCGTACTGCAAAGCCTGACCGCCGATGACGTGTTGATCGGCTTGCCGGGGAGCCATTCCAAATGGGTCGAAGTGAGCCGCGGTTGCATCACCCATTTCGACACCTTCATGACTGGCGAGCTGTTTGCCGTGTTGCGCGATCACAGCATCCTGGGTCGCACGCAAAAAACCGCTGACACGTTCCAGGCCGCCGCGTTTGACCGAGGTGTGCAGGTAACGCTGTCGGCCGACGGCAAGATGGGCCTGCTGTCGACGCTGTTCAGCACCCGTGCGCTGGGTTTGGCCGGCGAGCTGAGCCCCGAGGAACAGCCGGATTACCTTTCCGGCCTGCTGATTGGCCACGAGCTCTCCGGCTTGCGGGCACGCAACAACACCCAGCACCGCGATATCGTTCTGGTGGGCAACAACGCGTTGTGCAGCCGCTATCAGCGGGCCCTCCAGTCATGCGGCTTTCCCCACGTGACCCTGGCGCGCGAGGCCGCTGAACGGGGCTTGTGGCAACTGGCTGTCGCGGCCGGGCTCGTTCAACCCTTATTGGAGGCCTGAGATGCTCAAGCAAGCACTGACACACAACGGTTTGATCGCAATCCTGCGCGGCCTGCGCCCGGATGAGGCCCACGCTATCGGCCAGGTGTTGTACCAGGCCGGATTCCGGGTCATCGAAGTGCCGCTCAACTCGCCGGACCCTTACACCAGCATCCGCACCTTGCGCGACAGCCTGCCCGCCGATTGCCTGATCGGCGCCGGCACGGTGCTGACCGCCGAGCAGGTGCAGCAGGTCAAGGCGGCGGGCGGCCAAGTGATCGTGATGCCCCACAGCGATGCCCAGGTGCTGCGCGCGGCAAAGGCCGCGGGCCTGTACCTGTCGCCCGGTGTTGCCACGCCGACCGAAGCGTTTGCGGCGCTGGCTGAGGGCGCTGATGTGTTGAAGCTGTTCCCGGCCGAGCAAATGGGCCCGGCGGTGGTCAAGGCCTGGCTTGCCGTCTTGCCGGCCGGCACGGTGTTGCTGCCCGTCGGCGGCATCACACCGGACAACATGCAGGTGTTCGTCGACGCCGGCGTCAAAGGTTTTGGACTGGGCTCCGGGCTGTTCAAGCCGGGCATGACAGTTGATCAAGTGGCGAGCCGCGCCCAGGCGTATGTCGCGGCCTGGAATGCCTTGAACTGATTGTGTATGGCGCCACGGGCGTCGCATCCGACAAGAGAGATAAGAAGATGAAAATCACCAAACTGACGACTTACATCGTGCCGCCGCGCTGGTGTTTCCTCAAAGTGGAAACCGATCAGGGCGTGACTGGCTGGGGCGAGCCCGTGGTTGAAGGCCGCGCCCACACTGTGGCGGCGGCCGTCGAGGAACTGTCCGACTACTTGATCGGCAAAGACCCGCGCAATATCGAAGACATCTGGACAGTGCTGTATCGCGGCGGTTTCTACCGTGGTGGCGCGATTCATATGAGCGCGCTGGCGGGTATCGACCAGGCGCTGTGGGACATCAAGGGCAAGGCGCTGGGCGTGTCGGTCAGCGACCTGCTGGGCGGCCAGGTGCGCAACAAGATTCGTGTGTACTCGTGGATCGGTGGCGACCGCCCGGCCGACACCGCCCGCGCCGCCAAAGAAGCGGTTTCCCGTGGTTTTACCGCGGTGAAGATGAACGGCACCGAAGAGCTGCAATTCCTCGATACCTTTGAAAAGGTCGACCAGGCCCTGGCCAACGTCGCCGCCGTGCGCGATGCGGTGGGGCCGAACGTCGGCATTGGCGTGGACTTCCATGGGCGGGTCCATAAGCCGATGGCCAAGGTGCTGATGAAGGAGTTGGACCCGTACAAGCTGATGTTCATCGAAGAGCCGGTGCTCAGCGAAAACTATGAAGCGTTGAAAGAACTGGCGCCGCTGACCAGCACCCCGATTGCTCTTGGCGAGCGGCTGTTCTCGCGCTGGGATTTCAAGCGTGTGCTCAGCGAAGGCTACGTCGACATCATCCAGCCGGATGCGTCCCACGCCGGCGGCATTACCGAAACCCGCAAGATCGCCAATATGGCCGAAGCCTACGATGTGGCGCTGGCCCTGCACTGTCCGTTGGGGCCGATTGCGCTGGCGGCATGCCTGCAACTGGACGCGGTTTGCTACAACGCGTTTATCCAGGAGCAGAGCCTGGGCATTCACTACAACGAGAGCAATGACCTGCTGGACTACGTCCGGGATCCGGGCGTCTTCGATTATGACCAGGGCTTCGTGAAAATCCCCAACGGGCCGGGCCTGGGTATCGAGATCAACGAGGAATATGTGATCGAACGCGCCGCCATCGGCCACCGCTGGCGCAACCCGATCTGGCGCCATGCCGATGGCAGTTTTGCCGAGTGGTGAGCTGACACCCTGTAGGAGCGGGCTTGCCCGCGAAAAACCTGAGAGCGCCTCGGGGAGTCAGGCTTCCCGTGTCATCGTTGACGATTTTCGCGAGCAAGCGCTGGGCGCCCCCTCGCTCCTGCAGGTATTAGTGCCCCAGCTTCCCCGTCCTCAACAACCATAAAAAGAGGCCTCTATGCTCTCCCCTCCAAGCACCGGACACGCGTCTTTGGTGGCGCCTAGTCGCAAGCGCTATTTCATCATGGTCCTGTTATTTATCACGGTGGTGATCAACTACCTGGACCGCAGTAACCTGTCGATTGCCGCACCGGCCCTGACCAGCGAACTGGACATCGACCCGGTGCATGTCGGGTTGATTTTCTCGGCCTTCGGCTGGACCTACGCCGCCATGCAAATTCCCGGCGGCTGGCTGGTGGACCGCGTGCCGCCGCGCATTCTCTACAGCGTTGCCTTGCTGCTGTGGTCGATCGCCACGGTGATGCTTGGCTTTGCTGCCAGCTTTATCGCCTTGTTCGTCCTGCGCATGGCGGTTGGCGCCCTGGAAGCACCGGCTTATCCGATCAACAATCGGGTGGTTACCAGTTGGTTTCCCGAGCGGGAGCGCGCCACGGCGATTGGTTTTTATACCTCCGGGCAATTTGTCGGGCTGGCGTTCCTCACGCCGGTGCTGGCTTGGTTGCAGCACCACTATGGTTGGCACATGGTGTTTGTCAGCACCGGTGCCGTGGGCATCCTTTGGGCGGTGATCTGGTACGCGGTGTATCGTGAGCCGCGGGACTTCAAGGGCGTCAACGCTGCTGAAATCGAGTTGATCCGCGAAGGCGGCGGGTTGGTGGATCTGCAGACGCAAACCGCCCAGCGCAAGGCGCCATTCAGTTGGGTCGATCTGGGGATCGTGCTTAGCAAGCGCAAGCTGTGGGGCATCTATCTGGGGCAGTTCTGCCTGAACTCGACGCTATGGTTCTTCCTCACGTGGTTCCCGACGTACCTGGTGAAATATCGCGGCATGGATTTCATCAAGTCCGGCATGCTCGCTTCTCTGCCGTTTCTTGCGGCCTTTGTCGGCGTGTTGTGTTCCGGGTTGTTTTCCGACTGGTTGATCCGCCGAGGCGCTTCGGTCGGCTTTGCGCGCAAGCTGCCGATTATCAGTGGGCTGCTGATTTCCACGGCGATCATCGGCGCTAACTTTGTCGACTCGACACCGTTGGTGATTGCGTGTCTGGCGGTGGCGTTTTTTGGCAATGGCCTGGCATCGATCACCTGGTCGCTGGTCTCGACCCTGGCGCCGGCACGGTTGTTGGGGCTGACGGGTGGAGTGTTTAACTTTATCGGCAACTTGGCGGCGATTACCACGCCGATCGTGATTGGGTTTCTCGCTACCGGGGATTCGTTTGCGCCGGCGATTACCTATGTCGCGGTCCTGGCATTGTTGGGGGCGCTTTCCTACATTCTGCTGGTGGGCAAGGTGGAGCGGATTGAGTTGTAGGGGCTTGGGGGAACTTGGCGCTTGGACTTTGTAGGAGCGAGCTTGCTCGCGAAAATCGTTAACGATGACACGGGAAACCTGAAATCCCGCGGCGTCCTCAGATTTTTCGCGAGCAAGCTCGCTCCTACAGAAGACGGTTTGATCTTGAGCGCCCCCGTTAACCCATGCGGGTCGAACGCAGGGGAACCTATATCAGCCGCTACCGCAGTAGCGGATATGGACACAACCCACAAAAAAAGGGACCCCGAACAACGTTCGAAATCCCCTCTCAAGCGGCTCGGCCCGCAGCGCTAGGGCTCCGCAACCGCCTATCCGCACCACTTACTTACGTGCGTTGCGTACACCTTCCGACAACGCTGCGCACAAACTCAACACCCCATCAATCGCCTGCGCGTCATCACTGGCATTGGCGATGTGATCGATCAGTGCCGAACCCACCACCACCCCGTCCGCCAGGCGCGCAATGGCCGCCGCTTGTTCCGGCGTGCGGATGCCGAAGCCGATGCTGATGGGCAGGTCGGTATGGCGACGCAGACGGGTCACGGCTTCTTCGACGTGTTCCAGGGTGGCGGCACCGGCACCGGTCACGCCAGCGACCGATACGTAATACACAAACCCGGAGCTGCCGTTCAGTACGGTCGGTAGACGCCTATCGTCAGTGGTCGGCGTGGTCAGGCGAATAAAATCGATGCCTGCGGCCTGGGCCGGATCGCACAGTTCGCCGTTATGTTCGGGCGGCATGTCGACCACAATCAGGCCGTCGACACCGGCGGCCTTGGCGTCGTCAATAAACTGCGGTACGCCGTATTTGTGGATCGGGTTGAAATACCCCATCAATACTAACGGCGTGTCGTTGTTGTCTTTGCGGAACTCACGCACCATTTGCAGGGTTTTCGCCAGGTTCTGTTTGGCGGTCAGCGCGCGGATGTTTGCCAGTTGGATGGCCGGCCCGTCGGCCATTGGATCGGTGAACGGCATGCCCAGCTCGATCACATCGGCACCGGCCGCCGGCAAGCCCTTGAGGATCGCCAGCGAGGTGTCATAACCCGGGTCGCCGGCGGTGACGAAGGTCACCAGGGCGGCACGGTTCTGTTCCTTGAGTTGCGAAAAGCGCGTTTGCAGGCGGCTCATCAGTGTTTCTCCTGCTGGGATTGTTCTTGTTCAGAGTGTTCCATGTGGAACATCACGGTCTGCATGTCTTTGTCGCCACGGCCTGAGAGGTTGACCACCATCAGGTGATCCTTGGGCAGGCTCGGTGCGCGCTTGAACACTTCAGCCAAGGCGTGGGCGCTTTCGAGTGCAGGGATAATCCCTTCCAGGCGGCAGCATTGGTGAAAGGCTGCGAGGGCTTCGTCGTCGGTCACCGAGGTGTACTGGACGCGGCCGATGTCATGCAACCAAGCGTGCTCAGGGCCGATGCCGGGATAATCGAGGCCGGCGGAAATCGAGTGTGCGTCGATGATTTGACCGTCGTCGTCTTGCAACAGGAAGGTGCGGTTCCCGTGCAGTACGCCGGGCACACCGCCGTTGAGGCTGGCGGCGTGCTTGCCGGTTTCGATGCCATGACCGGCCGCTTCGACGCCGATGATCTGCACGTTGGTGTCATCCAGGAACGGGTGGAACAGGCCCATGGCGTTGGAGCCGCCACCGATGCACGCCACCAGGCTGTCAGGCAGGCGCCCTTCCTGGGTCTGCATCTGGTCGCGGGTTTCCTTGCCGATCACGGCCTGGAAGTCGCGCACCATCGCGGGATAAGGATGTGGACCAGCCACGGTGCCGATCAGGTAGAAGGTGCTGTCGACGTTGGTCACCCAATCGCGCAAGGCTTCGTTCATCGCGTCCTTCAGGGTGCCGGTACCGGCGACCACCGGGATCACTTCGGCGCCCAGAAGCTTCATGCGGAACACGTTGGCCTGTTGGCGTTCGATGTCGGTGGTGCCCATGTAGATCACGCATTGCAACCCAAAACGCGCGGCGACGGTGGCGGTGGCCACACCGTGCATACCGGCGCCGGTCTCGGCAATGATGCGTTTTTTGCCCATGCGCCGCGCCAACAGAATCTGCCCGATGCAATTGTTGATCTTGTGCGCGCCGGTGTGGTTCAGCTCTTCGCGCTTGAGGTAGATCTTGGCGCCGCCACAGAACTCGGTCAGGCGTTCAGCGAAGTACAGCGGGCTTGGGCGCCCGACGTAGTCGCGCTGGAAGTAGGCCAGCTCTTCGTTGAAAGCCGGATCGACCTTGGCCGCTTCGTATTCGCGGGCCAGGTCGAGGATCAACGGCATCAGGGTTTCTGCCACGTAGCGGCCGCCGAACGCGCCGAACAGGCCGTTGGCGTCAGGGCCGTTGCGTAAATCGGTCTGGGACTGAGTCATGGGGCGCTCCAGGAAGAGAATGGGGGAGAAGCAATGACCGTCACTCTACCCCTGACGCTCTGCTGTGAAAACCGATAAGATCGCTGCAACATGTCAGGAAAACTCACAGATACCATGAGCCGAGACCTTCCCCCACTGAACGCCCTGCGCGCGTTCGAAGCCACCGCTAGGCTCAATAGCGTCAGCCAGGCTGCGGAACAATTGCATGTTACCCATGGCGCCGTCAGCCGACAGTTGAAAGTCTTGGAAGAACACCTTGGCCTGAGTCTTTTCGTCAAGGAAGGACGCGGCCTTAAACTCACAGATGCCGGCGCGCGCTTGCGAGACGCCAGCTACGAGGCTTTCGAGCGTTTACGCGACGTCTGTGGCGAACTGTCGCAAAGCAGCGCCGATGCGCCGTTTGTGTTGGGTCTATCAGGCAGCTTGCTGGCGCGCTGGTTTATTCCGCGCCTGGGTCGTTTGAATGCGGACTTGCCGGACTTGCGCTTGCACCTGTCGGCGGGAGAAGGCGATCTTGATCCTCGGCGCCCGGGGCTGGATGCCCTGCTGGTATTTGCCGAGCCACCCTGGCCGGCGGATATGCAGGTGTACGCGCTGGCCAGCGAACGGATCGGTCCGGTGTTGAGCCCGCGCTTTGCGCATTATGAGCGCCTGCGCAAAACCTCTGCCAATGCCTTGCTGGAGGAACCTCTGCTGCACACCACTTCACGCCCGCAAGCCTGGCCCAGTTGGGCGCGACAGCATGGAATCGAGGCTGGCGCGTTGAAATACGGTCAGGGTTTCGAGCATTTGTATTATTTACTTGAGGCGGCCGTGGCGGGCCTGGGTGTAGCGATTGCGCCGCAGCCGCTGGTGGCGGAGGATCTGCGGGCGGGGCGCCTGGTTGCGCCGTGGGGGTTTAGTGAAACCCCGGCGCAACTGGCGTTATGGCTACCCAAGCGCGCCGCGGACGGGCGCGCGCGACAGCTGGCGCAGTGGCTCAAGGCCGAGCTTGAGCGCCAGCCGGCGTAGCCGGTGTCTCAGTTACCGCGTTTGCACAGCAGATAAGCGGCCAGCAGGCCCAGCGCGCCAACGGCGACGCCGGCGGTAGTCCATGGGTGCTCCTGCGCGTAATCTCGGGTAGCCACACCGGTTTCGCGGATTTTCACTTTGCTTTCTTCATAGGCGTCGCTGATCAGATGGCGAGAATGCTTGAGGGCGTTCTCGGCATTGCTTTTCAGGGCCTTCAGCGTTTTGCGCGACTCGTCCGATGTGTCGTCCTTGAGGCTCTCAAGGGATTTGAGCAGGCTCGAAATCTCGGCTTCCATGCTTTCCAATGACGCTTTGCGTAAAGAGGTGTTGGCCATGTGGGCTCTCCTGGAGTGATTGAGTGGCGTGTGTTGATTCCGACTGCGGCGGTTTCAGAAAGTGCAGTAAATCTGAACTTTGAGATAGGGAAAGCCGCCACAAGCAGTAAGAGCATTGACTGCTAGGCTTCATTTACCCCCTCAGGAGAAACGTCATGTCTGATCATCACACCTACAAGAAAGTCGAATTGGTCGGTTCGTCCCCCAGCAGTATCGAGGACGCCATCAACAACGCGTTGGCCGAAGCCAGCAAGAGCATCAAGCACTTGGAGTGGTTCGAGGTCACCGAAACCCGTGGGCACATCAAGGACGGTAAGGCCGCGCACTTTCAAGTGACCATCAAGGTGGGCTTTCGTATTGCCAATAGTTGATCGGGTCGGTTGAACTTTGCACGCTGGCTGATTGCCATAACCTGCGCTACAACCTTGGAGCGCCGATGCGATGCGCGTCGGCGCGCTTTTTTGATCAGCGCAAGGAAAGTATCGGATGAACAAGTTTCTGTTAGCGGTAGGTTTGTTGAGCATCGCGGGCACGGCCCTGGCGGCGGGCAAGCCGTGTGAAGAGCTGAAAAGTGAAATTGACGCGAAGATCCAGGCCAATGGCGCTTCAGGCTACACCCTGGAAGTGGTGGACAAGGGCACAGCCGCCAGTGGCGAAGTGGTCGGCAGCTGTGAGGGCGGTACCAAGGAAATTGTCTACAACCGCGGGTGATCCCGTGCGGCAGACATGAAAACCGACGCCGGAGCGTCGGTTTTTTTATGGCTGACGATCAGCCCTTCATTACCTGGGCCAGCAGCTCGTAGGAGCGGAGCCGGTCGGCGTGCTCGTACAGGTCACACGTAAAGATCAACTCGTCGGCGCCGGTCTGTTCGACCAGCACTTCCAGCTTGGCGCGAATCTTCGCCGGGCTGCCGACCATTGCCAGGCCGAGGAAGCTGGCGACGGCGTCTTTCTCATGGGGTAGCCACAGGCCGTCCATGGTTTTCACCGGCGGGCGCTGCACCAGGCTTTGTCCGCGCATCAGCGCCAGAATCCGTTGGTACACCGAGGTCGCCAGGTAATCGGCCTGCTCATCGGTATCGGCGGCCACCAAGGGCACACCAAGCATGACGTAGGGCTTGTCCAATACGGCTGAAGGCTTGAAGTGATTGCGATAGACGCGAATCGCCTCATGCATCATGCGCGGTGCGAAATGCGAGGCGAAGGCGTAGGGCAAACCACGCTCGCCTGCCAGCTGTGCGCTGAACAGGCTTGAGCCCAGCAGCCATACCGGCACGTTGGTGCCGGTGCCCGGTACGGCAATCACCCGTTGGTCGGGGGTACGCGGGCCCAGATACGCCATCAGCTCAGCGACGTCTTCGGGGAAGTCGTCCGCGCTGCCGGAGCGTTCACGCCGCAGGGCGCGGGCGGTCATCTGGTCGGAGCCGGGCGCACGGCCCAGGCCCAGGTCGATACGACCGGGGTACAGGCTTTCCAGGGTGCCGAATTGCTCTGCAATCACCAGCGGTGCGTGGTTGGGCAGCATCACCCCCCCCGGAACCGACGCGTATGGACGAGGTGCCACCGGCCAGATAACCCAGCAATACGGAAGTCGCGGAACTGGCGATGCCGTCCATATTGTGGTGTTCGGCTACCCAGAATCGGGTGTAGCCAAACTGTTCCACGTGTTGGGCCAGGTCCAGGGAGTTGCGCAATGATTGCGCCGGACTGCCGTTAGCGCGTACGGGAACCAGGTCGAGGGTTGAGAATTTGACGTCGGACAGCGGTTTCATAAGCCTGCTTCTCCAGGGGGGCAGGATTTGACGAGCCAAAACCTGCCGCTTCATGTGCATGCTCTATGCAATGAGGGCATATACCCGAGTTTCAATAGCAGCTGCGAAATTTCCTACTGAATGACTAGGTTTTTCCGATGAGGTGAACTTTGCCAGAGCTTCTATCCTCAGAACCTTACTGACGCAAAACCACTGCATGGGAGATAGCTATGAGTATCAAGAAAACAGCATCCGCTCACTGGGAAGGCGACCTGAAGACTGGTCTGGGCTCCATCTCGACTGAAACCGGCGTGCTGCGCGAAGCGCCCTACGGCTTCAAGGCACGTTTTGAAGGCGGCAAGGGCACCAACCCTGAGGAACTGATCGGCGCGGCCCACGCCGGCTGTTTCTCCATGGCCTTTTCGATGATTCTCGGCGATGCCGGGCTCAAGGCTGACAGCATCGACACCACCGCCGAAGTGACCCTGGATCAAGTGGAGGGCGGTTTTGCAATCACCGCCGTGCATCTGATTCTCAAGGCGAAGATTCCGGGTGCCAGCCAGGCGCAGTTCGATGAGTTGAGCAAGAAAGCCAAGGAAGGATGCCCGGTGTCGAAGGTGCTCAACGCGACCATCACCCTGGACGGCACATTGGTGAACTGAACCGTTGGGTAAACATCGCAGGTCCCCGTGGCGAGGGGGCAATCCCCTCGCCCGGTTATTTTGTTCTGCGTTAAATCAGAACTCGCGTTTCGCAAGTGTGGTCTCATCAGTATGCAGCCATGGTGCACACTCGTGCGCAGCGCATTTAGGGAGCTTCACACATGAAACGTTTTGCCTTGGCGATTATTTGCGGTGCTTTGGCCACCTCAGCGCTGGCCGCCCCGAAAGACTGCGAAGAGCTCAGGAAAGAGATCGAGGTCAAGATCCAGGCCAACGCGGTACCTTCCTATACGCTGGAAATTGTCAGCAAGGAAGAAGGCGACAAACATGATGAGGCCATGCGTGTCGGCACCTGTGAGAACGGCACCAAGACCATCATCTACCAGCGCAATGACGAGTGATCAGGGCAGGCAGTTGACGCTGCGTTCCTCGGCCAGCAACTGACGCTGCGCGTCATACAGCCGGATATTCGGGGTAAACGCCAGGGAGCGGCCTTCCAGTCGATAGCGCTGGCCGGCCTCGAAGTGGTCATATTGCACGGTGATGAAACAGGTGCGGTCTCGGGGTTGGCTCAACCCGCCGCCCAGGCCCCCGCCGGAATACACTTCAAAATCGAAACGCACCATCAGTTCATGGCTGCCGGGTGGCACCTGGAAGTAGCGGCCATCGTTCAGGGATTTTCCGTCCAGGCGTTGCGCCATGACCATCTTGGCGCCGGGTGTCGGCGTGGCAAAATCGACCCAGGCCTGTTGCGGGTCAGGCGCGGGAATCGGTGTCGAAGCACAGGCGCTGAGAAAAATCATCGCCAAGGGAAGTAGAAACTGACGCATGTCGGGTCCTCACCGGTAGGAATGATGTGAGCATAGCGCCGATGGCTGCAGACACCCTACAAGCACGATAGTCTGGCAGGCCAACTACCCAGGAGCGGTGTGTAATGGTCGGGCGTTTATGTGCGGGGCTGATGTGTTTGATGCTCGGCGGGTGTTCCAGTGTCAGCTATTACAGCCAACTCGCCAGCGGCCAATGGCAATTGCTGCGGGCGCGGGTGCCGGTGGCCGAGGTGATTGCCGACCCGTCGCGGCCGCAGGTGTTGCGCAAGCACTTGGTTCATTCCCAGGAGGCACGTACTTTTGCCAGTCAGCAACTGCACTTGCCGGATAACCAGAGTTACCGACTGTATGCCGATATCGGTCGACCCTACGTCGTCTGGAATCTCTTCGCCACCTCCGAATTTTCCCTGTCACCGCAGAACCATTGCTTTCCGATTGCGGGCTGCGTGGCTTATCGCGGTTATTACAGCCAGGGCGCGGCGCGGGGTCAGGCAGCGTTGTTGCAGCAACGCGGCATGGACGTGTCGATTGGTGGGGTTGAAGCCTATTCCACCCTGGGCTGGTTCAATGATCCGATCATGAGTTCGATGATGGCGTGGGGCGAAGAGCGACTGGCGACGCTGATCTTTCACGAACTGGCCCACCAGCGTGTTTATGTGAAGGACGACACCGCGTTCAATGAGTCGTTTGCCACCTTCGTCGAGCAGGAAGGTACCCGGCAATGGCGTACAGCCCGTGGCCTCGCGCCGGCCAGTCAGGCCGCGTTGCAGCAGCGCGACCAGTTTATCCGTTTGCTCCTCGACACCCGCAAACGCCTGGAAACGCTCTACGCGCAGCCTTTAGCGGCCGATGCAATGCGCCGGGCCAAGCAGGCAGAGTTCGAGCGTTTGCGCAGCGACTACCGCCAGTTGCGTGACAGCCAGTGGGCCGGCGACAGGCGTTATGACGCCTGGATCAATCAACCGATGAACAATGCGCGGCTGTTGCCGTTTGGACTGTACGACCAATGGGTGCCGGCGTTTGCAGCATTGTTTCAGCAGCAAGGCGGGGATTGGGTGAAGTTCTACAGCGCGGTGGAACAGTTGGGCCGGTTGCCGATAGCGCCGCGCAAGGCGGCGTTAAGGCAGTTGGAGAGTCTGGGTCTTTAGGGCCTCTTCGCGAGCAAGCCGACACACATTTGACCTGCAAACACCGAGCAAAATGTGGGAGCGGGCTTGCTCGCGAAGACGCTCTCAAGGGCGCCGCAAAAACGCCTGATGCATATCGGCTAACGTCTCAAAGTGCCAAGTCGGCGCCTCGGCGCTCAACTCCTCAAAACTGCCAAACCCATACCCTACCGCCGCGGCATCCAGTCCATTGCTGCGGGCCCCGATCAGGTCGTGCTTGCGGTCGCCAACCATCAAGGTACTGGCGGGGTCCAGCCCTTCCTCGCTCATCAAGTGGGCGATCAGCTCGACCTTATTGGTGCGCGTGCCGTCCAGTTCACTGCCGTAGATCAGCTTGAAATGCTTGGCGAAATCGAAATGGCGGGCGATTTCGCGGGCAAATTCCCACGGCTTGGAGGTGGCCACATACAGTTGCCGGCCCTGGCTGTTCAAGTCTTGCAGCAGCGGCATGACGCCCTCGAACAGCCGGTTTTCATACAGCCCCGTGACCTTGAAGCGCTCGCGATAGAAGTTCACCGCTTGCCAGGCCTTGGCCTCGTCGAAATCATAGAACTGCATGAAGGCCTGCAGCAGCGGTGGACCGATAAAGTGCTCGAGTCTGCTCAGGTCGGGCTCGTCGATCCCCAGTTTGCCCAAGGCATACTGGATGGAGCGGGTGATGCCTTCCCGTGGGTCGGTGAGGGTTCCGTCGAGGTCGAAGAGAACGGTTTGGTAATGCAGGCTCATTGGTCGAATCCTTCAGCCAGGTGCAGGTCCTTGAGCTTCACGTAGTTCGCGGCGCTGTAAGTGAAAAAGGCGCGCTCCTTGTCAGTCAACGGGCGGATTTGCTTTACCGGGCTGCCGACGTACAAGAATCCGCTCTCGAGTTTCTTGCCGGGCGGCACCAGGCTGCCCGCACCGATAATCACATCGTCCTCCACCACGGCACCGTCCATCACAATGCTGCCCATGCCGATCAGGATCCGACTGCCGATCGTGCAGCCGTGCAGCATGACTTTGTGGGCGATGGTCACGTCGTCCCCGATCAGCAGCGGGAAACCGTCAGGGTTGAAAGGTCCGGCATGGGTAATGTGCAGCACGCAGCCGTCTTGCACGCTGGTGCGCGCACCGATGCGGATGCGGTGCATGTCGCCACGGATCACCGTCAGCGGCCAGACCGAGCTGTGCGTGCCGATCTCGACATCGCCGATCACCACCGCCGACGCGTCGACGAAAGCCCCGGCGCCCAGGGCCGGCGTGTGATTCTGATAGGTGCGAAGGGTCACGATAGCCTCTCTCTCTTCTACTGATAGCTGCGGTGGGTGTTGATTGTAATTAAGATGGCCCCATCTTTGTCTTACCTGTTTCTCCAGCCAAGGTGCCAACCGTGAGCGTGAACAACCCTCTTTTGCAGTCCTACGACCTGCCGCCGTTCTCGGCGATCCGTGCCGAGCACGTCCAGCCGGCCATCGAACAGATCCTCGCCGACAACCGTGTCGCCATCGAAGGCATCCTGCAAAGTCAGGGAAAAAATCCGACCTGGGCCGGTCTGGTCCTGGCCATGGACGAACTCAACGATCGCCTGGGTGCCGCCTGGAGCCCGGTCAGCCACCTCAACGCCGTGTGCAACAGCGCCGAGTTGCGCGAAGCCTATGAAGCCTGCCTGCCCGCCTTGAGCGCCTACTCTACCGAGCTGGGCCAGAATCGCGAGCTGTTCCAGGCTTTCGAAGCCCTCGCCAACAGTCCCGCGGCCGCCGATTTCGACGTGGCGCAAAAAACCATCCTGGAACACGCCCTGCGTGATTTCCGTCTGTCGGGCATTGATTTGCCGCCGGAGCAACAGCAACGCTACGCCGAAGTGCAGAGCAAACTCTCTGAGCTGGGTAGCAAATTCTCCAACCAGTTGCTGGACGCCACCCAGGCCTGGACCAAACACGTCACCGATGAAGCCATGCTCGCCGGCCTGACCGACTCGGCCAAGGCGCAAATGGCTGCCGCGGCCCAGGCCAAGGGGCTCGACGGCTGGTTGATTAGCCTGGAATTCCCGAGTTATTACGCGGTGATGACCTACGCCCACGACCGGGCACTGCGTGAGGAAATCTACGCCGCCTATTGCACCCGTGCGTCGGACCAAGGCCCGAATGCTGGTCAGAATGATAACGGTCCGGTCATGGAACAGATCCTCGATCTGCGTCAGGAGCTTGCCCAGTTGCTGGGTTTCGCCTCGTTCTCCGAACTGAGTCTGGCCACCAAAATGGCCGAGTCCAGCGATCAGGTGTTGAGCTTCCTGCGCGACCTGGCCAAGCGCAGCAAGCCATTTGCCACCCAGGACCTGCAACAGCTCAAGGCTTACGCCGCCGAACAAGGGTGCGCGGACCTGCAAAGCTGGGACAGCGGTTTCTACGGCGAAAAACTGCGTGAGCAACGTTACAGCGTGTCCCAGGAAGCCCTGCGCGCCTACTTCCCGATCGATAAGGTGCTGGGCGGCCTGTTCGCCATCGTCCAGCGACTGTACGGCATCGAAATCGCCGAGCAGAAAGGTTTTGATACCTGGCACCCGGATGTCCGGCTATTCGAAATCAAGGAAAACGGCGAGCATGTCGGCCGCTTCTTCTTCGACCTGTACGCCCGCGCCAACAAGCGCGGCGGTGCCTGGATGGACGGTGCCCGCGACCGTCGTCGCACGGCTGATGGCGCACTGCAAAGCCCGGTGGCCAACCTGGTGTGCAATTTTACCCCGGCCGACAGCGGCAAACCTGCCCTGCTGACCCACGACGAAGTCACCACCCTGTTCCACGAGTTCGGCCACGGTCTGCATCACTTGCTGACCCGTATTGAACACGCGGGCGTGTCCGGCATCAATGGCGTGGCGTGGGACGCGGTGGAATTGCCGAGCCAATTCATGGAGAACTGGTGCTGGGAGCCGGAAGGCCTGGCATTGATTTCCGGGCATTACGAAAGCGGCGAAGCACTGCCCCAGGACCTGCTGGAAAAAATGCTCGCGGCGAAGAACTTCCAGTCTGGCCTGATGATGGTGCGTCAATTGGAGTTTTCGCTGTTCGATTTCGAGCTGCATGCCACTCACGGCGATGGCCGCAGTGTGTTGCAGGTGCTCGAAGGTGTGCGCGACGAAGTCTCGGTGATGCGCCCGCCCGCCTACAACCGCTTCCCCAACAGCTTCGCGCATATCTTTGCCGGCGGTTACGCGGCGGGTTATTACAGCTACAAGTGGGCCGAAGTACTCTCGGCGGATGCGTTCTCCAAATTTGAAGAGGAAGGCGTGCTTAACGCGCAAACAGGTCGTGCGTTCCGTGAAGCGATCCTCGCCCGGGGTGGATCCCAGGCGCCGATGGTGCTGTTCGTCGACTTCCGCGGACGCGCGCCGTCGATTGACGCACTCTTGCGTCACAGCGGCCTGAGTGAGGACGCAGCAGCATGAGTGAAGGGCCTGTGATTACCAAACGACGCTTTATCGCCGGCGCGGTCTGCCCGGCGTGCAGTGAGCCGGACAAATTGATGATGTGGACTGAAGACAGCGTGCCGCACCGCGAATGTGTGGCCTGCGGTTATTCCGACACACTCAATGAACAAGGTCTTTCAATACCCAAGGAACTGGGCACGCGGGTCAATACCTCGGCGTTGAAAGCGCCGGATGCCAAGGTGCAGACGGTGCAGTTTTTCCCTAATCCGAAGCTGAAAAAAGACTGACTGAAGTAGGTCATCGTCCTTGCGCCGCCCAGGCGCGAGACGATGTACATAGATACGGCTTTGCCGGGGTGCGTTCTTCCTAGACTTTTGCGTTCCAGTCCCAGGACGAAAAGGATCGCACCCATGCCCGTACAAAATCCGTTATTGCAGACGTTTGACCTACCACCGTTTTCGCAGGTGCGCACCGAGCATCTGGCGCCGGCGGCCGAGGCGTTGATTGTCGAGAGCCGTCGTCAGGTGGCGCACATCATTCAGACCCAGACACCCTTCCCGACGTGGGACGACCTGGTCCTGGCGCTGGATGACATCCTCGCTCGCCTCGAACTTGCCCAGGGCGTCGTCACCGTGCTGGATGCGTCCGAGGTGGATGAGGGATGGGAGCGCGCGGCCAGCGACTTTCACGGGCGGTTGAATGATTTTCGCGCCGAGCTGATGGGCAATCCGCAGTTGTCCGCGTTATGCACACAGTTGGCCGCCAGCCCGATAGCGGCGCTGTTCGACGCGCAACGTCGACGCATCCTGGGGAAAATTCAGGTGCAGTTCCGTCGCTCAGGTCTTTCCTTACCGCAGGTCGAACGCGAGCGCCTGGCGTACTTGCGGCTGGCCAACGAACTGCTGGAAGGCGAGTTTTCCAATCGACTCGCCCAGGCGACGGCCGCGTGGAGCAAGCATGTCGAGGATGAGGCGCTGTTGCAGGGCGTTCCCGCCAGCCTCAAGCAGGCGATGACGGCCAAGGCGCAGGCCAAGGGATTGCCGGGGTGGTTGATCACGCTGGACAGCGAAATGTTTCGCGGGATTATGGCCAATGCCGAGAACCGCGCGCTGCGTCAGGAGGTGTGTGAAGCGTTTTTCAGCCGCGCCTCCGATGTCGGGCCGCACGCAGGCTTGTACGACAATACCGACCACCTGCTGACGGTGCTCGATGGACGGCACGAGATAGCCAGGTTATTGGGTTACGAGCACTTTGTGCAGGTGGTGCTGGAGGAGCAGATGGTGGATTCCGTCGACCAGGTGCAGCGCTTTTTCCAGGCGCAGTTGGCCAGCGAGCAATCGACCTTTGCCAGCGACCGTCGGCAACTCCAGGCGTTTGCGGCGAACCACGGTGTCCATGACTTGCAGCTGTGGGATTACGCGTTTTTTTCCGAAAGACTTCGTCAGCAAATGACCGGTATTTCGGCGGAACAGATCCGTGAGTACTTCACCCTGGATCACACCCTGGTACGTGTGTGTGAGCTCTTCCAGCGCTTGTTCGCCGTGCAGTTTGTCGAGCGCACGGATTTCGACACCTGGGCCGCGCCGGTTCGGTTGTTCGAGGTAAAGGAGTACGACGCGGTCATCGGCTATGTGTTTTTCGAGCCGTTTGCCGGCACCAGTAACGAGCAAGGTCCCAACACCATTGAACTGCGTGCCCGGCACCGCGACGCAGAAGGCCTGTTGAACCGGCCGATCGCCGTGATGCAATGTAACTTTCTGCAAGACATGCCCGGCCAACCCTATCTGCTTGACCACCTGCGCCTGCGGATTCTGCTGCATGAGTTTGGGCATTGCTTGCAACATATTCTGACCACCGCGGACAACCGCAGGCTTTCCGGGATGGCGAGTTACGGGCGTGACACCGCAGAGTTTATCGGTGAGTTCTTCGAGTTGTGGTGCTTCCAGCCACAAATACTCGTTTGGCTATCTCGGCATTACCAGACAGGCGCGCCCTTGCCGTCCGATCTGGCGCAAAAGCAGCTGACCTACCTTTCCACGCAAACCAGCTGGGACACGGCGGAGTTGCTGACCGATGCCATCTTCGACTTCGAGGTACACCGGACCTGGGGCGATGGACGCAGCATCCGCCAAGTGTTCGCTGAGGCGGTGGCGCGAGTTGGTCAGCTTGAGGGCTTGTCGAGGTTGCGCCCGGCCAACCAGTTGACTCACATCATGCAAGGCTACGCGGCCAGTCTGTATTCCTACAGATGGTCAGGCGTGCTCGCGAAAGAAGCGTTCCAACGCTTTCTGCGCGAAGGCTTGTTCAATCCGAACACTGGCCGTGCCTTCCGCCACGCGGTATTGGCGCCGGGCAATTCACGCTCGTTGCTCGACGCCTTGCAGGTATTTCTTGGGACGAGACCCGCCGCCCTGGGCCCGGCCCCACAGTGAAGGAAACGCAACAGCAGGCAAATCCGCCATCCCAGGTTGCAGATAACCGTGCCTGAATTAATTGGCATCATCTTCCAGGCCGCCTGGTCTGTAAGCGATACCTATAATACCGCCCAGCGTCAGGCCTTCCTTTCAGACTGTTCATTCAGTCCAGATTCAGAGGAAGGTTTCCCATGCTCAATGATACTAATCCGCTGTTGCAGGCCTATGATCTGCCGCCTTTTTCGCGGATCCGCGCCGAACATTTTTCCCCGGCCCTTGACCGGATCCTTATGGAGAGCCGCGCTCAAGTGGCGCAGATCATCGCGAGCCAGACACCGTTTCCAACCTGGGACGATCTGGTCTTGGCGATGGACGACATCCACACGCGCCTGGAGGTTTTTGACTATCTGTTGGGCCTTCTGACCCTGACCAGGACTGGGGACGCCTGGACACAGGCCTCACTCGACTGCCGCGATCGGCTGCACGACTTCCAGCGCGCGCTGCGCCAGAACGCCGAACTGTTCCAGCTCTATCGGCGGTTGGCGAGCAGCGACATAGCTCGGCTATTCGAACCGGCACGCAAAAGAACCTTGGAAAAAATCCTCCGAGACTTTCGCCAGAGCGGGTCTGCACATACCTCGCAGGCAGACCTGGACGTAGTGAAGCGACGCATTCAAGACGGCGAGCGTCTGTTCCTGGAACAGCTGCACCGGGCCAATAAAGCCTGGAGCAAAACGATTGACGATGAGGCGCTTTTGAGCGGTCTGCCGTCGCTGTTCAAACAGCAAATGGCCAGCCAGGCACGCGAGGCCGGGCACGCAGGATGGCGGTTGACGCTCAGTTTTGAATCGTTTCGCATCGTCACGCGCTACGCGGATGATCGTTTCCTGCGCAAGGAAATGTACGTGGCTTACAGCACCCGCGCCTCGGATCAAGGACCGCACGCCGGCGAGTTCGACAACAGCGCCCTCTTCCAGCAATTGCTGGATGACCGTCAGCAGTACGCCAGCTTACTCGGCTATGCGAATTTCGCCGAGATGGCGATCGAGCCAGAGCAAGCCGAATCTGCCGCGCAGGTCCTGACGTTCTTGCGCGGGCAACTCGAACGGCAGCAAAACGCTTTGGCCCGGGATGCTGAGCAGCTCTGGGAGTTTGCCATGCGACGCGGGTTCTGCGAACTCCAACCGTGGGACTACCAGTACCTGACGGAGAAATTCCGCCAGCAAACCCTGGGGATTTCGAAACACACGCTAAACGTCTGGTTTCCCATGGAATCGACGTTTTCACAGCTGTTGCTGATCGCGAGGGATCTGTTCGGGGTGACTCTGATCGAACGTCAGGACGTGGTGACCTGGCAGGCGGATGTGCGCCTTTTCGAAGTCAGCGAGTATCAAGAGATTATTGGTTATATCTATTTTGATCCGTTCGAGGATCCGAATCGCAACGGTCTGCCTTCTACCACCACCCTGCGCAACCGCCAGATCAGCGCTGAAGGCAAGCTCCAGCGGCCCATCGCCGTGCTGCATGGCTGGCTGCCGCGTGGCTCGCAGGCAAACCCGGTGTTGCTCGACCATCAGCAGCTGCAAATCCTCTTTCATGAATTCGGTCATTGTTTGCACCATGTCTTGAGCCGGGCCGCCTATCGCGACATTTCCGGCATTTCGGAGGTCTCGCGCGATACCTCCGAGTTTGCCGGGTTGTTGTTCGAACAGTGGTGTTTCTCCCGGCAATGCCTGGTCCGTATATCCAGGCATTATCAAACCGGGGCGGCGTTGCCTGGCGAGATCGCCGATCAGTTGCTGGTCTTGGCCAAGACTCAGACCAGTTGGGAAACCGCTGCCCTCTTGCGCAACGCCTTGTTTGATCTAGAGGTGCACCGGACCCACGGCGATGGGCGTATGGCCCAGCAGGTATTCGAGGACGTCAGTGCGCAAGTCGGGCATCTTCCGGTGTTCGCCAACGAGCGCTGGCCCAATGGCCTGGAACATATGGCGATAGGCTACGCGGGGAAAATCTACGCCTACGCCTGGTCGAAGGAATTGGCCGTTGCCGTGTTCCAAAGGTTCGAGCGCGACGGTGTGTTTAACGGGGCAACAGGACGCGAGCTACTCGAAACCGTGCTGGGGCCGGGCGATTCGCGGCCGCTGCTTGAATCGATCACGGCTTTTCTCGGGACGCCGCCGATCATCGCCGCGCCTGCACACCCTCACCCAAAGGGCTGACGGTGCAAACGTTGGCCAGGGCGCGCCGTCCATCTGAATGGCTCTGGTTAAATCCGTGCTCGTCGAATACTGTATGGGCATACAGTTTATCGGATTATGACCTATGCCCTCGTCTCTTGCGCCACGCGGCCGTGGCACCGGCACCAACCTGCACAACCGCTTTGCGCCGACTGTCAGCGTGGCCGAGGACGACGGCTGGCATCAGGAGGTCCCGCCGACCCAGAGCACCGAAGTGCGCCTTGAGATGGCGAAGACCATCATCACCCGCAACACCTCGCCCGACCTGCCGTTTGACCGCTCCATCAACCCCTATCGAGGCTGCGAGCACGGTTGCATTTATTGCTACGCAAGACCCAGCCACGCCTATTGGGACATGTCTCCTGGCCTGGATTTCGAAACCCGCTTGATCGCCAAGAGCAACGCCGCTGAGGTCCTGGAACGGCAACTGTCCAAGCCGGGTTATGTGTGTGCACCAATCAACCTGGGTGCCAACACGGATCCGTATCAGCCCATCGAGCGGGAGCACACGATCACCCGGCAAACCCTGGAAGTGCTGCTGCGCTACCGTCATCCGGTGACGATTATTACCAAGGGTTCGCTGATCCTGCGCGATCTTGATCTGCTGACGGAACTGGCTCGACAGCGTCTGGTGGCGGTGATGATCAGCCTTACCAGCCTGGACGATGAGCTCAAGCGCATTCTGGAACCCCGGGCGGCAGCGCCCAAGGCCAGGTTGCGGGCCATTCGGGTGATGCGTGAAGCGGGGATCCCGGTGGGCGTGCTGTGTTCGCCGATGATCCCGATGATCAACGACAGCGAGTTGGAAAGCCTGCTGGCCGAGGCCCACGCCGCTGGTGCGCAGAGCGCGGCCTACATGATGTTGCGCCTGCCACTTGAAGTGGCGCCGCTGTTCGAGGAATGGCTGGCGGCCCATTATCCGCAACGCGCGGCCCATGTGATGAGTCTGGTGCGCCAGGTGCGCGGTGGTGAGGTGTATGACAGTCGTTTCGGTATACGCATGCGGGGTGAAGGGCCATTCGCCGATCTGCTGGCGCAACGCTTTGCCAAGGCGATCAAACGTTTGGGGCTTAATCGTCGGGAAGGTTTTAACCTGGATTGCACGGCGTTTTGTCCCCCTGGCAGGCAGCTGGCATTGTTGTAGACTGACGCAAATACGTGTTCTTGGCAGCGCGGATAATCGCGTTTTGATATCAATGAAACCCGCGAGATAGAGCGGTTTATTCAGTTTGAGTTAAGTTTCGGCGGATACCTTGTTCATCGAGTGACTAACGAGTCGGCGTCGCTGGTTGAGTGGTTTTCCGCTATTCGCTGGCGATGTGTCGAACTGAACGGGAAGACTCCCCGCTCCAACCAAGAGGATGAATCATGAGTGACAAGGATAAACAGCCGTTGGCTGCGTCGGCTTCAGCCCCTCATCAGGTGGAGTCCGCCGATGCAGCGCTGCAACATATCGTTGATGGTTTTATGCATTTCCATAACGAGATCTTTCCCCAGCAGGAAGAACTCTTCAAGAAACTCGCCACGGCCCAGAGCCCGAGAGCGATGTTTATCACCTGCGCCGATTCGCGCATCGTTCCAGAACTGATTACCCAGAGTTCCCCCGGCGACCTGTTCGTGACCCGTAACGTCGGCAACGTGGTGCCACCCTATGGGCAAATGAACGGCGGCGTTTCCACGGCCATCGAGTACGCGGTACTGGCCTTGGGCGTGCAACACATCATTGTGTGTGGGCACTCCGATTGCGGCGCCATGCGCGCGGTGCTCAATCCCCAGAGCCTGGAGAAAATGCCGACCGTCAAAGCCTGGCTGCTCCACGCCGAGGTCGCCAAGACCATGGTCCAGGACAACTGCGACTGCGCCAATGAAGGCGAAAGCATGAAGGTGCTGACCGAAGAGAACGTCATCGCTCAGTTGCAGCATTTGCGCACCCACCCGTCGGTGGCTTCGCGCATGGCCAACGGTCATTTGTTTATCCACGGCTGGATCTACGACATCGAGACCAGTGAAATTCGGGCCTACGATGCGGGTCTGTCGGCGTTTCGACCGTTGAGCGGCACCGATTCGATCCCTTCGGCGACGCCTAAAGCGCGCTTCTAAAACCCTTCCCCGTCGGGTAACGCAATGGCTGCCATAGCGTAGCCAGGCGTTGTCACGCCCGGCGAATGCCTCGGGAGAGTCATTATGCGTGCTGCTCAATTGAAAGCTGTATTGCCACGGGAGCTGTTAGCGTCCGTGGTGGTGTTTCTGGTCGCCCTGCCATTGTGCATGGGTATCGCCATCGCTTCGGGCATGCCACCGGCCAAAGGCTTGATCACTGGCATCATCGGTGGCCTGGTGGTTGGTTGGATGGCGGGATCGCCGCTGCAAGTCAGCGGCCCCGCAGCCGGTCTGGCGGTGTTGGTTTTCGAACTGGTGCGCCAGCATGGCATGCTCATGCTCGGGCCAATCCTGCTGCTGGCGGGCTTCCTGCAACTGGTCGCCGGACGCTTGCGTCTCGGCTGCTGGTTCCGCGTGACCGCCCCGGCGGTGGTCTACGGAATGTTGGCGGGAATCGGCGTGCTGATTGTCCTGTCGCAAGTCCATGTGATGCTGGATGCGGCACCGAAACCCTCCGGACTGGATAACCTCGCAGGCTTTCCCGCTGCCTTGGCCGAGGCTATTCCCGCGCTGGGTGGCGGGTTCGGTTGGCAAGCCGGTTTGCTCGGGCTGTCGACGATTCTGGTGATGTGGCTGTGGGATAAACTCCGTCCGCAAAAACTGCGTTTTGTGCCGGGAGCGTTGCTCGGAGTGGGTTTGGCGACGGCGGCCAGCCTGGCGCTGGCGTTGCAGGTCAAGCGTGTTGAAGTACCGGAAAACCTCGCCGATGCCATCGATTGGCTGCGCCCCAGCGATCTGCTGAACCTGGCTGATCCGAATCTGTTGATCGCAGCCTTTGCGGTGGCCTTTATCGCCAGCGCCGAAACCCTGCTGTCAGCAGCGGCGGTTGACCGTATGCACAGCGGACAGCGCTCGGATTTCGACAAGGAATTGTCCGCCCAGGGCGTAGGCAACATGCTGTGTGGTCTGGTCGGAGCGTTGCCCATGACGGGCGTGATCGTGCGCAGCTCGGCTAACGTTCAGGCGGGTGCGACCACGCGGTTGTCAGCGGTGTTCCATGGCTTGTGGCTGTTGGCGTTTGTGTTGTTGCTGTCCAGCGTGCTGCAAAGTATTCCGGTGGCGAGCCTGGCGGGTGTGCTGGTGTATACCGGGGTCAAGCTGGTGGATCTCAAGGCGTTCCGGGGGCTGGCTCGTTATGGTCGGATGCCGATGGTTACCTATGCGGCCACGGCCTTGGCCATCATCTTCAGCGACCTGCTCACGGGTGTGCTGGTGGGCTTTGGGCTGACATTGCTCAAGCTGGCATTCAAGGCCTCCCGGCTGAAAGTCAGCCTGATCGACTTGCCTCAGGAGGGCGAGATGGAGCTGCGCCTGAGCGGTGCAGCGACCTTTCTGAAAGTGCCCGCGTTGACCCAAGTATTGTCGACCGTACCCACGGGGACTACCGTGCATGTACCACTCAATAACCTGAGTTACATCGACCATTCCTGTCTGGAGCTGCTGGAGGAATGGGGCCGTGCCAATGCGGCGCAGGGCTCGACGTTGGTGATTGAGGCGCGAGGCTTGAAGCGCAGGTTGGAAGGCCGGGTGCGGACGAACACCGGGATTGGCTCGGCAGCGGCCTGAACCCCTCGCTCCTGCAGCATATTTATCTACACAATTTGAGCAGATAGGGCTGTTGTGGCGAGCGGGCTTGTCCCGCGTTGGACTGCGAAGCCGTCCCAAAATCAGCCGCTACGGAGTATTTGATACACCGCATTCGGCTTACTGGGGCTGCTTCGCAGCCCTACGCGGGGCAAGCCCGCTCGCCACGGGGAAACTCACCAGATTCTGAAAGTTGTGTAGAGCCCTATGCTCCTACAGGAGCGTGATCGGGAAATTACGCTGGCTGATCCAGCTCCAACTCCACACCCAACTGTCGCGACAGGCACGGCCAGCGCTTCCACGCCGCTTCGGTGTCGGGGCTCTTGAGCTTGTCGCGATAGGCTTCAACCGACTCCAGGGCAAAGCTGTCCTCGTCGAGCATTTCATCGACCGCCAGGTGTACGGCTTCATCCAATTGGTTGGCAAAATCCTCGCCGATCAACTGATGTGCGATCAGATTGGCGACGGTGGTATCCGCTGGAATCAGCGGCTGACTGAAGTGCTTGATATACAAATCGTTCACTTCTTCTACCAGCCTGTGGGCCAGGTAGGCCTCATCCAGCAAGCTGTCCAGGCCTTCATGGCCGGCGAGGATTGTAGGGGGCTGCAGGAAGAAATGTTCGGCAATTTTCAGCACGGGTTTTATCTGGCTTTCAATACCCGCTTCGCGGGCGACTTCATTGGCGGCATCCAGCAAGTCCGGGACCAGATCGATGTAGGCAGCGACGAATCGCGTCATCACCCCGTTACGATCCTGTCCAGCCAGTGAAATGGACGAATGTAGATGGGGCAACTTTGCTTCCAACTGCCGGGCAAGCTGGTGAGTGCTGGCTTCGTGTTGATGGGCACGGGAAATCTGCTCGCGCAATGCGGCGGTGTTCATGAAAGCTCCAGAAATACAGGCACGGGAAAGGGGACTGCATAAGGTAGCTCGTTTATACGGGCTCCTCAGACGCATTTGTCATAATTATTTCATGCTTATGTGTGTTCGCTATATCGAAATGCCATCGTTCGTCGGATAGGCGTTCAATCCCCTGCCCGATCTGCACCGTTGGTCATTTTTTATTGATTTGCCCTCTCACATTGCGGGGTCGCAGTCGCTGGCTATACTCGGGTTTGTACGCGATTAGCTGATGACGCCCAACTGCATAAGCAGGCAAGGCTTGGCGGATGCAAGCATTTTGGAAGCCGCCCCCTTGGCCGCAGGTGCACACCGGCGGGATAACAAGAACGATAAGGGGAACCCGCAATGACGCGACATCCACATGTTTGGATGGGCTTACTCTTGTGGTCAGTATTCAGCCAGGCGCAGGCCGCCTGGACGGTGAATATGGCGCCAGGGGCCACTGAAGTCAGTCACGCTGTGTTCGATTTGCACATGACCATTTTCTGGATCTGTGTGGTGATCGGCATCATCGTGTTTGGCGCGATGTTCTGGTCGATGATTGTCCATCGACGCTCCACCGGTCAGGTGGCGGCCAAGTTTCACGAGAGCACCACGGTGGAAATCCTCTGGACCGTCGTGCCCTTGCTGATTTTGGTCGTCATGGCCATTCCGGCGACCAAGACCCTGATCGACATCTACGACAGCAGTGAGTCGGATATCGATATCCAGGTCACCGGCTACCAGTGGAAATGGCATTACAAATACCTCGGTCAGGACGTGGAGTTCTTCAGCAACCTGGCCACACCCGCCGAGCAAATTCAAAACAAGGCCGACAAGGGCGAGCACTACCTGCTGGAAGTCGATCAGCCATTGGTGCTGCCGGTGGGCGCCAAGGTGCGCTTTCTGGTGACTGCGGCCGATGTGATCCACTCCTGGTGGGTGCCGGCCTTTGCGGTCAAGCGCGATGCTATCCCCGGATTCGTCAACGAAGCCTGGACCCGTGTCGAGAAGCCCGGGATCTACCGTGGCCAATGCGCCGAACTGTGCGGCAAGGACCACGGTTTCATGCCGATCGTGGTCGAGGTCAAGTCCAGGGCCGACTACGACGCCTGGCTGGGCGAGCGCAAGCAGGAAGCCGCCAAACTCAAGGAACTGACCTCCAAGGAATGGACGCTCGAGGAGCTGGTAGCGCGCGGCGACAAGGTTTACCACACCGCCTGCGTCGCCTGTCACCAGGCCGAGGGCCAAGGCCTGCCGCCGATGTTCCCGGCGCTCAAGGGCTCGAAAATTGCCACCGGGCCGAAGGCCGATCACCTCGGCATCGTCTTCCACGGCAAGCCCGGCACGGCGATGGCCGCCTTCGGCAAGCAGCTCTCGGAAGTCGATATCGCGGCCGTGGTCACTTACGAACGTAATGCGTGGGGCAACAACACAGGCGACATGGTGACCCCGAAAGACGTACTGGAACTCAAACAGGCGGAAAGCCAATGACCTTCTTCCCTGCGTATTCCCTGAACCGTCCCGCCCACTCGTTTGCAGGAGAAAGGCCATGAGCACTGTGATCGATGACCACGGCCATGCCGGTGACCACGCGCACGGCCCGGCCAAGGGCCTGATGCGCTGGGTACTGACCACCAACCACAAAGACATCGGGACCATGTACCTGTGGTTCAGCTTTGCCATGTTCCTGTTAGGCGGTTCCTTTGCCATGGTGATTCGTGCCGAGCTGTTTCAGCCCGGCTTGCAGATCGTCGAGCCGGCGTTCTTCAACCAGATGACCACCATGCATGGCCTGATCATGGTGTTTGGCGCGGTGATGCCGGCCTTCGTCGGCCTGGCCAATTGGATGATCCCGCTGATGATCGGCGCGCCGGACATGGCGTTGCCGCGCATGAACAACTTCAGCTTCTGGCTGCTGCCCGCGGCATTCCTGTTGTTGGTGTCGACGTTGTTTTCGCCGGGTGGCGGGCCGAATTTCGGCTGGACGTTCTACGCCCCGCTCTCCACCACTTACGCTCCGGAAAGCGTGACCTTTTTCATCTTCGCCATTCACCTGATGGGCGTCAGTTCGATCATGGGGGCGATCAACGTGATCGCGACCATTCTCAACCTGCGTGCGCCGGGCATGACGCTGATGAAGATGCCGCTGTTTGTCTGGACCTGGCTGATCACCGCGTTCTTGCTGATCGCGGTGATGCCGGTGCTGGCCGGTTGCGTGACGATGATGTTGATGGACATTCACTTCGGCACCAGCTTCTTCAGCGCCGCCGGCGGTGGTGATCCGGTGTTGTTCCAGCACGTGTTCTGGTTCTTCGGTCATCCCGAGGTGTACATCATGATCCTGCCGGCGTTCGGCGCCGTCAGCGCGATCATCCCGGCGTTCTCGCGCAAGCCGCTGTTCGGCTACACCTCGATGGTTTACGCCACGGCAAGCATTGCCTTCCTGTCGTTTATCGTCTGGGCGCACCACATGTTTGTGGTGGGTATTCCATTGGTGGGCGAGTTGTTCTTCATGTACGCAACCATGCTGATCGCAGTGCCCACCGGGGTGAAGGTGTTTAACTGGGTCAGCACCATGTGGCAGGGTTCACTGACGTTCGAGACACCGATGCTGTTTGCCGTGGCCTTTGTGATCCTGTTCACCATCGGTGGTTTTTCCGGACTGATGCTGGCCATCGCCCCGGCGGACTTCCAGTACCACGACACCTACTTTGTGGTCGCGCACTTCCATTACGTGCTGGTGCCGGGGGCGATCTTCGGAATCTTCGCCTCGGCCTACTACTGGCTGCCGAAATGGACTGGCCACATGTACGACGAAACCCTGGGCAAGCTGCATTTCTGGCTGTCATTCGTGGGGATGAACATGGCGTTCTTCCCGATGCACTTCGTTGGGCTGGCGGGCATGCCGCGTCGGGTGCCGGACTATAACCTGCAGTTCGCCGACTTCAACATGGTGTCGTCGGTGGGCGCTTTCATGTTCGGGGCCACGCAGATTTTCTTTCTGTTCATCGTCATCAAATGCATCCGCGGCGGCCAGCCCGCGGCGGCCAAACCCTGGGATGGCGCCGAGGGGCTGGAATGGAGCGTCCCCTCGCCCGCGCCGTACCACACCTTCACCACCCCGCCGGAGGTCAAATGAAGAGCCGGAAGGGAGACATCCATGGCTGAGTCCCTGCCGACCCGACGCCTGATTACGCGCCTGTTGATCCTGGTGCTGGCGATGTTCGCTTTCGGCTTTGCCCTGGTGCCGATCTATGACGTGATGTGCAGCGCGTTTGGCATCAACGGCAAGACGGCCGGGCAGTACCAGGGCTCGCAGGTGGTCGATCAGTCGCGGCAGGTGCGGGTGCAGTTTCTGTCCACCAATGCAGTGGATATGGTCTGGGAGTTTCATTCCACGGCTGACGAGGTGGTGGTCAATCCTGGCGCGGTCAGCGAGATGGTATTTATCGCCTTCAACCCCACCGACAAACCGATGACGGCGCAGGCGATCCCGAGTATTTCCCCGGCGGAAGCGGCGATGTACTTCCACAAGACCGAGTGTTTTTGCTTTACCCAGCAAGTGCTGCAGCCAGGGGAGCGGATCGAGATGCCAGTGCGCTTCATTGTCGACCGTGACATGCCCCTGAATGTGAAGCACTTGACCCTGGCTTACACGCTGTTCGATATCACCGCGCGCCAACCGCCCGTGGCTGTCCATACCGGCGGCTAGGCGTGCCTGCGGGCTCGATTAGGAGAACGAATACATGTCGAATCATGATACGTACTACGTACCAGCGCAAAGTAAATGGCCGATAATTGCCACGTTCGGCATGTTGATCAGCGTGTATGGGCTGGGCCTGTGGTTCAACGACCTCAAGGCAGCACGCCCTGAATCAAATGGACCGCTGATCTTTTTCGTCGGCGGCCTGTTGTTGGCCTACATGATGTTTGGCTGGTTCGGCGCGGTGATCAAGGAGAGCCGCGCCGGCCTCTACAGCGCCCAGATGGACCGTTCCTTCCGCTGGGGCATGACCTGGTTCATCTTTTCCGAGGTGATGTTTTTCATCGCATTCTTTGGCGCGCTGTTTTACGTGCGCAATTTGTCCGCGCCCTGGTTGGCCGGAGAAGGATCGAAAGGTGTTGCGCACATGTTGTGGCCGAATTTCGAGTTCGCCTGGCCGCTGCTCAACAACCCGGACCCGAAACTCTTCCCGACGCCTGAAGGCACCATCAGCCCGTGGGGTTTGCCGTTGGTCAACACCATTCTGTTGGTGAGTTCCAGCGTGACCATCACCATCGCCCACCATGCGTTGCGCAAGGGCCATCGTGGCGCGCTGAAAATCTGGCTGGCGCTCACGGTGTTGCTGGGGGTGGCCTTTCTTGGATTCCAGATTGAGGAATACGTCCACGCCTACAAGGAGCTGGGCCTGACATTGGGCTCCGGGGTGTACGGCGCGACCTTCTTTATGCTGACCGGCTTTCACGGCGCTCACGTCACCATCGGCACCATCATTCTGTTCGTGATGCTGATGCGCGTGCTGAAAGGGCATTTCAATGCCGAACACCAGTTCGGCTTCGAGGCGGCCAGTTGGTACTGGCACTTTGTGGACGTGGTGTGGATCGGCCTGTTTTTCTTCGTTTACGTACTGTGAAGCGCTTTGTCCCAGCGCCTAGTTACCACGGGACATGGGAGACCAGTTGGCCGCTGAAGAAACCCCAGGTGATCAATGCCAGGGTGATCACGGCCAGCGTGACACGTACGGTCAAGGCAGTGACGAGGCGGTTGGAGTTGCCCTCGTCCTTGACCAGAAAAAATAAGCCACTGAACAGGCTCACAACGGTAGCGATCAGCATCAGGGCAATAGCGGCTTTGAGCATGGTCAGGCTCCTGGGCTCTTTTGGGGAGGGGCGAGCAATGAGATTCAGTATAGCCAGCGCACCAGCGACCTCGGTGGCAATGCCATGAAACGCTTTCGCCCTGGGATTGCGCCGACGCTGGTGGTGCTGGTGTTGCTGCCGCTGATGGTGAGTCTGGGGTTCTGGCAATTGTCCCGTGGCCAGGAAAAACAGGCGCTGCTGGAAAACTACGCCGAGCGCAGGGCGGCGGAACCGGTGAGCGCCGAGCAATTGCAGGAAACGCTGGATCCGGCCTTTCGGCGAGTGCATCTACGTGGGGCGTTCGACGCCGAGCACAGCGTGCTGCTGGACAACCGGATGCGCGACGGCAAGGCGGGCGTGGAGTTGCTGCAACCCTTTCATGATCAGGCCAGCGGCCTCTGGCTGTGGCTCAATCGCGGCTGGCTGCCTTGGCCGGACCGGCGCACGCCCCCCGCCTTCACCACACCGGCGCAACCCTTGAGTCTCGATGCGTGGGTGTATGTGGCGCCCGGCGAAACCTTTCAACTGCACGCCGATCCTGACGGCGGCGCCTGGCCGCGCTTGCTCACCGCGCTGCATCCGGCGGCGTTGTGGGCGGAGCTTGGGCGCAACGGATTTACCTATGAGCTACGGGCCGAAGCCGGCCCGGCGACTTACGCAACCCATTGGCCGGTAGTGGCCATGGGGCCGGAAAAACACTTGGGGTATGCCGTGCAGTGGTTCGCCATGGCGCTGGCGCTGTGCGGTCTTTACCTCTACCTCGGATGGCACAACGCAAGGGAGAAGCACCATGGGAACAGCCATGAATCCACCCAGCATGTCTGACACACGCGCCGCGCCCGACCGGCGCAAGGGGCGTTGGCAGCTGATCCTGATCGTACTGATGGTGATCGGTCCGATGGTGCTGGCCACCTTTATGTACAAGTTGCAGTTCTGGGTGCCGGACGGTCGCAGTTATCACGGGCAGTTGATTGGCAACGGCCAGACCCGCGCCGATATCGGCGTCCTGGCAAACGAAGAGCGTTGGCAGCTGCTGGTCACCGCGCCCACCGCCTGCGCTGCCGATTGCCAGCAGTTGGTGTACCTCGCGCGCCAATTGCAGATCGGCCTCGGTCGAGATGCCTCGCGCGCCAGCCACGCCTTGGCCAGCGCGCAGCCGGTCAGTGCCGAGTACGAGGCCAAGCTGAAAATCGAATACCCCCAATTGCAGCGCTACCCGCTGGCGTTGCCGGCCTTCAACCAGAACGCCGCCGCGCCGGGAGATGCGCAACTGTGGATCGTCGATCCCCACGGCAATCTGGTATTGCGCTACGACGCCCAGGTCAAGGGCAAAGACTTGCTGAACGACCTGCGCCATCTGCTGAAACTGTCGAATATCGGATAAGGGCATCGTCATGGCCAAACCTGGATTTCGCCTCGCGTTGTTTGCCACTTTGCTGGCGTTGGTGGTGGTGTTGCTGGGGGCCTACACCCGGCTGACCCATGCCGGCCTCGGTTGCCCGGACTGGCCAGGGTGCTACGGTTTTATCAGCGTGCCCAAGAGCGAGGCGCAACTGGCCCATGCCGAACTGCATTTCCCGGATACGCCGGTGGAGGCCGACAAGGGTTGGAACGAGATGGTTCATCGTTACGCGGCGGGCACGCTGGGGTTGTTGATCGCCCTGCTGGCCGCGCGTGCCTGGACCCACCGACGTCATCCGGGGCAGCCGTTGAAACTGCCCTTGTTCCTGCTGGCGGTGGTGTTTGCCCAGGCGATCTTTGGCATGTGGACGGTCACACTCAAGCTCTGGCCGCAAGTGGTCACCGGGCATTTATTGGGCGGCTTTGCGACCTTGAGCCTGCTGTTTTTGCTGACACTGCGCCTGTCCGGTGTGTTGCCGGCATTGATCGTGCCCCGGCGCTTGCAGTATTGGGCGACGGCCGGGTTGGTGCTGGTCATTGGGCAGGTCGCCCTCGGCGGCTGGGTCAGTTCCAACTATGCGGCAGTGGCCTGTATCGACTTGCCGACCTGCCACGGGGAATGGTGGCCGGCGGCAGATTTTGCCAATGGTTTTCATCTGACCCAGCACATCGGGCCCAACTATCTCGGCGGGCAACTGGACAGCGAAGCCCGCACGGCGATTCATCTGACCCATCGCATGGGCGCGTTGGTGGTGACGCTGGCGCTGCTGGGGCTGGCCTGGCAACTCAAGACGGTAGGCATGACGCGTCTGGCCGGCCTGCTGCTGGCCGCGCTGGCTGCGCAAATCGCCCTGGGGCTGAGCAATGTGTACTTCCATCTGCCGCTGCCTGTGGCGGTCGCGCATAACGCAGGTGGCGCGGCGTTGCTGGTGACGCTGGTGCTGGTCAATTATCACGCCCGTACCAGCCTGGTCCGGGTGCGTCATCACGTGCCGCTCGGTTGGCGCTTCAGCCCGCGTAAACAGGTATCGGGCCTCATTACCCTCAAAGGAGAGATGCCATGGCGACCTTGACCGAGACGTGTGACAGTCGAGCGATCTGGCGTGACTACCTGGAGCTGACCAAGCCCAAAGTGGTGGTGCTGATGCTCATCACATCCTTGGTGGGCATGTTTCTCGCCACCCGGGCCGGCGTGCCATGGCCGGTGCTGATCTTCGGTAACCTGGGCATTGCGCTGTGTGCCGGCGGCGCGGCGGCGGTCAACCATGTGGTGGATCGGCGCATTGATGCGCTGATGGCGCGTACGCACAAGCGCCCGCTGGCGGAAGGCCGTGTTTCACCAGCCGCCGCCCTGGCCTTTGCGCTGGTGCTGGCGGTGGCAGGATTGGCGTTGCTGCTGACGTTCACCAATCCCTTGGCGGCATGGCTGACGCTGGCCTCGCTGCTGGGTTACGCGGTGATCTATACCGGCTTTCTCAAGCGTGCCACACCGCAAAATATCGTGATTGGCGGCCTTGCCGGCGCGGCGCCGCCGTTGCTGGGCTGGGTCGCGGTGACCGGTCATGTCAGCGCGGAGCCATTGTTGCTGGTGCTGATCATTTTCGCCTGGACGCCGCCGCACTTCTGGGCCCTGGCGATTCATCGCAAGGAGGAATATGCCAAGGCTGATATTCCGATGCTGCCGGTGACCCACGGCGAGCACTACACCAAGCTGCATATCCTGCTGTACACCTTTGCGTTGTTGGCTGTGAGTCTGATGCCTTATGTCATCCACATGAGCGGATTGTTATACCTGGGATCTGCGTTGATCCTGGGCGGACGCTTTCTGCAATGGTCCTGGGTGCTGTACCGTGGCAGTCGGCCGCACGCGGCGATCAACACCTTCAAGTACTCTATTTGGTACCTGTTCCTGCTGTTTATCGCCCTGCTTGTAGATCACTACTTACTGTTGAACCTATGACTCGAACTCAAAAAACTGTCTTTATTCTGGTGGCCCTTGTGGCGTTGGTCGTGGGCCTGACCGTCAACAAAGTACTGTCCGGCAAGGGGCAGGGTGATCCAACGGCGTTGATCGACGCGGGCATTATCCTGCTGCCGCAAAGCCGTCAGTTACCGCCTGTGAGCATGACCAATCAGGACGGTCAGCCGGTACTGGTCAACGCGTTGAAAGACAAGTGGAGCCTGTTGTTCTTTGGCTACACCTTCTGCCCGGACATCTGCCCGACCACCCTCGCCCAACTGCGGCAGATCAAGAGTGAACTGCCCAAAGACGTTGTGGATAAGTTGCAGGTGATTTTGGTCAGCGTGGACCCGCATCGCGATACGCCGACGCAACTCAAGCAGTATCTGGGCTACTTCGACCCGCAATTTTTGGGCCTGACCGGCGCGAACGTGGAGGATGTGCAGAAGGTATCGAATGCGGTGAGTATTCCGTTCATTCCGGCGGACACCAGCAAACCCAACTACACCGTCGACCACAGCGGCAACCTGGCGCTGATCGGCCCCGACGGGACGCAGCGTGGATTTATCCGTGCGCCGTTGAATAACCAGAAGCTGGTGGCGCAGTTGCCGGGGTTGTTGCAGCGTAACTAAGCCGAGTGGCTATAAATGTGGGAGCGGGCTTGCTCGCGATAGCGGTGGGTCAGTCAACCTGTTTACTACTGATACACCACAATCGCGAGCAAGCCCGCTCCCACATTTTGATCTCCAGGGGCTTGGAGATCGATCAGAACGCCGGCTTGACCGCGCCTTTGTACTTCTCTTCGATGAATTTTTTCACTTCAGGCGTGTGCAGGGCTGCGACCAGCTTCTTCACAGCGTCCGAATCCTTGTTGTCCTCGCGGGTCACCAGGATGTTGACGTAAGGCGAGTCGCTGCCTTCGATTGCCAGGGCGTCCTCGGAAGGGTCCAGCTTGGCTTCGAGGGCGTAGTTGGTGTTGATCAGCGCCAGATCGACCTGGGTCAGTACGCGTGGCAGCGTGGCGGCTTCCAGTTCGCGGAACTTGAGGTTTTTCGGGTTGGCGGTGATGTCCTTGATGGTCGACAGGATGTCTGTCGGGTTCTTCAAGGTGATCAGGCCGTTCTTGGCCAGCAGCAACAGTGCGCGGCCACCGTTGGTGGCATCGTTTGGGATTACCACGTTGGCGCCGCTTGGCAGCTCGTCCAGGGTCTTGTACTTGCTGGAGTAGGCGCCCAGGGGTTCCAGATGCACGCCGGCAACGCTCACCAGGTGCGTCCCCTTGGCTTTGTTGAACTCATCCAGGTACGGCTGGTGTTGGAAAAAGTTGGCATCCAGGCGTTTTTCGGCCACTTGTACGTTCGGTTGAACGTAGTCGGTGAAGACCTTGACGTTCAGCTCCACGCCTTCCTTGGCCAATGCTGGCTTGACGAACTCAAGGATCTCGGCGTGCGGCACCGGTGTGGCGGCGACCGTCAGGGTCTCGGCATGGGCGGAAAACGCGGCAACGGCGGCGAAAGCAACCAGTAGTTTTTTCATCCAACAAGCTCCTTGTTCGGGCAGGCCGACGTCAGGTCGGCAATGGCCGTTATTTTCGAGAGAAATGCGCCACCAGCTTGTCGCCGACGGTTTGCAGAATTTGCACCAGAACAATCAGCATCACCACAGTCACAACCATCACGTCGTCCTGAAAGCGCTGATAACCATAACGAATGGCCAGGTCACCCAACCCACCTGCGCCGACCACGCCGGCCATGGCGGTATACCCGACCAGTGCGATGGCCGTGACGGTGATCGCGGCGATAATGCCGGGCCGTGCCTCGGGCAGCAACGCCTTGACGATGATCTGCCGCGTCGTCGCGCCCATGGCTTGCGTGGCCTCGATGATGCCGCGATCCACTTCACGCAGAGCGGTTTCCACCAGTCGGGCGAAGAATGTCGAGGCGCCGACCACCAGCGGTGGAATCGCTCCCGCCACACCCAGGGAGGTCCCCGTAAGGAAGACCGTGGTGGGAATCATCACAATCAGCAGGATGATAAAAGGCAGGGAGCGAATGGCGTTAACCACAAAGGCCATTATCGAATAAGTGGCTTTCTGTTCCAGCAACTGTCGCGGGCTGCACAGAAACAGCAGCACGCCCAGCGGCAGGCCGATGAGTACAGTAAAGAACAGCGAGGTGCTGAGCATCAGCATGGTATCGCCGGTGGCAACCCAGATGTCGGCCCAGTCAACCTGGTCGAAGTAATGCAGTAAACCGTCCATTAACGCAGAATCTCCATGTGGACATCGGCCGCGGTGAAGCGAGCGAAGGCCGCTTCCATGTCACCGCCGGTAATGGCCAGGGTCAGTTGCCCGTAGGGAGTGTCTTTGATGTGGTCGATACGACCGGCCAGGATGCTGTAGTCCACGCCCGTTTCGCGGGCGACGGTTCCCAGCAGTGGCGCGTAGGTAGCGTCGCCCTGGAACGTCAGGCGCACGATGCGCCCCGGCACGTGGGCGAAGTCATTGCGCTGCTCGCCTTCATCGACCTGCTCGGCTTCTTGCACGAAGCGCTTGGTGGTCGGGTGCTTGGGGTGCAGGAACACCTCGGCCACGCTGCCTTGCTCGACGATCACGCCGGCATCCATCACCGCGACCTGGTCACACACGCGGCGGATCACGTCCATCTCATGGGTGATCAGTACGATGGTCAGCTTCAACTCACGGTTGATCTCCGCCAGCAGTTGCAGAACCGAAGCGGTGGTCTGCGGATCAAGCGCGCTGGTGGCCTCGTCGCACAGCAGGATTTTCGGCTTGGTGGCCAAGGCGCGGGCGATGCCCACACGCTGCTTCTGACCGCCTGATAACTGCGCCGGGTATTTCTTCGCGTGGTCGGACAGTCCGACGCGGGCGAGCAACTCAGCCACGCGCTCATCGACTTCGCGACGCGACAATTCACCCGCCAGTTTCAGCGGTAATGCCACGTTGTCGGCGACGGTCTTGGAGGCCAGCAGATTGAAGTGCTGGAAAATCATCCCTACCTGCTGGCGGAAACGGCGCAGGCCGTTGGCATCCAGAGCGGTGACTTCTTCGTCATCGACCGTGATCTGGCCGCCAGTGGGCTCTTCAAGGCGGTTGATCAGACGCAGCAGGGTACTTTTCCCCGCGCCAGAGTGACCAATCAGGCCGAACACCTGGCCGTTTTCGACCCGCAGGCTGCTGGGATGCAGTGCGGGAATATCCTTACCGGCGACCCGGTAAGTTTTATGGACGTTATGAAACTCGATCACGTAGCGAACCTTGTGGGGCGCATTAAAAAGGGATCAGCGGTTAGCCGGGCGCGCATTTTAGCCTGTCCGTATAGCGTTTCTTAGCATTTATTTCGCATTCAACCAGCGATTTGGCAATAACGCGATCAAAGGTCATAAAAAAGGAACGGTACAAAACCCCGCAAGTCATTACTTAAGCAACTCGATTCCCAGGTGCCGTGCCTGGGGTTCGCCCGAACGGAGCCGGGGATCGCCTTGGCCACTGCAAGCGAGGAGTTTTTGTCTGATGAGTACTAAAAAACCTGTGTCCCCGTCCAAGAGTGAATTGGCGGGCACCGACACACTGGATCGTGGCAACACCAATGCCAAGCTGCAAAGCCTGGAAACCTTCCGTTCCGACGCCACAGGCCAAGCGCTGCGAACCAATCAGGGCGTGAAAATCGCCGATAACCAGAACACCTTGAAAGTCGGATCCCGTGGCCCTTCGCTGCTCGAAGATTTCATCATGCGTGAAAAAATCACGCATTTTGACCATGAGCGGATTCCGGAGCGTATCGTCCATGCCCGGGGTACCGGCGCCCATGGTTACTTCCAGAGCTATGAAAACCATTCTGCGCTGACCAAGGCTGGGTTTCTGCGCGACCCTGCGCACAAAACCCCTGTGTTTGCGCGCTTCTCCACGGTACAGGGCCCACGTGGCTCGGGTGATACCGTGCGCGATGTACGCGGTTTTGCCGTGAAGTTCTTCACCGACGAAGGCAACTTCGATCTGGTGGGCAATAACATTCCGGTATTCTTCATTCAGGATGCGATCAAGTTTCCTGATTTAGTGCATGCTGTAAAACCTGAGCCACACAACGAAATTCCTACCGGTGGCTCGGCTCACGATACATTCTGGGATTTTGTCTCGCTGCAGCCAGAGTCGGCGCACACGGTGATTTGGGCCATGTCTGACCGGGCGATTCCAAAAAGCCTACGCAGCATGCAAGGTTTTGGCGTTCACACCTTCCGCCTGATCAATGCGCAAGGCCAGTCCAACTTCGTCAAGTTCCACTGGCGCCCGACCGCAGGCACCTGTTCGCTGGTGTGGGATGAAGCGCAAAAACTTGCAGGTAAAGACACCGATTACCATCGTCGCGATCTCTGGGAAGCGATTGAGAGCGGGGATTACCCTGAGTGGGAGTTGGGTGTGCAGGTGATTCCTGAAGATAAGGAACACGCGTTCGACTTTGACATCCTTGACCCCACCAAGCTGATTCCTGAAGAACTGGTGCCGATCACCCCGCTGGGCAAAATGGTGCTTAACCGCAACCCCGACAATTTCTTTGCCGAAGTCGAGCAGGTCGCGTTCTGTCCCGGGCACATCGTACCGGGCATCGACTTCTCTAATGATCCGTTGCTGCAGGGCCGGCTGTTTTCCTACACCGATACGCAAATCAGTCGACTGGGCGGGCCGAACTTTCACCAGTTGCCGATCAACCAGCCGGTGACGCCGCTCCATAACAACCAGCGTGACGCCATGCATCGTTCCACTATCGACAAGGGCAGGGCGGCTTACGAGCCGAACTCCATCGACAACGGTTGGCCCAAGGAGACACCGCCAGCGGCGCAGGACGGTGGCTTCGAGACCTATCCGGAGCGGATTGAGGCGCACAAGGTCCGCGAGCGCAGCGAGTCGTTCGGCGATCACTTTTCTCAGGCGCGGCTGTTTTTCCGCAGCATGAGCAAGCATGAACAAGAGCACATCATCGCGGCCTACAGTTTCGAGCTGGGCAAGGTGGAGCGTGAGTTTATTCGCGCCCGTCAGGTCAACGAAATTCTGGCCAATATCGATCTGGAGCTGGCCAAGCGCGTTGCACAGAATCTCGGGCTGCCAGTGCCGACCCAAGGCACGGTCCCGGAGCGTAATACCAAGCCCGAGCGCTCTCCAGCGTTGAGCCAGGCCAATTTGCTGCCGGGTGATATTAAAACCCGTAAAGTTGCGATCCTGGCCGCGAATGGCGTGGATGGCGCGGTTATTTCAGCGTTGAAAAAGGCACTTGAAGCAGAAGGCGCGCACGCCAAGTTGCTCGGGCCGACTTCGGCGCCGGTCACCACCGCCGATGGCAAGATGTTGCCAGTGGATGCGTCCATGGAAGGCATGCCGTCTATTGCGTTCGATGCGGTGTTTGTACCGGGCGGTGCCGATTCGGTGAAAACCCTGAGTGGGGATGGGGTCGCTCTGCATTACGTGCTGGAGGCCTACAAACACCTGAAAGCGATTACGTTGGCCGGTGAGGCCAAGCAATTGTTGGATCTGTTGAAGCTGGAGGCCGATGCCGGGTTGATCGTGGGCGGGGACGCCAAGGCGTTCAAGGCGTTCTTTGCGGCGATTGCCCAGCATCGGGTCTGGGATCGTGAGCCTAAGGCGAAGGCGATTCCGGCCTAATACATGGGGGATTTGCCAGGCCACCAGCGCCTACAGTTGAGAGGTATTCAGCTGTAGGCGCTGGTTTGCCTGCGCAGACATCATTCGGCTTTACGAGGAATCAAAACCACCTGCGCCGGGATGTGTTTCAGAATCTGTCGGTGGATCTTCAGGTCGTACCCCGGATCGATTCGCTTCACCCGTTTGGTCAACAGCGTGGCCAGCCACGGGTAATCCTGGGTGCGCGGCGCCTGGATGCTGACATCACACTGATAATTCACCACATCGGTGGCAATCGCATCCAATTGATGACGAAGTTTCGAAATGTCCGTGAGATTAAGCGCGACGGTAGTGCTATCGGCCGCCGGGTCGATGACCTTGGCGGGCGGCCGGGCTTCTGCCGCTTTCAACGCCGCTTCGGCTTTATCCAGTTCGGCCTTACGGGCGTGAACAATGGCGCTATTGACGCCACCGGTCAGTGCGGGCGCCTTGGGCATCAAGGCCCGGGCACGGCTCAATGCCGTTGCCGCAGCGTTGACATCGCCTTTTTGCAGCACGATCTGGCTGCGCTGCAAATAGGCTTCGGCCAATTGGCGTTGATAAGGCTCCAGCGTCGGGTCGTCAGGCGACTGCGCCTGCAAGGCCGCAAGCTGGTCTTCGGCCGTGGCCAATTCGCTGCTGGCCAGGTTTTGCTCCAGCTGTGCGATGGCCGCAACGCGCGCATCCGGCGCGCCAGGGGCGGCGGGCGGTGTGCTTTGGCAGGCGCCCAGCAGCAGGGAAAATGCGGCAAGGAGCAAATAACGGGAGGTACACGGCTTCATTCCTGCGACTCTCTAATTGCGCAAAAAGCGAGCAAGTCTACACCCCACGACGGGGCAGGACAAAACTCAGCAGAAACAGGGCGGCCGCCGCGACCACAATTGACGGCCCGGCCGGTGTGTCCTTGAACCAGGACAACGCCAGGCCACTACACACGGCAAGCATCCCCAACACGCTGGCGCCGACCGCCATTTGTTCCGGCGAGCGTGCGTGACGCTGGGCGGCGGCGGCGGGAATGATCAACAGCGACGTGATCAACAATACGCCGACAATCTTCATCGCGACAGCAATCACCACCGCAATCAGCAACATCAGGGTCAGGCGCAATGCCGGCACCGGTAAACCTTCGACGGTGGCCAGCTCTTCGTGGACCGTGATCGCGAGCAACGGACGCCACAGAGCCACCAGCAGGATCAGCACCGCAGCGCTGCCGCCGAGGATCCAGTACAGGTCGGCGGGGCTGATCGCCAGCAGATCGCCAAACAGATAGGCCATCAGGTCGATCCGCACTTCATGCATGAAGCTCAGTACCACCAGGCCCAAAGACAGGGTGCTGGGCGCGAGGATCCCCAGCAATGTGTCAGAAGCCAGTGGCTGGCGTTGTTGCAACGTGACCAGCAACACGGCCAGCAGCAGGCAACCTACGGTCACCGCAATGGTGGGGCTGATATCCAGCAAAAAACCCATGGCCACACCGAGCAAGGCCGCGTGGGACAGGGTGTCGCCAAAGTAGGCCATGCGTCGCCAGACCACGAACGAGCCCAGCGGGCCCGCGACCAAGGCCAGAGCCAGACCCGCGAGCAGGGCGTAGAACAGAAAATCAGCCATGCTTGCAGCTATCTCCGTGAACGTGAGTGTGGGGTGCCTCAGGATCGTCGACCACCGCGCCATGCAGGTCATGGGCATGATCGTGGTGATGGTGGTAAATCGCCAGGCTCTGGGCGTTCTTACCGAACAGCTCGACGAAAGCCGGGTCGCCGCTGACGTGCTCCGGGTGGCCGGAGCAACAGACGTGGCGATTCAGGCACACCACCTGATCGGTGGTGCTCATCACCAGGTGAAGGTCGTGGGAGACCATCAGGACGCCGCAGCCATGGCGATCGCGCAAGCGGGTGATCAGGCTGTACAGCTCGGCTTGCCCGGCAACGTCGACGCCCTGCACCGGCTCGTCGAGCACCAGCAACTGCGGTTCGCGCAACAAAGCACGGGCCAGCAGTACACGCTGCATTTCACCACCGGAAATGCCTTGTATCGGGTTATCGATAACCTGTTCGGCCCCGACTTCCTTGAGCGCCGCCATCGCGCGAGCGCGGTCTACGCCAGGCACCAGGCGCAGGAAGCGCAGTACCGAAAGAGGCAAGGTCGGGTCCACGTGCAGTTTTTGCGGCATATAGCCGACCCGCAGCTTGGGTTTGCGCCAGACGCTGCCACTGTCGGGCTTGAGCAAACCCAGCACGGCACGCACCAAGGTGGTTTTGCCGGCGCCGTTGGGGCCGATCAGCGTGACGATCTGCCCTGGCTCGACGCTCAGTTGGATATTGTCCAGCACGGTCTGGCCAGCGAATGTGACACCGACCTGCTCCAGGCGGATTAGCGCAGTGCTCATCAAGCCCCCTGGCAGCCCGAGCAGACACCGACCACTTCGACGGTTTGCCCTTCGACCCGGAAACCGACGTCATGGGCGCTCTTGACGATGGCGTCGCTGATGCTTTTTTGTTCAAGCTCGATGGCCGCGTGGCAGTTGCGGCAGATCAAAAACTGGCCCTGGTGCGCATGTTCCGGGTGGCTGCAGCCGACGAAGGCGTTGAGCGATGCGATGCGATGTACGAGACCGTTTTCCAGCAGGAAATCCAGCGCACGGTACACCGTGGGTGGCGCGGCGCGGCGGCCGTCCTGTTCGCTGAGCACGCCGAGAATGTCGTAGGCGCCCAGTGGCTTGTGACTTTGCCAGACCAGTTCGAGCACCCGGCGACGCAGGGCGGTCAGGCGCAGACCTTGCCGCGCACACAGGGCGTCGGCCTCTGACAGCGCGCTGTGGACGCAATGAGAGTGGTCATGGGGACGACTGGCAAGCGGTGTTTTAGGCATGAGCGGCAACAGATTTTTGTGAGAGACGTTATTATGTTACCCGTTCCTGCTGCCTTGAGTGCTCATCGTGTCCCGACTTTTTCCCGCTTTTGTCGTATTTGTCACCAGTTTATTGATGACCGGTGCCGTCCAGGCCGAGGTCCGGGTGCTTACCAGCATCAAGCCCCTGCAGCTGATCGCTGCCGCGGTGCAGGACGGTGTCGCGGTTCCACAGGTGTTGCTGCTGCCGGGCGCATCGCCGCACAACTACGCGTTACGACCTTCCGACGTACGGCGTGTGCAGTCATTCGAGCTGCTGTATTGGATTGGCCCGGACATGGAAGGCTTCTTGCCGCGTGTATTGAAGGGCCGTAATTTGCCGACGGTGGCGGTGCAGGACCTTCCCGGCATGAAGCTTCGCCATTTTGCCGAAGATAACCATTCCCACGGCGAAGGAGCCGACGACCATGATCACGCTCATCGTCCGGGTAGCCTGGATGCGCATTTGTGGCTGTCGCCGGTCAATGCGCGGGTGATCGCCACCCGGATGGCGGCGGATTTGAGCGCCGCCGATCCGGCCAATGCGGCGCGTTACCAGAGCAATCTGCAAGCCTTCGACGGTCGTCTGGATGCTTTGGATGTGCGCTTGAAAGCGCGTCTGGCGAACGTCGCCGGGAAGCCCTACTTCGTGTTTCACGAGGCCTTCGATTACTTTGAAGACGCCTATGGGCTCAAGCACGTAGGCGTCTTCAGCGTGGCTCCGCAAGTGCAATCCGGCGCCCAGCATGTGGCGGCGATGCGCAAGCGTCTGGAGGACGTGGGCAAGACCTGCGTGTTCAGCGAGCCGCCGCTGCGCCCGCGTTTGGCTGAGACGCTGGTGGCCGGGTTGCCGGTGAAATTGGCGGAACTGGATGCGCTGGGCGGTTACACCCCGGCCACGGCCCAAGGGTATGAGCAATTGCTGGAAAAACTCGGCAATGATCTGGCCGGTTGCCTGGAATCCCTATAACAAACCTGTAGGCGCGAGCTTGCTCGCGAAGAACTTATAGGCGCTGCGCTTATCCAGGAAACACGCGTTATCGTTGACGTTTTTCGCGAGCAAGCTCGCTCCTGCAGAGAGCAGTCGCGAGCAAGTTCGGTCAAACAGGTGGCGCTGGGTTACAAGGCGAACGGCAGGTGCGTACTCACCTGCTGGCGCAGAGCCAAGCGCTGCTCGAACTCGGCCGGGTCATGAATCAGCACATCCTGGCCGGCAAAGGTCTCAGCGGCGATCAGGCGTGACAGCCAGAACCGCACACATGCCACCCGCAACATGCTTGGCCACAGCTCGGCCTCCTTGGCGGTAAACGGTCGCAGTGCTGCATAGGCGCCCAGCAGTGCGCGCGCCCGTTGGCCGTTGATCATGCCGTCGGCATCCGAACACCAGTCGTTCAGGGCAATCGCCACGTCATACAGCATCGGCCCGGAGCACGCGTTGTAGAAGTCGATCAGCCCGGTCAGGTGCGTGCCTTCGAACATCGCATTGTCGCGAAACAGGTCAGCGTGGATATTGGCCCGAGGCAACGCCAGGATCTGCTCCTTATGTGTCTGGATTTCATCCAGGGCAGCTTGCAGCAGGCTTTGCTGTTGCGCGCCGAGGTGCGAAATCAACCGCGAGCCCTCGTTGAGCATCCACTCCAGCCCGCGATCTGTCTTGCGTTCCAACACTTTGTCGCCTTGGGTCGCCAGGTGCAGATGGCCGAGCAACTCGCCCACTTGCACGCAGTGCTGGGCGTTGGCGTCCTGGATATGCTTGCCCGCCAGGCGCGGCTGCAACAACGCCGGTTTGCCGGCCAGCGTGCGTAAGGCCACGCCGTCGGTGGTGCGCAGAGCGTAGGGTACCGGCAAGTCGGCGTCGTGGAGGACGTCCAGCAACTCGATGAAGAACGGCATTTCCTGCACTGGACCGCGTTCAACCAGGGTCAGAACAAACTCGCCATGCTCCAGGCTGATAAAAAAATTGGTGTTTTCGCTACCAGCGGCGATTCCCTGGAAGTCAAGCAGGCGGCCGAGCCCGTAAGGAGCAAGAAAGGTTTCCAGCTCGGACCGAGCCAGGGGGGTGAACACAGACATGGTTAAAACTGCCAGTACGGGCGCTGCGGGCCGCAGCGCCAATTGAAATTAAGAAATCATTTCCATTCGAAAATCTTCCATGACGGGATCAGCATATCCGGCTGGTCCGAGCGGATGAAGTTTGCATCGGTTCCGTCCGCACGCACCAGGAAGTACGGTGGCGCGCCTTTGGGCGTTACCTTGATTGCGTACAGAAATCCGTTCTGACGGTATTCGCGGATCTCCTTGTCGCCTTCGGTGCGGATGGTAACGTCCGGGTCACCCGAAGGGGCAGTATCCGCCGCCATGGCGGCGATGGGAGAGAATGCAATCAAACCGGTCAACAGCAGGCGATTGAATGTACGCATGATAACCTTGTCCCTTTGTCGTCATTGGTCCGGCTATTCTAGCGCCTGACCCGCCGAAAAGGTTGATCCTGCTCATGAGCCAAGCCCCCCTCGTCCTGGTGGACGGTTCTTCATACCTGTATCGCGCTTTCCACGCGCTGCCGCCGCTCACCACGTCCAAAGGCCTGCCGACCGGCGCGGTCAAGGGCGTGTTGAACATGCTCAAAAGCCTGCGCAAGCAATACCCGGACAGCCCGTTCGCGGTGGTGTTCGACGCCAAGGGCGGGACATTTCGCGATGATATGTACGCCGAATACAAGGCTAACCGCCCCAGTATGCCCGACGACATGCGCGTGCAAATCGAACCGCTGCACCAGAGCGTGATTGCCCTGGGCTTCCCGCTGCTGTGTGTCGAAGGCGTTGAAGCTGACGATGTGATCGGAACATTGGCCCGCAGCAGCGCGGCAGCCAGGCGACCGGTGGTGATCTCCACGGGTGACAAAGACATGGCGCAGCTTGTCGACGGGCACATTACCTTGGTCAATACCATGACGGGTAGTTCCATGGACGTTGACGGCGTAAAGGAGAAATTTGGGGTCGCTCCCGAGCAGATCATCGACTATCTGGCATTGATGGGCGATTCGTCCGACAACATTCCGGGTGTGCCGGGGATTGGTCCCAAGACGGCTTCCGGCTTGCTGGTGGGCGTCAATGGTGGCCTGAAAGAGCTTTATGAGCAGCTCGATATCGTCCCGACCCTGCCCATCCGCGGCGCCAAGACCTTGCCGGCCAAACTCGAAGAACATAAAGAGATGGCTTTCCTTTCCTATCAGTTGGCGACCATCAAGGTCGATGTACCGCTGGAGGTCGGGCTGGACGATCTACATTTGATCGAGCCGGACCGCGAGAAGCTGCTTGAACTGTACACCTTGCTGGAGTTCAAGAGCTGGTACGAAGAGATTGCGCGTGATGCCAAGCGCGTCGAGCTGAAAGCGGCCGCCGAGGTCGCGCCGGTCCAGGCCTCTGTTGTGCCCGAAACTGTCGAGGCGGTGGCTTCGGTGGCCGTCGAGCCTCAGTACGAAACCATCCTTGATCAGGCGCGTTTCGACGCCTGGTTGAAGAAGCTCAATGACGCCAAGCTATTTGCCTTCGATACCGAAACCACCGGGCTCGACGCTCATCAAGCGCAGTTGGTGGGGGTGTCCTTTGCCGTACAAGCCAACGAAGCCGCCTATATCCCGCTGACCCATGCCTATATCGGCGTGCCGCAGCAACTGGACCGAGACACGGTGTTGCTGGCGTTGAAGCCGCTGCTGGAAGACCCGGAAAAGCTCAAGGTCGGCCAGCACGCCAAATTCGATATGAATATCCTGGCCAATTGCGCCATTGGTGGCGATCCGGCCTGCGGTATCAACGTGCGAGGCATTGCCTTCGACACCATGCTCGAATCCTACGTGTTGAACTCCACCGCGACTCGACATGACATGGACAGCCTGGCGAAGAAGTATTTGGAGCATGACACCGTCAGCTTCCAGGACATCGCCGGCAAGGGCGCCAAACAACTGACTTTCGACCAGATTCCTCTCGAGCTGGCCGGTCCGTATGCGGCAGAGGACGCTGATGTGACCCTGCGTTTGCACTTGGCGCTGCATGCGCAGCTCGCGGCGTTGCCGAGCCTGGCCAGCGTGCTGACCGATATCGAGATGCCATTGGTGCCCGTACTGGCGCGGATTGAACGCCAAGGGGCGTTGGTGGATGCCGATTTGCTGGGTGTCCAGAGTATTGAGCTGGGTAACAAAATGGTCGAGCTGGAGCGCCAGGCGTATGAAATCGCCGGGGAGCAGTTCAACCTCGGTTCGCCCAAGCAGTTGGGGGTGATTCTCTACGAAAAACTCGGCCTCCCGGTGCTCAAGAAGACCGGCAAGGGCCAGGCGTCCACGGCCGAGGAAGTGCTGGCCAAACTCGCCGAAGATGATTATCCGCTGCCCAAGGTACTGATGCAGTACCGCAGCATGAGCAAGCTGAAAAGCACCTACACCGACCGCCTGCCAGAACAGATCAACCCGCGGACCCGGCGGATTCACACCTCTTACCATCAGGCCGTGGCCGCTACCGGGCGCTTGTCGTCAAGCGATCCGAACCTGCAGAACATTCCGGTACGCACCGCCGAAGGTCGGCGGATCCGCCAGGCGTTCGTCGCGCCCAAGGGCTACAAGTTGTTGGCGGCAGACTATTCGCAGATTGAGCTGCGGATCATGGCACACCTGTCCAAGGATGAAGGTTTGCTGAATGCGTTCCGCGACAATCTGGATGTGCACACGGCCACGGCGGCCGAGGTGTTCAAGGTTGAACTGGGCGAAGTCACGTCCGACCAGCGCCGCAGCGCCAAGGCCATCAACTTCGGCCTGATCTACGGCATGGGTGCCCAGAAGCTGGGCAAGGACATCGGTGTCGATACTAAGACGGCCAAGGCTTATATCGACGTGTACTTCGCCCGTTATCCCGGGGTTCGCGAGTACATGGAGCGCACCCGCGCCCAGGCGTCTGATCAGGGTTATGTCGAAACACTGTTCGGGCGCCGATTGTATCTGCCGGATATCCATTCCAATAAACCCCAGGAGCGTGCCGGCGCAGAGCGTACGGCGATCAACGCGCCGATGCAGGGCACCGCGGCGGATATCATCAAGAAAGCGATGGTCAAGGTCGATAACTGGCTGACTGAATCAGCCCTGGATGCCAAGGTCATCCTGCAGGTACACGACGAATTGGTCGTCGAGGTGCGTGAAGACCTGGTGGCCGAAGTCAGCGAAAAAATCCGTGAGCACATGAGCGCCGCGGCGCAGTTGGATGTGCCACTGTTGGTTGAGGTCGGGGTAGGTAATAACTGGGACGAGGCGCACTAAGCGTGGACTTTTGCTGCGGCGCAATGCCGCAGCGGTTTTTTTTTGTCAGAAAAGGCCGGCAGTTATTTCCACTGGTTTTTTCGGGGGCCTGGAACTTAACCCATAAAAAGCCAGTCATAGGTACTGAATGGGTGGTGAAGCCCTTCAATGCTCCTATGTTGTGTTAAGTGTTGGCAGATATCTGGACCCCGCCTTAGCGGTCCGGAGCTTGGACCCCGAACTTCCCTCCCCATACGAAGTCCGGGGTTTTTTTTGTCCGGCGTTTTTATTCCGCCGCTTCGCTACCCTTGTCCGCCAGCTCCATCCAGCCCGCCAATACGGTGTAGGCATCTTCCAGGCCCATGCGCTTGGGGGCCGAGAACAGCTGGATAGTGATTGCGTCACCCCAACCCTTTCGAATCTCGGACTGCACCTTGAGCAAGGTGTTCTTCGCCGCGCCGTAGGTCAGTTTGTCGGCCTTGGTCAGCAGAATATGCATCGGCATGCCGCTGGCGACTGCCCAATCGAGCATCAGCAGGTCGAAGTCAGTCATTGGATGACGGATGTCCATCATCAAGATCAAACCCTTCAAACTCTCCCGGCCGCCCAGATAGGCTTCCAGGTGACGCTGCCAATGCAGCTTCAGCGGGATGGGGACTTTTGCATAACCGTAGCCCGGCAGGTCGACCAGACGCCGATCTTCGTCTAGCTTGAAGAAGTTGAGTAACTGTGTGCGTCCTGGCGTTTTCGAGGTGCGGGCCAGGCTGGCATGGGTCAGGGTGTTGAGCGCGCTGGATTTGCCAGCGTTGGAGCGTCCGGCGAAGGCAACTTCAAAGCCTTCGTCGTCCGGGCATTGGTCGACTTTGGCTGCGCTGAGCATGAAGGTGGACTGTTGGCACAGACCGAGGATGGGGTTCTTGAGTTGCATGGGATTTCCGATGTGGGCGGTGCCGGGAATGGGTGCGGCAAGTAGTGTCGTTTCCGTTTCAGTAGCGCCAGTATATAATGCCGCAGATTTTGTGTGTGCTTTGTCCCGGCGAAGGACGAAGTTCACGGGAGCGAAAGACCTTTATTGCGCATTAGAACGCAAAACGCTCCCAAACCCTGAAAAGGTCGATGTATGACCAGGTGGATGCTAGCTGTCGGTGTCCTGATGACGCTTGATTGCGCTCAGGCTACACAGGATCCGGACGCTGTGTACAACCGCGTTTGTGCGGCTTGTCATGCCGGACAGTTGCCAACGGCCCCGAAACGGGGTGATCGGGCAGCGTGGGCGCCGAGGCTGGCGCAAGGCATGGGTACGTTGGTGCAACATGTGACCCAGGGTTTCAAGGCGATGCCGCCGCGTGGTTTGTGCATGGACTGCAGTACCGAGGATTACCAGGCCATCATTGTTTTGATGAGCGAGTAGACCCGGTCCATAACTCTATAACCCTTAGCCGTAATTGGATTAGCTGATGAACAAATTGATCGTGAGTCTGCTGTTGACCTTGGGTATCACTGGTGTTGCCCATGCTGCAGGTGACGCTACTGCTGGCCAGGCGAAAGCCGCAGTATGTGGTGCCTGCCATGGACCGGATGGCAACAGTCCGGCACCAAATTTTCCAAAGCTGGCGGGCCAGGGTGAGCGTTACCTGACCAAGCAGCTGCACGATATCAAGGACGGCAAACGCACGGTGCTGGAAATGACCGGTTTGCTGACCAACCTCAATGATCAGGATCTGGCGGATATTGCGGCGTTCTACGCCAGCCAGACTGGCAGTGTGGGCGCTGCGGATCCCAAGCTTGTTGCTCGCGGCGAGAAGCTGTTCCGGGGCGGCGACCTTGATAAAGGTCTGCCGGCCTGTACCGGCTGCCACGCCCCGGACGGTTCGGGTAACGCTGCGGCGGGCTTCCCGCACCTGGGTGGCCAGCATGCCCAGTACATCGCGAAACAGTTGACTGATTTCCGCAAGGAAGAGGCCGGTCGAGCCAATGACGGCGATGCAATGACTATGCGTACCATCGCTCGCAAGCTGAGCGACGAAGACATTGCAGCGGTAGCCAGCTACATCCAGGGCCTGCACAAATAAGCCGTGGATGATATGTCCCGCCGGGCGATGTGGCTCGCGCAACGTTAACGCTCGATTAATCTGTCGATGCGAGCATAAAAAGGGTGGCTTCGGCCGCCCTTTTTTGTACCTGCTACCGTTACACTAACGAACTCATGCCCGTGTAGACCTGTCTTAAATAAGGTCGCGCGAGGCGACCTTATTTGTTCAGGAGTAAAGCATGCGTAATCTGATCCTCAGCGCCGCTCTCGTCAGTGCCAGTCTCTTCGGCATGACCGCGCAAGCCGCCGATGTGCCGCTTGAAGCGGGTAAAACCTATGTTGAGTTGGCCAACCCGGTACCGGTTTCCGTGCCGGGCAAGATCGAGGTTGTCGAGCTGTTCTGGTATGGCTGCCCGCATTGCTACTCGTTTGAACCAACCATTAACCCGTGGGCCGAGAAGCTGCCCGCGGACGTGAACTTCAAGCGTATTCCCGCCATGTTCGGCGGTCCCTGGGATGCACATGGCCAGATGTTCCTGACCCTGGAAGCCATGGGTGTCGAGCACAAGGTACATAACGCGGTGTTCGAAGCGATTCAGAAGGATCGCAAGCCGCTGACCAAGCCGGAGCAGATGGCGGACTTCCTCGCCACTCAGGGCGTGGACAAGGAAAAATTCCTCGCAACCTTCAACTCCTTCGCTATTCAGGGCCAGATCAAACAGGCCAAGGAACTCGCACAGAAATACGGCGTGCAAGGTGTTCCAACCCTGATCGTCAACGGCAAATACCGCTTCGACCTCGGGACTTCCGGCGGTCCTGAGCAGACGCTCAACGTTGCCGACCAGTTGATCGCCAAAGAGCGCGCAGCCGAGTAAGGGGCTTTCCATGCGTCGCTGGGGTACCGAACGGTTGGTTGGCCTGCATGACCCGCAGGTCAACGAGCACCATCTGGAATCCACGGGCTTGCCGGCAGACAGCCGGCTGCGGCTGTTGAGTTTCAATATCCAGGTGGGGATCAGTACCGAGAAGTACCGGCATTATCTGACCCGTGGCTGGCAGCATTTGCTGCCCCACAACGGTCGGGCCAGTAATCTGCAGAAGATTGGCGACTTGCTGGGTGACTTCGATCTGGTAGCCCTGCAGGAGGCCGATGGCGGCAGCCTGCGTTCCGGCTATGTCAATCAGGTCGAGCACCTGGCCCAGCTCGGCGCATTTCCTTACTGGTATCAACAACTCAATCGCAACCTCGGAAAGCTCGGTCAGCACAGCAATGGCGTGCTCAGTCGCCTGAAACCCTGGGCGATCGAGGATCATCCGTTACCGGGCCCCAAGGGCCGGGGTGCGATTCTCGTGCGCTTTGGCGAGGGGCCCGAGGCGCTTGTCGTGGTGATGATGCATCTGGCGCTCGGGGCTCGTACCCGTACTCTGCAGTTGGCTTATATCCGTGAGCTGATTGGCAACTATAAACACCAGGTGCTGATGGGAGACATGAATACCCATGCCAGCGACCTGCTGCAGAATTCCCCGTTGCGCGATCTCGGACTGCTGGCTCCTCAGGTCGAAGCCACTTTTCCCAGCTGGCGCCCGCAACGTTGTCTTGATCACATCCTGCTGAGCCCCACCTTGACCCTGGAAAGTGTTCAGGTGCTGGCGCAACCCATTTCCGATCACCTGCCGGTTGCGGTAGAGATTCGTCTGCCGGGTTCGCTCACGGTGGATGCATTGCCCGCGTTGAGCCCCGGCCCTCGCGGACCTCTTGCATGAGCGACGACGCCCAGCGCTGGAAAGAAAAATACCTGTTAAGTCTCGAGCAACAAGAAAAGGTCGAGCGGCGTTGGGCTGCGCGCCTCGACCTGCTGCGCCGTGGCCTGGTGCGCAGCACGTTGGCGGCCGAGGGGACTGATCGAGCTGTTGACCAGTGCATGAAAGAGATGCGCGATGTCGTGCGTACCGATGATATGGACGCCGCGTTGGCCGCGTTGTTGCCGCGCCTGGAAAAGGCGGTGTTGGACTCAGAGCACCGTCGGGAAGTGCGCGTTGATCAGACCAGCGCGGCGCTGACGGCATTGGTGGCCCAGTTACAGGCGTTGCCGTTGCCTCGGGAAGTGAGTCGCCCGCTGAAGAGCTTTGCCAAACAATTGGACAGCCGCGTCGGTCAGGCGCGTGAAATTCCGCTGTTGCTCGGCGAGTTGAGTGACCTCCAGGGCCAGGCCTTGAAGAATCTCGAAGCGCAGGACGAGCCCGGTCGTCCGGGGTTGCTACAGCGCTGGTTTGGCGCCAGAGAAACGGCTGGAGACTTCGCGGCCGGCGAACCGACTGTTTCTTCACCGCCGCCAGTGGGGAAACCTGCCGCCAGGCCGGGCGCTGTCCCGGTGCCGGTCCAGCCACCAGCGGCTGGCGTGGAAACCCCGGAACTGACTGAGGCGCTGCGTGCTTTTGCTCCACTCCCGCTGGCCGACGCGACGCCTGCTACCGAAACCCCGGATGAGGTGATCAGCGCACCCGTGACGAAGGCCATTGAGGTCGGCAGTCAAGCGTTGGTGTCGCCGTCCGTTTCAGTGGCCCCGGCAACCGTTACCGAAGCACCTGTTCACATGGTCCAAGCGCCAGAAACACCGCTCATCGAGAGCGTGACTGCCGCACCGATCGAGCCTGTGGTCAGCGCGAAGGTGATGGTGCCGCCTGTCCCGACCAATGCACCGGAGCCTACGATCATCGGCAGCCTTTGCTTGCCGCCAGTGCTGGCCGTGGAGACCGATGAAGACGATCAGCAATATGCGCTTGCGGATTCTCCCGAACCTTCGTACAGCTCAGTCGCCAGGCACATCGAGAGCACGTTGCTCGGCCTTCTCGAGGACCTGGTCCTCTCCGAGCGTCATCGTCCTCAGGCTGAAGCGATGCGCGAGCGCCTGGCCCACGGGCTGAACTGGTATGAGCTGTTGCCGATCCTCGATGATCTGGCCGTACTGATGCTGGCCATCACCGACAGCGGGCAACATGAGTTCGAGGACTATCTCAAACGCCTCAATGACCGCCTCGAGGCATTCCAAAGCAACCTGAAGGCCGCCAGCGACGGACATGCCGACAACCGATCGGCGGCGCGGGAAATGGATACGCAAATCCGTGAACAGGTGGATGGCTTGCAAAGCAGCGTCCAGGACGCTGCAGACCTTGAGAGCCTCAAGCACGTGCTGGAGAACCATCTTGAAGGTTTGCTGGGGACCATGGATCAGCATCAGAAGCAGCGTGACCAGCGCGAACACGAGGTGGCCGCGCGCTTGCAGGGTTTGGCGGAGCGGGTCGCCAGTATGGAGCAAGAGGCCCAGGGTTATCGCGAACACCTGGAAGTGCAGCGCCAGAAAGCGCTGATCGACCCCCTGAGTGGATTGCCGAATCGTGCTGCCTGGAGCGAGCGCCTGGAGCATGAGGTCAATGTCTGGCACCAACATGGCAATAACCTGTCGCTGGCCATGCTGGATCTGGATCATTTCAAACGGATCAACGACAACTATGGCCATCTGGCCGGCGACAAAGTGTTGAAGATCATCGCCAATGTACTGGGCAAGTGTCTGCGACCTACTGACTTTATCGCGCGTTTTGGCGGTGAGGAGTTTGTTTTGCTGATGCCGGGCTCGACCTTGGGCGAGGCGGTGGCCGTGGGTGAGCGCCTGCGGTCGGCCATCGAGGCATGCCCGTTTCACTTCAAAGGCGAACGGGTGACAATCACCCTGTCCATCGGCATCGCACAGTTTCTACCCGGCGAGCGCAGTGATCTGGCGCTGAAACGTGCTGACGAGGCGTTGTACCGGGCCAAGGCCGCGGGGCGTAATCAGGTGCAGGCGGCCTGAAATTTGTGCCATTTTGTATAAATGATTGTATTTGGCCGCTGGCCGGCGAACGGTACGTTACACTGTTGCATTATCGTCTTAAGCGTACTGTTCCCTGCCATGAAATTTCTCTGCTCTGCCCTTCTGTTTCTGTTGCTCGCTGGTTGTGCAAGTGGTCCTCGCCTGAATACCAGCCACCCTTCGGTAAATTATGACGAGCGTGTCCAATTCGTCGTCGTTCATTACACCTCCACGTCCCTCGAGCGTTCGCTGGCATTATTGACCCATGGTCAGGTCAGCAGTCACTACCTGATTGGCGATGATGCCTCGGCCACCATTTACAAACTGGTGGATGAAAGCAAGCGCGCGTGGCATGCAGGAGAAAGTGAATGGATGGGCCGCACCTGGCTCAACTCCAGCTCCATCGGTATCGAGATCGTCAATCAAGGGTACCGTGATACGCCGACCGGGCGTGTCTGGTATCCGTATTCCGAAGCGCAGGTTCAGTCGCTGGTGACGTTGCTCAAGGACATCAGCAAGCGCAACAAGATCGACCCGCGCTATATCATCGGTCACAGCGATATTGCCCCCCTGCGCAAACTGGATCCGGGCCCTTTGTTCCCATGGAAACGCCTGGCTGATGAAGGGCTGGGTATCTGGCCGGATGCCAGCGCGGTGGCGCGCTATCAGGTGCAATACGCCGCCGATCTGCCGAGCATTACCTGGTTCCAGGAAGAGTTGGCGCGCTTGGGCTACCCGACGCCGCAGACGGGCGAGCTGGATGTGGCGACGCGTCATGTACTGGCAGCGTTCCAGATGCGTTTCCGGCCATCATTGTTTGACGGTACGCCGGACGCGGAGAGCGCAGCGATTCTGCGTGCCCTGAACCGTCGTTGAATACAGAAGCCGGTATGCCGGCTTCATCGATTCAAAGCGGCAACGCCATATAAAATTGGGTGCCCTGCCCTGGTCGCGAATAAACGCCCATGCGCCCGCCATGCAGTTGCACGATCTCTTTGCACAGCGCCAGGCCCAGGCCGGCGCCGCCTTTCTTGCGGCCCACTTGGACAAAGGGTTCGAAGATGCGTCCCTGCTGCCCATAAGCGATGCCCTCACCGTTGTCCTCAACGCTGACGATGACCCGCTCGCCATGACGACGCGCCTGCAGGCGAATTTGCCCGCCATCGGCGGTGTGGCGAAGGGCGTTGCCCAGGAGGTTGTCGAGTACCCGCTCCAGTTGTGCTTGATCGGCATGCAGCCTGGGCAGTCGTGGCTGGGCTTCTACCAACAGCTCAATGTTCTGCGCATTCGCGGGCTCGGTGAAGCGGGCGCGGGCATGCTCAAGCAAGTTATTGATATCGCAGGGTGCCAGCGTGAGTTTTTGCAGGCCGTTCTGGTAGCGGGAGAAATTGAGCAAATCGTTGATCAGTTGCATCAGGCGCTGCATTTCTTCATTGACCGTATTCAACAGGTCGGCTTCGCGAGACTCGGCGGGAAATTTCGCGCGTTCCTGGAACAGGCCGAACGCCATGTGCATGCCGGTGACCGGGGTGCGCAGCTCATGGGAGGCACGCAGTACAAACTCACTGCGCACGCGCTCGAAGGCGCGTTGTTCGGTGACGTCATGCAGTACCATCACGGCGCCCAGGATATGGCCCTGGGTATGACTGACCGGTGTCAGGCTGTACGTCAGCAAGCGCGATTCGCCCTCCACTTCCACTGCAAGGTCTTCAGGGTCTCGCTCCAGGTTGCCGCCGCGCAACACCAACTGCAGCTGTTCATCCAGCTCCGGGCGCCCGAGTGCTTCAGCCAGCCCCTGGCCCAGGCGGTTTTCGTCCCAGCCCAATTGGCGCTGTGCCACGGGGTTGAGATGCTCCAGCTGGCCCTGGCGATCAATCATCAACAAGCCATCATCAATACTGTCAAGCACGGCCTGCAGGCGCTGCTGGCCTGCGAGCAGCTCATTGACGTTGGTGGCCTGGTGCTGGCGCAAGGCTTCGGCCATGAGGCCGAAGCGTCGGGTCAGCAAATTCATTTCTACTGCCGATGAGATGGGCAGTGTCACCTCAAAATTGCCTTGGCCGATTTTGTCGGCGGCCTTGGCCAGTGCCTCGATTGGTCCGCCAAAACGCTGGGCGATGCCATGGGCGGTGATAAAGCCGATGATCAGTACTGCCAGCCCTACCAGCCCCAACAGAGCGGCAACCCACAGCGCACGCTCCCGGGACCGGCGCTCGGTGGCGTTGATATTTTCCAGCGCTCTTTTGTGTTCGCCGATCAAACCATTGCGCAATACGTTGAAACTGACCGTCAGTTTCTCGTCATTGCGCAGGTTTGGTTGCGTGCTTTTACTTTCTTCGAACGCTTGCCAAAACCTCAGATAGTTGACTTTGGCTTGGGTGAAACCACGGTTGCTGGTGTCTTTTTTCTCATGCTCGACGCCTTGGTCCAACACCGTGAGGTAGTACTGTCGGGCGGCTTGCAGCTTGGCCGGGTCTGGTTTCTCCTTGAGCATCAGCATCAGTTGGTCGCCTAGGGACTGGCGCAACTTGAGTCCCAGGTCGAGGGTGATGAAGTTGTTGCGGATCAATGATTCCTGGCTATGGGCCATTTGCATGACGCTGACCAGGCCCAGCAGTAAGCCGAGCAGGGCCACGGTGATCAGCGCTGAAATACTCAGGAACAACCGAGTGCGCAGTTTCATCGCCAGCTTCATAAGGTGCTGCTCACAGGTTGTATTGTTTACGTTTGCGATACAGCGTCGACGCGTCAATGCCGAGGGTTCTGGCCGCCTGATCAAGGGTGTCGCTGGTGGCGAGAACCGCGCCGATATGCGCTTTCTCCAGCTCATCCAGGCTTAAGGCCGCCCCGATGCGTGGTGAGTTGTTGGTGGATTGCTCGGCCATCCCCAAGTGGCTGATTTCGACCTTTTCCTGAGCGCAGATGATGCTGGCGCGCTCCACCACATTGCGCAGCTCGCGGATATTACCCGGCCACCGATAGTTGAGCAGCGCCTCTCGTGCCTCATCGCTGAAGCCTCGCGCCGGCCGCGCATACTCTTTGACGAAGCGCGCCAGGAAGCGGTCGGCCAGCGTGAGAATGTCTTCGCTGCGCTCGCGCAAAGGCGGCAAGTGCAAGGTGATGACATTGAGGCGATACAGCAAGTCTTCGCGAAAGCGTCCGTCGCGGACCATGTCTTCCAGATTCAGGTTGGTGGCTGCCAGGATGCGTACATCGGCGCGGCGCGTGACCGGATCACCGACTCGTTCATATTCCTTGTCCTGAATAAAACGCAGCAACTTGGGTTGCAGGGTCAGAGGGAAATCGCCGATTTCGTCGAGAAACAGCGTACCGCCATCCGCTTGGTTGACGCGGCCCAAGGTGCTTTCGCTGGCCCCAGTGAAGGCGCCGCGGCTGTGGCCGAATAGTTCGCTTTCCATCAGCTCTGCGGTCAGTGACGGGCAATTGATGGTGACGCAGGATTTCTTCGCCCTTTTGCTCCAGCCATGAATCGCTCGGGCCAGTTCACCCTTACCGGTGCCGGACTCGCCGAGGATCAGAATATTGGCATCGGTGCTTGCCACCTGGCGGGCCGTCTCCAGTACCACCATCATTGCCGGGCTGTGAGAATCAAGGCCGTCCTTGGATTGACGCACGGCGCCTTCGAGCACTTCGAGACGTGCCGAGAGTTGGCGCACTTCCAATTGCTTGGCGGTCGCCAGGCGCAACTGGTCCGGGCTGCACGGCTTGACCAGGTAATCGGCGGCGCCGGCCTGTATCGCGTCCACGGCCGTATCCACTGCCGAGTGCGCGGTGACAATCACCACGCGCATCCACGGCGCCTGGATGCGCATTTGTGCCAGCACATCCAGGCCGTTGTCTTCGCCCAGGCGCAGATCCAGGAAGCACAGGTCGAACACTTGGCGTTGCAACAGCGCGTCAGCCTGGGCGGCACTGTTGGCAGTGGCTACGGTGTAGCCTTCATCTTCCAGGCAGTAGCGGAAAGTGCGAAGGATCGCCGATTCGTCGTCGACTAAAAGAATGCGGCCTTGTAGTTCCTTGGCTGATTCCATTTGTCCCGCGCTCCTTAAAAATGAATGATCTTGGTTAGTCCCGGAATAATCGGGCAAGTTGCATGGTTTATTCTGATTGATGCAAAGCGGTACCGCGCAACTATCTGCGCTTAGGCTGCCGGGGCTCGAGTCAGTGCGCTTTCCCACCTCCTGTCATTCTCTGGCAGTCAGATATCTGCGTCTTATCCCTTTGCCCGACCACTGGTCATCGTGCATTTCGCACGGCAAGGATAGGCGCATCGTGCAGGATGCTGGCGCGACAAAATACTCGAATATCATAACCTGCTGATTTTTATGATGTTTTCTCTCTATAGAAACTGGCACGCGCTCTGCACTATCTCTCATACAAGTGTCATTGACCGATAATCAGAATGCGGGAGAGATTCAGGATGACTCGCCAACGCCTCAACCAACTGCGTGTATCGCCACTGCGTCTGCAGCAAGGTCTCTTTGCAAGCCTGGCCTTGATGGTGACATTGATCGGTGGCCAACAGTTGCAGCGTTGGGAGCAGAGTCAGCACATCCCGCAAGTCGAGCATCCGGTCATGACCCAGAGCCATTTTCGTCCCGTTGGCAGCTACGATGCTGACGTGACGCCCCCGCGAATGATGGTGGTTGAACAGGACATTGCCCTGCACGATCAGCCTTACCAAGAACGTTGGGTGTTCTAGGCATCACCCTGGCGCTCGTAGCGGGCGACAGGATCTGCGCAGCTGTCATTCATAAGTAGAAGCGTAAGGAGAATCACCATGTTGAGTTGGGCAATCACATTCCTGATCATTGCCATTGTGGCTGCTGTCTTGGGCTTCGGTGGTATCGCGGGCACCGCCACGGGTATCGCCAAGATTCTCTTTGTCGTATTCCTGGTGATGTTCATCGTGTCTTTCTTCTTTGGTCGTCGCGGTCGAGGCTGACATGTTCGACTTTTCTCTGAAAGCCGTTGCTGCTGCCCTGTTGTTGGGCGGCAGTGGCTTGGCGATGGCCGCCAATGATGGTCAGTCCCGGGCCACCGAGCTGCTCAGCTCCGATGAGCAATACCGCGAGACCTGGAAGGACGTGGTGGAGAAGGAAGAGCGCTTGCCGGAATGGGTGATGAACCTCTCCGGTAGTGCTGAGCAAATGAATGCCGTGGAAGAGGATGGCGACAAATATTTGGTCGGGCCGCTCTGTGAAACCGCAGACACCTGCCTGAACAAACGCTTGATCGTTGCTTTCAGCTACGACAAGGAAGATGCCTACGCCATGTTGGTGGAAGTCCCGGCCGGTCTGCCGACTGACAAGTCGCCGACCCGGCATGCGACTTACCGTTTTATCGGTAAGCCAGACGAAGGCATGCAGGCGTTGCTGCGTGAACAACTGAAAAAAGATCCGAACTGGTATTAGGCTCGTTTGACGGACCTGATGCCTACGCACAGCGGTCGGTTACCGCCGTGCGTTTGTGCCACGGCATAACCGTGGTGCATGACCAGGGGGCCGGGTTGCTCTGATCAAGGTAGATTGGCGTGACCTACGGGGACAGGGAGTGCCTGCGCGAGGGCCGGGTCAGGAGAGTAAGCTGCGCCGCACGTTCGCGGGTCGAAATGACTTGTCGAACGTGCGGCGTACTTGCTGTGTTGGGTTTCTGCCTGATGCCGGCCATAGCTGAAAACTTCCAAATTTCTGTACTCCAACCGTTTCGCGGTGTTTCTGCGTGACCATCTATCGAGAAAATTTCCGCCTACCTCGAACTATTTTTCGAGGTATGCCTAGGAATTTTCGAGAGTTTTTCCTACATGGCAGAAAATTCCGAAAAACCCTGAGCGAGCCTGAAATGGCAGGTTCACGGCATGTATGCCTGACAGAATGTCGCATTTGAACTGACCGAGCAGACAGTTTTGTCTGAAAAAATCCATGCCGATTCGGCATGGGGTAGGCGTTTACGGCATTAGACGGCGCTCCCCCGCATCGCAATAGTTGCGCCTTTTTTCGCTTGCCAGTAAGCCATATCGGCCATCTTGCGGTGACCTTCTACGGAGGCTGATGCACACACTTTTTCGCTTCCGGGCGTTCCAGCTGACGCATCTGCCTGAGTCCACTTGAAACAAGGGTAATGACATGAAGAAGGCAAAACTAAGCCTCGCCTGGCAGATCCTCATCGGTCTGGTATTGGGGATTGCAATCGGTGCTGTACTCAACCACTTCAGTGCCGAAAAAGCCTGGTGGATCAGTAACGTGTTGCAACCGGCCGGCGATATCTTTATCCGCCTGATCAAGATGATCGTGATCCCGATTGTGATTTCGTCGCTGATTGTCGGAATCGCCGGTGTAGGTGATGCGAAAAAGCTCGGCCGGATCGGCGTAAAAACCATTGTTTACTTCGAAGTGGTCACCACCATTGCGATTGTTGTCGGCTTGTTGCTGGCCAACCTGTTCCACCCAGGTGCCGGCATCGACATGAGTACCCTAGGTACCGTCGACATCTCCAAGTACCAGGCGACGGCCGCCGAAGTGCAGCATGAGCATGCGTTCATCGAGACCATCCTCAACCTGATCCCCTCGAACATCTTTGCTGCCGTGGCCCGCGGCGAAATGCTGCCGATCATCTTCTTCTCCGTATTGTTCGGCCTGGGCTTGTCGAGCCTCAAGCCTGAACTGCGTGAACCCTTGGTGACCATGTTCCAGGGCGTGTCCGAGAGCATGTTCAAAGTCACCCACATGATCATGAAATACGCCCCTATCGGCGTATTCGCGCTGATCGCGGTGACGGTCGCCAACTTTGGTTTTGCCTCGTTGCTGCCGCTGGCCAAGCTGGTGATTCTGGTGTACGTCGCCATCCTGTTCTTTGCGTTTGTGATTCTCGGCCTGATCGCCCGCCTGTTCGGCTTCTCGGTGATCAAACTGATGCGCATCTTCAAGGATGAGTTGGTGCTGGCCTATTCCACCGCCAGCTCCGAGACGGTGCTGCCGCGTGTGATCGAGAAAATGGAGGCCTACGGTGCGCCGAAGGCAATCTGCAGTTTCGTGGTGCCGACCGGCTATTCATTCAATCTCGACGGTTCGACTCTGTACCAGAGTATTGCGGCGATCTTTATCGCCCAGCTGTATGGCATCGACCTGTCGATTGGCCAGCAGTTGATGCTGGTGCTGACCCTGATGGTCACCTCCAAAGGTATCGCAGGCGTGCCGGGCGTCTCCTTCGTGGTACTGCTCGCGACCCTGGGCAGTGTGGGTATTCCGCTGGAAGGCCTGGCATTTATCGCCGGTGTCGACCGCGTCATGGACATGGCCCGTACCGCGCTGAACGTGATCGGCAATGCGCTGGCCGTGCTGGTTATCTCGCGTTGGGAAGGCATGTACGACGATGCCAAGGGCGAACGCTACTGGAACTCCCTGCCACACTGGCGTACCAAGCAAGTGCTGCCGGCTGGCGATACCCTCCAAGGCTGATCATCGCCTGATGTGAACAAACCCCGGTAAATCCGGGGTTTGTCGTTTGTGTCAGCCCCGTTATCATTCGCCACATATTTCGAGGGGTGTAACTGATGCTCAATGGCCTGTGGCTTGGCTTCTTCGTCGTGGCAATGGTGTCAGCACTGGTGCAATGGCTGGTGGGAGGCAACGCCGGGATTTTTGCGGCAATGGTGGAAAGCATTTTCGCCATGGCCAAGTTGTCGGTGGAAGTGATGGTGCTGCTGTTTGGTACCTTGACCCTGTGGCTGGGCTTCTTGCGCATTGCCGAAAAGGCCGGGATCGTCGAATGGCTGGCCAAGGCCCTCGGTCCGTTGTTCCTGCGACTGATGCCGGAAGTGCCGGCCGGTCACCCCGCCATTGGCTTGATCACCCTCAATTTCGCCGCCAACGGCCTGGGGCTGGATAACGCGGCAACGCCTATCGGCCTCAAAGCCATGAAGGCGCTGCAAGAACTCAACCCCATTCCCAACACCGCGACCAACGCACAGATCCTGTTCTTGGTACTCAACGCGTCCTCCCTGACGCTATTGCCGGTAACAATCTTCATGTACCGCGCCCAGCAAGGCGCGCCCGACCCGACGCTGGTGTTCCTACCGATCCTGCTGGCAACCAGCGCCTCGACCCTGGTAGGCCTGTTATCGGTGGCGCTGATGCAGCGCCTGCGTTTATGGGACCCGGTGGTGCTGGCCTATCTGGTTCCAGGTGCGCTGGTGTTGGGCGGGTTCATGGCATTGCTGGCTACCTTGTCTGCCACGGCGCTGGCCGGGCTGTCGTCGATCCTGGGCAACCTGACGCTGTTTGGCCTGATCATGTTGTTTTTGCTGATTGGCGCGCTGCGCAAGGTCAAGGTCTACGAAACATTTGTCGAGGGCGCGAAAGAAGGGTTCGACGTTGCGAAGAATCTGCTGCCTTATCTGGTAGCAATGCTCTGCGCGGTCGGCGTGTTACGTGCGTCCGGGGCACTGGAATTCGGTCTGGAAGGTATTCGCCATCTGGTGGCCTGGACGGGCCTGGATACGCGTTTTGTAGATGCCTTACCCACGGCGATGGTCAAGCCATTTTCCGGCAGCGCGGCGCGGGCCATGCTGATCGAGACCATGCAGAGCCAAGGTGTGGACAGTTTCCCGGCGTTGGTGGCGGCGACGATTCAGGGCAGTACCGAGACTACTTTTTATGTGCTGGCGGTGTACTTTGGCTCGGTGGGTATTCAGCGTGCGCGGCATGCGGTGGGCTGTGCGTTGCTGGCGGAGTTTGCCGGTGTCGTGGCGGCGATTGCGGTCTGCTACTGGTTCTTTGGCTGAGGCTTGGACCGCTAATCCTGTAGGAGCGAGCTTGCTCGCGAAGACCTCAAGGGCGCCGCGTTATCGTTTAGGTTTTTCGCGAGCAAGCTCGCTCCTACAAGGGTTTGGCTATCAGCGTTTCGGTGCGGTATTGCCCTGCTGCACAGCCCACTCCACCACCTGCTTATTCAAGGCATCCCCAGCCAGCCCAAACCCAGCCACCACCGCTGGTACCTGGGTATCATTTATAGGTTGATGCACCTCGAACCGCTTGGCGGCGATGATCCGTTGATCACTGCTGCGTACCAACCGCGCATCCAGTCGAATCACCACTTCCACCGCGCTGCCCCGATACTCGCTTTGAAAGGCCTGCAACTGCCCGCCCAGCTCGAAATCCGCTTGCAAGTTGGTGTCGTCGGTACTGAGTAGGGTGACCCGCCCGTCGCGCTGGAAGCCATCGAGCAGGCGATTGCGTAACAGCACGGGGGCGGGATCGCTCCAGCGTGACTGAGCGTAACTGCTGATCAAATTACCCTGTGGTACCACGGCAATGCGCGGGCTATCGAGGAATTCGCTGGTCTGTGGCTTGGCCAGGCGCAATGACCAGGCGACGGGGCTGCCTTGGCCGGATGCCTGGGACGAAGGCAGTCGATAGACATCCGACGGATCAGCCTTGGGCAAAATCGAACAAGCGCTGAGCACGGCCAAGGCGAGCGGGGCGATCAGTAGGTAAGCACGCTTCATGGCGTGAACTCCTTGTTTTTCTCGCTGCCCAGCAGGTAGCCGCTGGGGTTGGCTTCCAGGCGGCGGGCAATCGCCCGCAACGCGCTCAGGGTATCGCGCAGTTCGCGCACGGCCGGGGCCAGTTCATTCAGCCCCTGCATACCGCTGTTGAGGGAGTCCTTGTTGTCATTGAGCAAGGTGTTGATGGTCACGGTGCTTTGCTCCAGGGAGCGCATCACGCCTTCGGCACTGCCAAACATTTGCTTGCCTTGGTCGTTGAGCAAGCCGTTGGCGTTACGCATCAATGCGCTGGTCTGTTCCAGGGTGGCGCCGGCCTGTTGGCTGACGTGCGCCAGTTGCTGCAAGACCTGTTTGATATCGCCGCGTTGTTCGGCGATGGCGCCGGTGGTTTGCTCCAGATGTGCCAGGGTGCTGCTGAAGCGATCGACATTGTCCGTGGAAAAAACGCGGTTGGCATTGTGCAGCAGCAGGTTGATGCTGGTCATCAGGTCATTGCTGTTGTTCAGCAGGCGGGCAATGGGCGATGGCGAAGCGGTAATCTGCGGCAGGTTGCCGTTCTTGCCCCTGAGCTCGGGGCTCTGTGGGGTGCCGCCACTGAGCTGGATGATCGAGGTGCCAGTGATGCCGGTCAATGCCAGCTTGGCCTGGGTGTCTTCCTTGATCGGTGTCTGGCCGGCCAGGCGAATACGCGCGAGGACACGGCGTGGATCCTTGGGGTCCAGGCGCAAGCTGGTGACATCACCGACCTTGATCCCGCTGTATTGCACCGCGCTGCCTTGGGACAGACCGCTGACCGCCTCGTTGAAGATCACTTCGTAATCCTGGAAGGCGCTGTCGACGCTGGATTTGGCCAGCCACAGGCCGAATAGCAAGGCGCCGACCACGACAATCACGCTGAACAGGCCGATCATCACATGATGGGCTCGGGTTTCCATGTCATACCTCGTTGAGCTGTTGAGCGGCATCCAGTGCCGCGCGGCCCCGTGGGCCATGAAAGTACTCGTGAATCCAGGCGTCGTCGGTTTCCGAGACAACATCGATGGTATCCGCCACCAGCACCTTTTTTTGCGCCAACACCGCCACGCGGTCGGTGATGGTGTAGAGCGTATCGAGGTCGTGGGTGACCAGAAACACACTCAGGCCCAAGGCATCGCGCAGGGTCAGGATCAACTGATCGAAAGCGGCAGCTCCAATGGGGTCGAGGCCGGCAGTGGGCTCATCGAGGAACAGAATGTCCGGGTCCAGCGCCAGGGCTCTTGCCAGTGCCGCCCGCTTGATCATCCCGCCAGACAGCGAAGACGGGTATTTGTCGGCGGCCGACAAGGGCAGTCCGGCGAGCGCCAGCTTTACCGCCGCCAGATGTTCGGCGTCGGGACGGCTGAGACCGGCATGTTCAATCAGGGGCAAGGCGACGTTTTCCGTCACCGTCAGCGAGGAAAACAGTGCGCCCTTCTGAAACAGCACACCGAAACGGCGCTCCACCAGCGACCGTTGGTGTTCCGGCAGGCTGGGCAGGTCCTGGCCAAACACCCGGACCTGACCTTCGCTGGGCTGACGCAGGCCAATGATGCTGCGCAGCAACACCGATTTACCGCTGCCCGAGCCTCCGACCACGGCCAGAATCTCGCCTTTGTACACATCCAGGTCGAGGTTTTCATGCACGCTCTGGGGACCGAAACGGTTGCCCAGTCCACGGACTTCGATCACCGCCTCAGCGGGCGCTCGCGGGACACGACTCACCAGCCCATCTCCATGAAAAACAGCGCGGCCACCGCGTCGAGCACGATCACCACGAAAATTGATTGGACCACGCTGGAGGTAGTGTGAGCGCCGACGGATTCGGCGCTGCCGCTGACCTTGAAGCCTTCCAGGCAACCAATGGCGGCGATCAGGAAAGCGAAGATCGGGGCTTTCACCATGCCCACCAGGAAATGCTGGACGCCGATGTCCGATTGCAGCAGCGAGAGGAACATGGCCGGCGAGATATCCAGCGCCACCGCACACACCACGCCGCCGCCGATGATCCCTGAAAGCATCGCCAGAAAAGTCAGCATCGGCAACGCTACCAGCAGCGCCAGGACTCTGGGCAGCACCAGCAACTCCATGGGGTCGAGGCCCAGGGTGCGGAGGGCGTCGATTTCTTCATTGGCTTTCATCGAGCCGATTTGCGCGGTGAAGGCGCTGGCGGTACGGCCGGCCATCAGGATCGCGGTGAGCAATACCCCGAATTCACGTAGGAAGGAAAACGCCACCAGGTCCACGGTGAAAATACTCGCGCCAAAACTTTCCAGCACGGTCGCCCCCAGAAAAGCCACCACCGCACCTACGAGAAAGGTCAGCAAGGCGACGATGGGCGCCGCGTCGAGCCCGGTCTGTTCGATGTGCGCAACCACGGGTGTCAGGCGCCAGCGCTTGGGGTGAAACAGGCCACGGGCAAAGGTTTCAAGGATCAGGCCGATAAAACCCAGCAACTTCAGGGCGTCTTGCCAGACGGTATCCACCGCACTGCCGATGCGCGCCAGTAACTGGATGCCGGCGCTTTCCTGCGGTTGTTTGACCGGCACACAGAAATCATTCAGCGAGCGGTAGACGGTTTTGAGCAGCGCACGATCGGCGCCGGACAGGCTGCAGTCGGACTGCTCGGTGCAGTGCTCGATGCGCTCGGGCCCCAGCAGCTCAACCAGCAGCGAGGCTCCGGCGGTGTCGAGGGCGCCCAGGCCGTTCAAGTCAATGCGCGTGCTGACGTCGTATTGGCCGTCGAGCTTTTCCGAGCGCTTTTTCAGTGCCGTGTAGTGCAGCAGCGTCCAGTCCCCGGTAACCCTGAGTCGGGGAGGCTGGGTGGACGCATCCAGATGAGCGTCGCCGGGCGTTGTGCTACTGGTCATAAGCTCCGAGCTTGTTTGGCTATTTCCCAAAGCCTAGGTAATAGCACGATCCAGCTTACTTTGGCGTGTACGTTTGTGCTGTGTCAGTGACTTTAAATCGCAACACGCCGATCACTTGCCCGTCCTCGGTCAACACTCGCACTTGCCAGCGCCCCACGGCATCTGGCGGGAAGTTCTGCTTATGGGTCCAGGCCCGATAGCCTTCCTTTCGGCCGCCGTGGATATCCAGGGCAATGCGATCGACTTCTTTACCGTTGAACTGCCAGACATGGTAAATGCGCTCGTCCAGCCCGCGCGGCGCGTTGATCGCGGTGTAGGCATACAGTCCGCTGCTGCGCAGTTGGCTGGCGCTGACTTCCTTGAGGTCATCTCCCGGAGTGCGATCCTGCAGTTGCGTGCTGATCGCGACCTCGCTCATCCACAGCGTGGCCGGTGGTACCCAACTGCGCAGGAACCAGCCGGCGCAGCCGATGGCCGCGGTGACGCCCAACAGCATCAGCCACCCGCGCACGCTGCGCAGCGGCAGGCTCACCGCGAGGCTGGGGATCGACAACAGCATCGCCACGCCGAGGGCCAATTTGTAACTCTCGGCGGTGGTCAGGTGCAGGATGATCGGTAATGCGGTGAGCAAAGCGGCAAACAGTGTCAGAGTGTGCAACGCTAAAAACAGCGAGCGCTTGGGGGACAGCCATTTGTAGTACAGCGGATCGATGATCGATACCAGCGCGGCGGCGCCCAACAACCCGGTGAAAATCGACTGGCTGCTGTTCCAGGTCGTGGTGACGAAAAAGAATGGCAGGACAAAAAACAGGCTTTCCTGGTGAATCATCTGCGTGGCGTAGCGCAGCAGCGGCTCGGGAATTTCTCGATTGAAGACCTTTCTGAACAACTGGGTGAAGCTGTTTTCCAGCATCAGCCATAACCAGCTCACCAGCATGATGATGGCGATCCAACTGGCCATGCCTTGTTGGCGATCGACGAGGATGAAACTGCCCACCCCCGAGATAAAACCGCCGAGTGCGATCACCCCGGGATAGCGCTTGATCAATTCGAGGAGGCGCTGGATGTAATGGGTCAGGTTAGGCATTCGGCGGTTCACAGTCTTGATAGAAAAAAGCCCAGACAGAATAACGTCTTAGCCGTTGCATTGGGGTGTCATCGCGCAACTGCTTTGCGATAACGACGCACGCCAGACACCACAATGGCTATCAACCCCAGCACCCCCGCGGCCATCCAACCCAGGGCGTCATAGCTGAACAGCGGCTTTTCGATGCGCCAGTAGCCGGGCTGATTGAAGAGTTGGCGCATGGCCTGATTGGTTTGTTCCAGGCTGACAGCTTTAATGCGCTTGGCCGGGTCACTGAAGCGACCTTCGTGGTAGTCGCCGGCCGCGCTCCAATAATAATCGGCCAGGGCGCTGTTACCTTGCACAGCCCAGGCCTGTCGGGCGATGGCGGCCTGTTGCAGGCGGATGAAAGTCGCCGGATCGAGGCCCTCCCTGAGCAACCGGGCCTTGAGGGCTTCCAGGACACGTTCGGCCTCGGGCAGGTCGTCGCGCTGAAGGTCGGCCCTGAGGCTCATGAAGCCGACGCCGCCGCGCACCTCGCGTTCGCTGCCGGGTCCGTAGGACAGGCCGTGCTGCAGGCGAAGATGACGATACAAGGTCCAATCCAGATAGTCCTTGAGCAGGTCGTAAGTCGCGTCGTGCTGATCGTCCAGTACCGGTTCGGGGAACAGCCAGTGCAGTGTGGCGCTATCGCCGACCCAGCCACGGATCAGGTCGCGACGGATGGCTGCGGCGTGCTCGATTTGCGGAAGAAGGCGATGTTCGCTGGGCTCTACCGGCTCCAGCTGGCCATAGGTTCGCTCCAGATAGGCGGGCAGCAGCTTGTCGAGATCGCCGACGATGATCAGGGTCATGTTGTTCGGCGCGTACCAGTCCTGGCGCACCTTCTCCAGTTGGGCACGGGTCAAGTGGCTGACCTCTGCCCGCTCGGCACACTTGAGGCCCAATTCCACCGCCAATTGGTTACTGGCGCCGCGGCCCAGGTCCTGACGATCCAGCAAGCGCTGCAAGTGTGAGTAATGGCCGCCGTCTTCGCGCTCCACCACCTGTTTGGCGGTGTGGATGGCCGCGTCACTCAGCTCGGTACGGGTCAGGATTGCCAGCAACAGGTCCAGCACCTTGCGCTGGTTGTGGGCCGGCGCTTCGATGACAAAGGTGGTGTCGGCGTTACTGGTGTAGGCGTTCCATTCACCCCCCAAGGCTTGCATCTGCTCTTCCAGATCACCCTCGCCGCCGCCGTCGATACCGCTGAACAGCAGGTGTTCCAACAGGTGGGGCAGCTCCTTGTGTTCACAACTGAAGTCATCCAGGCCAACGCCGACCACCAGGCGGATGGCGACGTGACCGCGCTCGGCACCGGGTTTGAGCAACAGTTGCAGACCGTTGGGCAACATATAACCTTCGACTTGCAAGCGATCAAAGGCAAAGGCATGTGCCGAGCCGAAGAGCAGGCAGGCGAATAACAGGCGACGCATAACTGGCTTCCTGGCGAGTGAGGTCGATTGTTAACTGACTTCACGCGCCGCTGTACGTTCAGGGCGAATGCGTGATGTCGATGATATTGTCCACGGCCAGCGCGCCGGTTTCGGAGGTTTCCAGCACCACATAGGCACTGCTGCAGAACAGCGAGTTCAGGCGTTTCATGTCGGCAATCAGCTCCAGGTGCAGGGAGCTGGTCTCGAGGCTTTGCACGATTTTGCGTTGCAGGCGGCTGACGTGGGCGTGGGCCAGGCGTCTTTCCTGGGCGCGGAAACGACGCTTCTCGCGTAACAATTGCCGGGCACTTTCCGGGTCGGCGCTGAGGAACACCGTCAGGCCCAGGCGCAGATTGGCGATCAACTGGCTGTGCAAGCCTGCCAGTTCTTCCAGGCCGACATCGGAAAACGAGCGGCGCTGTGAGGTTTTCTGCTGCTGGACCTTACGCAACATGCGTTCGATCAAATCGCCGGCCAGCTTGAGGTTGATCGACAGCTCGATGATCTCGGCCCAGCGCCGGCTGTCTTGCTCGCTGAGGTCTTCGCGGGGCATTTGCGCCAGATAGAGTTTGATCGCGCTGTAAAGCGCTTCGACGTCATCGCTGAGGCTGCGCATCTCCTGGTTGATGGCGGTTTGTTTGCCGCGCAGCACCTCCAGCATTGAGGTCAGCATGGTGTCGATCAAGTCCCCCAGGCGCAGAGTTTCCCGGACCGCGTTGGCCAAGGCCAGGCTGGGAGTGGTCAGCGCCGTCGCGTCGAGATGACGAGGTCTGGCCAGGCCATTGGCTTCAGGTCGTTCCGGCAGCAGCCAGGCACACAGGCGCGCCATGGGGCCGATGGTGGGCAGCAGGATCAAGCAACGGATTACGTTGTAGAGCAGGTGAAAGGTGATGACCATGCCTTGGGCGCTGTAGTCCAGGGCGTCCAGCCACAACACCAGCGGATCAAGGACCGGGATGATCAGCAGCAAACCGATCAGCTTGTACAGCAAGCTGCCCAGGGCGACCTGGCGCCCGGCGGCGTTTTGCATATTGGTGCTGAGGAACGCCAGCACTCCGCTGCCGATGTTGGCCCCGATCACCAGCCCGATGGCCACGTGCAGGCCAATCACGCCGGCGCCCGCCAGGGTCGCGGTCAGCAGGACAGCGGCCAGACTGGAGTAGGAAATCATGGCGAACAAGGCGCCGATCAACGCATCCAGCAGAATATCGCCGGTCAACGAGGCGAACACGACTTTGACACCTTGGGCGTGGGTAATCGGCCCCGCCGCTTCGACGATCAGTTGCAGCGCGAGAATGATCAGACCCAAACCGATGCCGACCCGGCCCATTTGTCCGGCGCGCGTTTGTTTGCGGGACAGGAAGAAGATCACGCCGAGAAAGATCAGTAGCGGTGATAGCCAGGACAGGTCAAAGGTCAGTACCCGCGCCATCAGCGCCGTACCGACGTCGGCGCCAAGCATGGTTGCCAGGGCGGGCGTCAGTCCCATCAGGCCTTGGCCGACAAACGAAGTCACCAGCATGGCCGTGGCGTTACTGCTCTGCACCATGGAGGTGACCAGAATCCCGGCAATGAACGCCAGCCAGCGCTTGGCCATGTTCTGTCCGATGACTTGGCGCAGATTGGAACCGTAAATCCGCAGGATACCGGTTCGGACGATGTGCGTGCCCCAGATCAACAGGGTCACGGCGGAAAGCAGATTGAGCAGGGTCAGCATGCTCGGCCCCCCTGTGTGGTGTGCTCCACTGGAGCAACGAAATGTTACCGCGTGCCGCTCTACGTCTTGTATTTAAGCTGTAGTTGGCGAATGGGCTTTGCGCCAGCATCGCATAGCTTGAAACAAAACGGTCATCAAACTGGATTTTTACAGACCCTAGAAACCCCTGTAGGAGCGAGCTTGCTCGCGAAAAACCTGAAGACGCCGCGGGGTGTCAGATTTCCCGTGTCATCGTTAACGACCTTCGCGAGCAAGCTTGCTCCTACAGGTGCACCTGAGCCGAGCCGTGTGTAGGCGCGAGCTTACTCGCGAAGACCTCAAGGACGACGCGTTGAATCAGACAGCACACGTCATCGTTGAGGTCCTGCACGAGCGCGAATCAGGCGTCGCCCTCGCTCCTAGCGGGACTGCGGGGTTATTGGCCCGGGAAGTCCTTGCGCAGCTTCACTGGATCTTGCTGTTTTTTCTTCTTCGCGATGGCAGTGCGCATCTTGATATTGATGGCCTCTACCGCCAGCGAGAACGCCATGGCGAAGTAGACGTAGCCTTTTGGCACGTGAACATCGAAGGATTCGGCGATCAGCACCGTACCTACGACCAGCAGGAACGACAGTGCGAGCATTTTCAGCGACGGGTGCTTGTCGATGAACTCGCTGATAGTGCCCGCGGCGAGCATCATCACCAGCACGGCGACGACGATGGCGGCGACCATGACCGGTACGTGGGAAACCATACCTACGGCAGTGATGACCGAGTCCAGGGAGAACACGATGTCGATGATCGCGATCTGGATGATGGTGTAGATGAACTTGCCACCCTTGCCAGTCGGCTCATCATGGGTTTCGTCTTCACCTTCCAGGGCGTGGTACATCTCCTGGGAGCTTTTCCACAGCAGGAACAGGCCGCCGAAGAACAGGATCAGATCGCGTCCGGAAATGCCTTGGCCGGCGACGGTGAACAAGTCTGCGGTCAGTTGCATGACCCAGGTGATCGACAGCAGCAACAGGATCCGCGTGATCATGGCCAGGGCCAGGCCGAAAATCCGGGTACGCGCCTGCATATGCTTGGGCATGCGGCTGACCAGGATCGAAATCATGATGATGTTATCGATGCCCAGAACGATCTCAAGGGCCGTCAGGGTGAAGAAGGCAATCCAGATTTCCGGATTGGTCAGCCATTCCATGTGTATTCCTTTGAGCGAGTGTTAGACCGCACCGGCAGTCAGGCCGGCGCAGTGGGTTGTTACGATTATAGAGCGCTGAACAGCGGAAAAATCCCCATCAGCAAGGCGGCGACCATTATGCACAGGCATACCAGCACTGCCCACTTCAGAGTGAAGCGTTGGTGATCGCCGAATTCGATACCGGCCAGGGCCACCAGCAAGTAAGTCGAGGGTACCAGCGGGCTGAGCAAATGCACGGGTTGACCGACGATCGAGGCGCGGGCCATTTCCACGGCGGTAATGCCGTAGTGGCTGGCGGCTTCGGCCAGTACCGGCAGTACGCCGTAGTAGAACGCATCGTTGGACATGAAGAAGGTGAACGGCATGCTTACCAGCGCGGTGATCACCGCCAGGTACGGGCCCAAGGCTTCAGGGATGACCGCCAGCAGGCTCTTGGACATGGCATCGACCATGCCGGTACCTGACAGGATGCCGGTGAAAATACCGGCGGCGAAAATCAGGCCAACCACGGCCAGCACGCTGCCAGCGTGGGCGGCGACGCGGTCTTTCTGTTGTTGCAAGCACGGGTAGTTCACGATCATCGCGATACTGAACGCCACCATGAACAGCACCGGCAACGGCAGCAGGCCGGCAATCAGGGTGCACATCAGGGCCAGAGTCAGGAAGCCGTTGAACCAGATCAGTTTCGGGCGACGAGCATCCGGAAATTGCGAGACGCTGATTTCGTTGTGGTCGACCTCATCACCCAGCAGATGCAATTCGCCCAGACGTGCGCGTTCACGTTTGCCGTACATATAGGAAATCACCAGGATCGCCAGGACACCAGCGAGCATGGCGGGGATCATCGGTACGAAAATATCCGAAGGGTCCACGTGCAGCGCACTGGCGGCACGTGCGGTTGGACCGCCCCACGGGGTCATGTTCATCACGCCGCCGGCAAGGATGATCAGGCCGGCCATGATCCGTGGGCTCATGCCAATGCGTTTGTACAGCGGCAACATGGCGGCCACGCAGATCATGTAAGTGGTGGCGCCGTCACCGTCCAGCGACACCACCAGCGCCAGCACAGCGGTGCCGACCGAGACTTTCAGCGGGTCACCCTTGACCAGCTTGAGGATCTTGCGCACGGCCGGGTCGAACAGGCCGGAGTCGATCATCAGGGCAAAATACAAGATGGCGAACATCAACATCACGCCAGTCGGCGCCAGCTTGGTGATGCCCTCGAGCATCATCGGACCGATCTTCGGCGCAAAACCACCGAACAGCGCGAACAGGATTGGGATAATGATCAAGGCAATCAGCGCGGACAGGCGCTTGGTCATGATCAGGAACATGAACGTGATGACCATGGCAAAGCCAAGGAAAGTCAGCATAGGAATACTCCAGGCGTAGCGCGACTAGGGAATGGCGAACCGGGGGACGGTCAGCGCAGAACGAAAAACGCGAGGCGTACGGGGGGAGTCGAGATAGACAGGCGGGTACGTGCAAACATCAGAATCACCATTGTTGTTGTAAATTGGGCCCCAGAGCGCTGAAACACTCAGGGTGGCCAACCGGTCTGTCGCCGGTAGTGAAGGCGATCCTAATCGCGCAAGCTTTCAGCCAGCTTTCGCTGCATAAGTTAACCGGTAGCAGCTGTCGAGCCCTGGCGAGGCGGCGTTGGCGGTGTGTGACGCAGCCTCGCCAGGGCTCGACAGCTGCTACGGAAGGGCCCGGTGCTTACGCTTGCCAGGCGTGATTCAAGACGCTACCGGCGAGGAAGTTGCCAGGCGCGTTTTTCAGGGAAGTTGCAGGCCGCCGGCGGCCTTGTGCAATGCCCGCAGATGTTCGCCGACTTGTTTGAGGTTGGCCTCGCAGGCAGCAATCTCGGCCGCGCGTGAAGGCTCGAGCAGCGCCCTCACCTCTTTATCCAGCTCGCCGGTCAGCGATTGCAGTTGTTTCTGGCGCACAGCGCTTTGCGATTCCAGCCGCTGCCATTCCTTGGGCTGCGGCAAACCATAACCGCTGCTGTCGAGCAGTTCCGCCGGGCGACTGAGGAAGCCGCTGTTGGCGAGGATCTGCTGCAAGGTCGCATTTGCCTTGTCCATTCCGCCGTTCTTCAGTTCCCGGGCACCGAGGTAGCGTTGCTTGACCTCGTCTTGGGCGAGCATCAGCTGTTTGCGAAAGCTGGCCTGTTCCAGGAGCAATAACGCGGCGCTGGTGCGCAAATCAGCCTGGGCGAACCAGGGACGACGTTGCTCGGCGCTCAACGCCAGCCAATCTTCGACCTGGGTTTGCTTGATCGGCAAACGCTTCCTCAAGACCTCGAACATCGCCTGGTAGCGCTCGCGGAAGGAGTCGAAATGGTAGCCCAGACGCAAGGCCTCCCGACGGTCGTCGAGTACGCTGGTGTCGGCCAGGCCCCGGGCCGCGAGGACCTCCAGCAAACCGTTGGGGGTGATGTTGTCCAGAGCGGTCAAGCGCGGATTGGCGCTGCCGCTGCGTAACAGTTTCAGGCCTTCCACTGCACAGTTGTTGGACAGGAAGTAGTAATTGCCGTCGTAGCTCCAGTGCATTTCGGCAGCATGCTCGACGGTGTCATTGATCTCCTGGCGCGTGAGGATCAGCGGTACGGATGCCAGGCCGCGCAGTTCAGTCTTGGTGTATTCGTCGATGACTTGGGCCAAAGGCAATATGAACAGCCGCGATGGGTACTTGCCCACCAGCCCGTCCCAACTCGACAACTGTACGTCGCCGACGAACGCGCGGTAGGACAGCACCAGGTGCTGGTCCAGATCCAGGCGGCAATCCGGACCGCGCGGCCGACCAGGCGCGCAAATCACCAGGCGCAGCATGCTGTGGCCCCAGCGGCTCACCAGGTTCTGATTGGCTTCGGCCAACAGGTAATCGATGGCGTAGACCCGTTCAGGATCGACCTGGCCCAATGGCGTCTTGGCAAAATCGTTGCCAGCGTTGAGGAAGGCGAACGTTTTCGCGCAGGTGTCCTTGACCGGCGGCGCCCAACCGAAATGTTCCTTGTAATACCGATACAACGCGGGTCGACGGCAGGCGTAGCTTGGGTCGAGGAGGAAGTACTCCATGTTGACCGCGACGAATTCCTTGGGATTGGTGATCTCGTAAAGGTCTGGACTGCGAGCCGCTTGTCGGTTGTGTTGCTCACGCGCGCCGCGACGACCGACGTACTGCGGCCAGCCGGCCAGGTCCAGCAAGCGTGGATCATCACTGAGGGTAAAGCGGCGGTCGTTCTGGCCACGGCATTGATCGGGCAAGCCAATCAACCCGGTGACGTTGTTCTGGCGACTGCAGCGACGGATCAGCGAGCGCTCGGCAGTTGGCCACAGGCGCGCACGGTCATAGATATGGGTCAGCTCATGCAGCACGGTGGCGAGCAGTTCCTGGCGCACGGTGCCGTGGGGGCGATGAGTTTTGCGGGTGGCGGCGCTGCCGTCAGTCAGGCTGGCCAGCAATTTATGATTGAGGTTCAGTTCAGAGACCAGCGAAGCCTGTCCATAGGCATTGCCTGGCATATCGTCGCTCCAGCTGACGTCAATCCGCCGGTCGAGTTGCGCAATAAAGCGTGGCGGCAGGGCCTGCATGGCTTCATCGAGCAGCGTTTGGCTGGCCTGTTGTTCGGCGCGGCTCAAGCCGTCGGTCTTGAGCCTCAATTGCAGCTCGGCCTGAGCGGTGCCGCCAAACAGCAGCACGCTTGCGGCCAGTGACCAGGCAGCGAAACGCCTCACAATGCGAGGATGGCTTCTGCAAGTACCTGATCGCTGGCGTCGCGGGCTTCTGGCACGCGAGTTCGCAGGGTATCGAAAGCAGCTTCCAGGCGAGCGCCGCGAAGGGTGCCATCGGTGGCGACGAAGCTGGCCGCGTCATCGTGGGCTTCACGCACGACTTTGGAGTCGCGGATGGAGGTGGTGGTATCTGAAGTGAAATCAATGGTGCGGCCAAAGGCACGAACGATGATGTTACTGGTGGCCACCAGGGTTTGCGCCTGGGCGACATCAGCCAACAACACCAAGCCGAGAGCGGCAGCGATCAGCGGGCTACGCATGGGATGACTCCGAAAAACAAAGATGGTTATTGGACGAGAATTGCTTCGGCCAGTTCAAGGTCACTGGACTTAAGTTTTGGTTGGCGTGCACGCAAATAATTCAGTGCCGACTCCAGCCGGGCGCCCCGCCATTGACCTTCAGTGGCAATGAACGCGGCAGCGTCATCCTGGGCCGCCAGGATCCGTTTACGGTCGAACGGAGCGGAGCTGACTTTGCTGGTGGCGTAAGCGCTGACTACGACGCTTTGGGTCGACAGGTCAAAGGCTTGCGCCGAACCCGGCCAGCACACCGCAAACAACGCGGGAGCAATCAACAAACGGTATAAAAAAGCCATGGGACTCGACAATTGAAAACGAGCGCCAAGGCTAGCGCAATGCCCGTACGAGAGCCAGCGCCGAGGCTTCGGGGAGCGGCGGGCGCTCCCCGATTCTCTGTCTGCGATCAGATAGCCAGGATTGCCTGGGCCAACTGAGCGTCAGTAGCGGTGTTCAGTTGCGGCGCTTGTTGGCGGATCTGCGCCAGCGCGCTTTCCAGTTTCACACCGCGAATCGCGCCTTCGCTGGCAACGAAGCTGGCAGCGTCGTCACGGGCAGCGCGCACGACTTTATTGTCGCGCAGGGACGATGTGGCATCAGAGGAGGCGTCAGATGTGGCTTTCAACGCGCCGACGATCGAGTCGGTGGTCATGATGAAGCTCGAGGCACTCGCGTTGGCAGCCAGGGTCAATAAGGCAGCAGCGCTTAGCAGGCGTAGACGGGACATGGGATGACTCCTGAGTATGAAGAAGAAGGTGGCGCACAGCCGCCTCTGTGAGCGGGACGTTGTTGCTATTGGCATCAGACGCGCGTTCTACAGGGTTCGCCACATGATGACAGGATATTAGCTGGCACTTGTCGGTTCGGGTAGCTAAAGGTCGGAAGTTGTTCTTTGGCGCTCAGCTGGAGCGAAAACAGTTCGCAAGGAAACTGTACTTGTTTGATTCGTCTTTTTTAAAATTGTACTTGTCGAGAAGCTGGCCACGCGAGTCATCTTGTTTTTTCAATGCCCAGATACAACAAAACCCGCATCCGGTTACCCGGAGCGGGTTTTGCTATAACAATTCGGGGTGCTGGCGTTGGACCCGGCAGGTCAGGGCCAGCAAGCGCTAAATCAGCGCCAGAACGGCTTGCTCAGCTCTTCGTAGCGTTGAGCTTCGCTAATCCCGGCATCAGCCAGCAGACGCGAGTCCAGACGAGCCAGTTGATGGCGGCTGGAGATGCGGCGCTGCCACAACATCAGGTTGGCGAGAACGCGCAGAGGCAGGGAAGCCTGGGTGTTTACAGCTTTTTCTTCGAAGAACAGTTCGGAACTGAGTGTACGTTCCATGATGACATCCTTCCGCTTGTGGCGGGATTAGGTAGTGGTTTAACTGATGCCAATGATCCTCCTCCGGCGCAAGACTCTCTAGATACAGTTCACCTGTATTGTGAGGGGCCAGTTAACTGTTTATAGCGGCTGTACTGTCCTAAAATGGACAAACCGTACCTGTCGGCACTTAAATGGTGCGTTTTAGGTGTTTTCGCGGGGTTGAGTAAGGTGTTTCTGTAGGAAATGACCGGTACAGCAGTACAGTTTTTGTCATGGGGTGAGTCGGCGTGGCAAGGCGGATACCACTGTATTGGCATCCGCCGGGTTCTGTTTCAATTACGCCTTGAGCATATGTCCGGTTTCTTCCAGATTGATATGCCAACTCAGGGCATCGCGCAGGATGTGTGGCGTGTGGCCGCCTATTGCGCAGGCTGCTGTGAAGTAGCCGTTCAGCGCGTCGCGATAGTCCGGGTGCACGCAGTTGTCGATGATCACGCGTGCCCGCTCCCGTGGGGCCAGGCCGCGCAGGTCGGCCAGGCCCACTTCGGTCACCAGGATGTCGACGTCATGTTCAGTGTGGTCGACATGGCTGACCATCGGTACCACGCTGGAAATCGCCCCGCCCTTGGCAATCGACTTGGTCACAAAGATCGCCAAGTGTGCATTCCGAGCGAAATCCCCCGAACCGCCGATGCCGTTCATCATCCGCGTACCGCAAATGTGGGTGGAGTTGACGTTGCCGTAGATGTCGAACTCCAGCGCGGTGTTGATGCCGATGATGCCCAGGCGCCGTACCACTTCGGGGTGGTTGGAGATTTCCTGTGGGCGCAGCACGAGTTTGTCCTTGTAGCGTTCCAGGTTGCCGAATACGTCGGCATTGCGCCGTTCCGACAAGGTGATTGAGCTGCCGGAGGCGAAGCTCAGCTTGCCCGCGTCGATCAGGTCAAACGTCGAGTCCTGGAGCACTTCGGAGTACATGCTCAGGTCTTCGAAAGGTGACTCGATCAGGCCGCACATCACTGCGTTGGCAATATTGCCGATACCCGCCTGCAGGGGGCCGAGCTTGTTGGTCATGCGGCCTGCGTCAACTTCCTGCTTGAGGAAGTTGATCAAATGATTGGCGATCCACTGGGTATCGCTGTCGGGTGGGGTGACGGTGGAGGCGGAATCGGCCTGATTGGTGATGACGATGGCGACGATTTTCTCCGGCGGGATCGGGATTGCGGTGCTGCCGATACGATCGTCGACCTTGACCAGCGGGATCGGCGTACGCGTTGGCCGGTAGGTCGGGATATAAATGTCGTGCAGGCCTTCCAGGTTCGGGTTGTGCGCCAGATTGATCTCAACGATCACCTGCTTGGCGAAAATCGCGAAGCTGGCCGAGTTGCCCACCGAGGTGGTCGGTACAATATGGCCTTGCTCGGTAATGGCCACGGCCTCGATCACGGCAATGTCCGGCAACTTGAGCTGATTATTGCGCAACTGCTCGACGGTTTCCGACAGGTGCTGATCGATGAACATGACGTCGCCGGCATTGATGGCCTTGCGTAAGGTGCTGTCCACCTGAAACGGCATACGCCGCGACAGCACGCCGGCCTCAGTGAGTTGTTTGTCCAGGTCGTTGCCCAGGCTGGCGCCGGTCATCAAGGTGATTTTCAACGGCGAGGTCTTGGCGCGTTCGGCCAGGGCGTGGGGCACGGCCTTGGCTTCACCGGCGCGGGTAAAGCCGCTCATGCCGACGGTCATGCCGTCCTCGATCAGGGCGGCAGCCTCGGCGGCGCTCATGACCTTGTTCAACAGCGAAGGCAAGCGGATACGATCACGGTACATGGATGGTTATCTCGGGCAACGGAAGCAAGGTGGGCAGTCTAGTGATTTGAAAAGATTTCGTCCCGCTACCATGGTCGAATGCCAGGCAGCGATTTAGAGCCTTTGGTCGGGTTTTATCCGTTAATAAAAAACCCCAGCCTACTGCAGGCCGGGGTTTGGGGTATTGCGCTGGAGCAGTGTTTATTCGACGGCCTTGACCATATCTTCGATGACTTTCTTGGCGTCGCCGAAGACCATCATGGTCTTGTCCAGGTAGAACAATTCGTTATCCAGGCCGGCATAACCACTGGCCATCGAACGCTTGTTGACGATGATGGTCTTGGCCTTGAACGCTTCGAGGATCGGCATGCCGGCAATCGGCGACTTTGGATCGTTCTTCGCGGCGGGGTTGACCACGTCGTTGGCGCCGAGCACCAGCACCACGTCGGCTTGGCCGAACTCGGAGTTGATGTCCTCCATCTCGAACACTTGGTCGTAAGGCACTTCTGCCTCGGCCAGCAACACGTTCATATGCCCAGGCATGCGACCGGCCACCGGGTGGATCGCGTACTTCACGGTTACGCCGTGATGCGTCAGCTTCTCGGTCAGCTCTTTCAGCGCGTGCTGTGCCCGTGCAACCGCCAGGCCGTAGCCGGGAACGATAATCACGGTGTCGGCGTTGGTCAGCAGGAAGGTCGCGTCGTCAGCCGAACCGGATTTTACCGGACGGGCTTCTTTCGAGCCCGCCGGACCGACAGCCTCCGCGGTATTGCCGAAACCACCCAGCAATACATTAAAGAAGGAGCGGTTCATCGCCTTGCACATGATGTACGAGAGAATCGCGCCGCTCGAGCCCACCAGGGAGCCGGCGATGATCAGCATCGAGTTGTTCAACGAGAAGCCGATACCGGCCGCCGCCCAGCCCGAATAGCTGTTGAGCATCGAGACCACCACCGGCATGTCGGCGCCGCCAATCGGGATGATGATCAGCACGCCGAGCACGAACGCCAGCGCCAGCATCAGCGCGAAGGCGCTGAGGTTGCCGGTGAACATGAACACCAGGCCCAGGCCCAGAGTGGCCAGGCCCAGCACCAGGTTCAGCTTGTGCTGGCCGCCGAACTGTACCGGTGCGCCCTGGAACAGGCGGAACTTGTACTTGCCCGAAAGTTTGCCGAAGGCGATGACCGAGCCGGAGAAGGTGATGGCACCGATGGCGGCACCGAGGAACAGCTCCAGGCGGTTGCCCGCGGGAATCGGATCTCCCAGCAGTTTGACGATGCCCAGGGATTGCGGCTCGACCACCGCCGCGATGGCGATAAACACCGCGGCAAGACCGATCATGCTGTGCATGAAGGCCACCAGCTCTGGCATCTTGGTCATTTCTACGCGTTTGGCCATGATCGAGCCGGCGGTGCCGCCGATCAGCAGGCCAACGATCACATAGCCGATGCCGGCGGTGGCAAGTTCTGCGCCGAGCTTATAAATCAGGCCGACGGTGGTGAGCACCGCCAATGCCATGCCAAGCATGCCAAACAGGTTGCCGCGCCGGGACGTGGTCGGGTGCGACAGGCCTTTGAGGGCCTGGATAAAGCAGATCGACGCGATCAGGTAGAGCGTCGTGACAAGGTTCATGCTCATTACTTGGGCGCCTCTTCTTTTACGGCTTTCGGGGCTTTTTTCTTGAACATCTCAAGCATGCGGCGAGTCACCAGGAAGCCGCCGAATACGTTTACTGCGGCCAGGGCTACGGCCAGCGTGCCCATAGTCTTGCCCAGCGGCGTGACGGTCAGCGCGGCAGCGAGCATGGCGCCAACGATGACAATCGCCGAAATCGCGTTGGTCACCGCCATCAATGGCGTGTGCAGCGCGGGGGTGACGTTCCAGACCACGTGGTAACCGACATAAATCGCCAGCACGAAGATGATCAGGTTGTAGATACCGGGGGAGATAAGCTCTTCCATCGTCTGAATCCCTGCTTAGGCGTTTTTGCGGATGACTTGGCCGTCGCGGCACATCAAGCACGCGGCGACGATGTCGTCTTCGAGGTTGATTTCAAACTGCCCTTCCTTGGTGAACACCAGTTTCAGGAAGTCCAGCAGGTTGCGCGCATAAAGAGCCGAGGCATCGGCCGCGACGGCTCCGGCCAGGTTGGTAGGGCCGCAAATGGTCACGCCATTCTCCACCACCACCTGGTCAGCGACGGTCAGCGGGCAGTTGCCGCCCTGGGCTGCGGCGAGGTCGATGACCACCGAGCCAGGTTTCATCTGCGCGACGGTCTCGGCGCTCAGCAGTGTTGGTGCCTTGCGCCCGGGAATCAGTGCGGTGGTGATGACGATGTCGGCTTGTTTGGCGCGCTCGTGCACGGCCAGCGCCTGGCGCTGCATCCAACTGCTGGGCATGGGGCGCGCGTAGCCGCCGACGCCGACGGCGCATTCGCGTTCCTCATCGGTCTCGTATGGCACATCGACGAACTTCGCACCCAGGGATTCGATTTGTTCCTTCACCGCCGGACGCACGTCGGAGGCTTCGATCACCGCACCCAGGCGTTTGGCCGTGGCGATCGCCTGCAGGCCCGCGACGCCGGCCCCGAGGATCAGCACGCGCGCCGCTTTCACGGTACCTGCGGCGGTCATCAGCATCGGCATGAAGCGTGGATAGTGATGGGCGGCCAACAGCACCGCCTTGTAGCCCGCGATGTTGGCCTGGGAGGACAACACGTCCAGGCTTTGTGCACGGGAGGTGCGCGGCGCGGCTTCAAGGGCAAAGGCGGTGATGCCGTGTTCGGCCAGTCTGGTGATGGTTTCGTTACTGAACGGATTGAGCATGCCCACCAACACGGTGCCGCTTTTAATCAGCGTCAGTTCGCTATCGCTGGGCGCGACCACCTTGAGAATCAATTCGGCACCGAACGCGTCGCTGGCACTGCCAATGGTTGCGCCCGCCGTTTCATAAGCACTGTCGACGACGCTGGCATTAATGCCAGCCCCGCTTTGTACAGTGACCTTATGGCCCTGGCCGATCAGCTTCTTGATGGTTTCCGGGGTTGCAGCAACCCGCGTTTCACCGGTCTGGGTTTCGAGAGGAACACCAATGTGCACGTCAAATCTCCTGCATGATCTTTTTGCTTTTGATTTTTGTAAAAAGGCCAGTGCACCGTGAGTGGCACATCTGGGGCGGCCGATCAGCACGATCCCGCTTAAATGACAGCGGGGCGCGGCATTTTGCAGGCGAACTTTACGACCTTCAAGGGATTATGACGGGTGACGAAAAATTAACTACAAGTCATCCTGTGACTGATTGTCGCATTCACTGAGAATTAACCGTTTAAATACAATAAATTATGAGTATCACAAAAAAAAATGATTTTTTCCCATCGCTGATATGAATGGTCGGTTATGGAACCGTGATTGTCGCTGGAAGCCTTATAGCTCATGGCTTGGAGGAGGTTTTCTGCCAGATAGGTACAGTCTGCATAATTGCGACAAATACGTATATCTGTAGGGCCTGATATTAGTTGACTACAGGGTCAGCAAATCACGCGAACCCTTTAAAAGTGTAGGGTGTAGCGGTGTGACTGGTCGATCAGCCAGTCTCTGAATGCGTGCAAAGACGCGGATTCGACTTTTCGCTCGGGGATCATCAGGTAATACGCCTTGGTGCTGCTTAATGTTTGTGGATTGGCGATCACCAGTTGTTTGTCGTTCAGCTCTTTTTGAATCAGGAACGGCGGAATCAGCGCAATGCCCATGTCATGCATGGCCGCTTGCGACAACATGGAGAATAGCTCGTAGCGTGGGCCTGTCATGTCGCGAGGGATGTTCAGGTGCTGGGCGCTGAACCATTGGCGCCACGCGTAGGGGCGAGTGGTTTGTTGAAGTAGCGGTAGCTCGGCAATTTCTTCTGCGCTGAAGTGCGGCCGGTTCTCAAGTAATCGCGGGCTACATACCGGGAGTGGGTTTTCTCCCATTAATCGGTGGGATTCGGTACCTGACCAGTCGGCATCCCCGAAATAGATCGCTGCATCGAACTCGGTGTCGGCAAACAGGAACGGGCGCGTGCGGTTGGTCAGGTTTACCGTGACTTCGGGATGTTGTTGCTGGAAATCCCTGAGACGTGGAATCAGCCATTGAGTACCAAATGTGGGCACCACCGCCAGTTCGATGACGTTGGCGCCCTGCTGGCCCATCACCGATAGCGTGTCACGTTCAACGGCGTCCAGCTGCGCCGCGACCCTGCGACTGTAGGAAAGTCCGGCTTCAGTCAGTTTGACGCCGCGGCGTGAGCGTCGAAACAGCTCGACACTCAAAAACTCTTCAAGGCTGGCGATCTGTCGGCATATGGCGCCCTGGGTAATGGAAAGCTCCTGCGCCGCCTTGGTAAAGCTCTCGTGACGGGCGGCGGCTTCAAAGCTGACCAGGGCCGTGGTGCTGGGGATTTTCCTGCGCATGTACCGTACCCTCACTAATAAAAGGCAAAAATGCCCTTTTAAATCTTCACGAAGTGAGAAATTAGCACAAGGCTATGCAAAAACCTCGTTTGCCCTCCTCGCCTGTCCGGCCTAGGCTCCACCCACGACTTTTGATTTTCTTCGCGAGGACTCACTCATGGGTGGCAAGGCAAGCTTCAACTGGATCGATCCGCTGCTGCTGGATCAACAGCTCACTGAAGAAGAACGCATGGTGCGCGACAGTGCCGAGCAATTTGCCCAGGACAAGCTGGCGCCGCGTGTGCTTGAAGCCTTCCGCCATGAAAAGACCGATCCTGCGATTTTCCGTGAAATGGGTGAAACCGGCCTGCTGGGTGCCATGATTCCGGAGCAGTACGGCGGAAGTGGTCTGAACTATGTCAGTTATGGGCTGATTGCTCGTGAAGTCGAGCGTGTCGACTCTGGCTATCGTTCGATGATGAGCGTGCAGTCATCCTTGGTCATGGTGCCTATCAATGAATTTGGCACCGAAGCCCAAAAGCAGAAATATTTGCCCAAGCTGGCCTCCGGCGAGTGGATTGGTTGTTTTGGTCTGACCGAGCCAAACCATGGTTCTGACCCAGGCGCGATGATCACGCGTGCGCGCAAGGTGGACGGTGGCTACAGCCTTACTGGCAGCAAGATGTGGATCACCAACAGCCCGATTGCCGATGTATTTGTGGTCTGGGGGAAGGACGATGCCGGCGATATTCGCGGTTTTGTCCTGGAAAAGGGCTGGAAAGGCCTCAGTGCGCCGGCGATCCACGGCAAGGTCGGTCTGCGCGCTTCTATCACCGGCGAAATCGTCATGGATAACGTGTTCGTGCCTGAAGAAAACATCTTTCCCGATGTGCGAGGTTTGAAAGGTCCGTTCACCTGTTTGAACTCGGCACGCTACGGGATCTCCTGGGGCGCATTGGGGGCCGCGGAGTTTTGCTGGCACACGGCGCGCCAGTACACCCTGGATCGTCAGCAGTTCGGTCGCCCGCTGGCGGCCACGCAACTGATCCAGAAGAAGCTGGCGGATATGCAGACTGAGATCACGCTTGCCCTGCAAGGCTGCTTGCGTCTTGGGCGGATGAAGGATGAAGGTACGGCGGCGGTAGAGATCACCTCGATCATGAAGCGTAATTCGTGTGGCAAGTCCCTGGATATTGCGCGCATGGCGCGTGACATGCTCGGTGGTAATGGTATCTCCGATGAATTCGGGGTTGCCCGCCACTTGGTCAATCTGGAAGTGGTGAATACCTATGAGGGTACCCACGATGTGCATGCGCTGATCCTGGGTCGTGCGCAAACCGGTATTCAAGCGTTCTATTAATAGGAGGGCGACCATGGGCGCGCTATCGCACCTGCGGGTACTGGATCTGTCACGTGTATTGGCCGGTCCCTGGGCCGGGCAAATCCTCGCTGATCTCGGGGCTGAAGTGATCAAGGTCGAGCGACCTGGGAATGGTGACGACACGCGTGCCTGGGGCCCGCCCTTTCTAAAGGATGCCTCGGGCGAAAACACCAGCGAAGCTTCGTACTATTTATCGGCCAATCGCAATAAAGAGTCAGTGACCATCGACTTCACGCGGCCGGAAGGGCAGTCGCTGGTTCGCGACTTGGCGGCAAAGTCGGACATCCTGATTGAGAATTTCAAGGTAGGTGGGCTGGCGGCTTACGGTCTGGATTATGAGTCGCTCAAAGAGCTCAATCCTGAACTGATCTACTGTTCTATCACCGGGTTTGGCCAGACAGGTCCTTATGCTGGGCGTCCGGGATATGACTTTATGATTCAGGGGCTGGGCGGACTCATGAGTTTGACGGGGCGTCCCGAGGGTGATGAGGGTGAAGGGCCGGTCAAGGTGGGGGTCGCGCTGACCGATATCTTGACTGGACTCTACTCCACCGTAGCGATTTTGGCGGCGTTGGCTCACCGCGATCATGATGGCGGGGGGCAGCATATCGATATGGCGTTGTTGGATGTGCAGGTGGCCTGTCTGGCCAATCAGGCCATGAATTACCTGACCACGGGGGTGTCGCCCAAGCGGTTGGGTAACGCCCATCCGAATATTGTGCCGTATCAGGATTTTCCTACGGCTGATGGCGATTTCATTTTGACCGTTGGTAATGACGGGCAGTTTCGCAAGTTTGCCCAGGTCGCAGGACAGCCGCAGTGGTCGGATGATCCGCGATTCGCTACTAACAAGCTGCGGGTAGCGAATCGAGCGGTCCTTATTCCTTTGATTCGTCAGGCCACGGTATTCAAGACGACAACCGAGTGGGTGACCCAGCTCGAGCAGGTTGGAGTGCCGTGTGGGCCGATCAATGATTTGGCACAGGTATTTGCAGATCCCCAGGTGCAGGCGCGGGGGCTGGCTATTGAGTTGCCCCATGCGCTAGGAGGAATGGTCCCGCAGGTGGCCAGCCCTATTCGCCTTTCCAAAACGCCGGTCGAGTATCGGAGTGCTCCTCCCTTGCTGGGTGAGCATACGGCGAAGGTGCTCCAGCAAATATTGGGGATGGAGGCGGCGAATGTCGCCGCGTTGAAGGCGGCGGGGGTCATCTAGCCCAGTTCTCCTATATAGAAGAGTAGGCGCCATGTCGTGGGTCTATATAGGAGACGTCCTGGTTACTCTTTAGCCATTGCTAACTAATTGATTGGAATCTGAAATTAACGGTTGACGGGGAATTATATCTGTCTATAATTCGCCCCACTTCCGGCGCAGTCGAAACGGAAAACCCCTTGGTAAACAAAGAGTTATGCGGAGTTCGACAGCGGCCTGCTTCAGATCATCGAAGCCTGGAAGAAGTTGCTGGAGCAAGGTTGTACGGCTCTACCAACGGTTCGATCTTCTCGGTCGAAAGCGGTAAAAAAGAGGTGTTGACAGCAGCGTGTAACGCTGTAGAATTCGCCTCCCGCTAACGAGAGATCGGAAGCGCAAGTGGTTGAAGTTGCAGAGGAAACTTTGAAAACTTCTTAAAATAACCGCTTGACAGCAACAGAGGCTGCTGTAGAATGCGCGCCTCGGTTGAGACGAAAGATCTTAACCAACCGCTCTTTAACAACTGAATCAAGCAATTCGTGTGGGTGCTTGTGGAGTCAGACTGATAGTCAACAAGATTATCAGCATCACAAGTTACTCCGCGAGAAATCAAAGATGTAACCAACGATTGCTGAGCCAAGTTTAGGGTTTCTTAAAAACCCAAAGATGTTTGAACTGAAGAGTTTGATCATGGCTCAGATTGAACGCTGGCGGCAGGCCTAACACATGCAAGTCGAGCGGTAGAGAGAAGCTTGCTTCTCTTGAGAGCGGCGGACGGGTGAGTAATGCCTAGGAATCTGCCTGGTAGTGGGGGATAACGTTCGGAAACGGACGCTAATACCGCATACGTCCTACGGGAGAAAGCAGGGGACCTTCGGGCCTTGCGCTATCAGATGAGCCTAGGTCGGATTAGCTAGTTGGTGGGGTAATGGCTCACCAAGGCGACGATCCGTAACTGGTCTGAGAGGATGATCAGTCACACTGGAACTGAGACACGGTCCAGACTCCTACGGGAGGCAGCAGTGGGGAATATTGGACAATGGGCGAAAGCCTGATCCAGCCATGCCGCGTGTGTGAAGAAGGTCTTCGGATTGTAAAGCACTTTAAGTTGGGAGGAAGGGTTGTAGATTAATACTCTGCAATTTTGACGTTACCGACAGAATAAGCACCGGCTAACTCTGTGCCAGCAGCCGCGGTAATACAGAGGGTGCAAGCGTTAATCGGAATTACTGGGCGTAAAGCGCGCGTAGGTGGTTTGTTAAGTTGGATGTGAAATCCCCGGGCTCAACCTGGGAACTGCATTCAAAACTGACTGACTAGAGTATGGTAGAGGGTGGTGGAATTTCCTGTGTAGCGGTGAAATGCGTAGATATAGGAAGGAACACCAGTGGCGAAGGCGACCACCTGGACTGATACTGACACTGAGGTGCGAAAGCGTGGGGAGCAAACAGGATTAGATACCCTGGTAGTCCACGCCGCAAACGATGTCAACTAGCCGTTGGGAGCCTTGAGCTCTTAGTGGCGCAGCTAACGCATTAAGTTGACCGCCTGGGGAGTACGGCCGCAAGGTTAAAACTCAAATGAATTGACGGGGGCCCGCACAAGCGGTGGAGCATGTGGTTTAATTCGAAGCAACGCGAAGAACCTTACCAGGCCTTGACATCCAATGAACTTTCTAGAGATAGATTGGTGCCTTCGGGAACATTGAGACAGGTGCTGCATGGCTGTCGTCAGCTCGTGTCGTGAGATGTTGGGTTAAGTCCCGTAACGAGCGCAACCCTTGTCCTTAGTTACCAGCACGTAATGGTGGGCACTCTAAGGAGACTGCCGGTGACAAACCGGAGGAAGGTGGGGATGACGTCAAGTCATCATGGCCCTTACGGCCTGGGCTACACACGTGCTACAATGGTCGGTACAAAGGGTTGCCAAGCCGCGAGGTGGAGCTAATCCCATAAAACCGATCGTAGTCCGGATCGCAGTCTGCAACTCGACTGCGTGAAGTCGGAATCGCTAGTAATCGCGAATCAGAATGTCGCGGTGAATACGTTCCCGGGCCTTGTACACACCGCCCGTCACACCATGGGAGTGGGTTGCACCAGAAGTAGCTAGTCTAACCTTCGGGAGGACGGTTACCACGGTGTGATTCATGACTGGGGTGAAGTCGTAACAAGGTAGCCGTAGGGGAACCTGCGGCTGGATCACCTCCTTAATCGACGACATCAGCTGCTCCATAAGTTCCCACACGAATTGCTTGATTCATTGAAGAAGACGAAAGAAGCAGCCCGAAATTGGGTCTGTAGCTCAGTTGGTTAGAGCGCACCCCTGATAAGGGTGAGGTCGGCAGTTCGAATCTGCCCAGACCCACCAATTTTGTGTGGGAAACGCCTGTAGAAATACGGGGCCATAGCTCAGCTGGGAGAGCGCCTGCCTTGCACGCAGGAGGTCAGCGGTTCGATCCCGCTTGGCTCCACCACTACTGCTTCTACTGTTTAAAGCTTAGAAATGAGCATTCCATTGTGATGATGGTGAATGTTGATTTCTAGTCTTTGATTAGATCGTTCTTTAAAAATTTGGGTATGTGATAGAAAGATAGACTGAACGTTACTTTCACTGGTAACGGATCAGGCTAAGGTAAAATTTGTGAGTGATTGCGAATTTTCGGCGAATGTTGTCTTCACAGTATAACCAGATTGCTTGGGGTTATATGGTCAAGTGAAGAAGCGCATACGGTGGATGCCTTGGCAGTCAGAGGCGATGAAAGACGTGGTAGCCTGCGAAAAGCTTCGGGGAGTCGGCAAACAGACTTTGATCCGGAGATGTCTGAATGGGGGAACCCAGCCATCATAAGATGGTTATCTTGTACTGAATACATAGGTGCAAGAGGCGAACCAGGGGAACTGAAACATCTAAGTACCCTGAGGAAAAGAAATCAACCGAGATTCCCTTAGTAGTGGCGAGCGAACGGGGACTAGCCCTTAAGTGGCTTTGAGATTAGCGGAACGCTCTGGAAAGTGCGGCCATAGTGGGTGATAGCCCTGTACGCGAAAATCTCTTAGTCATGAAATCGAGTAGGACGGAGCACGAGAAACTTTGTCTGAATATGGGGGGACCATCCTCCAAGGCTAAATACTACTGACTGACCGATAGTGAACTAGTACCGTGAGGGAAAGGCGAAAAGAACCCCGGAGAGGGGAGTGAAATAGATCCTGAAACCGTATGCGTACAAGCAGTGGGAGCCCACTTTGTTGGGTGACTGCGTACCTTTTGTATAATGGGTCAGCGACTTATTTTCAGTGGCGAGCTTAACCGAATAGGGGAGGCGTAGCGAAAGCGAGTCTTAATAGGGCGTCTAGTCGCTGGGAATAGACCCGAAACCGGGCGATCTATCCATGGGCAGGTTGAAGGTTGGGTAACACTAACTGGAGGACCGAACCGACTACCGTTGAAAAGTTAGCGGATGACCTGTGGATCGGAGTGAAAGGCTAATCAAGCTCGGAGATAGCTGGTTCTCCTCGAAAGCTATTTAGGTAGCGCCTCATGTATCACTGTAGGGGGTAGAGCACTGTTTCGGCTAGGGGGTCATCCCGACTTACCAAACCGATGCAAACTCCGAATACCTACAAGTGCCGAGCATGGGAGACACACGGCGGGTGCTAACGTCCGTCGTGAAAAGGGAAACAACCCAGACCGTCAGCTAAGGTCCCAAAGTTATGGTTAAGTGGGAAACGATGTGGGAAGGCTTAGACAGCTAGGAGGTTGGCTTAGAAGCAGCCACCCTTTAAAGAAAGCGTAATAGCTCACTAGTCGAGTCGGCCTGCGCGGAAGATGTAACGGGGCTCAAACCATACACCGAAGCTACGGGTATCATCTTCGGATGATGCGGTAGAGGAGCGTTCTGTAAGCCTGTGAAGGTGAGTTGAGAAGCTTGCTGGAGGTATCAGAAGTGCGAATGCTGACATGAGTAACGACAATGGGTGTGAAAAACACCCACGCCGAAAGACCAAGGTTTCCTGCGCAACGTTAATCGACGCAGGGTTAGTCGGTCCCTAAGGCGAGGCTGAAAAGCGTAGTCGATGGAAAACAGGTTAATATTCCTGTACTTCTGGTTATTGCGATGGAGGGACGGAGAAGGCTAGGCCAGCTTGGCGTTGGTTGTCCAAGTTTAAGGTGGTAGGCTGGAATCTTAGGTAAATCCGGGATTCTAAGGCCGAGAGCTGATGACGAGTTACCCTTTGGGTGACGAAGTGGTTGATGCCATGCTTCCAAGAAAAGCTTCTAAGCTTCAGGTAACCAGGAACCGTACCCCAAACCGACACAGGTGGTTGGGTAGAGAATACCAAGGCGCTTGAGAGAACTCGGGTGAAGGAACTAGGCAAAATGGCACCGTAACTTCGGGAGAAGGTGCGCCGGTGAGGGTGAAGGACTTGCTCCGTAAGCTCATGCCGGTCGAAGATACCAGGCCGCTGCGACTGTTTATTAAAAACACAGCACTCTGCAAACACGAAAGTGGACGTATAGGGTGTGACGCCTGCCCGGTGCCGGAAGGTTAATTGATGGGGTTAGCTAACGCGAAGCTCTTGATCGAAGCCCCGGTAAACGGCGGCCGTAACTATAACGGTCCTAAGGTAGCGAAATTCCTTGTCGGGTAAGTTCCGACCTGCACGAATGGCGTAACGATGGCGGCGCTGTCTCCACCCGAGACTCAGTGAAATTGAAATCGCTGTGAAGATGCAGTGTATCCGCGGCTAGACGGAAAGACCCCGTGAACCTTTACTATAGCTTTGCACTGGACTTTGAATTTGCTTGTGTAGGATAGGTGGGAGGCTTTGAAGCGTGGACGCCAGTCTGCGTGGAGCCAACCTTGAAATACCACCCTGGCAACTTTGAGGTTCTAACTCAGGTCCGTTATCCGGATCGAGGACAGTGTATGGTGGGTAGTTTGACTGGGGCGGTCTCCTCCTAAAGAGTAACGGAGGAGTACGAAGGTGCGCTCAGACCGGTCGGAAATCGGTCGTAGAGTATAAAGGCAAAAGCGCGCTTGACTGCGAGACAGACACGTCGAGCAGGTACGAAAGTAGGTCTTAGTGATCCGGTGGTTCTGTATGGAAGGGCCATCGCTCAACGGATAAAAGGTACTCCGGGGATAACAGGCTGATACCGCCCAAGAGTTCATATCGACGGCGGTGTTTGGCACCTCGATGTCGGCTCATCACATCCTGGGGCTGAAGCCGGTCCCAAGGGTATGGCTGTTCGCCATTTAAAGTGGTACGCGAGCTGGGTTTAGAACGTCGTGAGACAGTTCGGTCCCTATCTGCCGTGGACGTTTGAGATTTGAGAGGGGCTGCTCCTAGTACGAGAGGACCGGAGTGGACGAACCTCTGGTGTTCCGGTTGTCACGCCAGTGGCATTGCCGGGTAGCTATGTTCGGAATAGATAACCGCTGAAAGCATCTAAGCGGGAAACTAGCCTCAAGATGAGATCTCACTGGAACCTTGAGTTCCCTGAAGGGCCGTCGAAGACTACGACGTTGATAGGTTGGGTGTGTAAGCGCTGTGAGGCGTTGAGCTAACCAATACTAATTGCCCGTGAGGCTTGACCATATAACACCCAAGCAATTTGCGTCGGCTCTCTAATCCAGAGCAACCAGATTGCGGTGTGTGAAGACGATACAAACCGAAAGTTTGCAGCACACACAAATCTATTACATACCCATTCGCTGGAACGTGATCTCGTTAGAGAAAACGCGCCGGCTACCGAATTTCTTGACGACCATAGAGCATTGGAACCACCTGATCCCATCCCGAACTCAGTAGTGAAACGATGCATCGCCGATGGTAGTGTGGGGTTTCCCCATGTGAGAGTAGGTCATCGTCAAGATTAAATTCCAGAACCCCTGTCTGCTCACGCAGACAGGGGTTTTGTTTATGTAGAAGTCCATGATTTTCACCGGCACGTTGCAAATGCAACGCTCTGGTCACAGAATTTCTTGACGACCATAGAGCATTGGAACCACCTGATCCCATCCCGAACTCAGTAGTGAAACGATGCATCGCCGATGGTAGTGTGGGGTTTCCCCATGTGAGAGTAGGTCATCGTCAAGATTGAATTCCGAAACCCCCGTCTGCTAACGCAGGCGGGGGTTTTGTCGTTCAGGGCCAGTGCATATTCTTGCCACACCGCTGACTCACGGCATGGAAACGGCGTGCATCCTCGCAGAAGCTCCAGCATTGGCATCGATTGATTAGCCCCTGAAATTGCTACCACTGGTCGCTTTCGTACATAAAAAGAGCATTAGGCTCATAAAACCCTAAGATTTATTCCGATTTGGCCGAAAGCCTGAATAACCATGCGCGCACCGAAATAGAGCGGTCGAAGAATCCGCCTATGACATTACATGGAATATTGCACCCGGCACGCTCATTCCCATTTGGCAAAAAGAAGTCAATGAAATGAATCTCAAGTTCAGTCATAAAATTCTGTTGGCTGCGTCAGGCGTTGTAGTTGTAGCCTTTGCGTTATTCACGCTGTACAACGATTACCTGCAACGCAGCACGATCAAACAAAACCTGGAGTCATCCATCGAGCAATCCGGTGACCTGACGGCCAGTAGCGTGCAGAACTGGCTCAGTGGCCGGATATTGGCATTGGAAAGCCTGGCGCAAAACGTTGCGCATCAAGGCGGCAATGCTGATCTTCCTGGTTTGGTGGATCAGCCAGCATTCACCTCAAACTTCCAGTTCACCTACGTGGGTCAAACCAACGGCGTTTTCACCCAGCGCCCTGATGCGCAAATGCCTGCTGACTACGATCCGCGTCAGCGTCCCTGGTACAAGCAGGCAGTTGCCGTTGACAAGCCAATGCTCACACCGCCTTATATGGCCGCTGTCGGTGGCCTGATCGTGACCATCGCTATGCCGGTCAAGAAAAATGGCGAGTTGCTCGGTGTAGTCGGTGGTGACCTGAGTCTGCAAACCCTGGTGAAGATCATTAACTCGGTGGACTTCGGCGGCATCGGGCATGCGTTCCTGGTCAGCGGTGACGGTCAGGTGATCGTTAGTCCGGACCAGGATCAAGTGATGAAAAACCTCAAGGACATCTACCCAGGCACTCCTGTGCGTATCGAGAAGGTCAACCAGGACGTAGTGCTCAATGGTCAGGATCGCATCCTGTCCTTTACCCCGATCAGCGGTTTACCGAGCGCAGACTGGTACATCGGCTTGTCGATTGATAGAGACAAAGCCTATGCGCCTTTGGGTAAATTTCGTACCTCGGCCTTGATCGCGATGTTCATCGCGGTCGCGGCGATTGCGCTATTGCTGAGTTTGTTGATTCAAGTATTGATGCGCCCCCTGACCACCATGGGCCGTGCGATGCAAGACATTGCCCAGGGTGAAGGTGACTTGACCCGTCGTTTGGTTGTGGAAAGCAAAGACGAGTTTGGCGAGCTGGGCGGTGCTTTCAACCAGTTTGTAGAACGCATTCACGCATCGATCAGTGAAGTGTCTTCCGCAACCCGGCATGTACATGATCTTTCCCAGCGCGTGATGGCATCGTCCAACGCTTCGATTATCGGCTCCGACGAGCAAAGCGCGCGTACCAACAGTGTGGCTGCCGCTATTAACGAACTGGGGGCCGCCACCCAGGAAATCGCCCGCAACGCCGCGGATGCCTCGCAGCACGCGAGTGGTGCCAGTGAGCAAGCGGATGACGGCCGCCAAGTCGTCGAGCAAACCATCCGGGCGATGTCGGAGCTGTCACAGAAAATCAGCCTGTCCTGCACTCAGATCGAAACCCTGAATGCCAGCACTGACAACATTGGCCACATTCTCGACGTGATCAAAGGCATTTCCCAACAAACCAACCTGTTGGCCTTGAATGCCGCCATTGAAGCTGCCCGTGCGGGAGAAGCCGGTCGTGGCTTCGCCGTGGTTGCTGATGAGGTGCGCAACTTGGCTCACCGTACGCAGGAGTCAGCAGAGGAAATCCATAAGATGATTACCTCGTTGCAGGTTGGTTCACGTGAGGCGGTGACCACGATGAACGCCAGCCAAGTGTCCAGCGAAGAGAGTGTCGAAGTTGCCAACCAGGCAGGTGCACGACTGGTGAGTGTGACCCAGCGTATCGTCGAGATCGATGGGATGAACCAGTCCGTAGCGGCGGCCACCGAAGAGCAAACGGCGGTGGTGGAGACGCTTAACGTCGACATCAACCAGATCAACCTGCTTAACCAGCAGGGCGTGAGCAATCTCAACGAAACCTTGAAAGACTGCGATGCTCTGTCGCAGCAAGCCAGTCGCTTGAAGCAATTGGTCGACAGTTTCAAAATCTGATCGTCAACGGGGTGCGGGCGTCGACGCCTTCACCCCGTCATGTTTGTTCAGGTAAGCAGCTGGCGCACGTTGTTCAATGCGCTTTGCGCGAAAGCCTGGATGAACTGTTCAAACCCGGCTGCGTCGCTCCTGTCGACAGGCTCTGCCATGAGGGTCCAGGTCGCCCTGGAATGGGTCTGCCCCAGCGACTCGACACTCATTGCCGCCCACAGTCGAGCCACGTTCAACGTGTTGTAGATCGTCGTCCAGGTCATGTGCATCGCGTCGCAATCGTGGCTGTTGAGCTGCTCTACCACGATGTTGCCATCGTGGAAAAATTTCTTGCGCAGCGATCCCACTCCGTCTCCCGTCATTTCAATGCGGGACAGGGCAGGAATGAACGCGTCAAATCGGTTGAAACGGCCCACGACATTCCACAGCTCGATGGCGCTGCAGGCAATCGTGATTGAGCACACCACGGGTCTGCTGTTGGGGTTCTTGATCAACGTATCGGGTTGCAGTGGTTTCATAAGGTTTTCCTGGGGGCGGGCTCACAGAAAGCCGATGGTCTTGAGGTATTGGCAGCCCTTATGCAACAACTCGGGACTTTTCTCCGGGTACTGCATCCCCATCCTTTCGACGCCATACCGCGCGTTGTCGTGGCAAATCAGCGACGTGTCGCCGATGTCCTCTTGCGGCTCATTAAGGTAGAAGCCGAGAACACCGAACAAAGCGTTTTCGCGACCGACTTCCCGCAGATGGTGTTGCCAATCGGCCACGCTCACCAGTTCGAACACATGACCTGCCTGCCGAAAGGAATCGACGTAGGTCTCCCAACTCAGCGGTTGCGGGTTGTGCAAATTGAACACGCTCCTTGCTGAGTCGTGGCGGCCGCTGTGGAAAGCAATGAAACGCCCCAGAAAGTCCACTGGCATCAAATCGAAGTTCAGATTCCAGCGTGGCACCCGACCCAATTGCAGCGAGCCTTTGAGCATTAGCATCAAGCGATTCTTATGCGGTTGGCAGACCCCGTTTTGACTATTGAAACTGATGTTCCCGGGGCGATAGATATTGACCCAGGCACCTTGTCTGGCGGCGCGGTCCAATAAGCGCTCAGCCACCCATTTGGACAGGTTGTAACCGTTCTTGAGGTAGAGCGGTGGTGTAGGAGCCGCGGGCGTTTCAAGCACATTGCCTTGGGCGTCTATGCTGCTGGAGGCCGACAATGTCGAAACGAAATTGAATACCTTCTTGCGATGGGTTTCACACAAGCGAAGACATTCCAGCACGGGTTCCACGTTGTCCCTGGCGAGGGCGGCGTAATCCATGACGTGATTGACGTGGGCCGCGTTATGTACCAGCACCCCGTATTGCCGGGCCAGGTATTGATAGTCCTGGGTGGCCAGCCCGAGGTGCGGCTGACAGATATCGGCGGCGTAGACCTGCAGCCGGCGCCAATCCAGATGCTCCATGCGGTACTCACGCAAAGCCTGTGCAAATCGGGTCGCGGCCGACAGTCCAGCACTTTCACGGACCAGGCAGGCAACCTCCGTCGCACCGGCCGCCAGGAGCGCTTCGACAATATGCACGCCGACGAAACTGTTGGCGCCGGTCACGATGACTTTTTGCCGATCACCCGCCCGCGCCGTCGGTAGCATGCGTATACCCAGCGCCCGCCGCGTGTCCCGTGCCGCATGATGAGTGGGTGTGTGGACCGCTGCGTCATTCCCCATCAGCGCCGAGAGGTTGCGCACCGTTGGCGCTTCAATAAACCGGCTGAGCGGTAGGCTGCGACCATACAACTCGCGGATACGCAGCAGCAGGGTTGAAAGCAGAATGGAGTGACCGCCAAGGTGGAAAAAACTATCGTCCGTCGATATCTCGCTGACCGGTAACGCCAGCAGTTCACTCCACAGGTGGAGCAACTGAGTTTCCATGAGCGTTTGCGGCGCGCGCAGGATGGCATCCGGGGCGGGCTGAGCCACCCGCTTCAGCAGTGCCTGTCGATCGACTTTGCCGTTGCTGGAATACGGCATTTCCGCCAGCTCGGTGCAGACGGTCGGTTGCATATAGTCCGGCAGTGTCTGCCGGGCATAGTGCCTGAGCGCGCTAAGGGGCGAGTCCGAGTCGCGGGCGTCGGGCTGCGCCACAAAGGCCAGGATTCTCAGGTCTCGATCAATTACCACGGCCACCTGGCGGAAAAGATGGCTGTCGCGCAGGCGCTGTTCAATCTCCTGAGGCTCGACCCGAAAGCCGCGTATCTTCACCTGATGGTCCACACGTCCGACAAACTCGATCCCATGTGCCGTCCACTTTGCCCTGTCGCCGGTACGATAGGTGCGCAGGACTTGCCCATCAGGCAGCGACAGCTGCACAAAATGCTCGGCGGTGTGCCGTGGCTGGTTCACATAACCCAGGCTCACTCCGGGTCCGGCGATGTACAGCTCGCCCACAACGTGCTCATCGACGGGCTGCTGGTGTTCGTCGAGAATCAGCACCTGGCTGTTGGCAATAGGCACACCGAGATGACGATTGCTGTCGTCGACCTTTAGTCGGCAAGTGGTGGCCAGAACCGTGGCCTCCGTCGGTCCATACAGATTGTGTAAAGCACATTGCCCAGCCAGATGCTCGATCACATGGGGCTCGCAGATGTCGCCGCCGGTCAGCAGGTGCTCAAGGTTCCACGGCCCTTCCAGCGGCAGGATGCTCAGGAGTGCCGGCGGTACGAATGCGTGGCTGATGCGCTGTTGGCGGATGAGTTTAACTAACTGCCGAGGGTCGTGGCGCTGCTCCTCGGTGGGCACTATCAGCGTGGCTCCCGCGCTTAAAGAGGGGAAGAGGTCAATCAGCGAAGAGTCAAAACTCAAAGACGAAAACTGCAGGACACGACTGGATTCGTTGAGCCGTACATGTCGGGCATACCATGCACAGAAATGCGCCAGATTGTGCTGGCTGAGCCAAACCCCTTTGGGTTGTCCCGTGGTCCCCGAGGTATAGAGCACCATGCTGGCGCTATCGATGGAGGGTAGAGTTCTTACCAGCGGTTGGCGGTTATCTGTATCTTGGCTATCGATAAGGCTGACATTCAAGGCCGTGAAATGCTCTCGCAAGGGATGCTGACCGTCATCCAGCAATACTACGGCTCCTGCGGTGTCCAGCATGCTTTTCTGGCGTACCGGCGGGTGGCCCGGCTCCAGCGGCAGGTAGATCGCGCCGCACCCCATGATTGCCAGAATACTGGCATACAACTCGACAGACTTGCCCAGGCAGATCCCGACCACTGGTGTTTGTACGCCCTCGATCAACGGCCGCAGAACGTCTTGAATGGCCAGGCTTTGTCGGTGCAAGTGAGAGTAACTGAAGGTACTGCCTGCAATGTTCAGCGCCGGTCGCTCGGCAAAGGTCCGCAAACTATGCTCCAGGCGTGTGATCAATGGCGTCCTGGCGTTTTCCAGAAGTACCGGGTCGGCGGTCCGGTTAAAACGATGCAGGTACGCCAGTCCTTCCAGGCCCTGTAAACCTTGTTCTGGAAATACAGAAGCAGTCGCGGTTTGTGAGAGGTATTCGGCCTGGCGCGAGAAGCCACTGACATGCCTTGCGACCCATTCGACCAATCGCGCCACTGCTTGCCGACGTAGTCGTTGACCATTGCCGCAGGGCTCCGGCGTCACATCCAGAACAGCAATTAACTGGTGCGCGCGGTCATAGCAGCGAAACTGCAGTGACGGCAGGCCGCATTCAACCAACGGGCCGACGGCTATGCGCAGACTCATCCATGTCGCCTGGTTTAGCGCTTGCGAAACGGGCTGGCTGCCGTCTTCAATCAACAGGTCGATATCCGGCGTTGAGCCGCTGAGCCCATGCCCGAAAGCTCCCAGCGCCAGCTTCACTTCATTCAAGGCCGGGCTGCTACCGACCAGCATAATTTCCAGGCGTCTCATGAGCTTCTCCCCGATCCAGGCAGGTAGGCCTCCAGCGACTGGGCAATACAAGGTGTTTGCAGTAACCCGCTACGGCGCAGAAATCCCATGATGTTTTCGATCAACGGGTGCTGGCAGGTAATCGGAAAGGCCAGTGCATGAATCTCCGCTCGGAGTGCCTCGCGGGTGCTGGCGTTGACGTCCAAGTGCTCGATCAACTGTAGGTCGAAGTCTTTTTGCAGTGCATTAGTCAAATAATGCTGAAGGAAGACGGGCAGGATTTGGGCGATACAGTCGCGATCCTTGGCGCTTGCCGTTTGCCAGTAGATTCGTACCAGATGGGTCCAGAATTTGGCGTGGCGGCCCTCGTCCAGTAAGTGGTCAGCCATCAAGCCCCTGACTGACAGTTTGACGCTGTCATCCCTGGCGAATGCCGCCACTTCATGGGTGACGGTGTTCTCGGCAATCGCCACGCAAATCAGCTCGATAGCGTCTCGCAGATGGCTCGGGGCTTTCGCCTGTGCAATGGGTATGGCGCGACTCAACTCGATTGCCGCTGGCAGTTGAAGGGGAGCGATGCCGGTCATCGCCACCGTTTGCTGCATGAAGTCCATGGCGACGAGGGCGTGATAATCCTCATCGACGACGATGGTCATGGCGCCGTAGCGACAAGCAGGCGGGAAGGGCACTGAAAAGCGGTTTTTGGCGATGCTTCGGGCGGTGTTGTCGACGATTTCCGTTTCGAAAATCACCACATCATTGATGAATTTATAAAACGTTTGCACCAGGACAAAATCGCGCCACTGGGGACAATGCTCAAGAAACGCGGCGCTGAGCACTAAAGGCTGGCGACATTGCGGGTAGATCAGCTTGTCGTCGTTCTCCAGCACGCGACGCGGGCGCGTGCGAATGGTCGCGTGCAGCTCCCAGTCTTCGGCAAATGAGCGATAGTCGCTGGCCATCACAGCGTTACCTCCCTTCGTTCGGCGGGCGAAGGCTGAAGGAGTCCGTCCCATAAAGCGATACGGCTCTCCACGGCGCCAAGAGCAGCGCTACAGGCTTGTTGTTTGTGGTGCAGGTTGGCGTGGGTCAGTCGACTGAGCAATTGCTCGGCAGCGGGTCCGTGCTCTTGAGTATCCAGTTCAATATGTCGCTTGAGGTAGTAGCACAAGGTCGGTGCCTGGTGATGCATGACTTCACAGCCGTCCAGAAACCGTTGGAACATCGCCGGTATGACACTTTCACGACCATGCACAAAGGCCGCCGCGACGCAGTGGGTTGGCGCGTGCAATGCGATATCCAGTGTGCGCCTGACGAAGCGTTCCACTGCCGGATGAATATCAATGCGCGATAACGCGGTGTCGACGGTTACGCCCTCTCGTTGCAGGGCGATGAAGGCTTCGATGGGAGCCGTGCTGGCACCGATTTGGCGCATGGCGTCCAGGTACAGTTCGAAGTGACTGTAATGACCATCACTCGTGCAGGTGTCTGACTCCTCGCTCAGTACGATCTCGTTTATCAGGCGTGCCGCCTGCGGGTCAGCCGGTGGTAGCCAGGGCAAACGAATACAGGTCAAATCCCGTTGCAGGCGTTTTACCAATGTCATGAAGTCCCACACGGCAAATACATGGTTTTGCATAAAACTTCTGAGTTTGGTCAGAGAGTTGACCTCCCGGAAGATAGGATGGCTGCGAAGTTGCTGTTTTTTAGATTCAAGTAGTTCTCGGTGTTGGAGCATGATTGATGCCTATAAGTCGTTATGTCGGCTCAAGTAAAAGAAGATTCATTGTGACAACGCATGAGCGTTGTTTTTTCGGGCGAATACAGCAATAGCCCGTGCTCAATGACCCACGTGGGGTGTGGTGACTGGTGAGTATCAAGTAATTACAAAACGCTCCAGTTTTATTTAGCGGAGCATTGCGCATGGCAAGGTTCAAGCAGGTATTCACGCTCTCGATAGGAATGTCGGGAGTCAGTGAGAAAATATTAAAGCGCTTAAGCGTAAAGATGCTGTTTGAATGTTATAAATTATTTTTCGAGGAAAGATGCATGGGTCTGGTAATTGTTAGTTAAAAGTAAGAAGTTTCCTTTGTGTTTGCCGGGCTATATGAACAATGTGCATTCAAGACTGCGGGACGCCGCTTTGTGGCCGACGGAGGGCGTCCGGTTCCGGAAAAACTATACGGCGTCTTTATCGCAGTCCTGCTTGAGACTATTCAGGTAAAGAGTAATCACCTCCATGCCGCGCATGAGATGGTTGTGCAGCGTCAGTACGCTTTCGTCGACTTTTTTCTGCGCTACCAGGTTCAGCAGTTCGCGATGATCCGCTTGAGACGTCTCGCCCAGCCCCATGGCTTCAAGGTTGAAGCGCAGAAATCGCTCCTCTTCATTCAGGCCGTGCTCAACCAGCTTCAACAACCGCTGGTTGGGAGCTTGGCCATACAGCGCCATATGAAACAGACGATTCAGCCGGCCGATTTCGGTGTAGTCGGTCTCACGTTCCAATGCATCAATAATGGCAGCCGCTTGGGCGATATCTTCTTCGTTGAGCCGAGGAATCGACAAGCGCAATGCCTCGGACTCCAGCAGAATGCGCAATGCGTAGGTTTCGCCCGAGTTGTCTTCGATCAGCGGTGCAACGACTGCTCCCTTGTGGGTCACCACATGCAACAGCGACTGAGCCTCCAGTTGGCGCAACGCCTCGCGCACGGGCATCCGGCTTACCCCGAAGAGGCTGGCCAGTTCTTGCTGGCGCATGGCTGTGCCGCAGGGGAGGCGGCCATCCAGAATGGCGTTGCGTAATGTTTCTTCAATGACGGCTCGGGCGAGGTGAGCGGGAATGGGTTCGCGGATTTCGATGCTGCTCAAAGGGTTCGGCTTCTGCGTCACGACTACGCTATCCTCCTTTAATAATTAGTATGGGTTCGGCTAATTGGATCCAAAGAACACTAGAGAGTGCTTGCGAGCTTGTCAAACGGGCAAGGTTTCCGTTTGTAAGTTGTGCAATAAGGCCGTTTTTCGTCTTACAACAGAGTTTGACGATGACTTACAGCCCTTGATTGCATTTACCTGACAGACTTTGCGTGATTGCATGGTGCCATTGTCTTTTGTCGGGCGAACCGTCACCATCCATTGATTATCCGTCTCTCTTTTACGGACTGAACGCATTGGCGGTACGTTTAATTCCCTCCCGGATTCTGTGCTGGCTGTTTTCAGCGCTGCTGCTGGCTGGCTTATTGCCTGGCGGGTTGCATGCCGATTGGGATTTCTCGCAGATCAGTCGCCGGGCGACCGCCCTTTATGGGCCGTTGGGTGCAGGCCAGCAGCGGATTGATGACTGGCAGCGCCTATTATCGACGCAAAAACAAGTCGGCGAGTTGGAGCAGCTCAAGGTGGTCAACCTGTTCTTCAACAAACAAGTGCGCTATGTGGAAGACATTGATCTGTGGGGGCGGGTGGATTATTGGGAAACTCCCATCGAAGCGCTTTGGAAGGGGGCCGGCGATTGTGAAGACTATGCGATTGCCAAATACTTCAGCCTTCGCCGCCTGGGCGTTCCCAGCGAAAAATTGCGCATTACTTACGTCAAGGCGTTGCGTCAGAATCGTGCCCACATGGTCCTGACCTATTACTCGACGCCCGATGCCATGCCGCTGGTGCTCGACAGCCTGATCGATGACATCCGCCCCGCCAGTCAACGCACCGACTTGCTGCCGGTCTATTCCTTCAACGCCGAGGGTTTGTACCTGCCAGGCGCCAAGGGCAACAAGAAAGTCGGTGATACCAAGCGCTTGTCGCGCTGGCAGGATGTGTTGAAAAAAATGCGTGCGGAAGGCTTTCCAGTCGAACCGGCCAACTAGGAGTAACCGTTCAGATGTCTTTGTTCAAACAACTGTTGATCGCTATCTGTCTGTTCCTGGTGATCGCTTTCAGCGGCAGCTTCATGGTCAGCCTGGAAAGCTCGCGTACGCAGTATGTGAACCAGTTGCGCTCCCATGCGCAAGATGCGGCGACGGCGCTGGCGCTGTCCCTGACACCGAATATCGACGACCCGGCGATGGTCGAATTGCTGGTCAGTTCTATCTTCGACAGTGGCTACTACGCGAGCATCCGCGTGGTGGACCTGAGCAATGACCAGACCATCGTCGAGCGTAGTGGTATCCCCGATAACAACGGTGTGCCGGATTGGTTCGTCAAGTTGATCGGCCTGGAGTCAGCCGGTGGCGATGCCTTGGTCAGCCGTGGCTGGGAACAGGCCGCGCGGGTCGAGGTGGTCAGCCATCCGATGTTCGCCTTGGCGAAGCTCTGGCAGAGCGCGCTGGGTAGCCTGGGCTGGCTGCTGCTGTGCGGCGCGGTCAGTGCGGTGCTTGGGGCGTTGTTGCTGCGCCGGCAATTGAAACCGTTGGATTACATGGTCAAGCAGTCTCACGCCATCGCCCGCCGGGAATTCCTGAGCCTGCCCGACCTGCCGCGCACCCCGGAACTGCGGCGTGTGGTACAGGCGATGAATCAGATGGTGGAAAAGCTCAAGGCACTGTTCCAGGAACAGGCTGAGCGCAGCGAAAAACTGCGGGTGGAATCCTATCAGGACACGCTTACGGGCTTGGCCAACCGTCGTTATTTCGAGATGCAACTCAACGCCCGGGTCAGCAATCCTGAAGAAACCAGCTCTGGTTACTTGCTGGTGTTGCGGATCAAAGACCTGGCCGGTCTCAACCAGCGCCTGGGTGGTCAACGCACCGACCGACTCCTGCAGGCGGTGGGCCAACAGCTGCTGCGTGAATGCGCGCCGTACCCGGAAACCCACAATTTGGTCACGCGGATCCGCGGCGGTGAGTTTGCGGTGCTGGCACCGGGGCTGGTGCGTGAAGAAGCGATGCAATTGGCGCAAAACCTGGAAAAAAATCTGCTCAGCCTGCAAGCCACCGGCGCCAGCGATGTCACCCCCGTTGCCTGTATCGGTCTGGCGCCGTTCAATCATGGGGACTCGCCTCAATCGCTATTGACGCTGGCCGACCAGGCCTTGGCCCAGGCCGAAGCGCAGGGCGACGTCAGTTGGGTGTGTCTGGATCACAGCGCCGCTGCCAGTGTCGGTGATGATCACCATGCCTGGCATTCTCTGCTCGACCAGGCGCTGGCTCAGCACCGTTTTGAGTTGTACTTCCAGCCCGTGGTGGCCAGCCAGGATCCGCAACTGATCCTGCATTACAAAGTGCTGTCGCGGCTGGTGGACGATCAGGGCCAAACCATCCCGGCCGGACGTTTTCTGCCATGGCTGGAGCGTTTCGGTTGGTCGGCGCGCCTGGATCATTTGATGTTGGAGCGGGTACTCAAACACCTGAGCGGGCACGAGCACTCACTGGCCCTGAACCTGTCCGCGGCGACCCTGGCGGACCCTCAGGCGCTGAATCGAGTGTTCGAGCTCTTGCGCCAACACTCCAACCTGGGCCCACGCTTGACCCTGGAAATCGGTGAGGAGCAATTGCCCGACCAGGCTGTGCTGGAGCAACTGACCCAGCGTCTGCGGGAACTGAACTTCTGTTTGAGCCTGCAGCGCTTTGGCGGGCGCTTCAGCATGATCGGCAATCTGGCGCGCCTGGGCCTGGCCTATCTGAAAATCGACGGCAGTTACATCCGTGACATTGATCAGGAAAGCGACAAACGCCTGTTCATCGAGGCCATTCAACGTGCAGCCCACAGCATCGACCTGCCGCTGATCGCCGAGCGCGTCGAAACCGAAGGGGAGTTGAAGGTGATTCGCGAGATGGGGATTTTTGGTGTGCAGGGCCAGCTGTTTGGGGAGCCTGCGCCCTGGCGGTAAGCGACTCAGATCAAACCGGTCTCATCGTCATTGATCAGCCGGCTCAACCCGCTCAATGATTCCCGAGCATTGAGGCGCCCCTTCAACTTGCTCTGCGCGGCAACGGGCAGGTCGGTCAGGTTGATCACGCCTTTCTGGATCAGCACGTGGATCAGGTCTTCCAGCACCCGGATCATCTCCGAGTCACTTTGCTTGAGTTGCTTGAGGCTGACCTCCGCCTCTTCGTTGGCGAACCAGGCCTGAATCTCAAGATGATCGGCCAGCAAGGTATCGGTCGACTCGATGAAGGCTGCCGTCTCTACGCGAATCAGCGCGCCCTGTGCATCTCGTTGCACGTAGAACATTGAACATCCCTCATCAGAAGTACTGGCAACAACTGGCCAGCAGCATAGGCCAACGGCGCACATCAGGCGTGAGTATGCCGTGCAACCGTGGCCCCGTGCCAGTGACGGGCTGCCTGAAATGAGCCGGCCACCTCAAGAGGCGGCCGGTCCAGTGGTTCAGCTTAGGTGTGATCGACCTTGATGGTCGGGTCGGCACCGCTGATCAACGAGTTGATCGTCTGGCCGGACCAGTTGTTGCCTTCCAGCTTGATCGTCACATCGGCATTGGCCAATCCGCCGTCGGCGTTGAGCTTGCCTTCGGAACTGATCTGCAGCGTCGTCACGTTATCCACCGTCGTCAACTTCAGGAAGTTATCGATGGTGCCGTCAGTCTCGCCCTTGAGCAGGTCGCGCAAGTCTATACGGTCGCCTTCCGACGCCTTGAAGTCCTTGATCACATCGTTGCCGACGTCGCCGGATTTCCAGACGAAGGTATCGGCACCCGAACCGCCAATCAGGATGTCATTACCTGGACCACCCATTAGCGTGTCGTTGCCGGTGCCGCCCAGCAGGATGTCGTTACCCTTGCCGCCGTCCAGGTAGTCACTGCCGCCCTGGCCGAACAGGATGTCATCGCCCGAGCCACCCAGCAGCGTGTCGTTACCGTCCTTCGCACCTGAGGTGTTGAACTCGGTGTAGTGCTCGGTGATGTACTTATGCACATCCTGGCCGGTGACCGCAGACACCGCTACGCCGTTTTTCCCGGCCACGTAGGTCTGGATCGCGTTGTAACCTTCGCCCGCAACCCCCGGGAAGCTCACCAGATCACCGAACAGGATGTCGTTGCCGTCACCGCCATCGACACGGTCGGCACCCGGCAAGGTGGCCTCGGAGTGGCCGAGGATGGCGTTGGCCAGGTCCTTCGGATCGATATTGCTTTGCGGCTTGCCATCGCTGTCGTAAGGCGCCAGTTGAGTGAGACTGACACCATTGTTGAGGCCGATGGCCTCTACGCCGCCCGTGGACAGGCCTTTGAGCAACGCGAAGGCCGTGTTGGAGTTGGTGGTGGTCGCGGTGTCGGTATCGCTACCCTTGCCATCAAGGACCGACAGCTCAAAAGTGCCATCCCCTTGGGCGTGGATGATGCCCGGATTGGACTGCGTCCAACCCCAGATGTTGCTGTAGGACCAGACGGTGACCTTGCCCGCCGCATCGATATCAATCAGGTGGGTCTGATCCACAGTGATTCGAGTGGCGGTGCCCAACGTGTAGTTGCTGGTAGTGACCACATCATCCAGCTTGACGTTGCCGTACAGCGTCGGGTTGGTCTGTTCGCTGCGCTGGTAATACGTCGGCTGGCCATCGGTGATGAAGTACGTCGTATTGATTGCGCCAGTGTTGCTGGTGGCCTGGGCGCTCTTGAAGAAGTTGGCCGTGGCTTTGAACACATCTTCGTAGTTGGTGCCGCCGCCAGACACCATCGAGTCCAGGACTTTCTGCAGGGCCTGCAAGGCACCAGGGTCTTTCAGGTTAACCGAAATCGTCTGATTGACCTGGCTGTCGAAGTCCGCCAGGAAAATGTTGACGGTACCCGAGGTGCTGGAACCGATACTGTCTTGCAGCGACTTGAACACAGTGGTTAACGAGTCTTTCGCGGCTTTGATCGAGTTCGCGTTCATGCTGCCCGAACTGTCTACCATGAACGCGATGTTGTAGTTCTTGCCCTGAACCACGTTCAGACCCGAAACATCCGCCACTACAACGTCGTTGCCACTGCTACCGGTGACGTTGTCATCGCCCGAAGTCGCCGTGACCGGGTTGTAGGTCGCCGGGTACACGGTGACTGGCAATTTCGCCACGGTACTCGCTGAACCACCCAGACTTTCCGTCGAGGTCGAGGTGACAGTCAGGTTGTACTGGCCACTGGTGTAAGGCAGCGGCTTGAGGGTCAGGTTGTTCAGATCCCAACCTGTCACATTCACTTCGCTCAGGCCGTTGGTGGCCGTGAAAGTATGCCCGGCACCGTCGCTCAAAACCGCGCCCGCCGGGATACCACCGATTTTCACGCTCAGGGTTTCCGAGCCGTCGGTATCGGTCAGGCCAGTGGTGACCGCGGTCAGCTTCACCGTGCCGTTTTCCAGGCCTTCGTTGAGCTTGTAGACGTCGTAGTAGCCCTGACCGTTGCTGCCGTGCAAATCGGAAACCTGTGCGCCGGCGTTGATCAGGTCGTTGATGCCGGTGTAGATCGGCATCGTGGTGTTGTTCAGGTGGGTAGCCGCGCCACCGTTGACCGACAGTTTGAGATCAAAGCTGCCAGGACCCGACTGGTTGGCATGGTAGATATCAATGCTGTAGTAGCCATTGCTGGTTGGGGTGAACGTACCGCTGAACTTGCCGGAGTTCGATCCCCACGTGCCACTGGCTACATCCTTGCCCCCGATGTTGACCAGGATGCTGTCATCACCGTAGCCACTGAAGGTGTAGGACTTGCCCGCTTCCAGGTAGATCAGGCCGGAGGTCTTCGAGCCGGCACCGCCGGGTACGTCTGCAGTGGGCTGGACGCTAGTCGAGACTGTCGTGCTGGTTGGCGTGCCGGCGTTGTCGATGGCGTTTTTCAACACGCTTGGCGAGGCGCCATTCCCGTTGGTGCCGATGTTCGGAATGCTGTTCCAGCTCTGCTTGATCAGCCCCACGGAATCGATGGTGTTGTCGGCAACGCTCAAGGTCGGCGCATCCGCTACCGGCGTGATGTCGACTTTGACTGTGGCGCTGTTGCCCAAGTCCTTGCCATCGGTTGGCTGGAACTTGAATTGTGCGTAGTCAGCCTGCTTGTTACCCACGCCCGTACCGCCGTAAGCGTTGGCACCGGACTCGTTGGCGTTTGGCATGAAGCGCAATTGACCGCCATCGATCTGCGCCTTGGTAAATGTCTGCCCGCTGCTCACGTTGGTCCAGGAGGTGCCATCCGCAGCCAGGAACTGCAACTTGCCGGCCACCGGCAACTCGGTAATTTTCACCCCGAGGCTCGCCTGGGAAGAGTCCACGTCGGTGACACCGAAATTCGACCAGGTCAGGGCCAGCGGCGTGTCTTCGGTGCCGGTAACGGCGCTCCCCGTGGCAACCGGTGGATCGTTGACCGCGACCACGTTGACGGTGGTGGTTGCCACGTTGGAGTAGTTGCCGCCGTCGGTTACGCTCACGGTGATGATCCGTGGCGTAGTGCTTGGGTCGTCGCTGTTGTTACTGAACGTGATGTTCTTGATCTGCTGCATGTAGTCAGTCAGCGTCGCGGTTCCGCTCAAGGTCAGGGTGATCTTGCCGGTGGCAGGATCAGTAACTGAGGTCACGGTGATGCCGGTGACGTTGCTGTAGTTCAGCGAGTCGTTCGGCTGAGTATTGGTCAGGACCACCGTGGCGCCGGTCAGTTGGGTGCTGTCCGGATCAGTGATAGTGATGTCGGCGTCAGCGATCGATACGCCGGTGCCGCCTTCGGTGAACGAGGTCTTGTAGTTGGCCCCGCTGGCGCCACTGGAGTTGTTGGCATCCAGATCAATGACCGGCGGCGCATCATTGTCGATGATCGACGTGGTGACGCTGCCCTGGGTACCGCTGATCGCCAGGTTCTCGAAGTTGCCGCCGGTAGTCTTGTCGATGGTGATCACGAAGTTTTCCGTAGGCTCGGTCAACTTGTCATCGATGGTCTTGATATCGAACGTCGCGCTGCTGGCGTTCGCCGGAATCTTCACGGTGTACACACCCGTGAAGTCAGAACCGTCGGCAGCGGTGCCGCTGTACTTGAGCGTCACCGTAACCTCGGTCGCCGCCGGATTGGTGAGATTCAGCGTGTAGTGAGCGGTCTGGCCCTCGGTGACAGAGGCATCGCCGGCGATGCTGATCACGGTGTTGCTCACCACGTCCGTCACCTTGGTGATCACCGGGGTGCCGACCGGAATCAGATTCTCGTACTTGTCGCCGCCGCTGACCACTTGGGTGATCCTGGCAGAAACGTCGCTGGCGCCGATATAGGCGTCATTGGGCGCCGTGACATTGGCGGTGCCGGAGGTCTTGCCGTTGCCGATGGTAATGGTCGAACCGTTATCCAGCTTGATCACCAGGTCGGAACCGACGTTGGTCACGGCGGCACCGTTCTTGTCAACGAGGCTCGCGGTGTAAACGATCTGACCACCCTCGGCGATGGTGTTGGTGGCGGTCAGTACAACCTTCACGTCATCGATGGTGTCATTGACGACGGTGGTTGCACCGTTGCCTGCAATTTCCAGTTTTTCGAAGTTACCGCCCGTGGCGTCGGTGATTTTGACCGTCTCGGAAGACTTGTCGATGAATACGTCATCGGTTGGCGCATCGACGGTGACCGTGCCGACGGTTTCACCGGCTTTGATGGTGATGGTCGAGTTGTTATCCAACTTCAGGGTGACGTCGCTACCTGCTTTATTGGAAAGCGTAGCGGTGTAGGTGATCTGGCCACCTTCGTTAACCGATGACGGAGCCGTCAAGGTCACGGTCGTGGTGTCATCAGTGCCCGGTGTGTCAGTGACGGTCGTGGTGACGGTATCGGTTTCAGGTACGAGATTTTCAAAGTGTTCACCGCCGGTCACCTTGGTGATAGCGGTGCTGACGGTTTGATCGCCGGCGTACACATCGTTTGGCGCCAGAACCGAAACAGTGCCGCTGGACTGGTTCACACCAATGGTGATGGTCTCGCCATTGCCCAGAGTGACGGTCAATGGGTTGGTGATATTGGTGACAGCATTACCAGCCTTGTCGACCAGCGACGCGGTATAGACGATCTGACCGCCTTCACCCACGGTGTTGGTGGCGGTCAGTACAACCTTCACGTCATCAATGGTGTCGTTGACGACGGTGGTCGCACCGTTACCAGCAACTTCCAACTTCTCGAAGTTACCGCCACTGGCGTCAGTGATTTTGACCGTCTCGGAGGACTTGTCGATGAATACGTCATCAGTTGGCGCATCGACCGTCACGGTACCGACGGTTTCGCCAGCCTTGATAGTGATAGTCGAGTTGTTATCCAACTTCAGCGTGACGTCGCTACCTGCTTTATTGGAAAGCGTAGCGGTGTAGGTGATCTGGCCACCTTCGTTAACCGACGACGGAGCCGTCAAAGTCACGGTCGTGGTGTCATCGGTACCTGGGGTATCAGTGACAGTGGTAGTAACGGTGTCAGTACCCGGAACCAGATTCTCGAAGTGCCCACCGCCAGTCACTTTGGTGATCGCAGTGCTGACGGTTTGGTCGCCGGCATACACATCGTTTGGTGCCAGTACTGAAACAGTGCCGCTGGTTTGGTTCACACCAATGGTAATGGTCTCGCCATTGCCCAGAGTCACGGTCAGCGGATTGGTGATGTTCGTCACCGGAGCACCGTTTTTATCCACAAGGCTAGCGGTATAAACGATCTGGCCGCCTTCACCCACGGTGTTGGTGGCGGTCAGTACAACCTTCACGTCATCAATGGTGTCGTTGACGACGGTGGTCGCACCGTTACCAGCAACTTCCAACTTCTCGAAGTTGCCGCCGGTTGCGTCAGTGATTTTGACGGTCTCGGAAGACTTGTCGATGAATACGTCATCGGTTGGCGCATCGACTGTCACGGTACCGACGGTTTCGCCGGCCTTGATGGTGATGGTCGAGTTGTTATCGAGCTTCACGGTCACGTCAGACCCGGCCTTGTTGCTCAAGGTCGCGGTGTAGGTGATTTGACCGCCTTCGTTAAGAGATGACGGAGCCGTCAAAGTCACTGTCGTGGTGTCATCAGTGCCCGGTGTGTCGGTGACGGTCGTGGTAACGGTGTCAGTTCCCGGAACCAGATTCTCGAAGTGCTCACCGCCAGTCACTTTGGTGATTGCAGTGCTGACGGTTTGGTCGCCGGCATATACATCGTTTGGCGCCAGTACTGAAACAGTGCCGCTGGTTTGGTTCACACCAATGGTGATGCTCTCGCCATTACCCAGGGTCACGGTCAGCGGATTGGTGATGTTGGTAACAGCATTACCAGCCTTGTCGACCAGCGATGCGGTGTAAACGATCTGGCCGCCTTCCCCCACGGTGTTGGTGGCAGTCAGCACAACCTTCACATCATCAATGGTGTCATTGACGACGGTGGTCGCACCGTTGCCTGCAACTTCCAATTTCTCGAAGTTGCCGCCGGTTGCGTCAGTGATTTTGACGGTCTCGGAAGACTTGTCGATGAACACGTCATCGGTTGGCGCATCGACTGTCACGGTACCGACGGTTTCGCCGGCCTTGATGGTGATGGTCGAGTTGTTATCGAGCTTCACGGTCACGTCAGACCCGGCCTTGTTGCTCAAGGTCGCGGTGTAGGTGATTTGACCGCCTTCGTTAACAGATGACGGAGCCGTCAAAGTCACTGTCGTGGTGTCATCAGTGCCCGGTGTGTCGGTGACGGTCGTGGTGACGGTGTCAGTTCCCGGAACCAGATTCTCGAAGTGCCCACCGCCCGCGACGTTAGTGATCGCAGTGCTGACGGTTTGGTCGCCGGCGTACACATCGTTTGGCGCCAGAACCGAAACAGTGCCACTCGACTGGTTCACACCAATGGTAATGGTCTCGCCATTGCCCAGGGTTACGGTCAGCGGGTTGGTGATGTTAGTTACCGGAGCGCCGTTTTTATCCACAAGGCTGGCGGTGTAAACGATCTGACCACCTTCGCCCACAGTGTTGGTAGCGGTCAGTACAACCTTCACATCATCAATGGTGTCATTGACGACGGTGGTCGCACCGTTGCCTGCAACTTCCAACTTCTCGAAGTTACCGCCACTGGCGTCAGTGATTTTGACCGTCTCGGAGGACTTGTCGATGAATACGTCATCAGTTGGCGCATCGACCGTCACGGTACCGACGGTTTCGCCAGCCTTGATAGTGATAGTCGAGTTGTTATCCAACTTCAGCGTGACGTCGCTACCTGCTTTATTGGAAAGCGTAGCGGTGTAGGTGATCTGGCCACCTTCGTTAACCGACGACGGAGCCGTCAAAGTCACGGTCGTGGTGTCATCGGTACCTGGGGTATCAGTGACAGTGGTAGTAACGGTGTCAGTACCCGGAACCAGATTCTCGAAGTGCCCACCGCCAGTCACTTTGGTGATCGCAGTGCTGACGGTTTGGTCGCCGGCATACACATCGTTTGGTGCCAGTACTGAAACAGTGCCGCTGGTTTGGTTCACACCAATGGTAATGGTCTCGCCATTGCCCAGAGTCACGGTCAGCGGATTGGTGATGTTCGTCACCGGAGCACCGTTTTTATCCACAAGGCTAGCGGTATAAACGATCTGGCCGCCTTCACCCACGGTGTTGGTGGCGGTCAGTACAACCTTCACGTCATCAATGGTGTCGTTGACGACGGTGGTCGCACCGTTACCAGCAACTTCCAGTTTTTCGAAGTTACCGCCCGTGGCGTCGGTGATTTTGACCGTCTCGGAAGACTTGTCGATGAATACGTCATCGGTTGGCGCATCGACGGTGACCGTGCCGACGGTTTCACCGGCTTTGATGGTGATAGTCGAGTTGTTATCCAACTTCAGCGTGACGTCGCTACCTGCTTTATTGGAAAGCGTAGCGGTGTAGGTGATCTGGCCACCTTCGTTAACCGATGACGGAGCCGTCAAGGTCACGGTCGTAGTGTCATCAGTGCCCGGTGTGTCAGTGACGGTCGTGGTGACGGTGTCAGTGCCCGGAACCAGATTTTCAAAGTGTTCGCCGCCCGCGACTTTGGTGATCGCAGTGGTGACCGTCTGATCACCTGCGTACACATCGTTTGGCGCGAGAATCGAAACGGTGCCGCTGGACTGGTTCACACCAATGGTAATGGTCTCGCCATTGCCCAGAGTCACGGTCAGCGGATTGGTGATGTTCGTCACCGGAGCGCCGTTTTTATCCACAAGGCTGGCGGTGTAAACAATTTGGCCGCCTTCACCCACGGTGTTGGTAGCGGTCAGTACAACCTTCACATCATCAATGGTGTCGTTGACAACGGTGGTCGCACCGTTGCCTGCAACTTCCAACTTCTCGAAGTTACCGCCACTGGCGTCAGTGATTTTGACCGTCTCGGAAGACTTGTCGATGAATACGTCATCGGTTGGCGCATCGACGGTGACCGTGCCGACGGTTTCACCGGCTTTGATGGTGATAGTCGAGTTGTTATCCAACTTCAGCGTGACGTCGCTACCTGCTTTATTGGAAAGCGTAGCGGTGTAGGTGATCTGGCCACCTTCGTTAACCGATGACGGAGCCGTCAAGGTCACGGTCGTAGTGTCATCAGTGCCCGGTGTGTCAGTGACGGTCGTGGTGACGGTGTCAGTGCCCGGAACCAGATTTTCAAAGTGTTCGCCGCCCGCGACTTTGGTGATCGCAGTGGTGACCGTCTGATCACCTGCGTACACATCGTTTGGCGCGAGAATCGAAACGGTGCCGCTGGACTGGTTCACACCAATGGTAATGGTCTCGCCATTGCCCAGAGTCACGGTCAGCGGATTGGTGATGTTCGTCACCGGAGCGCCGTTTTTATCCACAAGGCTGGCGGTGTAAACAATTTGGCCGCCTTCACCCACGGTGTTGGTAGCGGTCAGTACAACCTTCACATCATCAATGGTGTCGTTGACAACGGTGGTCGCACCGTTGCCTGCAACTTCCAACTTCTCGAAGTTACCGCCACTGGCGTCAGTGATTTTGACCGTCTCGGAGGACTTGTCGATGAATACGTCATCGGTTGGCGCATCGACTGTCACGGTACCAACGGTTTCGCCGGCCTTGATAGTGATAGTCGCGTTGTTGTCGAGTTTCAGAGTCACGTCAGACCCGGCCTTGTTGCTCAAGGTCGCGGTGTAGGTGATTTGGCCACCTTCGTTGACGGAGCTAGGCGCGCTTAGCGTGACAGTGGTGGTGTCATCGGTACCCGGTGTATCGGTGACAGTGGTAGTGACGGTGTCAGTTCCCGGAACCAGATTTTCGAAGTGCTCGCCGCCGGTCACCTTGGTGATCGCAGTGCTGACGGTTTGGTCGCCGGCATACACATCATTTGGCGCCAGTACTGAAACAGTGCTGCTGGATTGGTTCACACCAATGGTGATGGTCTCGCCATTGCCTAAGGTCACGGTCAATGGGTTGGTGATATTGGTGACAGCATTACCAGCCTTGTCGACCAGCGACGCGGTATAGACGATCTGACCGCCTTCACCCACGGCGTTGGTGGCGGTCAGTACAACCTTCACGTCATCAATGGTGTCATTGACGACGGTGGTTGCACCGTTACCAGCAACTTCCAACTTCTCGAAGTTACCGCCGGTTGCGTCAGTGATTTTGACGGTCTCGGAAGACTTGTCGATGAACACGTCATCGGTTGGCGCATCGACTGTCACGGTACCAACGGTTTCGCCGGCCTTGATGGTGATGGTCGAGTTGTTATCCAACTTCAGAGTGACATCGCTGCCTGCTTTGTTGCTCAAGGTCGCGGTGTAAGTGATCTGGCCACCTTCGTTAACCGACGACGGAGCTGTCAAAGTCACGGTCGTGGTGTCATCGGTACCCGGTGTGTCGGTGACCGTCGTGGTGACGGTATCGGTTCCAGGTACCAGATTTTCGAAGTGCTCGCCGCCCGCGACTTTGGTGATCGCAGTGGTGACCGTCTGATCACCTGCGTACACATCGTTTGGCGCCAGAACCGAAACAGTACCGCTGGACTGGTTCACACCAATGGTAATGGTCTCGCCATTGCCCAGGGTTACGGTCAGCGGGTTGGTGATGTTAGTTACCGGAGCGCCGTTTTTATCCACAAGGCTGGCGGTGTAAACGATCTGACCACCTTCGCCCACAGTGTTGGTAGCGGTCAGTACAACCTTCACATCATCAATGGTGTCATTGACGACGGTGGTCGCACCGTTGCCTGCAACTTCCAACTTCTCGAAGTTGCCGCCGGTTGCGTCAGTGATTTTGACGGTCTCGGAAGACTTGTCGATGAACACATCATCGGTTGGCGCAACGACGGTGACCGTGCCGACGGTTTCACCGGCTTTGATGGTGATAGTCGAGTTGTTATCGAGCTTCACGGTCACGTCAGACCCGGCCTTGTTGCTCAAGGTCGCGGTGTAGGTAATTTGGCCACCTTCGTTGACGGAGCTAGGCGCGCTTAGCGTGACAGTGGTGGTGTCATCAGTGCCCGGTGTGTCGGTGACCGTCGTGGTGACGGTATCGGTTCCAGGTACGAGGTTTTCAAAGTGTTCACCGCCGGTCACCTTGGTGATAGCGGTGCTGACGGTTTGGTCGCCGGCATACACATCGTTTGGTGCCAGAACCGAAACAGTGCCGCTGGACTGGTTCACACCAATGGTAATGGTCTCGCCATTGCCCAGGGTTACGGTCAGCGGGTTGGTGATGTTCGTTACCGGAGCGCCGTTTTTATCCACAAGGCTGGCGGTGTAAACAATTTGGGCGCCTTCACCCACGGTGTTGGTGGCGGTCAGTACAACCTTCACGTCATCAATGGTGTCGTTGACAACGGTGGTCGCACCGTTGCCTGCGACTTCCAATTTCTCAAAGTTACCGCCACTGGCGTCAGTGATCTTGACCGTCTCGGAGGACTTGTCGATGAACACGTCATCGGTTGGTGCATCGACTGTCACGGTACCGACGGTTTCGCCCGCCTTGATCGTGATAGTCGAGTTGTTGTCCAACTTCAGAGTGACGTCGCTACCTGCTTTGTTGGAAAGCGTAGCGGTGTAGGTGATCTGGCCACCTTCGCTAACCGACGACGGAGCCGTCAAAGTCACTGTCGTGGTGTCATCAGTGCCCGGTGTGTCGGTGACGGTCGTGGTGACGGTGTCAGTGCCCGGAACCAATTTCTCGAAGTGCTCGCCGCCGGTCACCTTTGTGATGGCGGTGGTGAGTGTTTGATCACCTGCGTACACATCATTAGGAGCCAGAACCGAAACAGTGCCGCTGGACTGGTTCACACCAATGGTGATGGTCTCGCCATTGCCCAGGGTCACGGTCAGCGGATTGGTGATGTTGGTAACAGCATTACCAGCCTTGTCGACCAGCGATGCGGTATAAACGATCTGGCCACCTTCACCCACGGTGTTGGTGGCGGTCAGCACAACCTTCACATCATCAATGGTGTCATTGACGACGGTGGTCGCACCGTTGCCTGCAACTTCCAACTTCTCGAAGTTACCGCCACTGGCGTCAGTGATTTTGACCGTCTCGGAGGACTTGTCGATGAATACGTCATCGGTTGGCGCATCGACTGTCACGGTACCGACGGTTTCGCCGGCCTTGATAGTGATGGTCGCGTTGTTGTCGAGCTTCAGAGTCACGTCAGACCCGGCCTTGTTGCTCAAGGTCGCGGTGTAGGTGATCTGGCCACCTTCGTTAACCGATGACGGAGCCGTCAAGGTCACGGTCGTGGTGTCATCAGTGCCCGGTGTGTCGGTGACAGTGGTAGTAACGGTGTCAGTTCCCGGAACCAGATTCTCGAAGTGCCCACCGCCCGCGACGTTAGTGATCGCAGTGCTGACGGTTTGGTCGCCGGCGTACACATCGTTTGGCGCCAGAACCGAAACAGTGCCACTCGACTGGTTCACACCAATGGTAATGGTCTCGCCATTACCCAGAGTCACAGTCAACGGATTGGTGATGTTCGTCACCGGAGCGCCGTTTTTATCCACAAGGCTGGCGGTGTAAACGATCTGACCACCTTCACCCACAGTGTTGGTAGCGCTCAGTACGACCTTCACATCATCAATGGTGTCATTGATCTGCGTCGTCGCCCCGCCGGGTGCGATATCAAGTTTCTCGAAACCACCCCCTACGACGTGCGGATTAATCGTGACGTTGATCGGACCTGCATCTTTGAAGACATCGTCGCCTGGCGCCTTGGAAATCACCTGGCCTGTGGTTTCGCCCTTGGCAATGGTGATGACATCACCATTGCTCAGCGTGAGGGTCAGGTCGCTGCCGGCTTTGTTGCTCAAGGTCGCAGTGTAGGTGATGGTGCCGCCTTCGCTGGCTTGGGCGGGCGCCGTCAGGGTTACGGTGGTGGTATCGGTAGTGCCCGGCGTATCGGTCACAGTGGTGGTGACCGGCGTGGTGCCCGGCACCAGGTTTTCGAAGTGCGCGCCACCGCTTACGTTGGCGATGGCGGTGGTAACGGTCTGAGTACCTTCATACACATCGTTCGGCGCAGGCGCGGTGACAGTGCCGCTGGACTGGTTCACACCGATGGTGATGGTCTGGCCATTGCCCAAGGTCACGGTCAGCGGGTTGCTGATATTAGTCACCGGCGCACCGTTTTTATCCACAAGGCTGGCGGTGTAGACGATGGTGCCGCCTTCGCCAACGGTAGGCGTGGCGGTCAGCACCACATCGACCTTGTCGATCGTGTCGTTAATGGTGGTGGTTGCACCGTCACCAGCGACTTCCAGTTTCTCGAAGTTGCCGCCAGTAGCGTCAGTGATCTTGACTGTCTGGGTGCTGTTGTCGACGAACACGTCATCGCCAGGCGCATCAACCGTCACGGAGCCGACCGTTTCGCCCTGCTTGATGACGATGGTGGAGCCGTTATCCAGCTTCAGCGTGACGTCAGCGCCCGCTTTATTGGACAGCGTGGCGGTATAGGTGATCTGGCCGCCTTCGTTGACAGAGCTAGGCGCGCCCAGCGTCACGGTGGTGGTGTCGACCGAGTCGGTAACGGTCGTCACGGCGGGCGTGGTGCTCGGCACCAGGTTTTCAAAGTTGCCGCCGCTAGCGCCGGTGATGGTGGTGCTGACGGTGCTGCCGTTAACGTAGACATCGTTCGCCGGTGTATCGACGACCACGGTGCCGACCGACTCGCCGGCCTTGATAGTGATCACTGAACCATTGGACAGCGTGACGGTGACGGGTGTCTGCGCCGGGTTGGTCAGCGTCGCGGTATAGGTGATCTGGCCGCCTTCGGTGACCGTCTCGCCCGCAGTCAGGGTCACGGTGGTGGTGTCGAGGGTGTCGGTGATCTGGGTCATGGCCGGCGTCGGGTCGACGGTCAGGACCAGATTGGCGCCGCCGGTGGTGCCGGTGACCGTCACACTGATCTGGCTTGGGTCGATGTACGGGCTGTCGTTGGGGGCCAACGGTACATTGACGGAGCCGGTCAATTGGCCGGCCGGGATGGTGATCACCGAACCGTTGGACAGCGTGACGTTCAGGTCAGTGCTGGATGCCTGGGTAATGGTCGCGGTGTAGGTCAGTACGCCGCCGGCCTCGGTGATCGTCGGGGTCGCGCCCAAGGTCAGCGTGGCCGCCTGTTGTACCAGGCCGCTCGTGTTCGCGGCGCCACCCGTCTGTTGGGTCAGGGTCGAAGCGGCAGAGCTTGGCCCCGCAGTGGGGAAGCCGATCACGGGGGCGACGCTGCCCGCGGTTGCATCCAGCATCACAAAGCTGTGCCCGCCACCCGCAGCGCCCGTACCCGCGGCGGTTGCGCCGGCTGCCGTGGCTTCGAGTTCGGTCGTCGGGTCAGCACCGGCGGCAATGGCTTGCTGCAGTTCGGCAACCGATGGCGCGGCTTGCGCGGTCGCTGCGGCCAGGTCGGCGCTGGAATCAGGTGCGTCGGCGCTCCATTGCGTGTCGCGGCCCAGGTCCAGGATGCGACCGTCGGCCAACTCCAGGCTCACCGCGCCAGACAGGCCGGTGTCGATCTGATCACCTACAAATAACCGGTCACCTTCAACGAGTACACGTCGGGTCCCTTCCGGAGAAATAACAAAAACCTGACCAACAATGCTTTTGACTGTGGCAACAACACTGCTCATTGAAGATTTCTCCGGCGATCCGTTCGGGTGACTTCCATAATCCTGGCTACTATTTTGAGCAGCCGTATGGAGGCGATTTAAATTTTGACAGTCAGTATCGTCAATATTTTGGCTTTATTCTTCGATGATTAAGTTTGTGCCAAACTATTGACCTTCTTGGCGCCATCCTAAACAATCGCCCCACTAATGTCACATTGATATTTGCGCGGCGATCCGTCCTACATATGTGAACCAGTTCCGTTTTTTGAACTTTCCGACGTACGGTCCATAAGGTTGCCATTTTCCGCCGCTGCGGCACGATCCGCGGTGACTTGAGACAAGATGTCCTGGGGAATTCCTAAATGCGTCTACACCTTCTAAAGGCAATACCGTTCGCTCTCGCCGCCAGTTTCGTACAGGCCCAGACGTTGCCGCAGGCCATGCAGCAAGCGTTGGACGTGCACCCGGAAATTCAGGCAGGCGTGAACAGCCGTCTGGCCGCCGACTACCAGTTGAAGGCAGCTCGCGGCGGTTACCTGCCTCGTGTGGATGTGTTGGCCGGTTATGGGCGTGCAGGCACTGATAACTCCACCACCCGCGCCATCGGCGGTTCCGATCACTGGGACACGCTGAATCGTGGTGAGTCGAGCTTGCGGCTGCAGCAAATGATTTTTGACGGTTTTGCCACCTCCAGTGAAGTAGGGCGTCAACAAGCCACCGTCAATGCCCGTGCCTACTCGTTGCTTGGTACTTCCGAGCGTACTGCCCTGACCGTCGCCCAGGTTTACTTGGAAGTCCTGACCCGTCGTGAGTTCGTGCGCCTGGCTGAAGATAATCTGCGTAATCACGAACGCATTTACGACCAGATCAAGCTGCGCACCCAGCGCGGTGTGGGCAGCGGCGCCGACCTGGACCAGGCCGAAGCGCGTCTGGCCCAGGCCCGTAACAACCTGATCACCGAACAAACCAACCTGGCTGACGCCGAGACCAACTATCTCAGCGCCGTTGGCCAGATGCCCGACCAGTTGGAACGCCCGCCGACCTTCATGGCCATGCTGCCCGCCGATCTGAACGAAGCGCGTCGCCAGATGCTCGACAACAGCCCGATCCTGCGCTCGGCCGAATCCGATATCGTCGCTGCCGAACAACAGTACGAGGCCGCCAAATCCTCGTTCTACCCACGCTTTGATGCCGAACTGGGTACTAATGCCGACAACAACGTCGGTGGCGAGCCTTCCCACAGCAACGGCTGGGAAGCCATGGTGCGCATGCGCTTCAATCTGTTTGCCGGCGGCAGCAACAAGGCCGATCTCGAGTCCAAGTCCTATCAGTCTAATCAGGCTTTGGATATCCGCAACAACGCCCTGCGCCAGTTGAATGAAGAGCTGGGCCTGGCCTGGAACGCCTTGAACAACGCCAATGCCCAAGTGCCGATCGCCCAGCAATACGTCGATCACAGCACCAGCGTGCGTACGGCCTATCAGAAACAATTCAGCCTCGGCGAGCGCACGCTGCTCGACTTGCTCGACAGCGAAAACGAATTGTTCACCGCGGCGCGTCGTCTGGAAGAGATAAAAAACGTTCAGTTATTTACTCAGTATCGAATCAAGGCGACCATGGGCGAGTTGCTCAAGAGCCAGGGAGTGGTCGCACCAATGGCCTCCGTTGTACAGAACGATGTGAAGCCGAAAGTTCAACTGCCTGGGATGAATTGAGCTATTCCTTATAGTCCCATCAGTTAGTTGAGAGTGCCCGCGTGGAATCAGAAGTCAGTCGAGTTCATCTCAGTCATGATCCACGCACGTTGCACGATGACCCGTTACTTGATGGGTTGTTAGCGCTTTGTGCCTTGCACCAGAAACCCGCCAGTGCAGCGATGCTGACCACCGGCCTGCCATTGCCATCCCAGCGTCTGAGCGCCGATTTGTTGGCCCGTGCCGCGGCTCGGGCCGGTTTGCAGGGGCGTCTGTTGCAACGCAAGCTGGATGCAATTCCCGCCATTGCCATGCCGGCGCTGCTGTTGCTCAAAGAGGGTCGCACCGCCGTGCTGCTCGGTTGGCAGGGTGAAGACGAAGCGCAGGTGCTGCTCAGCGAAAGCGATGGCGGCGAAACCATCGTCAAGCGCCAGGCGCTGGCCGATGACTACACCGGCAAAGTGTTCTTTGCTCAACCCCAACACAAGTTCGACGTCAGCCACGGCACCCTGATTCCGCGTGCCCGTTCCTGGTTTCGCGATACCCTCAAGCGTTCGCGCTGGTTGTACGCCGACGCCATCGCCGCCAGTTTCCTGATCAACATCATCGCCATGGCTGCGCCGTTGTTCGTAATGAACGTCTACGACCGCGTGGTGCCGAACCAAGCCATTGCGACCCTGTGGGTACTGGCCACCGGTATTTTCATCGCCTACACCTTCGACCTGATCCTCAAAAGCCTGCGCAGTTTGTGCCTGGACCTGGCCGGCAAGAAAACCGACCTGATCATTTCGGCGACGCTGTTCGAGCGTATTGTCGGCATGTCGATGAAGTACCGCCCGGCGCGAGTCGGCAGCTTCGCCCAGAACATCCACGAGTTTCAAAGCCTGCGCGATTTTCTCGCGTCCCTGACCTTGACCAGCCTGATTGACCTGCCGTTCACCCTGCTGATTTTCCTGGTGATCGCCCTGCTCGGCGGGCACTTGGTGTGGATCCCGATGTTGGCCTTCCCGATTGCCCTGGGCATCGGTTACCTGTTGCAAAAGCCGCTGGTTGCGACCATGGAGCGGACCATGGCCTTGGCTTCCGAGCGCCAGTCGAGCCTGATTGAAACCCTGGCCGGGCTGGATGCGGTCAAGGTCAACAACGCTGAGAGCGAGCGCCAATACCAGTGGGAACAAACCATCGGTACCCTCAGCCGTCTTGAGTTGCGGGTGAAGATGCTCTCCGGGCTGTCGATGAATATCACCTTGCTGATCCAGCAACTCGCCGGTGTGATCATGATCGTCTTCGGCGTCTACCAGATCATTGACGGCAACCTCAGCATGGGCGGCCTGATTGCCTGCTACATGCTCAGCGGTCGTGCGCTCAGCCCGCTGGCGTCATTGTCGGGCCTGATGACCCGTTACCAGCAGGCCAAGGTCACCATGGTCTCCACCGACCAGATGATGGAGCTGCCTCAGGAGCGCAACTTCGAAGAGCGTCCCCTGAGTCGTCGCACCCTGCAAGGCGCCATCGAGTGCCGAGGCTTGAACTTTACGTACCCCAACCAGCAGAACATGGCGCTCAGGAATATCAACCTGGTGATCAAGCCCGGGGAGAAAATCGGCATCATCGGCCGTAGCGGTTCGGGCAAGAGCTCCCTGGCCAAACTGATCGTCGGCCTCTACCAGCCAGACTCCGGCGCCTTGCTGGTGGACGGTGTGGATATTCGCCAGATCGACGTCAGCGAACTGCGCCATAACGTCGGCTATGTGCCGCAAGACATCCAGTTACTGGCCGGCACCCTGAGGGACAATCTGGTCTCCGGCGCCCGCTACGTCGAAGACGAACTGGTGCTGCAAGCCGCTGAACTGGCGGGCGTGCATGAGTTTGCCCGGCTGCATCCGCAAGGCTACGAACTGCAAGTGGGCGAGCGTGGCCAAAACCTCTCCGGCGGCCAGCGGCAAAACGTCGCCTTGGCTCGCGCCCTGCTGCTCAATCCACCCATTCTGTTGCTGGATGAACCCACCAGCGCCATGGACAACACCGGTGAAGAACGCTTGAAACAGCGCCTGCAATCCGTTGTGGAAAACAAGACCGTGGTGCTGGTGACACACCGCGCGTCGTTGCTCTCCCTGGTGGACCGTTTGTTGGTGATCGACCGAGGGCAAATCCTCGCGGATGGTCCGAAAGCCGTGGTGATGGATGCGTTGAAGAAGGGGCAGATCAGTGTTGCGTAAATTCAAGGATGCGGTCCGTCGCTATTTCATTGGTTCCGATTCGCTGGATGGCCAGCCACTGCCGGAGGTCAAGAAAGCCCTGATCGAAGACGCTCCCCGCGTGGTGCGTCTGACCATCTGGGGGATTATCGGTTTTTTCCTGTGCATGTTGCTGTGGTCCGGCTTCGCCGAGATTGACGAGGTGACCCGAGGCGATGGCAAGGCCATTCCTTCCTCCAAACTGCAGAAGATCCAGAACCTTGAAGGCGGTATCGTCGCCGAGCTGTACGTCAAGGAAGGGCAGATCGTCGAGGCCGGTGCGCCGCTGATTCGTCTGGACGACACCCGGTTTGTCTCCAATGCCGGGGAAAGCGAGGCCCAGCGCTTGTCCTTGCTGCTGCGCATCGAGCGTTTGAGTGCCCAGGTCGAAGACCGGCCGCTGAACATTCCCGAGGACGTGCGCGTCGCCGCGCCAAAGCAGGCCGTGAGCGAGCAATCGTTGTACGAAAGCCGTCGCCAGCAGTTCAAGGACGAAATCGGTGGCCTGCAAGAGCAACTGACGCAACGCGAACAGGAACTGCGCGAATACACCTCCAAGCAGAGTCAGTACCGCAACCAACTGTCGTTGCAGCGTCAGGAAATCAACATGTCCGAACCGCTGGTCGCCCAGGGCGCGGTGTCGCCGGTGGAAGTGCTGCGTCTCAAACGTGCGGAAATAGAGACCCGCGGGCAACTGGATGCCACCACGCTGGCGATCCCGCGCGCGCAGTCGGCGATCAAGGAAGTGCAACGCAAGATCGACGAAACCCGTGGCAAATACCGCAGTGAGGCCCTGACCGAACTCAATGAAGCGCGCACCGACCTGAACAAGGCCCAGGCTACCGGCAAAGCGTTGGAAGACCGTGTGAGCCGGACCCTGGTTACCTCGCCGGTACGCGGGATCGTGAAACAGTTGCTGGTCAACACCATCGGCGGTGTGATCCAGCCTGGCAGCGACATGGTGGAAATCGTGCCCCTGGATGACACCTTGCTGGTGGAAGCCAAGATCCGCCCGCAAGACATTGCCTTCCTGCACCCCGGGCAGGAAGCGATGGTCAAGTTCACTGCCTACGACTACACCATCTACGGCGGCCTGAAAGCCAAGCTCGAGCGCATCGGTGCCGATACCATTACCGACGAAGACAAGAAAACCACCTACTACATGATCACTTTGCGCACCGACCGCAGCCATTTGGGCACGGACGAAAAACCCCTGCTGATCATCCCGGGCATGGTCGCTTCGGTGGACATTATCACCGGCAAGAAAACCATCCTCAGCTACCTGCTCAAGCCCATCATCAAGGCCCGCGCCGAGGCGCTGCACGAGCGCTGATTTTCAGTGTCTGGGCGGGCCTCATCGCGAGCAAGCCCGCTCCCACATTTTGAGCGTGTACACCGATCCAGTGTGGGAGCGGGCTGCTCGCGATAGGGCCCTCAACCTCACCACAATTCCCAGCCTTGAATTCCAAAACACCCTATCGTTATTCTCTAACGGTATTTAAATTCTAATTCTTATATCTATAAAGTCACTCTCCTGACTGCCAGGGAGTGATTCCATGTCCACCGTCACAGCCGCTTTTCCCGCAACCCAAACCTTCGACATCCGCCCATTCCCCGGCAGCGTAGGCGCCGAGATCATTGGCCTGGATTTGTCTCGCCCGGTCAACGGCCAGGACTTCGCCCGGATTCATCGCGCGCACCTGGATCACCATGTCGTGGTGTTTCGTGACCAGCACATTACCCCCGAACAACAAATCGCCTTCAGTCGTCGCTTCGGGGTGTTGCAGATCCACGTGCTCAAGCAGTTCCTGCTGGCCAATCACCCGGAAATCCTCATCGTTTCCAACATCATCGAGAAGGGCCAGTCGATCGGCCTGGGCGATGCGGGAAAATTCTGGCATTCAGACCTGTCGTATAAAGAACTGCCCAGCCTGGGTTCCATGCTCCACGCCCAGGAGCTGCCGTCCGAAGGTGGCGACACACTGTTCGCCGACATGCACAAAGCCTGGGACCAATTGCCCGGGCACTTGCGCAAAGCCGTTGAAGGCCGCAGGGCCGCGCATTCTTACACCGCGCGTTACAGCGAAAGCAAATTCGCAGGCAACTGGCGTCCAACACTGACCCCTGAGCAGTTGGCGCAGGTGGCAGAGGTGGTGCACCCCATCGTACGCACCCATCCGGAAAACGGTCGTCAGGCACTGTTCGTCAGCGAGGGCTTCACCACGCGCATCGTCGGCCTGCCGGAAGACGAGAGTCGCGATCTGCTCACCCAGCTCTACGCCCACAGCGTGTTACCGGAAAACGTCTACCGCCATTCATGGCAGCCCCACGACCTGGTGTTCTGGGATAACCGCTCGCTGATCCACCTGGCGGCCGGCTGCCCCAGCCACCTGCGCCGCAAGCTGTTTCGCACCACCATCCAGGGCGACGCGCCCTTCTGACTCGGAGTATGAGCATGTCCAGGAAAACCCCTTTTGCACGATTGGCCGCGTCCGTTGGCCTGGGTGTCAGCCTGTTGGTCGGTGGTTTGATCGCACCGGCGGCGGCCCAGGCCGAAGGTGAGATACGCATCGCCGAACAGTTCGGCATCGTCTACCTGCTGCTCAATGTGGTGCGTGATCAGAACCTGATCGAGAAATACGGCAAACAGGAAGGCCTCGACATCAAAGTCGATTGGACCCAACTGTCCGGCGGCGCGGCAGTCAATGACGCGCTGCTCTCGGGCTCTATCGATATCGCCGGGGCAGGCGTCGGCCCATTGCTGACGATTTGGGATCGCACCTATGGTAAGCAGAACGTCAAAGCTGTGGCTTCCCTGGGCAACTTTCCCTACTACCTGGTAAGCAACAATCCCAAGGTCAAGACGATCGCTGACTTTACCGAGAAAGACCGGATTGCCGTGCCCGCCGTGGGTGTTTCCGTGCAGTCACGCTTCCTGCAATACGCCGCCGCCAAACAATGGGGCGACAAGGAATTCAACCGACTCGACAAGTACACCGTTGCTGTCCCCCACCCGGACGCTACGGCGGCGTTGATTGCTGGTGGCACCGAATTGACCGGGCACTTCTCTAATCCGCCGTTCCAGGACCAGGCCCTGGCTAACCCGAACGTGCACGTGGTGCTCAACACCTACGACCTGTTGGGTGCGAACTCGCCGACCGTGCTGTTTGCCACCGAAAAATTTCGCAACGACAACCCGAAAACCTATAAGGCCTTTGTCGACGCCTTGACCGAAGCTGCGCAGTTTACCCAGAACGACAAGGGCGCAGCCGCCGACACCTATATCCGCGTAACCAAGGCCAAGATCGATCGTGCCGAGCTGCTGAAAATCATCGACAACCCGCAGTTCGAGTTCAGCATTACGCCGAAAAACACGTACCCGCTGGCGGAGTTCCTCCACCGCGTCGGAGCAATCAAGCACAAACCCGAATCGTGGAAGGACTATTTCTTCCAGGATGCCAAGCCGCTGCAAGGAAGCTGAGATGAACGCACCCTTGCAAGGCCACGTGGCCAGCAACCTGAGCACCACCGACGCGCTGCTCTCGGTGGACCGTGTCAGCCTTGAGTACCGTACCCCCGAGCGTGTGGTGCGGGCGACTCATCAAGTCAGTTTCGACGTCGATCCGGCGGACCGTTTTGTATTATTGGGGCCTTCGGGCTGCGGTAAATCCACCTTGCTCAAGGCGGTGGCCGGTTTTATCACGCCCTGCGAAGGCGAGATCCGCCTGTTGGGGCAAAAGGTCGAGCAACCGGGTGCTGATCGCATCGTGGTGTTCCAGGAGTTCGACCAACTGCCCCCGTGGAAAACCGTGAAACAGAACGTGATGTTCCCGTTGCTGGCTTCCAAAACCCTCAAGCGACGGGAAGCTGAAGAGCGGGCGCTGTATTACCTCGACAAGGTTGGCCTCAGCGCCTTTGCCGATGCCTATCCTCACACCTTGTCCGGCGGCATGAAAGCCCGCGTGGCCATTGCCCGAGCGTTGGCCATGCAGCCAAAGATCCTGCTGATGGACGAACCTTTCGCCGCCCTTGATGCACTGACCCGGCGCAAGATGCAGGAAGAGCTGCTGCGGCTCTGGGAAGAAGTTCGCTTCACGCTGCTGTTCGTCACGCACTCCATTGAAGAAGCGCTGGTGGTGGGCAATCGCATCCTGTTGCTGTCGCCGCATCCAGGTCGGGTACGTGCAGAAATTCACAGTCATCAGTACGACCTGCACAGCCTTGGCGGTGTGGCATTCCAAGCCTCGGTGCGACGCATTCATCGGCTGTTGTTCGATGAAACGCCGCACGCTGAAACCGAGCTGGATTTCGCCGATATCCGCATCGCTTATTAAAGGATTGGCCCATGCGCCAGGAATATGAAATCACCCTGCAACGCTCCCCGGTGTTCCCGTAGAGCGCGTGTTGCCGTTGCGTCAGCGCCTTTGGCAACAAGGCTGGCTGCGCAAGGGCCTGATTCTGATCGTGCTCGCCCTCCTGTGGGAGGCCGCGGCGCGGTATCAAAATAACGATCTGTTATTGCCAAGTTTCCTGCAGACCTTTCACGCCTTCTACGAAGGCATCGCCAGTGACGAATTGCTGAGCAAAGTCAGCATCTCGCTGGTGGTGCTGCTCAAGGGCTATCTGATTGGCATTGTCCTGGCGTTTGCCCTGACCACCTTGGCGGTGTCGACGCAGTTGGGCCGCGACCTGTTGAGCACACTGACCTCAATGTTCAATCCGCTGCCGGCGATAGCCCTGCTGCCGTTGGCATTGCTGTGGTTTGGCCTGGGACAGAACAGCCTGATTTTCGTATTGGTGCACTCGGTGTTGTGGGCCTTGGCGCTGAACACTTATTCGGGTTTTCTTGGTGTCTCGGAAACCCTGCGCATGGCCGGCCGCAACTACGGTCTGAAGGGCATGCGCTTTGTGTTGTTCATCCTGATTCCTGCCGCGTTGCCGTCGATCCTTGCCGGCCTGAAAATCGGCTGGGCGTTTGCCTGGCGTACGTTGATTGCCGCCGAACTGGTATTTGGCGCTACCAGCGGCAAGGGTGGCTTGGGCTGGTACATCTTCCAGAATCGCAACGAGCTTTATACCGACAAAGTTTTCGCCGGTTTGGCGGTGGTGATCCTGATCGGCCTGCTAGTCGAAAACCTGGTGTTCGACACCCTGGAGCGCCTTACGGTGAAGCGCTGGGGCATGCAGCGATAAACAAGAATGATTGCCCTTCGATCGTTACGAGTTCGATAATGGCGGTCGAACCTGACGCCGACCCGGCGTCAGGCATGGCCGGTAAAAGGATTTACGATGATGCGGTTTTTTGTCTTGGCGACGGCATTGACTTTGTCGACATCGGTTTTTGCTGGATCCGCGCCAGAAGCGGTTTCCATGCCCAAGCCGGTCTATCCCAAAACCCTGACAACGACCTCAGGCCATGCGCGGATCAGCCTCAATATTCACAGTGACGGTTCGGTCAGCGATGTGAAAGCGCTCAGCGCCACCAAGCCGGCCTTTGGCAATGCCGCCGTGGAAGCGGCAAAACTATGGCGCTTCAAGCCCTGGACAGCGAGTGCCGACCGGCCTGCGGTGATCAAGGCGCAAAACGACATGGTTTTTACCCCCGAACTGGGAAGAACTGAGACGGTTCAACTGACGTTCACCCAAACGACTTATCAGTCTTGCAGCAAGTTGAACGAAGAAGTCAGCCAGTTCCGTCACGACCATCCGACCCGCGCATTGATCGACATGAAGAGCTTTGCCATCACCCGCGTGGCGGTAATGTTCCCGGCGTTGAGCGGTAAAAGCGACTACATCGAAGGTCTGGAAAGGGCGGATAAGTTGGAAAAAGAGCTGCCGAGAATCGTCCGAAAATGCCAGGCCAACCCTAGAGCGGCCTATGCCGACTTCCTTCCGGCTAATCTGAAGCGCTACCTGTAAAGCCTGCTACGATTGCGTTCGGTGTACTCCACACTGTTCACGAGTGCTTGGCATGCAATTACCGGATATGAACCTGCTGGTCGCCCTCGACGCCTTGCTTGATGAAGGCAGCGTCGTGGGTGCCGCCCGGCGGATGAACCTGAGCCCCGCCGCCATGAGCCGCACGCTGACGCGCATCCGCGAGGCGGTTGGCGATCCGATCCTGGTGCGCGCCGGTCGCGGCCTGGTGCCGACACCCAAGGCCCTCGAGTTACAGGGGCAGGTGCGCAATGTAGTGGAGCAGGCGGCGCTGCTGTTTCGCTCGGCGGACGAAGTGGACCTGAGCACCTTGCGCCGGCGCTTCAGCGTGCGCGCCAATGACTTTTTTGTCGGCGTGTATGGTGGCCGCCTGTTCGACACCATGGAACGCATGGCGCCCCATTGCGAACTGCGCTTTGTCCCGGAAGGCGACAGCGATGATGAAGCGTTGCGCGAAGGTCGACTCGACCTGCGGGTGGGCAACACCATGCCGATTACCCCGGAAGTGAAGGTGCAGAATCTGTTTTCCACCACCTTCGTTGGCCTGGCCAGGGAAGGGCATCCGCTGTTCGATGAAGAAATCACCGCCGCGCGATTTGCCAGCTACTCGCATATCAGCATCTCGCGCCGAGGCATCGCCCGCGGCCCGATCGATACCGCCCTCAACGCCCAGGGCCTGGAGCGCCGCGTGGCGATGATTGCACCTGGGTTTCACGGTGCGATGTTCATGCTGCCTGATTCCGACCTGATCCTGCCGGTGCCCAAGGAAGCGTTGTACAGCGCCAAACGCCTGAAGTTACCGCTGCGCGCCTTTGCCTTGCCGATCTCCCTGCCAACCCTGGTATTGACCCAGGCCTGGCATCCACGCTTCGACAAGGACCCGGCCCACAAATGGTTGCGTGAAACCGTGCGCGAGAGCTGCGAAGCCACCTGGCGCGAAGCGCAGCCCGTATGACACCTAAGCAAACCCGTGTAGGAGCGAGGGGGGCGCCTAGCTCTTGCTCGCGAAAAACGTCAACGATAACGCGCGCTGCCTGGTTAGACGCGGCGTCCTTGAGTTCTTCGCGAGCAAGCTCGCTCCTACAAAGTGTTGCTCTGATCATTGCGCCTGATGCACTTATAACCTGCCAATAAGTCAGTTTTCGTCATGTCTATGCCTTATTAAACTGCTCGGGTATTCTTTTTCCGAGCTGCATCCATGACTTCCCTCGCTGCCCCCTTGGCCGCAGCCAAACCCAACGCCATCAGCCCGCCGGTATTCGGCCCGCGCATCATTGTCGGCCTGGTCGGTGTGTTGCTCGCGGTGCTGGTCTCGGGCCTCAACGACATGGTGACCAAGGTCGCCCTCGCCGACATTCGCGGCGCGTTGTGCATCGGCTTTGACGAAGGCACCTGGCTGGTGGCCGCGTATACCGCGACGTCCGTGGCGGCCATGGCTTTCGCGCCGTGGTGCGCGGTGACCTTGTCCCTGCGTCGTTTCACCTTGTGGGCCATTGGCCTGTTTACCGTGTTGGGCGTGCTGTGTCCCTTCGCCCCGAACTATCAAAGCCTGTTGTTGCTGCGCACTGTGCAAGGTCTGGCGGGCGGCGCCTTGCCACCGATGCTGATGACCGTGGCCCTGCGTTTCCTGCCCGCCAATGTGAAATTGTACGGCCTGGCCGGCTATGCCCTGACCGCCACCTTCGGGCCCAGCCTCGGTACGCCGCTGGCCGCGTTGTGGACCGAGTATGTCGGCTGGCAATGGGCGTTCTGGCAAATCGTTGCGCCGTGCCTGCTGGCCATGGTCGCCGTGGCCTACGGCTTGCCCCAGGATCCGCTGCGCCTGGAACGCTTCAAGCAATTTAACTGGCGCGGCCTGCTGCTGGGATTTCCGGCGATCTGCATGCTGGTAATCGGTCTGTTGCAGGGCAATCGCCTGGATTGGTTCGAGTCGTCGCTGATCACCACATTGCTGTGCGGCGGGACGCTGTTGCTGGTGCTGTTCATGCTCAATGAATGGTTCCACCCGATGCCGTTTTTCAAATTGCAGATGCTCGGGCTGCGCAATCTGGCGTTCGCCTTGATCGTGTTGGCCGGGGTATTGGTGGTGTTGCTCGCGGTCATCCTCATCCCCTCCAATTACCTGGCACAGGTCCAGGGCTACCGGCCATTGCAGACCGCACCGGTGATGCTGGTCATGGCGCTGCCGCAGTTGATCGCGCTGCCGCTGGTGGCCGCGCTGTGCAACCTGCGCTGGGTCGATTGCCGCTGGGTATTGGGGATTGGCCTGAGCATGCTGGTGCTGTCCTGTGTCGGCGGCGCGCAACTGACATCAGCGTGGATTCGCGATGATTTCTATGCGCTGCAACTGCTGCAAATCTTCGGGCAACCGATGGCGGTGTTGCCGCTGCTGATGCTTTCCACCGGCAGCATCGTGCCAGCGGACGGGCCATTCGCCTCGGCCTGGTTCAATACCGTCAAAGGCTTGGCCGCCGTGGTCGCCACCGGCGTAATCGAGGCACTGACCACCCACCGTCTGCATTTCCACTCGTTGATGCTGGTGGATGCCCTGGGCAACTCACCGCTGGCGGACAGAGACGCCCCGGCACTTGCCCATCGGCTGCACCAGCAAGCCGTGGTGCTGACCTCTTCGGATCTCTATTACGTCATGGCGGCTGTCGCGGTGGTGTTGATCCTGCTGATTTTCTGGATGCCGACGCGGATCTATCCACCCCGTGCGCCGTCTTGACTGAACAAAGGATGCTTATGAAACGTAAAGACCAGATTGCCGTGGCCGCCATCAGCGTATTCGCGGTGGGCGTGTTGGTGTACCTGCTGGCACCGGGAATGTTTGGCAGCAAACGCCAGACCACCAATGATGCTTTTGTCGCGGCCGACTACACCCTGGTGGCGCCGCGGGTGACCGGGTTTATCAAGGAGGTGCTGGTGGAGGACAACCAGCGCGTCAAGGCCGGGCAGTTACTGGCGCTGATTGACGATCGCGACTTGCGTGCCGCCGCCGAGGCCGCCGATGCTGAAACACTGGTGGCGCAAGCACAGTTGAAAAATGCCGTGGCAACGTTGGAACGCCAAAGCTCGGTGATCGCCCAGGCCCAGGCGAAGGTGGCCGCGGATCGTGCCGAAATGGCTTTCGCCCAGCACGAACTGAGCCGCTACAACCACCTCGCCGGTGTCGGCGCCGGTACGGTACAGAATGCCCAGCAAGCCAAGACCCGCATCGACCAGGCCACTGCGGGCCTGGCCCATGCCACCGCTGTATTGGCGGCCGAACGCAAGCAAGTGGAAATCCTCAGCGCCCAACGCGATGCCGCCGAAGGTGGCTTGAAACGTGCCCAGGCTGCACTGGAAATGGCCAGCTACCAACTCTCCTATACGCGCATCGTCGCACCGGTCGACGGCATGGTCGGTGAGCGTGCCGTGCGCGTGGGCGCCTTTGTCACGCCCGGCAGCAGACTCCTCGCCGTGGTGCCGTTGGCCGATGCGTACGTGGTGGCCAATTTTCAGGAAACCCAACTGTCGCACATGCGCGCCGGGCAGGCCGTTGAAGTGCGCATCGACAGCCTTGACGGCAAGGTGCTCAACGGTCGCCTCGAAAGCCTGGCGCCGGCGACCGGTGTGACCTTCGCCTCGATCAAACCGGACAACGCCACCGGCAACTTCACCAAGGTGGTGCAGCGTGTACCGGTGAAGATCGTTCTGGAGCCCGGCCAGGCGCTGGCCGAACGTTTGCGGGTTGGCATGTCGGTGGAAGTCACTGTCGATACCCAACCGGCAACGCTGCCACGCGAGGTGGCCGAGCAATGAGACGGTTTGTTCTGCTCACGTTGAGCCTGTGCAGCCTGGGCGCTTGTACCCTTGGCCCGGATTTCCAGCAGCCGTCGGCGCCGCAGCTCACGCAATGGTCTACGCCCCAAGGTCGGCAGGCTGCCAGTCGAGCCGTTAACGAGCCTCTTGAACAGCGTTGGTGGGACGTGTTTCACGATGAGCAATTGTCGGCGCTGGTACGCCGCGCTTTGAACGACAACCTTGACCTGAAACTGGCCAGCAGTCGCCTGCAACAAAGCCGCGCCGTGCGCCAGGTGACCACCGCCGAGCGTTACCCGAACGTTGATGCCGGCGCTGACTACGGGCGCAAACGCAACAGTGCCAAGGGCCTGAATGATCCGTCCGGGCACAACGGTCGCTCGGCCTTCAACCTGTGGGACGCCGGGTTTTCCGCGTCTTGGGAGCTGGACTTCTGGGGCCGGGTAAAACGTCAAACCGAAGCTGCCGACGCCACCTTGCAAGTGGCCGAAAATGATCGTCGCGCCGTGCTGTTGTCGGTGCTGGCCGAGACCGCTCAGGACTATATCCAGCTGCGTGGTGTGCAGAATACCCGGTCCGTCACCGAGCAAAACCTGGACGTCGCGCGCCATAGCCTGAAGCTCTCGAAACTGCGCCTGGCCGATGGTGTGGCCACTTATCTGGACGTGGCCGAAGCCGCCGCTCAAGTGGCCACCATCGAAGCGCGCTTGCCGGATTTGCAGCAACGCCAGGACCGATTGATCAACGCCTTGAGCCTGTTGATGGGGCAGGCGCCGCAAGCGCTGCATGCACAACTGTCCAAGGATGCCGCCGTTCCCCAGACTCGGCGCCAGGTGGCTATCGGCTTGCCGTCGCAACTGGCTGAGCGTCGTCCCGACATTCGCCAGGCCGCAGCGCGCCTACATGCGGCCACCGCCAGCGTCGGCGTGGCCAAGGCTGATTTCTACCCGCGTATCACGCTGACAGGCAATCTTGGGTCCCAGGCCATGCAGTTGTCGGACTTCGGTTCCTGGGGCTCGCGTACCTTTGCTTTCGGCCCGCAATTGAGCCTGCCGATCTTTAATGGTGGACGCTTGCAGGGCATGCTTGATCTGCGCGAAGCCCAGCAACAGGAAACCGCCCTGGCCTACCAGCAAACAGTGCTGCGGGCCTGGCATGAAATCGACGATCAACTGTCCCGCTATAACGCCAGCCAACTGCGGCGCGACAGCCTCGCCGAGGCTGTGCGCCAGAACCGGATCGCCTTGGTCACCGCCCAGCAGCAGTACGTTGAAGGCGTGGTGGATTTCGTCAACGTGCTCACCGTGCAGAGTGCGTTGCTGGCGACTCAGGAACAGTGGGTGGCAAGCTCGACTGACGTGTCCCTGGCCATGGTCGGCTTGTACAAGGCGCTGGGCGGCGGCTGGGAATCGGTGTATCCGCTGCAGACCGCCGGAGGCCAAGCCACAAGTTTTTTACCCACCGCTGATTAGCACCCCTTCAGGCTAATGCCGATCAGTTAAGGCTTTTTGTAGGCGCGAGGGGGGCGCCTAGCCCTTACTCGCGAAGAACTCAAAGGCGCCGCGTTGATCCAGAAGGCACGCGTTATCGTTGAGGTTTTTCGCGAGCAAGCTTGCTCCTACAGGTTCCGCTCCCTCCGGGCGGTGTGACATCGCCGCACCACCTCATGGGTTCTGCAAAAACACCACGTAGCCGCGAAACCACTCAGCGCTCTTCAAGTAGTGCGGCGCCTGCCACTCTCCGCCCTGGATCAAGCCAATCTTGAACGGCAGGCCCAGTCGGTTCATCCGCGGCAGATAGGCGGCGTAGTCTGGGATGCTGTGGCGCCCCTGGTAGGTTTGCACCACCACTTCATCCACCACGCCCTTGAGTTGCGCGATGGCCTCGGGGTCGGCGTTGCTGCTCCAGTCCATCAGCCCAGTGATGCTCAGGCACAGGTCCCGGGGCAGGCGTCGGCGCAGGTCTTTGAGGAAGTCGGCGTATTCGTGCAAGTAGTGGGTGCGGGCGTCGAAGTCGATCTGAATACCGATTACCGGGTTGCCGGCCGCCCGCCAGCGTTGCACTTGCCCCAGCAGTTGGGTGTAGACCGACGCCGGCCAGCGCAACGTATGAGCGCGGTAGACCACCCACACTTCACCTTGACGGATGCGCGGCACGCTCATGCCTTGGGCGATGAACTGCACGCCACGCCCGGGTTGACGGCGGGTGGAATTGATCTGGCCCTGGAGGATGTACAGCGTCTTTGCCTGTTTGAGCACCGGCTGGGGCGCGACGCCGCTCCACAGCCAGAATGCATCATAGTCATGGGCGTCGACCGCGCCGAAGACCGGGCTCGCCAGCAGGAGCAGCGATAACCAGAAGCCTCTCACGTGCTTACCAGTAATACTGCAGCGACTTGCCCCACTGAGTGTCGGCAAACCCGCTTTTCAACTGACGGAACCAACCCTTGCGCAGCGCTTTGTCGACGTCTTCGCCACCGCAACTGTTATAGCCGGAAGGTGCATAGCAGTTGATGGCACGGAACAGCGCGTAGGCCTTGTCGTCACGGGGCGCCTTGGGATTGGCGATCACCTGTTTGTAGCCTTCAAGCCGCGAGAAGGTCTGACCTTTGAAATCCGAGGCGCTGCTGCCCAGGCTGCCAGCCGAACGGGCGTGTTCCAGCGGCATGCTGTCCAGGCCGTTACGCAGGATGAACTCGCCAAGGCAGTTGAGGCCTTGCGGGTTTTTTGGATCGTTCTGCAACGTGCCCGCGGTCTGCGCAATGCTCGGGCAGGCATAGCCTGATTGCGCCTGGTCGCCATTCCAGTGGAACAACTTCAGAGACTGTCCGCCGTCGTAGACATAGCCCAGGCTGGTGCCGAGCTTGTCTGCGGAAGGCGATGCCGGCAGTTGCTGCAAATCCTCGGCAAACGTTGCGAATTGGCCGCGCAGCAAGTCTTTGTAGAGCAGCACGAATTGTGCGGTGGAACGCTCCTGGGGATCGCTGGCCTGGGTGATCTGCTGGCGCAACAGCTCCGGACCGGCAACGCTGCGCAACAGGATATAACGCACCTGCCTGGACTGGATCGGCGAGTCGCTGGCGAACACCTTGGCCAACTGGCCGCTGCGCTCGTAATTCATGGCCAGTGCCAGTTCCAGTTGGTCGCGTTGCAACGGCTGCTTGGCCAGCGGCAACAGTTGCAGCCAAAGGTCTGCCGCGCCTTGCCAATCCTGCTTGGCTTCCAGCGCCAGGCCGCGCAGGGTCTGTTGGCTGAAGGCGAAGTAATCCAGGTTCGAGGGCAGTTCCCGTGGCAAATGCTTCAAGGCGCTGTCGGGCTGGTGCTCGACATACAGCGCGAACGCGGCTTGCACGTAGGCGTATAACGCCGGTTCGTTGGCAAACGCGGCTTTCTGGGTGTCGAGGATTTCGCGGGTCAGCTTGGGCGGGTTGGACGCGCGCATCCCCATCAGGTCACTGATCAGCAGCAGCATCGGATTGCTGACGCTATCGGCATAGCTTGTCAGTAATTTGTTGTCGGTTTCTTCCACCAGTTCGTCGATGGAGACGTTGCGCTGGGCATCGCTGGCTTCGGTCAGTTGCCAGACAAAATCCTCCGCCAGTTTGTTCGCGTCGTCTGCCAGCCAATGTACCCGGCGCAGCAGGCCGTGAGCGGAGGCGGCGTATTCGCCCTGTGGATAAGTTTTCAGGTAACTGAGGAAACTGTGCTCGGCTTCGTCCAAGGCATTTTTATCCACAGCCTGGCGCTGCGGCATGCCGTATTCGTCGAAGGCATTTTCCTGAGCATGATTCAGCGAGGCGCGGGCGATCATGTACACCGCCGTTTCCTTCAGCCAGGGCAGCGAGGTCACGGAGACGGCGACAAACCCGCGTTCGGCATACACAAAGCGTCCGCTGTAGAAGTCGGAAGCGGCGAGCAAATACGTCGTCAGCTCACGACCCTGGGTTGACGCGATCAACTGCGGTTCCAGGAGTACCGAGCCCTGCCAGTCGCAGGTGGTGAGCAACTTCAGGCGCGCGTTGGCCAGCAATGCCCGTTCATTTGCCGGAATATCCGCCTGGCTCACCTGACGGATAAACGCTGCCGCACTGTCATCGTTATTGCTGCGGCAGCGACTGCCTTCGCCGGACAGAAACTGCTCGCCTGCCGCTGGGGCGATCTCACGCTGGATGCCCAGTGAACCGAGTAACTGATCCAATTCGGTGCTGCTGGCCGCGCCTTGTTCTTCTGAAGATTGCATGGCAGGTGGGTTGGGTACCAGGCGATACACCGGAAACGGCACCGGTCCGAAACCCTGGGCCAGATCGTCTTCGCCCAAGGCATTCGGGGTCAGCGGCGCGGACTTCTGATCAGCCAGCAACAGTCGCAGGTTGACTCGGCTGTCGTTGCCGGGGCTCAGGAAGGGCATATTGCTGCAACCGGTGAGGGTGTCACGCGACACTCGCCAGTCGGGGTAGCACGAGTCATCGCTGCTGGCCTGGGCCTGGATCGAAACGCCGGCAAACAGGGCCAGTGTGAGGGATGACAGAAGACGGATGCGCATGAATGGTCCTTATTCCTAGAGTCCATGAGTGCCGCAGGGCGAAGAGGTGGGGATGATAGCGCGAAGATTACAAATTGTTGCACGGTCGGTAATGCCGATCAGCTAAGCACCGCCACCCCCACAGGATTGTTGTCTAACTGACCGGCATCAGGTGCCGAACACTCCTGTAAGCCACCCGTCCGCGAATTTGTATCAAAACTTGACTGAGCGGGATTCATTCTTCACCATATTGATAGTTAGCAAACTAACTTTATGCGAATCCTTACGTGTCCCAACCCCTCGAACACCTTCAGATGAACCTTAGCAGCAGCATGGTGGCAGGCGCCCGCAACTGGCGCAAAATCTGCCAGGCCACGCTGATGAACTACGGTATTTCCGAAGCCTGCGCGGTGCCGCTGTTGATGATCGGCCGCCTTGGCGACGGCGTGCATCAGGTCAAGGTCGCCCAGGCCTCCGGGATGGAAAGCCCGTCGCTGGTACGTCTGCTGGATCAGTTGTGCAGCGCCGGTTACGTCTGTCGTGCTGAAGATATCCACGACCGTCGGGCCAAGGCCTTGAGCCTGACCGCCCGGGGTCGCGAGTTGGTGCAAGCGGTGGAAGTGCAGTTGGTGCGTCTGCGCCATGAAGTGCTGGCGGGCATTGACGTCGCTGATCTGGAGACCGCGTTGCGGGTCCTGCGGGCCTTTGAAAACGCCAGTCATCCGGCTGCGGTCGCGCCGTCGTGAACGGATTTTTTACCGGCATGCCGCCAGCCCGCGACTGGGTTTATGGTGTGCGTACCTTCGCCGCATCGATGATCGCGCTGTACATCGCCATGCTGATGCAAATGCCGCGACCGTATTGGGCGATGGCCACGGTGTATATCGTGTCCAGCCCGTTTGTCGGTCCCACCAGCTCCAAGGCGTTGTACCGTGCCATCGGCACTTTTCTCGGGGCGATGGCGGCGGTGTTTTTCGTGCCGATGTTCGTGCAGACCCCGTACCTGCTGGCGATCGTGATCGCGCTGTGGACCGGGATTTTGCTGTTCTTGTCTCTGCATTTGCGCACTGCCAATAGCTACGCGCTGATGCTCGCGGGCTATACGTTGCCGCTGATTGCCTTGCCGGTGGTGGATAACCCGCTGGCGGTGTGGGATGTCGCCGAGGCGCGTACCGAAGAAATCTTCCTCGGGATTGTCGTGGCGGCCGTGGTCGGAGCGATGTTCTGGCCGCGGCGCCTGGCGCCGGTGTTCGATGCTTCGGTGAGCAAATGGTTTGCCGATGCCACGCTCTACAGCCAGCGCTTTTTGACCCGCAACGTGCAGCCCGAGGAAGTAGCCAGCTTGCGCGGTGGCATGGTCGCGACGTTCAACACATTGGAGTTGATGATCGGTCAACTGCCCCACGAGGGCGCGCGCCCACAAACCGTGCGCAATACCAAAGAGCTGCGCGGACGCATGATTCATTTGCTGCCGGTGGTGGATGCCCTGGATGACGCGCTGTATGCGCTGGAACGCCGTACCCCGGAATTGGTCGACACATTCGCGCCGTTGTTGACGGCTGCCAGCGAGTGGCTGGAAAGCACCGCCAATGACGCATCGGTTGAACGTTGGCGCGCCCTGCGTGACCAGCTTGAAGCCTTGCAGCCCGACGCCGACGCCTTGGACGATCGCCATCAGTTGCTGTTCTCCAATGCCTTGTATCGGCTGGGCGAATGGATTGATCTGTGGCAGGACTGCCGCAGCCTGCAAGCCGCGATCCAGTGTGAAAGCCAGGCGCCGTGGCGCGCGGTTTACCGGCATTGGCGCCTGGGCCGACTGACACCGTTTCTGGACCGTGGGCTGATGTTGTATTCGGCGTTTTCCACGGTCAGCGCGATTATCGTGGCCTCGGTGTTGTGGATTCTGCTGGGCTGGGCCGACGGCGGCAGCGCGGTGATTCTGGCGGCGGTGGCCTGTAGCTTCTTTGCCTCGATGGACGACCCGGCGCCGCAGATCTACCGGTTCTTTTTCTGGACCGCAATGTCGGTACTGTTCGCCAGCCTTTATCTGTTTCTGATCTTGCCCAACCTGCACGACTTCCCGATGCTGGTGCTGGCCTTTGCGGTGCCATTCATCTGCGTCGGCACGCTGACGGTGCAACCGCGGTTCTATCTGGGCATGCTGCTGACCATCGTCAACACCTCGTCGTTTATCAGCATTCAGGGCGCCTACGACGCTGATTTCCTGAGCTTCGCCAACGCCAACCTGGCAGGTCCGGTGGGCTTGTTGTTCGCCTTCGTCTGGACCCTGATCGCGCGGCCGTTCGGCGCGGAACTGGCGGCCAAACGCCTGACCCGTTTCAGCTGGCGCGACATTGTCAGTCTCACCGAACCCGCCACCCTGGCCGAGCACCGTCGCCTCGGCGTGCAGATGCTGGACCGTCTGATGCAACACCTGCCACGGCTGGCCATGACCGGACAGGACAGCGGTGTGGCCCTGCGCGAGTTGCGCGTGGCGTTGAACCTGTTGGACCTGTTGGCCTATGCGCCGCGGGTCCTCGGCGTGCCGCGCGTGTTGCTCGATCAAGTCGTGGCCGAGGTCGGCGCTTACTTCAAGGCGTGTCTGAAAGCCGGTGAACGCTTGCCGACGCCCAGCGGTCTGCTGATGACCCTTGACCGAACCCGGCGCGCGCTGAATGGCCAGGGCTTGCAGGACGCGGGCGAAACCCGTCTGCACCTGCTGCACGCCCTCAGCGGCTTGCGCCTGGCGCTGTTGCCCGGCGTCGAGTTTGTCGGCTCGGGCGAGATGCAAGCGCCGTTACCGGATGGAGCACCCTTATGATCGGTGACCTGGATATCAGCGGGGTATTCCTGCCCACGCTGTTGGTGCTGATGGGTATTACGTATGTGTTGTACCTGGTGGTGCATGGCTTATTGACGCGTGCTCACTTCTATCGCCTGGTCTGGCACCGGGCATTGTTCAATGTAGCTCTCTACGCGCTGTTGCTGGGCGCGGTGGACTCACTCAGTCGATACCTGATGACATGAAAAAACCTTTTTTGACGATCGGCCGTGTGGTCCTGACGTTATTGGTCGTGACCTTCGCCTGCGTGGTGGTCTGGCGCATGGTGATGTACTACATGTTTGCGCCCTGGACCCGCGACGGGCACATCCGCGCCGACATCGTGCAGATCGCCCCGGACGTCTCCGGGTTGATCCAGCATGTGGACGTGCATGACAACCAGTTGGTTAGCCGAGGCCAAGTGCTGTTTTCGGTGGATCAGGACCGCTTCCAACTGGCCTTGCGTCAAGCCCGGGCCGCGGTTGCCGACCGCCAGGAAACCCTGGCCCAGGCCCAGCGCGAAGCCAAGCGTAACCGTGGCCTGGGTAACCTGGTGGCCAGCGAGCAACTGGAGGAAAGCCTGTCTCGCGTGGCCCGTGCCCAGTCGGCCCTGGCCGAAGCGCAAGTGGCGGTCGACAGCGCCCAGCTCAACCTCGACCGCTCGGTGGTCCGCAGCCCGGTGGACGGCTACGTCAACGACCGCGCGCCCCGACCCCAGGAGTTTGTCACCGCCGGACGCCCGGTGCTGTCGGTGGTGGACAGCAACTCTTTCCACATCGATGGCTATTTTGAAGAGACCAAGCTCGACGGTATCCATGTCGGCCAAAGCGTCGACATTCGTGTGGTGGGCGACCGCGCCCGCCTGCGCGGGCATGTGCAGAGTATTGTTGCCGGGATCGAGGACCGCGACCGCACCAGTGGCTCCAACCTGTTGCCCAACGTCAACCCGGCCTTCAGTTGGGTGCGTCTGGCCCAGCGGATTCCCGTGCGCATTGCCTTTGATGAGGTGCCCGATGACTTCCGCATGATTGCCGGGCGCACGGCCACGGTGTCGATCATCGACGACCAGCCCAACGCTGGAGAAAAACCATGAAGCAACTGCTGGCAGCCGCCGGGCTGGGTCTGTTGTTGTCGGCCTGTCAGGTGGTTGGGCCGGATTACCAGTTGCCCGAAAAGGCCGCCGTGAACCGTAGCGACCTCCAAGGGCAACTGGCCGGGCAGGGCAAGGACGTCGTCTCGGCCCCGGTGCCTGCGGACTGGTGGAAGTTGTACCAGGACCCGCGTCTGGACGAGTTGGTGCAGCAGGCCATGGCGTCCAACACCGATCTGCGTGTCGCGGCGGCCAATCTGCAACGGGCGCGCTTCCAGGTGCAAGAAGCGCAGTCCGCGGGCGGTTGGAGCGGCGGCGTAAAGCTCGGTGCCCAGCGTTTGCAGGAATCCGGCGAGGCGTTTTTGCTGGCGGATAAAGTGCCGGTGGCCAACGTGGGCGATGTCGGCATCACCACTTCGTACCAGTTTGACCTGTTCGGCACCCTGCAACGCGGTATTGAAGGCGCCCAGGCTAATGCCGACGCGACCCAGGCCGCTGTCGACACGGCCCGCATCACACTGGTGGCAGACGTGGTGCGTTCCTATACCCAGGTGTGCGCGGCCAATGAAGAACTGGAAATTGCCCGTCACTCCCTCGACCTGCAAGCCCAGAGCACGCGCTTGACCCAGCGCTTGCGCGATGCCGGGCGCGGTGATGAAACCCAGGTCACGCGTTCGCAAACCCAATTCAAATCCCTGCGCGCCGAACTGCCGCGTTATGAAGCATCGCGCCAGGCCGCGTTGTTCCGCTTGTCGATGTTGCTGGCCAAGCCGCTGGCGCAATTGCCTGCCGGCACCCGCGATTGCGCCGAGCTGCCGCACATCGCTCAACTGCTGCCGGTCGGCGATGGCGCGGCCTTGCTCAAGCGCCGACCTGACGTGCGCCAGGCGGAACGTCGATTGGCCGCCGCCACCGCAGGTATCGGTGTCGCCACTGGCGAGCTGTACCCGGATATCAGCATCGGCGCCTCCATTGGCACGATCGGGCTTCTCGAAAACCTCGGAAAACCGGCCGCCAACCACTGGGGTTTTGGTCCGTTGTTGAACTGGACCGTGCCGTCCAACGGCTCGCGCGCGCGCATTCACCAAGCTGAAGCCGCGACGCAAGGCGCCCTGGCGCAGTTTGACGGCGTGGTGCTCAACGCCATTCGCGAAACCCAGACCGGGCTGGCGCACTACACCGCGCTACTGCAGCGCCGCGACGCCCTGACCGAGGCCGAGCAGTCGGCACAGCAGGCCGCCGAGCAGACCCACCGTTTCTTCCAGGCCGGCCGCGAGTCGTTCCTCGCCGACCTGCAAGCCACCCGCACCTACACCGACATGCGCGCGCAACTGGCGCAGGCCAATACCCAGGTCGCCATGAGCCAGATCGATTTGTTCCTGGCCCTGGGCGGCGGCTGGGAAAGCGGACGAACGCAAGGTGCGGAACCCGGCAAACCCTGACGTGGTTGCTATGCTTTGACAGGCGGGTCGTGGTGATGGCCCGCTGATCACTGCTTGCGTTGCTCATGGGGATTCCAATAATGAAAAACCCTTATGCTCCCGCTTTCTGGTGCGTGCTCTTCGCACTGGTGCTGTTATCGGCCACTTATTTCTATGGCGTCATGCTGTCCCATCAGATCGACAAGGCCATGATCTTCCTCGACAGCGCCTGCGCGCTGATCGCCGTGCTGTCCATCGGCGTTGTGGCCTGGGCCTCCTACCAGAGTCAGCGAACCAAGAAAAAACTCCTCGAACAAGGCAAGACGCGGGTCGCGATCTGGGACACCAAGGTCGCGTTACGCCGGGTCGAAACAGTGTTTGATCGCTATTTCTGGGGCAGCTACTGGCAGCCGGGTCGCACCTTCCAGGAAGTCATGGGCGAACTCACGGGCACGCCTCTGGAAAAAAGCCTCGAAGCCTTGAAGCAACAATGCGTGCTGCTGGACCAGCAAGTGGCCGACGGGCGGCATTGGCTGAACAACGCCCGGGAACTCTCCGATGTGGCCACCGCAATGGCCCGCGAGCGCTATCAGCTGGACTTTTGCGACCCGCGAACCGACACGCCGGGCAACGCGGTCATTCATCGCGAGTTTGAAGTGCTGGTGTATACCTGGACTGTGCGCCTGAAGAGTTTCGATCATCAGCTTGACGAGATCGAGATGGAGTATTCCTGAGCCGAGTATCCCGTAGATACCTCATGAACTACCCCGAGCAAGCATAAGTCCGAACCCTCGACAGCTGCTACGCGGTCCGGCTACCCTTCGCAGGCTTCGGCGGGCTTGAGCCGACACCCCATTTTGGGGGTCAGGGAAGACAGCCCACTTTCACACAGGATTCGATCAGGTCACTTCATGAATAAATCAGCCGTTGTACTTTTGGGTTTTGTCGCCGCAGTCGGCGTGGTCAGTGCCGGTGGCGCCTGGTACACCGGCAGTCAACTGGAAGGGGTGTTGAAAACCGCGACCGAAGACGCCAACAAGGAAATGGAACGCTCCATGGCCGGTGTCGATGGCCGCTTGACCCTGGAAATGCTCTCCCTGGATCGCGGCTGGTTCAGCAGCACCGCGCACTGGCGCCTCAAGGCTGAAGGCTCAGCGTTCGGTGAAGACTACAAAAACAGCGAACTGTTGTTTGTCGATCGTATCGAACATGGTCCGCTGCCGTTCTCGCGCCTGGTGAGTCTCAAGTGGTGGCCAGTGCTGGCTACCAGCAATATGGCGCTTGAGAAGAGCCCCACCACCGAAAAATGGTTTGCCGCCACCAAGGATGTGCCGCCACTGCATGGCGTTGCCAACATCGGCTTTAACCGTTCGGTGGATGGCACGGTGGAATTGGTGCCGTTGACGTTCAAGGACGCGACCAGCAGCGTCGACTTTTCCGGTTTGAAACTGGACTTCTCCAATACCGCCAAGGGCGAGAAGGTCAAGGTCGATGGTTACATGGATGACCTCAAGGTCTCGATGATCGATCCCAACGGCGCGCCGTTCCAGGCGCAGTTGAACGGTCTGACCCTGGCCAGCAACCTGTCCAAATCCAGCTTCGGTTTCTATGTCGGGCAAAACACCATTGAGCTGAGCAACACCAAGCTCACCCTGGGTCCGCAGCAGGCGGTGCTGACCTTGAAGGGCTTCGAGCAGAAAGACAGCAGCGACACCCAGGGCAACAACCTCGCGGGCCGTGTCGATTACAAGATCGACGAGATCGGTTACCAGGGCAAGACCGTGGGTTCGGCTGCGATGGCCGTGAGCCTGAAGAACATTGATGTGCCGTCCACCCTGGCACTGACCAAGCTGTATCAAGACAAGATGCAGCCGGTGCAAGCCGCGTCCGCCGCCGGACAGCCGGTCCCCGAGCTGCAACTGACCGAAGCCGAGCAATTGCTGGCCCAGGCCAACATTGATTTGTTGCTGGCGGCCAAGCCGCAGGTGGCTCTGGAGAATCTCTCCCTCAAGACCACCCATGGGGAAAGCCGCTTCAGCCTGCTGGTGGACATGACCAAACCGTCCACCATGGAACTGCCGCCGGTCGAACTGGGCAAGCAGATCATCACCCTGCTTGAAGCCAATCTGAAACTGTCCAAGCCGATGATTGCCGATGTCGCGGCATTGCAAGCGCAGATCGGCGGTGTCACCGACCCGAAAGCCGTCGAACAGCAATCCCAGATGGCCAGCGAGATGGTCAGCAACATGGCCGTAGGCACTCAACTGGCGACTGTTGAAGGTGACGACATCCTGTCCAAGCTGCACTACGCCAACAATGAAGTGACCTTCAACGGCCAGAAAATGACCGTTGAGCAGTTCATCGGCGGCGTGTTGGGCAAACTCGGCGGAATGAGCGGCGCGCAGTAAGCCTACGCCCTGTAGGAGCGAGCTTGCTCGCGAAGAACGTCAACGATAACGCGTGCATTCTGGATAAACGCGGTGCCTTTGAGTTTTTCGCGAGCAAGCTCGCTCCTACATTGCAGCCCTAAAATTCTGTAGGACAATTCTGAACAATTGTCTTGATTCACCCCTTTCCATCCCCCCTTCAAAGATAGTGCGCTCCTGGAAAGCTTGGCCGGGTCATCAGACGCCGGCGGCCTGATGAGTGCTGTGCAGGTAAACAAATCGCTACAGCTTTCCGTGTAAGTAAGGAAGCTGACGACATGCTGCGTAACCTACCTCCCTCTGGTTCTGGCCGATTGCGTATTTTGGTCGCCGCCACTTTGCTGCTGCCAACCCTGGCCTTGGCAGATTCTGCCTACGATTCGCTGATCAACCAGGCGCGCTCCGGCAACCACGGCCCCGCCCTCGATCTGCTGCGCCAACTGCCCGCGGAACGTCAGACGTCGGGGCAAGTCAGCGATCACCTGTTGATTGCCAGTTGGGCCCGGCAGGATGACGAGGTGCTCAAGGTCTATGAGACCCAGGGCCGCCAGTGCCAATTGACCACCCAGGCCCTGGCCACGGTGGCCCGCACTTATCGCAATCAACAGCGTTGGCAGCCCGCCGAGGGGCTGTATCGCCAGGCGCTGTCACGCGAGCCGAACAACCCGGACCTGCAACTGGGTCTGGTCCTGACCCTGGCCGATGGCGATAAAACCGCCGAAGCCGTGCAGCGCGCCCGAGCCCTGGTTGCCGCCAAGCCGGACGACGCGCAACGGCGCATGGCGCTGGGCTACGCACTGTCCCGTGCCGGAGCCACGTTCGATGCGCTGTTCGAGTTCGACCAAGCCTTTATCCGCGCCGGCGACCAGCCCGAGGTGGTGCGCGAATACCTGATCGCCCTGCAACGGGCGCGCATGCCGGAACCGGCACTTCGCTTGAGCGCCCGTCACCCCGGCCTGCTTGACCCGGTGAACCAGCGCCGACTGGAAGGCGATCTGGCTGCCGAGCGCGTGCGCCTGGCCGAATTCCCCACGCGCAGTGAAAGCGAGCGCTATGTAATCGCTGATCGCGCCCTCAAGGATTACGACCAACTACTCGCCACCTGGACCCCGGATGCGAGCGCCCATGACGATGTGGTGCGCTGGCGCATCGACCGTCTGGGTGCGCTCAAGGCCCGTGCGCGCACCGCCGAGCTGGTCCACGACTACGAAGCCCTGCATGCTCAAGGTGTGCAACTGCCCACCTACGCCCTGCGCTGGGTGGCCGCCGCCTATCTCGACCAACGCCTGCCGGAAAAGGCTGCGCCGCTGTATCGCCAGGTGGTGACGGCGCCGGATGCCGACCCCAGCAACCAAGTCGTAGACAGTACCGCGCTGTACTACGCCATGCTGGAGAACGACCAGGCCACCGAGGCACGCGTTGTCGCTGACCACCTGGCGAACACGCAAGTCCCTCGGGTCGAACTCAAGGGCTTGACCCTGGGCAACCCCAACGACGCGTGGCTGGATGCCCAGCAACTGGCGGCCCAAGCCGCGACCTACGGCGCCGATCTGCCGACCAGTGAAAAAAGCCTGGAAACCCTGGTGCGTACTTCGCCCGGCAATGTCGGCATGCGTGTGGCCCAGGCGGATATGTTCCGCGCCCGTGCCTGGCCACGGCGTGCCGAGAGCGCCCTCAAGGACGCCGAAAACCAGGCCCCGCGCAACATCGACCTGGAAGTCTCCCAAGGCTACAACGCCTTGAATCTACAGGAATGGCGCCAGCTCGATGCTCTCGCCGATGACGTGGTCGCCCGCACCCCGGAAAATCGCCAGGTCCAACGCCTCCAGCGCCTGCGCAAGGTGCATGAGATGGCCGAGTTGCGCATTGAAACCGAGACCGGCAGAAGTCATGGTGGCGGGGCGGTCTCCGGTAGCCGCGACTGGGGAATCGAAACCCTGCTCTACAGCCCGCCCATCAATGAAGACTGGCGGATATTCGGCGGTATCGGCTACGCCACTGCCGACTTTGAAGAAGGCACTGGCCACCACCGTTGGCAGCGCTTGGGTGTGGAGCGGCGTACCCGCGATATGACACTGGAGGCCGAAGTCTCCAACCACGGCTACGGCAACGGCACCAAGCAAGGCGCACGCCTGGCGATTGCCCGCGACATCAACGACCACTGGCAATACGGGGGCAGTCTCGACTACCTCGCCGCCAGCACACCGTTGCGCGCGCTCAATGCCAACGTCACCGCCAACGGCGGCAGTGGTTTTATCCGCTGGCGCGCTAATGAGAGTCGTGAGTGGAAACTGGCCCTGAGCCCATCCCACTTCAGCGACGGCAACGACCGTGTCGAAGCGCTGCTCACCGGCCGTGAGGGCGTCTACCGCTCGCCGGGCGTGCAAGTGGACCTTGGCCTGGAAGTCGCCACCAGCCGCAACAGCAAGGAAGACGCCGCGTATTTCAACCCGCGCTCGGACTTCAGCGTGCTGCCCACGGTCAACGTCAACCATGTGCTCTATCACCGCTACGAGACCCAATGGAGTCAGCAGTTCCAGGTCGGTGCGGGCACCTACAGCCAGCACGATTACGCCACCGGCGGCGTCGGCATGCTCAGCTACGGGCAGCGCTATCGCTGGAACGACGTGGTGGAAACCGGCGCCAACCTGAGCTGGATCAATCGACCTTATGACGGTGAGCGCGAAAGCGATGTGCGCCTGATCGTCGACCTCACTTACCGATTCTAGAAGAGTCCGATCATGACCATTGTTTCCCGTTGCCTGTTGGCCCTGGGGTTCTTGCTCGGCAGCGCCTGCGCCCAGCAACCCGCGCCGTACACCCCACCTGCCGAGCGGCTCAAGTCGGTCAATGAAGCGCCGTGGCCGAAAAACCATTTCCTGGGTATTGCCTACCACGATGTCAACGACCGTGACCCCGACCAAAGAGTGGTGGCGGTGCGTACCGAACGCCTGATCGAACAGTTGGCCTGGCTGCGCGAGAATGGCTACCAGGCCGTTAGCGTCGATCAGGTCCTCGCTGCCCGCGCAGGCGGGCCAGAGCTGCCGCCCAAAGCCATCATGCTCAGCTTCGACGACGGCTATTCGAGCTTCTACACCCGTGTCATGCTGATTCTGCGTGCCTACCATTGGCCGGCAGTGCTGGCGCCGGTGGGCAGTTGGCTCGACACGCCGCTGAGTCAGCCGGTGGATTTTGCCGGTGTACCGCGTAACCGTTCGGAATTTTTGACCTGGCAACAAGTGCGCGAAGTGGCGCAATCGGGCCTGGTGGAAATCGCCGCCCACACCGACGCCAACCACAAGGGCGTGCTGGCCAACCCCCAGGGCAACCTGCAACCGGCCGCCGCCACCCGGCGCTTTGACCCGGCCACTAACCGTTACGAACCCGAAGCGCAGTTCCGGGCGCGGATGCGCGCCGACGTGGCGGCGATTTCCAACAAAATCCGCGCCGTCACCGGCAAGGCCCCGCGTGTGTGGGTCTGGCCATATGGGGCGGCGGACGGCACCTCCCTGGCAGTGGTGGGTGAGCAGGGTTACAAGATGGCCCTGACCCTGGAAGACGGCCTCGACAACCTCGGCAACCTGATGAGCAGCCCGCGCTTTCTGGTGGACAACGACCCGGACGGCGAGCGCTTCGCCACCAGCATTGTGTCGACGCAGGCCAAAGCGCCGATGCGCGTGCTGCATGTGGACCTCGATCACGTCTACGATCCGGACAAGGCGCAAGAGGCGCGCAACCTCGACGCGTTGGTCCAGCGTGTGCTGGACATGGGGGTCGACACCGTATTCCTCCAGGCTTTCGCCGACCCCAAGGGCGATGGCCTGGTGCATTCGCTGTACTTCCCTAACCGCCATCTGCCGATGCGCGCCGACCTGTTCAACCGTGTCAGTTGGCAGTTGCACACCCGTGGCGGCCTGGTCAAGGTCTACGCCTGGATGCCCGTGCTCAGCTTTGCCCTGGATGCCAAGTTGCCCCGCGTCACCCGTTGGGACCCGGCCACCGGCAAGGTTGCCGTCGACCCGAAACAGTACCAGCGCCTGTCGCCGTTCGATCCGCAGGTGCGCAAAATCATCGGTGAAATCTACGAAGACCTGGCCCGCACCAGCGCTATCCACGGGGTGTTGTTCCATGACGACGCGGTGCTCTCGGACTTTGAAGACGCCAGCCCCCAGGCTCTGAAAACCTACGCAGCCAATGGTCTGCCGGGCAACATCCAGGACCTGCGCGCCGACCCCGACGTGATGCAGCGCTGGACCCGTTTCAAGAGCCGCTACCTGATCGATTTCACCCATGAACTGACCGCCAAGGTCCGCACCCTGCGCGGCCCGGAAGTGCTCACCGCACGCAATATCTTTGCCGAGCCGATGCTCAACCCGGCCAGCGAAGCCTGGTTTGCGCAGAACCTCGACGACTTCCTCCAGCACTACGACTGGACCGCACCTATGGCCATGCCGTTGATGGAAGGTCAGTCGCTGAAAAGCTCCAATGCCTGGCTGGAAAAACTCGTGGCCACGATCAAGGCCCGGCCCGGTGCGATGCAGCGCACAGTCTTCGAGCTACAGGCCAAGGATTGGCGCACCCCGGCCGCGCCGGACATTCCCGGCGTGCAAATGGCCGAGTGGATGGGTGTGCTCAAGCGCCAGGGCGCCAGCAGCTTCGGTTACTACCCCGACAACTTCCTGGAGAATTCGCCGGATCTGAACACCGTGCGTCCGGCCCTTTCCAACAAATGGAATCCTTGACCCATGTTCGACAGAATCCTCGCGTTACTCGTGCTGGCACTGGTGTTGGGTGTGCCCCTGGGCCTGATCTTCCTGGTCACCGGGCAGTTCCTGATGGACTTCGTATTTTTCTACCCGCTGTTCATGTCCGCGCTGTGGATCGCCGGCGGTGTGTATTTCTGGCTGCACTGGGAGCGCCACTGGCCGTGGGCCGATGACACGCCGGCGCCGGAGCTCAAGGGTAATCCGCTGATCTCGATCCTGATCCCTTGCTACAACGAAGGCGACAACGCCGCCGAGACCATCGGCGCGGCGCTGGGCCAGTTGTATCGCAACATTGAAGTGATCGCGATCAACGACGGTTCCAGCGACAACACCGCCGCCGTGCTCGATGCCCTGGCCCTCAAGGAGCCGCGCCTGCGGGTGCTGCACCTGGCGCAAAACCAGGGTAAGGCCGTGGCCCTGCGCATGGGCGCGGTGGCGGCTCACAGCGATTACCTGGTGTGCATCGACGGTGATGCTTTGCTCGATCGCAATGCGGCGGCCTATCTGGTGGCGCCGATGCTCGACAACCCACGGCTTGGCGCGGTCACCGGTAACCCGCGTATCCGTACGCGTTCGACCTTGATCGGTCGGGTGCAGGTGGGTGAGTTCTCTTCGATCATCGGCTTGATCAAGCGCACCCAGCGGGTATTCGGGCGGATCTTCACCGTATCCGGCGTGGTGGTGGCATTTCGGCGGGCGGCCCTGGACCGGGTCGACTACTGGAGCACCGACATGATCACCGAAGACATCGACGTCAGCTGGAAGCTGCAACTGGACCACTGGAGCATCTTCTACGAGCCGCGCGCGTTGTGCTGGATCCTGATGCCGGAAACCCTCGGCGGCCTGTGGAAACAGCGCCTGCGCTGGGCCCAGGGCGGCGCCGAAGTGTTGTTCAAGAACATCCGTGGCATCTGGCAATGGCGCCACCGCTACTTGTGGCCGCTGTTGTTCGAATACTGCCTGTCCACCGGCTGGGCCTTCACCTTTCTGCTGTCGGTAATCTTCTGGGGCGTGGGCAAAGTGGTGCCGCTACCCGAGGCGATTGCTGTCAGTTCACTGATGCCACCGGCCTTTACCGGTCTGTTGCTGGCGGTGGTGTGCCTGGTGCAATTCGCCGTGAGCATCATGATTGATCGTCGCTATGAACGTGGCCTGTGGAAAACCCTGTTCTGGACAGTCTGGTACCCCCTGGTGTTCTGGCTGGTGAGCTTGTTCACCACCTTAGTCAGCTTCCCCAAAGTGCTGTTCCGCCAACATCAAAAACGCGCGCGCTGGGTCAGCCCGGATCGCGGCATCAAAGCTCCCGGCAAGGAAATCAACCCATGAACCTGATCCGAACTTCCCAGCGTCCGGTGATGCGCGCCGTCGATATCGTGCTGACCCTGCTGGCCTGGGCCGGACTGATTGTGCTGTTAGTGCGCGGTCTGGTGCCGATGCTCGACACCCACGGCGGGCCGCGCATCGACGCGCCGATCTTTGCGGCGCTGCAAACCTTGCAGATCTACCTGTGGATCGCTTTGGTCAACGCCGCGCTGTTGATCGGTTGGGCGCGTTATCAGCAGCGGCGTGGCAAGCACTTTGCCCAGCGGCGCTCAGCCGTCAAGGCCTTGAGCGACCAGCGCCTGAGTGACAGTTTCAACCTCGGCGAGGGCGACCTGAAACAACTGCGTCGGCCGGGGGTATTGGTGATTCATAACGATCATGAGGGTGGCGTGCAGGAAGTGAACGCGCACGTGTCCCTGGGTGTGCGGTGGCCACGCTTGAAAGGGGTGGAGCGGGTGTAGCGCGCCTGCGAGAAGAGGCGATCAATGGATTCCTGGGAATGCGATCCAGGTCACAAAACGCCCGCGAACTTTTCGGGTTATTTGGGTACTAACCTCGCGCAGTTGCACTTTGATGGCTAAGTGATGGCATTTTAAAATGCTGCGGAGCACTGTTTCAAAACTGATACCGCTTGTCGGAAGAAAAATCAGAAGTGCAAATGGATAATCGTTGCTGATTTTAATATTTGTTATTTATCAATAGCTTGGCTGCATATTATTTAGTTTTTCTAACGAGTACAAAATTTTGGCTCGCTGGAAGTTAGATGTTAGTTTGCGCCCCCTTGTCATTCGATGGATCGAACATGTTTTTTTTAGTGCCATGGACTCGGTATTCACTGGGCCTTACTCTGCTCGCCTGCTTCGCGCTAAACAGCGCGATGGCCGCGACCACGCCCGGCGATCAAGACCTGATCCGCGACCGGCAAAATCGCCTGCTGGAAGAGCAGCAACGACGCCTTGAGGAACTCAAGAACCTGCCCGGTAAACAGGCCGAACCTGCCGCTCCCGCTGCGCCGGTGGATACCCGTTGCTTCCCCATCAAAACCATCGAACTCACGGGCGCCGACAGCCTGTCCGCCGCTGATCGCGAGCGCCTGCTCAAGCCTTACATCGACCAGTGCCTGGGCGTGTCCCAGCTCAATGCATTACTCAAGGCGATCACCGATTACTACATCGACAAAGGCATGGTCACCAGTCGGGCCTACCTGCCACAACAGGACATGTCCAAGGGACACCTGAGCGTGCTGGTGGTGGAAGGCAAGCTCGAAGGCCTGAAAGGTGCCGAGGGCAGCAAGATCACCGACCGCCAACTGGCAATGGCCTTTCCGGGGCGGGTTGGCGAACACCTCAACCTGCGGGAAATCGAGCAACTGGTCGACCAGTTGAACCGCCTGCCGTCGAACCAGGCGCAAATGGAGTTGGCCCCCGGCAGCCAGGTCGGCGACAGCGTGGTGCTGGTCAAGAACGCCCCGCAAAAACCCTGGCGTGCCAGCCTGTCGCGTAACAATGACGGGCAGAAAAGCACCGGCGAGCAACAGTGGGGCGCCGGCCTGGAATGGGATAACCCACTGGGCCTGGCCGACCAACTGATGCTGCGCGGCGGCCACGATGCCCTCAGCGATCATCAGAAAACCTCGAAAAGCACGATGTTTTACTACAACCTGCCGTGGGGCTGGTGGAACTTCAGCTACAGCTACAACCAGAGCGAAAACCGCTCGGTGGTACAGGCTGATAGCTATGACTTCAAACAACGCGGCGACAACCAGACCCACCAACTGCGCGCCGAACGCGTGATCCATCGCGACGCGTTGAGCAAAACCTCGATCAATGCCGGCCTCTCGCACCTGCGCACCAACACCTATATCGATGACACCCATCTGGACGTCAGCAGCCATCGCTTGAGTGAACTGCAACTGGGCATCAACCATGGCCGGCGGGTGGGCAGTGCCTACGTCAACGTCGACCTCGGCGTGCAGAACGGCATCGGTGCTTTCGATGCCCAGGCTCAAGAAGAACGTGGCGAACAGGGCAGTCGGCAACCCAATGCCCGCTATCGCAAATACACCGCCACCGTCAGCTATCTGCAGCCCTTCACGTGGTGGGGCGAGTCCTTCACCTTCACCAGCCTGGCCACCGGGCAACGCAGTGAAGACATCCTGTTCAGCCCGCAGCGCATGAGCCTTGGCGGCTCGTCGTCGATCCGCGGTTTCAAGGATCAGCAACTGACCGGCGACAGCGGCGGCTACTGGCGCAACGACCTGCGCTGGTCGCGCCCGGTGACCTGGGCCTGGCTGCGCCCGGCCTTCGGGGAGTACGGCGCCAGCGTCGGTTACGACCAGGGCGTGATCCGCAACGACCGCTACAACGGCGAAGTGCATGGCCGGGTCTCGAGCAACTCCCTGGAGCTGTTCGCCCGCGGCAAATACGTCAGCACCAGCGTGACGTTTGCCCACTCGCTGGAACGCCCGGCCGTGATGGCCGATAGAGAAGCGCCTGTGTATTTCCGTATGGACTTCTTCCTTTAATTCAACGCCTGGTTGCATCGAGAGTTTGAAAATGGACGTTCGCCAATTTGCCTTCCTGGTTCGCCAGCCTTCTGCCACCCTGAAAAACCGTGATGCGTTCTGGGGCCTGCCCAAACGCGGGGTCGCGCTGATTCTGGCGAACGCCATGTTCTGGCAGCCGTTGCTGGTTCAGGCCGAAGGCATCGTGGTCAGCGGTCCGGGTACAACGCTCGGGCAGGCGGGCAATGGCGTGCCGGTGGTGAACATCGCCACGCCGAATGGCAGCGGCTTGTCCCACAACAAATTCAAGGACTACAACGTCGGCGCCAACGGGGTGATCCTCAACAACGCCACCGGCCGCACCCAATCGACGCAACTGGGCGGGATCATCCTCGGCAACCCCAACCTCAAAGGCGGCGCCGCCAATATCATCCTCAACGAAATCAACGGCGGCAGCCCCAGCCAACTGCGTGGCTACACCGAAGTCGCGGGCCAGTCGGCCAAGGTCATCGTTGCCAACCCGTATGGCGTGACCTGCAACGGCTGCGGCTTCATCAACACCCCCAACGTCACCCTGACCACCGGCAAACCCATCCTCGATAACGGCCGCCTGGACCGTTACCAGGTCGATGGCGGCGCAGTCACCATCGATGGCCAGGGCCTCAACGCCAGCAACGTCGACCGCTTCGAAATCATCACCCGCTCGGCCAAGATCAACGCGCAGATCAATGCGCGCAATTTGACCGTGATCGCCGGGCGCAACGACGTCAATGCACAAAGCCTGAAAACCACCGCGCGTGCTGACGACGGCAGCGTCAAGCCGGAACTGGCGATCGACTCCTCGGCACTGGGCGGCATGTACGCCGGCGCGATCAAGCTGGTGGGCACCGAAGCCGGCGTGGGCGTGAAGCTGGATGGCACGCTGGCAGCGAGTGGTGGGGATATTCAGCTGGATGCGAATGGGCGGTTGAGTATGGTCAACGCCAAGGCCAGCGAAGCGATCGTCGTCAAGGCTGACCAGCTTGATGCCAGGGGGGCGGTCTACGCTGGAACCCGTATCGATATGCAAGCCTCCACGGGCCTGAGTAACCAGAAAAGCCTCGCCGCACGTGACAGCATTACTCTCTCCAGCAAGGGGCAACTGGTCAACAGCGGCATCATCGAGGCCGGCGTCAATGCGGATGAAAGCCGCAATCTGAACGGTGATGTCAGCCTGTCAGCGGCGAACCTTACGAACACTAAAAGTGTGGTTGCGAGTCGTTCCCTGACGGTGGCCGCCGCAAAAAACCTGGATAACCAGGGCGGCACGTTGAGCGGCGCAAAAGTCGTGGCCAACGCCGGCCAGCTGGATAATCGCGGTGGCCGCGTTCTCGGTACCAACTCGCTCAAGGTCAATGCCACCGGCCTGGACAACCGTGCTACAGGTCTGCTGCACAGTGACAACACCGCTGACGTCGCGGTTACGGCTGCCCTGGATAACCAAAACGGTCGAGTGATCGGGCTCAAGAACCTGACGCTCAACGCCGGCAAACTGAACAACGACAACGGCCTCGTTGCCAGCCAGGAAAATGCGCGCGTAACGGCTGGGCAGGTGAGCAACCGTGCGGGCGAGATCTCCGCCAGCCAGGCCACGCTTACCGCGACTAACCTGGACAACCGTACTGGCAAGTTGCTGGGTGACGCGCTCAGTGTGAGCGCCAGCAATGCGATCGATAACCGCTTGGGGATTTTTTCCGCGACCCGCTTGCTGACGGTGAAAGCCGCCAGCCTGGATAACAGCGATCAAGGTTCCGTCGTCAGCCAAGGCAGCTTGAACGCCTCTATCGCCGGGCTCTTTGACAACCGCAATGAAGGCAACCTGGTCAGCCAGGGCGCCCAGCAGGTTGCCTTTGGGCAGTTCAATAACAGCCAGGGCGGGCTGGTCTCCAGTAAAACGACGCTGGCGCTGCACGGCGATAACCTGCTTAACCAAGGCGGTCTGGTGATCGCTGACGGCGCGCTGACCTTGACCGGTGGCAGCGTTGATAACAGCCAGAAAGGTGTCGTCAGCAGCAAGGCGGACACCCGCGTCGAGCTGGTCAGTCTGAACAACAGCAACGGCGGCAGTCTGAACAGCGATGCACGGCTGACGCTCAACGCCAAGCAACTCGAAAATGGCAGCGGGCGCATCAGTACCAAAGGCGATCTGACGGCGACTGTTGGTGTACTTAATCAACAAGCGGGTGAGTTGGTCAGTGAAGGTGCGTTGACCCTCACGGGTACCACGCTGGATAACCGCAACGGCGGTCTCGTTGCGGCCACTAACGGCGTGGAGGTTCGCAGCCAGAACATCCTCAACCAGAAAGGCGAAATCTCCAGCCAGGCCACGGTGGTGCTGGTGGCCGATCAGTTGAATAACAGCACCGGCAAGGTGATTGGTGACAGCGGCCTGAACCTGACCGTGCAGCGCTTGATCAATCAAAGCAAAGGCCTGCTGGCGGGGCGCGAGAGCCTGGTACTGAGCGGTGGCCAACTGGATAACCGCGTGGGCGGGCGTATCACCAGCCAGAAAAACCTGACGCTCAACCTGACCGGGGATCTGCTCAACCAAGGCCAGGGCACCTTGCTCAGTGAGGGCGGATTAACCGTCAAGGCTGGCACGCTGGACAACAGCCAGGGTGGCATTCTGTCGGCGGCCAACGCGCTGTCGGTGACGACCAAGGGATTGCTGAACAACCAGGCGGGCAAGCTGCTGGCCGATGGTACCGCCACGCTGGTGAGCGCCGATCTGAACAACAGCCAGGGCGGCGTGATCAGTGCCAAGCAAAACGTCGACGTGCGCAGCGCGAGCCTGAATAACAGCCAGCGTGGCAGCATCAGCAGCGATGCCGGGATCAAGCTCAGCGCCGGGCAGTTGAATAACAGCCAGCAAGGTTCGATCTTTGCCAAGTCCACGATCAAGGCCAACTTGACCGGGCTGGACCAGCAGGACCGTGGCGAGTTGGTGAGTAATACCGGCATCGAACTGGACTTGAATAACGGCCAGCTGATCAACCGTAACCACGGCTTGATCGCGACACCGGGCCAGTTGCTGTTGAGCAACCTGGGCGCGGTCGATAACAGCCAGAACGGTGAAATTTCCAGCGCCCAGTCACTCGAGTTGACGACAGATGCGCTGAACAACCGTGGCGGCAAAGTCATCAGCGGCGACAGCCTTCAAGTGCGTGTTGCCAAAGCGTTGGATAACAGTGTCGAAGGTATCTTGTCGGCCAAGAGCCTGCTTCGGGTAGACGCAGGCAGCCTGGATAACCAGGCCGGTGGCGCACTCGCCAGCCGTGGTGCCTTGAACCTCAAGGTCAGCGACGCTCTGGACAACCGAAACCAGGGTCTGATCAGCGCAGCCACCGTGCTCACGATCAACTCGGGCTCACTGAACAACAGCGACAAAGGCCGCCTCTCGGCGGGCACCGTGCAAACGCTTGTCACTGGCGCTGTGGATAACAGCCAGGGCGGGCAACTGGTCAGCGATGGCAGCCTGACGGTCACTGCGGGTGACGTGAATAACCAAAGTGGCGTGATCGGCAGTCAGCAAATCTTGCACCTGACCACCGCCAACCTCGACAACGGCGCGGGCCTGATCAACAGCCAAGGCGCTCTCACGTTATCGGGCAAGCGTGTGGATTCCAGCCTGAATGGCGAGATATCGGCCAAGGGTGACTTGAAGCTCGTCGTCCAACGGTTGATCCAGCGTCAGGGCCGCTTGATCGGCGAGCGCGCCGTAAACCTTGACCTGCAAGGCGGCAACCTTGACAACAGCGCGGGCTTGATCAGCGCCAAAGGGCCATTGACCTTTGCCCGGCTGGCCAACCTGAACAACCGCGAACAAGGGGAAATCTCCAGCCAGACGGCGTTCACCGTAAAAGCCAAACGTATTGATAACGGTGATCGCGGGGTCATCCTCAGCGCCGATCAACTGCGTCTCGAAGCCGACACGATGGTCAACGCCGACAAAGGGTTGATCTCGGGCTGGAACGGCCTGACGGTGGTTGGCAGCACCCTGGACAACAGCGCCCAGGGTACGCTGTCGAGCAAGAGCGGCACCCTGAAAGCCACATTGACCGGCGCGTTGGACAACCATGCGGCCGGGGCGCTGGTCAGCCAGGGCGCGCAAACCGTGCAGGCGGCGAGCCTGAACAACGACAAGGGGATCGTTTCCGGTCAAGGCGACGTGAACCTGATCGTCGCGGGTGTTCTGGACAACAGCAACAACGGTCTGATTTCCGCCGGCCAGGTATTGGACTTCAAGCACGCCCAGAGCACGATCCTCAACCGTGGCGGCCGGATCAACGCCGCCAACATCGCGCTGATCGGCCAGAGCCTGGACAACAGCGCCGGGCAACTGATCACTCAGGGCACGCTGCAAGGCACCCTCAGCGGCGCATTGATCAACGCCAACAAGGCTCGCCTGGCCAGTGGCGCCGCCTTGCTGCTGAACGCGGCCAGCCTGGATAACCGTGGCGGCCAACTGGTCAGCCAGGACCGGCTCGACCTGACCCTCGCCAGCGGCGATCTGGATGACCGCGACAAAGGCACGCTGGCCAGCCAGCAAGACCTAGTCATCAAACTGCTCAAAGGTGACCTCGACAACCAGCAAGATGGTTTGATTTTCAGTCAAAAGGGCAAGCTCGATATCGCAGCGCGAACCCTGAATAACCAGCAGGGTACGCTGCAAAGCCAGGCCGACAACCTGTTGCGCCTGACAGGTGAACTGAACAACCAGGGTGGCCGGGTCGATAGCCTCAGTGGCAATCTCGATCTGCAAACGGCGAATGTCGCCAACAGCGCTGGCGGTGTGCTCAACAGCAGCCAGGGCTGGATCAAACTGGTCACTGGGCTGTTTGACAACAGTGGCGGCATCACCCAGGCGCAATCGCTGGATATCGAAGCCAAGGGCGGGCTGCTCAACCAACTCGGGCACCTGTCTGCACTGGGCGGTGAAAACCGTATCGTTACCAGCAGCTTGAACAACCAGGGTGGCGGCCTGTATGCCGACACGCTGCTCAACGTCACCGCCCGGGATTTCGATAACCAGGGCACGGCGGTCGATAACGGCGGCAAGGTCGGCGCACGCAACATCGACTTCGGCCTGACCGGCACCTTGAGCAACGGCTATGGCCTGATCGAAAGCGACGAAACCCTGCGCATTGCAGCGCAAGCCATCAACAACGTCAGCGGCAATCTGCGGGCCATGGGCCGCACCGGCAACACCAATATTGATGTTTCGGGCCTATTCGATAACCGCCTCGGCGCGCTGGAAAGTGCCAACGAACACCTCAACCTGCAAGCCGGTGGCCTGGACAACAACGGTGGGCGCATCGTCCATACCGGCACCGGCACGTTCGACCTGACCTCGGACCAAGTCACCCGTGCTGGCGGCAGCTTCGTCACCAACGGCCAACTGGATATCAAGGCGGCGAGCTGGACCAACAGCAGTGTGATCCAGGCCGGGCACTTGAACCTCGACATCGGCCAGTTCACCCAGACCGCCAGCGGTCAGTTGCTGGGCGCGCAAAGCCTGACCGGCAGCGGCGACACCTGGACCAACGAAGGCCTGCTGGCCAGTGACGGCAACCTCAAGCTGACACTGACCGGTGGCTACAGCGGCAATGGCCGGGTCAGCAGCCTGGGCGACATGACCCTCACCAGCGCCCAAATGGACCTGGGTGACAACGCGCGTATCGCTGGCGGCGGGCTTACTCAGATCAACAGCACCGTCCTGAACAACCGCGGGCGGCTGACCTCCATCGGCGACCTGACAGTCAACGCCACCACGTTGAACAACTACGGCACCCTGGGTAGCGCTGAAAAAGTCCGGCTGAACACCACCCACCTGCTCAACGACAAAGGCTTGCTCTTCAGCGGCAACGACATGACGTTGCGGGTCAATGACTTCAGCAACCGCTACGGCGACGTCTACAGCCTCGGTGGCCTGGACATTGCCCGTGACGATGCCGACGGGCGCAGCAGCCTGATTGAAAACGTCTCAGGTAGCCTGGAAAGTGCCGGCAATATGCGTTTGCTGGCGGATACGCTGAGCAATCGTCGAGACCAATTCAGCACCGAGAAGAAGCTGGTATCGGGCAACCTCAATATCTATTGGAACGACTACTGCAAGGGCAAAGGCTGCGAGCTCTACTTTACCTCGGTCGAGAAATATGAAGATGTGATCACCGGCAGTTCGGCGTCAGCCTTTATCAACGCCGGCGGTGACCTGACGGTGGGCAGCCAGACCTTCGATAACCTCTACAGCTCTGTGTCGGCGGCCAAGAACATCCTGATCAACACCGATGTGCTGAACAATCGGGGCGCAGCCGGCGGTGAAGAACGTCATCTGAATTCAGGGTTCTATACCCGTGATCGCAGCTATTACAGCACCTTTATCAATCGCCAGAACCAGTTCAACGTTTACAACAGTCCGACGTCGGGAGACTACCGCCCGGGTGAGATGACCATGGCCAAGGTCATGGACGGTATCGGTAACTTCTACGAAACCAGCACCTATGTAGTGCCGACGTCGGGCAGCGTCCTCGCCCAAGCCGTGATCCAGGCGGCGGGCTCTGTCACGATCAACGCGACACAGGAAATCAACAACAGTGTTGTCCGCCCGAACGCCACCGATATCAACACCCCGGCGGCCAACCGCAACACCAACTCCGAGGTATTCGCCTCCACGGTAAAACCGGCGATCACCGCGCAACTGCCACCCGACCTGGCCCAGCGCCAGGTCAACCCGGTGACTTTGCCTGGATTCAGCTTGCCCACTGGCGAGAACGGTTTGTTCCGCCTGAGCGGTCAGCAAGCCAAGGCTGACGGTGCCACCAGCGCTTCGACGGCCAATGCGGACTTCAGTGTCGGCGGCCATCAGATTGCCGCGAAAGACCGGGAAAAGACCCTCGACTACGCCGCCGTGCAAGAGCGCGGTTTTAATGTCGATGGCCAGCCCCTCAGCGCTGCGGTCAACGGCCAAGGGCCGCTGGTCCTGGACAGCCGCGCACCGTCGGTCAACCGCGTGCAAGGTCTGCCGGAAATCGCCCCGGTAGACAACAGCCACAAATACTTGATCGAGACCAACCCGGCACTCACCGACCTCAAGCAGTTCATGAGCTCCGACTACCTGCTCGACAAGCTCGGCCTGACCCCGGACGAATCCAATCGGCGCCTGGGTGACGGCCTTTACGAGCAACGCTTGATCCGCGAAGCCGTGGTAGCCCGCACCGGCCAACGCTACATCGACGGCATCGCCAGCGACGACGCGCTGTTCCGCTACCTGATGGACAACGCCATCTCCTACAAGGACTCGCTCAACCTGCAACTAGGCGTGGCCCTGACCGCTGAACAAGTGGCGGCGCTGACCCACGACATCGTCTGGATGGAAGAAGTCCAGGTCAACGGCCAAAAAGTCCTGTCCCCCGTGCTCTACCTGGCCCAGGCCGACAACCGCCTGGCGCCCAACGGCGCGTTGATCCAGGGCCAGGACGTCAGCCTGATCACCGGTGGCGACCTGCACAACAGCGGCACCTTGCGCGCGGCCAACAACCTGAACATGGTCGCCGGCAACATCGACAACAGCGGCCTGATGCAAGCCGGCAACCGCCTGGAGATGCTCGCCACCGACTCGATCCGCAACACCCGTGGCGGCGTGATCACCGGTCGCGACATCAGCGCCACCGCGATGACTGGCGACATCATCAACGAACGCACCGCCACCACCTTCAAGCAGGAAGGCGAGGGCTATCAACTGCGCAACGACGTGGTCAGCGAAGGGTCACGCTTCGAGGCCACCGACACCCTCAAGCTCAGCGCCGGACGTGACCTGCTCAGCATCGGCAGCACCCTCAAGGCCGGTGGCGATGCAAGTGCCGCCGCCGGGCGCGACGTGATCATCGCCAGCCAAACCGAACAGGACGACTACGCCTACCAACGCCGACGTATCAAAGGCACCGAGCAAACCATCCTGCAACACGCCTCCAGCGTGGAAGTCGGCGGCAACCTGGCCCTCGATGCCCGACGCGACATGGCCGTCATCGGCAGCACTGTCAGCGCCGAGAAAAACCTCAGCGCCAAGGCCGGTGAAAGCATGACCCTGGCCGCTGCCGCCAACGAACAGCACGAGTATTCCAAAGGCAAAAAAGGCGACACCAAAACCACCACCCAACTGGACAACGTCACCCAACACAGCGCTGAACTCAAAGCCGGCGGCGACCTGATCGCCATCGCCGGCACCGACCTGACCCTGGTCGCGAGCAAAATCAGCGCGGGCAACGAAGCCTATGTACATGCCGACAACGAACTGAACCTGCTGGCGGCACAGAACAGCGATTACACGCTGTACGACATGACGAAAAAAGGCGGTTGGGGCAGCAAGAAAACCCAGCGTGATGAAGTCACCGATGTGAAAAACATCGGCAGTGAAATCAAGACCGGAGGCAACCTGACGCTGGAGAGCGGCGGGGACCAGTTGTATCAAGCGGCGAAGCTCGACAGTGGCGGGGATATTGCGATTGTCAGTGGTAGGGCGGTGACGTTTGAGGCGGTTAAGGATCTGCGGCAGGAGAGTCATGAGAAGAGCAATGACAACGCCTTCTGGGTCTCGTCCAAGGGTAAGGGAAACACCGACGAAACCTTACGCCAAACGCAGATGATTGCCGAAGGCAGCATCGCGATCAAGGCCGTGGAAGGCCTGAAAATCGACGTCAAGCAGGTCAATCAACAGACCGTCAGCCAATCCATCGACGCGATGGTCAAGGCGGACCCGCAACTGGCCTGGATCAAGGATGCTGAAGCTCGGGGCGATGTTGACTGGAGGCAGGTCAAGGAAATCCACGACAGCTTCAAGTACAGCAACTCGGGGTTGGGGCCGGCTTCGCAGATCATTATTGCGATTGTGATGGCGGCGGTGGTTGGGCCGATGGCGGCGGCGGCGGCAGGTGGCGGTGTGGGTGGCGCCATGGTGGGCGCTGTAGCCGCAAATGCGTCGACTAATGCCACTGTCAGCACGGTCAACAATCGAGGCAATCTCGGTGCGGTCGTCAAGGACGTGACGTCATCCGATGCGATGAAGGGGTATGCGATTTCCGGGATCGCCGCGGGCCTGACAGCGGGTTATTTCGACAAGTGGACCGGGACCGAAACCACCACGTCGATCAGCAAAGTTACTGTCCCGGGATCGCTGAGTACCTGGAGTGGTGTTGGTCAGTTTGCAGCCAACCAGACGTTACAGAACGGCACCACCACGTTGCTGAGTAAAGCGCTTGGACAGGGTGGCAGTGCCGGGGATGCGTTGAAAAACGCACTGTTCAATACGTTAGCCGCGGCCAGTTTTAACTTGGTGGGTGATTTCACGAAGGGTGTGATCAGGGATGGTACGGCTCCGAAAATTGCGATTCACGCGATGGTCGGTGGTTTGTTGGCTGAAGCAACCGGTGGTGATTTTAAAACGGGTGCGTTGGCGGCGGGGGCGAACGAAGCGCTGGTTACTCATCTGGATACGTTGGTCAAGGGTAACGATGAGCTGCTGACGATGAGTTCGCAGATCGTTGGTGTGCTGGCGGCGGCAGGGCAGAAGGATGCCGATGCTGCCAAGATGGAGAAGGGTAGCTGGGTTGCGAAGAATGCTACGCAGTACAACTACTTGCTTCATCGTGAAGTGAAGGAAATGCTTCAGGAGGTTGATAGTAAGAACACAGAAGAAGAAAAGAGAGAGGTTCGGAATCGATACGCTCAACTTGATCAGGAACGAAATGAACAGTTGGGTGAGGTTTGTGCTAAGACACCAGACATTTGTAAGTCTATTTCTGCAGAACTTGTTAACGATGACCAGAAATTGGCTGACTTGGTTAGCCAGTTAAGGGCGCAGGGTAAAGGCGGAGCGGCGCTTGCGGTTGGCAGCTATATTGACAGTAATTTATCTGCGACTAATATAATTGCAGCGGAGATAAAAGCTGCAGACGGCGGTGCTTTGGAAACACTGGCCGCTGAGGGTGTTAAGGCCGGTGTTGGTGTTGTGGCTATTAAGCCAGGCGCAGGGAAAGGAAAGCTTCCTCCGAGTGAAAAAGAAATACTACTATCTCGAGAAAAATACGGAGAAGCGGCTGACCATATATCGGATGCACAAAAAGCCGGTCACCCCGATATATTAACAATCGAAAGGTCAGGGGCCAAAGGGAACAGAAAGGAATCTATTGGCGGCCTTCCTAAAGTCCCTGGAAAGCAGTTGGACGAGTACCCGCCAGCAATGTTTAAGGAAGGTGGAACTGGAGCGAGTGTTAGGCCGATAAGCCCGAAAGATAATATGGGCGCTGGTGCATGCATAGGGAATGCATGTAGAGGATTATCAGATGGAGAGAAAGTCAGAATTAAGGTAGTGGACTGATGGCTAAAATTGAAGAAAGTGTATATTTGTCATATTCACAGTTTTGCGTGTTTATGAGTTCGCTCGATCAGCCGTATAACGATTGGAGTGATAGGAGTTACACGCAAGGATTCTCCTGGCGGGTAGGAAGCGTTTCTTTTAGAGCAATAGTTGATCAGGGAGATCATAAGGTTAATATTTTTCTCAATGAGGAAGAACCCGCGCTGGGCACTGAAGTAGTGCGGGCATTTAGAGTGCCATTCATAATTAAAGACAAAAATATTGAAGTTGGTAGCATATCGGATGCGATTCCTCTAGAGATACCTGAAGGAGAGTATATTCTTCGGGTCGAGTTTGTCAGCCCGTCTTCAGATGGTTTATATGAGATAAATGTCCGTTTTAATAAAGGGGTTTGTGATTTTGAAGTGCTAAGGGCGGATGCTGAAATTAATGATCAAGATGAATTTGATATCAATGCGGCTCCAGCGACTTGAAAAATGCAAAAGCAGGGGGCGGGCCACGATTTTCCTAAGTGAAATTTTAGGTTAGATGATTAGTTTGTGGGTTGTGAGACTTCGATCTTTAATAGTTTAGCTTTTATTTTTCGTATCTGGGGGCTTTAAGCCCAACCAGATTGGGCGGCAATAAACCGCCCACTTTATTTATGAAATCTGCGAACTCAATCTTCGTCCAATCACGTCCATCAAATCGCAGCCATCGCGCAGCGGAATAGCTAACAGGTGCGCGAAGTCGTGAAGGATGATTGCATCACTGCTGAGGTCCTCCCGAAATGAAAAAGTGAAAAAGCAGTGAAAAAGTGAAAAAGTGAAAAAGGCGAAAAAGGGGACAGATTTATTTTTCACCCTTGTCCCGTCCTGAATAAGGTTTACACCTTCTGATCTCTCTTCAGGAATGGTAGCCTGGGTTTCGGAAAAATAAATCTGTCCCCTTTTCCGGACCGGAGCAGAATTAAAGAGTTGGGGGCAGCAATGAGCATTGAAGACGTAGTGGCTGATAGGCTTGGAAGAATAGTTGCGGATGAGTTTGATATTTTTAAAATATCAAAAAAGGCACTTGATATTTATCAAGATCCAAGTTTTTCACTCACGGAAAAGTTAAATTTTGCGTTGTTGTCACTAATGGCAATGGCCGAAGGACCAGAGTTTGAGATGACAGAAAAAGAGTTTCATGAATTTTTATCTGATATTCGAAATATGTAGTCTCTTCAAAATACCTATATTGGTCAGGCATCGACACCGGCCCTGCACCCTGACTGCACTCTAGAACCAACACTACAAAAAAAGAAGAAAAAAAGGGGACGGATTTATTTTTCACCCATCTGCTAGGCTGTAAGCTCTTAAGGAAGGAGATTACTTATGCCCCGGATGGGTCGTGTTGTTCTGCCAAACTATCCCCACCATATTGTGCAACGTGGCCATAATCGTCAGGTTGTATTTGCAGCAGCGGAAGATTATCTGCGCTATATAAAAGATCTCCGGGAATTGAAGGAGGTATGGGGCGTAAAGGTATACGCTTATTGTTTAATGACCAATCATGTTCATTTGCTAGTCGCGCCAAGTGAGTCGGCCGCTGGGTTGGGACAGTTAATGAAGGCGCTTGCAGCGCGGGCTACGCGCTATCGGAACCGGTTAGAAGGGCGAACAGGTACGTTATGGGAAAGTCGCTACAAGTCGAGCATCGTACAGTCTGAAAAGTATCTTCTGGCGTGCTGTCGATATATCGAGCTGAATCCTGTCCGTGCCTGTATGGTGACGAGTGCAGCCGACTATCTATGGTCAAGTTATAACGCTCGCGTGGGCGTTTCTCCTGAAAGCGATTGGTTGGATCTTGATGCGTGCTTTGAGATGCTAGGTGACACTGCGGAAAACCGTCAGGAGAGTTACAAAAAATTTATAAGTCAGGCTGTTTCAAACGAAGAGTTGAAAACAATACGCTTGGCGCTACAGCGCGGACAACTTACTGGAACTACTCGATTCATTGATGAGGTCGAGCGTATCGCAGGCATCCGAATCGAGCATCGAGGGCAGGGTAGGCCGAGGAGTGATAGATGAAAATAAATCTGTCCCCTTTTCCATCTGAGGAATCCATTCAAAGTATCTGGTCAAGTCCCATGCAAACAGCTGGTCAGGTCGAATGCAAATGGGTGGTCATATGCAACGCAAAAGGGTGGTCAGGTAGGGTGCAATTTTCCACTAAAGCGTCGGTAGCCGGTCTAACGCACAATTGCGGTCCATTTTCGGCTCATCGGCCATGGGGACGCGCGCACCCGAATCGACATTGAATATGTCAATGTAACAACGGCTCAGCGAGCCCGGGACGTCGACAATCCCTCCTTTGATCACGTAACGTGCGCCCGGCGCAAATTCGCTGACAAACGCTACGCTGCACGAGCGATTGGCATTGGCCGCGCCGCGCATCACCAAGTGCAGCGGCTTGCCGGCTTCAATCGGAAAAAACCCTTCCGGCGTCGATACATTCTTATAAACGGAAACCAGCTGTCTCCCCACCCCCGGCTCAGTCGCCACGGTTCTGCCGTATTTGCAGCCGATGGCAGGCGCCTCGACCAGAGACACACCGTTTCGATAATTCTCCATCGACACCAATTCGCTGCGGATAATCGCGTGAGGCGCTCCCGCAGGCACAAGGTATTTCGGCGCTGGAGCGCAGCCTGCAAGCAGCAGAACGGAACACAGGTAAAGAGGCTTCATAATTTCCTTATTAATGTCTGTATGGGGCGGCATTAACTAGCCTGATGAATCAGAATGAGTCAAGAAATAAGTGAGAAGAGTAGGCGTCTGACCAGGTTTGTGTCCCGTCCTGAATAAGGTTTACACCTTCTGATCTGTCTTCAGGAATGGTAGCGCGGGTTTTGTCTAGTCCTGAAATAGGTTTACACCTGTTTCACCCCAACGCCCGATGCATCGCATCGGGCGTTTTGTATTTCAAAGACAGGTGCGGTCGTTCGCGGTTGTAGATCGATACCGACTCACTCACCATCTTCTTCGCCTGCGTTAAATCCTGTGGTCGCTGGAGCAAAAGCTCTGTCTTCAATATTCCATTGACCCGCTCTGCCAAGGCATTTTGGTAGCAGTCATAGCCGTCCGTCATCGAACACCTGATGCCGTGTTTCGCGTGCAGTTCCTGGTACATTCCCGAGCAATACTGGGCGGATTCAACCGGTCGTCGCAACACCTTGATCGAGGTGTTTATGGGACGACCCGCAGGATGGATGCAAAAATTGACGGGCCGGGGAGCGATGCGTTCTCCAGGTGCACCCTCACTTCGTAATGAGATCGAGCGGCTATTTTGGGTGCAGATTGCAACAGGCATCACAAGCGAAAAAGCAGCACATGCCGTTGGCGTATCAACAGCGGTAGGTACACGCTGGTTCCGTCATCGAGGCGGGATGCCATTATTCATGTCGAATCACATATCAGGACGATACTTATCGTTTGCAGAGCGAGAAGAGATCGGGCTGCTTCGAGCGCAAAGTGTTGGCGTTCGTGAGATTGCCCGTCGCCTTGGACGAAGCCCATCGACAATTTCACGGGAGCTGACACGAAATGCTGCTACCCGTTGCGGTCGGCTTGAATATCGAGCGTCAGTAGCGCAATGGAAGGCAGAACTGGTGGCCAAGAGGCCGAAACCAGCGAAACTGGTCACTAACCCGCGACTGCACCAGTACGTACGCGACCGCCTTGAGGGCAAGGTTCAAGACGCCGATGGCCGTGAGATTCCTGGGCCTCGGCAAGCGCCCTTCAAAGGCCGAAATAAACCGCATCGCAGTGACCGTAAATGGGTCAATGGCTGGTCGCCTGAGCAGATTGCCAACCGGCTCCAGATCGATTTTCCGGATGATGAATCCATGCGCATCTCTCATGAAGCCATATATCAGGCGCTCTACATTCAGGGTCGAGGAGCTCTCAAGCGCGAACTGGTGAGCTGCCTGCGCTCAGGACGAGCACTGCGCGTGCCGAGAGCCAGAGCGCAGGCCAAAGTGTGGGCACACGTCAGCGAGGACGTCATGATCTCCAGTCGCCCTGCTGAGGTAGAAGATCGGGCTGTACCCGGGCATTGGGAGGGCGACCTGATCATCGGTCTGAACCGTTCTGCGATTGGAACTCTGATCGAGCGCTCAACTCGATTTACCATGCTCGTCCATCTGCCTCGCGAGAAAGGTTATGGGCTAATTCCCCGCACGAAGAACGGCCCGGCGCTGGCTGGCTATGGGGCTGTTAGTATGGCCAACGCATTGAAGAAGTCGGTGACTGATCTTCCCATCGAGCTGTGGCGATCTTTGACCTGGGATCGTGGAAAGGAGCTGTCGGATCACGCTCGATTTACCATCGAGTCCGGAGTAAAGGTTTTCTTTGCTGATCCACATAGTCCATGGCAGCGCGGCACAAACGAAAATACGAACGGCCTTCTACGGCAATACTTCCCGAAAGGCACTGACCTCTCTCGTTGGAGTGCCCAAGAAATACAGGCGGTAGCTCACGTACTTAACACTAGACCTCGAAAAACACTCGGCTGGAAAACACCTGCCGAAGCACTGAATGAGTATCTAAAGTCTGTACAACAATCCAGTGTTGCGACGACCGGTTGAATCCGCCCTGGCTGCCTCTGTCCGAGTGATGAACCAGTGGCCGCACGGTTTGACGGTGTTTCACCGCCCGGCGCAGCGCCTGTGCGACCGACTCGGTGTGCAGGCTTTCATGGACGTGATAGCCCACCATTTTTCGCGAAAAAGCATCCGTCACAAGGCTCAGATAGGCCACGCCTTCCTGAGTGGGCAGATAGGTGATGTCAGCCACCCAGACCTGTTCCGGGCCGCTGGGAACAACCTGATCAGGCCCAGGTTTGAGCAGGTTCGGATGACGTCGAAAGCGATGATGGCTGTCGGTTGTCTTGTGATACGCACGTTTGCGGGCTACCAATAAACGCCGTTCCCGCAGAATCGAAAACAGGCGATCTCGCCCCACTTGCAGCTCAAGCAGCGGCTGACATTGCAGCAGGTAATGCAGTTTTCTAGTGCCCAACCGCGGCTGCCGCAGGCGCTTTTGCTGAACGAAAGCGGCAACTTTCTGATCCAGAATCAGACGAGCAGCATCGGCTCGATTGCGCTTGTAGTAAGCCTGTCGGCTTATCCCCATGAACTGGCAAGCCCTGCTGACGCTCAGGTTTTGGATTCGTTTTTGCGCGAGGACTTGCCGGGACGCTTTTTTACGACAGAGAGACCGTAGTCATTTTTTAAGACGTCTACGATCGCCTCGAAAAACTGCGCTTTCTGATTGGACAGCGCCAACTGCTCTTCAAGCTCTTTGATGCGTTGCTCTGGCGTTAATGGTCGGTTTTTGTCGGGCATAGACCCCATCCTCGGCGAGCCAATGTATGTGCCTGGGCTCCAATCTTGCCGACCATGCTTGCGTAACCACGTCAGAACGGTCGTTTTACCTTGAATCCCGTAGCGCTCCTGAGCCTCTTTATAACTCAGCTCGCCTTTTTCGACCTGGTCGACGACCGACAATTTAAAGGTCAGCGTGTAGTCTCGCTGACTACGTCTTTTTCCTGCTTCCATTACGCCCTCCTGAAAATAGATCAGAAGGTGTAAACCTTATTCAGGACGGGACATTTCTGAAAAATAAATCTGTCCCCTTTCCGTCAATCTGTCCCCTTTCCGTCGTCCCCTTTCCGTCACTGGTCCCCTGTCCCCTTTTCCCTAACTACCCTGAAGTACACTGCCGCGCTGAAATCCCCAGTTACCACGTCAAATTGACCCGAGACGCTATTGGACGGCAACCTTCTCGGTTTGATATGGACTCATACAGGACTTCGCATGACGAAGGACGATAAGGACGACCCTTTTTTAGACTCGCTCTGGCATCAGAAACGCCCAAACGGTGGCGCCTCATGGGCAGCGTGGGCAAAGCCCTCTGTGCCAGAACCGGTGTACGTCCCAAAAGATGAATGGCCATCCCCCAAGGAACGTGCCGACCTGGTCTTCGCCAAGTCCTGCGTCTCTGAAAACTGGTGCAGCACAGATGCAGGGACGGCCACCGAGCCCGCCTCCAACTTCGGCAACATCATGGTCGTTGCCTCCATGCTTTTGCCTTCTGCGTCAGATGCAATTGCAATGGCCATCGGTGCTGATGCCGGGCTAGCCCGTATTGCTGGCGGCGGCATCATGCAACAGCGTATGACCTGGGCAATACGTGGCGCGGGGGGACCGGTTAGCGTTTTTATAATGGGCATGCTCCCCGCCAAAATGGGCGACGGCACACTCCATACCGACGAACAACTGCGCAGCATGAGCAAGGCCACTACACGGGTGCGCTTTCAGTTCCGACGTGATGCCGAAGGCGTACTACAGATTTACGGTATTCACACCGGCGCGTCAGGTGATGACTCAGTACGCATCGTGCAGGTGAAGTGGAACGCAACCAAGACTGCGATGGAGGCCGAACTAAATGGGATCACCATCCTCTGGACGCCGCCACACAGCTCTTCAGGAATGCCTCCACTGACTTACCCCGACGAAAGCGGTAAGCAACTGGGCACCATCCTCGTACACCCGATCCCGGAGAACACCGACAGCCAGCTTGAAGGCTTTCCCGGCGATGACATTACAACCGACGACTGTATTCTGGTCTTTCCGGTAGATACAGGCCTAAAGTCGCTGTATGTGGTGTATGCAAAACCGCTTGGTGGTGACCATAGCTATCATCCAGCACCAAAAGGATTAGCAGCTTTCCCCGATGCAGTACGAGATAACCCTAAATCTAGCGTTCAAGGGGGCGGTAAAAAACGGAGCCGCTGGAAAGACAAAAAAGGCAAAATTTATGAGTGGGATAGCCAGCATGGAGCCGTGGAAATATATGACAAACAGGGTAAACACTTAGGTGAGTTCGATCCCGACACTGGCGAGATGACCAAGCCACCAAAGCCAGGCCGAACAACACCAAGGTAAAGGGAGAAACACATGTTCTTAGAAATCACAGGATTTCTTGCAGATGACAGCGAAGATAGCTCAATCAAATTTGAACTGGACGTGCAACCTGAGTTTGAAAAAGCAGTAATGGATATTCTAGGCTGGGAAAATTTAGCTGCCGAATGCGATGGCGAGCTGCTTTTGACCGATGAGCAAGTCCGGAAAATTTCCTCAGCCATAAATGAACAACTGCCAATGACGTTAGACATGTTTATAGGTGTACGAGGCTAATACCCTGGACTTGCCCCTACAAAACCGGACACCAACTCCCGGTTAAACTGATGCAACTGCCAAGTGCCTGGATTCCCTCGGTGAGCGATAGTTCAAGGCGCTATGCGGATGCTGCTCGTTGTAGTGTTCGAAGGCAATTGCCAGGTTCCGCAACGCCGTTTCTCGATCCGACTTGGGCATGTGCGCCGCGTAGTCACGCTTATCGTCTTCACGAAACTCTCGGCCATGCCATTGCTCTACGGGCTGCGTACCGGGGTGGCCACCGGCTGCAAACCGATCTGTCGAGCAAACAGGCGCGCCTGTTCAGCGGTATAGGCTGAGCCGTTGTCGCTTCGCCAGTGCGCCGGGCTGTTTGATCCGGCGCTCCAGCAGCAAGTTGTGATCGCGCATGACCCCGTAAACCCGCTTCACGTTGATCGTCGGTAGCGACTGGGTTTCACGTGCGCGACGCAGTAATCCCCAGACACGACGGTAGCCATAGCTAGGCAACTTTCAACTACCAACTCAGCATCGTTCACAGACTTGCTTCGCCGCACTTTGGGCGATACCGATTGCTTGATTCGAACCGTTAATTACGAGCGCGCCACACCGAGACATACGCTGACCAACTTCACGGGTCATCATTCCGTCGGTGAACTGTTCGAGCAGTTGGGTTACCGCTCGAATGCGGTGTGCGGCGGCAGCGTGCAGGACGTCGAGAGGGGATTGAGTATCGATTAACAGTGCGGGGATTGTGCAGTCGTGGCCGGTAAGAGGCATGTATCGATTCATGGATGAAACCTCGGTCAATTCAATTGAGGCTGTCATCTATCGTCGCCAAACGAATGGGTGACAGCTGTACGCAGGTTGGCGAACCGGGACCGAGTTCCGGCAGACCCGAAGAACTCCCACGCACAGCTGCCATAAAGCAGCGATGCGGGTACAAAAGCCCCTGCAACAAGCAGATAGCTTTCGTATACGGTCAACGGATCGCCAAACCCGATCGCCCTGTTGGGCGACCGCCGGACTAAAAGTCCCACGCCTGAATCGACGCAAGGCGCCACTGCGCCGTAGCCAATGAAGCCCCCTGTAGGAGCGAGCTTGCTCGCGAAAATCGTCAACGATTACGCGTGCACCCAGGCAGAACCTGTCGTGCTCAGGTTCTTCGCGAGCGAGCTCGCTCCTACAGTGGCCGCTGTTGAATGGTTGAAGCTCAGGCAAACTGGAGCGGCGGTGGATAAAACAACTTGAGAACCGCTTTCAACCCCGTAAAATGCGCCAGCCGTTACACACCGGACACTTTTCAGGGACGAAATCAGACATGCGTGTTTTTGCTTTACTCCTGGCCCTCTCCTTCCTGGCCGGTTGTGCCTCCAAGCCCGATTACTACATTTCCCCCGCGCCCGTCAGCATTCCCAAGACTGCGACCTTTTGGGTCGATACCTTCGACGTGGAAGTGGTGGGGCAGAACCCGCGTTTTCTGCCGGACGCCAAAGTCCGTGAGCAATTGGGCGTCGATCTGGTCGAGCGCCTGCTCAAGGCCAAGCGTTATGCGACCAGCAAGGCGAGCGCCGATTACTTGCTGGACGTGGATATCGTCTACACCCGCCATATCGCCGACTCCAAAGGCGGCCTCAGCACGCTGATCGTCGACGACAACACGATCCTCAGCAGCATCGACTTCAGCTATCAGGTCAAGGTCAAGCAGGCCGGCGCCGAGGTGCTGCACTTTGCCCAGGCTCGCGAGGGGCTGGTGCCCAACAATTGGGCCGGCCAGGCGCAGCAATGGAAAACCATCGGTGGAATCGTCACCAATACCGGCAACGCCAGTGTCGAGCTGCATTTCACTGGCGGGCTGAGCCGCTACATCCTTGATGACCTGCGTGACATCCCGTCGCGCTAGTTGCCCCCTGAACACCCTGGATTTCTTTACTTAGGAGCACCCCGTGAAAACACTGTTCAAAACCCTGCTGTCGGGCCTTGCCGGCGCCGCGCTGCTGACGTTGGCCGGTTGTGCCGCCACGGAAAGCTCGCGCGCGCTGCAGGTCGAGAAAGTCGCCAGCGCCGGCGTGGTCTATTCCGGTGTGCGCGTACCGATTGCCGTGGGCAAGTTCGACAACCGCTCCAGCTACATGCGTGGGATCTTTTCCGATGGCGTGGATCGCCTCGGCGGTCAGGCCAAGACGATCCTGATCACCCACTTGCAGCAGACCAACCGCTTCAGCGTGCTGGACCGCGACAACATGGGCGAAATCTCCCAGGAAGCGAAAATCAAAGGCACTGCACAGAAGCTCAAGGGCGCTGATTTCGTGGTGACCGGCGATGTGACCGAGTTCGGCCGTAAAGAAACCGGTGATCGCCAGCTGTTCGGCATTCTCGGCCGTGGTAAGACCCAGGTGGCCTACGCCAAGGTCAACCTGAACATCGTCAACATCAGTACTTCGGAAGTGGTGTATTCCACCCAGGGCGCCGGTGAATACGCACTGTCGAACCGCGAAGTGGTCGGCTTCGGCGGCACCGCCAGCTACGACTCCACCCTCAATGGCAAGGTCCTGGACCTGGCCATGCGCGAAGCGATCAATCGCCTGGTCGACGGCATCAATGCCGGCGCCTGGAACCCGCGCAACTGATTTAATTGTTTTCAAGGAGCAGTACACGGATGAGCAAGGCAGTGAAGTTGGCGCTGATGCTGACAGCAATGGCAGTGGTCGCCGGGTGCCAGACGGCACCCAAGCCGCTGTATCAGTGGGAAAGCTATCAGCCGCAGGTTTATGAATATTTCAAGGGTGAGCCCAAGGAAGCCCAGGTCGAAGCGCTGGAGCGGGATCTGCAAAAGATCAACGCCAGTGGTCGCCAGGCCCCGCCGGGTTATCACGCGCACCTGGGCATGCTGTACCTGAGCATGGGCAAGGATGATCAGATGGTGCAGCAGTTCCGCACCGAGAAGGCGCTGTTCCCCGAGTCCGCCGCCTACATGGACTTCCTGCTGAAGAACGCCAAGGCCCCCGAGGTGAAGAAATGAGACTGTTGAAACTTACCGGGGCCTTGCTGGCCCTGGCGTTGCTGGGCGGTTGTGCCGCGCCCAAGACGGTTGATTACTCGGCGTTCAAGCAGTCGCGGCCGAAGTCGATCCTGGTGTTGCCACCGATCAACGAATCCCCGGAAGTGCAGGCGTCCTACAGCCTGATGTCGCAGGTGACCTACCCGTTGGCGGAAGCTGGCTACTACGTGTTGCCAATTGCACTGGTCGACGAAACCTTCCGCCAGAACGGCCTGACCACCCCGAACGACATCCAGGCGCTCCCACCGGGCAAGCTGCATGAGATTTTCGGGGCTGATTCGGCGCTGTACATCACCGTCAGCGAATACGGCACCAAGTACATGCTGATCACCAGTGACACCGCAGTGACGGCTTCGGCCAAACTGGTGGACCTGCGCACCGGCACCACGCTGTGGACCGGTTCGGCGCGGGCCTCCAGCGAGGAAGGCAACAGCAATGGTGGCGGCCTGGTGGGCATGCTGATCACGGCGGCGGTCAAGCAAGTGATCAACAGTTCCACCGACGCGGCGCATCCGATTGCCGGTATCACCGGTGCGCGCCTGCTGTCGGCCGGCCAACGCACCGGGATCTTGTACGGGCCGCGTTCGCCGAAGTACGGTACGGACTGATTTTCAGAAGCAACCCTTTCAAGGCCTTTGAAAAACCAGTCGCATTGAATTGATACCGAGCTGTCGCGATGACGGTCTGCATGTGCCGTTTAAAATGCGGTTGGCAGTGCGATAAGGGGCGGGCTTGAGATCCGCCCCTAACCCTCCCGAAACGTTGGACCGCCCTGAGGCAGTTGACCGAAGTGTGCTGAGAAAATGGGCGACCTGAAAAATCGTTTTTGATTACGGATTCAAAGCCGATCTGTCAGGTCGATGTAAACCGCCAATATCTCCCGATCAGCCCCCTCGCCCCTCTGGGGAGAGGGTTGGGGTGAGGGGGATCTCAAGCCACACACAAAAGACCCCTCCACTTCAGATCAAAACAGCTCTTCAGCTTGCTGCGTGACCTCAAAGACCTTGAAAGGGCTTATTTTCAGAAGGGGACGGATCGCGCTGGATCAAATCTGTTCCCTTCGGAAAACCCGAATCACGCCGCGCTTGCGTCTGACCTTGTGAACGCATCATTCACTCACGAGGTTCAGCCCATGTCCCATTCTCTTCTGCTACTGCGCCCCGCCACCCAAGGCTTTGCCGTTACCTTGCTGGTGGCGCTTGCCGGGTGTGGGTTGTCTTCGTCCCGTGATGAGGCTAAAGCTCGCGACACTGTCGCTGCGCCGCACGTGCACAGCGAGTCCGTTCAGGTACAGAGTGGCGGGCTCAAGAGAATGCTCGTCGCGGCGCCAATGCCCGCTTCTGTGGTCATGCACGACGGCGTGGTCGCGCCATACCGCGCCGAGTCTCGCGAGCAGTATCAACAGCTGCCGGACAACCCGGTCCACAGCGTCGCCGAAACACCGGTGTCGACCTTCAGTGTCGACGTCGACACCGGCAGTTATGCCAATGTCCGGCGTTTCCTCAACCAAGGTCGCCTGCCGCCCGAAGGTGCTGTACGACTGGAGGAAATGGTCAACTATTTCCCTTACGACTACGTGTTGCCTAGCGACGGCTCGCCCTTTGGCCTGACCACCGAAGTCGCGGCGACGCCGTGGAATCCCCACACCCGCCTGCTGCGCATCGGCATCAAGGCTTCCGACCGTGCGGTGGCGAATCTGGCGCCGGCCAATCTGGTGTTCCTGGTGGATGTTTCCGGCTCCATGGATCGCCGCGAAGGCCTGCCGATGGTGAAAAGCACCCTCAAACTGCTGGTGGATCAGTTGCGTGATCAAGACCGGGTTTCACTGGTGGTCTACGCCGGCGAGTCGCGAGTCGTGCTCAAGCCGACCTCCGGCCGCGACAAGGCGAAGATCCGCAACGCCATCGATCAATTGAACGCGGGTGGATCGACGGCCGGCGCTTCGGGTATCGAACTGGCCTATCAGATGGCCCGTGAAGGGTTTATCGACAAGGGCATCAACCGCATCCTGCTGGCCACCGATGGCGACTTCAACGTCGGCATCAGCGACTTCGACAGCCTCAAGCAAATGGCAGTCGAACAACGCAAAAGCGGGGTTTCCCTGACCACCCTGGGTTTTGGCGTGGGTAACTACAATGAGCAGTTGATGGAGCAACTGGCCGATGCCGGCAATGGTAATTACGCCTACATCGACAACCTGCGTGAAGCACGCAAGGTCTTGGTAGACCAGCTCAGCTCGACCCTGGCGGTGGTGGCGCGGGATGTGAAGTTGCAGGTGGAATTCAACCCGGCCCAGGTCAGTGAATATCGCCTGTTGGGTTATGAAAACCGCGCCTTGAAGCGTGAGGATTTTAACAACGACAAGGTTGATGCCGGCGAGATCGGTGCCGGACATACTGTCACTGCATTGTATGAAATTGTCCCGAAGGGCGAAAAAGGCTGGCTGGAGCCGCTGCGCTACGGGTCGCCCTCAAGCGCTGACAGCAAAGCGGAAGAACTGGCGCTGTTGCGCGTTCGCTACAAGCCGGCCGAAGGCGGCGAGAGCCAACTGATCGAGCGCGCAATCGACAGCCAGCCAAACAACACCCAGCCCAGCGCTGACTTGCGCTTCTCGGCCGCCGTGGCGGCTTTTGCCCAACAACTCAAGAATGACGGACGCTACACTGGCACCATGAGCCTGGCCGACACCGCCGCATTGGCGCGCGCCGCCCGAGGCGATGACTTCTTTGGCCTGCGCAATGAGTTTGTGCAACTGGTCGAGCTGGCGCAGAGTCTCAAGGCGCCGGTTACGCAATGATCATTTGAAGGGAGTTTGGCATTCAATGGATTCACCCAGCGACGAGGCCCTGCTGGCCCGCTATCGCGATGGCGACGGGGCGGCGTTTGAAGCCCTGTACGCTCGCCATCGGCAGGGCTTGTACCGTTTTCTCGTGTCCTTGAGCAACAAGGCCGAACTGGCCGAGGAAGTGTTCCAGGACACCTGGCTCAGCCTGATCCGCAGCAGCAGTCAGCCCCAGGGGCGGGCGAGTTTTCGTACGTGGCTGTTCCAGATTGCGCGCAACCGTCTGATCGATCACTGGCGCAAACACGGTATCCACAACCCGTTGCACGACAGCTACGACGAACAGTTGCACGCCCGCCTCGACGACAGCGCCGGTCCCGAGCAGCAGTTGAGCCTGAGCCGCGACCAGGGTCGTCTCGATGCCGCGCTGCAGGACTTGCCCGAAGACCAGCGGGAAGTATTCCTGCTGCGCCTGCGCGGCGACCTGGAACTGCCGCAAATTGCCGCCCTGACCGGCGCCCCGCTGGAAACCGTCAAAAGCCGTTTGCGTTACGCCCAGCAGAAACTGCGTCGGCTGCTGGCCGAGGAGGTAACCGTATGACTGACCCCCGACACACCAAGGATTCGCCCGACGACGTGCTGCTCCAGCATTTTCGCCAGCAGGCCCACGGCGAACCGCCGGCCGCCCTCGACGCCTTCATCCTCGCCGCCGCCCGCCGCGAAGCCCCGGCGCCGCGTCCCAACCTGTGGCAACGCTGGCTGCACGCCTGCCAACGGCCGCGCTGGCAGATGGCATTTGCCACCGTCGCAGGCGTAGCCTTGATGATCGGCCTGGTCGTGCGTTCGCCCGTTCCCACCGCCGACCGACCCACGCCCGACATTGAGCAATACGCCGCCGCGCCCCCGCCACCCGCGCTGGCGGCTCCAGCGGCCCCCGCGCCGATGGCCCGCCTCGCCCTCGCGCCCCAGGCCGACAGCGCGCAGGTGCAGGCAGAAACCGCAGGCTTCCTGGCTGAAGCGCCCACCGCCAAAATGAGCAAGCGCGCAGCGGTCGCCTTGCCCACGCTGGAACAAGCGCTGCAGGAAATCTTGCGCTTGCGTCAGACAGGTGAGGCCAGGGCGGCGGATGAAAAACTGCTGGCATTGCATAAACGCTTTCCGAACGAGGATTTACCCGCGCGTTTGGAGGCGCTGCAAAAGCGTTAAAGCTTATTCAGGACGAAACAACGCCCACCGAAAAGCCCCAGGTCGCGAGACCTGGGGCTTTTTTGTTTGTATCTGGTGCCCCGGCGTCGTTGGAATTGGGTTGTAAGATGCCCGGTTTACAAGGGTTCTGGTGGTGTGTCAGTTAGGCATACACGGCGCCCGGTGCTGGGCGTGCATCAGGCTTGAAATACGCCGGTATGCCCAGGTCTAGCACTGGTACCAACTGCCTTTGGAGCCCGCGCCCATCAACCCTTGATGGATGTTAGGTGGGACGCGGATCGACGGCATCAGCGGGCGTTTTAAACCTTGCGGCGTCTCGGGCGGGCGGCAACCCAAACAGACGTGCGTACTCACGACTGAATTGCGAGGCACTTTCGTACCCGACCGTGAATGCGATGGCGGCGGCGTTGTGTGTTTCAAATAACAGGAGCCATCGCGCTCTGAGTAGGCGCAGGCGCTTTTGGTATTGGATCGGTGTCATCGCGGTAATGGCTTTGAAATGCCGATAAAAAGCGGCGATGCTCATGTCCGCCATGGCCGCCAAAGGCTCGACTCGAAAGGGTTCGGTGTAATGTTCGCGTATCCATTGGGTGGCTCGGCGGATCTGTGAAAGCCGCCCGTCAGGGCGCGCAATTTCGCGCAACATCTTCCCGAAGGGCCCTTGCAGCGCGCGAAACAAAATTTCGCGCTCGATCATTGGTGCAAGCACCGAAGCCTCATAGGGGCGGTCGATCAGGCGCATCATGCGCAGCCAGGCATCGAGCATCTCTGGAGACGCCGGAGCGGGCGCGAAGCAGCTGGGGTCGGACAGACTTTCTGCTTTTAGTCTGTCCGCCAGCAGCGAAGCGATGGTGCCGGGATCCAGGGTCAGGCTGATAGCGAGATAGGGTTCGTCCGGCCCTCCTGGATAAATCTCGCCAGTCGCCGGCACATCGATAGGCACCACAAAATAGGTGGCTGGCCCATAACTCAGTACCCGATCACCGATGGACAAGGTTTTTGAGCCTTGCAGTACGAGGTGCAACATCGGCTGGTAAATCTGGCTGGCACAGGCTTCGGCGTGGACCATCGCCACGCGTGGCAACCCGGTTTCCGTCCATTGGCTTTCAGCGCGCATCACGATGTTGCGCAGTTCTTTCATGGTGTCGTTCATGGGAACGACGATGGCGTAGACCAGCGCGCAAAGCAATACAGGTGAGAAGAATAGGCAAGGGTGCGAGAAGAACTGGCAACGGCGCTGTGCGGCACTGACCCGATACTGCTGGCAAGCAGCGTGTAGTCCCAATTCTCTTGGGGCGAACAACTGACGCTGCGTCACTCGCCACTTTAGAAAGGTCTCCTATGAAACTTGAAGGAAAAATCGCGGTAGTAACAGGCGCGTCCAAAGGCATCGGTGCTGGTATTGCCAAGGCATTGGCTGCAGCCGGTGCCACCGTCATCATCAATTATTCATCCAGCAAAGACGACGCAGATTCGGTGGTAGCGCATATTCAAGCGCAAGGCGGGAGTGCCACTGCCATACAAGCGGACATGAGCAACGGCACTGACGTGCAACGCTTGTTCGCAACCGTGGCAGCTGACTATGGAACGCTGGATATTCTGGTGAACAACGCCGGGGTTGCGGTGTTTCAAATGATTGAAGATCTCACCGAAGAGGCCTTTCACAAGCAGTTCAACCTCAATGTGCTCGGCTATCTGCTGGCGGCGCGAGAGGCCGTGAAACTGCTTAGCTCATCGGGCAGCATCATTAATATCAGCTCGATCCTCAGCACCGACCCCTACCTTGCTTCGAGCGTTTACTCGGCAACCAAAGGCGCGGTCGATACGCTGACCTTTGCCTTAGCCAGAGAGCTTGGGCCACGCGGAATTCGGGTTAACTCTATCCTCCCTGGCCACACCAACACGCCGGCTACAGACGGCAATTTTGCTGGTGAATTTGGCGAGCAACTTATCGCGGGTACGCCATTGCGTCGTTTCGGCGAGCCTGAAGATATTGCCCCGCTTGCCGTGTTTCTGGCATCCGAAGACGCCCATTGGGTGACGGGTGAATCCATTCGGGCATCGGGTGGCGTGCGGGGCGTGGGCTACTAACTTTTGCCGATTAACGCACAGGCGTACGGCAACGTACGCCTGTATGTCTTCAGGTTGCGACCATGACGCACAGCGTAAAAACAGCATCGCCCTCGGATTTATCAACCACGCCTAGAACCTCTCCCGCACCGGCCTCATGGAGCGCAGTCGTCGCCATCGGCGTTGGTGCGTTCACACTGGTGAGCGCCGAATTTCTGCCTGTGGGGCTATTGCCGCAAATTGCCCAAGACCTAGCGATCAGTGAGGGGCAGGCCGGCCTTATGGTTACGGCACCTGGTATCGTGGCCGCTTGCGCGGCGCTGTTGACCATTAGTGTGGGCAAGCATATTCAGCGTCAGCACGCGTTGTGGGCGTTGCTCAGTCTGCTGGTCATTTCCAATGCGCTGGTCGCGTGCGCCAATAGCCTGCCTGTTCTGCTCGCTGCTCGGGTGCTTCTCGGCGTTGCGGTGGGCGGATTCTGGACCATTGGGGTTTCTCTGGGCGCCAGGCTGAGGCCCAATGCTATTGGCAGGGCAACCTCCATCATTTTTTCTGGCGTGACATTGGGCACCGTAGCCGGCGTTCCAGCAGGGACATTGCTTGGCGGGTTACTGGGATGGCGGTTGGCATTTGCCGCCTTCGCGGTTTTGGTTGTGTTGGTAGTGGCGGCGTTAGTCGTGCTGCTGCCGCGCATTCCACCTGAGAAATCCCTCGGCTTCGGCCAGGTGCCCGTGGTGCTGAGGATGACTAACGTACGGGCGGGCCTGGTGGCCGTTGTTCTTATTTTTACCGGGCAGCTCGCCGCCTACACCTATATCGCACCGTTTCTAAAGCAAACCAGTGGCATTGACTCCGGCAACCTGAGTGCCTTGTTACTCGCCTATGGTGTGGCAGGGATTATCGGCAACATTTTTTGCGGTTGGTTTGTCGAGCGCGATGTACGCAGGGCGGTGTTGGTCACCACGCTGTTTTTGGGCGGTGCGATGTTATCGCTGGTGGTTTGGGGCACGAATCCAGTGTGGGCGACAGCAGCAGTCGTCGCGTGGGGCGTTGGTTTCGGCATGCTGCCAATCGCCATACAGAGCTGGATATTCAAGGCAGCGCCAGATCGTCTTGAAGTTGTGGCGGCGCTATTCGTTGCCGTCGGCCAGTTAGCGATGGGGATCGGCGCATTGATCGGCGGCGTGGCTGTTGATCACTTCGGCGTTCAGATGGCCATTGGGGTAGGTGTGGCGGGTACTTTGGGCGCCACCTTGTGGATCGTCGCGCGTTTCCCCCGGTAGCACCTCAGGGCAACACATGGGGGTGGGCGGCGAAATGCTCCACCAGCCAATCGACAAATGCGCGCACGCGAACGCTCAGATGTCGGTTGGGCATGTACACGACCGACAGCGGATTGGGCTCTGCCTGCCACTCCTGCAACACCGGGACAAACGCGCCTGCGTCGATATACGGCTGCGCCATAAACCGCAACGTATGAATCACCCCTAATCCGGCAAGACCTGCCGCGAGGTAAGCGTTGCTGTCGTTTACAGCGATTACGTAACGGCCTTGCACGGTGACGTGCTCGTCGCCCTTGGTGAACTCAAGGGTGTTCTGCCTTCCCGAACCTGGGAAAAAGTAGCGCACCAGCGCATGTCCATCTTCCAGTTCGCCCGGGTGGCGGGGCACACCATGAGCCGCCAAGTAAGCCGGCGTTGCGCAGGTTACAAATGGCAGGCTGCCCAGACGTCGCGCAATCAGTGAGGAATCTTGCAGGATGCCGCCGCGAATCACGCAGTCGATATTTTCGCTGGCCAGGTCCGCCGTGCGGTCGCTCGCCCCGATATCAATCTGCACCTGCGGATAGCGGGCGTGGAAATCAGGCAGTGCCGGTATCACCAATAGCGTCGCGATGGTGGTGCCCATATCGACCCGAACTTTGCCTTTCGGGGCCGACTGCGTCACCGCAATTTCCGCTTCAACCTCCAGCCAGCGGTCAAGCAGGCGGGTCATTTGCTCATAATAGACGCTCCCTTCGCTGGTCAGCGTAACGCGCCGCGTGGTGCGGTTGAGTAGCTTCACGCGCAGGTGTGACTCCAGCGCTTGCACCAGCTTGGTCACGGCATTTGGGTGAAGCTCCATTTGCGTCGCGGCTTTGACGAAGCTGCCTGTTTCGACAATGCGGTTGAACGCTTGTACGGCAAGAAAGTAGTCCACCGGGAGTACCGTTTATGGCATCTGGAGAAGGAGGTTTATCACCAAAACAGTGATAGAGCATACAGTATCTGTATGTTTATCCCTGGCATGGTGGTGGTTAGTGTGACGGCACGGTTCGTAATTCGCGACTCGACCCTCACTATGTAGGAAGAAAATCATGAGCAAATCCCTGGCAGGTAAAGTTGCATTGGTCACCGGTGGGTCACGTGGCATCGGTGCCGCCATTGCCAAACGTCTGGCCGCCGAAGGCGCTGATGTGGCGTTCAGCTACGCCAAGTCATCGGAGCATGCCAGCGTGGTGGCCCATTACATCGAATCACTGGGTGTGCAGGCGTTGGCCCTGGTTGCCGATCAAAGTGATGCAAGCGCGGTCGCCGCCATGGTCAACCGCGTGCACGCGCACTTTGGTCGTTTGGATATTCTGGTGAACAGCGCTGGCGTGTTTGTCACTGGAGTGATTGGAGATCCGCAGGCGGATATTGCCGAGCTTGACCGCCAGCAAGCCGTCAATGTCGGTGGCGTGGTCGCTGCCGTTCGTGCGGCGGTGCCGCTGCTGGCTGATGCTGGGCGGATCGTTTCCATCGGCACCATGTTCGCCAGTCGTGCGCCTTTTCCAGGTATCGCCGACTACGCCGCGAGCAAGGCGGCGGTAGCTGCCTATAGCCGTGGTTGGGCACGCGATCTGGGTGGGCGTCATATCACCGTCAATACCGTGCAACCGGGCCCGATCAATACCCAGATGAATCCTGAGACCAGCGACGTGGCCGCCATGGTTAAACAAATGACGGCACTGGGACGCTACGGTCAGCCCGAAGAAGTGGCCGGCGCTGTGGCGTTTTTGGTAGGGCCTGACGCGGCCTATATCACTGGCGCCACCTTGAATGTGGATGGTGGCCAAAACAGTTAAATGGCTTAAGCCCGTGTTTCAGCCAAAATCCGCGCGGCATCTCGTGCAGGTGGCAAGCCAAAAACACGGGCGTAGTCGCGGCTGAACTGGGTGGGGCTTTCATAGCCCACTTCAAAGGCTGCTGTGGTGACGCTCTTGGCGCTGGCCACCAACAGCGTGCGGGCCTGGAGCAGCCGTACGCGCTTCTGATACTGCAACGGACTCAAGTTGGTCACCGCTTTGAAGTGGCGGTGGAAGGCCGACACGCTCATCGCCGCTTTCTCAGCCAAATCATCGACCCGAATGGGCTCGGCGAAGTCGCGACGAATCCACTGGATGGCGAGGCTTACACGGGCCATAGCAGTATCCGGCGCCGCGATTTCTCGCAGCATCCAACCGTGAGGGCCTTGCAATACGCGGTAGAGAATTTCTCGCTCGTACGCCGGCGCCAGCGCGGTGATGTCCTGCGGACGTTCCATCAACCGCAACATACGCACCCAAGCATCCATCAGTTCGGGCGTAACGGCGGCTACTGAAAATCCAGCGTCCTGTTCAAAACGTTTGGCAGGTTTGGGCAGGTCCGCCAGCAACATGGCGAGAATCGCGGGATCCAGCGTCAGACTGACGGCCAGGTAAGGCTCGCCAGTGACGGCGGGGTGAACCTTGCCCACTGCTGGCAACTCGATGGACATCACAAAGTAAGTCGCTGGGTCGTAGCGCAACGTGCGGTCGCCAACGGTCATTGACTTACTGCCCTGCAAAATCAGATTAATCATCGGGTCGTACACGGCGGCCAACAAATGCTCAGGCACTTCGCCCTGGACCATGGCTACACGGGGAATGCCAGTCTCCGTACGCCGGTTTTCGGCTTTGGTGGCCAGTGCTCTGAGTTCGTTCAGTTGACTATTCATGGTGAGCATCTGACGCCAGAACCGTTATGCAGCGCAAGAAAAAAGCAGAAACAGGCAGATTTCGAGTAGGAACGGATGTGTGGGCGCGATGGGTGATCGTTACTGTGACGCTTCACCCCATCGACACCGGAGCACACCATGAGCGTCATTCTGATCACCGGCGGCAGCCGTGGCATCGGTGCCAGTACCGCCACTCTCTGCGCCCAGCGAGGTATGGGCGTAGTCCTGACCTATAACAACAACCCGGCAGCGGCGCAGGCTGTGGTTGAGCAGATTCAGGCAAGTGGCGGTAAAGCCGTTGCGCTGAAGTTGGATGTAGCCGAGGTCGCCAGCTTTGGCGCCTTTACTGAAAGGCTTCAGCGCGACTTGCAGAACGTTTGGGGTGTGTCGCACCTCGATGGTGTGGTCAATAACGCCGGCTATGGGCTGTTCAACCCAATGGCGACTGTTAGCGAAGCGCAGTTCGATGGGCTATTCAACGTCCACCTCAAGGGTCCGTTTTTTCTGACCCAAACCTTGCTGCCGTTGCTGGCCGATGGCGCCAGCATCGTCAACATCACCAGCGCCACGACCCGTGTTGCCACGGCGGGTGTTGCACCCTATGCCGCGTTCAAAGGCGGGCTGGAAGTGCTGACCCGCTATATGGCTAAGGAGTTTGGCGAGCGCCGTATTCGTGCCAACGCCGTCTCGCCTGGGGCCATTCGTACCGAACTGGGTGGTGGCCTGAACAGTGAGTTCGAGGCGTTGCTCTGCGGGCAAACAGCGTTGGGCCGGATAGGGGAGCCCGAAGATGTGGGCCTTGTGGTCACCACGCTGTTGTCGGCGGAGAGCGCCTGGATCAATGCCCAGACCATTGAAGTTGCAGGCGGCTACATGGTTTAAACACCTCCACAAAATCCAACCTTAAGTGAGGAAAACGCGATGCTTGATCATGTCTTTATCTCTGTTGCAGACCTTAAACGCTCCATCGCTTTCTACAGCGCCGCACTGCCACCGCTGGGCATCACCAGCCGACTTGACTACGACGGCAAGGATGGCCCGCCCGGCCATCCCGACCTCAAAGGTTTTGGTGCAAACGGGCGAGTATTTTTCTGGCTGCGCGAAGGCGTTGTCGAAGGCCGTGCGGCACACATCGGCTTTGTCGCCAATAGCCGCGACGAGGTGGATGCCGCGTACGCCGCTGCTATCCAAGCCGGCGCCACGGACAACGGCCCGCCAGGCGCTCGTCTGCACTACGACCCGGAGTACTACGCCGCCAATGTGCTGGACCCGGACGGTTATAGCCTCGAATTCGTCTACAAAAAATGGCAGCACGGCTCATGAAAAAACTACTGATATACGGCGCCGCTGGTTATACCGGCAGCATGGTCGCAGAGCAGGCGAAAGCGGCTGGCCTTAACGTTGAAATCGCCGGTCGCGATGCCGCCAAGTTGCAAACGCTGGCCGAGCGCCTGGATGTGCCCTATCGCGTTTTTTCGCTCGATGGCCCGCCAGGTAGCGCTTTGGCAGGGGTGGATGTACTTCTGAACTGCGCCGGTCCGTTCGCACACACCGCGCAACCACTGATGTACGCCTGCATTGAGGCTGGCGTCAGCTACCTGGATATCACCGCCGAAATCAACGTTTACCGATTAGCTGAACGGCTAAGCGTGCAGGCCGCAAAAGCGGGCGTCATGCTACTGCCCGGCGTTGGCTGGGACGTGGTGCCGACCGATTGCCTGGCCATGCATGTTGCCCAACGCGTACGCAGTCCTCAGTCGCTGCGAGTTGCACTTCAGGTGGCGGGGTCCATGTCGAGAGGCTCAGCAATCAGTGCCAGTGAAATCATCGGTGCGGGATTAATGGCGAGGGTCGAGGGTCGATTGGTTGCCACTCCCGCCGCTCAGCCAGAGTTGTTCGACTTTGGTGACGGGCCAGTCCTCTGCGCACCGCTGTCCTTCGGTGACCTGATCACCAGTTGGCACTCGAGCGCTATCCCTAATATCGCCATGTATGTTCACGTCACCGGTGATGCATTTCCCACAGGCGACTTGGCACAATTACTGGATGGCCCCAGCGCCGAGCAGCGACTGACGCAACCAGCTCGCGCGGTCGCTGAGGTGACCGCTGCTGACGGTACGGTAGCGCGCTCCGTGATCGGAACGGTGAATGGCTATTCCTATACGCCTCTAGCGGCAGTGGAGGCAGCACGCCGGGTATTGGGCGGTGAAGTCAGGCAGGGCTTTGCAACACCAGCGCAGTTATTTGGCGTCGGGTTTGCTGAAAGTATTCCCGGTACATGGATTACTGACGTGTAAAAAACGATGCCGGACATGTCCGCTTTTGGCCCTGAGTGTGTAAAAACGCTTTTCAGCGCAACACGCATTTAAAACCAGACTGAAATTCGCGTTTCTACGCAAAATCTGTGTCTGCTCACCTGTCGATAGATTTCAGATTTAACGTAGATGCTCTCCATTTCGAGGGCCAGTTTGTCGCGGCCCTCTTTCAACTCTTGAATAGTGTTCATCTGTATTGGGCCTTACCAATTCAACGGTGGGCTGACGCCAGCTCAGGCCGAGGAAAAACTTAACGTCGTGTCCGGGATTAGTTGACCACTACACCCCGATATCCTTCGCCCACCCAGCAAACGACATGGATCGGTGAGTATTCAGTACTGTAATTGGGAATTGCCCTACAACCAGTGCTGGAGCTTTGCGGTAGCGTCGATGCGGCCCAGCTACGGGCTGGAATTCCCCCCCCCCCAAGGGGTTGAGTCAATTTTTACAGGGAAGTGTTATGGCGGTTGAAAACCTATTCCCGAGTTATAAGGGGTGTAATGGGTAAGATGGCAACAGGTTGCATGCCGAGGCGACAGAGGCAGTACAGGCGGCTTGGGGCAGAACCGTTGCGGCGAATGAAAGGCGCGAGCGGGAAGCTGACACACGTAGGGGGGCTATCAAGACGCCGGAGGAAGTCAGCCTACGCGGATGCGTATTCGCCAAGAGCTGCAACCTCCCAGACGGCGTAATCAATCACAGCAACCCATCCGGGTTTGTGCCTGTTGAGAAGGTGGCCAACTACGGCGAGTTTGCCATTCTGGGTGGCCATGAAACGGATGCAGACGGGAACATCCCTCTCAAGAAAATCAGCGGTAGTCCCCTACCCACTGCACTGGGAACACTCATGTTGGGCGGGACAGCCGTTGCTGCCAGTTCGTCCTGTGGTGCTCTGTGTGCTGCTGGCGCTGCCAGTGTTGCAACGGAGACTGCTGCCGCAACAGCGGCCGGAACGGGTGTTGTGACTGCTGGTGTTGCCGCTGGGGCTTTGGCGGGCATTGTCGCTCTACTGTGGCCTTCTAGCTTGGGTGATAGCAGTCTGTACACCGAAGAACAGCTTCAATCACTTAGAGAAGGCCGTACACGCGTTCGGATAAATGTCGAACAGCAGGTGGACGGCACCTTGAAGGGGTACGGGTACAACACCCAGAAACGCACTGACTGGGAGATGATTCCGGTGGTGCAATTCGTTGAGCAAGGCTCCCAGCAGGTGGCAGACTTTGGTGATGGGGTAACCCTGATATGGACACCAGCCGTTGAGCCCTCCAGCGCCTCTGGGATTCCCCCGCTAGAAGCCGCACCACAAGCACCACAAATCTGGATTTATCCGCCTACAGAACAGGCTGATAACATCATCGTCAGTCCGGTCTACCCGGACGCGTACAGAGACTTCATTCTCGTGTTCCCGGCTGATTCTGGTGTACAGCCGCTGTACATCGTGATGAATGTTCGTAAGAGCGCCGGCACCGTCACAGGTCAAGGCGAAGATGTGATTGGCATCTGGCTTGCTGGCGCTGGCACAGGACTCGGTGCACCAATACCCGCGAGAATTGCCGATCAGTTGCGGGGGCGGAAGTTTAAAAGCTTCGATGATTTCAGGGCTGCAATGTGGACCGCTGTAGGGAGTGATGCCGTGTTACGGAGTCAGTTCAAACCCACCAACCAAGACTGGTTATCGAAAGGCAATTCACCGTTTGCACCGAAAGCAGAACGCAGCGGCGAGAATGCTCGTTACGAGATTCATCACATCGAAAACATCCAGCACGGCGGCGCTGTGTACGACATAGAAAACCTCAGGGTGACCACGCCAAAACGTCACGTTGAGATTCACAAGGAAGACAGACAGAAACCATGAAAAATACATTCAGCGATTACACCGAAAGCGAATTCGTAGCCCTGCTACAGCGGATTATTAGTCACGATGGCACGGAACCAGAAGTGGACAAGCTGGTGTTCCACTTTGAAAAGGTGAGCGAGCACCCTGCTGGTTCTGATTTGATTTTCTACCCAGAAGACGGCGCTGATGATTCAGCGTCTGGCATCACCCAAACGGTAAAGGAATGGCGTGCATCTCAAGGCTTGCCGGGGTTCAAGGCCAACTGATTCAAGCTCCTGGGAGAAGGTGTAACGACCGGAGCGATATTTACTAGAATCTAGCCTCAATTTTAAGGGACTGGTAACCCGCGCCATCACAGCGAAGATGGGAGTCAAAATGCTGATCCAAGCACTGAAGACCGGGCTCCGTAAAATGCCGTGGACTCACGCCTACCGATCCTTGCAATGTGAAAGGCTCGCATTAAGACGGCACCTGGGAGGGTGAGCCGGAAAGCACTACGAACTGGCGGCATACGCTGCGAATGGCTTTGCCGTTGTCTTTGCGAAAGTCGGCAATGGTCTTGAAGTCCGGAGCCAAACGCCCCGTTAGTACCTCGGCGTTCAGAAGGTTAGACAATTTGGGGAGTTTTTCACCAAGCCTGGGACCAATGGGTCGCTCACGGCGGGCATAAATCAGCCAAGAGTTGACGATAGATACTTGATCGCGAGGTGCCTAATCTATGCTTCGAAGTCACGACAGGGAAAGGATATGGCAGGAGGGAACATCATTTGCGGTACGTTCCAAAGTGCCGACAAGTCAGGATCAGCCTTGGAGGCAGTGTTAGATGCACTCCCATTGCAGGCTCACGAACTGGTCGAGAATGTTAAACAGCAACTCGATACAGCGGAATTTGTCCTCATAGAGGTAGAACAAGCGAAAAGCTTGCTTCCATTTTTACAGGTCTACCAGGCGCAACTGATCGCTGAGATCGGGCACGATGATTGGGCTCGAGCAACCCAGGAGGAGTTTTCGCTTGAAACGGTCGCTGCCAAGTGGGGATCGGGTAAGGGATGGAGACTTTACTGCGTGCGAGATCTTGTAGGTGCTTGTGAAAATGCGTTGGTAGAGATGGAACCTGTTTGCATAGCGTTTGGTTAACTGCTTCCAGCCCGTTTTTACACAATCTGGACCCAAAGCGGACCTTCGAGTGAGTCAGGGAAGTAGGCGCGACTCAACAGCTATCTCAACCCTATTCAGCAGACAGCAAAAGTCCATCCAAGACTGTTGCATACGTTAGGTTACTTGGACTTCAGCCTGGGGCGTTTGGAGCGCTTTGAATTATACGGGCGACAATCCGATGACGAAGACAGATATAGCTTCTGCAATCAGGTGATCCCTTTCTAATTTCGAAGGGGGCTTTGCAAACCCAAGCAAGCAACGCAGTTGCAGGTCGCCTGTAAGCGCATCAAGGAAAATTTTAGCGCGCGCGTTTGCATCTCCGGGCCTGATCAGTCCGTTTTCTTCAGCCCAGGTAAAATACTCGGCCAAGCACTTATAGGCGGTCGCAGGGGCTGCGTCAAAGAAAGACTTGGCCGCTTCAGGAGCACGTAGCGCCTCGGCGACGATGATGCGGTGCAGGGCGATGGTGCGAGGCGATAACACCACATCCAGGAAGACGTTGGCGATAACCGACAGGGCCTTGTGCAAGGGCTCTTGCTTAAGATCCATGTGCATGAGGGGACTCACGTGCTCCGCACAGAGATGCTCGATAGTCGCTGAAAAAAGTCCTTCCTTATCGCCGAAATAGCTATAGATCGTGCGCTTCGATCCGCCGGTATTTGTCACGATCCCGTCGACGCTCACGCCAGAGTACCCGTTCGTGAGAAACATTTCGGTCGCCACGTCGATTATGTTCTGACGCTTTGCTGCCTGTCTTGGGGTGGAGCTTTCCATAGTGCAAGTGTACTGCTTGATTAAGTTCACCACAGCCTACGCGTCTCCGGGAATCCATTCCAGCGGGACAGATATCCATTATGGCCACAGACAGCCACTCTCAAACGGCCAGCAAGGAGGCCGGTTGGTAGAGTCGTTTCTTTGGCGACGTCGATCTCAGCGCAAATCCTGTCGACATAATAGCGGAACGTAATGCCTGACACGTTCAATGTCCATTCCGGTGTTCCTCGGTCCGCGACACAGCTTGTGACAAATAACGCTACCTTGTCTCGTGTAAGGTACGGTACCGTACCGTTTCATTTCGAGGGGGATGTGCCTCTCTGGGTCTGTCACCAGTGAAGCGATATCGCCAAGCATCAGCAACACAGTGACCGTGACGCCCGTTTCCTGACGGCTTAAGTCGCTACTCGTACCTCATCCAAAGAAAAGGAGCTACTCAATGGCAAGCGAAAATATCCGTAACCCACATACCGACCATCTGCTGTCCCCAGAGAATTCGATGCTGATCATCATCGACTACCAGCCGGTTCAGGTCTCTTCGATCCGCTCAATGCCCCGAGACGAACTCATCTTCAATATCACGAGCGTTGCCAAGGCGGCTGTTAACTACAACCTGCCGATCATCCACTCAACCGTCAACGTCCAGACCGGTCGCAACAAGCCACCGATTCAGGAATTGCAGGATGTGCTTGGCCACCTGCCGACCTATGACCGCACTTCGATCAACAGCTGGGAAGACACTGAGTTCAAGCAGGCGGTCAAAGCGCTGGGCCGCCGCAAGCTGATCATGACCGCACTCTGGACCGAGGCCTGCCTAACGTTCCCTGCCCTGGATGCGATCCAGGAAGGCTACGAAGTATACGTACCGGTCGATGCGGTCGGCGGCACGTCAGTTGCCGCGCACGAGGCAGCGCTGCGCCGCATGGAGCAGGCTGGCGTGAAACTCATCAGCCGTGTGCAAATGTACTGCGAGCTTCAGCGCGACTGGGCACGCGAGGCAACTGTCCCTGGGTTCATGGGTGTCTTCGACAACTCCGACGGCTTCAATCCCGAAAAAGTCAGTGACCAGGCCAAAAAGTAACTGTCCAGCTATCGTCTGATCACGTCGGCGGTAGCCAGTGCTTCCGCCGCAACTCTGAAGGAAAAGATAAGCATGAGTGAATTATTTATCGTTGTCGGGCTTAAAGCCAAGCCAGGTAGGGAAGACCAGTTGCGCCGTGATCTTTCAGATCTCGTGGAGCCCTCGCGAAAAGAAGACGGCAATATCAGTTATGGACTTTTTGAAGATCAGAAAGAGCCCGGATTTTTTGTCTTTGTCGAGGAGTGGTCGTCAACTGAGGCACGTAAAAAACACCACGAGCACAGTCCACATATTCAGAATTTTCATAAGGATGGTGTGAGCAACGTCGATACAACCAGGTTCGCGCATATACTCAAGCGTGTTGCGTCGACAGGAACGAGCAACTAGAAATTGTCTTGTTTGAAGCCGAGTTGGCTCACACGAAGGGCTATAAACGACACGAGGTAGATAAGCTATCGTACAAGCTGGCTTATCTGAACCGAATTGAATTGCGATTCCTGCGGTGGGCCACCTTCAAAGCGCCAGATCTCGATATTACCTACTCATGGACTTACTCGAAATATTCAAAGCACTCTCAAATCCGGTACGCCTTCAAATCTTGAAAGGCTTGAAGGACCCAGCAAAGAACTTCCCTGCGCAGGATGAAGGTGACGTTCTCACGGTTGGGATCTGTGTCAGTAGTATCCAAGAAGGTATCGGGCTGTCGCAGTCGACGGTGTCTGGTTATCTAGCAACTCTACAACGAGCGGGCCTGGTCGAGGTCAGGCGCATCGGTCAGTGGACTTACTACAAGCGCAATGAAGCAACCATTAGTGCGCTGGCCGAGATCATAGGGAAAGATTTGTAATTTTTTATCGAATTAAATCTAGATATCTCGATATTCATTTTTATCGCTGCGAGGATTTATCATGAAAGCGATGATACTGAAATCATTTGGCGGCCCGGCGTCGTTTGAACTGGAGGGTCAGAGCCCCGTATTCGTTGGGTGCGTTTGATAGCGAGTCAGTTAGGCATACACGTGGGCATACACGGCGCTTCCTTCTGGCCACTTTTTTCGTGGTATCCCCGTAGGGTAAAGCAACACCAAATGGTTACTGATGTGGTGCCTTCCAGGTGAGTCGTTACTTCTTCGTTCGACCTTCTGCCGCCAGTGAGGCGAGCGCAAGGGTGATGAATCCTGCATTTTCATCCAGGGTATCCAGTGCCCCTCGAATGTTCTGTGCCACTTCCGTAGATCCTCTTTGCTCAACCCAGTTTGACAGCTCCTCGATAGCTGCCCCCAGCGCCAGTTGGTTTTCATTCATGCGCTTGAGTAATGACGCAAGCAAAGGGGTGTCTTCCATGATGGTTTCTCGCCGTTTTGTCAGGTAGTCAATCTACCTCGAGCCAGTGGCATTGCATATCAGCTGTCCTCACCACCTGGTGATCAGAAATCATGCCGACCATCTTGATTCACTAGAGGCAAACAATGTGGTGTTGGACCAATTTGGAAAGACAGCACGAGCGCACACACCCAGCCCCTCCAAAACTGGTGTAACTGGTGTTACGAGTGTAACGCCCTTCACCAAACGCCCGGTTTCATTGGCTTTCACGCCTGTTACACAGTTGAGAGGCATCGCGTACATCGGATGTAACGCTGCCCGTGCGTGTAACGCTAACGTCAGCAGCTAGATGTCGTGGGCAGGCGCTTTGCGCTCCAGCCTACCAAGCGAGTTTCGCTTGCTCCGCCTCTCGATGACAGGAAATCACGCTGGGGACCCTGAGAGGTTTCGCGTTACACGGGGCATGAAACCCGCGGGATCGAGTTAGTGGGAGGAATTGGAAGTTATTGAAATTTCAATCATTGAAATTGAAAGGATTTTGAAGAAAAAAGGCCATCGTTACAGCTTCGGTAAAGGTGGCTGTATCTGTCGTTGATAGTGAACACCTGCATGGCGTCAACCATGGTAATGGGTGTCAAATTTCGTAGGAAAGACTATAGCTAACTCGATCGCTCGGATTTCCTACCCCGTCGCTTCATGCATGCATTACGCGGCCCAGATCAGTTCTTTTAAGCTGCAGGAGAACCATCTTTCGCTGAAGGTGCCCAGTAGCAAGGGCGCTGGGAGGTCCGCGCTGAAAAGCTAGGTAACAGGCCCAATAGGGGAGGGATCACCATAACATATTGAATTTATTGGCTTAAATAAGAGTGACGCCAACTTTAAGCGTGTTCGGATGCCGTGTAACTAAGCTCGCCGGCGTAGCGTTGAATTGTCCAGATCAAAGCTGGAGTGTTTGTCCACGACAGTCAATTGACATGTCAAATAGACGAAAGTATTGGCTGAGTACCCATATATTTTTTGTGAGAAAACGAGCGGGGTGAGATGATCCAAATGATTTATAGCTGACCTGCGCTGAAAGGTGCCTGTGATCACAAGGGTGAAGCTGGGAAGCGTACGGTTTGGGGAGTGATGATTGTTTGTGAGGCCTTTGCCCTATTGACGTCCACACACGCCGAAAATTACGCAGTAAACATCGAGAAATAAGACGTTAAGAGCACTGCACTAAAGTTGGGAAGTTTTCCTGTGTAGCAATGCCGCGAGTGGATAGCTTACGTATCCACTTCTTATGGATAAAAGAGGGAGAAAGAAATTGCCTAGGATTGACTACGAAAAATTGCTTCAAAACGTTTCTATTGAAGATATAGCCAATCGTCTAGGTATGACTCTCAAGAAAACGGCTGTTAATCAATTTAAAGCCCTCTGCCCTTTTCATGATGATAAAACGCCTTCTCTGCTAATCGACGCTAGGCGGGATAAAGGAAGGCAGCATTTTTATTGTTTTTCGTGTGGTGCAAATGGCGACTGTATTGATCTAGTTAAGGAACGGCTGAACGTTGGCTTCAAACAAGCGGTCGAGTGGCTAGACCCTAGTGCGTCGGTTGTACGTACTGGTGGGAGAAGTAAAGTCACTGAGAAAAATAGTGTAGCTCCTAAAGTCGATCTTTCAGCGCTCCAATTTGGATATAATTTATACAAAAAGGGATCGGATCAGGCTGCACTTGATGCTTGGATAAAAGAACGTCGCCTCGATGCTGCAGTTATAAAGCGTGCCGGGTTTATTTACGCATCGCGAAACTTCCTATCTCGAACGCTTGATGCAGAAAAAAATAGATCTGTTAAACGTGAATATGCTGGGGATTTAGAGGACGCGTTTCTTATCCGAAAGTTGATTCCGGGAGTAACAGCCGAAATGCATTTGCCGTTCAACTCCGGCAGTGAATCAACAAATGGGTATAGTGACTTTTTTATCGCTGATCGAGTAATATTTCCGATTCATGATGAAAAAGGTCAGTTGCTAGGTTTGGCAGGTCGGGTTTCGGGAGTTTCTTCTGAATCAACAGTACCAAAGTACCAATTTACGCGTGAGTTTCCTAAGTCAACCGTTTTATATAGAGCAGATTTTGCATTCAAACTTGTGAGAAGTGAGGCGAAGAAAGGTAATAAAAAGCTCGTAATCTATTTGTGTGAGGGATTTCTTGATGCGCTTCGCTTTGAAAGCCTTGGGTTTCCCGCAGTTGCGATTATGGGGAGCTCAATTAGCGAAGCCCAGGTTGGACTACTTCAATCCTTAAGCCATTCGTTGCCAAAAACTGCGAGTTTAACAGTCGTAGTTAGTTTTGATAGAGATGAGGCTGGATTGCGAGGCGCAGCAGATGCTTGCCTGAAACTTCTGAATGCCCCTGTTGAGTGTGCCTTCTTATGGCCAACAGATCTGCAGCTTACTGAGATTGGCGTTAGCATCGGAGATAGAAAAGACCCAAACGACTATCTGGAGCTTAGAGCAGTTGAGTCGGTAGTAACATTTCTACAGAATGCAACATATCCTCCCCAACTTTCCATTCTTGCAAATTCCTTTAGTGTCACTGCTGAGGACGTGTTAGTTGCAAGTGTGTGGGCTTCCGCTCCACGAACTCGTAGGTTTAGAGCTTTCAGCCAGGCGCTTAATCTGATCGAAAAGTCCATTGGGGCAGACGCCAGAGAGTTTCTGCAGGGATCTCTTTTAGAAAATGACTCATCAGTTCGGATTCCCGCGTTTACAGAGTGGCTGAGCTTCATAAGTGAGTCTGCTTCTGAGATTTATAAGTCTTACTCTGAAGATTTCCTTAACGACTCAGGTGCACGTCTTAATCACTCTCGCATACTTGCATATATGGGGTCTAGACGAGGTGAACTTCCGTGTGATGAGCCTCGATGGGAACGATTAGATATTGCCGCAACCGCGTTTAACACGTTGTTAATCGATCGTTTGAAAAGCGCTACAACTAGCGGTCCTATCGGTCCTTACAATGCGGTTTGGGTGCCTAGGTCTTTTGGTGGGGCAGAATATAGATTAAAAATTATGCCTCTCCCTGAGGACTTGATAATTCAACAATATGTGTTGAATGAAATTCTCACTGAGCGTTGGGATCATGAAGGTTTCACGGATACTCCGTTTAGCATGAGAATACCTGCTGTTCGCTACTATCGAGAAGGCCGCAGGACAATTACCACTGGCTTCGATGTTAAAGGCGGTGGAGACGGCGAGGCATTAACGTCACAAACCCTAAGTTTTGCTTATCAGATCGACATGGATGTTCTTGAGGGACGTCAGCCCGCCACCGACCAAGGTATGTATCGACCATATGCCGAGTGCTGGCGCGATTTTATGGCATCCTTGACCAAGCAAGCTACAGAAATTGGATATGTTTACTCTATAAGATTAGATGTAAAACGATACTACGATCGTCTTCGGCGATATGTCGTTCGCGACCGATTGTTAGCACCGCTTCAATCAGCAATAGCCTCAGTCTCTGATAATACTCCAGATTTCGCAAAGCTAATTAATTTTGATATGCCAGAACCAACTGCTGCTTCCAAAGCAGCATTTGTTCTTGATAGGCTTGATGAACATCTATTTGGTGTAAATTACACAAGGCCCGATACAGGTGTTTTGGAAGAAACCGATCCTTTAATGGGTATTCCGCAGGGGCCTGTACTATCGGCCTGGATTGGTTCAGTAGCTTTATTTCCTGTCGATGAGGAAGCATTTCGCTTCATGTCATCTGTTAATACTGACTCTACTCGTGCGGGTTATGCTAGATATGTAGATGATATCGTACTTCTCGCAGGTGATCCGGAGACGCTGGCTAACTTAAGGGAGGCTGTAGATCGATGTGCTCGTAAACTTGAACTCACGCTCCTTGCAAAGGCTGAAGAGATTCCTGCGATGAGCGCTGAGGACTTCGCATCTTATATTAATGAAGGTAGGGCTTTAGCTGCCTACGGACCAGCATGGGAGCCGCCTTTAGTCGGTGACGGTGAGTCGGGCTGGGATTTTTGGTCGGCCGCCCCGGCTACTGATCGTCAGTCAGCACTGCACTTACTTCATAACGTAGAACTGTACAAAGCTTCTAAGTCAACGCTGATTCAAACTGTCAAAACAGCGTTTCAGGCATCGGATCTTCGTGCGTCTGAACTTCCTAAAGCTTCAAGATTAATCTGGTACTCAATTGCTGTAGAGCATCTTGATACGAGCGTTAGGGCTTCTGATGTTCTATCGCAGTATTTAGATACTTGGGATAGTTGTGTTTACGATGCAGCTTGGAGCCTTCGACCTGAGAGTAATGAATGGGAATCACCTGTATTATTTTCTTTGGAAGGTTTGGAGCATTTAATTGATAAGCAAGCGCGCGATGTTGCTGAGCTTTCCGCTGAAGAGAATGCTTTAAGAAGATGCCGTATTGCGTGGCTTGCTGATTTAGTTTTAACTAAGGAATTTGAAGTTTATGTTTTTAATTCAACCCCAGGCCCTCAGCATCAACTGGATGTGCGATTGGAACTCGTCCGTTGGAAAGCTGCCCGGCTTTTGGGGAAGCATAAGCGCTCGGAAGCTCATTTGCATGTTGAGCGTTCTAAGTTAGTACAAGTCTGGCAGCCATTTGAGTGGATGCACGAAGCTGTTGCATTGCTCTCAGATGCGGCACAATCAGAAGAAGATCCACTGATTCCTTTTGTTGCTTCGACTGAAGATCATTTGCGTAAGGGCACAATTTCAGGTTTCGCTGCCGATGTGTTTATTGCGATGCTACCGGGAAGCGGTATGCATTCTAGGCTTCTGAACAATGCAAGTCAGTCGTCGGCAATAAATATTGCTTTGCAAACTATTGTTAGTATTGTTCCGAAAGAGAGACTCCCAATATGTTTAAGTCGACGTAATCATCTCATATGGAGCGATACGTCCGCTAGTTTAGTGAATCGACTCATACTTCCGCCCCTGCCTGGTATTAAAACTGATCGTCTTTTGTCATGCCTAGGAAGTCAAGCGGGCGAAGATGGAACGGTATTAGTGAATGCAATTGAGGCTCTCGACTTTTCCTCCGTAGATACCAACCCTGCTTTCATCGGCGCCGATAATGCTGGTGTTGTTCAACTAATGAGCACTGAATGGACGCCTCTGCCACTAGTGGGTTCGCTTTCTAGATTAAAAAGCGACTTGGCGAAAGAGAATTATATTAGTTTGCGCGAACGTGTTTTGCCAGTCAATATCAGTGTGACAACAGAGACCTTGAAGCTTGCTGCAAAGTTATTTAGGTCCGTTGCACAAGTAGTGGTTTCCTATGCTGAGAATAACGAAGGTAAAGAGCTGGTTCCAGCATGGCCATACATTGCAACTGATCTAAATAAGCAAATGTATTACCTGGTCGCAGAGGGCGTATCGCGCGATGAACTTGGTAACAGAGCATTTGTGCGTGATGGTGGAAGAGCTTTGCGTACGGCTGAAGTTCCTATCTACGAAGCCAGTCTGTGGAGAGTTGGCGTTGCTATTTCAGATTATTTAGGACTTTACGATGACGTCTCCAAGTTTGGCGATGCGGAGTCCGACGTGACGCTCGACACTGTGGCATTAGCGAGCCCAGCTCGATACGTCCTTCGTGCGCAACTTCGGAAGCTTAGAGGCGCGTATGCTGACTCACAAATAAGTAAACGACGAGGTGATGATGGGGTGTTGCCAGCTACTGTAAGTCGCTCGCTTCGTTTGTTAGAAACGTTTCCAGAGCAAGTAGAGGGTTCTCTCGATCCTATTCTCTATGTTCTTGCAGCTGAGGCAGAGTCTGCAGGCATGTACTTGGCATTTCGCGAAAGCTGGAAATGCAGTGACGTCGCATCATTCTTAGCGTCGTTAGCAAACAAAGTACTAAGCCGTTTGCCTCTATCGGTTAGTCAAGTGCTTGCAACAAGTGATGAGGCAGGTTCTGGTATAAGGCGTGACCTTTTTGGTCTACTCTGTTTTGCCAAACGATTATTTTCTGTTTCTACCGAATCTCCGGTTACTGAAATTCCTTCATGGAAGGCGCTGCGTGCGGGTGTTGTGAGCGCAGGTGTTACTGTCGCTTTTGAAGGGATCATCGCTTCATTACGAAGCCATGGGGCATTCGAACGATATGAGAGCTTTGATTTTCCAGATGCTTGGGAAATACCTTCCGCCCCGACACATGTTTTGGAGGAAAAAATACCTTCTGGCAATACGTTTCAATCAAACGGCAGAGTTTTATTGACCGAGCAGTGTCGTAGGCTAGTTCAGCACATTGGTCATCGACTGGCTCAAGACAATTTGGAGCGGTTATCTGAGTCACTATATGAGCAACTAAAAACTACTGCTAAAGCGCTAGCTTCAATTGACTATCATGATGACGAGGCGGAGTCGCTTCTGGAGTGGCCGTTTGAAGTGCTGAGTGACCATTGCCTGGAATTGCTCAGTCTGGAGTTATTAGAGTCAGTCATTTTGCTAATTAAAAATTTAGACGAAGAGCTCGGTTTTGAGTCTATAGTGGTTATTGAAAAGTCTTATGGCTACAATCCTCAGACTAAGCGCTTTACCGACTCAAGAAATGGCGTTAGGGATGTTACTCCGTGGATGATTTCTCAATTCCCTAAGTTCTCTAAACACATCGAAGAAATAACTCAAGATGGCCGCTTTCTACGAGTTTGGTCGGAAGTTTTTGATCGAGAGAGCGGTAGGCTCTTATCGGTCTCTGCGCTTGGTGAACCATTTGCCTCAATAGCCATTATTAAACCGAATGTTGAACCCCCCCTTCAGGTCGAGGTGATAGAGGAATTAGATGGGAGTAGTTCCACATCAAACTTAAATAAAAGTGATGTTGGAGTTGTTGAGTATGTAGTAGTTGAGCCCATCATTAGTGACTCGTCATCTGATTTTTCATCGCCGCAAACATCTTCTTCGAATTCTGATGGTCTTGGCGGTGAGGAAGTTGTAGTAGATGAATTGATTGAAGGTTTAGCCTCAGATTTAAAACCTGATCCTGCGGACAATGCGAATGCTCCCTTGGAGAATTTGATACAGCAAGAATTAGGCCGTGATGCTAGTGCTTTCAGAAAGCAGCAAGCAGAGCAGTGGACTCGGCGTGGTGAAGCATGTAAGCCCAGCGGCTTAGTTCGTATCGCTTTACTTCAAGCTGACTTTGATCTGACGTATCAACATCCTTTTGTCGAGACTTGCCCTACTCATTGGCCTTTTAATTCAAAGGTAAATGAGGCCATTTCTCTGAGTTTGAAAGCCAGTCCTGATTCAAAATATGGAAGATTGCTGAGGGCCGCGGAAAGACATGACACTGCGTACAAGTGGACAAAATTAGAGACTCTTCCTAGTTGGTCGGAACATCGTCGCCGCTCGATTCTTAAACGCGTTATTGATACGTGTCAAAACTTTGGAGTCGACTTGCTTGTTCTTCCTGAGTACTCGGTAAGGCGTGAGACAGTGGACTGGCTTAAAACATATATTATTAATAAGGGTGTTTCGGTCTTGGCTGGGACGTACATGAATATATGCAGCAGGGAGGATGAGAGTCATTTGTCGGCGCCCCTCACTTTACTTTGGCCTTTACCCAAGTCAACCTCGAAAGTCTTTCTTGCGTCGCTAAAGAAGAGGAAGTTAGGGGGGAATAAAGATTACGATGCTTTGGAGCGTGGACATGTTCTCGAGTTTTCCAGGAATAAAAAATATCGTTCGGTTGCGCTAGAAGAATTTTTCCGTCCGTCTGCATTAACTTTAAAGCCTCTATTTAATCCAGGAGAACTAGCAGGTAAGCTAGAAAGTGTTGTAGGTTTCGAGCCTTCAGCTGATGTTATTACTCATCTTTTGACGGAGGCGAAGCTCCCTCTAAAGTATCTATTGGAATTAATATGTTCTGAGGCTTTCTTAGTATCTAGCCCTGCTAATTATATCCAAATGACGGAGGATCTTAAGGCAATGTGGCGTCGGTTTGGACGGCCAGCCGAAATTGATGAGGTTTTTAACGATCTTAAAGCCCTATCTGGAAAACTTTCCATAACTGGTAATGGGGCGGAGGCCCGAAGATCAATTCTTGCCGTACCTGCTGCTACATCGCGCTCAGCAGACTATTGGTTCGCGGGACAGTCCGGGTTCTTGGCGGCAGGTACCACGACAGTATTTTGTAATAGCATAGATGGTAAAACGCTTGTTGGTGGCAGCTGTTTTATAGGGCAGGGAAGTTGGAAGTCTGAAGAGACTACTATGGGTTATCTTTCCAAAGTAACCCCTTATCACGGCTGGTCCAAAGGAATTTATTACAATAATAGAAATGACGCTTTAAGCAAAAGTGATCAGGCGTTGGTAATCGCTGACGTGGATCCACATAATATGCTAGAGGGTAAACCTCGCGCTCAAACAATGCCGTCACCACTTCAACTCGTGTCTTATTTGCCTTTAGTCGAATCTATTGATTGGGAGCGTACGCAATCAAATTTGCTTAATCTGCTTTCGATCTCACTGCCGAAAGACGTACTTACCTCGAAGGAGAAAATAAAAAACCGGCCGCAAGACGAGCATGAATTTTGGCAGACTGTCGCGAAATCCAAAGAGACGCTTGATGAGACAAATCTTGGTGAGTTGTGGCGGAAATTTCCCGATGCCGGCCCGCTACTGTCTCGCGCGAGTGCCCATCGTAATAATAGTGATATGCAACCGAACGCACCGAGGGGTGCACTTGGACTACTTGCCGCGCCAGCTTTTTACGACTGGATTGATGTGAGTTTAACTTTGACTGAGCACCAAGAACTCCCATCAATTGCTGTTCACCCATGGAAGACTCCCGAAGATTGAGTGTCTTTAATTAGGTCTCGCAATTGAAAGAGATAAACAGCCCGCGAATGCGGGCTGTTTCAGGGTCAAGCGGCGAGTAGTTGTTCCAAGGAGATATTGCGAGCCGCCGCTGCGAAATCGGAGCGTTCAAGTCTCGAATGGAAGGGGCCGAAGCGAGGCACCTCAAGCCCAGACAGTCCTTCCCCCATTCCGCCTTTTTGGTAGCTGACGGCAAGTAACCGTGCGCCTACAGCGAGCAGTTGTTCGGTCACCGCGTTCCACTCCTCATCCAATGCAAATCCAACCGCGCTCAATGCGGCTGTCTTGGCTTCATCTCCACGTTGGCGGGCATTCGTGATTTGAGCTTCAAGGGTATCAAGCTCGACTTGGAGAGCACCGAGGATCAGGTCTTGCCTTCTGACCTGCTCGTCTGTTGTTGCCAGTTGTTTAGCCGCCTTTTGCATTTCGCCGCTTGCTGATTTTTCCCCTTCGGCATCACCGCTTGCGAGGCATTTGGCGTAGGACGTTGCAGCGTCGCGCTCGGCTTGTTGCGCCTTTTCCAGGGCTTGATCGGCTTCTGATTGAATTGTCTGAAATCGCTCGCTCAGGTGCGATTTTTTCCGTTCCAGCGCTTCGACCTCAGCGATTGCATCGGTCATCGCTTGAATAGCGTCAGCTTTGATCTGACCAATTTTTTCCAGCCTCTCCAGGTGTTGAAGCTTGCGATCAATTGATGCCAGCTCACCAGGAATCGCATCTATGCGGGCTTTGACGCTTGATAATTTTTCCATAGCCTCGCGGCTTTCAGGGCTTCCAATTACGTTGCCATTCGCACTGAATCCGCTAGGTGCATTGCGCCACTCGGCCTCCAGTTGTGGCAAGCCTTCTTCCAATGTTTCCAGTTCTTGAATCAAGGCGGCTTGTTGCTGTTTTAGCTGGTTCATGTTGAGTTCCTAAGGCGAAAGGTTGATTGGTTTGCTTCGCTGGCGGGCCAGGCCGAGGTGGGCCTGAATTTCTCATGGAGCGGCCGTTATTACGCCGCCTGGGCGCCGTGATCACCTTGTTCTGGCACTGCGACAACCACATAGCAGCGCTGCAAGCCCAACCCCGGTAGTCGCACTGCGGTTGAAGCTTTGCCATCCTTTCCAGGCTCTAAAACGCCCCGTCGCAGGAGCTCTTTGTTAACCGCACTCAGGTTCATGCCTCGGAAGATTTCGGAGCGCCATGCTTCCGGTAGTACGTAGTAGGTGTTGGTGGTGTGCAGGGCATCGCCCATGCCGTGTTCCATCGTCTTGCGAAAGCCCAGCCGATCAATCGTGCGTGGGCCGTGTTCATCGATCTTGGCGGCGGCAGATTCCCAGCGGGTAAAGCGGCTTTCTCCAAAGCGCTCGATGACCTGTCTCAGTCGCGCCAAAATCGCATCGCCCTCGAAATTTCCGGCGCCGCCACGCTCGGCTAGCCACGCATGCAGACATACACGTGCAGCGGTCGTGGCTGTGCCGTCCGGCCAGCCGGTGACTCCGAAGGCGGTGGCTAACTCTCCGGCCGCTGCGGCGAGGCCGAAGCGAAGGGCGGCGCGTTGCGCCTGTCCACTGGCCGAGGCGGGCAGGTTTTGGGTGATGAACTGTTCCACCGTGCGGCGAACGATCACCGTCCATCTGAGCATTTCCCCAGGAGCACACAGTGCGTGCAGGAAGGCGGTAAGCGGTGTGCCGTAGTATTTGGCGACACGCGCCTTGAGCGCATCGGAGAGGGCGGCAGCGTCCTCAAAACCGTTCAGCACATCGAACATGCCTAGGCCCTTGCTGGCATCTGCTGGTACCGCAAGCATGCGCACCTCCATGCCCGCTTTCAGCTCCTTGTTTGCATCCGCCATGTGCTGCGCCAATGTCTTCTCGCCGGTCGAGAGAAACAGCAAGCGCCACTCCTGCACCTGTCGGCCCGCTTGTCCTCGATCATTCGCTCGGGCCTTACCGGTGCCGTTGCCGAGCATGTAGACCGTCTCGCCAATAATGCGCGGGTCGCACATGCCGATTTCATCCAGCACCAGGAGACCGTCTGAGTGTGCAGCGGCGATGGACTCCAGGGCGTTATCTGTCGAGCGCCACGAACGCACCAAACGCGGCCCGCCATAAACCGATGCAGCAACTTGCAGGTGGGTGGTCTTACCTCCGGAACTGTCGCCGTAGAGGTGGAAGCCGCCCGACTCATGCCCAAGCATGTTCAGCAGAGGCCCAGCAAAGGCCACAGAGACGACAAACGCCAAGCGGTGATTACCAACGCACAGCGCACCGATTTGCTCTTGCCATTGCTCCAGAGAGCCCGCCTCGCTGATCGGAGGCAGCTGCGCACCGGCCTCATAAAAATGCAGGTGCTCGGCGTGCGAGCCGATCTGTTGTTCGGGCAAAAGGAAGGCGTTGTCGTGCCAGCCCAAACGCGTCACCAAGCGGGCGCGCTGGGCACTGTCGAAGCCGCCGAGATAGCTTTGCAGGTCATTGCGTGCGTTGCGCCCTGATCGGCTTCCGGCAAGGCGCAGACCCATGTCTACCAGCGGGCCGAGTACGTCTTTGCCGAAGTCGCCGGTCATGGTCCGGGCCGGAATGTTCCAACGTTTTTTAGCGCCGTCTGGGTCATCGAACTCAACTAACAAGCCCCAGTTGTGGCCCTTGTCGTCGCGAGTGCGAGCGATGATTTCGAGAGGCGAACACACGGGGCGCGCCTCACCATCATCGCCGGAATAAAAAACCCCTTCAGCGGTCAGGCGAAAGCCGCCCGGCAACAGATCATTTTTCGATTTCGCGGGGCGTTTGGCGGGCGCCTTGGCCTTCTGTTCTTGGGGGGCAGTTGGCTCAGCGGCACCGCCGAAAAGCTCACCGCTGCGCACCAGCTCGGCTACGTGGCAAGCGGTCCAGCCTTTGGCTGATGCGTCCGCTGCATCGTCGCCGTCTGCCCATTTTCCACCTTTGACGAGTGTCGGCTTGCCGCCTTTGCTGCTGGGCTTGAGCTTGAACACGTCGAGGGAGATTCGTTGCACCGAAGCGGTGCCCATCTCAATCAACTTGAGTTCGATGGCGTCCATGCAGGTCTTGCCGCTGGCATCGTTATCCGGCCACAGCACCACAGCGCGCCCCTTGAGCGGTTTCAGGTCGGCCTTGAGCCAAGAGTTGGAGCCGTTCGGCCAGCAGGTGGCGACGTAGTCCGGCATCAGCTCAGCAGCGGCATCAGCTGCTTTCTCTCCCTCACACAACACCACAGGCGCATCGGCGCGCTGTGCTAGGTCATCCAGGCGTAGTAATGGCCGAGGCTCCGGCAACCCTTGCCAGCGCCACTGTGTTGTTTGCTCATCGGAGCGTTTGCACCAGGTCAACGGTGCAAAGACCTTTCTCGTTTTGCCGTCGTTATCGGGGCCCAGGTCGAAGCGATACAGCGCCATGACCGGCTGGCCCTGTGCATTGCGATAGATCCACACCTTGGACGGAACACCGTGTTGCCGGTGCTTGGCAGGGCACTTGTTCATGGCCTCGGCCGGGATCGGCTGGATCGCAATCCACTCCGGCGCTGCGGGCTTGGCCGGTGCGCTTTTAGCGTTCGCCGAACCGGCGGAAACGTTGAGCAGGTCCGCCAGCTTTTTGCATGCATCAACGTCGGTGCCGCCGTCGATGTAGCGCACCAGGTCGATCAGGTCGCCGCCCTTATCGCCGGTGGCAAAATCCGCCCAGGTGCCTTTGCTCAAATTGACCTTGAGTGAGCCTGCGCGTTTGTCCGTACGCGTCGGATTCGGCGCGGTATATTCCTTGCCGCCGTCGACGCGTTTGCCGTTCGGCAGCCACTGAGTAAGGACGCGGTCGATGTTCTTCAGAGCGGCGCTTTTTACGTCAGCGAAGCTCGGGCGTTTTGATTTGCTGCCGGTGCGCTGAGTCATAGTGTGGTCCTCGCCTCAAGCAACGCCTCGTTCACGTCGTCGATCAGCGCCTTAGCCATCTCTCCGAGGTAGAACGCGGGCCAACTAAAACGCTCGCCCGCATCGCTGATGGCAGCGTCGAGGATCAGTTGATTGGCGTGGTGCAGGATCTGGGAGACGGCTTCAAGTGCGTCCTCCAGCGGGATACCGGCATTCACCCGAAACAGGTTTTGGCCGTTACCGTTGGCAGGGGAAAACTCTGAGCGTCCACGAGTAATGGAGTAGTTCACAGCGCACCGCCTTTCTGGCCCATCGGCACAGATGAGGCATCACCGTACATGGTAAGTGTTTTGATCAAGCCCAAGGTGCCGCGCACATCCCAAATAACGGACGACAGTACGCGGTTGGAGAGCAGGGGTTTATCCCCGTCTAAGTGGTCTTCCAGCAGCATGAGAACGGAGTCGGCGCGGTCGAGCGCACAGGTGATGGCGTCGATAGGCAGACCGGCTTCGGCGTCTTGGCTGACGCAGAGTAGATCTTCGGGTAGTGCAAAGCCTGGGAGCATGCTCATTGGGCACCCCCTGCGGCTTCCAGGGCGCGAGCCTTTGACATATGGGCGTTGTAACGGGAGAGGCGTGTAGCGAGGCTGGAGTTGGCGTGTAAAGCGGCGAGAGCCATAGCTCGATGAGCAGCGGCGCGAATTTTGGACGGATTGAGGGCAGGCATAGGTGACACTCCAAGTTTGAAGATGGAGCTGCCACTGATCGTCGCCAAACGAATTAGGGTGGCAGCTGTGCGCAGGTTGGCGAACCGGGAACTTGGAACCCGGCAGACCCGAAGGTCTCCCACGCACAGCTGCCATAACACGAAACGGCAGGCACAAAAAAAGCGCCTGCTGTCGGATGGGGCGCCTGTGCGCCAAGTAACTCGGGTCGCCAAACCCGGTCGCTGAATTTGCAGCGACGGCCAGAGAGTAGCGTCCGTTTTTTGAAAGTGCAACTGTGCAGATCACTTGCGGATTTTTTCGAGGCGGCATAAATTGATCAGGCATGTAGATTTACCTCAACGCCTCCGGTTGCCGCCGGGGGGTGTTTTCGTTTCAGGCATGGATGTCCCAGCGCAGGGAGACAAAAGGCAACAGGTCGCTTTCGAGGCACGCGCGCGCATCCTCGTAGGCATCAATTTGTTGGCCTTCGTCGACGATGATTGCTTGCGGGGATTGGCAGGGAACTGACAATGCGCACCAGATGCCATCTCTCCATCGCATCACCATCACGTCCCGATTCAGGCGTTTTTGCTCTGTGCGGTAACGTTCAAAACGCTGCATACCGCGTGATGAGAATCCGACTGTTCTGAGTACAGAAAAGGGCTGCAAAATGGCCTTGTTGGCGACACGATTTTTCATGCTGCCACCTGGTTGCGAGCCTCTATGCGGCTTCGTGCCCATGTTTGGATTTCAGATAAAACCCAAGCTACGGGCGCGCCGCGAGCGGTGCTGTCGCTCAATTTGACGGGCAGGGGAAAGCCGCTATCTGTGCGCTGCATGAGTTTGTAGATGGTGGAGCGCTTCATGCCCACGATCCGCTCGACCTCGGGCATACGGATCAATGTCGACGATGCGTCAAACATTGGGCTTGGAGTGGGTGGGTTAAAGCGGGGAATTTCAGCGGTAGGGGCTTTCATAGGTCTTGCTCTCGACTGGTTAGGACTGAGAGCAATGATCTAGGTGCAGGTCGGTGGTGAGCAGTTCACTTCCAATTGAAATCCGATTGAAATTTTAGCTACAGCACCAAGTTGCGTTTGAGAATGGTCTCAACGCTTTTGCGAGTTAGGGGTTTTTCGGTTTCAAGTGCAATCCAATCAGGCCGTTGTTTTGGAGGTTTGGCGACCTCACGCTGTAGCCAGGCATGTACCTTCGTTGCAACGTTGCGTTTGGACATCCCCGCTGCGCGGTAGTGACGTCCCTGTTTAACTATCGCGGCATCTCGAAGGCTAATCTCATCGTTGCGTTCCATCCCGCTGATGATGCCGCCCTTTTTGCGGGCAACGGTATCAATCGCTCGCACGGCGATGGATCTCAGTTCATCGTTGTTTAGGCAGAGTAGGGACGTGATCGGTTCCAGGTAGAGGGTGTACTGATCGAGCACTTCGATGTGCTTGTCCGGGTCGACCTGCATCGCTACGAATTGGCAATACAGATCTTTGGGCCAGTCAGTAGGAGGTTCAGAGACATGATACCAAGCCTCTTGATCGGCTATTTGCATCCAACTGGCTAGTGCCCCTAACGCTTTTACGGCACATGCCATGATGTAGCCCGCATGAGCATCGCGCTCCGACACTGAGTAATAACCGCTGTACATTCGTACCCAATGCGCCAGGCGTGCCGTGGTGTCGGTGGAGGCATATTGAAAAATGCTCTCCTCATGAATCATCGTCTGAATGCACATACTGCCGAGATCTTTCATGCCGGCGAGATCTTTATTGATATCGTCGCGATGAATGCGCAGCCAGCACTGGTCGATCAGGTAGCAGGCGTCAGCGACCTGTCCACGGCAGAGATCATAGAGCGGTTGTTCTGAGAGAGATTTGAGCAGGCCGCTGCCTAGCGCCGAATGCAATATGACTTGGTGATCAGTCATTACCAGGTCTCATCCGCCGTGTAACCGAAAGTCCCACGCCCTGCGCTTGAAGGGCGGAACCAGCGAGAGTCTCTTGGCAGGCTCGGGCGAAAACGTCTGCCCGCAGCACCTGGGCGCTGACTTGCGCGTTACACGCAGGGGTAGCGTTACATCGGATGTACACTATGTCGCTCAACTGTGTAACAGGCGTGGAGGCCAATGAAACCGGGCGTTTGACCATGGGCGTTACACGAGTAACACCATTTACACCGGTTTTGGAGGGGGGCTGGGTATGTGCTCTCATACTGCCTTTCCAAATTGGCCCTGCACCACGTTTCCACTCACTAGGGCATCAAGGTGATCGGCGTACCACTGCATCATCACTCTACGCTGAGGCAGGTACACCGCTTTGTTATATACCCCGGCAATACCCTCCTTTGCATGAGAGAGCTGGGCCTCAATGTGATTCTCATCGAAACCCTGCTCATTGAGTATGGTGCTCGCGATGTGACGAAAGCCGTGACCTGTTTGCCGACCGGCATATCCCAGTCTGCGGAGCGCCATTAGAAAGACTGTATTGCTACGGGGGATTGTCCTGTCTTTCCTGCCTGGAAATAGGAGAGGGTACGCACCTGTCAGTGTTCGTAACTCAGTGAGCGCTTCAATTGCCTGTCGAGAGAGAGGCACCACATGTTCGCGACGACGTTTCATTCGCTCGGCTGGGATCGTCCATAGCTTTTTGGAGAGGTCGATTTCTGACCAGCGTGCTTCGCGGATCTCGCTCGGGCGCGATGCTAATAAGGAAAGCAAGCGAAGCCCAATACGAACGTCCTTTGCGTGAGGGTAGGAGTTGATCGCTCGAAGTAGCGCAGGCAGTTCTTCAATCGAAACGTGTGCATAGTTTTCAGCGCTACGTGATTGCAGGAATTTGCTGAGACCTTCAAGAGGGTTGTGGACGGCTCGTCCTGTTACGCGTGCCAGGTCATAGATCTCTTTGCAAAAGGCACGAACTCGGCCCATTTGTTCAATGATCCCCTTCTGCTCCATGCCGCGTAGAAACTCCATCCATTCCAGGGGCAATATTTCTGTGTACACGCGTTTGCCGAAGACGGGGAACACGTGAAGCTCAAGTGCGCCAAGCACTCGTCGAGATGTACCTGATTCCCAGCTTGTGCGTCTGGCCTCAAACCACTCGCGGCCTAACGCTTCAAAGGTGTTGTTGGCAGCAACCTGGTCTGCAACCTTCCGAGCTTGCTTGCTCACCAATGGATTTTTGCCGGTCGATGCGTCTTCCCGCAGTTGAGCTGCTTTCTGTCTCGCCAATGAGCCGCTGATTTCCGGGTAGCCGCCGAGGCCCAGCCAAGACCATTTGCCGTCTGGCTTTTTGTATCGCAGCTCCCACGATTTTTGCCCGTTAGGTTTTACCCGGAAGTACAGACCATTCCCGTCCTGCTCGCGATAAGTAGCGTGCTCAGGCTCCAGGCCTGCGAGGGTGGTGTCTGCTAAGGGGCGACGTTTGATTTCAGAGCGCTTCACTTCCTGTATGCCTCCAGTTATAGGAATCTGAAAGCATACACGTGGGCATACACGGCGGGAAGTTATAGGGGTGGACAGGGACGGATAGCCAGAAACAAGAAAGCCCGCACAGGGCGGGCTTCTTGGGGTGTTTCGTAGACTGTCTGAGACAGCCCGGGACTGCTATATGGTGCACCCGGCGGGATTCGAACCCACGACCCCTGCCTTCGGAGGGCAGTACTCTATCCAGCTGAGCTACGGATGCTTGTGCGGGCGACATCATACCCATGTCGGCCTTGGGCGTCCATGCCGGTTTCGTGCGTGGCGATTACTGGCTGTTGCGGGTTTATCCGCAGTCTGCATTCACAACTGTCCGGGCCGGACGTCCCTTTGTTTGCTTTGCTCTGTTGGCTTAAGCCCCGTCTGCGCCGTGTGCGCAGTATCTCCCGTCAGATCAGGTGAACGCATGCATTCCAAAGGAACCGTGATGCTCGATCGCTCGTCGCGACAAACATTGTTGGCCCGTTCCGATTTGTTCCGCGGCTTGCCCGAGCCGCTGTTGCATCAAATCGCTGGCCATATGGTGGAACGTACTCTGAGTGACCGCGAGTTGTTGTATTTCAAGGATGATCCCCTCGAATTTGTCGCGCTGGTGGTGGAGGGCCGGATCTATTCGATGATCCATGGCCCGGAGGGGCGCGAACAGATTATCGGCAGTGTCGGCGCGGGCCAGGTGGTGGGGGAGGCTGCGATGGTCGAGCTGGCCGGTCGAGAGGCTTCTACCTTTGCCAGCGGCGCCACGCGGATACTGCAACTGGGGCGCCGGCATTTCGCTCCGTTGTTTGAAGAACCGCTGTTTCTAAGGCGCTTGCTGATGCTCAGCATGGCGCGTCTGCTCAAGGTGATCGAGCTGTTGGAGTTGGTCTGCCTGCATCGTCTGGAGTCGCGCCTGGCGCGTTTTCTGTTGGCAAACATGGATGAAATCGACCTGACCATGGTCATGCCCTGTGTGTCATTGCCAGCCAATCAGGGGCTGCTGGCCGCGATGCTCAACACCAGTCGTCCCAAGCTCAATGTGCAATTGCAGCTGTGGCGCCGTAGCGGGCTGATCAGTGGAAAACTCGAGCAGATGGTCATCAACGATCTCGATCATCTGCGCCGCAAGGCCTATGTGATGAATTAATCGTCGTTCTGTTACCCAGGTAACAGCGTCACCTGGCGCACCGCCACAGACTGGGCTCTCACCAAACAGTCACAGGGAGTGCAGGCGATGGGAGCGACCATTCACTACAAGGATCAAGTGAGCGCGGATGACCGGTTATTCGAAACCAGCTGGCGGGCGGTACAGGATGAACTCAGGCGCAGGGCCATCCGCCGCGCACGGGGTAACCAGGACTTGGGGCAAGAGTGGCTGGCGGCCACCGCGATCAAGGCGCTGGTGTTTTTCCGGCGCTCGCCGGAGCGGATTCGCGATCCTCAGGGGTTTCTGTTTCTGGTGCTGGACCACGTGTTTCTCGACAGCCTGCGCCGCAGCAAGCGCGAAGGCCGGTTGTTCGATTATTCGATCGACCTTCAACACGATCACCAGGCGTTGCTTGCCGCGCCCTGTGCGTCGGTCACCGAGCAGGTGGAACGTGTCGAGCGCCTGGAGCAGGTGAAGGCGCAGGTGGCGCACCTGCCACCGCTGCAGCGGCGGTTGTTCGAGCTGCGCTTTGTCGATGATCTGCCTTACCCGCAAATTGCCGCAGAACTGCACATCGCCATGCCCCTGGTACGCAAACGCGTGCAACTGCTGCGAGCGGTCTTGCGTTGATGCTTTTTCACAGCCGACGAGATGCGGCGTTCTAGTTCAATGAGCACGTTTCGCCTCACGCGATAACCACCGGCATTTTCGCCGGATCGATTCCATCAAGGAGAGATGTATGACAGAGGTCAACAGCCAGATTACCGATGCTGTCACCCAAACCAACGTCAAGGTGGTTGCGGAGGCGCCGGCCCAGGCCATTGCGTCGCTGTATCAGGTGGCGAGCAGTTCGGCCGGCTTGTCGTTGCAAAATGCGGTCAACAGCCAGCAGGCCATGAACCAGATTTCCAATGCGGTTATCTCCAAGGCCGTCGCGTTGATCATGCAGATTGGCGAGAAGGGTTGAGCCCTGGGGGGACTGATTATGTCGTGGTTCAGCAGAAAGAAAGCCGCCACTCCAGAAGCACCACCCGCGGCTGATGCACCTGCACCTGCACCTGCGCCGGCGGCGAAAGCCTCGCGCTCAATCATGGAACGCATGAACGAGCATCTGCTCAACCAGGCGAGCACGCCATCTGCGGACAGCACGGCAGCACTCAATAGCCAGATTGTCCAGGCCGTGCAGTTCACCAATTCGCAGAACTTCGCCTATGCGCCGGCCCAAATCGCAGTGCCGGCCGACATGATGATCAGCCAGGCCGCCGGGCTGGTCGCGCAGTCAGCCGCAGGGTATTTCGACGGGGTCAGCAAAATTGCCCTGGCGGCCCAGGCCGTGCTGCTTCAGCAAATGACCGAAAACATCGTCAAGGACAACCTTCCGGCCGCCGCCGAGGATGCGTTGGGCGCGCTGGCCACCGATTTGCTGGTGGGCGCTGCCGCCGCCGTGGCCGCCGCCGCCGGCGCGATGGAAGCCGAGGCCGCCAGCGTGGCCATCGACAAGATCGACCAGAGCATCGCCAAGTACGCCGATACCTTGGCTAACCGGGCTGCGCCAGCGGCCTGAATCGAGCACGGCGTTCCAGAACCCTTCTGGAACGGTGCAACAGCAATTTGCAAGTAACTTTTCTTGAGTGAGGAGCGACATCATGCAGCCTGGAGATATTGTTTTTTCAGTGGCGCAAGTGGACGACAAACTGTCCACCAGTATTCCCCGTGCGTTTATCCGTGCGGGGCAATGGCTCAAGGCCAAGATCTTCGGCACCGGCGATCCCAATGTGCCGGTGGTGCATGCGGCCATTGCGGTGGATGCCAACCGGGTGATCGAAAGCGTCGGCGACGGCATCCAATTGACCGACCTGACCACCGAAACCCCGCCGCGCGGGGCGATGGTGTTCACCTGCACCAAGCGTGACCTGGCCCGTGCAGCCGTCTATGCGGCCGAGCAGTTCTACAGTGACGTGGCAAGCAAGGACATCAGCGGGCGTTACAGCAAGTGGAACGCGGCGCTGTCGATCTTCAGCCGGTCGGCCTATGAACCCGGAATCATGAGCCGTATCAACGAATCAGTGTCGATCGGCGATGCGGCGTTCTGTTCGCAGTTTGTCGCCAACACCTACGAGGTCGGCAACCTGTACCGCATGGCCAACATGCCGCTGCCGGCGCCGATCTTCGTCACGCGGCCGACTGTCATGACGCCGTGGGAGTTGGCCGTCAGTTGCGACAATGACAAAGACTTCTACTTCGCCGGCTTCTGGCAAGACAACACCGAGGTGCGGCTTTAGCGGGCCGGGCGCGGTCCAGGAGGCTGACATGACGCAATCCCCAAAAGACCCCGTGGCCGACGTCTACCGCCTGGCCGAAGCCCTCAACCTGCCGCTGTCTCCCGGCGACCGGCACGTGCTGGAGGCCCTGCTGCGCAGCAAGCCACAGACCCTCGACGGCACCACCGAAGCGGTCATCGAACAGGCCCGGTCGCAGACCCGCCAATTGATCGATGCCGAACGGGCCCGTGCCGGCGAGATCCTTGATCAGGCCAAAGCCAGTGAGCAAGCGCTGCGCCAGACCGCCGAGCAACGGGAAGCGTTGATCCAGCAATGGCTCAAGGCGCAGCAGCCACAACCCTCATCAGGCGCGGAAAAGCCGGCCGATGCTGGGTTGAAGGCACTGATCCAGCAGGAAGTGAAAGCCGCCATCGATAAGCAGCTTGAAGGTCTGATCGTGCAGATCGAAGGCGCTCTGGGGCAGTTGGGCGGCGTTAATGACAAGGGGCCGAACGGTTGATGTCGAGCTGTTCACACTCGCTGTTTTGCGACGTTCATTGATTAACACGGAATGCTCCGTGTCTTAAATAAGGAAATTGATCATGCCACTAGTCAACGAGCAAATTACCGACGCGGTCACCCAGACCAACGTCAAAGTGGTCGCCGAGTCGCCAGCGATGGCGATGAGCACCATCTATCAATCCATGGCCCAGGCCACGGCGATTCTGTTCCAGAACTCCGTCTCGGCCCAACAGCAGCAAAACACCCTGGCCCAGGCGGCCACCAACCAGGGCGTGATGCAAATCTACAGCGTCGATACCACTGCGGGCGCCGCCGCCACCGAGAAGGTCGCCCAGGGCGGAGTGGCGGATAACCTCACCAGCCTGTTGAGCGTACTGAAGTCGTTCCAGCCTTGATTGGCTGAGCGTTGACGGATGTTGTTTCTTTTAAGAAAACCAGGAGTTCCAACCATGAGTACAGTCAGTCCGCAAATCACCGATGCCGTCACCCAGTCCAACGTCAAAGTGGTCGCTGAAGCGCCTGCGATGGCCATGGGCACCATTTATCAATCCATGGGCCAGGCCACCGCGATTCTGTTCCAGAATTCGGTTTCCGCCCAACAACAGCAAAACACCCTGGCCCAGGCGGCCACCAACCAGGGCGTGATGCAGATCTACAGCGTCGACACTACCGCTGGCGCCGCCGCCACCGAGAAGGTCGCCCAAGGTGGTGTGTCGGATAACCTCACCAGCCTGTTGACCGTGCTCAAGTCGTTCCAGTCTTAATCCGGACGGCCAACGCAGCCTCCGCCGCCCTCAGGGCCGCGGGGGCTTTTTTGTCGGCGCTGATCGGAAAAAACCAAAAGTGGCGGCGTTCTCGTTCTTTTTTTCGAACATACTATTGTCCTTTACCCCCATTGATCCTAGGATTCGTTTGAGATTTCAAACGACCTGTCTCCCGTGCGGCAATCATTTGCTCGCGCCCAGTGACTGATTTTCCTGACGGCAGCCCCCAAGGGCGCCTTTCAAAAACTCTAATTTGCCCCGCGTGCGCGCGGTGCTGTTAAGGAAAGCCGACATGCAGCTTAAAGACACCCAGTTGTTCCGCCAGCAAGCCTTCATTGATGGTGCTTGGGTCGATGCCGACAACGGTCAGACCATCAAGGTCAACAACCCGGCGACAGGCGAAATCCTCGGCACTGTGCCGAAAATGGGCGCCGCCGAAACCCGCCGCGCCATCGAAGCCGCCGACAAGGCCCTGCCAGCCTGGCGCGCACTGACCGCCAAGGAGCGCGCCAACAAGCTGCGCCGCTGGTTTGAACTGCTGATCGAGAACCAGGACGACCTCGGTCGCCTGATGACCCTTGAACAAGGCAAGCCGTTGGCCGAAGCCAAGGGCGAAATCGTCTACGCCGCGTCCTTCATTGAATGGTTCGCCGAAGAAGCCAAGCGCATCTACGGTGACGTGATCCCCGGCCACCAGCCCGACAAGCGCCTGATCGTGATCAAGCAGCCGATCGGCGTGACCGCTGCGATCACACCGTGGAACTTCCCGGCGGCGATGATTACCCGCAAGGCCGGCCCGGCCCTGGCCGCTGGTTGCACCATGGTCATCAAGCCTGCTTCGCAAACCCCATTCTCGGCCCTGGCCCTGGTTGAGCTGGCGCACCGTGCCGGCATCCCGAAAGGCGTGCTGAGCGTGGTCACCGGCAGCGCTGGCGACATCGGCGGCGAGCTGACCAGCAACCCGATCGTACGCAAGCTGTCATTCACCGGCTCGACCGAAATCGGTCGCCAACTGATGGCTGAATGCGCCAAGGACATCAAGAAAGTCTCCCTGGAACTGGGCGGTAACGCACCGTTCATCGTGTTCGACGACGCTGACCTGGATAAGGCCGTCGAGGGCGCGATCATCTCCAAGTACCGCAACAACGGCCAGACCTGCGTCTGCGCCAACCGCCTGTACATTCAGGACTCGGTGTACGACGCATTCGCCGAAAAACTCAAAGTGGCAGTGGCCAAGCTGAAGATCGGCAACGGCCTGGAAGAGGGCACCACCACCGGTCCGCTGATCGACGAGAAAGCCGTGGCCAAGGTGCAGGAACATATCGCCGATGCCTTGAGCAAAGGCGCCACCCTGTTGGCGGGCGGCAAGGTCATGCAAGGCAATTTCTTCGAGCCGACTATCCTGACCAACGTGCCGAAAAACGCCGCAGTGGCCAAGGAAGAAACTTTTGGCCCCTTGGCACCGTTGTTCCGCTTCAAAGACGAAGCCGAAGTGATCGCCATGTCCAACGACACCGAGTTCGGGTTGGCCTCGTACTTCTATGCCCGCGACCTGGGCCGTGTATTCCGTGTGGCGGAAGCCCTGGAGTACGGTATGGTCGGCGTCAACACTGGGTTGATCTCCAACGAAGTCGCGCCGTTCGGCGGTATCAAGGCCTCGGGCCTGGGCCGTGAGGGTTCCAAGTACGGGATCGAGGATTACCTGGAAATCAAATACCTCTGCCTGGGCATCTAAGGCCCGGCAAGGCATTGCTGCAAACGCAAAGGGCACGAGAGCGCTGTCCCTTTGCGTGATTCACCCCGTTATTCGCAGTGGCCGGGAAAGCTGTGGCAGTCGATCATCGCATGCTGTTGCAGTTGCCTCCCCGCCACCTAATCCTTGAACCACGCCGCCCGATGAGCGGCGAATGAGGACTTTATGAGCAACAAGACCAACGCTTCCCTGATGAAACGCCGCGAAGCCGCTGTAGCGCGCGGTGTTGGCCAGATCCACCCGATCTTCGCCGAGTCGGCGAAAAACGCCACCGTGACCGACGTTGAAGGTCGCGAGTTCATCGACTTCGCCGGCGGTATCGCCGTGCTGAACACCGGCCACGTACACCCGAAAATCATCGCGGCCGTGACCGAGCAACTGAACAAACTGACTCACACCTGCTTCCAGGTGCTGGCCTACGAGCCTTACGTGGAGTTGTGCGAGAAGGTCAACGCCAAGGTCCCGGGTGACTTCGCCAAGAAAACCCTGCTGGTCACCACCGGTTCCGAAGCCGTTGAAAACGCCGTGAAGATCGCCCGTGCCGCGACGGGTCGCGCTGGCGTGATCGCCTTCACCGGCGCTTACCACGGCCGCACCATGATGACCCTGGGCCTGACCGGTAAAGTCGTGCCTTACTCGGCCGGCATGGGCCTGATGCCCGGTGGTGTGTTCCGTGCGCTGTACCCGAACGAACTGCATGGTGTGAGCGTCGACGACTCGATCGCTAGCATCGAACGTATTTTCAAGAACGATGCCGAGCCGCGTGATATCGCCGCCATCATCATCGAGCCGGTGCAGGGCGAAGGTGGCTTCTACGTGGCGCCCAAAGCCTTCATGAAGCGCCTGCGTGAACTGTGCGACCAGCACGGCATCCTGCTGATCGCCGACGAAGTGCAAACCGGCGCTGGCCGTACTGGCACTTTCTTCGCCATGGAGCAGATGGGCGTTGCCGCCGACCTGACCACCTTCGCCAAATCCATTGCGGGCGGTTTCCCGCTGGCCGGTGTGTGTGGCAAGGCTGAATACATGGATGCCATCGCCCCGGGCGGCCTCGGCGGTACCTACGCCGGTAGCCCGATCGCCTGCGCCGCTGCGCTGGCGGTGATGGAAGTGTTTGAGGAAGAGCACCTGCTGGACCGCTGCAAGGCCGTCGGCGAGCGCCTGGTCACGCGTCTGAAAGCTATTCAGGCCAAGTACCCGGTGATCGGCGAAGTGCGTGCGCTGGGTGCGATGATCGCGGTCGAGTTGTTCGAAGACGGCGACAGCCACAAGCCAAACGCGGCTGCCGTGGCCTCGGTGGTTGCCAAGGCGCGTGACAAGGGCCTGATCCTGCTGTCCTGCGGCACCTACGGCAACGTGTTGCGCGTACTGGTCCCGCTGACCTCGCCGGACGAGCAGTTGGACAAAGGCCTGGCGATCATCGAAGAGTGCTTCGCCGAGCTGTAACAGGCTGGTCGGCCATGTGTGGGAGCGGGCTTGCTCGCGAATGCGGTGTATCAGTCACCCGATGTAGCGACTGAAGGTCCGCTTTCGCGAGCAAGCCCGCTTGTGTCTTGATCTAGGAATAAACTCTGGGGTGAGAGGGGTGGATGGCAAGCTGCAAGTCCGCGGTGCTCAAAGCACGTGTGGGAGCCGAGCTGCCATCCACCTTTCCACTCTGGCCTACAAGCCCGAACAGTTGGACGAGCAGCCACTCGAAATCACAAGCGTGGGCAAAGCCAGAGCACTCTCACATCTGAGTGTAAGAGGGTTTTGCCATGATTTCCTGGGTCGGTATCGACATCTCAAAATCAAACCTTGTCGTCTGGGTTAAACCACAGAGCGAAGGTTTCGATGTTTCAAACACTTCAGAAGGATTTCTTGAGCTGATTCGACGATTGAGTCAGTTTGAAGTCAGTCTGATTTTGCTGGAGGCCACCGGGGGCTATGAGCGTAATGCCATGGCGGCTCTGCAAGGCGCAAACTTCAAGGTGCTCAGGGTCAATCCTCGCCGAGCCAGATCCTTTGCCGTGGCGATGGGCAAGAATGCGAAGACTGACGCTATTGATGCGGCCGTTCTAGCAGACTTTGCTGAAGTGCTGAATGCCTCAAGCAGCAAGGTTATTTCGCCTGAGCGTGAAGCGCTCCGCGAGCTGGTTCAGCAGCGCGAGCATTTCGTTCAGCAACGAGACGACAATAAGCGCCGTCTTCAGCAAGCCCAGCTACCAGCCGTTATTGCGCTGATCAAAGGCCATATTCACTTCCTGCAAACGCAAATCAGGCAACTTGATAAGGCCATCAATCAGAGCATGCACGAACTGGACGCAGAAAAAGCCCAGCGGCTCATCTCTGTTAAAGGTATCGGTACGGTTGCCACCGCGAGTTTGCTGGTTTATCTGCCCGAACTAGGTGAGCTTGATCGCCGTGAGGTTGCGGCCTTGGCAGGTATCGCGCCCTTGAACGACGACAGCGGTAATCACAGCGGGAAGCGACATATCTATGGAGGCAGAGCCCGTGTCAGACGGGCTCTGTACATGTCCTGCTGGGTTGTAATCCGCCATCAGCCCGACTTCAAGGCACGCTACGAAGGCCTTCGAGAGCGAGGTAAGAGCGCGAAGGTCGCGCTCATCGCCTGCATGCGTGTACTGCTGATTAGGCTCAATGCCATGTTGCGAGATGGCACTGAGTGGCGGTGACGAATGGCATGGTGAAGACAGTTGCTCCCACATTCAACTGACCGTGCTTTCCAGCGGTTCCATTGTCTATGGTTGCAGGATCATCCCACCACCACCCGGTTCTTGCCTTGGCGCTTGGCTTCATACATGGCGGCGTCGGCCCGGGCGAACAAGTTGTCCAGCGTCGTGTCCTCGGCGGTGAGGCTGGTCAGGCCCTGACTGACGGTCACTCCGTAGGTCTGGTCTTCATGGCTGAAACTCAGTTGCTGGATTTCCTGCCCCAGGCGTTGTGCGACCTGCATGGCCGTCTCCGGCGCGCAACCGGGCAGCACGGCGGCGAACTCTTCGCCGCCGATGCGTCCGAACAGATCACCGCGACGTAAAACCCCTCGACCCATCTCGGCGATACGCAGCAGCACCTGATCGCCCTCCAGGTGACCGTAGGTGTCGTTGATGGTCTTGAAGTCATCGATATCCAGCAGCAGGAAAGCCAGCGGCAAGCCCTGGGTACGGGCGCGCTCATATTCGCGGTGGGCGCATTCAAAGAAGTGTCGGCGGTTGCTGCTGCTGGTCAGCACGTCGGTGGTGGCCAGGCGCTGCAGTTCAAGTTCAAGCTGCTTTTTTTCGGTGATGTCCTCGGCGATGCCGACTACGATTACCGGTTGGTCGGGAGTGGCGTGCTGATTGATAAAGCACTTGTCGCTCAGCCAGCGGATCTGCCCGTCGGCGGTGATGATGCGGTATTGACGATCTTCTACCGCCTTCAGCTCCAGCACTTGGGTCAGGCTGTGTTCGGCGTAGTCCGAGTCTTCCGGGTGAATGCTGTTGCGCCATTCGTTGTGGTCGGCCAGCAACAGGCTCGCCGAGCGGCCAAAGATGCGCTCATAGGCCGGACTGACGTACAGCACGCGACGCGTCTCCCATTCGATGGCCCATAGCACGGCGTTGACGCTGACCAGCAACGAACTCAACAACTGCTCGCGCTCGCTCAGGCGTTCCACTTCTCCCTGGGCGTGCATCAGTTCCAGTAACGTGGCAGCGACCGTCGATTGCGACGCATCCAGCGTGGCAGACGCAGGTGAGGGTGACTGGGAGTCCTTTTGGTGGACCATCGGCACAATTCTCTTGGGGCATGCCGCAGGATCGGACAGCGCTCACAACTCGGTTCGCCGGGATGGCGAAGTGTTGTTTGAGAGAGGTTAATTTCAGCGAAGTTCCGTTATCGGGGGCGATTGCAGGGCAATCTTCGGTGACTGTGGAATGGCGCCAGAAAACTGCTGAGGGAACTGTTACGGCTGCCCTAGCAGCTGTCGAGCCCCAGCTGGGCTGCGTCGGGGACAACGCGTCACTTCGCTTGGCTCGATGGCGGCAGTGCAGCTGACGCAGCCTCGCTGGGGCTCGACAGCTGCTACCGGGGGACGTTTATGCAGGTCGCAACGAGTAGGTTTTCAACTGGTGGGCAAAGTCGCGCAGGGACTGGATCCCGCTGGCTTCGGCTTCGTGCACCCATTCCTTGATCGCAGCCAGCATGTCATGGCCGTTGGTGCTGGTCTTGAGCCAGATCTGTTGCAACGCCAGGCGTTTTTCGTAGATCACCTTCAGGGCGTGGCTGTGTTCCAACATGCTTTGGATACGCAGATGGTGACGGTCATCCAGCAGGCTGGTTTCCCGTGACAACAAGCGTTTGGCGCGGTGGAACTGGTGGCGGACCGAATGATCGACCTTCTCCAGCTCCTGCTTGACCAGCGGTGCGATCACCAGCTTGCGGTACTGGGCCATGATCTGGAAGCGGTTGTTGAGGATCGCCATGGCGGTATCCATGTCGAGGTGGCCCTTGCCTTCGACCCGGTGGGCGATAGGCGCGACCCGCTGGACCTTGGCCAGGCGCAGGAAGCTGAACACCTGGATCCAGGCCCAGCCCAGGTCGAATTCCCATTTCTTCACCGACAGCTTGGCGGAGTTGGGATAGGTATGGTGGTTGTTATGCAATTCTTCGCCACCGACGATGATGCCCCAGGGCACCAGGTTGGTCGCGGCGTCACGGCACTCGAAGTTGCGGTAGCCAATGGCATGTCCTAGTCCGTTGATCACGCCGGCGGCCCAGAACGGGATCCACATCATCTGGATCGCCCAGATGGTGATGCCGATGGTGCCGAACAACAGCACATCGATGACGCCCATCAGTGCCACGCCGAGCAACGGGTAACGGGTGTAGACCTTGCGCTCGATCCAGTCGTCCGGGCAGTTCTTGCCGTAGATGCGCAATGTCTCGGGGTTTTCCGCTTCGGCCCGATACAACTCGGCACCTTTGCGCAGGACCGTGGACAGGCCTTTGATGACCGGGCTGTGCGGGTCGTCGACGGTTTCGCACTTGGCATGGTGTTTACGGTGGATGGCAGTCCACTCGCGCGTGTTCTGGGCGGTGGTCAACCACAGCCAGAATCGGAAGAAGTGCTTCAGGCCAGCATTGAGCTCCAGGGAGCGGTGGGCTGAATAGCGGTGCAGATAGACCGTGACCCCGACAATGGTCACGTGGGTCATCAACAGGGTGACTGCAACCAGTTGCCAGGCCGACAAGTCAAGAAAACCGTTGTACCACATAGGCTGTATGGCCCTCAGATAAATAAAAAAACAGCATACGCATTATCACTCAGCTCACAGATAAAACCAGTCGCCTGTTCAGATAAGAGTGGCTGGATGTTTCTTATTCTATAATCCGCAATCTTTGTAGGGCGGATCGGTTTTTTAGTAAGGATTGCTAGCTATATGTTGTTTTCATACCGAAGTGCCCTGCGTGCGGGGCTGGTGTACCTGCTGGCGTCCATTTTGTGGATCCAGCTCAGCCAGCAACTGTTGATCAATTTTTTCGATGAACCACTGACGTTGAGCCATTGGCAAGTGGTGCGTGGTTACATCTGGGTCAGCCTTACTGCCTTAGTGATTTTTCTTTTGTGTGCCCGTTTTGCCCGCGCGAACTCGATACAGCAGCCGTTGCAGGAAAGCCGTGAACGGCTGCGCCAAGCGGCGGCGGTGTTCGATTGCACCCGCGAAGGGGTGCTGGTAACCGATGTTCAAGGGCGGATTGTTCACGTCAATCGCGCTTTTATCGAAATCACCGGCTACCGACGCGAAGACGTTTTGGGGCGCGAGCCCAATATGTTCAAGTCGGGCCGCCACTCGGCCAGCTTCTACCAGCACATGTTCGAAAGTCTGGCGCGGTGCGGTGAATGGAGTGGGGAAGTCTGGAATCGGCGCAAGAGCGGGGAAATTTATCCACAGTGGCAGACCATTCGGGTCATCCCGGATGACCTGGGCCACGTCACTCACTGCGTTGCGGTGTTCTCCGACATCAGCGCTATCAAGCATTCCGAGCACGAGCTGACGCGGCTGGCGCACCATGACCCGCTCACCGGTCTGCCCAATCGCCTGTTGTTCACGGACCGCGTCGAGCAGGCGCTGGCTTCGGCGCAGCTCAACAAACGCGGCTGTGGGCTGCTGCTGTTGGACCTGGATCACTTCAAGATCATCAATGACAGTCTCGGTCACACCGTCGGTGACCAGATGCTCAAGGCGGTGGGCGAGCGGCTGCAAAGCCTGTTCGGCCACGGTGTGACGCTGGCGCGCCTGGGCGGCGATGAGTTCGCGGTGTTGGCGGAAAATTGTCCACAGGTGGTCCAGGCCGCCGCCATGGCCCAGCAGATTATCGACAGCTTGAAAGAACCGTTTGTATTCGACGCTCAGCAACTGTTTATCAGCGCCAGCATCGGCATCAGCCTGTTCCCCAGCGATGCCTTGAGTGCTGAACAGCTGCTGCGCAACGCCGATTCCGCGCTGTTCAAGGCCAAGAGTGCCGGGCGCGAAGGCTACGCCTTGTACACCGAGGAACTCACGGCCCACGCCCAGAACCGGATCGAGATCGCCAATGAGCTGCGCCGCGCACTTGATCAGCATGAGCTGCAAGTCTATTACCAGCCAGTACACGATCTGCAGACCCACCATCTGGTCGGCGTTGAAGCCTTGGTTCGCTGGCAGCACCCTGAGCGCGGCCTGGTACCGCCCACGGACTTTATTCCGATTGCCGAACGCACCGGGCTGATTGGCGATATTGATACCTGGGTACTGGATCAGGCCTGTCGCCAGATGTGTCAGTGGTTGGCGGAGGGCAAGCAGCTGTCGTTTCTCGCGGTGAATATTTCCAGCCGTTTGTTTTCCCGACACGAACTCTATGAACAGGTGGCCAAGGTGCTGCATGACACCGGCCTGGACCCGGCGAAGCTGGAGCTGGAAGTCACCGAAAGCGCGGTGATGGACGATCCGGAAGGGGCGCTTGAGCAACTGCATCGCCTGCGCGAACTGGGCTTGCGCCTGGCTATCGATGATTTTGGCACCGGTTATTCGTCGCTGCTGCGCCTTAAGCGCCTGCCGGTGCAGAAGCTGAAGATCGACCAGGGGTTTGTCGCAGGATTGCCGTGGGATGAGGACGACGCGGCGATTGCGCGAATGGTCATCGCCCTGGCGCAGAGCATGGGCATGCAGGTTCATGCCGAAGGTATCGAACAGGCGGAACAGGCGCGCTTCCTCCTCGATCACCGGTGCGACCTTGGTCAAGGCTACTGGTTTGGACGGCCGATGCCAGCCACCGAGATTGATTGGCACCGGACGCCCTCGATCGGCTAGCGCCTACGGGAAATGGCCTCCTCTCTTGCCCTATGGCGAGGGGGCTCGTCCTAATGCCGTTCAGTTAAGCGAATAGCGCCCACTGTAGGAGAGAGGGGGGCGCCTAGCCCTTGCTCGCGAAAAACGTCAACGATGACGCGTGTTTCCTGAATGAACGCGGCGCCTATGAGTTCTTCGCGAGCAAGCTCGCTCCTACAAATAGCCCTAAAAAATCAGCACGGTCTTTCAGGAAAACATCTGCAGCAGGCTTGGGGCTGCTGTGCAGCCCAACGGGGGACGAGCCCCCTCGCCACAGGACAAGCCCCCTCGCCACAGGAAAGACGGGTTGGTCCTCTCCCTGCGGAACCAGCTTCCTGGGGCGGCGCCGGTCCCGCATCTCGGCTAAAGATTAATTGGTTATATAAAAATTCTTAAATAGTATTTTTAAGAATAACTGCGCTTATCTACTATCGCTCCCATGCCACGCGCGGTGCCGTCACTGCGCGGCATTTCTCATTTCAGGAGCACGATCATGAGCGCATCGCTACGCAGCGTTGACGGACAGGACGAAGCAGCCATCTTGCGTGAAATCCAGAGCGCCTTGCGCGATCTGCGCTTTGGTGCGGTGGAGATCACCGTACACAACGCCCAAGTGGTGCAGATCGAACGCAAAGAGAAATTCCGTTTACAGCAGCCGGGCAACAAACCGAGTTGAGCACGTTCGGTGATTCGATTGCTGGACCCGTCTCCATAAGAAAAAGCCAACACTCAAGAACTTCAGGAGTTTGCTATGTCGTCGATTCGCCGTTATGTCCTGGCTGCACTGGCCAGCGCTGTGTTTGCCGGTTCCGCCGTTGCCAAGGACTATGAACTGCTCAACGTTTCGTATGATCCGACCCGTGAGCTGTACCAGGAATATAATGCTGAGTTCAGCCGTTTCTGGCAGCAGTCGCACCCCGATGACCACGTCAAGATCCAGCAATCCCACGGCGGCTCGGGGAAACAAGGCCGGGCGGTGATCGACGGCCTGCGCGCCGACGTCGTGACGCTGGCCCTGGCCGGTGACATCGACGAGATCGCCAAGTTGGGCAAGAGCCTGCCGGAAAACTGGCAAAGCCGTTTGCCTGAAGCCAGCACCCCCTACACCTCGACCATTGTGTTCCTGGTACGCAAAGGCAACCCCAAAGGCATCAAGGACTGGGGTGACCTGATCAAAAACGATGTCTCGGTGATCACGCCGAATCCGAAAACCTCCGGCGGTGCGCGCTGGAACTTCCTTGCCGCCTGGGCCTACGGGCTGCAAGCCGGTGGCAGCGAAGCCAAGGCCCAGGAATACGTAAAAGAACTGTTCAAGCGCGTGCCGATCCTCGACACCGGTGCTCGCGGCTCGACCATCACCTTCGTCAACAATGGTCAGGGTGACGTGTTGCTGGCCTGGGAAAACGAAGCGTTCCTGGCCCTGAAGGAAGACGGTGGCACCGACAAGTTCGAGATTGTCGTGCCGTCGCTGTCGATTCTCGCCGAACCACCGGTGGCGGTGGTCGATAAGAACGCCGAGAAAAAGGGCAATGCCGAAATCGCCAACGCCTACCTCAAGCACCTGTACAGCCCGGCAGGCCAGGAGATTGCGGCGAAGAACTTCTATCGTCCGCGGGACGCGGCGGTTGCCGCCAAGTATGCCGGGCAATTCCCGAAACTGGAGCTGGTGACTATCGACAAAGACTTCGGCGGCTGGAAAACTGCGCAGCCGAAATTCTTCAATGACGGTGGCGTGTTCGACCAGATTTACACGGCCCAATAACCAACACGGCCCCTCTGTGGAATCTAACTGTTAACCAAGGACTCTTATGTCGCGTCGTATCTCCCCCGTCATACCCGGCTTCGGGCTGACGCTGGGTTACACCTTGGTGTACCTCAGTCTGATTGTGCTCATACCGCTGGCGGCGATGTTCGTGCACGCCGCTCAACTCACCTGGGATCAGTTCTGGGTCATCATTTCGGCGCCGCGCGTGTGGGCGGCGTTGAAATTGAGCTTCAGCACCGCGTTATATGCCGCGTTGATCAACGGCGTGATCGGCACGCTGCTGGCGTGGGTGCTGGTGCGTTACACCTTCCCCGGTCGCAAGATCATTGATGCGATGATCGACCTGCCGTTTGCGCTGCCCACCGCCGTGGCCGGTATTGCGCTCACCGCCTTGTATGCGCCGAATGGCCTGGTAGGCCAGTTCGCCGCCGACATGGGTTTCAAGATCGCCTACACCCCGCTGGGCATCACCCTGGCGTTGACCTTCGTCACGCTGCCGTTCGTGGTGCGCACGGTGCAACCGGTGCTCGCCGATATCCCCCGGGAAATCGAAGAAGCCGCCGCGTGCCTTGGCGCCAAGCCTTTGCAGGTATTTCGCTACATCCTCGTACCCGCGTTGCTGCCAGCCTGGCTGACCGGGTTTGCACTGGCCTTTGCCCGCGGCGTGGGTGAGTACGGTTCGGTGATCTTCATCGCCGGCAACATGCCGATGAAAACCGAGATCCTGCCGCTGCTGATCATGGTCAAGCTCGATCAATACGACTACACCGGCGCGACCTCCATCGGCGTGCTGATGCTGGTGGTTTCCTTTGTCCTGTTGCTGCTGATCAACTTGTTGCAGCGGCGCATCGAACACCCATAAGGAGGCGCGGAACATGTCCCAATCGTCTATTTCCGCTGCGTCCTCGGCCAACGCTGCCCGGCGTGGCAGCGCGGTGTCCCGACGCATACTGATCGGCCTCGGCTGGTTGATTTTCGCCCTGTTCCTGTTACTGCCATTGTTTATCGTGGTGTCCCAGGGCCTGAAGCTGGGCCTGGGCGCGTTTTTTGCGGCGATCTTCGAACCCGATGCGCTGTCGGCGTTGAAACTCACGGTGTTTGCCGTGCTGATTTCGGTGCCGCTCAACCTCGTCTTCGGCGTCAGCGCCGCCTGGTGTGTGAGCAAGTACTCGTTCCGTGGCAAAAGCATGCTGGTGACGCTGATCGACCTGCCGTTCTCGGTGTCGCCGGTGATCGCGGGCCTGGTGTATGTGCTGATGTTCGGCGCCCAGGGTTTCTTTGGTCCCTGGCTGCAGGATCACGACATCCAGATCGTCTTCGCCCTGCCGGGCATCGTCCTGGCGACGATCTTCGTGACTGTGCCGTTCGTGGCCCGTGAACTGATCCCGCTGATGCAGGAGCAAGGCACCCAGGAAGAAGAAGCCGCACGCCTGTTGGGCGCCAACGGCTGGCAGATGTTCTGGCACGTCACCGTGCCGAACATCAAATGGGGCCTGATCTACGGCGTGGTGCTGTGTACTGCCCGCGCCATGGGCGAGTTCGGTGCGGTGTCGGTGGTCTCGGGGCATATCCGCGGCGTCACCAATACCCTGCCGCTGCACGTCGAGATTCTCTACAACGAATACAACCACGTCGCCGCGTTTGCGGTGGCGAGCCTGTTGCTGATCCTGGCGCTCTTCATCCTGCTGCTCAAGCAGTGGAGCGAGAACCGTATCAACCGCCTGCGCGCCAGTAGCGGTGAGGAATAAGTCATGTCGATCGAAGTCCGTAATGTCAGTAAGCACTTCAACGCCTTCAAGGCCCTGGACAGCATCAGCCTGGACATCCAGAGTGGTGAACTGGTCGCGCTGCTCGGCCCTTCAGGCTGTGGCAAGACCACCTTGCTGCGCATCATCGCCGGCCTGGAAACCCCCGACACCGGCAATATCGTGTTCCACGGCGAAGACGTCTCCGGCCACGATGTGCGTGATCGCAACGTCGGGTTCGTGTTCCAGCACTACGCGCTGTTCCGCCACATGACGGTGTTCGACAACGTCGCCTTCGGCCTGCGCATGAAACCGAAAAACCAGCGCCCGAGCGAAACCCAGATCGCGGCCAAGGTGCACGAGCTGCTGAACATGGTGCAACTGGACTGGTTGTCCGACCGTTACCCGGAACAACTTTCCGGTGGCCAGCGCCAGCGCATCGCCCTGGCCCGCGCCCTCGCGGTGGAACCGAAAGTACTGCTGCTGGACGAGCCGTTCGGCGCCCTTGATGCCAAGGTCCGCAAGGAACTGCGTCGTTGGCTGGCGCGTCTGCACGAAGACATCAACCTGACCTCGGTGTTCGTGACCCACGATCAGGAAGAAGCCATGGAGGTCGCCGACCGTATCGTGGTGATGAACAAGGGTGTGATCGAGCAGATCGGCTCACCGGGCGAGGTTTACGAAAACCCGGCCAGCGATTTCGTCTATCACTTTCTCGGCGACTCTAACCGCTTGCACCTGGGTGAGGACCAGCATGTGTTGTTTCGTCCGCACGAAGTGTCGCTGTCGCGCCATGAGCTGGAGGATCACCATGCGGCCGAAGTCCGCGATATTCGCCCGTTGGGGGCGACCACGCGGGTGACATTGAAGGTCGAAGGCCAGAGCGAACTGATCGAAGCCGAAGTGGTGAAAGACCACGACAGCCTCATCGGTTTAGCCCGGGGCGAGACCCTGTTCTTCAAGCCCAAGGTGTGGCAGAAAGCCTAGACCCGAGCAACACACGAGGTAAATGAGAGCTAGCCCTCTCCCCAAGGGGGAGAGGGGGCTGAGCAAAGTGTGCTGAAAAAATGGGCGACCTGAAAGATCGATTTGATGGCGAATTCAACGTCGTCCTTTCAGGTCTAAAAATATCTGAAATGTCCCCCATTCAGTTTCCTCTCCCTCTTGGGGAGAGGGTGAGGGGTGGGTCTCAAGGCAAACACAAAAAAACGCAACAGCGCGATGGCGGAATTTAGATCGCGCGCAACAGCACCGGTCCTGAACGCGCCTCGATCTGCTGTTTGAGGTCCTGCCGCAGCCCCAGCAAAAACGCCATCTCCGCCACCACGAACAACGGCCCGACGATCAGCCCGGACACGTCATCGACAAACGCAGGCTTTCTGCCCTCGTAGTAATGGCCGACAAACTGGATCACCCAGCCCACCACAAACAGGCCAATGCCGCTGCTGAGCCACACAAACGTGCTTTGCTCAGCCAACAGATGGCCGGCCCAGACTGACAGGCCCATCAACACGCTCATCAACACGCCTAAAGCCAGCTCCAGACGCAGATAGAACCCTGCCGAAAACAGCGCCAGCAGTACCGCTGGCGACAGCCAAAGGCCGGCCAGCGACCATTCCGGGCGCGACAGCAGCACGGCGACCGCCACCACGAGCATGGGAATGCCGATGAAATGACTGGCGATGTTGCGCGGATCACGGTGGTAGGCGGCGTATTGACTGAGATGGTCGACGAGGCTTTTCATTGTTATTCCTCCTGTAGGATGTTGGATCATGCCCTGTCAGGCACGGGCGAACTGTCAATTGGCCGACAATCTTCGGAGTGTTCATGGATGCAGCGAAATGGCACCAACGACTGACCACCGGTCACTGGTACCGCCACCTGCCCGCTGATCTACAGAATAGCTTGCTGGCCGCGGCCCGGTTGCGGCTGCTGACGGCGGGCCAGTCCCTGTTCAAGCGCGGCGATCCGCCTTGTGGGGTGTATGCGGTGCTGGAAGGGGCCGTGCGAGTCAGCGCGGTCAATGCCCAAGGCAAGGAAGCGGTGCTTAGCCTGGTGGAGACGCCCTATTGGTTCGGCGAGATTTGCCTGTTCGATGGTTTGCCGCGTACGCACGATGCCTTGGCCGTCGGGCCCTGTACGCTGTTGCAGGTACCGCAAGCGAGCATGCTCAAGCTCCTTGATAACCAGCCGGCGTATTGGCGGGACATGGCCCTGCTGATGAGCCACAAGTTGCGTTTGTCGTTGATCAATATCGAACAGATGAGCCTGATGCCGGCCTTGTCGCGCCTGGCGCACCGGTTGCTGATGATCGCCGAAGGCTACGGTGAAATAGAGCATGCACGGCGGCTACTGCAATTGCCGCAGGAGGATCTGGCGGCGATGCTGAGCCTGTCGCGCCAGACCACCAATGCGCTGCTCAGGACGTTGCAGCAACAAGGTATCGTCGGACTGAGTTATGGTGCGATCGAGATACTCGACCTGCCACGCCTGCGTTTCGCCGCAGGCATCGACGCGGCTCCGTTGCCCCAGCCACTTGAACAAACGCCGCACATTGAATGACAGGTTTTTAATCAACCATGACGAGGTAAGGCATGCAGGTGCTGTTAGTGGAAGACCAGCCCCAACTGGCGCGACGTATGGCCCAAGGGTTGGAAGAAGCCGGCTACGGGGTGGAAGTGGCGGCCAATGGCATGGCGGCCCAGCGGTTTGTCGAGAGTACTGAATACGCTCTGGTGATCCTGGATGTGATGTTGCCGGGTCTGAATGCCTGGCAATTGCAGCAGGCTATCCGCCAGAAAGGCCAGACGCCTTTGCTGTTTCTCACCACTGAGAACGGGATTGAAGACCGCCTGCGCGGGCTGGAGCTGCATGAGGATGACTATCTGCTCAAGCCCTTTGAACCCAAGGCGTTGGTGGCGCGTGTGAGGAAGTTGTTGCGCCGTGACCGGGGGCGTTGACAGCGCTGATCATCGCTACCGCAATCCCTCCCGAAACTGCCCCGGCGTCATTCCGGTCCAGCGCTTGAACGCCCGGTTGAAACTGCTGGTGTCTGCAAACCCGAGCAAATGACTGATCTCGGCCAACGAGCAGTCCGGGTCACGCAAATGCTGCAGCGCAAGGTTTTCCCGACACTCATTGAGCAAGGCATCGAACCGACATCCTTCATCGGCCAAATGCCGTTGCAAGCTGCGCAGGCTCAAGTGCAAGGCCTGGGCAATGCGCTCGGCGCCGGGTTCGCCGTCCGGCAATTGAGCCTCAATCGCCGATCGCACTTTGCGCTCCCAGGTCAGCGGTTGCAGTTGCGCCAACGTACGCTTGAGCACCGTTTCGTTATGCTCGGCCAATTCCGGGTTGGCGTCGTCCAGGTGACTGTCGAAATCAGCCGGGGCGAATTCCAGGCGGTCCTCCTCGGCGGCGAAAAACACAGGGGCGCGAAACACCTTGTGCCAGGGCTCCGGGTCGGCCGGCGCCGGGCGCCGCAGGTACACCGCCAGCGGCGCATAGTCACGTCCCAGGCGGTTGCGACAGGTGCGTACATAAATCGCCACGAACGCATCAATGGCCTCGAAAGCCGGTGCCGGACGGTCCTCTGCACGCAGCAGGCGAAAACAATAGCGCTCACCTTCATGTTTCAGCTCCAGGCACAGCGCGTCGCTGACCACCTGGTGATAGCGCACGATGCGTTCGAACACTTCGCGCAGGCTGCCGCTGGCCACCAGGGCGTAACCCAGCGCATGGAAGGTGGTAGGGCTGACAAACCGCGACACCCGCAGACCGATGGCCGGATCGCCACTGGCCTGCACCGCCAGTTCCCACAGGCGCGTGGTGGCGGATAACGGGTAGCGTGCATTGGGGTCGTCCATGTGCTGCGGATTGAGGCCGGCTTCGGCGCACAGCGCGGCGCTGTCGAGGCCGAGGGCGTCGAGTTGCTTGCGCAAGGCGCGGGTCCAGCTGGCGAGGGAAGTGGCTTCAGGCATGGCAATTGGCGCTTGCGGTCAACAGGTTGGCGTGCGGGGCTAGCGTCCCGCCAAACGTCTTGAGGCAGGATACAGGCATCAATAAGCAAGAGGATGGAAGCATGGACGGTACTTCTGCAAGTCCCCGGCAGATGAGCGCGCAACAGCGTGCGGCGCATATCCGTGAAGTAGTGCTGGCCGAAGGCATGCGTGTGCGCCGGCGCCACCCTTGGCTGCGGCATCAGGATGCGTTGGGCGCGGGCATCCTGGCCTTTGCCTTGGTGGGCATGCTCGGCTCGGCGGCGCTGTACATCACCGGGCATATGGCAGGCTGGGCGTGCCTGTTGCTTAACGCGTTCCTGGCGTCACTGACCCATGAACTGGAGCATGATCTGATCCACAGCATGTATTTTCGCAAGCAGCGCCTGCCCCACAACCTGATGATGGGCCTGGTCTGGCTGGCACGCCCGAGTACCATCAATCCGTGGATACGGCGCCACCTGCACCTGAATCACCACAAGGTCTCCGGCACCGAGGCCGACATTGAAGAACGCGCCATCACCAATGGCGAGCCCTGGGGGCTGGCCCGGTTGCTGATGGTCGGCGACAACATCATGTCGGCGCTGATCCGCATCCTGCGAGCTGCGACCTGGAAGCACAAACTGAGCATTCTCAAACGGTCGTTGCTGGTGTACGCACCGCTGGCACTCCTGCATTGGGGCGCCTGGTACGTGTTCCTCGGCTTTCACGCCGCCAACGGCGCCGCCAGCCTGCTGGGCACCCCGATTGACTGGTCGGCCGGCACCCTATCGACGATGCATGTGATCGATATTACCGCCGTGGTGATTATCGGCCCCAATGTGCTGCGCACGTTCTGCCTGCACTTTGTCAGCTCCAACATGCACTACTACGGCGATGTCGAGCCGGGCAACGTGATCCAACAAACCCAGGTCCTCAACCCTTGGTGGCTCTGGCCGTTGCAGGCGTTCTGCTTCAACTTCGGCAGCACCCATGGCATTCACCACTTCGTGGTCAAGGAACCGTTCTACATTCGGCAGATGACGGCGAGGGTGGCGCATAAGGTGATGGCGGAGATGGGCGTACGCTTCAATGATTTCGGCACGTTTACCCGGGCCAATCGTTTTGAACGCAACGCGAACCCATCCCTGGACCCCATCCGCCCGGCGCAAACACTGACGCGCTGAACACTCGCTAGCCGGGGACGGCGAGGCTGCGGTAAGTCGCGGGGCTGAACACCCGCGTCACCACCAGCATTGCCAGCACCGAGAAGGTCAGCACCAGCCAGGCGCTGGTGAAGCTGCCAGTCAACTCCCGTAGCCAGCCGGTCATCCAGGGCGAGACGGCGTTAATCAAAAAGCCCACGCCTTGCACGAACGCCGCCAGTTGCCCGGCTTCACGAGGGTCGCGGCGGTGGTCGAGGGTCAGCAGCAGGCTCAGGGCAAAACAGGCGCCCAGGCCGAAACCGATCAACGCCACCCACAGATGGGGTTGTTGCAGCGGCGCCAGCCATAAGCCCAGATAGCCCACGGTCTGCGCCAGCAGGCTGATGGTCAGCAAGGGGCGGCGGTCGATACCGCGTTGGGCCAGCGCCGGCATCAGCAGCGCGGCGCAGACCTGGAAAATCGTCATGAAGGCCAACAGTGAACCGCTGGGCAGCACCTCCCAGCCCAGTTGCTGGTAGTAAGCCGGCAGCCACGCCACCATGCTCATGTAACCGCAATTGACCAAGCCGAAATACAGCGCCAGCAACCACGCACGGCGGTTGCGCAGGCCTTGGAAGGGGGCCGTTGGCTGATGACGTTTCGCCGCGCCCAATGGTAGCCACGCCCACAGCAGCAACGCGCCGAGCGCTGGCAGCAACCAGATACCGAGCCCGGCCTGCCAATGCTGAAAGTGGCTGGCGACCAGCGGACTGAGCAGCGCCGCCAAGCCACCGCCACCCATCAACGACGCGGAGTAGACCCCCATCGCCAGCGGTACCCGGTGATGGAACTGGCGCTTGATCATGCCCGGCACCAGCGCCTGGACCAACGCCACGCCGGCGCCGCCGAACAATGCCGTGATCAGCAGCGCCGGTGCCTGATCCAGCAGCCAGCGCGCCAGGCACGCCAGCAGAATCATCATTAGGCCCAAGGCAATCCCACGCCTTTCGCCCAACTGTGCTTCCACCCGAATGCCGACCAGCGCCACCAGGCCCATGCACACCACCGGCAGGCTGGTGAGCAACGCGCTGCTCTGGAAACCCAGGCCGGTGGCTTGGCGAATTTCTCCCAGCAACGGGCTGATGGAACTGAGGATGGGCCGCAGGTTGAGGCCCAGTGCTACTAGGAGGCCCCAGCCGGCGAGCCTGCTGGCCAATGAGTTATTCAATGTCATGCGGGGCCTGCTTGATCAGTCATAAAGTACCTCTTGAGCACGATGCTCGAACCTATTGCGTAGCCTCCCCTTGCACGCGCAAGTCGAACTGTCGCAGCTGTCGAGCCCAAGCGAGGCTGCGTCAGCGGTGTATCTGACACAGGTGCGGGGACGATCCGGCGTGAAGTATGGACAGGTACTCAGGTATTCTGAAATTAAATATAACCATGCCAATCAGTGGCATTCATGATGGTGAGACGTATGTTCGATCCTGTGTTGTTGCGCAGTTTCATCGCCGTGGTCGAGTGCGCCAACTTCACTCGCGCCGCCGAGCGCCTGCACCTGACCCAATCCACCGTCAGCCAGCAGATTCGCCGCCTGGAAGACACTGTGGGTTGCCAGCTGCTGGACCGCGATCAGCGGCGGGTCGTGGCGACCGCCGAGGGCGAGCGCTTGCTGGCCTATGCCCGCAGGATCCTGACGTTGAACGAGGAGGCCGCCGACGTGCTGATCAACCAGCGCAGCGACGGCGTGCTGCGCCTTGGCGTGCCGGAGGACTTTGCCGCCGAACGCTTGATGCCGTTGCTTTCGGCATTTGTCGTGGCCTATCCACGGGTACGCCTGGAAGTCACCAGCGGCCTGGGGCCGGAGTTGCTGCGCCAATACCGCGCGGGTGAATTCGATGTGTTGCTGGTCAAGCAGATGGGCAGCAGCGACGACTGTCTGGCGTCATGGCCGGAGCCGTTGTGCTGGGTCGATAGTCGCCGCTCGCCGGCCCTGGGGCGTGACCCATTGCCGTTGGTGGCGTTTCCGGTGGGTGGCTTGTACCGCAATGAAATGCTCCACCACCTTGAGGTCGGTGGCTGGCGCTGGCGCATCGGCTATTCCAGCGCGAGCCTCGCGAGCGTGTGCTCGGCGGTCGCGGCCGGGCTCGGTATCAGCCTGTTGCCGGAGCGAGTGGTGCTGCCCGGGCATACCGTGCTGGGAGCGGATAGCGGACTGCCGGCGGTGCAAGGCGTGCGACTGGCGTTGTACGGACGCAGTGGTCCGGGCACGGCGGGGCAGACGTTGCAGCAGCAGTTGCGGGACTTATGTGACGCCAACCCGCGCTGAGTGGTGGCCGTCTGAAGCTGCCTGGATCTGAGGTGGAGGGACCTGCCCCTCACCCTAACCCTCTCCCCAGAGGGGCGAGGGGACTGACCGAAGTGGGCCGAGAAAATTGGCGACCTGAGAAACCGTTTTGATTATGGATTCAAAGCTGCTTTTTCAGGTTGCCCTAGATTGCCAATATCCCCCGTTCAGAGAGGCGAGGGGACTGACCGAAGTGGGCCGAGAAAATTGGCGACCTGAGAAACCGTTTTGATTATGGATTCAACGCTGCTTTTTCAGGTTGCCCTAGATTGCCAAAATCCCCCGTTCAGAGGGGCGAGGGGACTGGCCGAAGTGGGCCGAGAAAATTGGCGACCTGAGGAACCGTTTTGATTATGGATTCAAAGCTGCTCTTTCAGGTTGCCCTAGATTGCCAATATCCCCCGTTCAGAGAGGCGAGGGGACTGGCCGGAGTGGGCCGAGAAAATTGGCGACCTGAGGAACCGTTTTGATTATGGATTCAAAGCTGCTTTTTCAGGTGCCTAGATTGCCAAAATCCCCCGTTCAGAGAGGCGAGGAGACTGGCCGAAGTGGGCCGAGAAAATTGGCGACCTGAGGAACCGTTTTGATTATGGATTCAACGCTGCTTTTTCAGGTTGCCTAGATTGCCAAAATCCCCCGTTCAGAGAGGCGAGGGGACTGACCGAAGTGGGCCGAGAAACTTGGTGACCTGAGAAACCGTTTTGATTTTGGATTCAAAGTTGCTCTTTCAGATTGCCCTAGATTGCCAATATCCCCCGATCAGTCCCCTCTCCCCTTTGGGGAGAGGGTTAGGGTGAGGGGCGGATCTCCAGCCTGCCGCCTATCGCCCGGCCGCCGCAGCATTTTTAACCCGGACACTGCGTAACCCATTTCATCGCCTGCCTTTCATCGCGATCCCCATACGCCTGCTTTTCAAAATCCTTGCACATGACCTTAAAAATCACTTTTGGTTATTAATAAATAGCTTCTTATTCCTTAACGAATATATATCGCGTCCCTATACTGACCCGCATTGTTAAGCGCTGCAGGAGGGCACACCCATGCACAGCGAGTCGATTCGTTACCTGATCGTGCCGGGTTGGCAAGGATCGCCAGAAGAGCATTGGCAAAGCCACTGGCAAAACAGTTTGCCCAACAGTGCCCGCGTGGAGCAGGCCGACTGGTTGACCCCGCGCCGCGAGGATTGGGTGGCGGCCCTGGCCGAGGCGATTGTTGCCGACAATACGCCGGTCATTCTGATTGCTCACAGCCTGGGCTGCATCACCGTCGCCCACTGGGCTGCGACCGCGCCGTTGCAGTCTTTGCGCCTGGTGCGTGGGGCCTTGCTGGTGGCGCCGGCAGATGTCGAGCGGCCTGCTTGTGCACCGGCGTTGCGCAACTTTGCGCCGATTCCGACAGGCTTATTGCCATTTCCCAGTCAGCTGGTCAGTTCCGATAACGACAGCGCCGTCAGCGCCCCCAGGGCCCTGGAAATGGCGCGTCACTGGGGGGCAGAAGCCGGGATCCTCGCGGGTGCCGGGCATATCAACGTGAAATCCGGTCACCGGCGCTGGGAGCAGGGTTTTGCCTACCTCTATCGCCTGCAAAATCGTCTGGAGCACCACGCCCGGCGCCGCGCCTGAACCTGTTCAACGCCCCGTCCTGAACGCGGGGCGGGAGTTTGCCATGAGTCTGCATGAAATCTATGGTCAGTCATTGCTGACCTTCCCCGACGCGGAAAAAAGCCCGTTGAGCATTCGCGCCAAGGCGCTGGTGTTCGTCGATCCGCGTTCTCGTCAGTTGCGTGAAGACCTCGAAAACCTCGCCCCTCGCGCCTTGCCGGTGTTGATTCGCGGCGAAACCGGCACCGGCAAGGAATTGCTCGCGCGGCATATCCATCGCGGCAGTGATCGCGGTGGCTTGTTCGTCTCGGTCAACTGCGGCGCCATCAGCCCGACCTACGCTGATGCCGAGCTGTTTGGCTATGCCGCCGGCAGCCACAGCGGTTCAGCCAGCAGTCGCGCCGGCTGGTTTGGTTCAGCCAATGGCGGCACGTTGTACCTGGATGAAATCGGCGACTTGCCGTTGCCGATCCAGAGCAAATTGCTGGCCGCCCTGGAAAATCACGAAATCACCCGTGTCGGTGCCCGGCAGCCCAGCCCGGTGGATGTGCGCCTGGTGGCCGCCACCAGTATCGACCTGGCGCAGGCCGTGGCCGCTGGAAAATTTCACGAACGCCTGTTCCATTACCTCAGCGAAGGCCAGCTTGAGTTGCCGGCGCTGCGTGAGCGCGTGGGCGACATTGCGGCCCTGGCCGAGTACTTTCTCGGTATCTATAGCCAGCGCCTGGAGTTGCCGGTGCCGCTGCTCAGCGACGCCGCGCAACGGGTGCTCGAGCAGCACAGTTGGCCGGGTAACACCCGGGAGTTGGAGAACGTGATTCACTTTGCGCTGCTGGTCAGTCATGGCGCTGAGATTTTGCCGGAACATTTGAATTTACCCGTGCCCTCAGTGACGCAGATTGAACATCACGTTCGGCAGATCCTCAGCGGCGGCAGCGAGGACGAGCGTGCGGCGTTGAAGCGTCTGCTTGGCAGCCTGAGTTCTGTATGAGTGAAATGGAATATCAAAGTGAATAAAAGGTATTGTTCGGGAATAAAAAATACCGGTATTGTCCGTTGCATGCCGCGATAGCACTTCACTGGCACCGCATATAAGAAATGGTCGTCACCGACGCCCTGGATTTTCGATTAAGGACACTGCATGAAAAAGTTTCTGTTGTTCACCGCGCTGGCGGCTGCCCTGACCACTGGCCTGGTCCAGGCCAATGAAAAGCTGGTCATCGCTGCCACGCCGGTGCCCCACGCCGAAATCCTCGAGCTGATCAAGCCGACCCTGGCCAAAGAGGGCGTGGACCTGGAAATCAAGGTGTTCACCGACTACGTGCAGCCGAACGTTCAAGTGGCCGAGAAGCGTCTGGACGCCAACTACTTCCAGACCCTGCCGTACCTGGAAAATTTCAACAAGGGCAAGGGCACCAACCTGGTCACCGTCGTCGGTGTCCACGTTGAACCATTCGGTGGTTATTCCAGGAAAGTCACCAAGCTCGACGATCTTAAAGACGGCGCCACCGTGGCAATTCCTAACGAAGGTTCCAACAGCGGCCGTGCCCTGTTGCTGCTGCAAAAGGCTGGCCTGATCACCCTGAAAGACCCGAAAAACGCACTGTCCACACCCAAGGATATCGTGAGCAACCCGAAGAACCTGAAGTTCAAGGAGTTGGAATCGGCCCTGTTGCCACGGGTTCTGGACCAGGTCGACCTGGACATGATCAACACCAACTACGCGCTGGAAGCCGGCCTGAATCCGGCCAAGGATGCATTGGTCATTGAGTCGTCCGATTCGCCCTACGTGAACTTCCTGGTAGCCCGCCCGGACAACAAGGACAGCGAGGCTATCCAGAAACTCTCCAAGGCCCTGACCAGCCCTGAAGTCAAAGCGTTCATCGAGAAGAAGTACAACGGCGCTGTCGTGCCGGCGTTCTGATTCGCTAAACCCGTTTCAAGGTTTTAACGCCGACGGCTAAGACAGCGTCGGCGTTTTTTTTAGGCCTGGCGTAGGCGGCCGGTCCCAGGCCCTCTGTATTCAGTTCGGCCAATGCCACGCCGGCTCATCCAGCACCCGTTGCCCGACAATCTGCGTCTGCCCCATCACCTTCTCCAGCACAATCGAATTGCACTGCTCATCCTGCTGCAATGCGGCAATCAGGCGGCTGGCATGGGACACCACCCACACCTGGCAGCGTTGTGAGGCCTGGATAATCAGGCGTGCCAGCGCTGGCAGCAGGTCCGGATGCAGACTGGTTTCCGGTTCGTTCAACACCATCATCGTCGGTGGGCGTGGCGTCAGCAGCGCGGCGACCAGCAACAAATAGCGCAAGGTTCCATCCGACAACTCCGCCGCTGACAACGGGCGCAGCAAGCCTTCCTGATAAAACTCAATGGCGAAGCGCCCGCCCTGCAAGGGTTCGATATTCAAGCGGGCGCCGGGAAACGCATCGCTGACCGCCCGCTGCAACGCCTCGGGGTCGCCGATTTCCCGGATGGTCTGCAACGCCGCCGCCAGATCGCGGCCATCGTGATGCAGCACCGGCGTGCGCGTGCCCAGTTGCGGCAGGCGCACCGGTGCGTCGGCGTCGCTGCGAAAATGATCGTAAAAACGCCAGCCGCGAATGCTTTCGCGCAGCATCAACACTTCCGGTGAGCCTCGCAGGCTGCCGACTTGATCGAACAGGCTGTGATAGTCCGGTGTGTGTTGCGCCAGTACATCCCAGGCGCGACCCTCGCGGGCGCGGATCAATGGCCCGGATCGTTGCACCAGCAAGCTCGCCGGGCGGTACAGGTGGCCGGCCCAGATGCATTCTTTCTTGATCTCGGGGTCGAGGCAGAAATAAGACTTGCTGGGTTCTGGCAGGCCCAAGGAAATCGCGTAGCTGAAATCTTCCCCGGCAAATCCCAGGCGCAAACGCTTGACACCCTGGCGCACGGTTGCCTGCACCGCGACTTCGCCCTTGAGCATGCGGCGACTGATGGTTTCGGGCCCGGCCCAGAAGGTCGAATCCAGCCCGCCTTCACGGGCCAAGGCGTTGATCACCCCGCCTTGCGCAGTCTCTGCCAGCAGACGCAAGGCGCGATACAGGTTGGATTTACCGCTGCCATTGGGTCCGGTGATCAGGTTCAGCCGATCCAGTGGCACCACCAGTTTATTGATCGAGCGGTAGTTGGCCACCGCTAAAGTCTTGAGCATGAGCGTCGTATCTGACTGAGAACGAGCGTAAGTATGGGATCCTCCCTGCAGATAAGGAACCCTGAACTACGCTCAGAGTCGCATAGACACTGGCACGTCAGCATCACGCAAAAGGAGCCTGCATGGGCGGTCTAACCTCGACATTTATATGTGGTCTTGCCCTACTGACATTGCTCAGCGGCTGCGGACAGGAAAAACCTGCACCCAAGGAGCACTCCAGAGTATTTGTGCAAACGGTGCAGCCGGGTGACTTTGCCGCCGCCGTGACCCTCACCGGGGATATTCAGGCGCGTGTGCAGACCGATCTGTCGTTTCGTGTCGGCGGCAAAATCGTCCAACGTATGGTCGATGTCGGCGACCGCGTGACTGCCAATCAAGTGCTGGCCAAGCTTGATCCCAAGGATTTGCAGACCAACGTCAATTCCGCCCAGGCTCAAGTGGTGGCGGAACAGGCACGAGTCAAACAGACCGCCGCGGCTTTTGTGCGCCAGGAAAAACTCTTGCCCAAGGGCTATACCAGTCGCAGCGAGTACGACTCGGCCCAAGCCGCATTGCGCAGCAGCCAAAGCGCGCTGGCGGCCGCCCAGGCGCAACTGGCCAATGCTCGCGAGCAATTGGGCTACACCGCCTTGGTCGCGGATGCGCCGGGCGTGATTACCGCGCGCCAGGCGGAAGTCGGCCAAGTGGTGCAGGCCACCGTGCCGATTTTCAGCCTGGCTCGTGATGGTGCGCGTGACGCGGTGTTCAACGTCTATGAAGCGTTATTGATGGAACCGCCGGCCGACCTGCCGATCACCGTCAGCCTGCTGGATAAGCCGACCGTCAAGGCCGTGGGCCGGGTACGTGAAGTAACCCCGGCCGTGGCCACCAACAGCGGCACGGTGCAGGTGAAGATCGCGCTGGACGACTTGCCCAAGGGCATGCAACTGGGCTCGGTGGTCAGCGCCACGGCCAACGGGCCGGCCAAACGCAGCATTGAGTTGCCCTGGGCGGCCCTCACCAAGGACCTCAAGGAGCCAAAGCCTGCCGTGTGGCTGGTGGACGCCGACGGCAAGGCTCAATTGCACAGGGTCACCGTGGCCCGTTACCTGACCGGCAAGGTGATCATCAGTGACGGCCTCGAGGGCGGCGAAAAAGTCGTGGTGGCCGGTGGACAATTACTGCACCCCGGCATGCAGGTAGAGATCGCCCAACCGCCGGATCCAGCCCAGGCCAAGGGAGTGCAGCCATGAAGCAGCTGACGCTGATACTCGTTACCAGCCTGGCGCTGATCGCCTGTTCCAAGGAAGAACCGGCTCCGGAGCCGGTGCGCCCGGTGCTCTCGATTGAAGTGACGTCAGAAGATCAGGAAAACCTCGGGCGTTTCGCTGGCACCATCCAGGCTCGCTACGAAAGCAACCTGGGGTTCCGTGTGCCGGGCCGCATCGCTCGGCGCGCCGTGGACGTTGGCGCCGAAGTGGAAAAGGGCGCCTTGCTGGCGGTGCTCGACCCCACTGACCAACAGAACCAGCTGCGTGCGGCCCAGGGCGACCTGGCCCGTGTCCAGGCGCAATGGATCAATGCCCAGGCCAATGCGCGGCGCCAGCAAGCGCTGTTCGACCGTGGCGTCGGCGCCCAGGCGCAACTGGATCTGGCCCAGACCGACCTGAAAACTACCCAGGCCTCCCTCGATCAAGCCAAGGCTGCCGTCGATCAGGCCAGGGACCAGCTCAATTACGCCGAATTGCACACCGACCATGCCGGCATTGTCACGGCCTGGAATGCCGAGGCTGGCCAAGTGGTCAGCGCCGGCCAGCAAGTGGTGACGCTGGCGCGTCCGGACATCAAGGAAGCGGTGATTGATCTGCCCGCCGGCCTCGCCGAGCGCTTGCCGCCAGACGTGGTGTTTCACGTGGCCGCGCAGTTGGATCCCGAGGTCAACACCACCGCCATCGTGCGCGAAGTCGAACCCCAGGCCCAAAGCGCCACGCGTACCCGTCGCGCCCGCCTGACCCTGGCCGAGCCTCCCGCGGCCTTCCGTCTGGGCACGGCGATCAGCGTGACCTTGAGTTCGGCCATCGCGCCGCGTATCGAGTTGCCCCTCAGCGCGATACAGGAAGTCGACGGCAAGACCCGCATCTGGGTGATTGACCTGCAGAACCAGACCGTACAGCCCCGCGATGTCAGCCTTGTCAGCCGCGATGAACAGCATGTCTTGCTGGAGGGCGGTGTCCAGCCCGGCGAGCGCGTGGTCAGTGCTGGCGTCAACAGCCTGAAGCCCGGGCAAAAAGTCAAAATCGATGAGGACAGCGCGCGATGAAAGGGAGTTTCAACTTATCCGACTGGGCCCTCAAGCATCAGTCCTTCGTCTGGTTCCTGATGTTCGTCGCGCTGCTGATGGGCGTGTTCTCCTACATGAATCTGGGTCGCGAGGAAGATCCTTCCTTCACCATCAAGACCATGGTGATCCAGACGCGCTGGCCTGGCGCGACCCAGGAGGAAACCCTCAAGCAAGTCACCGACCGCATCGAGAAAAAACTCGAAGAACTCGACTCCCTTGACTACGTGAAAAGCTACACCCGACCCGGTGAGTCCACGGTGTTCGTGTTCCTGCGCGACACCACCAGCGCCAAGGACATTCCCGGGATCTGGTACCAGGTGCGCAAGAAGATCGATGACATTCGCGGCAGCTTCCCCCAAGGGTTGCAAGGACCGGCGTTCAACGATGAGTTCGGTGACGTGTTCGGCTCGGTGTACGCCTTTACCGCCGACGGTCTGTCGATGCGCCAGCTGCGCGACTATGTCGAGCAGGTGCGGGCCGAGATTCGGGCGGTGCCGGGGTTGGGCAAGGTCGAGATGATCGGCCAGCAGGACGAAGTGATTTACCTGAATTTTTCCACGCGCAAACTGGCGGCCCTGGGCATTGACCAGCGGCAAGTGGTACAGAGCCTGCAAGCGCAAAACGCAGTGACGCCGGCCGGGGTGATCGAGGCCGGGCCGGAGCGGATTTCCGTGCGCACCTCCGGACAGTTCGCCTCGGAAAAAGACCTGGCCAACGTCAACCTGCGACTCAATGACCGCTTCTACCGCCTGGCGGATATCGCCGATATCACGCGGGGCTATGTCGACCCGGCGCGGCCGATGTTTCGCTTCAATGGCAAACAGGCGATTGGCCTGGCCATCGCCATGCAAAAGGGCGGCAACATCCAGGAGTTCGGCCAGGCGCTGCACCAGCGCATGGACGACCTGACCGCCGATCTGCCGGTAGGCGTCGGGGTGCATAAGGTCTCCGATCAGGCGGAAGTGGTGGAAGAGGCCGTCGGTGGCTTCACCAGCGCGCTGTTCGAAGCGGTCATCATCGTCTTGGTGGTGAGTTTTATCAGCCTCGGCCTGCGTGCCGGATTGGTGGTCGCGTGTTCCATCCCGTTGGTGCTGGCGCTGGTATTTGTATTTATGGAATACAGCGGCATCACCATGCAGCGGGTATCGCTGGGCGCCTTGATCATCGCCTTGGGCCTGCTGGTGGACGACGCGATGATCACCGTGGAAATGATGATCACGCGCCTGGAAAAAGGCGAAACCAAGGAGCAGGCGGCGACGTATGCCTACACGTCCACCGCGTTCCCGATGTTGACTGGTACGCTGGTGACAGTGGCCGGTTTCGTGCCTATCGGCTTGAACGCCAGCTCGGCGGGCGAGTACACCTTCACCCTGTTCGCGGTGATTGCCGTGGCGATGCTGGTGTCGTGGGTGGTGGCGGTGTTGTTTGCGCCGGTGATTGGCGTGCACATCCTCAGCAGCAAGGTCAAACCCCACGACGAGGAACCGGGACGTGTTGGCCGGGCTTTTAACGGCGGGATGCTGTGGGCCATGCGCAACCGTTGGTGGGCAATTGGCATCACCGTATTGCTGTTTGTGGCGTCGGTGTTTTCCATGCAGTTTGTGCAGAACCAGTTTTTCCCGTCTTCGGACCGCCCGGAGATCCTCGTCGATCTCAACCTGCCGCAAAACGCTTCGATCAATGAAACCCGCAAGGCGGTGGATCGTCTTGAAGCGATCATCAAGGATGACCCGGACATTGCCCGTTGGAGCACCTATATCGGCCAGGGTGCGATTCGTTTCTACCTGCCGCTGGATCAGCAACTGGAGAACCCGTACTACGCGCAGTTAGTGATTGTCAGCAAAGGCCTGGAAGAGCGCGGCGCCCTGATCGAACGCCTGCAAAAGCGTCTGCGGGATGACTTCGTCGGGGTGGGCAGTTTTGTCCAGCCGCTGGAAATGGGCCCGCCGGTGGGACGCCCGATCCAGTACCGGGTGTCTGGCAAGGACATCAACCAAGTGCGTAGACACGCGATTGAGCTGGCGACCTTGCTGGATAACAACAGCCACCTGGGGGAGATCATCTACGACTGGAATGAGCCGGGCAAAGTCCTGCGCATCGATATCGCCCAGGACAAGGCGCGACAGCTGGGGCTGTCCTCCGAAGACGTGGCGCAGTTGCTGAACAGCGTGGTCAGTGGCGCGGCGGTGACCCAGGTCAACGACGATATCTACCTGATCAACGTGGTGGGCCGTGCCGAAGATGCCGAGCGGGGGACGCCGGAAACCCTGCAGAACTTGCAGATCGTCACCCCGAGCGGAACCTCGATTCCGCTGCTGGCGTTCGCCGCCGTGGGTTATGAGCTGGAACAGCCGTTGGTATGGCGGCGCGATCGCAAACCGACCATCACCATCAAGGCCGCCGTGCGCGATGACATGCAGCCGACGGATCTGGTCAAGCAACTCAAGCCCGAGATCGACAAGTTCAGCGCTGGCCTGCCGGTGGGCTACGAAGTCGCCACCGGCGGCACCGTGGAAGAAAGCGGCAAGGCCCAGGGTCCGATTGCCCGCGTGGTGCCGTTGATGCTGTTTTTGATGGCGACCTTTCTGATGATCCAGTTGCACAGCGTGCAGAAGATGTTCCTGGTGGCCAGTGTTGCACCGCTGGGGCTGATCGGCGTGGTGCTGGCGTTGATTCCCACGGGTACGCCCATGGGCTTTGTGGCGATCCTCGGGATTCTCGCGCTGATCGGCATCATCATCCGCAACTCGGTGATCCTGGTGACGCAGATCGATGCTTACGAACAGGATGGCTATGCGCCGTGGGATGCGGTGGTGCAAGCCACCGAGCATCGGCGCCGGCCGATTCTGCTGACCGCGGCGGCGGCCAGCCTGGGCATGATCCCCATCGCCCGGGAAGTCTTCTGGGGGCCGATGGCCTACGCGATGATCGGCGGGATCATTATCGCCACCCTGCTGACACTGTTGTTTTTGCCCGCGCTGTATGTGGCCTGGTACAAGATTCGGGAGCCGCAGAACGCCGACTGATTCACACCTGCCACGGGATCATGCGGTCTTTGGTTTGCGCCAGACACTGGCCAGCCAGGGCTGCTGTTCCCGTGGCAAACCGGCGGGTCGATAATAGTGTTCCAGTTCGTCGAACCCGGCGGCGGCGAGTAGCGCCTGCCAGGCCTGCAGGTCATGGTAGGCACCATACCGGGGCCCATTCCAGCCTTCCTGGTTCTCGCCCCTGGGGTTGGAACTGAACAACACGCCAGCGGGTTTCAGTGCCGCGTAAAGCTGTTTGAGAATGCGCGGCAATTCCTGCCCGGGAATATGAAACAGCACCGCGTTGGCGAAGATGCCATCGAAGCGTTCGACGGGCAGATCGAGCTTCAGGAAATCTTGTTGCAACACCTCGCAGCCACTGTCTTCGCGCGCCATCTGCGCGAAACGCTCGGAGCCGTCCAGCCCCACCGCGATATGTCCCAGACGAGTGAAGGTCTGCAAATCCCGCCCCGGCCCACAACCGAAATCCAGCACGGTAAACGGCGCCGAGCCCTGGATATGCCGCAACAGCGCGTCGATATTCTGGCTCACATCGTGATCACGGGTGCCGGCACGAAAATCCTCGGCCACCTGGTTGTAATGGCCGAGCGTCGTGGCGGTGATTCGATCGAGGTCGTCGGGTCGCAGAGTCATGCGGGCAATACCAAGCGTGGAAATAACCGAATATACCCTGTGGCGAACGTACCAAGCACCCTCCTGTGGCGAAGCTTGTCCTGTGTCTAGGGGGTTTGTCCTGTGGCGAGGGGGCTTGTCCCCCGTTGGGCTGCGCAGCAGCCCCCAAAAGGTCTCCCGGTTGATCCAGTCAAACCGGGATGGCAGGTTTGAGGGCTGCTGCGCAGCCCAACGCGGGGCAAGCCCGCTCACCACAAGAGTGCTTCCGGCCTTTCAGCGTTTGTTCAGTACCCGGGCCAACCGATCCCCGCCCAACTGAATCACCGCCACCAGGATCACCAGCAACACAATCACGCTCAGCATGACCTGGCTGTCAAAACGCTGATAACCATAGCGGTAGGCAATATCCCCCAGGCCGCCGGCACCAATCGCGCCGACAATCCCCGGCAGCGCGTCGGGCAGCAGCACGTGCCACAAACACCCTCCTGTGGCGAGGCTTGTCCTGTGGCGAGGGGGCTTGTCCCCCGTTGGGCTGCGCAGCAGCCCCAAAAAATCCTCCCGGTTGATCCAGTCAAACCGGGATGGCAGGTTTGAGGGCTGCTGCGCAGCCCAACGCGGGACAAGCCCGCTCACCACAAGAGTGCTTCCGGACTTTCAGCGTTTGTTCAGTACCCGGGCCAACCGATCCCCGCCCAACTGAATCACCGCCACCAGGATCACCAGCAACACAATCACGCTCAGCATGACCTGGCTGTCAAAACGCTGGTAACCATAGCGGTAGGCAATATCCCCCAGGCCGCCGGCACCAATCGCGCCGGCCATCGCCGAGGAGTTGATCAGGGTCACCAGGGTGATGGTGAACCCGCCGACAATCCCTGGCAGCGCTTCGGGCAGCAGCACGTGCCAGACAATGTGCCAGCGGCGACAGCCCATGGCTTGCGCGGCCTCGATCAAGCCGTGGTCGACTTCCCGCAGGCTGACCTCGGCGATTCGCGCAAAGAACGGCGTGGCGGCGATAGTCAGCGGCACCACGGCGGCCCACACACCGTAGGTGGTACCGACGATCAGCCGGGTGAACGGGATCAACGCGACCATTAGAATCAGAAAGGGAATCGAGCGGAACAGATTGACGAATGCCCCCAGCGCCTGATTCAGCGTGGGCGCCTGGAAGATTCCGGCCTTGTCGCTGGTGACCAGCAATACCGCCAGCGGGACGCCCACCAACAGGGCGATCACTGACGACACGCCGACCATCAACAAGGTGTCGATGAGGCCCTGCACTAAACGCTCAAACCACATAACCCAGTACCTCGACCTGTTGTGCCCAGCGCAACGCACGGGCGCGCAGTGCTTCGGCGTCCAGAGACGAGCCGCTGACCGCCAGCAGCAGTTGTCCCAAGGCGTGGCCCTGGATGCGCTCGACCCCGCCTTGCAGTAACCGTACACGCCCGTCGAGGGCGCCGATCAATGCGCCCAGATCCGGTTCGTCTTCGCTGCTGCCGGTGAACTGCAAGCGCAGCACCACGGCCGCATCCGCCCCGCTTGGCGTGGGTTGCAAGCGACCTTGCAGTTCCTCCGGCAAGCCATGTTGCAGCGGTGCCAACAGGGTTTTACTGACTGCATGCCGGGGGTTGCCAAATACTTCCCAGACGGGGCCTTGCTCGACAATCCGTCCGTGTTCCAGAACCACCACGCGGTGGCAAATCTCGCGGATGACCGCCATCTCGTGGGTGATCAGCACAATGGTCAGGCCCAGGCGCTGGTTGATCTCACGCAGCAAGCCGAGGATCGATTGCGTGGTTTGCGGGTCGAGCGCCGAAGTGGCTTCGTCGCACAGCAGGATCTGCGGGTCGTGGACCAATGCACGGGCGATGCCGACGCGTTGCTTTTGCCCACCGGACAACTGCGCGGGATAGGTCTGGTGCTTGTTCTGCAGACCCACCAGTTGCAGCAACTCGCGGACCTTTTGCTGACGCTGCGCCTTGGGTACGCCGGCGACCTTGAGGGGCAACTCGACGTTCTGCCATACGGTCTTGGCCGACATCAGGTTGAAGTGCTGGAAGATCATGCCTATGCGCCGACGCAGCGCCACCAGGCGGTCTTCATCGAAGTCGCCGATATCCACTTGATCGATCAGCACCCGGCCACTGCTGGGTCGCTCCAGACGGTTAATGGTACGGATCAGCGATGACTTGCCGGCACCGCTGCGGCCGATGATGCCGAACACTTCTCCGTGCTGGATCGCCAGGTCGATGTCTTGCAGGGCATGTACCGTACCGTCATAGGTTTTACCGAGGTTGATAAAGCGCACATGGGCGCGGTTCAGCTCGGGATGCAGCGCGATCTGCTGCGCCTCCCAGGGTGGTGTGCCGAGGTCGCGCAATCGGGCGTTGACAGTACTCATGTTCAACCTTCCCAGCCGACTTGGTAGAGTTTGCCGAGGGACTTATCCAGGGCCGCGCGCACCACCGGCGAGTGCTGATAAATGTCGACGAACTTGATCAGCCTGGGGTCGGTCTTGCGGGTCGGCTGGATCACGAACTGGATCACGTATTCCTTGTAGTCGATGCCGTCGAACAGCAGCGCCGACTCGGCATCGAAGGTTTTGGACAGGCGGATATACGCCGGGTAACCCTGCACCAGATCGGCGTCGTCATAGGCCCGCACCAGTTGCACCGCTTCCACTTGCAGGATCTTGAGGTGTCTGGGGTTGGCGGTGATGTCCTCTTCAGTGGCCTTGTAGCCCACGCCTGGCTTGAGACTGATCAGGCCGGCCTTGGCCAGCAGTTGCAGGCCGCGACCGCTGTTGATCGGGTCGTTGGCAATCGCCACGCTGGCACCCTCGGGCAGCTCGGCGAAACGTTTGTATTTTTTCGAGTACAGGCCGACGTTGTTGATGATGCCGGGTGCGAACGGCACCAGATCAAAGCCGGCCGCCGCCTTGGCGTTTTCCAGGAAAGGAATGTGTTGGAAGTAGTTCACATCGATATCGCCGGCGGCCAGGCTGACATTCGGCGCGATCCAATCGGTGAACTCCACCAGCTCGACTTTCAAGCCTTGTTTGTCGGCTTCTTCGACGGCGGCTTCCAGGGGAATCGCGAAGGCCGCGGTGGTGCCGACTTTCAGCGGCGCGTCGGCGGCAAACAGCGTCGGGCAGTACAGACCGAGGGTCAGGGCCAGTGCCTTGACTGGGAGGGCGAGCGAGGTTTTTTTCATCATAAATGTCCAGTCAAGGGTGGCGGTAGGTGGCGCCGGTGTGTTGTTGGGGTAAATGCGCATCACGCGTAAAGATTTTTTCGCGCAGGGTTCCGCCTTCATACGCGGTCTTGTAGGAGCCTCGCCGCTGCAACTCGGGAATCACCCAGTCGATAAAATCCACATAGCTTTCCGGGGTCACCATGCGCGTCAGGTTGAAGCCATCCAGCCCGGTTTCGTTGATCCAGGATTCGAGTTCGTCGGCCACCTGCTCGGGCGAGCCGACCAGGGTGATATAGCGACCACCGAGGGCGTGTTGTTCAAGTAATTTGCGGCGCGTCCAGTCGTTTTCCTGCAGGGTCTTGGTGGCTGACTGGATGGCGTTGCTCTTCACGTACTGGATCGGTTCGTCCAGTTCGTATTGGAAAAAATCAATCCCGGTCGATGCGCTGAAATGCGCCACGCCGGCCTCGGCGCTGGCGTAGCTCAGGTACTCGGCGTGCTTGGCCCAGGCCAGTTCTTCGGTGGCACCGACGATCACGTTGAGGCCCATGAATACCTTGATGTCGTCCGCGTTGCGGCCGTCTTGCACCGCGCTGGCGCGGACCTTGTCGACCTGAAGCTTGGTGGCGGCTTTGTTCTGTCCACTGATAAACACGCACTCGGCATGCCGGCCGGCGAACAGCAGGCCGCGCTCCGAGCTGCCGGCCTGGAACAGCACGGGCGTGCGTTGTGGAGACGGTTCGCAGAGGTGATAGCCCTCGACCTGATAGAACTCACCCTGATGCTCGATCTTGTGGACTTTATTCGGCTGCGCGTAGACCCGCGCTTGCGGATCGTTGAGCACCGCGTCGTCCTCCCAACTGCCTTCCCAGAGTTTGTACAGCACCTGCAGGTACTCGTCGGCCTGGTCATAGCGTCGGTCATGTTCGACTTGCTCGCGCAGGCCCATGGCCTTGGCCGCACTGTCCAGGTAGCCGGTGACGATGTTCCAACCCACCCGGCCACGACTCAGGTGATCGAGGGTCGACATGCGCCGGGCGAACAGATACGGCGGTTCATAGCTGAGATTGGCGGTCAGGCCGAAGCCAAGATTGCGGGTGGCGGCGGCCATGGCCGAGACCAGTAGCAGCGGGTCGTTGACCGGTAATTGGATTGACTCCTTGAGCGGCACGTCGACAGCATTCTGGTAGACGTCGTATACGCCGACGATATCGGCGATAAACAACCCGTCGAACAGCCCGCGCTCCAGCAACTGTGCCAGCTCGACCCAGTATTCGAGGTTCTTGTACTGGGTCGAGGTGTCGCGAGGATGGGTCCACAGTCCATGGTTGATGTGCCCGATGCAGTTCATGTTGAAGGCATTGAGCAGGATTTTCTTCTTGGGGGGCACAGCCTGGCGCATCAAATCGTCCCTCGCAGTGGCGGATTTTCATGGTTGAGGTAGTAATTGCCCACCGCGTGGTACTTCCAGCGCACCGGGTCGTGCAGGGTGTGCACCCGCGCGTTGCGCCAGTGCCGGTCCAGGCCGTGTTCGGCGAGGGTGGCCTGGCTGCCGGCGAGTTCAAACAAGGTGCTGCCGGCCGCCAGGGATATTTCGGTGCTCAGGGCGCGGGCCTCGGCCACGGCGATGGACGCGGCGGCAACGGAGGCGGCATGAGGATCGGCCTGGGTGCGGTCGAGGTATTCACCGGCACGCTCCAGCAGGGCTTCGCTGGCGTGCAGGCGGCTGCTCAGGTGACCAAAGCTTTTCAGGGTCAGCGGGTCTTCGCTGGCCGTGTCGTTGCCCGCATCGATCCAGGGTCGGGTCTTGGTGCGCACGAAATGCAAGGCGTCCTCGAACGCCGCGCGAGCGATACCGGTGTCGATGGCCGCATGAAGTATTTGTGCCAGCGGACCGACCGGCGTCGGGCGTTCAAACGCGCTTTGAAACGGGACCACGTCAGAGGCCGCGACCCACACGTTGTCGAACACCACCGAACCGCTGCCGGTGGTGCGTTGGCCGAAGCCGCTCCAGTCGTCGATCACCGTCAGGCCCAGGCTTTCGCGCGGGACGAAGGCCAGGTGCTGCACGCCGTGTTCATCCACCACCGAGGTCGGGATCCGCTGCGCGTAGAGCGCGCCGGTGGCGTAGAACTTGCGGCCGCTGATGCGAAATCCGTCGCCGTCGCGGGTCAGCTGGGTGATGCGCTCGTGAGCGGTTTTGGTGCCCAGTTCCGCCAGGGCGTTGCCGAAGCGTTGGCCGGCCAGTACTTCGGCGTACAGGCGTTGTTGTTGCGCAGGGCTGCCGTTCACCCGCAGTACTTCCAGGGCATAAAAATGGTTTTGCGGTATCTGTCCCAGTGACGCATCGGCTTGAGCGATCAGCGCAATGACCTTGGCCAGGGTGACATTCGATACACCGGCGCCGCCGTAGGCCTTGGGTACGCTGATGCCCCACAGGCCGGAGCGGGAAAATACCTCCAGCTCCGGCAGCGGCAGGCGCCGCTCGCGGTCGCGCAAGGCGCTGTCGCGCCGCAGGTCTTCGGCCAGGTCGCTGGCGATTATCAAGGCGTGTTCATCGCTGGTGATGACCGCGACGGCTTGAGAGCGTGTCATGTTGTTCTCCAGGGGGCGGGTCGTCAGATCCAGGAATGCCGTGCCGGCAACTTGCCGTTGAGGTGCCAGGCGCCGATGGCGTGATACTTCCAGCGCACCGGGTCATGCAGGGTGTGGACACGTGCGTTGCGCCAGTGTCGATCGAAATTGAATTCGGCGAGGGTGGCGCGGCTGCCGGCCAGCTCGAAGAGTTTTTCGCTGACCAGCAACGAGACCTCGGTGGTCAGCACCTTGGCATGTGCGACGGCAATCGAGGCGTGTGCGGCTGACTGTTCGGTGATGGGCGCGGCGCTGATGTGGTCCAGGACCTGGCCGGCTTTGCGCAGTAGCGCTTGCGCGGCGTGCAATTCGATGTGCAGTTTGCCGATGTCGGCGATCACATAGGGATCATCACTGGCGCGTTCGACCTTGGCATCGATCCACGGTCGTGAGTGTTCGCGTACAAAACGCTGGGTATCCTCGAGCGCGCCCTGGGCGATGCCGACGTCGATCGCGGCCTGGATCAATTGTGATACCGCGCCCTGAATGTTCGGGACCTGGCCCAGGCGCCAGTTTTCCACGACCAGGTCGGCAGCCACCGGGACATTGTTCAGCAGCACGGTGCCGCTGGCGGTGGTGCGTTGGCCAAAGCCCGACCAGTCATCGACAATGCGCAGCCCGTGGCTGCCACGCTGTACAAATGCCATGACTTGCTGACCGTCATCGTTCAATGCCTTGACCGCTACCCAATGTGCAAACAGCGCACCGGTGGAATAGAACTTCTGGCCGTTGAGGATGAAGTCGTCACCGTCGCGGGTGATCCGCGCTTTCAATTCCAGAGTGTTTTTGGTTCCGCGCTCCGGGCCGGCATTGCCGATGCGCCAGCCGTCCAGGACACGTTGAAACAGCACCTTCTTCTGCGCTTCGCTGGCGGCGCTTTGCAGCCCGTGCAGGATGCCGAAGTGGTTCTGCGGGATTTGCCCCAGGGCCGGGTCGGCCGCGCTGATAATGGCGAACACTTCGGCCAGGGTCACGAACGACACTTGCGGGCCGCCGTACTCGCGGGGGATGGAAATACTGCCCAGGCCGCTGCGGCTGAACTGCTCGATTTCGGCCCAGGGTAATCGGCGTTGCTGGTCGCGCAGCCCGGCTTGCAGGCGAGCGGCCTTGGCAAGCGCGTGGGCGGCGTCGAGGGCCTGGGCGTCGTTGCACAGCACTTGGGCGGGCAACAAGGGCGGGGCGATGTCCAGATCACTCTGGAAGGGAGGCTTTGCCAGATTGGACATCAATGCTGCTCCTGGGCTGCACTGGATGCCCTGGCATGAAACACCGGGGTAACGCTGACCATACCTACCTCACATTCGTTGAAACGCTAAAGTCATGAATGTCCGGTGGTCCGGTTTATATACCTTAATGATGTTTATTTTATAAATGAACTAACTTTTAGGAATATGAATAGAAGGTCTGTTACCCAGGTTCACAGGCTGAGCCTGGGCAAGCAAATAGCGTCCAGTGTAGGAGCTAGCTTGCTCGCGAAAAACGTTAACGATAACGCGTGTTTCCCGGATAAACCCGGCGCCTATGAGTTCTTCGCGAGCAAGGGCTAGGCGCCCCCCTCGCTCCTACAAAAACCTAACTGAACAGCATTAGGGTGAGCCCGGGCGCCCAGCGTGAATTGTTACCGACCCGATCGAGAATGCAGTAGGTGACGTCCAGCCGGTGATCAGCCCCGGCCTCTTGAATCAGCGCGGGCGGCACCCAGACGTGCACTCGGTGACTGACATCGCGGGCCTGGATTCTCGGCAGGTCCAGGCGAGAATCGCCCCAGCGCAGGGTGATGTCGTCACCCGCGGCCATGTTCAGGTAGGGCTCGATGACCAAGGGCACGCCACGACGAATCTGCCGGCTGTTGACGCCGTGACGACGGATCATTTCGGGGAGGACGACGGGCGCCAGGTTCTGGTTTTCTTCGCCGCACAGGGCTGACGGCTGGCCACCGGGATAATCGGTCTTGACCTGCACCCGGGTAATGGCCGACCGCGCCGCTCCACGACCCACTTGCATGACTCGGTAATGCAGGCGCGCGGTGCCATTCTGGACAAAGCTCTGCGGTACCCGCAGGTGACTGGAAAGGCCGATATCCGTGGCCTGCAGGCATCTGGAGGCGGCAAAGCAGTTGTTCCAGAACAACTCGATCAGATCGCCTTTGCCCATGTTCGGGTAAGGCGCGATATCGACCAGCAGGCGGCTGGCGGCAAAGGCATTGATGCCATGCCGATGGGCCTGGGGTAGGGTGGGTGCGGCAAGCATCGCCGGGGTTGAAATGCGCGTCATAAATAATCTCCTTGATGCAGCCAGCAGCAATCGTTCCGAACCGCAGGCACGTCAGGCGCAGCCGTTCGCAAGCACGATTTTTGTGAAAAGCCGGAATAGGATCCAATCCTCAGGACGTTAGATAAGAGGGTTGGCCAGGGAGCGTCAATGGCGGCAAAAGGCTAAACGGCGGGTTTGGGATTATTCAGAAGGGTCTTACTGGGCGAGGGCTTGAAAGGCGGGGTTGGTGGGGCGCTTTACTCAGCGGATGAGGCCGGCCCCTGTAGGAGCGTGAGTGATGCACGCTGCCTACAGGGGACGAGGACGGAGCCTTAATGGGTAAGGAACTTGCTCAGGAACTGCCGCGTGCGTTCTTCCTTGGGGTTGGCAAACAACGCTTTGGCTTCACCTTGCTCGACGATCACGCCCTTGTCGAAGAAAATCACCCGGTTGGCCACGTCCCGCGCAAAACCCATCTCGTGGGTGACGATGACCATGGTGCGATTTTCTTCAGCCAGGCTGCGAATGGTCGCCAACACTTCGCCCACCAGCTCCGGATCGAGGGCCGAGGTGGGTTCGTCGAACAGAATCACTTCCGGTTCCATCGCCAGGGCGCGAGCAATCGCGACCCGTTGCTGCTGACCACCGGAAAGGCGTCTCGGGTAGGCGTCTTCCTTGCCCGCGAGACCGACCTTGGCCAGCAATGAACGGCCCAGTGTCACGGCGCTGTCGCGCGGCATCTTCTTGACCACCAGCGGACCTTCGATGACGTTCTCCAACGCGGTGCGATGGGGGAACAGGTTAAAACTCTGGAACACAAAACCCACATGCTGGCGCAGGCGCCGTACCAGGCTTTGTTGCTGGCTGAGAGGGCGGCTGCCGTCGATCTCGATATCCCCGACCTTGATCCGGCCGCTGGTCGGTTCTTCGAGGAAGTTCAGGCAACGCAGGAAGGTGGTCTTGCCGGAACCGCTGGGGCCGATGATGGCGACGACTTCGCCTTCCTTCACTTCCAGATCAATCCCGTTGAGTACCACCTGCCCCTTGAATTGCTTGGTCAGCTTTTCAACCACGATCATGCTTCAAGACTCCTGGTCATGGCGATTGACCCGTGCTTCCAGCCGGTTCTGCAAGTGCGCGAGGACGCTGGCGAGCACCCAGTAAATCAGCGCGGCGGACAGATACATGGTGAAAATTTCGAAGGTTCGGGCCGAGACCAATTGCGCCTGGCGGAACAGCTCGGGCACCTGGATAGTGGCGGCCAACGCGGTGTCCTTGACCAGCGAAATAAAGCTGTTGCCCAACGGCGGCAAGGCGGTGCGCATGGCCTGCGGCAGGATGGCCCGGCGCAAGGTCTGCGCGCGGGTCATGCCGATACTGGCGGCGGCTTCCCACTGGCCGCGCTCGATCGAACCGATGGCGGCACGCAGGATTTCACAGGCGTAGGCAGCCATGTTCAGCGAAAAGCCAATCATCGCTGCCGGTATCGGATCCAGTTCGATGCCGACTTGCGGCAAACCGTAGTAGATCAGGAACAGTTGCACCAGCAACGGCGTGCCACGAAAGAACGACACATAGACCCGGGCGACCCAACTCAGTAACTTGAAGCGCGACAGGCGCATCAAGGCCAGGCCAAAGCCCAGCAGCGAGCCGAAAAACATCCCGCCGAGGCTAAGAATCACTGTGTAGTACGCGCCCTTGAGCAGAAAGGGCGCGGAGTCGAGCGCGAGTTGGAAACCTGTTTCCATTATTGAGTGACGTCAGCGTTGAAGTATTTTTCGGACAACTTCTTCAAGGTGCCGTCGGCGCGCAGTTTGTCGAGGGCCTTGTTCACCGCGTCGAGCAATTCAGGCTCGCCCTTGCGCAAGGCCACACCGGCTTCCTGACGTGAGAACGGTTCGCCGGCGGCAGCGGTGTCCTGGGCTTTCTTGGCGTATTCCAGCGCCGCCAGGCGGTCGATCAGAATGGCATCGATGCGGCCGATGCGCAGGTCCTGGAATTTGGTGGGGTCATCGTTGTAGGTCTTGATGATGGCTTTCGGTGCGTTGTCCTTGAGCCATTGTTCGTAGTTGGTGCCCAGGCCGACCCCGACTTTCTTGCCCGCCAGATCGTCGGCGGTCTTGATGCTGTCGACGTTGTCCTTCAGGGTCAGCGCCTGGATCCCGGGGACGGTGTAAGGCTGGGAGAAGTCATACTTCTTCTTGCGCTCCTCGGAGATGGTCACCTGGTTGACCACCGCGTCCAGACGCTTGGATTCCAGCGCTGCGAGGATGCCGTCCCACGGCGTGGCTTGTAGCTTGATCTTGACGCCCAGCTCCTTGGCCAGGGCTTCGGACAGCTCGACCTCAAAGCCGCTGAGCTTGCCGCTTTCGTCCACGAAGCTGAACGGTGGATAGGTGCCTTCCAGGCCGACCTTGACCACGCCGGCTTTCTTGATGTTGTCCAGTTGCTCGCCGGCAACCGCCTGGCCCAGCAAACCGGCCCCGAGGGCCAGCCCCAATGTGCCAACCAGTAACGTGCGACGCAGTACAGAAATAGTCATGACAAGCCCCTGTGTTTTTTATGTTGAGCGAAGCAGGTGACGCAGTGGTCGTATCCTGCCCTAAAACCGCGGTCTGTGGGAGCGCGACTATAGGGCGAAGGCTAAAGTCTTAAAAATAATATAAAGGCAGTTTTATACTTCTTATCTGAATATGTGATGGTTTTAGGTTGGGTGTCGGGTGCATCAGAACGCCGAGTCGTAGGCAAACAATGCCGGCGCTCCGCCGGTGTGCAGGAAGATGATCGGGCCGTCATCAAACGCCTGGCGCCCGATGCCGTCGAGCAATCCGGCCATGGCTTTGCCGGTATAGACCGGGTCCAGCAACATGCCTTCCTGGCTCGCCAGCAGTTTGATCGCGGCCAGGGTGCCGGCGTTGGGCTCGCCATAACGCGGGGCGAAGTACTCGTCCCACAAGATCACCTTGAACGCGTCGGGCACCTGCACGCCCAACAACTCGGCCGCGCGCTCGGCCAGGCCTTGTACTTTGGGACGCTGGGCTTCGTCGGTGCGCGAGACGGTGACGCCGATCACTGGCAAGTCCGGCAATACCTCACTTAATGCCAGCGCCAGGCCGCTGTGGGTGCCGGCGCTGCCGGAAGCCAGGACCACGGCGGCGAATTGAATGCCGCTGTTTTCGATCTGCGCGGCCAACTCCAGGCCCGCGCGGACATAACCCAGGGCGCCGAGCGCGTTGGAGCCGCCGATCGGTACCAGATAGGGATTTTTGCCGTTGTTGCGCAAGCGCTCGGCCAGGGCGTTGAGTTGCTCGTCGGCGTTGTCCAGGTTCTCGACCAATTCGACCTTGGCGTCGAACAACTCCACCAGCAGTCGATTGCCGTTGCTCAGGTAATTGGCGTCTTCAGTACCCGTGGGGTTTTCCAACAGTGCAACGCAGCCCAGACCTAGCCTGGCGGCGAGAGCGGCCGTCTGGCGCACGTGGTTGGACTGGATAGCGCCAGCGGTGATCAGGGTGTCGGCCCCTTGGGCGAGAGCATCGGCGGCGAGGTATTCGAGTTTGCGCAGCTTGTTACCGCCCATGGCCAGCGGCGTGGTGTCGTCGCGCTTGATGTAGATATCGCGCCCCAGCCAGGTCGACAGTCGTTCGAGTTTTTCCAGGGCGGTGGCACCGCCGAGCAGTTCCAGACGATTAAAGCGGTCGAGCTGTTGTTTGATCATGGCTACGCACGGGTGTTTAAGAGATAAGCGGACTATAGGCAGGCGTTTTTCAGGGGGCAACTGTCAATTCGGCTGTCAGCGTCGATATTCAGTTGGGGCACAGATCGCCTCGGGCTTGTCTGTCGAGCACTGAACGTTTGTCATCCGCGCACGTCATAGCTGTCCTTGAGCTAGTGTAGGAATGACCTACCGCTCGGCTCTGAGATTAGTCCCAGACTGCCTATTCATGTTTAACTTGATCGCTCGTTCAAGTTAAATCGGTGGTTCGCTGCCCGGTCACAACAGGAGGCTTATCTTTGCTGAGTCCGTTTTTTACCGCCCCATCCGAGGTGTGCTTTTCATGAGTGCATCGTCTATTCCTTCCAGCGGCCTGGTGCGCATGAATGCGCCGGTGTTTTACTTCGCCGCAAGTTTCATCCTGCTGTTCGGCCTCACGGTCATCGCGATCCCGGAGCAGGCCGGCGCCTGGTTGCTGGCGGCGCAAAACTGGGCGGCCAACACGGTCGGCTGGTACTACATGCTGGCGATGACCCTGTATCTGGTCTTCGTGGTGGTCACCGCGTTGTCTGGCTACGGCAAGATCAAACTCGGTGCCGACCACGACGAGCCCGAATTCAGTTACCTGTCCTGGGCTGGCATGTTGTTCGCCGCCGGGATCAGCATCACGCTGTTCTTCTTCTGCGTCTCTGAGCCTTTGACCCATCTGGTGCAACCGCCCCAAGGCGAAGCGCTGAATGCCGAGGCGGCGCGCCAATCCATGCAGATCCTGTTTCTGCACTGGGGCCTGCACGGCTGGGGGGTGTTTGCGTTTGTCGGCATGGCCCTGGCGTATTTCGCCTATCGGCACAACCTGCCGCTGGCGTTGCGTTCGGCGCTGTACCCGCTGATCGGCAAGCGCATCAATGGCCCCATCGGCTATGCGGTGGACGGCTTCGGTATCATCGCCACGGTGTTCGGCCTGGGCGCGGACATGGGGTTTGGGGTGCTGCACCTCAACTCGGGCCTGGATTACCTGTTTGGCATTGCCCACACCCAATGGGTCCAGGTCGGCCTGATCACGTTGATGATGGGCGCCGCGATCCTCGTCGCCGTCGCTGGCGTCGACAAGGGTGTGCGGGTGATGTCCGATATCAACATGCTGCTAGCCTGCGCGCTGTTGCTGTTCGTGTTGTTCGCCGGGCCGACCCAGCACTTGCTCAACACCCTGATCCAGAACATCGGAGATTACCTAGGCGCTTTGCCGACCAAGAGTTTCGACGTCTATGCCTACAATGAGCCCAGCGAGTGGCTCGGTGGCTGGACCGTGTTTTATTGGGCCTGGTGGATCGCATGGTCGCCGTTCGTGGGCCTGTTTATTGCGCGCATTTCCCGTGGCCGGACCATCCGTGAATTCGTCTTCGGTGTGCTGTTGATCCCGCTGGGCTTCACCCTGGCCTGGATGTCGATCTTCGGCAACAGTGCCATCGACCAGGTGCTCAACCACGGCATGGTTGCGTTGGGTCAATCGGCCATCGACGATCCGTCGATGAGTCTCTACCTGCTGCTGGAAACCTACCCGTGGAGCAAGACCGTGATTGCGGTCACGGTGTTTATCAGCTTCGTGTTCTTCGTCACCTCGGCCGATTCCGGCACCGTGGTGCTTTCCACCCTGTCGTCCAAAGGCGGCAATGCGGATGAAGACGGGCCGAAGTGGCTGCGGGTGTTCTGGGGGGCCATGACTGCGCTGGTGACCAGCGCCTTGCTGTTTTCCGGCAGCATCGACTCGCTCAAGTCGGCGGTGGTGCTGACCTCGCTGCCGTTCTCGATGATCTTGTTGTTGATGATGTGGGGGCTGCACAAGGCCTTCTACCTCGAGTCCCAGAAGCAGATCGCCCAGTTGCATTCGTTGGCACCGGTCTCCGTTTCGCGCCGTGGCCGCGGCGGCTGGCGTCAGCGCCTGAGCCAGGCCGTGCATTTCCCGTCGCGGGATGAGGTGTACCGATTCCTCGAAACCACCGTGCGCCCGGCGATTGAAGAAGTGACAGCGGTGTTTGTCGAGAAAGGCCTTAACGTCGTTACCCAACCTGACCCGTCCAACGACAGTGTCAGTCTGGAGATCGGTCATGGTGAGGAGCGTCCGTTCGTCTACCAGGTGCAGATGCGCGGCTACTTCACGCCGTCCTTCGCCCGTGGCGGAATGGGCGCAAAAGAGATCAACAACCGTCGCTACTACCGGGCGGAAGTGCACCTGAGCGAGGGCAGCCAGGACTATGATCTGGTGGGCTACACCAAGGAGCAGATCATCAACGACATCCTTGACCAGTACGAACGGCACTTGCAGTTCTTGCATCTGGTTCGCTAAAAGCATCGGTTTTTTTGGCGAGGGGCTCGCCGAAACGCCGTTCATTCAAGGCTGAAAATCTCCTGTGGCGAGGGGGCTTGTCCCCCGTTGGGCTGCGCAGCAGCCCCAAAAAGGTCTCCCCGTTCGTCCAGTCAACCGGGTGGCAGGTTTTAGGGCTGCTGCGCAGCCCAACGGGGGACAAGCCCCCTCGCCACAAGACAGGCCCCTTTGCCACAAGACAAGCCCCCTTGCCACAGGTCTGCCGGCCTTAGTTGCTGATCGCGAGAATGCTGGCCTGGTAAGCCCCGACAAACACATCGAAATCCCCCACTTCGTTCTGTTCCAGCTCCGCCTGGTGCGCCAGCGATGTGCGCGCCAGTTCTTCAAAGCGGGTTTGTTCGTCGGCGGGCAAGGGTTCACGGCGGAAGAAATCGGCGTGTGCCTGGCTCTGGCGCAGGGAGAATTGGGCGAAGCTCTCTTTGTGTTCGCGCATGGCCGCCAGTACCTGGGCAGACGGGGTCAGGGACGGGTCCTTGACCTTGTCCAGTTGCGCATCCAGGGCTTGGCTGTGTTCGTTGAGGCCATGACTTTCATCGAGCAGCGCCGCCAACGGGGCAATCTTCTCCAGCAACTCGCTCGCCCATTCCTTCATGTCCACCGATTGGCCATGACGCTGCAACTGCAGGCCCGGGAGCCGACCTTCCTTGACCACGCTGAGGAAGTTGGAGGTGGCGTTGTTGCACTCATTGTCGGCAAACAACGGGCTGTCGTTCAGCGCGCAATACAGCAGGAATGCGTCGAGAAAGCGCGATTCGGGCAGATCGATCCCCATCGGCAGGAACGGGTTGATATCCAGGCAGCGCACTTCGATGTACTGGATGCCACGGGCCATCAGCGCCTGGATCGGGCGTTCGCCGGTATAGGTCACGCGCTTGGGGCGGATGTTGGAGTAGTACTCGTTTTCGATCTGCAGGATGTTGGTGTTGAGCTGAATCCACTCACCGTCCTTGTGGGTTCCCACTTCCACGTAAGGCGCATAAGGTGTCGCCACCGCTTTGCGCAGGCTGTCGGTGTAGCTGAGCAGATCGTTGTAGCAAGGCGTCAGCCCGGCCTGGGCATTGCTTTGGTAACCCAGGTCGCTCATGCGCAGGCTGGTGGCGTACGGCAGGTACAGGGTGTCGGCATCGAACTGTTCGAGCTGATGCGAGCGGCCGCGCAGAAATCCGGCGTCCAGCGCTGGCGAGGCACCGAACAGGTACATCAGCAGCCAGCTGTAGCGCCGGAAATTGCGGATCAGGGCGATATAGGCCGTGGACTGGTAGTCGCGGTCGGTACCGACAAAACCTTCGGCTTCCTTAAGCAGCGGCCAGAGCTTTTCCGGCAGGGAAAAGTTGTAGTGGATCCCGGCGATGCACTGCATGGACTTGCCGTAGCGCAGCGCCAGGCCCTTGCGGTACACGTACTTGAGCTGCCCGATGTTGGAGGTGCCGTAGTAGGCAATCGGAATATCTTCCTCGGCCGGCAGCGGGCACGGCATCGATGGGCTCCACAGGTACTCGTTGCCGAGCTTGCTGTAGGCATAGCGATGGATTTCATCGAGGCTGCTCAGGGTGTCCGCCGGGTTGGCCAGCGCAGGCGTGATGAACTCCAGCAACGACTCCGAGTAGTCGGTGGTGATCCGTTCGTGGGTCAGTGCTGCGCCCAGGGCCTCGGGATGCGGCGTTTGTGCCAGTCGGCCTTCGCCGGTGACGCGCAGGCATTCGCGCTCGATGCCATGCAGGCATTGCTCAAGCAAAGAGAGGTGTTCGTGCTTGCCGAGCAGGGCCAGGCGGCGGTTGAGAAGTTCGCTCAAGTTGGATTCCTTCACGCGTCAGTCGCCCCAATATGGGGGTGGGCAAGACGGTCTACAAGGGTGAAGTGGAAACTGGCGTTATCGCCTGGTTTTCGAGTCCTAATGACCCGCTCGGAAAGTGCCGCGTCGTTCTTGCGCCTGGCTCTCGCGCAGGAAGAAAAATCCGGCGCAACTTTCGCAGCGCCGAAATTAACTCAAATCGATGACAGGGAGCTATAGGACTGCGAAGGTGCCTTGTGCTTTTGCGACCAGTTTTTCACCCTGATGCACCTCAGCTTCGACCACCAGCGTGCGTCGGCCTGGGTGAATCACCCGGGCGATGCACAGTACATCGCCATCTTCCACCGCACGGATGTAGTTGATCTTGCACTCGATGGTCGCGCTCTGCTGGTCAAAGCCATGGCTGCTGGAACAGGCCAGCCCCATCGCAATGTCCACCAGGCTGAAAATCGCCCCGCCGTGGAGTTTGCCCGCGCGGTTGCGCAGTGACGGCTCCAGGGTCAGGGCCACCTCGGCCACGCCTTGGTCGAGGCGTTGCAGACGGCAGCCGAGCAGTTCGCTGAAGGCGCTATGGGTCAATCCGGTGGGCAGCTCCATCAGCGTTTCTTCAGCTGTTTGGCATTGGCGAACAACGAAGCCATGGCGTTGTTGCTCGGAGCCGGCGCGGCGCTTTCCTTGCGCGGTGCATTGCCTTGGGACTGGCGTGGCGCCGAACCTGGACGCGAGCCGCGGGCGCCGTCGACTTTCTCGCCTGGGGTGTCGCTCATGCGCATCGACAGCCCGACGCGTTTACGCGGGATGTCGACTTCCATGACCTTGACCTTGACCACGTCACCGGCCTTCACCGCTTCGCGCGGGTCCTTGATGAATTTTTCCGAAAGCGCGGAGATATGCACCAGACCGTCCTGATGCACGCCGATATCCACGAACGCGCCGAAGTTGGTCACGTTGGTCACCACGCCTTCAAGGATCATGCCCGGTTGCAGGTCCTTGAGGTCCTCGACGCCTTCCTGGAATTCGGCGGTCTTGAATTCCGGACGCGGATCGCGGCCAGGCTTTTCAAGCTCCTGGAGGATGTCGGTGATGGTCGGTACGCCGAAGGTTTCGTCGGTGTATTGTTTTGGGTCCAGGCGCTTGAGAAAGGCCGCGTCGCCGATCAACGAGCGAATGTCGCGGTCGGTTTGCGCGGCGATGCGCTGTACCAGCGGATAGGCTTCCGGGTGGACCGCGGAAGCATCCAGTGGGTTATCACCGTTCATTACACGCAAGAAGCCGGCAGCTTGTTCAAAGGTTTTTTCCCCCAGGCGCGGGACCTTTTTAAGCGCGGCACGGGTCTTGAACGCACCGTTTTCGTCGCGGTGGGCGACGATGTTCTGCGCCAGGGTGGCATTGAGGCCGGAAATACGTGCCAGCAACGCGACCGATGCGGTGTTCACGTCGACACCGACGGCGTTCACACAGTCTTCAACCACCGCGTCCAGGCCGCGTGCCAGTTTCAGCTGCGACACGTCGTGCTGGTATTGGCCGACACCGATGGATTTCGGGTCGATTTTCACCAGTTCCGCCAGTGGGTCCTGCAGGCGGCGGGCGATGGACACGGCGCCACGGATCGATACGTCGAGATCCGGGAATTCCCTGGAAGCCAGTTCCGACGCCGAGTACACCGAAGCGCCTGCCTCGGAAACCATGACCTTGGTCATCTTCATGCCTGGATATTTTTTGATCAGCTCCTGCGCGAGCTTGTCGGTCTCGCGGCTGGCGGTGCCGTTGCCGATGGCGATCAGGTCCACCGCATGCTTGGCGCACAGGGCGGCTAGGATCGCGAGGGTCTGGTCCCACTTGTTGTGCGGAACGTGGGGGTAGACCGTCGCGTGGTCCAGCAGCTTGCCGGTGGCGTCGACCACGGCGACCTTGCAACCGGTGCGCAGGCCCGGGTCCAGCCCCAGCGTGGCGCGCGGACCGGCCGGCGCGGCCAGCAGCAGGTCGTGCAGGTTATGGGCAAACACATTGATTGCTTCGGTTTCGGCGCCGTCGCGCAATTCGCCGAGCAGGTCGGTTTCCAGGTGGGTGTAGAGCTTGACCTTCCAGGTCCAGCGCACGACTTCGCCCAGCCACTTGTCGGCAGGACGATTCTGATTCTGGATGCCGAATTGTTGACCGATCATGCCTTCACACGGGTGCATGGTGCCCGGCAACTCTTCACCGACTTTCAGCGCCGAGCTGAGAATACCTTCGTTGCGGCCACGGAAAATGGCGAGTGCACGGTGCGACGGCATGCTCTTGAGCGGCTCGTCGTGTTCGAAATAGTCGCGGAACTTGGCGCCTTCCTCTTCCTTGCCGGCGATCACGCGAGCGCTGAGGATGGCTTCTTGTTTCAGGTAGTTGCGTAGTTTTTCCAGCAGGTTGGCGTCTTCGGCGAAGCGCTCCATGAGGATGTACTTGGCGCCTTCAAGGGCAGCCTTGACGTCCGCGACGCCTTTTTCAGTATCCACGAAGCGTGCGGCTTCGACGTCCGGGGTCAGCGACGGGTCGTTGAACAGAGCGTCGGACAACTCACCCAGGCCGGCTTCCAGGGCGATCTGGCCCTTGGTGCGGCGCTTCTGTTTGTAGGGCAGGTACAAGTCTTCAAGACGGGTCTTGGTGTCGGCGAGCTTGATGTCGCGCTCGAGTTGTGGGGTCAACTTGCCCTGTTCCTCGATGCTGGCGAGGATGCTCAGACGCCGTTCGTCGAGTTCTCGCAGGTAGCGCAGGCGCTCTTCCAGATGACGCAACTGGATATCGTCGAGGCTGCCGGTCACTTCTTTACGGTAACGGGCGATGAAGGGCACGGTGGAGCCTTCATCCAGTAGAGCGACGGCCGCTTCGACCTGTTGTGGGCGTACACCGAGTTCCTCGGCGATGCGGCTGTTGATGCTGTCCATAAAACCACCTGAAAGTCTGAAAGCAGCCTCGCATGCCCGGAAAACAAGGCTGTGCGAGGCTGGTTGAGCGGCCCGACTGGCGCCGCTGCCTGGGTCAAGAGGCAGCCTATTGACCCTCGAAATCGAAAAAGTCACGACAATGGATGAAAAAACAACCTGGCAGCAATCGGCAACGATCTATCGTTGCCCTGCACAAGGGCGGCGCATTATAACCAGCGTTCCGGCCTTGGGGGGGATCGCGCCGATGGTTGCAGGGCGCAGGTTCGCGGGTGGTAGGAGAAAAATCTGCTAACAATGCGCACCGTGCGTATAACGGCAGCTAAGCCATAATGCGCGCCGAGATAAGAGGAGCATCTAATGAGCAGCACTGCACAAACTGCTGAAGGCGAAAAAATTCTCATCGTTGATGATGATCCGGGGCTGAGCAGCCTGCTGGAGCGGTTCTTCACCTCCAAGGGCTACCGTGCCCGCGCGGTGCCGAACACTGAACAGATGGACCGCCTGCTGGGGCGCGAAGTCTTCAACCTGGTCGTGCTTGACCTGATGTTGCCTGGCGAAGACGGCCTGACGGCCTGCAAACGCCTGCGCAGCAACAATAACCAGATTCCGATCATCATGCTGACCGCCAAGGGTGACGAGCTGAGCCGCATCAAGGGGCTCGAACTGGGCGCCGACGATTACCTGGCCAAGCCGTTCAACCCCGATGAGTTGATGGCTCGGGTCAAGGCTGTGTTGCGCCGTCAGGCCGCTCCGGTGCCGGGTGCTCCGGGCAGCGAAGATGAAAGCGTGAGCTTTGGTGACTACGAGCTGTCACTGGCAACTCGTGAGCTCAAGCGTGGCGACGAAGTTCACATGCTTACCACTGGCGAGTTCGCGGTGCTCAAGGCGCTGGTGATGAATGCTCGTCAGCCGCTCACACGTGACAAGTTGATGAATCTGGCCCGTGGCCGCGAATGGGACGCCCTGGAGCGCTCAATCGACGTGCAGATCTCCCGTCTGCGCCGGATGATCGAGCCTGATCCTTCCAAGCCACGTTATATCCAGACGGTGTGGGGGGTGGGCTACGTATTTGTGCCGGATGGTGCTGCTACCAAGTAATCCATGATTTGCACATGCGGGCACTCCGGTTTTCGACCCCATGAGGTCGGCGGGATGCCCGGCGTCTGCAATTCTGCGAGCGTTGCTCGTTCCTGCAAGGTGTCTAGCCGTCTCCTATGAAAACCCCGCTGTGGTTCCCGCAAAGCTTTTTCTCCCGCACCCTTTGGCTGGTGCTTATTGTCGTGCTGTTTTCCAAGGCGCTGACCCTGGTTTATCTGTTGATGAACGAAGACGTACTGGTGGATCGCCAGTACAGCCATGGGGTTGCCCTGACGTTACGTGCGTATTGGGCTGCCGAGCCGGAAAACCGCGAGAAGATCGCCCAGGCGGCGACGCTCACCCGTGTGGTCGGCGCCGGTGTGCCGGAAGGCGAGCAACATTGGCCCTACAGCGAAATCTACCAGCGGCAGATGCAGTCCGAACTGGGCGAGGACACCGAAGTGCGCCTGCGCATGCATGTCTCGCCGGCACTCTGGGTGCGGGCGCCAAGCCTGGGAGATGGCTGGCTGAAAGTGCCGTTGTATCCGCATCCGCTGCGCGGGCAGAAAATCTGGAATGTGCTGGGTTGGTTCCTGGCGATCGGCTTGCTTTCAACGGCGTCGGCGTGGATTTTCGTGCGCCAGCTCAACCAGCCGCTCAAACGGCTGGTGTTTGCGGCCAGGCAATTGGGGCAGGGGCGCAGTGTTCGCCTGCCTATCAGTGACACGCCCAGCGAAATGACCGAGGTCTATAGCGCGTTCAACCAGATGGCCGAAGATGTCGAACAGGCCGGTCGAGAACGTGAGCTGATGCTTGCGGGCGTTTCCCATGATTTGCGCACACCGCTGACGCGCCTGCGGCTTTCCCTGGAACTGATGGGCGACCACACGGACCTTACCGATGACATGGTCCGTGATATCGAAGACATGGACGCGATTCTTGATCAGTTCCTGGCGTTCATCCGTGATGGACGTGATGAGGTGGTGGAAGAGGTCGACCTGACCGATCTGGTGCGTGAGGTCGTGGCGCCGTATAACCAGAACGGCGAGCAGGTGCGTCTGCGCCTGGAGCCGATCCAGCCGTTCGCATTGCGCCGGGTCTCGATGAAACGGTTGTTGAATAACCTGATCGGCAACGCCTTGAATCACGCAGGCTCTGACGTCGAAGTCGCCGCCTATGTATCGGGCGACACCAGTGCTCCCTACGTAGTATTGAGTGTCATGGACCGGGGCGCGGGGATTGATCCGGCGGAACTGGAAGGCATTTTTAATCCCTTCACCCGTGGCGATCGGGCCCGTGGTGGCAAAGGTACCGGCCTGGGACTGGCCATTGTGCGGCGGATTGCCTCGATGCATGGCGGCAATGTTGAGCTACGCAACCGCACTGACGGCGGTTTGGAAGCACGGGTACGCTTGCCGCTGGGCCTGATGTTGCCGCGGGATGCGGTCTAGGTGGTAATAGGCTGCAAGCTGCAAGAAAAAGCATATTGTTTAGCTCTTTCTTGCAGCTTGTAACTGCCTTCCTAACCCTTCCCCTTGGTCCGAGTCATGTTCGGTCCACCGTTTTTCTCAAGATGCTGAATGATGATCCCCGCCACGTCCTTGCCGGTGGTGGTTTCAATCCCTTCCAGGCCCGGTGACGAGTTCACTTCCATCACCAATGGCCCATGATTCGAACGCAGGATATCCACGCCCGCGACGCTCAGGCCCATCACCTTGGCTGCTCGCAGGGCAGTCATGCGTTCTTCCGGCGTGATCTTGATCAGGCTGGCGCTACCACCGCGATGCAGGTTGGAGCGAAACTCACCGGGCTTGGCCTGGCGCTTCATGGCTGCAATCACCTTGTCACCCACCACCAGGCAACGGATATCGGCGCCGCCGGCTTCCTTGATGTATTCCTGGACCATGATGTTCTGCTTGAGGCCCATGAACGCCTCGATCACCGATTCCGCCGCCGTGGCTGTTTCACATAGCACCACGCCGATGCCTTGTGTGCCTTCCAGTACCTTGATAACCAACGGTGCGCCGTTGACCATCTCGATCAGGTCGGGAATGTCGTCAGGGGAGTGGGCAAACCCGGTGACCGGCAAACCGATACCGCGGCGTGACAGCAGTTGCAGGGAGCGCAACTTATCCCGGGAACGGGCAATGGCTACCGATTCGTTGAGGGGAAACACGCCCATCATTTCAAACTGGCGCAGCACCGCGCAGCCGTAGAACGTCACCGAAGCACCGATGCGCGGGATCACCGCATCGAAGCCTTCGAGGGGTTTGCCCCGGTAGTGGATCTGCGGCTTATGACTGGCAATGTTCATATAGGCACGCAACGTATCGATCACCACCATCTCGTGGCCACGTTCGGTGCCGGCTTCGACCAGGCGGCGGGTGGAATACAGACGCGGATTTCGCGACAGCACAGCGATCTTCATGCAACACCTGTGGCAGCAATAGTAGAGACCGGGAACACCGGCTTGTCTTGAACGTACTTGAGCCCGGGATTGACCACCAATTGGCCGTCGATCAGGGCTTTGGAGCCTAGTAACAGGCGGTAACGCATGCTTTTTCGGCAGGCCAGAGTGAATTGCACCCGCCACACTCGATCACCCAGCGCCAGGGTCGTGCTGATGACGTAGCGCACCTGCGCCTGGCCGTTGGAGCTTTTAATGGTTTTCATCGTCACCAGCGGCGCTTCGCAGCGGCGGTGACGCAGTTGCACCACGCTGCCCAGGTGCGCGGTGAAACGCAGCCATTTCTCACCGTCGCGCTCAAAAGGCTCGATGTCGGTGGCGTGCAGGCTGGAGGTGCTGGCACCAGTGTCGATCTTCGCGCGCAGGCCCGCGACCCCCAGATCGGGAAGCGCCACCCACTCGCGCAGACCGATAACCGTCAAATGATCAAATGTCTTCACTATCAATAACCGCAAAATGAGTCGCCCAGGCTTGCGCGGCAATCTCGGGCAGAGCTTTGAATGCCGGCCTGGCGAACCAATAGCCTTGCATCAGAAATACTCCACAGTCGTATAGAAAGTCCCGTTCGCCGGCACTTTCGATGCCTTCGGCGATGACAGTAACGCCCAACTGCTCACAGATTGTGACAATCCCCGCACGATCACCTGCCGAACACGATCACGGTCGACATCGCGAATCAGCGCCATGTCGAGTTTGATCAGGTCAGGTTGGAAATCGGCCAGCAGATTCAGGCCTGAATGGCCCGCGCCGAAGTCATCGATCGCGGTCATGAAGCCGAATTCGCGGTATTCACGCAGAATATTCGTCAAATGGCGATAGTTATCTATGTGTTCGTTTTCCAGGGTTTCAAAAATCAGTCGATTCAGCGGGAAATTGTGTTCGTCGGCAAAGGCAAACTCGACACCCTGCGGCTCACTTTGCTGGCCACCCGCGCAACCTTGGTTGGGCGAGGTGAGTGAAGTCGGAACATCGGTCACGGGTTATCCTCGCTGGAACGGGTTTTGACCTTGTGTATCTTAGGTGAGCCCAAAGGTTTATGCGTCGAAGGCTTCCAAGGTTAAAGTTGCGACATTTTTCAGAGTGAGGAATTCAAGTGGCGCAGAAGCACGAAGAGGAAGAAAAGGTCCGTCTGGACAAGTGGCTATGGGCGGCGCGCTTCTACAAGACCCGTGCCTTGGCCAAGGCCGCTATCGAGAGTGGCAAGGTGCATTGTCGGGGCGAGCGCTGCAAACCGGGCAAGGAACCGCGCGTGGGTGACGAGTTGCAGATTCGCATCGGGTTCGACGAGCGCACGGTGGTGGTTCAGGCGTTATCCATCGTACGTCGCGGAGCACCCGAAGCGCAGACGTTGTACCGCGAAACCGAAGCCAGCATCGCCAAGCGCGAAAATGCGACGGCGCTGCGCAAGGCCGGCGCGCTGGGCATGAGCACGGACGGCAAGCCCAGCAAGAAACAGCGGCGGGACCTGTTCAAGTTTCGCGGCAGCGGCAATGACGACTAACCGCTGTGCGCCCGCCGCCAGGCGCGGCATCATAAACAGCAGTTCGAGGCCCCAGATCACCACAAACTGCCCGATCCGCTTGGCGAACACGCTCATGAACATCCCCCAGATCAATAGCACCGACGCATGGTCAGCGGGGAAACTCTGGCTGGAGCGGTCTTTCAGTTCCCAGGTTTTTTCCAGTCCGGGAAAGTCGTCACTCATCTGAATCGCACCGCTGATCACCATCGACGGGCTGCTGTGTTGCCAGCCCATGTGTGCCGCGAGTTTGGAAAACAGCAGGCGGATAAACAGCAACAGCAGCAAAATGGCCTGGAAGCCGAAGAACGCCTGGCGTACCTGAACCGCCTTGAACACCCCATTGCCACGAATCAACAGCCTCAGCAGGATCACTCCGACGATTGCATCAACGGGTCGCAGGCTGGCGACGGCTCATCCATGCAGCCAGGTCGGGCTGGTGGCCAACGGATCGTTGAGCCGATGAAACAGCCACTCGTCGAAAATCACACAGAGCACCTGGCCCGCGGGCCACAGCCAAAAACCTAACAGCCCCAGCGCCAGGAAATTGCACAGGGTCAACCGCCCGAGGTTCCACTTGGCTTGGAACAAACCCGGATTGTTCATAAACTGTGTTCTCTTGGCTCTTTTAGCGCTTCCCATTGCGGAAGATGCTCGCACCAAAATGGTGCCGAAAGCATGATTCTAGAAACATTGTCATCAACTCAGATACCCAGACCTATGACTGATTTACCGGACACCGACTTCACCCAACGCTTCCTCTTTGACGAAAACGACACTCGCGGCGAGTTCGTTGGCCTGGAGCGCAGCTATGCCGAAGTCCTCGCCAAACACGCCTATCCGGAGCCGGTCGCGCAACTGCTCGGTGAGTTGATGGCGGCAGCCGCGCTGTTGGTCGGCACGATGAAGTTCGATGGTTTGCTGATCCTTCAGGCTCGCTCCGAAGGCCCGATTCCTCTGCTCATGATCGAGTGTTCCAGCGAACGGGAAATCCGTGGGCTGGCGCGTTACGAAGCCGACCAGATCGCTGCGGATGCGAGCCTGGCGGACCTGATGCCCAACGGTGTGCTGGCGCTCACTGTCGATCCGACCGAAGGCCAGCGTTATCAAGGAATTGTTGATCTGGACGGCGAAACCCTGTCCGACTGCTTCACCAACTATTTCGTCATGTCCCAGCAGGTAAACACGTGCTTCTGGCTCAACGCCGATGGCAAGCGCGCGCGTGGCCTGCTGCTGCAGCAATTGCCGGCTGACCGTATCAAGGACGACGATGACCGCGCCGAAAGCTGGCGCAACCTCACTGCCCTCGCTGGTACTCTGACGGCTGAAGAGTTGCTGGGCCTGGACAACGAAACCATCCTGCACCGCCTCTATCACGAGGAAGCCGTGCGTCTGTTCGATGCGCAGAGCCTGCGTTTCCATTGCAGTTGCTCTCGCGAACGCTCGGCCAACGCCCTGGTCAGTCTGGGTCTGGAAGATGCGCAGAACCTGGTGGTGGAACACGGTGGACATATCGAAATCGACTGCCAGTTCTGCAACCAGCGCTACCTGTTCGATACTGCCGATGTCGCTCAATTGTTCGCCGGAGCGGGTGTCGACAGCCCCTCTGACACCCGCCACTAAAACGTTTAAGCACAGGTAAATTACCTGTCAGATGCCGGATTAGAGGCGTTCTGACGGGAGGGCCCTACTTTTTTTGGGCTTTTCTGGCATAATCCGGCCCACTTTTTTCGCGGTAGTAGTGCGCAACTTTCTACTACAAAACGTTTGGAGCACTCGGCCATAGGCCGACGGGGAACCTCATGACGCAAGCCAATAACGCCGTATACACCGATCTGAGTGTTGACGATCTGGTCAAAGAAGCCCTGCAGCGCGGTGAAGGCGAGCTTGCCGATACTGGCGCGCTGGTCGTACGTACCGGTCACCGTACCGGTCGTTCGCCGGTCGACCGTTTCATCGTTGAAGAGCCATCGACCCAGGCTGCTATCGCCTGGGGCCCGATCAACCGCAAGTTCCCGGCCGACAAGTTTGACGCGCTGTGGGCGCGCGTCGAAGCATTCAACAACGCGCAAGAGCATTTTGTTTCCCACGTGCATGTAGGCGCTGCCCAGGATCACTACCTGGCAGTGAAGATGACCACCCAGACCGCCTGGCAGAACCTGTTCGGCCGTTGCCTGTTCATCAATCCTGCCCAGTACAACCCGGCTGGCCGTGAAGAATGGCAGGTCCTCAACGTGGCCAACTTCGAGTGCGTTCCAGAACGTGACGGCACCAACTCCGACGGTTGCGTGATCATCAACTTTGCGCAGAAGAAAGTGCTGATCGCTGGCATGCGTTACGCCGGCGAAATGAAAAAAGCCATGTTCTCGGTGCAGAACTTCCTGCTGCCGGCCGTCGACGTGCTGCCGATGCACTGTGCCGCCAACATCGGCGAAGCGGGCGACGTGACCTTGTTCTTCGGTCTGTCGGGTACTGGCAAGACCACCCTGTCGGCCGATGAAAGCCGTTACCTGATCGGTGACGACGAACACGGCTGGGGCGAAGGCGTAGTGTTCAACATCGAAGGCGGTTGCTATGCCAAGTGCATCGACCTGTCGGAGAAGAACGAGCCGGTTATCTGGAAAGCCATCAAGCACGGCGCGGTACTGGAAAACGTCGTGATCGACGAGGCCAAGCACGCCGATTACGCCGATGTCAGCCTGACCCAGAATAGCCGTGCCGCTTACCCGCTGGAGCACGTGGCCAAGCGTTCCGAACAGAACCTGGGCGGCGAACCGAACGCGGTTATCTTCCTGACCTGCGACCTGACTGGCGTGCTGCCACCGGTGTCGATCCTCAACGAAGAACAAGCGGCCTACCACTTCCTGTCCGGCTACACCGCACTGGTGGGCTCGACTGAAATGGGTTCGGGCAGCGGCATCAAGTCGACGTTCTCCACCTGCTTCGGCGCCCCGTTCTTCCCGCGTCCGGCAGGCGAATACGCAGAGCTGCTGATCAAGCGCATCCGTGGTTTCGGCTCCAAGGTCTACCTGGTCAACACGGGCTGGACCGGCGGCGGCTACGGCGTTGGCAAGCGCTTCAACATCCCAACCACCCGTGCGGTGATTGCTGCGATCCAGAGCGGCGCGTTGATCGGTGCGCAAACCGAGCACCTCGACACCATCAACCTGGACGTGCCATTGAACGTGCCGGGCGTTGAGACCGGCTTGTTGAACCCACGTAACACCTGGGCTGACAAGGCCGCTTACGACGAAGCGGCGAAGGCGCTGGCGGGTCTGTTCGTTGAAAACTTCAAGAAGTTTGAAGTGAGCGATGCGATCAAGGCCGCGGGTCCGAAGTTGTAAGTGTCGGCAGCTGTTCAAGAAGCCGCCCCTTGTGGGCGGCTTTTTTGTGCGTGGGGGATCAGCCCACTTGAAGCAAAAACACCGCCGCCGCCCACGAAAAGGCCGAGCCTCCTCCGAGGTTCATCAGGCTAGCGCCGGTCAGCGTGTGCAGTTTTTCAGCGACGGGATTTTCAGTCAGTCTTTGACTTTCAAGACCATCAATAATGGACGTATTCCCGTACACATAAACCCACCAGAGCATGCTGACCGGGCCGAGTGCGGGACAGCAGGCATTAATACGTCCATGTACGGTCTTTGTTGTCAGGTGTTTTCCAGTTTCTGCGTGTCCCAGCTCTGGGACTGTATGGCCAGATACAGCATGCCGATGGTCAGCGGGACTTTTTCACCGCGGCCCTTGGCGCGGTGTTTCTGGAACACGTCGAAGACGGGCGGGTTGAAGTAACGATAAGCGTCATAGTCGCTCAGGTCGACAGCAAAGTCCTGCTCCAGCGCTTCCATCAACTGCTTGGCCTCCGTGCGGTCGCAACCCAGGTCAAAGTTGAGCGAGGTGTCCAGGCGGATAGTTTTGTGCTTGGGCAAGCCGACTTCTTCGTGCAGCAGTTGCAGGAGCTGCTGCATGGCGGCGTCTTCGGGGAAATCGGGGGCCAGATTCATGGTGGGTGCACGCAGGAGTGGATGTGGGAGGCTGTCGCGTCTTGGGCGGTATTTTTTGCGGGAGACCAAGAGTACCAAGCCTATCAAGAACAGGGCGAGGGGAAGCAGTTGAATGCCGAGAATTATGGCCACGTAGGGTAGCCAGAGTGTCAGGATAAAGCCGGTTACGCTGAGCGTGACAGCGAAACGCTTTCTCAGCGTGCGGTCGGTTATTTTGTAATGCAGCAATAGGTAAACGGCGAAAAATATCGCCGACTGCAGGTAAAGCATCTGACTATGACTCATTTGAGTACACGTGCATTGATACGCTTGAGTGTTGAGGCCCGATGCCGCCGTGGACCTGAGCATCTAGGCCGATGATGACGTCGGCGTTATGGAAGTTGCGGATCCGGCGGGATATCAAATCGCTGATAGCATTTTCGACCATTGATTCTGCTTTACTGGAAATGATCCCGACTGGGGCTGCAACTGCGCCTGAAATGACTTCCTTGATGATGTTATTGCGGCTGTTCAAGCTCTGCGCCTGTTTCCTGGACAGTGGTTTTGAAATTGCCACTGTCATGATGCACGGCAGATCTTGAGCGAGCATCTTTTCGTACAAATTCAAAAGCCGGAGCCGAACCTCCGGAGCAGATGCATTGGCTTCTAACAAGCACAGGGTGGCGAGTGCCTGCCGGTTGCTGGGAACCACCGTGAAACGAATCACGATAAACGTGACGCCGTAATGGCCGATGTATTGAGTCCTTTCGAGATTCACGGCTGTTTGCCAAGGCGTGTGTGAGGGGCGCCAGTCTCCGCTGAACAACGGTTCAGGCTAAAGAGCGGTAGAGAGAGTTGGAGGCAATTTAGGAAGAGGATGGCGCGGCGGGGTGTGGTTTCTTACAGGGGTTTCCTGCGCTATCGCGGATAACTCCCGTTTTCTCCCGCCGCTTCGGCGCGCCGTCCCTGCTCGGGTCGAACGCTTGGTTTTCAAGAAAGTTCTGTGCAGAGATAAATACCTATATCTCCGTCGAGCGTTGTGGAGCTTACCGTGCCGTGGGCGTTGATCACTTGCCCCCGTCCGGCGCCTTCAGGTTACGTCATCAGGCTTTACAGCCTTGAAGGACCTCAATTCCTTGACCTGATAATCAGATCTCTTTCACGGATAGCACACCATGGCGGTTAGCACTACGCAGAGCACACTTGATCGCAACAACCGCTGCTCCGAACTTGCTTATCAACACCTCGATCAAAAAGGCGTTGCCGAAGCGTTTGCAGCCGCGGCATGCGCCGTGCAAAACCTGGCGTGGATCGCGCAAGCAATAGGGGATCGCGAGATCAAGGGTGGCGTGCTGTCTGTGGCGGGGGAGCCCGGCGTCCAAGGAAGCAGCGACGGGACCCGGCGGTTCGCCGCCGATCCCACGCAATTTGCCCTATCCAATACCCTCAGTACCGAACATCTGGGCAAGCCCGGGAGACTACCCGCGCAAGGGCATGCGCGCTTGGTGGAGGTTGGCCCGCAGTTGTACGAGGTCGAATATATCGACTTGAGCAAGCACACATCCGCCGCCGGTCCAAGCAGCGTGCCGGCGTATTTTCTTGGCTACAACGGCGCCAACCAAGCTAATGCAATGCCTGCCTATGTGGATATTCCAAAACGGGCGGTGGAGGGGCGCTTCCTTTTCACCGGAGCGTTGTCAGGTTGCTCGGTGATAGTGACCGATCTTGATCCCACTACTTATCGGGTTTATCACGACGGTCGCACCAACAGCTCTCTGCTTTACGACAATGTAGCGATGGCGGTCGATTATAAGGACTATCGAATACCGGGCAGCATCTTGGCCCTTGCCGTGGTTTGCATGCAGTACGTCGAGGGTGAATGGCAGATGGTGCTTCAACGCCATGATTTTGAACGCGACAGTAAAGGCGGCATACGGTTGAAGCGGCGTGGCGTGGCGCAAGCGCTTTCCACGTATCGCGCCAACGATCAAACGGTGAAGCATAACCAGGCTGAATTCGCGGCCTACCGCAAACAGGTTCACGAACGACTGAAGAAAGCGGCTACCCAGTTTGGTGTGTCGGTCGAAGGGGTTGCGGACGGCCTGTATATAGGCGGCGGATTCTCCTATGAGAGCCCGGCAATTGCTGCCTGGATTCGCCTGCGAAAAGAGCTGGAGGCTAAAGTCGCAGCGGATATCGACAAAATAATAGCCGACAAATATCTGCTCTCTAAACAGCGAAGCAGCGCCATCAATGATGAAAAAATAAGGCAGCTGAACTTAACTCATGAGTACTACAAGGCGCAGTTTCATACGCTGTTGAGAGAAGTGCGCGACGTCGAGCATCTTTGGTTATGGCAGCAGATCAAGACCAAAGAGGGAACGATAGGCGTATTGCGCATTGACGAGTCCCCCAGTCAGAACTTGGCGCCGGTGCACACCACAAGCCTGGCTGAGCTTTACGAGATCGCCCAGACAAATAACGAGTACCTCCATAAGGTTCTGAATCGTGTGGAGCTGTACAGCGATGACTTTCGGCGCGCGGGCAGCGATTTTCAGCGCTTGGTAGTGCAGGATTTTTTTCTGTTGCGGGTTGCAGATCAATCCGGTGGCCGTTGTTATCCGTTGGTCCGGGCCATGGCCGTTGCACTGGGGTGTGGCGGTCAGCAGGGTGTTGATCGTTTGGTGGAGAGGCTACAGGTGGCGACAGCCGATCCACAGGCGCGTAACTCGATGCTGCTCAAAGACACGCTGAGCACATTGCACTCCAATGTTCATGCCGTTCAGGCGTCAACCCAGTTAGGGCAATTCGTACTGGATGAGGTGCTGTCACGGCTGCAAAAAACCACGCAGACCTCAATGTTCGCACTCAATACCCGCTGGCACGCGATGCTGCTCGGGAGCGTCGTTACAGATGAGGTATCGCGTTACTATTTCTATGACCCGAATGTCGGGATTTTTGCCTTCGGCGCCGCCGCCGCTCTGGCCGGTGCAATGCAGCACTATCTAGTGACGCGCGGGCTGGCCGCCTATTACGGCGCGTTTGGCAGTCAATCAGCACCGGCCTTCAACCTGATCGAGATAGATACTCGCGCGATGGCCGAGGTACCGGTAGGCCTCGGTCTAAACGTGGCCGACCTGAGTCAGTCCGAGGCGTTGGAACGTGTCAGTGACGTACGTTCGCAGGCCGAACAGGCAGTCAACACGCACGTGCGAATCGCGGAGGATCTGCAACTGCGTACGGCGCTGGCAACCTTGGATGCCGAACGCTGGGGAGCACGGTTCTATGCTGCCAGTACCGTTCTGGCGAATAGCGCGAGTCTGAGCGAGCGCTGGGTGCTGGTGATCGATAATACCCAGGATCTCGGCGACGGCCGTTTCCGGGTTCAATTTATCGATCGCAATCAGCCTGGAAAAACCCGCTGGGTAGAAACCCGTGATGCCACGTGCCTTAAGTACCGCGGTTTTGTTGATCAGCATCTGCAGACTCTGGATCAACATTTTTCGCTAAAGGGCGAGCCGTTCAGACCTGAGGGTGGCGTGGCGGCGACGGCTCCGTTTGATGGCTTAAATGCCGGGTTTGCGGTGCAGGCACTGATTCAGTGGTTCGCCGACAAGCATCGCAAAGAAGCGCGAAACACGCGTTCCTCGCCTGAACTTGCCACCTTGCTCAAGCTTCACGGCTACGTTAATTCCACCCAGATGGTGCATGGAGCAGTACAGGATGTATCCCAGGTCATCGAGCAGGTCAGCACGGCGTTACGCAACGAGGAGGTGATCGCCGGCCGTTTTGTTTCGGCCTTGGGGCGCACCCTTAACGAAGGTGTCGGGGTGTTGTTTGGCGAGGTGATGGTAGGGATAGACGCTTACGAATTGGCCTATGCCGAGAATGAGACACAGAAGGCGGTGTTTGGCACCCAGTTGGCATTTGACGCCGCGAGCTTGGTGACAAGCAGCGTGGGAGTGACCGCTGGACTGATGGAGGCCTCCACGCTCGCGACCATGTTTTCTGGCGGTGGCGTTATTCTGGGCGGACTGGGCGTGGGTTTCACGGCGCTGGCACAGGCTTTCGGTGCCGTGGCCGAGGATGCCAAGGCGGTGGGTTGCTACTTCGAGATGGTCGACACCGCCTATAAAAACCACGGCTATCGCTACGAGGCCAGCCAGGATGCACTGGTGCCCCTGGCCGGTGCAGTGGTTCAGCGTCTTGACCTTGGCAAAGGCCAGATCGAATTTGCTAGCCAATATATCTACAGCACCCACTACACATGGATTGGCGATCTTCCACAGATCGACCTCGAGCGTGATCACGCCATTGAGGTGCGCAGCGGGATTGGTTATGGCGTTGGCTGCCAGCCGATTGCGCAGCGTGAAGCCAGGCTGGTTATTCTTCCCAGTACTCCCAAATCCTATATTTCGCATGATTACGGGTTGCTGCCTTTTGCCACGGATCGCCACGATATGGGGTTTGATGTCATCCGCAGACTTCAGAGCGATAAGTTCTCTTTCGCGTTCTACGTCTTTCCTGGCGAGCAGATAATTCGCAGGATCCATCATGAGTACGTCAAGACCACCATTGCCGTGGTGCTCGACAAGACTGATCGGCAGTTGCTGGTGCCGACATTACCCACGGAATTATATGGCTACCTCAACTACAGGTTCACGGGAGGTGGCGGTGTCTACCAGATTGAACTCAACGAGGGCGCGCACGTACGCATAGAAAAAAGTACACCTTCGACTTGGATAATTATTACCCGCCAGCTAGAGCGTGACGTCATCAGCTTCATGGACTCGCTGTGTGATCCCGATGGCGACGAAGTGCTGTATTACCGGCTGATGATCGGTGGCGTTCTGGTCGATATTGCTCCTGCGCATGTTGATGATATTCGCCTCGTCCAGCATGACCGCGAACAGCTCAAGGTTAACTTCGCGACTAAAACCACCCAGGTCGAACGCATCGACGCCAGCCAGTGGCCGGCTCCTGGACTGTCTATCGAGCAGCACTTACAGGACTTGGCCAAGGCGCATCGGTTGCAGGGGCAGTTTGTGCTGGTCGAGAACTACAGGCACAACGATCGCAGTGTTGGCCGCGCGTTCTACGACGTGGCCAGGAACCGGATGCTGTTCACCGATACTTGCGAGGAGCTGGCCAAGCATGCTCGCCTGGGGGCGGTGACAAATGAGCACGCCTATTTCTACAACGCCGAGCATGCCATCGCGTGGCGGGTAATCATCGCCACCGGCCAGGTGGAAGGGCAGTTCAATCCATTTCTCGGCCGGCATGAATCTCAGTCCCTTCGACTATGGCAACAGGGCGACGCGATCTATCTCGCCCATCGTCATCCGGCGAACGGCAAGCCGCAGAGCGAGTCCGTCTACAAGATCCATGGGACTCAAATGGAGTTGCTTCGCACGACGGGACACGACTTCCTGCTGCGTTCATTGTGGCAGTCCAACACCGCTAATATTTTTCCAGGCTTAAAGTCAGGTGTTCCAACCCATACGCTGGGCCGATTGATTGAGCCGACCAAGGCAGAATTAATGATGATCCACGGCACAGATGATGCCGGCGTGGATCACCGCTATTGGGTTCGTACCCCCAGCGACCTTGTGATCAAACCGAATCTTGAGCCCCCCGCGACTGATCCCCGGCAGTTTGACGCGGCTGAACAAACGCACAGCGCTTGGCCGATCCCCGACGATCTGGTGTTGGCAGGCAACATGCTCCTCCCCGATGGAGGGGAAGTGTTCTTTTTCTACAGCAAGGTACAAAAGGCGCTATTCCGGCAAAAGGGCCCCGGGCCAGCTTCAATGGATGACGAGCGCCCCACGGCATCGCGGGTAACCACCCCGATCCTGGCGAATGTGCTCAACATCAGCGGTCACTTGATCGTCATCACCGAAGATGGACGTGTGGCCCGACTCAATGCGCTGGGGCAACTCAGTTACGAAGCCGTCAATGAGCATTGGCTCCAGGGACGTGTTAGCTGGTGGCAAGACCTCGCCTGTGTCGCCGAGGGGCGTGCAACGTTGGCTGTATTCGGGGTCAAGGACGCGACTGGCAAGGGTGCGCTGCCGGTGTGGTTCCACAACGCTCAGGTGGTCGTGGCTTCGGCATTTCTGCAAGATAAAACCTTGCAGTTCCTTGGCTTTGAGGCGGATGACACGACGGCCCGGCTCTTTGAGCCCGCGAGTGGCACGTTATATCTCCAGCGGTCCATGACTGCGAATGAACTCGCAGTTGCGTTTGGGACGGATGCGCGACTCAAAGCCTCGGCGCCCATTCCCGTGGCCACCGAGTCAGCCCCAGGGCAGCGTTTCAAGTCAGCAGAACAGGTGGATGCGGGGATACGTCTGGTTACGGTCAACGGGGAGGTGCTGCTGCGCACTCCCAACGGGGCGTTACAACTGGTTGCTGTCGATGCACAGTGGCAGCAGGACAGGCAGACGTACAACGCTTGGTGGCAGTGGCTGGCGTTTGATGCCGAGGCGCAAGTGAAGAACCGCTACCGGTTACCTGAAGCACTTGCAGCACTTGCCAGGCAGTGGGATGCCAAAGGTGTCTTGACCTTGCTGGGCGATGGCGCGCAAGGCTGGTTCGATGTCGACAGTGGCCAGGTATTCTCGAGTCGTGGCATTCACGCCGCGGATAACCTGCGCTTCCTGGGCGTCGCCGTTGGGCAGGCGGCGGCTTATGTGTATTGCTCGACGAATCAAGCGCTCTACCGGATCACGGAAAAAGCTCCGCGGTTGTTGGCCGAGTTCACAGCTGTGAAGCGTTTCGGCGCAACTTTATCGCTGCAAATTACCCAAAACGACGTCACCCCACTCATTCTTGCCGGGGTCGACAACTTGATCCTGTGCGGGAATGCCGGTATCAATTTTTACACGCTCGGAGCGGAGGTCTGGGCGCACTATCGCACCGTGATCCTTGACCACAATCATCCAGCCTCGGTGTTGAATCGAATACAGCTGTCGATGACTGACTCGAAGGCTATTCTGGTGTCCCGAAGTGATGACGACCTGTTACTGACCGATGGCAACACTGGCGCAACCTTGGTGGTGCGCAAGGCATTCAATCAGCGGTCGGATAATCCGTTGATCGAGCTGCCGGATGCCACGAATCTGCTGCGTATCACTTGCCTGGTCGATAACTTTATCAAGCGCAGTTATTCCTCGGGCGCGCTGGTGGACCTCAGTATCGCGTTGCGGTAAGTCTCTGGATTCCACCGTCACACGCTGTTGTCTTTGCCCACAACACCCGTCGGATCCTGTCGGTTTGGCCCGCTGCCACTCCGCGTCCTGTGTATCATCCGGTCTCTTTTTTTCTGGCGACCTTTCTCGATTCGCTGAAAATACCGGGCTATGTTTTGAGCCTGTTCAGCGGTCAATGGAGTGACAGCTTATGCACAACACCCTCCAGCAGGTCTTTGGTTATCCACAGTTTCGTCCGGGCCAGGAAGCGGCTGTCAGCGCCGTGCTGGCCGCTCGCTCGGCGGCGGCGATTTTTCCCACCGGTTCGGGCAAGTCCTTGTGTTACCAATTGCCTGCGGTGTTGCTGCCACACCTGACGTTGGTGGTGTCGCCGTTGTTGGCGCTGATGCAGGACCAATTGGGTTTTTTACAGCGCCACGGTATTTCGGCCGGCAGTATCGATTCGGCCCAGAGCCGCGAGGACGCCAATGACGTGATGGCCCGGGCACGTTCCGGCGAGTTGAAAATCCTGATGATTTCCGTGGAGCGCCTGAAAAACGAGCGTTTTCGACATTTCCTGCAAAGCGTGCCGATCTCGCTGCTGGTGGTGGACGAGGCGCACTGCATCTCTGAATGGGGGCACAACTTTCGCCCGGACTACCTGAAGTTACCTGATTACCAGCGCCAGTTCCGCATCCCCCAGGCGTTGCTGCTGACCGCCACCGCCACGCCCAAGGTGATCGCAGACATGCAGGCGAAGTTCTCGATCGCTGCTGAGGATGTGGTCACCACCGGTTTTTATCGACCCAATCTGAACCTGCTGGTGGAGCCGGTCAGTGGTATCGACAAGCGCCGCAGACTGGTGGAGTGGATGCGCGAGCGAGCAGGCCAGCCAAGCATCGTCTACGTCACCCTGCAGAAAACCGCCGAGCATATTGCCGAACATTTGAACCGCGCTGGAATCCAGGCTGAGGCTTACCACGCCGGTCTGCCCCACGAAAAGCGTGAGGGCATCCAGCAACGATTCATGGGCGGGCAGTCCAATTGCATTGTCGCCACCATTGCGTTTGGCATGGGCATCGACAAGAGCGATATCCGCAATGTCGTGCACTTCGATTTACCGAAGTCCATCGAGAATTACAGCCAGGAAATTGGCCGCGCCGGTCGGGACGGCCAAGACGCCGACTGCCTGGTGCTGGCAAATCGCGACAGCCTCAATGTGCTGGAAAACTTTGTCTATGGTGATACGCCGGAGCAGCAAGGCATTCGGTGTGTGCTGGAGGAGTTGCTGGCGGCCCGTGGAGAGGCGCAGTGGGAGTTCCTGTTGAGACCGTTGGCGGAACTCAGCAATATCCGCGAGCTGCCGCTCAAGACCTTGTTGGTGCAGCTGGAACTCAAGGGCGTGATTGCTCCGCGCTACGCCTATTATGCCGAATACCGTTTCAAATACCGTGTGGAGCCCGAGGCGCTGCTGGCACGCTTTTCCGGTGAGCGCCAGCAGTTTGTCTCAGCCATCATCCAGGCTGGCAAGCGTGCGAGGACCTGGGTCACGGTGGATTTCGATACGCTTTATCAACAACATCAGGCCGAGCGCAGCCGTGTGGTGAAGGCCCTGGATTACTTCCAGGAACAAGGCTTGATCGAGCTGGAAAGCAAGCAGATGACCGAGGTGTACAGCCTGTTGGACACCGGCTTTGATCTTCAGGCCTTGAGCGTCGAGTTATACGCAGGCTTCAAGCAGCACGAAACGAAGGAGGTGGCACGAATTCACGCGATGCTGGATCTGTTTGCCACCGAGCGTTGCCTGGGCTACCGCCTGGCTGAATATTTCGGTGACGAAAGCGCGCCCATGCAATGCGGGCATTGTTCGGTCTGCCATGGCCAAGTCGCGCACTTGCCCTCTCCGCCAGACTTGCCGGCGCTTGTGGATAAAGACTTTGAGGGATTGTGCGGGGATTTTACCCACAGGCATCATCAGCACACTGGCAACCTGCCCAGCGCTGAGCGTATGACGCGGTTTCTATGCGGCATCAGCGTGCCGTTGTTCACCCGGCTCAAGGCCAGATCCATCCCCGCATTTGCTGCGCTGGAGGCGTATCCCTACGCTGAAGTGCGGGAATGGGTCGAGGCTCATATGAGCCGGCTGTAAATTCACTTTCAGGAGACTTGCCATGCCCGACTCAACGCCCCAGCGTGCCGATTACCGACACTTCCAGCCGATCATTACGCGCTGGCACGACAACGACGTATACGGCCATGTGAATAACGTCACCTATTACAGCTTTTTCGACACGGCGGTGAATACCTACCTGATAGAAAAGGGCGGGCTGGATATCAATGATGGCGAGGTGGTGGGATTTGTGGTGAGTTCGGCCTGCGACTATTTCGCCTCGATCGCTTTTCCCGAGCATATCGACATCGGACTGCGGGTCGACAAGTTGGGCAACAGTTCGGTGCGCTATGAACTGGCGGTGTTCAAGACCGGCGAAGACGAAGCCTGCGCGGCTGGGCGGTTTGTGCATGTGTTTGTGGATCGGGCGACGAACCAGCCGGTGTCGATCCCGGGCGTGTTGCGAGAGGCGCTGCAGCAACTGGTCATGTAGACCCGGTCCTGGCCCTCGCGGCGCAAGCGCGATCCGAGGGCCAGGGCGGGATTCATGCGGGATCAGCGATGACGGTAATGATGTTTGTTCTTGCGGTGGCCGTAGGCATGGCCACGACCCCGATGGCCGTCACGGTAGTAGCGACGATCATCGCGTCCGCGGTAACGACGGTCGTCGTCATCGCTTTTGTTGCCCATGTAGTTGCCCAGCGCGCCGCCGGCACCGCCGCCCGCAGCCGCGCCGATCAGGCTGCCGGTGCTGCCGCCGACACTGCGGCCGACCACGTTACCGCCCGCTGCGCCCAGCGCGCCGCCAATGGCTGCTTCGCCCCGGCTGCGTTTGTCCGCGCCTACCGCGCTGCCGCCAGCGCCACCCAGGGCCGCGCCGATGGCCGAGCCGGTGTTGCCGCCCAGCTGCTGGCCAACAACCGAACCTAAAACCCCGCCCAATGCGCCGCCTACACCGGCTTCGGTGGTGCCACCGGCCATGGCTGCGCCACTGACCAGGCCCAGGGACAACAAGAGAATCGAGGAAAACTTCATAGGGGAACCTCAAGAGGATGACGCCGCGATCCTGAGGTTGTAGCGAGGCGTTGACAATTGAAATCCGACCAGTGGTGCAGGTTGTATACAATTATCTAAGTTACTGATTTTACTAGGGAACTTAAGTCGTTTTTGCAGGTCTTTAATTACTTCGGACCGGCCGCTTTTAAGCAAATAGTGACCAGTGTAGGAGCAAGCTTGCTCGCGAAAGGCGTCAACGATAACGCGTGTTTTCTGGATAAACACGGCGCCTATGAGTTCTTCGCGAGCAAGCTCGCTCCTACAAAAAAGCCTTAACTGAACAGCATTACGGTCCTTGAACGGGCCTTTTTTTGCGCCTGGATTTCAGTCGCTGGAGGCCGTCTTGGAGCATGCAGGCGGTTTTAAGCCGTGCGCGCCATGATCAAGCCGTTCTCGCTGGCCGCCTCCAGGCGGATTGCCACGAACTTGGAGGTTGGCGTATGGCTGCCATCCCCGGTGCTTTCCAATGGCACCAGCGGGTTTACTTCCGGGTAATAGGCGGCGGCCTGTCCCGCCGGAATATCAAATGCCAGCAAGGTAAAGCCCTTGACCCGCCGCTCAATGCCATCATCCCAGATCGATACAATATCGGCCTTTTGCCCCGGTTTGAAACCCAAGCGGATGATGTCGGCTTCATTGACGAACAATACGTCTCGCTGACCCTTGACCCCACGATAGCGATCATCCAGGCCGTAAATCGTGGTGTTGTACTGATCATGGGAGCGCATCGACTGCATGATCAGATCCGGCAACTGGCCAGTGGCGCGGGTGCGTTCGTGAACCAGGTCCTTGGGCAGACTGTTTGCGCGAAAATTGGCGCGACCTGATGGGGTGTTCCAGCGGCGGGCACCCGCACTGTTGCCCAGGTAGAAACCGCCCGGGTTCTGCAACCGCTCATTGAAGTCCTTGAAGCCTGGGATGGTCTCGGCGATCAGGTTGCGGACGCGGCTGTAATCGGCCACCAGCCAGTTCCAGTCCACCGGTTTGCTGCCCAGGGTCGCGGCGGCGATACCGGCGAGAATCGCAGGTTCCGACTTCATCTGCTTCGACAGTGGCTGCAGTTGGCCATTGGAACTGTGAACCATGCTGAACGAGTCTTCCACCGTCACCGCTTGCGGGCCTTCGGCTTGAACATCAATGTCGGTACGGCCCAGGCACGGCAGGATCAGCGCTTGCTTGCCGTGGGCCAGGTGGCTGCGGTTGAGCTTGGTGCTGATCTGAACGGTCAGGTCGCAATTGCGCAAGGCCTGGAAGGTCCGCGGGCTGTCCGGCGTGGCTTGGGCGAAGTTGCCGCCCAGGGCGATAAACACCTTGGCGCGGCCTTCAAGCATGGCGTGGATCGCTTCCACCACGTTGTGGCCGTTGTCACGGGGCACCTTGAATTGGAAGCGTCGCTCCAGAGCGCCGAGAAAGGCCACGGGCGGCCGTTCGTTGATGCCCATGGTGCGGTCGCCCTGCACGTTGCTGTGGCCGCGCACGGGGCACAGCCCGGCGCCTGGACGCCCAATGTTGCCGCGCAGCAGCATCAGGTTGGCGATTTCCTGGATGGTCGGCACCGAGTGCCGGTGCTGGGTGATGCCCATGGCCCAGCACATGATCACGTTCTTGCCTTTGGCATACATGCGCGCGGCCTGTTCGATCTCGACCAGCGGCAGGCCGGACTGTTCAACGATGTCATCCCAGGAGGTGTCATCGATACGGCCCAGATAATCGAGGACATGGGTCGTGTGTTCGTTGAGGAAGTCATGGTCGAAGACCGCTTCCTTACCCTCTGCCTGCGCCTGGCGCTCCCACAGCAGCAGAAACTTGGCCATGCCGCGCAGGATTGCCATATCGCCACCCAGCGCCGGGCGGAAATACGCGGTGTTGGTCGGTTTGTCGCCGTTGGTAAGCATTTCCAGCGGGTGTTGCGGATGCTGGAAGCGCTCCAGGCCGCGCTCTTTCAGCGGGTTGATACACACCACCTGAGCACCGCGTTTCACCGCTTCGCGCAACGGTTCAAGCATCCGTGGATGGTTGGTACCAGGGTTCTGGCCCCAGACGAAAATCGCGTCGGCATGTTCGAAATCATCAAAGGTCACGGTGCCTTTGCCGACGCCCACGCTTTGCGCCAGGGCCACGCCGCTGGCTTCGTGGCACATGTTCGAACAGTCCGGGAAGTTGTTGGTGCCGAAGGCGCGCACGAACAACTGATACAGGTACGCCGCTTCGTTACTGGCCCGGCCCGAGGTGTAGAACTCGGCCATGTCCGGGCTTGGCAGCGCTTGCAAATGTTTGCCGATCAGGTCAAACGCCGACTCCCAACTGATGGGTTTGTAACGGTCGGTCTCGGCGTCGTAGCTCATTGGCTCCGTCAGGCGGCCCTGATATTCCAGCCAGTAGTCGCTCTGCTCCAGCAGCGAGCTGACGCTGTGTTTGGCGAAGAACGCGGCATCGACCCGACGTTTGGTGGCTTCCCAGTTCACCGCCTTGGCGCCGTTTTCACAAAACTTGACCATACCGCTTTCTGGCGAGTCGCCCCAGGCGCAGCCCGGGCAGTCGAAGCCGCCGTTCTGATTGGTCTTGAGCATCATGCGCAGGTTTTTCAGCGCGTTGTCGCTGGTCAACCAGGCCTGTGCCACGCTGATCAGCGCGCCCCAGCCACCGGCCGGGCCTTTGTAGGGCTTGTAGCGTGGAGTCGGGGTTTGGTCGGCTTGATGATGAGTGCTCACGCTTGGTTCTCCATCGCAGGGCTATAGACCCGCGGCGCACTTTTCTGCGGCAGGTGGATGAGGTTGAGGTTGTGCCGGCGGGCCCATTGCAGGGCCAGGCCGGTGGGCGACGACAGGCTGACCAGGGTCTGGATGCCGGCGCGCAGGACTTTCTGGATCAGTTCGAGGCTGCACCGGCTGGTGACAATTGCCAGGCCACCGTCTGTGGCAATGTTTTGTCGGATGAGCGCGCCGATCAGTTTATCCAGAGCGTTATGCCGACCAATGTCTTCGCGACCCAGCAGCAGTTCGCCCTGGTTATTCATAAACACCGCGGCATGCACCGCGCCGCTGTACTGACCCAGCGGCTGAAAGGCGCTGATGCGCTGGCGCAGGCCATCGAGCCAGGCGGCAGGTGGCAACGGCGCGCCGGGCAGCACCTTCAAATCCGGCAGCGCCTGTTCCAACGCTTCCACGCCGCACAGGCCGCAGCCGCTGGTGCCAGCCAATTGCCGACGTTGCTGCTTGAGGTTCCAGAACGCACGGCTGGAGATCTGCACCTGAGCATACTGGGCCGAGCCCGAGCCGCTGAGTTGCAGGTCGTAGATATCGCTGACGTCGTCGATGATGCCGCTGCCCAGGCTGAAACCGACGATAAAGTCTTCCAAATCCGTGGGCGTTACCAGCATGACGGCCTGGCTGATGTCGTTATAAGCAATCGCCAATGCCACTTCCTCGGCCAGCGCGGTGCTGGCCGATTCCGAATGATCGAGGCTGCAGTACTGATAATCCTGGCTGGCGGCGGGCGCGGGCGTTGTCAGGGCGGGCACCGCGCAAGCTGGGTGCTGGGCTTTCATGGGGCTGGGTCACCGACGACATGGTCAGTGTTAAGACTAGGCGCGACAAACCGTCGCGTCTAATCGCCAGTACTGATCTGCCGATAGATGGCGTCGATCAAGGTGCCAGCTGCGATTTTTGATAGAGCGCGAAACACGCCTCCGCCAGCGCCGAACGCGGCGCGCTGCGGCGCATGATCAGCCCCAGGCGGGCCAGCGTCTGGGCGTCTTCGATGGGCTGCAGGCGCAGGTACTCGGTCAGGGCGTCGAGTCCACTGTCCAGCGGCATCACCGCGCAACACAGGCCGCCATGCACCGCCTGCAATAGCTGATGGACGGCATCGGTTTGCAACAACGGTTGCGGCGTCAGGCCACGGCTATGGAAGTTGTGGTCGATGGACTGGCGAAAGTGCATGCCGCTGGTGAGCATGCCCAGCGGCAGTTCGATCAGCGCTTCCCAGCTCAGGGGCTTTTCGCCGAAGTTGAAAAACCGCTGGTCATACAGCAGGCCCATGCGGGTTTCGTCGAGTGCCAGGGAGTCGAAGCGCTCGGCGTCCAGACGTTCAAGATAAGACACCCCGAGATCCAGGCGATTGCTTGCCAGTTGCTCGAGAATCTGTTCGGAGCTCAACGCCGACAGTTCAAAACGCAGGCTGGGGTGTTGTTTGTGCAGTTGTTGCATCAGTGCCAGAGGATCGAAGCTCGAGAGTGGCACCACGCCCAGGCGCAGCGTACCCACCAGATTCCCGCGACAGGCTGCTGCCTCGGCCTGCAGGCCGTCATAGGCCGCCAGCACCGTGCGGGCCCAGGCCAGCACGCGCTCGCCGGGTGCGGTAAAGCCCTCGAAACGCTGGCCGCGATTGACCAACGGCAGTTGCAGCTCTTCTTCCAGGCTGCGCAGGCGCATCGACAAAGTCGGTTGGGTAATGTGGCAACGCGCCGCTGCCTGGCCGAAGTGACGGGTTTCGTCGAGGGCGATGAGGAATTTCAGTTGTTTGATGTCCATCTTCGCTCCAGGGCTTATTCCAACGGCCGGGGGATTCTAGCGCGTTTGCGTCATTGGTCGGGTCGGAACCAAGATCCTTAAGACTGGTCTAGTCTTTGGCATCTGGAAATCAAATCCCAAGGAGAGCGCACTATGAGTCTTTTTAGTTTTATCAAGGAAGCAGGCGAGAAAATCGTTGATCTGTTGACGCCGGGTAACGCGAACGCAAGTGAGCAGTTGAAGGATCACGTCGCCAAAGTGGGTCTGGGGAATCCGAATGTGCAGACCACGGTGGATGGCGACAAGGTAACGGTCACCGGTGAAGTCGCTTCTCAGGAAGAAAAAGAGAAAATTTTGCTGGCGCTGGGCAATATTGCCGGCGTGGCTACCGTGGATGACCAGATCACCGTGGCTGGGCCTGTGGTTGTGGCGGCGGTCTTCTATACCGTTGTGAAGGGTGACACGCTGAGCGCCATCTCCAAGAAGCATTATGGAGATGCCAACAAGTACAACAAAATCTTCGAGGCCAACAAGCCAATGTTGTCCCATCCGGACAAGATCTATCCAGGGCAGACGCTGCGCATTCCTGAGTAAGCTGCCCCTTTTGTAGGAGCGAGCTGGCTCGCGAAGGACGTGAACGCTGACGCGGACAGCCTGGCTGAACGCGTTGCCCGGAGGTTTTTCGCGAGCAAGCTCGCTCCTACGACGTTAACCCTGCGATCAATTCCCGATAATCGCCCACCGCGGCGAACTCTGCCGTGTCCTTCGGCCCCTTGTGGCTGTCCGGCGCTTGCACCGCCAGCAAATACTCCACGCCAAAATCCCGTGCACTGCGCAAGATCGGTAAGGTGTCGTCGATAAACAGGCTGCGGGCCGGATCGAAGTCGATGTCTGCTTGCAGGGCGTCCCAGAACTGCGGGTTTTCCTTGGCGAAACCATAATCATGGGAACTGATCAGCCGCTCGAAATACGGTGCCAGTTCGATACGTTCCAACTTCAACGACAGCGAATCGCGGTGGGCATTAGTTATCAGGATGACCCGCTTGCCGGCTTGTTTGATCGCCGCCAGAAAGGTGTCGGCGTCCGGGCGCAAGGCGATCAGGTGAGCCGTTTCCAATTTGAGTTCGCGCACCGGGAGCTTCAACTCGGCGCTCCAGAAGTCCAGGCAATACCATTGCAATTGTCCGGCGTTACGCTCGAACAGCGGCTGCAACTCCATCTCGGCCATCGCCCGGCTCACGCCATGCAGTTCGGCGTACCGCTGGGGCAAGTGTTCCATCCAGAAATGGTTGTCGTAGTGCAGGTCGAGCAAGGTGCCGTCCATGTCCAGCAGGACGGTATCGATATCGGACCAGGGCAATGACGGCATGATGAGCTCTCAAGCAAGTAAGTAAATATATCCGACACAGACAATCGGAAAAGCCACGGTATAGTAACCCGATCACGTCAAGGAGCCGTTTATGCGCCAGAAACCCACCGTCCTCGCCCGCGAAATCGTCGCCAGTAGCCGTTTGTTCCGAGTGGAGGAGGTGCAGCTGCGCTTTTCCAACGGTGTGGAACGAACCTACGAGCGGTTGGTGGGCAGCGGCACAGGTTATGGCGCGGTGATGATCGTGGCAATGATCGACGCTGACCATGCGCTGCTGGTGGAAGAGTACTGCGGCGGAACCGATGAATATGAGCTGTCGCTGCCCAAGGGCCTGATCGAGCCGGGTGAAGATGTTCTGGCGGCGGCAGACCGGGAGCTCAAGGAAGAAGCCGGTTACGGCGCTCGGCAGTTGGAGCACCTCACCGAACTTTCGCTGTCCCCTGGTTACATGAGCCAGAAAATCCAGGTGGTGTTGGCCACGGACCTCTACGAGGAACGTCTGGAGGGCGATGAACCCGAGCCAATGCGGGTCGATCGGGTCAACCTGCGCGAACTCTCGCAGTTGGCGCAGAACGAGCAGTTCAGCGAAGGCCGGGCGCTGGCCGCGCTGTATCTGGTGCGTGACTTGCTGACTCAGCGTGGAGCGTTCCAGCCATGAGTGAATTGTTCCTCGGTCATTCGTTGATTGCGCCTGTGATTGAGCTGGCCCGTCAGGCGGGCGAAGTCATCCTGCCGTACTGGCGTGCCGACGTGGCCGTGACGGCCAAGGCGGATGATTCGCCCGTCACGGCAGCCGACCTGGCTGCTCATCACCTGATCCTTGAAGGGCTCACCACACTGGACTCGAGCATTCCGGTGCTGTCGGAAGAAGACGCCGATATCGATCAAAGCGTGCGTGCCGGTTGGCAGCGCTGGTGGCTGGTGGACCCGTTGGACGGCACCAAGGAATTTATCAGCGGCAGTGAAGAATTCACCGTCAATATCGCCTTGATCGAACAGGGCCGCGTGGTGTTCGGCGTGGTGTCGATGCCCACCAGTGGTCGTTGCTACTTCGGTGGCGCGGGCCTGGGTGCGTGGCGCTCCGATTTGAATGAAGCACCCCGGCAGATTCAGGTACGTCAGACTCCGGCAACGGGCGAGGCCTTTACGGTGGTTGCCAGCCGTCGCCATACCAGCCCCGAGCAGGATCGTTTGCTGAACGGGCTGAGTGAAGGGCTGGGCGAATTGAAGCTGGCGAATATCGGCAGTTCATTGAAGTTCTGCCTGCTGGCCGAAGGCAGCGCCGATTGCTATCCGCGGCTGGCGCCGACTTCACAGTGGGATACCGCAGCGGCCCAAGGTGTGCTGGAAGGGGCTGGTGGGGAAGTGCTGGAGTTGAATGGCCGGCCCTTCAGCTATCCGCCGCGTGAGTCGCTATTGAATCCCTACTTTCTGGCCTTGCCGGCCAAGGCCGCCTGGCGTGAGCGCTTGCTGGCCTTGGCGCGTTCTTGAGCGCAATGCAAATCAATATGTGGGAGCAAACCCACCCACATTGGTCAGGTGTTGTGGCTTTTAGCGGTGCAGAACGTATTGGCCGGTAAAAGCCACCGCCTGCTCTTCACTGCCCTCATTCACAATCCATGTGTCCAACGTCAACCGCGCCCGGCCATAACGCTTGTACGTCGCCACAAAGCGTTTCCAGACCTTGTCCTCCGGTGCCTGGCAAAGCACCGTGGCATCGCGGGTGACGGGGAGCGGATAGCTGATCTGACCCTCTTGAATCACGATATGTCCGTCCTCGATCCCCTCTTCACGCAGTTGCAGGTGCAGCCAGCCCCAGCCCGCGAGTACCGCGCCACAATACAGGCTGCCACCGAACATGGTGCTTTTGTGATTGATGTTGGCTTGCAGCGGCAAATGCAACTGTAACTGCCGATCCTGCCAGCCGAGTACCTTGAGGCCCATCTCCCGGGTCAGGGGGATATCGTGATGAAGGATGGATTCCAGGTAACGGCTATCGCGGCTCATGGTGGTCTCTTGGCGGGTGGAAAGGGTTATTCGTCGTCGGTATTTTGGTTGCCGCTGTCGGCAAAGCTCAGCCCGTGTTTGCGCAATTTGTCGTGCAAGGTTTTGCGCGGTACCCCCAGGGCTTCGGCAAGGCTGCGCACGGAGCTGTGGGGACGCGCCAATTCGGCGGCGATCAAGGTTTTTTCGAAGTGCTCGACTTGTTCGCTCAGCCCGCCCATCGCCATCGGCGCACCAGCTGCCGGGCTGTTCGGCGTGTTATCCAGCGCCAACTCCAGGCCCAGCGCGAAGCGTTCGGCAACGTTTTGCAATTCCCGCACGTTGCCTGGCCAGTCATGGCGCAAGAGCATCGCCCGCTGACCCGGCTGTAACTCATGTAGTGGCAGGCCGTGACGACTGCTGGCTTCGTCGGCGAAGTGCTGGAACAGCATCAAGGCATCTTCGCCACGTTCGCGCAGGGGCGGGATGCGCAGGGGCGCGACATTGAGTCGGTAGTACAAGTCGGCGCGAAAGCGTCCCTGATCGGCAGCCTGGCGCAGGTCTTCCTTGGTCGCGGCGATGATACGGATGTCCAGCGGGATCAGTTGATTGCCGCCCAGGCGTTCGACCACCCGCTCTTGCAGCAGGCGCAGCAATTTGACCTGCACGTCCAGGCTCATGCTTTCGATTTCGTCGAGGAACAGCGTGCCGCCGTTGGCGAATTCGAACTTGCCGATGCGCCGTTTCTGCGCGCCGGTAAACGCTCCAGGTTCGTGGCCGAACAGCTCGCTCTCCACCACCGATTCGGCCAGGGCGCCCGCATTGATGGCCACAAACGGCCCGGTGCGACGGTTTGACAGGTCATGCAGCGCGCGCGCCACCACTTCCTTGCCCGCGCCGGTCTCACCGAGGATCAGCACGTCGGCCCTGGTCGCCGCCAGCGCACCAATTTGCTCGCGCAGACGCAGCATCGACGCAGATTGTCCCACCAGCCGGGTGCTCAATTGCTGACGATCGCTCAAGGCCAGGCGCAGGCTACGGTTGTCGAGCACCAGTTGGCGCAGGGCCAGGGCGCGGCGCACGCTGTCGAGCAAGGCGTCGCTGGCGAAAGGCTTTTCCAGGAAGTCGTAGGCGCCGGCGCGCATGGCCTGCACCGCCAGCGGCACGTCGCCATGACCGGTGATCAGCAGCACCGGCAGCTCCGCATCCTGGCCGTGAAGTTCAGCCAGCAACTCCAGGCCATCCATCCCGGGCATGCGGATATCACTGACCACCACGCCCGGCCAGTCCCGCGACAGGCGCGCCGTGAGGCCTTTTGCTTCGCCAAGCGGCAGGACTTTCAATCCGGCCAGGTCCAGGGTCTGGCACAGGGCCTGACGCAAGTGTGGATCGTCATCGATCAACACCACCTGAGTCTGGTTATCGATACTCATACGCTGCGGTCCTCGGACGGTTGCAAACTGACGCCCGGTGCTCCGGCACGTAGTTTCAAGGTTAACAATGCGCCACCTTCCTTGTGATTAGCGAACAGCAGTTCACCGCCAAAAGCACGCATCAGCGTGTCACAAATGGCCAGGCCCAACCCCAGGCCCTGAGTACGGGTCTTGGTGGTGTAGAAGGGTTCGCTAGCGCGACCCAAGGCCTCCATGCAGAATCCCGGTCCATTGTCGCGGATGTACAGGTTGACGCCGTCTCCGGTGGATTCGGCACTCAGCCACAGTTTGCGCGGCGGGCCTTTCTCGGTCAGCGCGTCGAGGGCATTGGCCAGCAGGTTGCCCAGCACCTGGCGCAGCCGGGTTTCGCCGGCTTCCACCCACAAGGTTGCCTCCGGCAAGTCGCGAATCAGCTCGACTTCCATCGCCCGGCGACGCTTGGCCAGCAATGCCAGGGCATCGTCCAGCGCCGGTTGCAGCGCCACGCTTTCCGGTGCATGCCGATCGCGACGGGCAAAGGCTCGCAAATGCGCAATGATCGAGGCCATGCGCCCGGTCAGTTCGCTGATCAGCTTGAGATTGCCCCGCGCATCGTCGTTGCGCTGATGATCGAGAAGAATTTCAGCATTTTCCGCGTAGCTGCGAATGGCCGCCAGTGGCTGGTTGAGTTCGTGGCTGATACTCGCTGACATGGTACCCAGCGCCGACAGTTTGCCGGCTTGTACCAAGTCATCCTGGGCCCGCACCAGTTCCTGCTGGGCGGTCTCGCGCTCCAGCACTTCCTGCTTGAGACGCCGGTTGAGGCCTTCCAGGTCGCTGGTACGCTCGATCACGCGCATTTCCAACTCGCGCCTGGCCTTGGCCTCGAAGGCGATGCGCTCAAGGTAATGGCGCCGACGCTGCATCATCAGCCCCAGCAGCAACATCAGCACCAGCAAGGTCGCCCCACCGACGGCAACCACCGTGTGCACCGGTCGATCAATCAGGGTGCGTGGCGCAAGAATCGAGACATTCCAGCCGGTTTCGGCGATTTCGGTGGATTGTCGCAGCCAGGCACTGGCGCTGAGGTTCAGCGGCTGTGGGTTGCGGGTGGGGTAGGGCTGGATGGCGATGATGGCCTGGCGTTCGGCGTCGGTCAGGGGGCGGGTGGCACGAAAGCGCCATTGAGGGCGCGAGGTCAGGATCACCACGCCATTATGGTCGCTGACCAACAGTTGTTCCGGGGTCTGGCCCCAGAGGCTTTCGGTGTGGTCCAGGTCGACCTTGACCACCAGTACGCCTATCACGTGTTCGTCTTCACGCACCGCGGCGGCGAAGAAATAGCCGCGCTTGGCCGACGTGGTACCCAGGCCGAAAAAGCGTCCCAGGCGCCCGTCCATGGCTTCCATGAAGTACGGACGGAAAGAAAAGTTGCGGCCAACGAAACTGTCCTGTTTGTCCCAGTTCGAGGCCGCCAGTGTCTTGCCGCTGGTGTCCATCAGGTACATCACTTCCACGCCAGCCTGGGCCGCGACCTGCTTGAGCAACTGGTTGGCGCTGACCAGGTTGGTGCTGACTTGCGGGGTTTTCAGGGCGATGCGCAAGGCCGGCAAGTCGCCGAGGATCTGCGGCAGGATTTCGTAGCGGTGCAGGGTGCCCAGCAGGTTGGCGACGTACAGGTCCAGGGTCTGGCGATTCTGTCCGGCCAGTTCACTGCGGTAATAGCGTTCGGCCAGATGCTCCAGCGGCCATAGCAGCGGTGCCAGGCACAGCGCCAGTAAGGCGAGGCTGCGCCAGCGGGGTCTTCGCGGAAGGGCTGGAGTCATGGAAGTCGTGCGCCTGTGGGTACAGGCGCATTATGCCTAGTGCTGCTGTGCAAGACACTCGCGCAATGCTTCGTGCCACTGCGGTTGAGCTATTTTCCATTGCTGGTGCAGGCGACTGCAGTCGAGACGCGAGTTCAGCGGACGCTGGGCTGGCGTTGGGTAGGCGCTGGAAGGAATCGGCTCCAGCTGGGCGCAGGGTTTACCTTCGGCCAGCAGTTGCTCGCCAATGGCTTGGGCAAAACCGAACCAGGACGTCTCGCCCCGGGCTGTCAAGTGATAGACACCCCACTCTCCGGCCTGACCAGCCTGCCAGCGCTCGATCAGTGCGCGGGTGCTGTGGGCGATGGTGCCGGCCCAGGTTGGTGCGCCAATCTGGTCGGCAACGATGCGCATCTGCGGTTTTTCCTGCAGCAAGCGCTGCATGGTCAGCAGGAAATTCTTGCCGTGGGACGAGTAGACCCAACTGGTGCGCAGAATCAGGTACTCGCCGCCCACTGCCGCGATGGCCTGTTCGCCGGCCAGTTTGCTCTGGCCGTAGACACCCAGCGGGTGGGTCACGTCGTCTTCGGTGTAGGGTGTCGATTTACTGCCGTCGAACACGTAGTCCGTGGAGTAATGAATCAGCGGAATGCCCAAGGCCTTGGCTTCCTCGGCGAGGATGCCCGGCGCGATGGCGTTGATCGCGAAGGCCGCATCCGGTTCGCTTTCGGCCTGATCGACGGCGGTGTGCGCCGCGGCGTTGATGATCAGGTCCGGACGCTGGGCGCGCACTTGCTGGCGGATCTGTTCGACGTCTGCCAGGTCTAGCTGGTCGCGCCCCAGGACGATTAACTCGCCCAGGTCGGCGAGTCGCTGCTGCAACTCACGGGAGACTTGGCCGTGCTGGCCGGTGATCAGGATTTTCATGGGAACAGGTCGGCTTCCGTCAGGGTTTTACCAATCCGGTCCTTCGCGGACAGTTGTGGCGGCTCGCTCAGTTCCCAGTCAATGGCCAGTGTCGGGTCATTCCAGAGAATGCAACGTTCGGCGCTTGGCTGGTAGTAGTCGGTGGTCTTGTAGAGGAACTCGGCGTGGTCGCTCAACACCACAAAGCCGTGGGCGAAGCCTTCCGGCACCCATAGCTGACGGTGGTTCTGCGCCGAGAGCCGCACGCCCACCCACCGTCCGAAGTTCGGCGAGCTGCGGCGGATGTCGACGGCGACGTCCAATACTTCGCCGACTGTGACGCGTACCAGTTTGCCTTGGGTGTGCTCGAGCTGATAATGCAGGCCCCGCAATACGCCTTTTTGCGAGCGGGAATGGTTGTCCTGCACGAAGTCGCGCTTGAGTCCCGTGGCATGTTCGAAAGCGCGGGCGTTAAAGCTTTCGTAGAAAAAACCGCGATCATCACCGAATACTTTCGGTTCGATGATCAGCACGCCTGGGAGCGAGGTCTCAACTGCATTCATTGGCGCTCACCCGCCAGCGAGTAGAGGTATTGGCCGTAGCCGGTCTTGCCGAAATACTTGGCGCGCTCCAGCAGATGATCGCGGTCGATCCAGCCGTTCTCGTAGGCGATCTCTTCAAGGCAGGCCACTTTCAAGCCCTGGCGGTGCTCGATGGTCTGCACGTAGGTCGAAGCTTCCAGCAGGCTGTCGTGGGTGCCTGTATCGAGCCAGGCAAAGCCACGGCCGAAGCGCTCCACATGCAGGTCGCCACGCTGGAGGTAGGCGTTGTTGACGTCGGTGATCTCAAGCTCGCCTCGGGGCGAAGGCTTGACCGCCTTGGCGATCTGGATCACATCGTTGTCGTAGAAATACAGGCCGGTCACGGCGTAGGACGATTTAGGCTTGGCCGGTTTTTCTTCGATGGACAGTGCGCGGCCTTGCTGGTCGAAGTCGATCACGCCAAAACGTTCCGGGTCCTTGACCCAATAACCGAAGACAGTGGCTCCGCTAGGACGCTCTGCAGCGCTGCGCAACTGGTCGCCAAAGTGTTGGCCGTGGAAGATATTGTCGCCCAGGATCAGGCATACCGGATCGTTGCCGATGAACGCTTCACCGATCAGGAATGCTTGCGCCAAACCATCCGGCGCTGGCTGCTCCGCATAGCTGAAGCGCACGCCGAACTGGCTGCCATCGCCCAGCAGGTTACGGTACTGCGGCAAATCCACCGGCGTGGAAATCACCAGGATGTCCTTGATCCCGGCCAGCATCAGCACCGAGATCGGGTAGTAGATCATTGGCTTGTCGTACACCGGCAACAATTGCTTGGAAACACCCAGTGTAATCGGGTGCAAACGAGTGCCGGAGCCGCCGGCCAATACGATTCCCTTCATCATGCGATCAGATCCTTCATGTCAGTGTTGCCGAGTCGTTCGCCTTGATAGCTGCCGTCCTGGACCCTGCGGCACCATTCCAGATTATCGAGGTACCACTGCACGGTTTTGCGCAGGCCGGTTTCAAATGTTTCTTCAGGAACCCAACCCAGTTCGCGTTCGATCTTGCTGGCGTCGATGGCGTAGCGCTGATCGTGGCCGGGGCGGTCCTTGACGAACGTGATCAGGTCGCAGAACTGCGCGACGCCCGCCGGGCGCTGGGGCGCCAGTTCTTCCAGCAGGCCGCAGATGCTGCGGACCACATCGATGTTCTTCTGCTCGTTGTGACCGCCGATGTTGTAGGTCTCGCCCACCACGCCTTCGGTGACCACTTTGAGCAGCGCACGGGCGTGGTCCTCAACGAACAGCCAGTCGCGCACTTGCAGGCCATCGCCATATACCGGCAACGGTTTTCCAGCCAGCGCGTTGAGAATCACCAGCGGGATCAGCTTCTCGGGGAAGTGGAACGGCCCATAGTTGTTCGAGCAGTTGGTCAACAGCACCGGCAGGCCATAAGTGCGCTGCCAGGCGCGGACCAGATGGTCGGACGCAGCCTTGCTGGCAGAGTATGGCGAGCTGGGCGCGTAAGGCGTGGTTTCGGTAAACAGGTCATCGACGCCATGCAGGTCGCCATACACCTCGTCGGTGGAAATGTGATGGAAGCGGAAAGCGCTCCTGGCCGGCTCTTCCAACTGCTGCCAATAGGCACGCGCGGCTTCCAGCAGGCTGTAGGTGCCGACAATATTGGTCTGGATGAAGTCCGACGGGCCGTCGATGGAGCGATCGACATGGGACTCCGCCGCCAGGTGCATGATGGCCTGGGGCTGGAAACGTGCCAGGACAGCGCTGACGGCTGGCTGGTCGATGATATCGGCCTGGACGAACTCATAGCGGCTATCGGTCGCGATGCTGCCTAGCGACTCGAGATTGCCGGCGTAGGTGAGTTTGTCGAGGTTGAGCACTTCATGGTGAGTGTCTTGAATCAAATGGCGGATCAGTGCGGAGCCGATGAAGCCAGCGCCGCCAGTGACGAGAATGCGCATGTCGAGAGGCCTTTTCCTTAGACGGACATTAAGCGAATGGGGCATAGCTTGTGTTGTGCAGCGCCGCGGTGCAAGGGGCCGCTGCTCGAAGGTTGCGTCATTCCTGTTGTCAGTGGCCGATTATAGATACCTGACAACACCAGAAAAATTTACGATTAGCGGCATTTTATCGATTTTTATCGGGCTGTTTTGAGTATTTTTAGACGAAAGGAATTATTTGTTCTTCAATAGTCGATTTTTATCCGCTATAAAGTCGTCCGCAGCCCCGACGCGATACACTGGCGTCCAGTATTCCCCTTTTTGTCATCGATCACTGCCAATCTGATCACTGACCACCACCCAGGAGATGATTCATGAGCCGTATCGTTACCGTCGCCGCTACCCAGATGGCCTGTTCCTGGGACCTTGAAGCCAACATCGAGACCGCTGAAAAGCTGGTCCGTGAGGCCGCCGCCAAAGGTGCGCAGATCATCCTGATCCAGGAACTGTTCGAGAGCCCGTACTTCTGCCAGAAGCCGAACCCGGAGTATCTGCAATTGGCGACCCGCGTTGAAGACAACGTGGCCATCAAGCACTTCCAGAAAGTCGCCAAGGAACTGCAAGTGGTGCTGCCGATCAGCTTCTTCGAGCTGGCGGGCCGTGCGCGTTTCAACAGCATCGCGATCATTGACGCCGACGGTTCCAACCTCGGGATCTATCGTAAAAGCCACATCCCGGACGGTCCTGGCTACCACGAAAAGTATTACTTCAATCCTGGCGACACCGGCTTCAAGGTGTGGAACACCCGCTATGCCAAAATCGGCGTGGGCATCTGCTGGGACCAGTGGTTCCCGGAATGCGCCCGCAGCATGGCGCTGCAAGGCGCGGAAATCCTGTTCTACCCGACCGCCATCGGCAGTGAGCCACATGACAAGAGCATTTCCTCCCGTGACCATTGGCAGCGTGTACAACAAGGCCACGCCGGCGCCAACCTGATGCCGCTGATCGCCAGCAACCGTATCGGTAACGAAGAGCAGGACGGCTATGACATCGATTTCTACGGCTCCTCGTTCATCGCCAACCAGTTCGGCGAGAAGGTCGAAGAACTCAACGAAACCGACGAAGGCATCCTGGTTCACAGCTTCGACCTCGACGAGCTGGAGCACATTCGCAGTGCGTGGGGCTCGTTCCGTGACCGTCGTCCGAACCTGTACGGCGCGCTGAAGACTCTCGACGGTTCGCTGGAGTCCTGATCGCCATGACCACCTTGCACAGCACACCACGCGCAGACGGCTTCTATATGCCCGCCGAGTGGGCGGCCCAAACCCAGGCCTGGATGATCTGGCCCGAGCGTGCGGACAACTGGCGCCTGGGCGGCAAGCCCGCGCAGGCTGCCCATGTGGCCGTAGCCAAGGCCATCGCGCGCTTTGAACCGGTGACGGTGGCGGTCTCGGCCGCTCAGTACGAGAACGCACGGGCCCGCCTGGACGTGCCGAATATTCGTGTGGTGGAGATGTCCAGTGACGATGCGTGGGTGCGTGATACCGGCCCGACGTTCGTGATCAATGATAATGGCGAAGTGCGTGGGGTGAACTGGGATTTCAACGCGTGGGGCGGTTTTGACGGGGGCCTGTATTCGCCCTGGAACCGTGATTCCCAGGTGGGCGGCAAGATTCTGGAGATCGAGCGCAGCCCGCGTTACCGCACCGAAGGTTTTGTGCTGGAGGGCGGCTCGATCCACGTCGACGGCGAAGGCACCTTGATCACCACCGAAGAGTGCCTGCTTAACCCTAATCGCAACCCGCACCTTGACCGTGGGCAAATCGAAACGCTGCTCAGCGCCAATCTGGCTGTGGATAAGATCATCTGGCTGCCGGACGGGCTGTTCAACGACGAAACCGACGGTCATGTGGATAACTTCTGCTGCTACGTGCGCCCTGGCGAAGTGCTGCTGGCCTGGACCGACGATCCGCAAGACCCGAACCATGCCCGCTGCCACGCGGCAATGGAGGTGCTGCAAGGCAGCACTGATGCGAAGGGACGTTCGTTCATCGTGCATAAAATGCCGATCCCCGGGCCGCTGTACGCCACTGAGGAAGAATGCGCCGGTGTCGATCCGGTGGACGGCACTCAGGAACGTAATCCAACGGTGCGGCTGGCCGGTTCCTACGTCAACTTCCTGATCGTCAATGGCGGCATTATCGCGCCGAGTTTTGACGACCCGCTGGACAGCCGTGCGCGAGAAATTCTCCAGGACCTGTTCCCGCAACACGAAGTGGTGATGGTGCCGGGCCGTGAACTGTTACTGGGCGGCGGTAATATTCACTGCCTGACCCAACAACAGCCCGCGCCGCAGAAAAACTGAGTGCAGTTGTAACAGCCGACTGCTGAGTAAAGCGGCTGGCCGTCGGGAAATGATTCCGGCAAATGCGACAAGCCCATGGCCCGTCAGGGGGCGTGGGCTTTTTTCTTGCCCGCAGGCCCCGGTAAATCGGCACATTGGCATAGCTCTTGTATCAGCGTTGCGACAGTGGTTCGGGAATATGACTGCGCAGTTCTGTCACAAACCTTGAGTAAGTTAGCCGCTCCAGCAGTAGGAGAGCGTCGAAATGAATGCTGATATCAACCTTGTCTACAAGCGCACGTCCCATCCTCTGATGGTGCACCGGGACGCCATTCATGCGTTGGCGTGCTGGTTGAAGACAAACGGTTCGCATCAGATCAGAAAAGCTGATCCGCAACGGCTGATGAGGGAGCGTTATCCGGCCGGCTTGCTCAGCGAGGCTGAAGTGCAAGTGCTGTGTGAGCTGATCAAAAACTAACCAGCTCCGAGATGATCGCTCCCATCTGGAATGGGAGCGACCCGCTGTGTTTAGACTTTATAAGTCCCAGTGCTGGATGCTGCGGGAGCGTTGCAGGCCGCTGAGCCGCGTCCTCGACGCTTTTCACGTCGTGAACCTGAAGCGCATCCGCATTTCTGGGTGATGGCCAATTGGCGTCGCTTAGATTTTTTTCGCCTAAGCCCAGACGATTCACGAAATTGACACATGGCGAAAGGCGCGGCTAGGATTCGCCCCAACGCCTGTGGCTAACCGCCATGACTCTCCAATAATAAAAAAGGCTCGCGGCCATTCAGTCGTCCGCGGGCCTTTTTTCATTGGCGGAAAAGTCGACATCAACAATGCAAACGGAGCCAGGTGCCACAGCGCGTACTCAACCAGTAATAAGGAATAAGAAAATGTTGAACAAACGGATGGGTCTGCTTGCTCTGGGGATTTTGAGCGCTACGCAGGCAATGGCTAACGACCAGGAGCAGTCCAAGGGGTTTGTAGAGGACAGCCACTTGAACATCGCGGTGCGTAATGCGTACATCAGCCGCGACTACAAGAACGGTCAGCAGGACAAAGCCGAATGGGGCCAGGGTTTCATCGGCACGTTCGAATCCGGTTTCACCCAAGGCACCGTGGGTGTGGGTGTGGATGTGATTGGTCAATACGCCATCCGTCTGGACGGTGGTAAAGGTCGCAGCGGTGCTGGCGGCATCAATTTCTTCAAGCAAGGCGACAGCGGCGAAGCGGCGAGCGACCTGGCCAAGGGCGGCGCTGCCGTCAAGGCCCGCATCTCCAACACCGTGCTGAAGTACGGTGAGCAGATGCCAACCGTGCCGGTCCTGCAATACGACGACTCGCGTCTGTTGTCGGAAACCTACACCGGTACTTCGATCATTTCCAAAGAGATCGAAGGCCTTGAGCTGCAAGGCGGTCGCTTCACCAAGGAAGCCCAAAAAGGCGCCGAAGGCACCGACAGCGGCAAACTGAAAAACATCTCCTACCTGGGCGGTAGCTACAAGTTCACCGAAAGCCTGTCGGCGGCCCTGTACGCTTCCGACATGGAAGATGTGTTGAAGAAGCAATACATCAACGTCAACTACGTGCTGGCCCTGCCAGAGCAGCAATCGTTGACCTTTGACTTCAACGGCTACAAGACCAAGCTGGACAAGAGCTTCGCCCTGCAAACCCAAGGTGACGCCAACGCCCGCGACAACAAGATCTGGAGCCTGGGCGCGACATGGGCATTCGGTCCGCACAGCCTGACCCTGGCGCACCAGCGCAGTAGTGGTGACACCGGTTACATGTATGGCGGTTATCGCGACAACACCCGATTCAGCGGCATCGGTGACGGTGGTAACACCATCCTGCTGGCCAACTCGTTCTGGTCTGACTTCAACGGCAAGGACGAGCGTTCCTGGCAGGCAGGCTACGGCCTGGACTTCAGCGCCTTCGGTGTACCGGGCTTGACCTACAACATCGCTTACGTGCGCGGCACCAACATCGACGACGGCAGCGGTCGCGGCGATGGCACCGAGCGTGAGATCTTCAACCAGTTCAAATACGTCGTACAGTCGGGTCCAGCCAAGGACCTGAGCCTGCGTGCGCGTGCTTCCTGGTTGCGCGTATCCAACAACGCCAGCAACTACAACGTGGGTGGTAACGAATTGCGTCTGTTCGCCGACTACCCGATCAACGTGTTCTAAGATCGAGCGTTGCGCCTGATTCAAGGCCTAAAAAACCCGACTGGATCGTAATGCCGTTCAGTTAAGAAAGTCGCGTGCCAAACACCATCCTGTGGCAAGGGGGCTTGTCCCCCGTTGGGTTGCGAAGCAACCCTCAAACCTCCCCCCCCCGGTTTGACTGGACGATCGGGGAGGCCTTTGGGGCTGCTACGCAGCCCAACGGGGGACAAGCCCCCTCGCCACATAAGCGGTATCAGGCGCTTCACTTGCTTAACTGAACGGCATTGCGACTGGATCGGGTTTTTTTAGCGCCGCAGAACCTGCAGGATCAGGCTTTCACCGGCGCCAGCTTCTGGCAGTTGGCCTTGCGGGCCGGGTACTGCTCGCATTTGCGCAAGACACTTTGCACTTGTTGCGCGTTGCGCAATTGCTGGTTGGCCAGCAACTTCTCGGTGATAAACAACTCTTCCGAACCCAAGTGGCGTTCGGCCTTGTCGATCATCGCCAGCGCGGCCTGGCCGTCGCCACGCTTGAGGTGGTAGCTGATCATCAAATCGTAGGTCGAAGGCCCGGCCAGGGACCAATCCTTGATCGCCTGCAATTGCTTCAGTGCTTCGGCGTTTTTACCCTGGGCCAGACGCACCGCGTAAGCCGTGCGACGAATATTCGGCTGATCCTTGACCGGTGAATTCAAGGCACGCCGGATAAAGGCGTCGGCCTCCGGCACTTTGTTTCGTTCCAGCGCGGCGGTGGCGGCGTAGGCGTCCTTGTAACCCTGCAAGGCCTTGGCGACGGCGTTCGCGTCGCGCACTTTTGGCCAGCTCCGGGTGTTGACCCGGGCGCGACGTTCCTTGCGGTATTCGCGTTGCAGGTACTGGCGCAGTTCGGTGTCGCGGTCCATGGCCGACATGTGAGAGCGGTTGAAATACTGGCTGGTGGCGGCAATGCTGGTGGTCAGGCCGTCCTTGACCAGCACGTCCAGTTCCTGGGTGAAGCGATTGAGGTTGAACTGCTGCAACGAGTCTTGCATCGCGTTTTTGCGGGCGGTAAGAAACCCCGCCAGCAACGGCTTCTGCTTGCCCTGGAAATCGTTCAGGCGTTCCAGGCTATGGGTGGCTGCGCGCGGTGCATAGCCGGCACGAATCATCAAGTCGGTGCCGAGCAAATCTGCCTGGTCTTCCTGGCTGCGACCCCAGGCGGTGCTCCAGATGTTGTCGGAAAAACTGTTGGCCAGCGCGGTGTACAGCACGGTGTTGCCGATGGTTTTCTGCGTGCCTATCGGGTCCTTGCTGAGCAGTTTCAGCGTCCCGGAACTGCGATCCACGCGGGTGTCGGCGGCCATCGCCGCCAAGGCTACGGTGGAGGCGACGGTGGTGAACAGTTCTTTCTGTTGCTGGAACGCCGCCGCGCGGTCGTGGTGGTGCAGCAACACGTGGCTCATCTCATGGCCGAGCATCGCGGCGATCTCGTCTTCGCTGCCGACGTTATCCAGCATACCCAACGGCACGAAGATATTGCCGTACGGGTCTGCCGCCGGCCCGAAGCTGTAACTGTCGGTGATTTTCACCTGCAAAGCCGGTAAATCACCCGGCCAGCCCTTGGACAGGCGCGTGACGATACCTTGCAGGTACACCTGCAACATCGGGATATCCACCAGGTTCTGCTGGCGTGCCTCGGCGGCGGGCACGGTGCGACCGTCGTAGCTCAGGCGCTGCTGACCGGCGCGTTGCCGGTCGAGCGTGTAGTACTGGCGCACGTCGCTGTTGTCGACATAGTGACCCTGGACCCGCGATTGGGTCGAGGGTCCGACCAGGTTCAGGAACGCCTGGTCAGCGCCCTTCAACGTGGCGCAACCACTGAGCAGCGCGCTGGCCAGCAATAGATATCCCTTCACCGTGACGCTCCTTTATTGATTGCAGCCGGCACCGTAACCGAGGGTGGACTTGTTATGGCTGTCACTGGCCAGGCTCTTGGGCACTTGCTGGCATGGCAGATCGGTCACATGAAAAGGCGGCTCGATCCGCAGGTCCATCGGGTCCAGCCACACTTTCTGGCCGGCTAACTCCACTTGCACCAGATCCAGGGCCTGGTTGTAGTGCAAGACCGGCACCGGTTGTTTCGGTGCATCTTTTTGCGCGATTTCCCGCTGCAACTTGCCCTGCTCATCCAGTACCGCCACCGGGTCGGCGAGGAACGCCTGGATGGTGTGGGCATCAGCCCGCACTTCCTGGCTGAAGAGTACGACGAGCAACACAATGAGTGTTTTGGTCATCCTTGGTTTCCTTGAGTGAGACGACATGGCGGCGCTCTCAGTTGCCCCGGTCGAAGAAGGCTTCGATCCGCTCGCTGAACAGCACCATCGATAGCAAAACAATCCCCAGCACGTTGACCAGCGTGATGTGGTTCAGGAACAGCACCCCACACACCGCGCCCAACACCGTCATCACCAGCCACCACGAAGGGTGCGGTGAAGTGAAAAAACTGCTCTCCCGACGCTGCCAGCGAGTCCAGGGTTGCACGCCCGCCAGGCGGCGCGCATGCAGCGCCTTGAGCACGATAATCAAGGCCAGTAAACCCAGCTCCAGCAGGTCTACCCAATTGAGATTCCAACCCGCGAAGTTGGCCGGTTCGCGCTCGTAATCCATGCCCTCGTTGATCAAGTTGTCGAGGGCCATGGCATGCAGATAAACCCCGGGAATCAGCCCATGTACCGGCGACTGCACCACATCACCGGTGGAGGTGATGTTCGCCCCGACCAGCACCAGACGGTCGCACAGCAACTCGGCAATCAGCGCCTGATCCGCGGGCGAGCTGACTTCCAGATCACTCGCCGACAAGGTCAAGGTATAGGGGCAGCGTGCCTGGGCCGAGTTGTCCAGCTTCCAGAACACTGCCTGGAGCAACTGCCCCAGGCCATCCAGCAGGAAATTGCGCGCCGGCGCGCAGCCGCGAATATCCGAAATCCGCGCCTGTTCCGGCGCCAGCCTCAAACCCCACTGCACCGCGATCGGCGGCAACTGTGCCGCTGCCTCGGGATCCTTGGGCAGGTCCGCGCAGGGCGAGTCCTTGCAGAGCTTGCGGTACATCGCTAACGCCGGTGTTTCCATCGCGCCTGATGCAGTCGGCATCGCCAGCGGGTATTTGTCACCGATGCCTTCCCATACCACCAATGCCGGCTGACTGACCTCGCTGAAATGCTCCAGGGTATTGGCTCGGCCGTTTTCGCCGCGGGTCACGCCGGTATTCGCCAACCATAAGGGAATGCCCTGGCGCTGGTAACGCTCGAATACATTCGCCAACAGCTGGCTGCCGCGTGCCGGATCGCCGAACGAGTGATCGTGGCTGTACAACAAGTCGACAAACACCGCTTTGGGCTTGTATGCCAGCAAGCGCTTGAACAACTTGCTCTGTTCGCCATACGGCATCGGCCATGAGGTGTTATTGCGCATCAGATACGCATCATCGATCAGAACCATCGCAATGCGTTGCTGACCATCGCGCTCATACCCGCTGGCGAACATACGGTTGAGCCACTGTGCAGATGCCTGGTCACTGGAGCTGGCCAGGCCGAACGGATCGAGCACCGCCAGCAACACGATAAGCGCGGCTAGCCAATAGCGGCGAACCTTGAAAAGTGGGGGATTTTTCGACATCCCTGTCTCGATAAAAACCGCGAGTCGGCGGTTTTGGCTTCCTGGGGCTCCTGCAGGAGCGCGGGTGCTTGCGATGGGGCGTCAACGATCAGCCCTCACCGCAGCGATTGCATGGGTTTTTAAAGGAGCGGGCGGGGGGTGTCAATCAGAAATATGGCAAAGTGCCATCTTTGTCTCGAATTGGACAGGCAGGGCAAGACCGTGCGCCGTGTTTCACGGCGATGTCGGATCCTTGAACTGCGCCTGCAACAGCGCCAAAAAAGCTTCCCGGGCCGGGTGTCGACCCGCGTTTGCATGCCAGTAGAACAGGTTATCGATACGCGTCAGATCCGCGAACTCATAGCCATTCCAACCCGCCCCGTGGCGGTATTGCTCATAGATTCCACGTGGCACCAGCGAGACTCCGGCACCCGCGCTGACGCATCCGACGATGGTGCCGTAGCTGGCGATACTGACGATTTTCCGTGTCTGGTCATGGCGTGTTAGCCACTGTTCAAGCGCCAGGCGATACGGGCAACCCACAGGCCACATGAAGATGTCCTTGCCGTGCAGATCTGCTGCCGTATGCAAGGGGCCATGGGATTCGGCGGCGATGAGCACCAAATCCTCGCGATACATCACTGTCCGCTTGAGGCCGGGACGGTCGATGTCCACCGCGACGATCGCCCCATCCAAGCGGTGATGCAGAATATCCTCCAGTAACTGAGCCCAGGTACCGGTGCTCAATTCCAAGGAAACCTGCGGATGCAGGGCGTGGAACTTGGCCAGTAAGCGTGGCAGGCGTCCTGTCGCGCTCGACTCGATGGCCCCGATGCGCAAGCGCCCGCTCGGCACGCTCGTAGGCGCCACCGCGCGCCGCGCTTCATCGGCGAGGTTGAGAATTTTCGTCGCGTACTCCAGAAAAATCTCGCCAGCCGGAGAGATCCGCAAACCTCTGCCATCCCGGAAAAACAACGGTGTACCCAGTTCACGCTCGAGGGACTTGATGCGTGCGGTGACATTCGACGGTACGCAGTGCAGCGATTCAGCGGCGCGCGCGATGCTGCCGATGTCGGCTACTGTCTTGAACATGCGCAGTTGGGACAATTCCATACATCACCCAAAGTGAATACTGAATCGAGTTTAAGTCACTTGTAGTGATGTCGTCGGTTTTTGATACTTCATGCAGCGTGCGCAGACGTTGAAGCCGTCTCCCGCCCAAATCCCGCGCATAACAGGTGGCTGCTTGTGGTGATTTCCGATGAACGCTAGACCCGAGGTGAAAGTCACCCTCGCGACACTGTTCGTGATCCTCTGCTGGGCTTATTCCCCGATAGGCATCCACATCGGGCTTCAGGCCTATGAGCCCGGTCATTTGGCGCTGATGCGCTTTCTCATTGCCTCGGTGTTCATGGCCGGAGTCGCATCGGTGCTGCGCATTTCCCTGCCACGCCTCAAAGACCTGCCGCTATTGGCGGTATTGGGGTTTTTCGCCGTGAGCCTGCACCATATCGCCCTCAACTACGGCCAACGCGGGGTCAGCGCCGGCGCTGCCAGCGTGCTGGCTCAATCCACGCCACTGTTCAGCACGCTATTGGCCCACTTTGTACTCAAGGACCGGGTCAATGGCTGGCAATGGATCTGCGTGTCGGCGGGCCTGATCGGCGCCGCCGTGGTCGTCATCGGAGACCAAGGTATGGGTGAGATGGATGCCAACGGGCTGCTGATCCTGCTGGCGGCGCTGTCGTGGAGCCTGTACTTCGCCTTGCAGAAACACCATGCCCATCGCCACGACGGCCTGACCATGGTGTGTTACACCATCTGGTCGGGCACGGCGCTGCTGCTGGTCTATGCGCCGGGTCTGTGGCGCGAAGCACAACATGCCTCGCTGTCGGTCAACCTGGCTGTACTCCTGCTCGGCATTTTCCCCAGCGCCTTGGCCTACCTCGCTTGGGCATACGTGCTTGCGCACAGCAACGTAAGCCGCGCTTGCATCTCGCTTTACCTGATCCCGCCCACCGCAATGCTGATGGCTTCGATGGTGCTGGCTGAGCGCCCGACGAGCATGGTGCTGGTCGGCACTGTCATCGTGCTGATAAGCGTGCTGGGGTTGAATTTTAAACCGTCGAAAGCTGCGCTTTCTTGCGAGCTGTGATTAACGAGGTAGGGCGTTCTTTTCGGTTCGCGTTGTGCTTACACAACCTGGTCAGGATTTATGGGTAAGCCGCGAGTTGCCAAGCGAGTCGAAAGCACAATGGATGTTTCGGTTTTGCCGAACGAATCAAAGGCTGAGATTAAGGTTTCCAGGGCAATCAATGACGGGGCAACCACGTTGAGCACGAACGAAGCCTCGCCCGTTACATGATGCGCTTCGCGCACTTCAGGCATTCCCTCAATCACTGACAGCACCCTGGAATAGCTTTCAGCCGGTACATACAGCCTGATAAACGCGGTAACCGGATAACCAATGGAATGACTGTCGAGTTCGGCTCGATAACCGCGCAGTACACCTTGGTCTTCAAGCTTACGAACCCGCTCGGCGGCCGCGGGTGTCGACAGTCCGACTCGTCTGCCGAGTTCAGCAAAACTCAGTCGCGCGTCTACCTGAAGCTCAGCCAGCAAACGCTTGTCCAAACGATCGAGGGGTCTGCTGGTCATGGGGGCCTTGAGGTGCCTTGAAACGATGAATCGTTAAGTGAAGCGCTCTGCAAAGCTTCACTTCGCAATGGAGCCCGTAGTGGCAAGCCATCCAAAATAGCTTATCCCACACAACGAGTCCCCAGCCATGTTACTCAAAGGAATGCTACTCGGTTTAGCCATCGCGGCGCCCGTCGGCCCCATCGGGCTTCTAAGTATTCAAAACACGTTACGGGGAGGATTCAAGGCAGGATTCATCACCGGCATGGGCGCTGCGACAGCGGATGCAGTCTATGCCATCGCCGCGTTATTTGGCTTGGCCGGACTGCTGTCGCTGATCGGTGATACTCAATATCTGCGGATAGCGGGAGCGGTGTTCTTCATCTATCTGGCGTGGAAAACCCTGGAAAAAAAAGCCGAGGTTATCGCCGCCCCTTCTACCGCATGGCATCTGTGGGGCATGTACACCACGACTTGCCTGCTTACGCTCTCTAACCCCATGACCATTCTGGGTTTTGTCACGCTGTTTGCCGGGCTGGGCGTCAGCCAGTCGAACACAGAGACGGGGCTGTGGTTGGTCTTGGGGGTGTTTCTTGGATCTTCCCTGTGGTGGATAACGTTGGCGGGGTCATGCTCGTTGATGTTGAAGCGATTGTCCCGGCGTTGGTTGCGAGGTATTGATTATGCTTGCGCGGTGCTTTTGATCGGCTTTGCGTTGATGCTGCTTTATCAGGTTAGTCGAGCATAAGTTCTGACCTTGACGGGATACTTGCAATGGGTGTCCCGTGGTTTTTCATCGACGGCAATTCAACGCCGCCGTCTGGATCCTGGCGTCTTCCTCTACGTTGACAATGCTCACGCTGTCGCCTCCAAGCTCAGCGGCCTTGTTGAACGCCATATTGAGTGCGTCCCCGTTTGAGGAGCCCTTTACCGTGAATCCTTTGATGACCTTGCAAGCCTGGACTGACGACGCCGTTACCAGGTTGACCTGCTGGCCTGCGTCAGTCAGTTGGGTGGTACAGGCTACGGTTGAAGTGGCGACAATGAGCAGCAACGAAACCGAGTGCAGAGTGCGCATAATTTCAATATCCATGTTTATTGATCGCGCTTTTTTGCGCGAACATCTATTTTAGATTCTTCTGCAAAATCCTTCCTGCCTTCATCCCTGTGTTCAAAAGCTATTCTCCGCGCGTCAGACCATTACCGGCAACCAAGCGGATATCAGCAGCAGGCATGCCAGCACCTGGTTCATACGTTTGAGCGCCTGTGGCGAGCTCAAAACCCGGGCGGTCCCCAGGCCGAGTAATGCCCAAAAAGTCATGCACGGCAAGGAAACCAGCAAAAACAATAACGTCAGGACCATCACGCGTAGGGTCTTGTCGCCATCCCCGACAAACACACTTACCACCGCAAGAGCCATCATCCATACCTTGGGATTGATCAATTGCAGGGTAGCGGCACTGAACACATTGAGGCCCTTGTCACGTGGTGCCGCCACGTCCAGGGCGGGAGGTGGACTACTGAAAATCTGCCAAGCCAGCCAGCTCAGCCACAGTACCCCGCACCAGACCATCGCCTGCTGCACCAACGGAAACCGCAGCAGCGTTTCACCCACGCCGAGACCGACTGCCAACACGATGAGCGCCGCCGCCATGCACGCCCCCAAGATGATCGGCAGCGTGGCATAGAGCCCGGACCGCGAACTGTGGCTTAAAACCAGAATATTGGTCGGCCCCGGGGTAATCGAAGCAACGAACGCAAAGAGCACGAAAGGCAGTAACGATTCCATGGCTCAGGCTCCCGAGAGGGGCATTGAGACAGGGAAAACGAGCAATGACACCAACATGGCATGGATCCCTTGAGCAGAAAGAAATCCATGGTGGCAAGTCAGCCCAAGTCAGTCTGGAAGGTTTGAGCAGCGCTTACGATAATCCGCCGGCGTGAGTTGGTAGGCACGACGAAACCAGCGTCCCATATGGCTTTGATCGGCAAACCCGAGAGCGCTGGCCACCTGCGCCGGCAACTCGCCCCGGGCTAACAGCCGGCGTGCCTTGGCCAGCCGTAGCTGGATCAAGTACGCGTGCGGCGCCAAGCCAAAGGCTGCCTTGAAAGCCCGAGTCAGGCGGAAGCGGTCAACACCACAGGCGTGAGCCAGGTCATCCAGGCCGATGTCCTCACAGACATTGGCATGCAGATAATCACGCGCAACCTGGGCCGTCAGCGGCAGTCGCGGATCACAAGCTTGACGCTTGCGCCAATCAAGGTGGCCAGTAAGTGAGTCCAGCAAAGTGTCGAGGGCACTCTGGCGCACAATGCGCAAATCACCCTCATGGAAAGCGTGGAAGGCCTGGGCAATGGCAGTGGACAGCCCAGTATCCTGGCTCAAAGTGGCAGCAAAACCCAGCTGGCAGTCAGCCGGTACGTGCTCGAACAAAGCGTGCAACTCTCGCTCCAGCCAATGCGGTTCCAGGTACAGCATGGAATAGGTAAACCCTTCCTCGGTAGGCGCATGCCCATCGTGGATCTCCCCTGGCTCCAACATAAATACCTTGCCCGGCGTACTGAGATGACGAACCCGCCGACAATTGAACTGCTGCACCCCTTGCTCCGTGATCCCCACCAGAAAGCTGTCATGCCAATGCGGATCGTACGCATGCCCCTGAAAATGGGCGCGAATCGACTCAATCCCGGTATCGGCATCTTGGGACAGCTCAATCCAGTTGCGGGTATCCACGGATAACTCCAAAAAGTGCCTGATTTACCTGAGTGACTAAATTACTGCGTTACGGGAAGCGGTGTTTAGAATATTTGTGCAGGTGGGGGTGGGCGGGTTTCTGATGCTCGCTTAGAGATTTTTTTAGCAGAAAATGCCGCCCGGTGTGACGTGGGAGGCGCCCGTGAGGCGAACAGATTGCGAGAGTCTTACGGCCGTTCGCTGGCCTTATTGCGGCATTTTAAAAGCCAAAGCAGCGTTAGCACTGTTGGCCAAAACAACGTGTTGAGCATGTCGTGTGCGCTTGCCTGCCAACGCCAGTATCCAAAGCTTTCAATATCATCTCGGCTATCTACCCACTCGGCAGCGCACGCGATGATGAAAACACCCAGCCAGCCCATGTATGGCTTGTGTCGTCGGGTGATGGTGATCAACGTTAAATAGACCGCCATGCCCACATAGATGTGCAACGCATCCTTTGACAGCCCACTCGCCGATACGATGGCGAGCTTGATGCTTTGTGCGGTTGAGATGTCCATGTCAATGCTTCCTTGCTGTGCCAGCGGTGGGCTTCGTCTTCATCCAAGTAAAATACCCTCAATCTGGTTGGCGATCTCACGCGGAGTGACATGCTCTTGCCGGTTGGAGTCCTGGAAAAGAGGGCGGATGTGTATTCCAGAAGTCGCTGGCTAATATTTCGAGAAGAAAAGGGATAAAGACGGGGAGAAAAAATGGCCGTTCAAAAAAATGGGACGAATTCTGGACTGAGGCCGCTTTTTGGACGGTTGGCAGGGGGGATTTTCCAAACTCCAGAAACCACAAAGCCCCGCGTTGCGGGGCTTTGAGATATGGTGCGGCACCAGACGAACGGTAGCTAGGAGCGGGGCTAGGTTTTCTGCGGGACTGGAGTTCGGTGGAAAATTTGGCGTACCCCAACCGGTAACTATAAATAAATCAGCTAGTTATGGATTTTAGTGGAATCGAACCCGGTATTTACAAAGTGTCAGCACCTTAATCTTCCAAAGACGCGTACGGAATGGTAAACATTCTTAGTCCGACCGTTACCGTTACCGCTGCGGCTAATAGGCAGGAATCGGCCGATTCTGCTGAGCAAGTCACCCCGGCTTGGCCGCCCATACATTGAGCAGTAAAAAGGCCCTTTTTGCATGCTGCTACGTCAATTTGAGCCCTGAACATTCTGCGCAAAGCGGATTACAATTTCCGACGCGTACTTTTCTGCCGTGGAAACCGAAGCCGATTTTTCCAACAGTATCGGCCAAAAACGATCATTCACCCTAGGCTATGTAAATAGCCCTTGATTTTGATGTGCTACCAATCTATATCCTAATATTTTGGCCATCTAGCCAGGGATCGAAAATGACTGATTTTTGCATTTCAGCCGTTAGGTATGACACGTCGAATCAGCATATCGCTATGCTGAAAGTTCATGAAGATAAAGGATCGAAAATAGGCCCGGCCCGTATAGTACCAAGAGAATTCGTAGCTGACTTGATTCGTCTGAATAAAGCTACATTTCAGACGATTATTCATAGCAAAGAGAGCAAAAATTGGAGTAATGGTGCATTAGTGCATGTCATAGATGACACGTAACTATCGACTGATCGAAATGATATCAGTAAAGACAATTTAGGAAAATTGCCAGGGTTTTAATTCATACAGAGGGGAGAGCTAAAATTACTCGCCCCTTGTTTTTTAGTTGGTTAATGCATAGGTTTTTTTGTGTGTCCAGTTTGGGTCGTTAGTAGCCTGCCATGAGTGGCAGGCAACAGTCAGTAGTGGAGGATTGAAGTGGTCGGAGTAAGTCGCGAGCGCCATTTTTCATACTTAGTGAAATTGTATTTGTACAAAATTTATAATCAGGTAGACCTGAACGGAAAGCAATGCTTGCAGAAGTTAATTTAAGTTGGACATGACAAGGTGTCTATTTACCTCTTGAGGCGCAATAAATGTTTAACTGGGTTTATGAAACATTTTCCTTGCCAGCAGCATTAGCTTGTATCGGGGCATTGATCAGCGCTGGTGGCGCACTTTGGGCATCTCACGAACAAAATAAATCTCAGAAAGAATCCGAAACTCAAGTAGTCCAAATAAAGCAATTGAATACCAAGATTCTGGCTCTCTCAGAGGAAAGTAGGGTTCTTGCAAAGGAAGGAATAGCATCTATAACTGGCGGCGACGGATTTGCTTACGTAGATATATTGAAAGGTTTTTTTCCAGGGGCTCTTTCGCCTGCGATTATTTCGGAAAGCGAGTACCCGCAATATGATTTATCAATTCGTTTCTTTGACGAAGACAGAAATCATGAAGAACAGATTTCTCAGCCCTTGATACTTAATATCGCAACACTTCCACCGGGCCAGAGCGGTTTTCATAAAATTCCAGCATTCGACATTGAAAAGAAAGATGATTATGCAAGATTCAATCTATTCATTAGTGCGCGGAATGGTTCTTTTATTGAGGAGCTTCGTTTAAGGAAGGTTGACGGCGACTGGTTCTCTGCATTTCGCGTATTCAGGAATAAGCCCACAGGGGACAAAATACTTCTGATGGAGCGCGCCATGGAGAAGTATCCGAGAGCCCAAGACAGATCCCTCATTTGGTAGTGGGGATTGCCAGTTCTAAACAGGACATAATGTTATGTGCTCTGGTGGCAGGGCACGTAGAATGATAGCAAGGCTCATTTGATCGGCAATGGTCGATGAGGCTTCAGGATTCAGCCTGACGAGCCGATAGTTAATCATATCGATATTATTATGTTGGTAATTTGGAGGTTCTGTGAGGTTTGAGCATGAAGGTCTACTGGTAGATGATTACAATTTGAGTTTGGATCGTCACTGCAAAGACTGCGGCAAGGCGTACACCATTGGTGATTATATGGGCGGCTTTTCCGAGCATCATTTTTATAGGCCTGTTGATTATAAAAGCGGGTGCGAAAGAAGCTGTTTGGAGTGCTGGCTTGGAGTTTCTGAATTTGTGAAGCCGAGACCGCAGAATCTGCAGCCTGTATTTCATAATCTGAATCTTACCTTTCCGCTTGAGCATGGGCATTGGTACGATGACAGCCATTATGAACAGATCATCACCGGTCAGTGGGCTGTTACGTATGAAAAGTATTTAAAGGACGGTTGTCATCTGGTCGTGTTGCCGCTTGCAAGGCTGCAGACTGATAGGGTTGTATTAATCCCTAACGGTGTTGCTATTTATCCTGTCGGTCGATTTGGATTTTCAACGATAGCTGGCGATCAAAGCGCGTTGATGGCGGCGGCTCTCCAATCCGCAGCATCAGGCGTGTCGATAGCAGATTTAAAGTCTCACCCAGTCATGGTTTTTCCTGTGAGATTTTCTTGGGAGGCATTGATTCATGCAAACCATAAAGACCATATGATAATGATCGATGCTCTGTCTGGATTGACTGAACCCTTGTGTTTCGATCTGTTCAGGTACTGGCATTGTAGATTGGGACAAACTCCTGATGAGGGGCTTCCTGCATTGCCTGGTCAGTTGCAATCGAACTTGATGATGGCGGGGGCTCTACTGATCAACGGGCTCACTCATCAGTCAGTAGTTCTAGGTGGCGCAGCGTTCAGCCATAAGATAACCCGTGGGCTAGGGTTGGTTCTTCGGCAACCTGAGTGGGAACAGATGCCGTATGGGGGAGAAGTGGGGGGAATAGTTATCCATGCTCTGTCGCTATATTCCCAGATGATACAAACACAATCCTCGACTGCGAAATTTATTCAAGCCCTAAGTCTGTTGGAGTTTCTGGCTTTTCCTAAAGCTTATCAAAAATTCACAAAAGTCAAGACAGTCATATCGAGATACATCACAACATGTCCTTCCGAACGAAAAAAGATTTTGGATAGGTTTGAAGAACTTACTGGAAAAAAAGATCCTGTCACGGGAGATGAAATGGGTCTGAGAACACGGATAGTTCATATTGGTGGCCGTTTGGAGTTTCTCGTCCCGTCAGGCAGGGATCGTGAGGCGTTGTTCTTAGAACTCGATGGATATGTTAGGTGCGTGATCGATCATATGATCGATCATTCGTCCTTGTCTTGGGATTCTTATGAGGAAGTTAAGGCGCAGATGTAAATCCCTAGTGTGATGCGTGCCAGTACGGTTCCTGCAAACAAGCGCATACATTGCGCTTGAACTGGCAGGGCCGATCCAAGCATAGGAGCCGCGTCAGTAGCGATGAAAGGCAGCCTTTCTTCTAACCAACATCATCAAAGCAAGTGGGAGTAGACGATTACTCACACTAATTTTTTTAATTCGAATGGTTATGCTGGCTGCTAATTAATCAGCACTGTAATCCTTGACTTCTTGTAAGATTGCGATAATTGGATTCATCAGTCCATCATAGTCTTTATTGGAAATAACTTGATTGAGCATGAGTAGTACGAAAAGAATTGCTTTCAGGCAACTCCTCGAGCTCGCACACGATGTGGACTGTGCCGAGTGAAAAACGGGGTCAGACCACGATTTTCGTTATTTAATTGAAAACGTGGTCTGACCCCCTATTCCCGCTTATGCGATGGGAGGCGACGAGTGCATCAAGATTCTTGGGCAAGTATTCGCCAAGCGCTTCAGCTTGCCGCCGCCCCAGTTCGGTCAGCGCTGGATCAAGTGAACCGAGATAGCGCTGTTCGGCATTGGCCCAGATTTCCCCGTGCCGTACGACGTATAAATGCATGAAATCCATCTTAATGAGTTAAACCGGGAACTTTACCAACTGAAGCCGCCCGGGCTGTTGTGACGAATCGGGTACAGGATGCTTACACTTGAAAGGATTCAGGGGATGCGTAAGAGCGTGGCGGCGGTCAATCAAAGACTGGTCGCGCCAAAGAATTGGTTGGGATCAGAGAGCGTAAATGTGTTGCAGGTGCTTTGTGATTTGCTCGCCTGGTGCAGCAAATGAATGTTCAGTTGGCGAGCCATACTCATGGAGCAACGCCAGTACCTAATAATGCTTCAGTATTTTCCGAAAATTTAACTTTGGCTTCCTCTCTTTACGCGAAGTTGCAGTCTGTTACGTTGTAATAGATGTGGTGGGTGTGCAGTGTGATAAGTCTAGACTCTGTTAACTAAAGGTATATTCTTTTTTCGATTTTAAGGTTTTCCGTCGACTTGCAGAAGGATTTGTTGATGATTTCGATAAGTTGTATTACCTCTCCCTCCACCTCGTGAAAGTCTAGGCGTGGAAGCGCTGATAACTCAATGCCTGCTTGGATCAGTACCGACTTCATAAGTGCTTGATGTGTTTTGTAGAGGTATCTTCCATCGTCTTCTTTTGTAATCAGCCTGTTTGAGCGTTGTATTTGGAGGTTGATATCTGAAATGAATAATTCGTATTTTTTAGATACTATAAGTTCGCCTAGCTCCTGATCATGATATATGAGGTTGTACCATTTTAAGGTGTCGAAGGAAGACTTGTTTAATCGACCCTTCTTTTCTATTTCGCGATGAATGTAATTTGAGAATATTGACATGTGAGACAGATGGTTAGCCAGAGCTAGCGCTCTATTGCTACTTAAGTAGCTTAATAGTGCAATAATGATTGCGCCCAAAGTGATTAGGCCGCCGAGGATTACTCCGGTGGTGCTTATTATATCTAGCACTGAGCTGAAAATTGACTTGAAGTTTTGTATGCAATTGTTTGTAAAACATAGGTTCCGAGAAAATGCTTTGTCTCCAAAGCCAGTCGTTAATAGGACAATAGTGGAAAAGGAAAATCCGAGAATAATAATAAATATTGACGAGCTTACAAGGGCTTTGAAGATGTTGTCATCTATGTCCTTGATATTTTTTACTGCTAGTAGAAGCGTGCTTTTTTTATTATTCATATACTGGTTTCAGTTTTTTCAGTCTTAGCTTCAAGAGTTTGGTCATTCGTGGGTAAGATATTTTCAGTACGTTTAGTCGCTCATATGCAATATAAAATCTTCGGGAATACCAGTACGTGTTTTTTTTGAGATAAAAATCTCTTTCAAGACGGCTCACAATTTGTATTGCTCGGCTGATGTCTTTCTTTGAGGGCAGAGGTGGAAGTTTAAGAAGTCTTTTTAAAAGCGGGCGGTGTTGATTATGCTCAACCCGAGCTAGCTTGTTTACCCTTCCCATGCATCTATTAAAGTCATGGCGATAGGCATGAGTCATTCTATATGAACGCTCGTCAGCTATTTTTTCTATGTTTCGCACCGCAGCTCTTATTCGACCCACCTCATCCGAGGGAAGCCTTGGCTTAGAGAAACTAACTCGTAAACCATGCACCGTTAACGGTGTGGACGAAGCATGAGAAACTTTTGTTTTCTGGCTGTTTAGCGGTAAATCTTTTGAAATAAGCATCTCTTCTATAATTGCTTGTGCATAAGAGAAGTCATATTTAGCGACTTTTGAGGAGATAGTTATGTCATCAACAAAGCGTGTATACACTAAGTTCTTTTTTGCAAGTCTATCCACTACAAAAGCTTCGACGTCATGCAAACACAGGTTGGCCAAAAAACTGGAAGTGAGTGCACCTTGTATGAGATGCGAGTCTAGAGTGCAGATATTTGTTAGTGATGCTGCGACTAAATGGGGGAATTTCAAAAGCTTATTGAAAACTCCATAAACTAAGTCGGAGTGCACATTGTCAAAAAAATCTTTTACGTCTAGCTTTAGAATGGATTTTGCACCGCAGTGCTGTGCTGCGCAGGTAATGTAATCTCTTGTGACTTCATTGCCTAGCGCGTCTCGTGACTTAGGTATAGAACCGAATAAAAAAGGCGGCCAAGCTAGAATGTGAGAGTTTGAAAAGATTCGAGTATTTACTCTTCGTTGAACTAAACGAATCTCATGAGAAGGGTTGTAAATTATTCTCAAACCCCCATCGCTTTTTGGGAGCTCATCTCTGCGATAGCGCTCAGACTTCGGCAAAGTTAAGGTTTTTTGAAGTGTTAGTAAGGGCACGCTTAAAGCTGTCGCCAAATTTTGCAGGTCAGCTATTGAGCTGTTAGATACTTTAAAGCTTCTAGCTGCAACAGTCCTTGTCATGCTAGTACCATAATAAGTGTAGGCTTCGCCAGCTCAACCTAAAGAGCTTATAGAGGACTTGTCACTTTCATTGACATAAACACTGATAGCTACCAAATCCTCTATTGGCTAACCTACCGTCCATCGCTACTCCAGGATGGAGGCGGCGTGCGGTGCCCCCCTCCGGACATACTCATTGGAAAACCAATAAGTGCCTTTTTCAAGGCGTGCTCAGTGCATATAAATGTCAACTGCTGTAAGCAAGCGAGACGCTTGCGTGGCCAAAATTTAGCTCATTTGAAATATGGTGGCAATAGGCTTTTTTCAGCTATTCAAGACTGACAGCGTCAGTTTTTTTCGATGGCCAGTCATGGCTTTGATTTATATGTATATTTTTAACAAAACCCTCTGGGTGATAGCACCGTGTTCAACTTGTTGGCGCAGATGCTTGGTGTAGTCCAGCAAGGTCTGCCGATCAATCTGTCGCGCATCGTTGACGCCTGGCCCATCCTCCGACCGACACCAGCGTACAAACGCCTGCCACCGATCACTGTGTGCTTTGACCGTCCCGTAATGCCCACCGCCAAACAGGTCTTTCAATGCCTGCGGTCCTGCATAGCTCAGTTGCCGGCCATAGCCAAAATTGCATCCATCTCGCCTACCCACCAATCCCATGATCGAACTCCTCTTCAAGCCAAACGTTTGTGGAAAAAGGGGACTGGAAAAAGGGGACGGAAAAAGGGGACGGAAAAAGGGGACCGGAAAAAGGGGACCGGAAAAAGGGGACAGATTTATTTTCTTGATAGCTCAACCGCCTGGCTTTTCTAACCTGTCGCAGTGGGAGAGCCGCCCGGTGTGACGTGGGAGGCGCCCGTGAGGCGAATAGGCTGCGAGAATCTTACGGCCGTCCGCTGGCCTTATTGCGGCACTTTAAAAGCCAAAGCAGCGTTAGCACTGTCGGCCAAAACAACGTGTTGAGAATGTCGTGTGCGCTTGCCTGTCGTCGGGTGATGGCGATCAACGTTAAATCAGGAAAAAGGGGACAGATTTATTTTCTTGATAGCTCAACCGCCTGGTTTTCTAACCTGTCGCTGTGGGAGAGCCGCCCGGTGTGACGTGGGAGCCGCCCGTGAGGCGAACAGACTGCGAGAATCTTACGGCCGTCCGCTGGCCTTATTGCGGCATTTTAAAAGCCAAAGCAACGTTAGCACTGTCGGCCAAAACAACGTGTTGAGCATGTCGTGTGCGCTTGCCTGCCAACGCCAGTATCCAAAGCTATCAATATCATCTCGCCTATCTACCCACTCGCCAGCGCACGCGATGATGAAAACACCCAGCCAGCCCATGTATGGCTTGTGTCGTCGGGTGATGGCGATCAACGTTAAATAGACCGTCATGCCCACATAGATGTGCAACGCATCCTTTGACAGCCCACTCGCCGATACGATGGAGAGCTTGATGCTTTGTGCGGTTGAGATGTCCATGTCAATGCTTCCTTGCTGTGCCAGCGCCGGGCTTCGTCTTCATCCAAGTAACAATACCCCCAATCTGGGTGGTGATCTCACGCGGAGTGACATGCTCTTGCCGGCTGGAGTCCAGGAAAAGAGGGCGGATCTGTGCTCCAGAAGTCACTGGCTAATATTTCGAGAAGAAAAGGATAAAGACGAGGCGAAAAAATGACCGTTCAAAAAATGGGACGAAACCTGGACGGAGGCCGCTTTTTGGACGTTTGACAGGGGCGATTTTCCAAACCCCAGAAACCACAAAGCCCCGCATTGCGGGGCTTCGAGATATGGTGCCGGCACCAGGAGTCGAACCCGGGACCTACTGATTACAAGTCAGTTGCTCTACCAACTGAGCTATACCGGCGTGTTAGGGCGACGATTATAACGATTGGGAAATTTCTGTAAACCCCTGAATTCTGACTATTTTTCAGGTCCCTGCTTTTCCTCTGTAACGCTCGCGTCGTCCATCCCCATTCAGCGGCTTTCCTTCAGCACTGCCGCTGTCGTTCCGGTACGGATTTGAAGTCCCTGCACGCCGAGAATACGGTGCCCAGCAGTCTGATCAGGCTCAGGATGATGAGTTCTGAAGTGATCGGCCAGATAGCCGCCGAGGATGTTGCCGAAAATGGCGCCGATGGCCAAGAAGACCACGCGCCACCAGTAGCTGCCCAAAAACGTGCCGATGGGTACGCCAACGCTACGGACAGGGTCAGGCTGTCGGGTGGCGATTACCGCCAGGGTCGCCAGTGATAAGTGCAGGCTAATTCGATGTGTGTGGGGCGCATATAGTGTTATGCGCAGATGCTTATGCACAATTCATCGGTTAGACATCAGCCGTAACCGCTATTCTGTAGAGCTATTCTCATTAAGCTGCAACTGCCTGTTTTGCGTGCGTTTTATTTTGTGAACAAAAAATGACCAGTCAACAATTTGCTCTGTAGCACCTGTCTTTACGGCCTTCCATAGAATTCCATCAACAGAGTTATCCACAGGGCGGGGATTGGCTGGCGTGCCCTTTAATCGCGCTCGGCGAGTAGCATCAGGTTGCGCGGTGTGAGTGCCGTCTCACAGAAGCAACCTAACTGGACCCTGTAGCCGTTTTCCAGCAGAAACAATGCCCGGTCGAGTACCAGCCACAGTTCCAGCGGGCGGCGAAACAGCCCACGGACCAATTCCAGGTTGCGTACGTGTGCCAAGCGCTGCCAGCCTTGTTGCTCCAGCGCCGTCCAATTCTGTTCACCTGTGGATAACCCTTTGAGCGCCGCCAATTGCTGGCAGTACTCGGCGTAAGGTTTGTTCAGCCAAGCGCTGGGCAGTGAAGGGGTGGGCAGGTATTCGTCGCACGCGCGCAGTTGCCGTTGCAGTTGATCAAACCCCAGGCGCCGGGCCATCGAGGTATCCCGCTGCTGCCGTACGCGGGCGCCAGCGGTGACGGTTTCGCTCAGGGGCAGGCCGAGATCGTCCACTGACAGGCGCAGTGTCGAGCCTCGGGCCGGGGCTGACAGCGGTTGGTAGTGCTCGGCGCTGATGCGGTTATAGCAGCAGGGCGCCACGGCCAAGTGTTTGCAGCCGGCGGCGCTGGCCAGTTGCAGCAGGCGCACATGCAGGTCGCCGCAGGCGTGGAGGGCGACGGGGGTGTGATCGCGGGTGAGTTGCTGTCCGGCGTCATCCGCCATCACGTCTTGCTGGCAGTGTTTGGCGGGCAGTTGATGATGTTCGCTGAGAACCTTGCCGGCGGCGATCAGTGCGGGATCGTATTCCAGGCAGGTCAGTTGCTGGCCGGGTTGCAGCAGCCGACGGCCGAGGTGACCTTTTCCGGCGCACCAATCGAGCCAATGGCGGGGGGCGGCGGTAAACCCCAGGGCGGCGCCGAAGGCTTCGATCTGTTGCCATTTGCGGCCGGGTACATCGACATTCAGTCGCGCCGGCGCCGCAGGCAGTTTAACCCTCGGTAACTGATCCACGGCACTCAGCGCGATGGACTGTGTTGCCCACTGGGCAAACGGCGCCGGAGCCTGGAGTTCGTGGGGGCGGTTGTGGCTGCTTTCGGCGTCCTCCAGCGAACGCTGGCGCAGCCATCGGGCCAGCTCGGCGTGCCGGGTTTCCCAAGGCAATTGCAGGTGGGTAAAGGGCCGTGGACGCCACAGCCCTTGGTGCTCGATGAGAAACGCATCCAGCGCCTGGAAGCGGGCGAGCAACTGCGCGCCCGTCAACCGGCTGTCAGCGTCCCTGGCAGGCATCGACCCGCAACCAGCGTTCCAGCAGCTTGAAGCCGCGTACCAGCACGTAGGCCATCAGCAGATAGAACATTCCGGCGGCGAAGAAGATCTCCACCGGCAAGTAGGTGCGGGCAATGATGGTACGGGCCATGCCGGTCAGTTCAAGCAAGGTCACGGTGCTGGCCAGGGCGCTGGCCTTGAGCATCAGGATCACTTCGTTGCTGTAGGCCGGCAAGCCGATGCGCGCGGCCCGTGGCAGGGTGATGTAGAACAGGGTTTTCGGCTTGGACATGCCCAGGGCCCTTGCGGCTTCGATTTCGCCGGGCGGAATGGCCTGGATCGCACCGCGCAGAATCTCGGCGATATACGCCGCGGTGTGCAGGGTCATGGTGGCCGCAGCGCACCAGAACGGGTTGCGCAGATACGGCCAGAGCGCGCTTTCGCGCACGGCATCGAACTGCGCCAGGCCGTAGTAGACCAGGAACAGCTGCACCAGCAGCGGCGTACCACGGAAAAAGAAGATGTAGCAGTAGGGCAGCGTACGCACGTACCACCGCCGCGAGGAGCGCGCGATACCCAGGGGAATTGCCAGGATCAGGCCGACGATGACCGCGATGGCCACCAGTTCCAGGGTCAGGGTGGCGCCCTGGGCCAGTCTCGGCAGCCACTTGATGATGACGGCCCAGTTCAGGCCGAGGTCGAAATGCGCCAGCCAGCTGTAGTCGCCGTTCATTGCGTGCTCCTCGCAAAGCCGCGCGCGGCACGTTTTTCCAGGAAGTACATGCCGACCATGGCCAGGACGGTGAGGCCCAGGTACATGAAGGCCGCGACCATGAAGAAGGTGAAGGGTTGCTTGGTCACGGTCACGCCGATCTGGGCGTGACGCATGATTTCTTCCAGGCCGATCACCGAGACCAGCGCGGTGTCCTTCATCAGGATCATGAACAGGTTGCCCAGGCCCGGCAGGGCGATTCGCCACATTTGCGGCATGATCAACCGGGTGAAGATACGAAACTTCGACAGGCCCAGCGCGACGCCCGCTTCGCGGTGGCCCTTGGGAATCGCCAGGATCGCGCCCCGGAACACCTCGGTGGCGTAGGCGCCAAAGCATAGGCCGAGGGCGATGACCCCGGCGGCGAAGGCATTGAGTGAAAGGTCGGGGTTGCCGAACCACTCTCCGAGGGCACGCATCATGTTGACCGTGCCGAAATAAATCAGCAGGACCCACAGCAGTTCCGGAATTCCGCGAACCACGGTCGAATAGGCGCCGCCAAGCCATTGCAGCGGCTTGTACGCAGAAGTCTTGGCCAAGGCACCGGCAAGGCCGAGCACCAGTCCCAGGCACAGGGCCGTGAGGGCGAGTTTGACGGTCATCAGCGCGCCGGCAGCGAGTGCGGGGCCGAATCCGTAGAGATCGAAATTCATGGTTTAGTCATATCGCGGCAGGCATTGCGAAGAGCCGGCGCGCTCAAGCGAGCGCGCCGGGCAGGCCAGTCAGGATCATTCGATACTGAAAGGGAAGTACTTGTCGTTGATCTTCTTGTAAGTGCCGTCGGCCTTGATTTCAGCCAATGCCTTGTTCAGGCGCTCACGCAGCGGATCGCCTTTACGCACGGCGATACCGATTTTGTCGCTGTCGACCACAGGCTCGCCCTTGAACTCGTAATCGGAGCCGTCTTTGCTCTTGAGCCATTCGTATTGCACGTATTTGTCGGCGAGGATTCCGTCAACGCGACCGGACGTCAGGTCGAGGTAGGCGTTTTCCTGGGTGTCGTAGAGCTTGATGTCGACGCCATAGTCGTCTTCCATGTTGCGGTCATCCAGCCAGGTGCCGGCCAGAGTCGCACGCTGTGCGCCGATGACTTTGCCCTTGAGGTAGGCTTTGTCGGTCTTGAAGTCGACCTTTTTCGGCGCGATGAACTGCAGCTTGTTGGAGTAGTACGGGTCGGTGAAGTCGACGGCTTGCTTGCGCTCGTCGGTGATCGACAGCGAAGACACCAGGAAGTCGAACTTCTTGGCGTTCAGGGCCGGGATGATGCCGTCCCAGTCCGACACATACACTTCGCACTTCTCGACTTTCATCTTGGCGCAAAGCGCATCGCCGATGTCTTTGTCAAAACCGACGACTTGACCGCTGGCGTCTTTATTGTTGAACGGCGGGTAAGCCGCTTCGATCCCCATTTTCAAGGTTTCGGCCATGGCCGTGGCGCTGAAAGCCATGCTCACGGCGGCGGCCAGGAGGAATTTTTTATAGTTCTGCATGCATGTTGCTCCGTTAGCGGTTGCTGGACATGAATTGTTTGCAGCGCGCCGAAAGCGGGTTGTCGAACACCTGCTGTGGCGATCCTTGCTCTTCGACCAGTCCCTGGTGGAGAAACACCACTTCGCTGGACACTTGGCGGGCAAAGCCCATCTCGTGGGTGACCAGCAGCATGGTGCGGCCTTCTTCGGCCAGTGCGCGGATTACATTAAGTACTTCCTGAACCATTTCCGGGTCAAGCGCCGAGGTGGGCTCATCGAACAAAATGACTTTAGGTTGCATCGCCAGGGTGCGGGCAATGGCGGCGCGTTGTTGCTGGCCGCCGGACAATTGCGCGGGGTAAGCGTGACGTTTGTCGCTGATCCCGACCTTGGCCAGCAACGCTTCGGCCACTTCGATGGCTTCAGCCTTGCTTTGGCCGAGCACGCGGCGCGGAGCCTCGATGATGTTGTCGAGAATGCTCATGTGCGGCCACAGGTTGAAGTTCTGAAACACAAAACCGATTTCGCTGCGCAGACGGTTGATCTGCTTGCCATCGGCAGCCATCAACTCGCCGTTTTTCGCGGCTTTCAGTTTGAGTTCTTCGCCGGCTACCAGGATCTGGCCCTGATGCGGGTTCTCCAGCAGGTTGATGCAGCGCAGGAACGTGGACTTGCCGGAACCGGAGGAACCCAGGATCGAGATCACATCGCCGTCGCGAGCGGTCAGCGAGATACCTTTAAGCACCTCCAGCTCACCATAGCGTTTATGCAAGTTGCGGATTTCAAGCGCGGGCGTGGCCTCGGCCATGTGCGGTCCTCATTGTATTCATTGCGTTCCTGCTGTTAGGCCGCCTTCCTGGCGAGGCGCCAAGCTAGCATAGCGCCCGGATGACAGCCAACAGCGCCACGGGCGTTAAACAGACGGTATGCGGCAGGTTGTCGCATCGACACAGCCGCGTGTCGCGCCATCAACAACCGAACAGCTGTTTTAACCGGAAAACCCGTAGCAGTCGCGTAAAAAAAGGCGCGATGGTGCCAGCTTTGGCCGGGGGTTGGAAGGATTAAACGGGTAAACGGTCCGTATCAGGCATCGAATGGTGCGTCACGCACTTTTTGTGTGTGTTTTTGGTGCGTTTTTTCGTCGGGGAAATGAGTAGGCAGGTAACGTTCTGGCAGTTTGCCATTAATCTCAATGACTTGCGTTGATTAGGGGATCTGCCTGCAGCCCGCGTCAACCTTGAGCTTGTTACATTTTGGCGTAAATCTTGCGTAAAAAATAAAGAACACTCTGTTGGTTTCTTTTCACGAAAGAGATTCCGGGTTGGGTGGACCGTATTCGCAAATCCTCGCAAAGGTGTGTCAATGAGTAGTACGCAAAGCTCCAATGACCTCGAACAGGGGCTCAAGCCGCGGCATGTCACCATGTTGTCGATTGCCGGGGTAATCGGCGCCGGTCTGTTTGTCGGCTCCGGTCACGCCATTGCCGCGGCAGGTCCGGGGGTGTTGTTGGCGTATGCCGCGGCCGGGACCCTGGTGGTGCTGGTGATGCGCATGCTGGCCGAGATGGCGGTGGCCTCGCCGGACACTGGATCGTTCTCCACCTACGCTGACCGGGCCATCGGTCATTGGGCCGGCTTCACCATTGGTTGGTTGTATTGGTGGTTCTGGGTGCTGGTGATTCCCCTGGAGGCCAACGCCGCGGCGACGATCCTGCACGCCTGGTTCCCCGATGTGGCGATCTGGGCATTTACCTTGATCATTACCCTGCTGCTGACCGCGACCAACCTGTTCAGCGTGAAGAACTACGGTGAATTCGAGTTCTGGTTCGCGCTGATCAAGGTTGTGGCAATCATTGGCTTCGTGATCCTCGGCATCCTGGCGATTTTCGGCTTCTTGCCCAACAGTCAGGTCAGTGGCGTATCGCACCTGTTCGACACCCAAGGCTTTCTGCCTAACGGCATGGGCGCGGTGCTGGCAGCGATCCTGACCACCATGTTCTCGTTCATGGGCACCGAGATCGTGACCATCGCCGCCGCTGAATCGAAGAACCCTGGCCAGCAAATCACCAAAGCCACCAACTCGGTGATCTGGCGGATAGGTTTGTTCTATCTGGTGTCGATCTTCATCGTCGTCGCACTGGTGCCGTGGAATGATCCGACTCTGGCTGCCGTAGGCTCCTACCAGACTGTGCTGGAGCGCATGGGTATCCCGAATGCCAAGTTGATCGTCGACCTGGTGGTATTGGTGGCGGTTACCAGTTGCTTGAACTCGGCGCTGTATACCGCCTCGCGCATGTTGTTCTCCCTGGGGCGTCGCGGTGATGCGCCGGCGGTGGCCAAGCGCACCAACAAGAGCGGCACGCCTTACTGGGCGGTGATGTTGTCCACTGGCGCGGCGTTCCTGGCGGTCTTCGCCAACTACGTGGCACCGGCGGCGGTGTTTGAATTCCTGCTGGCCAGCTCTGGCGCCATCGCGTTGCTGGTGTACCTGGTGATCGCGGTTTCACAACTGCGTATGCGCCAAAAGCGCACGGCGGCGGGCGAGAAAATTGCTTTCAAGATGTGGCTGTTCCCGGGCATGACCTATGCGGTGATCGTGTTTATCGTCGGTACGCTGACCATCATGGCGTTCCAGGACGCGCACCGGGTGGAGGTGCTGTCCACGGGCGCGTTGAGTCTGCTGGTGGTGATCGCAGGTTTGATGGTGGCGCGTCGACGCAAGATCCAGCGGGCCGGGGCCGCGGTGCTGAACTAAGGCGCGAGCCTCCTGTGGCGAGGGAATGAGGCACCTGTAGGCGCGAGGGCGCGCATAGCCCTTGCTTGCGAAAAACGTTAACGATAACGCGGGTTTCCTGAATGAACGCGGCGCCTATCAGTTTTTCGCGAGCAAGCTCGCTCCTACAAAAAAAGCTTAAAACTATTCGGCCGAGTGTGTTGGGAAAAATGCGAGGCAGGCCTTTCGTCTGAGTCCGGCTTTCGCCTATTCCCCCGCGCTGACCAGTGCCTGGGAGGCCGCCACGTAATCGGCCTGGAATTCTGGCGATTCAATCCATGCCAGCGCTGCCGCTTCATCATCGGAATCGGTGGACCACTGTCGATACTCGATCAGCGCCGCGAGGATAAAGTCGGTTGCCTCTTCTTCGCCTTCCTGCTCCAGCACCAATGCCAGTAGCGGGTGCGCCAGGAACACTGCGCACAGCGCCTGTTGGCTGGTTTCGCCAGCGGTGCGCATTTCTACAAACAGTTCGGTCAAATCCACCGATTCAAGATCAATGCGGCTGTCGTCGCCGGCGAACGCATCCTGCTTGGGGGCAACGGCCCGCTGGGTGCGGTTCTGCTTGGCCTTGGCCTTTGCCCGGTGGGCGCGTTTTTGCTGTTTGTTCGGCGAAGCCATGGGCTCTCGTCCTTGGGTCAGGATCTGGGTGGAGTATTGAAGCGCAGGTCTGGCAAAATCCCAAGGATTTCCAGCACCAAGTCTTTTATTCCTCGACCTTGTCCGCCCGGATGCCTAGGCTTGGCGTCTTGGGACCGAGCAGAGCCAACCATGACCCGCGATACCCTCGAACAAAACCAGATACCGGTGTATTTCGTCACGGTCGCGCTGGCTATCGCCCTTGGTCTGCTGGCGCCATCGGCGTCGCAACACCTGGAACTGCTGGTCACGCCCGCTATCGCGATGCTGATGTACGCGATGTTCCTGCAAATCCCGTTTCTGGACTTGCGCCAGGGCTTGAGTAACGGGCGCTTCATGGCGGCATTGCTGCTGGCCAATTTTGTGCTGATTCCGCTATTGGTGTGGTCGCTGACCCGCGGACTGGTGGATCACCCGGCCATCCTGCTGGGCGCCTTGCTGGTGTTGCTGACACCGTGTATCGATTACGTGGTGGTGTTTACCCATATCGGCAAGGGCGATGCGCGGTTGATGCTGGCGGCGACGCCGGTGCTGTTGTTGCTGCAATTGCTGCTGTTACCGGTGTACCTGGGTTTGATGCTGGGTGCGCAATCGGGTGTGGTGGTTGCGGTCGGGCCGTTTGTCGAGGCCTTTGTGTTGCTGATTGTCGCGCCGATGATCCTGGCGGTGCTGACAGCAACCTTGTCGCGTCGCTCAGCCGTCATCAGTCGATGGTATGACGTCTGGGCCTGGCTGCCCGTCCCGGCGATGGCCCTGGTATTACTGGTGGTGATCGGCTCGCAAATCGTCTCGGTGGTGCGCGATATCGAGCTGCTGGCACCGGTGATTCCGGTGTATATCGGCTTCCTGCTATTGGCGCCGTTGATGGGCGCCTTGGCTTCCCGCGTGTTCACCTTGCCCGCCACGGCAGCGCGGGCGGTCACGTTCAGCGCTGCGACACGCAATTCGCTGGTGGTCCTGCCTTTGGCCCTGGCACTGCCCGACGGCGTTCGTGAGCTGGCCGCGGCTGCGGTCATTACCCAGACGTTGGTCGAGCTGGTAGGCGAGTTGGCCTACGTTCGGCTGATCCCGGCGTTGCTGAGGTCCACGGGCCGGCCGCCAGCTTCCTGACACCGCGCTGTCGGATCCGTCGTCGTATTCATCGTGCCGCCGCGGCCAGCTGTAGGGCCTCTCGACATGACCTTGTGTGGGGCCCTTTGAACCACAGTGTCGGCGAGCCCGCAGACTAGCGATGAATAGAGAGCGGAAAACAACTTTTGTATCGACTCCTATAGACGGGTAACCACTAAAATTTTCGTGGACAGCGATCCCCACCATCAGCTTTTTCAAGCGTAAAGGTATCGAAAACAAAGGAAAAAGGTAAATCAATAATGGCCAGTGGAAGAATACCGCCGTAGGTACTTTTTAGCGTCGCCCAATCGGTTGCCGCATATACATCCAACTGAACCCCCTGATACGGGCAAGTTGGCCCATGAGAAATTCCCGTCACAAATGAGCCACAACCTGAAAGGTACATTGCAAAAAAGCTTATTAATAGACTAAGTTTCATTTTTAACATTGAATGACCTCGAAATGTTCATGCACTATCTTCTCAGCGTCGAGTTATTGATCTTGATAGCCGCCTAGGCCAACTGACCATTCCCACCACTAAAAACGGAAAACCTATCAAAAATAAAATTACTGGGATAAACATGCTATCCCAAAAGCTATCGAGCATGGCGTGCCGAGGATTAGCAGGGGCGTAGCGAACAGATACCGTTTCACCACGGTCATAGCCGTTACTGCAGACTGAGGTGCTAAACTGATATGACTCATGATTCGGGGTCTGAAATTCGATCAACGCGCAGAGAAACTTGCTGTTTCGTCCAGTATTGGCATAGCCCGGGTTAATTACTATGCCTGTCGTTGTTTCTGTCATCGGAGCCTGTCGCGCTAATTCAAGCTGCAAAACCCAAAAGCTGAGCCCGTATAGGACTAAGGCTATGCCCCAAAATGAGAGGGTTAAACCCCATTTATCCATGAGGCTCTTGTTAAACCCAGTTCTATCTCTAGGCGTATGAGTGCAAAGAGCAAATACCCACATCATCGCGCCGAACCCACACGACAAAACAACGTAAAACCACTCATCAGCGTCAACGACTAGAAGCGCTTGCTCAGGGTGTTCCGGGGGGTAAAAAACCTTAACTTGGTCATTTACTTCGTACTTCGAGTAACTGGTGCATTGGCGTCCCTCCACGGTTACCGGGATTTGAGTAAGGGTATAAAAACGGACGCGCGGGCACTTGTCGGTTTTTTTAAATCCCTCGCCTCTGTCCTTTTGAAAAAACGAGATTAGAATTCCAGTGGTTTCCTGCATTCCTTGTTTTTCTATTTCTCCTCGAATATGCAGTGTTATGCCAAAGACAATAAGCACTGCCCCTAAAAATGAAAAAAATACAGTCGGTCGTGAATATCGAGGTGGTGGAGATGAATGAAGTAACATGTTTTTTCCATAAGATGCATAAGTCCGTCGGCCGAAAAGGGTTTTTTCGACAAACAATTAAAGCCTTTATTGCACGCAATACAGCGGTAAAAAGGTAGTCGTACGTTCTGACTGGCATCAAACCTGGATGACCGCCCGCTGGGCGTTCGACCGGTGACTTATTGGGCAGCTATAGTCGATAAAGGCACCCGCTTCACTGTGGAGTTCGACAGGTAGGCATTTGTGGTAGTCGGGTGGAGCACGGGTATCGGACATTGAACTTGAGTTTTTCATGGGGATCTAGTGAGTTAACTGGTCAATCTCGAGTCGCAGGCTGGTCGGAAGATAACCGAACCAGTTCTGCATCTAATGAACCCGCAACATGGCCATCAACGGATAGGTCGGACGGCCACCGTCGCCCTTCGGATAATGCGGCTCGATCAAGGCAACCAAGCTCTTCCAGGGCACCACCTGCTCCATCTCGATCAGGAAACGCTCGCGGCGGGTCGGCTTACGTTTGCCGGCATACTCGGCAGCGGCTCAGGACATCTGTTTCATCGGGGCTCAACCGTTCAGTTTGTGCGAGGTGAGTAGTTCACCAAATCTGGAAGTCTTTTTCAGAGTGTCCTTAGCAATCGAGCTCAGCGTCAGTTCTAGGTCGTGAGACCTTCCACCGTGCCCTTCGCCTGATCCAACCAGCTCTTGGGTGGTGGCGTCTGGGCCAGCGTCCCATCAAGTAGGTTCGTCGACGGAGTGGGCACTCTTGCTTTAAGTGCTTGAGAGGCTTTGAGCATCGCAATCAAGTCATCAGTGGTGGCGGTTTTCTCCGTCAGTAGCGGGGGAACCGGCAACGCCTGGGCCGCTTTTGACATGCTGCCCGTGTCGGCGCTGAAGGTCCGAATCGACTCCAACCCATCAAGCATCGGCAGTGCCAGACCGGTCACACTGTCAAACGCACTGATGCCTGGGAAATCCACCTTGCCGCGAAACACCGGGGTGCCCAGCGACGGAAGAATGAGTCCCACCAAGAAGCGTGGGTCGCGGCGTTTAATGGTCAAACCAACACTGGCCACCGCCAACGCCACGCCAACCACTTGTTCGGCGGTCACCAACAGCGATAGCTCGTTATTGGACTCATTGTCGAAAAATATGCCGCGATAACGAAAGTAGTCGCTGAAAACTTCCCGCTCATTCAATGCCGCGTTCATAAACCACGCGCGCGAGTCATGCACATGCTCATCAAACAACCGGATAAGCGGAAGGACTTTATCGTTTAACGGTTTACCGTCTGCGCCAAACAGCGTGGCGTAATTCATCTCTCCAGCCTTGCGCAAGTCGGCATAGTGCTGGGCTTCATCCTGCGAGTTCGTCATGTATACAAGCCCACCCACCAAGGTGTTGGCAAGGGTGCCAAGACTAAACATTTCTCCTACGCTCAAGTTCCATTCCGGCACATAATCACGCCGGAAATCGGCCATTGCGTTGAGCAATTGTCGACAATCAAGGTTCGGCTCATACATCTTGCTGGTGTTGAAGGTGTTCGTGGGCGTGGTGCCGGTACGTCGTTCATACTCCAACTTGATAGCTTGATTAGTCTTTTGAGTTGCCAGTTGACTTTCAGACCAGACAGGCGCCGAGGTGCCTGCACGGTTGGCCGCATCTTCCTCAAGTTGCATCTTGTGTAAAGCTTCAAAGGCGTCGACTTCCTCGGAGGTCATGTCTGCCCCCGGACCGTTTTTCATCACCTTGACATAAGCCTCAGTGTGGTTGGCCCGCCCCTTGGCATAACGACTGATTCGCCAACCGGTAATCAACCCTGCTTCACGGGCCATGACCTCTTCCAATGGACCGTTATCCATGGCGTCAAGCCAGGTGTTGAAGCGCTCGATGAGCTTGGAACCTACCGCGTATTCAAGGTAAGTCGAGTCACTCATGGCTAACCATGGCCAACGTTCTTTCAACTCATTGCTAAACGCCTTTGGAGGGGCCTGCAACGGCGCCCCAATGTTGTATGCCTCACTGTACATATGGTGCAGAGCAATTTGCGACAACACCAAGTGGCCACCCTTTGCGGCCCTGCCTTGGTCGCCGGGCGGGTAGCCGCCGCCGACGTCGGAGTGCATGCCGGGGTAGATGTATTCCGCTGTGCCCTGGCGATAGGTGGAAGGGCATTTTGGATCGTCAGGGTTGGCTTTGCGCCGAATCGAGTCTACGGGGAAGCAACTGCGCTGTTCGTGAGCTGCAACCAGATGCACGCAGTGTTCAAGAAATTTCTCAGAGTCCGACAAGCGCATGGTGCCATCGGCCCAGCCCATGTGCCCGGCAGCAAACGGCGCCAAGTACGGAATGCCCACCGAGGCCACGGTGTCGAACAACCCCATAAACACAATTTTGATCGGTAGCCCGGCAAATAAGTAGCAGGTATCACCCTCCACATCGACCTTGGTCAAGGCTTCCAGCCAGGCGGCAAACGCTCGCGCCTCGGCGGCCCCCCGTGAAAAACCATAAACAAACAGACGCACTGCCATGATTTTAGGGATCGACTTGGCCTTATGAGCTGCATCAATTTGGCTTTCAAGTTCCGCCAGCGGTTGAGCCAAAACCTCTCGGCGGCGCGTGTAGCTGCTTTTGAATACTGAAGCCCCGAGTGCGTCTTCGGTAAGGCTGGTGCCCATTTTTTGTACAAGGGCGTAGGCATCCGGATTTTTAAGGCGTGACTTACTACTGGCTCTTTTCAGCGCATCAATCAAACGGGTCAATCCCCAGTTGATCCGGTTCTCGCCACCCGTCGACATCGTCAGCCCTAGGCTATCAGGTTTGAACTCGCCTATTTCTTTGAACTCAGTACCGACCCCCTGCATGTAGTATCGGTAAAAACCTTCTCTCTCTTCTGATTCGGTGCCAGAACCTCCGAGGCTCGCATGAAACAGGCGAGCCACATTGGTCGTGGTTGAAGGTAATGCCAGGCTGTCTGACGGTTCATGGTTGTTCGTGCCGTCAAAGCACAGCGTGACCGTCACGATCTTCATGCATGGCGCGCCTGCGTAAACCCTTCCAGTTGCACGGTCTGCGTCCATCGCCTGCTGTTCAAACGGATGATAGGCCGCCTGTTGCGTCCGATAGTTACGCAATACATCCCCTGGTGTTTGCGGCAGCAGCCCACCTATTTTGAAATCAGGTGTCGGGCTGAGGAATGCCGCAGCAGTTTTTTGGAGTGGTGGAGTCATGGCTTCGGACATGTGGCTGGCTCCTCCATTTTTTGAGGGAAGTTAAATGGGTAGCCTGGTTGGCCAGGGAGTACGGCTACAGCTGATACCGCTACTTGATTGCAGGGTAGAAAATGAACGTCTATTGCGCCCAGCTCTTCATATGGCGCAACAGCCACAACCGCACGATGACGGGTGTAGTGAGTTTCGTGCTCTCTAGCAGCCTTGCGCCAAGCATCAGAAAATGGAGGGTCTGGCCAATTGGCGGAATCATGCGGATTTGGGTCCTTCTCCCATTCAACCACCACGGTCAAACCGGGATGCCACTTCACTGGAAGCGGTACGCAGCACATTTGCCCGCCCCCGTATCCGTAAGGGGACAAATTCGGCCCGCCGTTACCATTGACCGAGAACCGATTAATCGCCGCCGAGGTATGGCTATAACCCTCGATAGGCGTCCCTAATCTTTCAGGCTCGGACTGCGCACAGCCCAGCAGCGAGATACCGCCAATTAACATGACGAGGAGTAAACGAATCATCAGGTAGCCTCGCCATGAGTCAGGGTTAGTGGAAGGTGTTCGCTCAGCGCGCAGGCGATAATTGAACCAGTTGTCGGGCTCAGGAATGCCGCAGCAGTTTTTTGGAGTGGTGGGGTCATGGCTTCGGACATATGGCCGGCTCCTGCATTTTTTGAGGGAAGTGGAACGGATAGTCTGGACGACCGGGATACGTAGTTCCCGCCGATACAGCAACCTGGTTACACGGTAAGAAATGCACGTTTACCAACCCCAAGTCTTCATATGGCGCAACAGCCACAACCGCACGATGACGGGTGTATTTGGCCGCATGCAGCTTGTAGGCAGCCCGGTAGCCATCTGTCCCAAGCGGAGGCCAATTTGCTGAGGCATGCGGATTTGGGTCTTTCTCCCATTCAACCACCACGGTCAAACCGGGGTGCCACTTCACTGGAAGCGGTGCGCAGCACATTTGCCCGCCCCCGTATCCGTAAGGGGACAAATTCGGCCCGCCGTTACCATTGACCGAGAACCGATTAATCGCCGCCGAGGTATGGCTATAGCCCTCGATAGGCGTACCTAATCTTTCAGGCTCGGACTGCGCACAGCCCTGCAGCGAGATGCCGCCAATTAACATAACGAGGAGTAAACGAATCATCAGGTAGCCTCGCCACGAGTCCGAGTTAGCGGAAGGTGTCCGCTCAGCGCGCAGGCGATAATTGAATCAGCTGTCGGGCTCAGGAATGCCGCAGCAGGCCTTTGAAGTGGCGGGATCATGGCTTCGGACATATGGCCGGCTCCTCCATTTTTTGAGGGAAGCGATAGGGATAGCTGGGTGTACGGGGCAACATAAGTCCTGCCGTAACAGCTACTTGGTTACAGGGCAAAAAATGCACATTGACGACACCTAGCCGCTCATATGGCGCAACAGCCACAACCGCACGATGACGGGTGTAGTGAGTTTCGTGCTCTCTAGCAGCCTTGCGCCAAGCAGCCGAAAATGGAGGATCTGGCCAATTGGCGGAATCGTGCGGATTGGGGTCTTTCTCCCATTCAACCACTACGGTCAAGCCGGGGTGCCACTTCACTGGAAGCGGTGCGCAGCACATTTGCCCGCCCCCGTATCCGTAAGGGGCCAAATTCGGCCCGCCGTTACCATTTACCGAGAACCGATTAATCGCCGCCGAGGTATGGCTATAGCCCTCGATAGGCGTGCCTAATTTTTCAGGCTCGGACTGCGCACAGCCCAGCAGCGAGATACCGCCAATTAACATGACGAGGAGTAAACGAATCATCAGGTAGCCTCGCCACGAGTCCGAGTTAGCGGAAGGTGTCCGCTCAGCGCGCAGGCGATAATTGAATCAGCTGTCGGGCTGAGGAATGCCGCAGCAGTTTTTTGGAGTGGTGGGGTCATGGCTTCGGACATGTGGCTGGCTCCTCCATTTTTTGAGGGAAGTTAAATGGGTAGCCTGGTTGGCCAGGGAGTACGGCTACAGCTGATACCGCAACTTGATTGCAGGGTAGAAAATGAACGTCTATTGCGCCCAGCTCTTCATATGGCGCGACAGCCGCTACCGCCCGATGACGCGTGTATTTGGCCGCATGCAGCTTGTAGGCAACTCGGTAGCCATCTGTCCCAAGCGGAGGCCAGTTCACATACTCATGTGGATTTGGGTCTTTCTCCCATTCAACAACCACGGTCAAGCCAGGGTGCCACTTCACTGGAAGTGGTGCGCAGCAGTTCTGTTTTCCTCCGCCACCATAAGGGCCGACATTCGGTCCGCCGTTACCATTTACCGAGAACCGATTAATCGCCGCCGAGGTATGGCTATAGCCCTCGATAGGCGTGCCTAATCTTTCAGGCTCGGACTGCGCACAGCCCAGCAGCGAGATACCGCCAATTAACATGACGAGGAATAAACGAATCATCAGGTAGCCTCGCCACGAGTCAGGGTTAGCGGAAGGTGTTCGCTCAGCGCGCAGGCGATAAAATCTTCGTGATGCCGTTTTTCCAGTTTCTGCCGGCTGATATCCAGATGGACTGTGAACAGGCAGCGAATCATGGCTTCGCGTGAAGTGAACCCATGTTCATTTGGCGTTTTTTCATAGGCCTTGAACCACTGAACTGCAGCGCTTACGGCTTGCAAGTGCAAAACTTGCTCATCGCTCATGCTCATTCCGCTCAGCGTATTCTGGTTGTCTGGACGGCTGTCGAACCCTGAAAGAGTTGCGGCTTTGCTGTCATGGTCGATCCAGTGCCACTGAATTACCGGGGCGTGAAAAAGCCCTTGCTGGTGGGGGGTAAGCTGGTCGCAAAAATACCTGAACAGGCGCGTGTCGTAATAACGCAGCACACCGCAGCAGGCTCCATTGCTCCAGGTGGCCTGGGTGGCACCGCGCAAGTGCGCGGTCAAGTCCGTGAAGGGCCAGCGACTGATAAGTATCAGCGCACAAAAGTTGTGATGGGCCGCGTTAAGCAGCTCCGCAATCCCCGCACATTGCTCCTGGCTGGCCAACACAATGCGCAACAGTACCGGGCCTTGATGCGCCAATTCTTGCTCAGGCGTTTGCTCAAATAACCAGGCGCACGAAGGCGCGGGTGTCAGTTCAAACAGTTTCGGTAGCAGTGGGGCTGGCAGCGCTGCGCAATTTATCAGTACATCCAGGTGATCAAGCTGTGCACTACGGGCCTCTGTCATCAGGCGATGCAGCCAATCCTTTGCGGTCGGTATCATGACCTTCCTTTTTCGATGATTTTCGCTAAGTAAGTGTTAACGCTGCACTAACGCTTCGGCCTTGGCCTGTGCGGCTAACAAGCAATCCTTGCACACCGGTTTTGGCGGCAGTGGAAGCTCGGGTTCCAGAGAGGCTTGATTCGACTGGTTTTGTTTCTGCTCAAGTAAGGACGGCACGGCCAACAGGCCGAGTAAGTTTGGCAGTAACGGCGCCGCCGCTGTCCCGCTGATAGGTGCGCCGCCGATTTGAATCTCGGTGCTGCTGAAGATTCCTCCGGGGCCGATGACAAGGTGCTGACCTCCGGCCTTCAAGGTAATGCTCGCACCCGCGTCGAGGATCAGATTGGCCCCGGCTTTGAGATGGACTTCCTGGCCCGCCTCGGCGACTAAGGTCTGCCCGACGCGAGTGTGACTGCTGCTGGCTACCTGCAAGTAGTCGTTGGCCCTGAGCTCTACCTTGCGATCCGCCGTTACCGTGCGCTGATCCTCGGCTTCGAACACCACGATGTTGTTGCCCTTGATGGTTTCATGCCGTTCGTTACCAACCTCAAGACGGCTGTCGTTTTCAACTTTCTGTTCCATGTCGCGTTGAGCGCGCAGATAGATCAGCTCCTGACCCGCGCGGTCTTCGAGGTGCAGCTCGTTGAATCCGGTGCTGCCCGGTGAGCTGCGGCTGCGCAATACGCTGCGGGTCTTGTGTGCAGGCAACTCATAAGGCACCGGGTTGAGGCTATTGGCCAAGCAGCCACTGACCAGTGGCTGATCAGGGTCGCCTTCGAGGAAGGTGACCAACACTTCCATCCCTACCCGTGGAATCGTGACACCGCCGTGGCTGCTGCCGGCCCAACTGGAGGCCACCCGCAGCCAGTAGCTGGACTTGTCATCGGCCTTGCCTTCACGATCCCAGTGGAACTTGACCTTGATCCGGCCATAGGCATCGCAGTAGATCTCCTCCCCGGCAGGCCCAGTCACCAAGGCCGTTTGGCTGCCCAGCACTCGGGGCTTGGGGTACGCCTGTTGCGGGCGATAAAACGCGTCCCACGGGGTGACTACGAAGCGGTTGCGATAGCCCTGCTCAAAGCGTTCATCAGACAAACTGTCATTGGTGATGCTCTCCTCCAACACTTGAGGCTGGTAGCCTTGATGATGGACTTCAGTGAGCAGCCAGAGCGCGTTCCACTCTTTGCGCGGGTGCTCGATGAGCGACATGAAGTGCCCGCTGACCAGTGTTGGTTGATCGCTTTTGCCCTCGGCCTGACGGTAGTCGGCGCGGTGACGCTCAAGGGCGCGCTGGGTCAAGGGCTTGCCGCGCTCGCGTTGGACGAACAGTCCAGGGTAGTCATAGTCCTCAAGATCAGGCTGAAGGTTTCGTGCTTCAGGACGGTGGGCAACTTCGACCAGAACCCCGGCCTTCTGGAAGTCGTAATCTCGACGTGTAGTGCGGCTGGTGCGGGCCTCAAAGCGCAGATTAAAGTGCTTGATGGCAGGTTCATCCGCCACCATGCCGTTGCCCTGTACATACGCTGTGGCTTTTTCCAGTTTGGGGAAGACCGTCTGGTCATCGCCGAATACCAGCAAATGAGCGTGTTCGGAATGCTGGAAGTGGTAATGAATGCCTTCTTCATGGGTCAAGCGCTGAATGAAGTGCAAATCCGACTCGTCGTACTGAACACAGTACTCACGCGGCGGGTAGATTGAGTTCAGTTGGAACTGGTAGGCATTGCCTTGGATTCCGTGTTCCTCGAGAATTTCTGCAATGATCTGTGGAACTGTGCGCTGCTGAAAAATGCGCTGATTAGTGCGATGCCTAAGGTACGAGAGCTGTGGCACCAACGTTAGGCTGTAACGGGTCAGACGCTTGCCTGAATCGCCCTGAGCAATACGGTAAATCTGCCCGTGAATGCCGTTTCCACTGTTGTTGAAAGCCAGGAAGGCCTGCTGGTGAAGCAGACTTTCGAGGTCTAGATCAGGGCGTTCGCTGACCAACTCTACATTGATCGCAAAAGGTGTGCTGATCGCCTCCCGCCCCTGAAACTCAAGTACGCGAAAATCGCGCTCAAGCCCCTCGATGGTCAGGCTAAATTGCGTGTCGTTGGCAGGGCTGAACATCCGTTGTTCCTCATGGTGGACACCTTCGACGTAATAAACGGCATCAACCGCCAAAGAGGTTGATGCCGTGAAACGGCGAGTCAGTTTCAGCCTGCGACTGGGGTGCGCCAGTCATCAGAACCGGAGGTGCCAGACACTTCGTGGGTCCAGGTGATTTTGCGGTAGGTGAACTCAACATCTTCCAGATGCGTGAAGTGCGAATTCGACGGATCCTGGCAGTTATGCATGTAATCCTTGATGTCGACGATGATTGCGTCTTCGAGTTTGGTGGTGAAGTAGTGCTCTTGAGTACCCGCTGCCGAGGTGCGATACCACTGGATGGTAATCTCAGTCAGGCGCTCGCCGGACGTCAGTGCAGCCAGCAGCAGCGGCGAGGACTTGTCGAACACCTTGGTGATTTTGACAGGCTTATGAACCCGTTGACCGGTCGGTTGACCCGATTGCGGATCGCGAGGAATGATCACTTCGTGGTTAAAGCCCTGAACCATGACCTGGTCTTCATGACCTTCCTGATAAGTGTTGCCGACCGAGTCAGCGGTGAACGCACCGGCAGTGATCAGGCCCTGTTTGGTACCTGTGATGGACATATACGCTGGCGTAGCCATGGATGCTCTCCTTGCTGAAAATAGAGGAACCCGCAGGCATGTTTGCACTGCAGGTGCCGTAAACTCTTTCAAGGTTTATGCCAATAAGATTAAATTCCTTATTTATCAAATATATGGATTTAAACTCGTAGATTTAGCTAGCGCCTAACATAGGAATTATCAAAAAAAGTGCGCAAGAAGTTGCGCAATGCTGTGCAACTTCTTGCGCACTTGCCTGTAAGTAGTTAAGTGCGTGCCCTGTAGAGATTTATTCACAGGGTTATCCACATTTTAGTGTGCAACTTTTGGCGCATGATGGCAATTTAGCGCTATTCGATTTCAGCATCCATAAATATCAGCCGCTCAGGAATTCTCCTGATGCGTTTTAAGAATAGTCCTACATTTCTGATGATTGCGTCGCGCGCACAAAGTAGCACGCGCTCGTAATGAGAGAATTTGAATCTCATGTTTTTGCCCCGCGTCGTTACGAGTCCAAGGGGCGTGTTGCGCTAATCTTAATTAAAGGTCATGGATGTTCTACTCCAGTAAACTTTCTGCTCATTATCTTGAACTCGCGAAAACCTCTATTTCCAAATGAGACTTTGCGGGCGAGGACGTTCGTTTTTCGAGCGAATATGGAGCATTGGACAGTGAGCTGGGTAAAGCCCCGCCTGGCTTGGTAGCCATGGCGTAACGGTTCGGACTGTTGGTCATGAGGTAGTCCATCAGCGCCTGGCGTTGTTTGTGCAGAATAGTCGCGCCCAGGTTGATCAGCACGGCGCACAGTTCGGAGCCGTCGCCGGCCAGCATCTCCATAGGCGCATGCTGGGGTTGGACTGCTATCGAGGTCTCAGCACGTTTGAGGGAGGCTCTCATCCTGACAATTCAAACGAAGTTCAATACATTCAATTCTCGTCGTAGTCCTGTAAACCCTTGGATGGTTTTCAATCTTGCTGCCAAAGTGACTTGACCCAGAAATGAATGTCTACAAACCACTACAGTGACAGATAGTTCTCGCCTGTAGGGCTGAAAGAATATGGGCCGTCAAAGAGCTAATGTTGCTCTGCGCACGCGGGGCTATAAGAAAATAAGCGATCGTCTGTGCCGATTTTGACATATCAAACCTCCAGCTCTCTCAGGTAAGCCTCCACCCATTGTCGAGGAGATCGGCATCGAATGATCTTGTTCAAGCGTGACCGAAACTCAGCACTGACCTTGTCCCTCAGACTGTGGCGATTACTGCTTGGTCAGTTTCGTGTATCCGCTCGGCAAGAACTAAACAGAGAAAGGCATCGCCGAGTGTTAGTTGATGGATTGTCGTGGGGTGCATGCGAGGTCAGTCCTGAATTTGAAATGACCGGCCATAAATTGCGGTGTCGATTGTGGGTCCTGAGACTGGGTTAGCTCTAGGCAGTAGGGGTTACTGGTCGTTCGTTTTCGCTGGGCTTTTACGGGCATATCAGATGCCGTTTAGATCATGGTGCTGGACAACTGAGGTGTCTTTGCTGTGGTCGAAGGGTTTTCCTGTGCCTTGCTGGCGTTGTACCTGTTGTTTCGACGGGTTGGCGGCGGAGGTTCAGTTCCGGCGAGCTTGATCACGATGGTCTCTCAGCTAGAGCCCTTTAGGGTCGGCGATCTTGGTGAAGTTTTTACGTAGATCTGCCGACCCTTGATCAGAAGCGGCGCTAAGTCTTCTCCTCAACGGTTTCGCATCAACGTATTGGTGTTTAGTTGTTCGTGCCCTTGCACACCGCACATACCGCGTGACTTCAGATCCTATGAAAAACAAAAGCTACGAGGGTTGCTGAGAGGCCCTATAGCGCGTCGGGGGAACGAAAGAGCCATGTTGGGGCGGACTGTTTTGCCGACGTCTCAGCTTGCCTGAGGGGAGGCTCTCAACCGAACAATTTAAATCAGGTTAAAAATATTCAATTTTCGTCACTGTTCCATAAATCCCTTGGGCTGACTTCAATCCCACTGCCAAAGCACCTTGGTCCAGAGCCCATTAAATCGCAGGCAATAAAAAACCCCAAGGAATGATCTTCGCTTGGGGTTTTTCGGTATTAGTGGTGCCCAGAGACGGAATCGAACCGCCGACACGGGGATTTTCAATCCCCTGCTCTACCGACTGAGCTATCTGGGCAACGGGGCGCATTAAACGGGTTTTTCAGGGGGTCGTCAAGCAAGTTTTCAAAAAATATTTAATTATTACCGTCGCTTACGTTCCGACCCCGGATTTTGATCAGTTATTGAGCAGGCGGCACGTAGCCGTCGGCCTTGGCGTAATCCTCGCCGGAAAAGAACTTGTCCATCTCGCCCTGAAGGTATTTGCGGTCTTCGGCGTTCATCATGTTCAGGCGCTTTTCGTTGATCAGCAGGGTCTGGTGCTTTTGCCAGTCGCCCCAGGCCTTGGCGGAGACGTGGTCAAAAATGTCCTGGCCCTTGGCGCCCGGGTAAGGAAGGCGCTCAAGGCCTGGCAATTGTTCTTTGTACTTGCGGCACATTACGGTGCGGGTCATGGCAAAACTCCTGCGTTCAATACGTCGGCCGCGCGCTTCAGCAGTTTTTTGACCGGGGCGGCAAGGCCCAGGCGCGGTGGGGTGGCGAGGTTATACCAGAGCCAGTCGGCCTCGGCCACGTGATGGGCGGATTCCTTGACCTGGACCAACCAGGGTTCGATGGCCAGTTGGAAATGGCTGAACGTGTGGATCAGGCTCGGCAGCGTCTGCTGTTCACCCAACACTAGCGAGTGTTGGTTGGCCAGGTGCTCAAGGTCGTCCAGTGCGTCCAGCTCCGGCAAGCTCCACAAGCCGCCCCACAAACCCGTAGACGGGCGCCGGTAAAGCAGAATCGCGCCCTCGGCATTGGCCAGCAACGGCATCAACGTGCGCTTCTGCGGGATGCTCTTGCGCGGCTTGGGGATCGGGTAGCGTGTCTCCAGGCCCAGCAGGTGGGCTTCGCAGCCTTTTTCCAGCGGGCACAGCAGGCAACTGGGCTTGCTGCGGGTGCAAAGGGTGGCGCCCATGTCCATCATCGCCTGGGTGTAGGCGTTGACGCGGTCGTGGGGCGTGAAGCGTTCGGCGGTGGCCCACAGTTGCTTGGCGACCTTGGGCTCGCCCGGATAGCCTTCCTGCGCGGTAAAGCGTGCGAGCACGCGCTTGACGTTGCCGTCGAGAATCGGCGCCCGCAGGCCCATGCTCAGGCTGGCAATCGCGCCGGCGGTGGACAAGCCGATACCTGGCAGCTCGGTGAGTTTTTCGACGTCGCGGGGGAATTCGCCGCCGTACTCGGCGACGATGATTTTCGCGGTCTTCTGCAGATTGCGCGCCCGGGTGTAATACCCCAGCCCGGTCCACAGGTGCAGCACTTCGTCTTCCGGCGCGGCGGCCAGGGCTTCGACCGTTGGCAGTGACGCCATGAAGCGCTCGAAGTAATTGAGCACAGTGCTGACCTGGGTCTGCTGCAGCATGATTTCCGAGACCCACACCCGGTAAGGGGTGATGCCCTGTTGCCAGGGCAGGTCATGGCGACCGTGGCGGTCGTACCAATCGAGCACCGCCGTGGAAAATTGCTCGTCTCTCATCGATTGAACAGACCTTTAAGGGCGTCCTTGAGCTTGGGATTGACCTTGTCGAGTTTCTCTTCCAGCTTCTCGCTGATCTTGTTGCCTGCCATCTTGGCAGCCACTTGACCGAGGCCGTCCTTGTCCAGGCGGCAAGCCTTGGCGCCCAGCTCCAGCGGGCCACGGCAGCGCAGCGGGATTTCGATGTCGCGGAAATTGGAGCCGACCTGGCACGCCGGGTCCGGCATGTCGCGCTTGTCGCCTTCGACAATGATGCCGACGCGGTAGTCCATGCCCAGCACGCGCAGATCGACGTCGCCGTTGCCGTTGACGGTCAGGCCGGGGATGCGCACTTTCAGGTCGGGATTGCTGGCCACGCCATTGCGCACCGTCAGATTGCCCCTGAGTTCCTGGAACGGTGTGTCCTTGCTCCGAGGTTCGCTAGCGAGGGTTTTACGGTTGAGCAGGGCAATGCCAGTGCACAATTGCTGTTCGATGTTGGCGTTGAGCAGTACACCGTTGGTGACCACGAAACTGGCGGTGCCATTGAGGCTGTCGACCAGCGCTTTCTGGCTGTTGCCTTGACCGCTCAGGTTGCTGTCGAGGGTGACCTGGCCCTTGATCGGTGGTTTTTTCCCCTGGGCTTGCAGGATTTGCTCCACCGGAACTTGCTTGATGTGGGTTTGCAGCGCCAGTACCGGCACATCCTGGCGTACGTCGAGGTTGCCATTGGCTTGGAACGTGCCGTTGTAGAGACCGCCGCTCAAGGTGTCGAGCTTGAGTTGACCGTCCAGGCCCGAAGCTTTCAGGGTGGCGTTCTCAATGGGCAATTTGCTCAGGGTCAGTTGGCCGAACGACAGGTCGGCAACCACATCCAGTGTGCGCAGACGCGGCAACGGCAACAGCTTGTCGGTGCTCCAGGCACCTTTGGTTGGCGCATTCGGCAGCGGTGTGCTGCCGCCCGCAGCCATGGCCCCGGCTTCGCTGCCCTGGACTTCGGCCTGGCGGGCTGCCGCCGCGCTATTGGCCGCTTCGGACTTGGCCGGCAAGTAGTTGTCGGCATTGAAGGTGTCGGCCTTCAACTGCACGCGCAGGGATTGCTTGGCGAAGTCTTCCACGGCCAGGCGGCCGGTGAAGGTGCTGCCGTCGAGTTTCAGGTTCAGGTCTTCCAGGGCTATGCGGGTAGGCGTGCCCTGCAGACGGCTGACCAGCTCGACCTTGCTCAGACTACCGGGAGCCATGGCGGGCAGAGGGTGGCCGACGCTTTCGAGAAACTTGCCCAGGTCGAACTGGGCAATCGACAGGGCACCGCTGATATTCGGGGTTTTGTCCAGGTCGTTGACCTTCAGCTCGCCCAGGGCGCGCAGTTGGTTGGCCGAGAGCTTGAGGTTGGTCCATTCGGCAATGTTGGCCGACAGGTCCACCAGCAGTTGACCCTGGGTGGCGAAGGACACAGTTTTGCCTTGCAGCGGTTCACCGGTGGCTTCGCCGGTGACTTTCATGTCTTCGAACTGGTAGCGCTTGAGCGCGCGGTCAAAGCGCAACTGGCCGCCTAGCTCGCTCTTGACCCGCATGAGTGGCTGGTTGCTGCCGAAAAATGCGGTGAGCTTGACCGGAATGCTCGAGCCTTCATGCACGGCGCCGGTGCTCAGCTGGATACTTTCGGCGCTGAACTGTTTGCCGGTTTGTTCGTCGTTGTATTCGATGCGGGCGTTATTGACCGTCAGGCTGTCAATGTCCAGGCGGATCGGCTGGGCCGGTTTTTCCGGGGCTGGCGGGGCGGACGCTGGTGTAGCGGCAGGCGTCTCGACGGTGCCAGCGGTGACGGCCGGTGCCTTGCCGATGTCCTCCCAGTTGCCGTGGCCGTGCTTGTCGCGGTTCAGGCGCAGGTTCAGGCCTTCGACACGCACATCGCTCATCTGCACTTCGCGGCGCAGCAGCGGCAGCACGCGTACTGAAAGACCGAGCATCTGCAAGTCGGCAAATGGCTGGGCGGGATTGGTCAGGGTTGCCACGCTGGCGTCATGCAGCTCCAGGCCGAGCCAGGGGAAGAGGCTCCAGCCGATATCGCCATTGAGCGTCAGCTCGATGTGGGCCCTGTCACGGGCAATCTGGCGAATCTCGTCTTTATAGTCGTTGGGATCAAAGAGGTGGGTCAGGGCGAAACCCAGAGCCACAATGATCAGCAACAACCCGAGAAGTACCAGGCCCAGGATTTTGCCGAACGCTTTCATGGGCGAGTCCTTGTAAGTCAATTTTGAAATTCAGCCGCAGAGTATAACGCCGGCAGCTCTGCCGCTGTTTACGTATCGTTACATAGTGTCAAACAAAACAGCTGACTCGGAAAACCTAGTGGCAGTTTGGTTTTTCTGTCATCGACAGATGTTAATCTCCCCGTGTTCGTCCGCCTTCTGCGACTAACCGTCGCGCTTACAGGGAGCTTCACTCGACAAAAACGGCCACGCTTGCGTGCAAAGGCCGAGGAGGAGAGCGCCTGACGAACACAGACTAATAACTGGGGGAAACACCAATGAGCACTATCACTGCGGCAGGTATAACTGCCGCACAGCCCGCGTTCCTGTCCAAGGAACGCATTATCGCCAAGCCGGGATTCAACCGCTGGCTGGTTCCACCGGCCGCTCTGGCCATTCACTTGTGCATCGGCATGGCTTATGGCTTCTCGGTGTTCTGGCTGCCACTGTCCAAGGCACTGGGCGTTACCGCCCCGCTCGCGTGTTCGCCGGACATGAGCTTTATCGCCCAGATTTTCTCGTCGCAATGCGACTGGCCGATCTCGATGCTGGGTTGGATCTACACCCTGTTCTTCATCTTCCTGGGTTGCTCGGCAGCCATTTGGGGCGGCTGGCTGGAACATGCCGGACCACGCAAGGCGGGCGTTGTCTCGGCCCTGTGCTGGTGTGGCGGTTTGCTGATCTCGGCGCTGGGGATTTATACCCATCAGATCTGGCTGATGTGGATCGGCTCGGGGGTCATTGGCGGTATCGGCCTGGGCCTTGGCTACATTTCGCCGGTCTCGACCCTGATCAAGTGGTTCCCGGACAAACGCGGCATGGCGACCGGCATGGCGATCATGGGCTTTGGTGGTGGTGCGATGGTGGGCGCTCCGCTGGCCGCGGCGTTGATGGGGCAGTTTGCTACGCCTGACAGTGTTGGCGTGTGGCAGAGCTTCCTGGTGATGGCCGCGATCTACTTCGTGTTCATGATTGGCGGTGCCTTGTCCTACCGCGTTCCACCGACCGGCTGGAAGCCCGAGGGCTGGACCGCGCCGGCGAAAAAAGCCAGCAATGCGATGATCACTCATCGTCACGTACACGTGAACGTGGCCTGGAAAACCCCGCAATTTCGTCTGGTCTGGCTGGTGCTGTGCCTGAACGTATCCGCCGGTATCGGCATCATCGGCATGGCTTCGCCGCTGCTGCAGGAAGTATTCGGTGGCAAGTTGCTGGGCGTTGATGTGCCTTTCGGTCAACTGGATGCGGGTCAATTGGCCTCGATTGCGGCCATCGCTGCCGGTTTCACCGGTCTGTTGAGTCTGTTCAACATCGGTGGCCGCTTCCTCTGGGCGTCGATCTCCGACTACCTGGGTCGTAAAAATACCTATTTCGTGTTCTTCGCCCTGGGCGTTGCCCTGTATGCGCTGATTCCGAACATGGGGCACCTGGGCAACGTGGCGGTGTTCGTGGGCGCGTTCTGCGTCATTCTATCGATGTACGGCGGCGGGTTTTCGACAGTCCCGGCTTACCTGGCGGACCTGTTCGGCACGCAAATGGTCGGCGCGATCCACGGTCGTCTGTTGACGGCATGGGCGGCGGCGGGCGTATTGGGCCCGGTGTTGGTCAACTACCTGCGTGAGTATCAGTTGAGCATTGGTGTGGAGCGTGCGGCGGCTTACGATATTACTTTGTACATCCTCGCGGGCCTGCTGGTACTGGGCTTCATCTGCAACCTGTTGGTGCGGCCGGTGGCCGACAAGTACTTCATGACCGACGCTGAGCTTGCGGCCGAACAGGCCTTGGGTCATGACAAAGGCACCGATGCCACCACCGTGCTGGAGTGGAAAGCCAATCCGGGCACTGTACCGTTGGCTGTTGCCGCCTGGCTGGTCGTGGGTATTCCGTTGGCGTGGGGAGTGTGGGTGACCCTGCAGAAAACCGCGGTACTGTTTAACTAACAGCGCATGACCTATGTGGGAGCGGCGGTACGACGATTCGCCTTGCTTGCGATGCAGGCAACTCGGTCAGTCTGGATAGCGAGATAATGCTATCGCGAGCAAGCCCGCTCCCACATGTACACACATGTCTATCCCCGACACTCCATCAGTCTTATCCCCTCCGATGTTTCTGTTTAGCGCCCGCGCCCCTATAATGGCTGCCTTTTTCGCCCAATGATTTTGCGGAGCTGGTGATGGCCGAACGTATGGCGTCTGTCGAGCGCGACACTCTGGAAACCCAGATCAAAGCCTCGATCAACCTGGATGGCACCGGAAAGACCCGATTTGATATCGGTGTACCTTTTCTTGAACATATGCTGGACCAGATCGCCCGTCATGGGCTGATCGACCTGGATATCGTCAGCAAGGGCGACCTGCATATCGACGACCACCACACCGTGGAAGATGTCGGTATCACCCTGGGCCAGGCATTTGCCAAGGCTATTGGCGACAAGAAAGGCATCCGCCGCTACGGCCATGCCTATGTGCCGCTGGATGAAGCGCTGTCGCGGGTGGTCATTGACTTCTCCGGTCGCCCTGGCCTGCAGATGCACGTACCGTATACCCGCGCCACCGTGGGCGGTTTCGACGTCGATCTGTTCCAGGAATTCTTCCAGGGTTTCGTCAACCACGCACTTGTCAGCCTGCACATCGACAACCTGCGCGGCACCAACACTCACCACCAGATCGAAACGGTGTTCAAGGCCTTCGGCCGTGCCCTGCGCATGGCTGTCGAGCTGGACGAGCGCATGGCCGGGCAAATGCCGTCGACCAAAGGCGTCCTGTAATGCAGACGGTCGCGGTGATCGACTACGGCATGGGTAACCTGCACTCGGTGGCCAAGGCCCTCGAGCACGTAGGTGCCGGCAAGGTGCTGATTACCAGTGATGCCGAGGTGATTCGCGAAGCCGATCGGGTGGTATTCCCGGGCGTCGGTGCGATTCGCGACTGCATGGCTGAAATTCGCCGCCTGGGCTTCGATAGCCTGGTGCGCGAAGTCAGCCAGGATCGACCATTTCTCGGTATCTGCGTGGGCATGCAAGCCTTGCTCGACAGCAGTGAAGAGAACGACGGCATCGACTGCATCGGTCTGTTCCCAGGCCAGGTGAAGTTCTTCGGCAAAGACCTGCATGAAGATGGCGAACACCTGAAAGTCCCGCACATGGGCTGGAACGAAGTCCGCCAGAGCGTGGATCACCCGCTGTGGCACGATGTTCCAGACTTGGCGCGGTTCTACTTTGTCCACAGTTACTACATCGCGGCCGGTAATCCGCGCCAGGTGGTGGGTGGCGGGCATTACGGCGTCGACTTCGCCGCGGCCCTGGCCGACGGTTCGCGCTTTGCCGTGCAGTTCCACCCAGAGAAGAGCCATACCCATGGCCTGCAATTGCTGCAGAACTTCGCCGCCTGGGACGGGCGCTGGTAATGGCCAGGAAGGTCAAGCCGCCGATCTTGAACCTCACTCCCCAGCAGGAGAGTGAGGCGACCAACAAGATCAAGCGTTTCATGGAAGACCGCTTCGAGCTCAAGCTGGGCTCGTTCGAGGTGGCTGAGATCCTCGAGCTGTTCACTACCGAAATTGCTCCGCACTATTACAACAGGGCGATTTTCGATGCGCAGACGCACCTTAAAGAAAGGTTCGAAAGCATCGAAAGCGACTTGTGGGCGCTCGAGAAACCCTGATTCCTCGAGCAATGCTGAATATCGAATAAGGTTTGCCAGATGCTGATTATCCCCGCTATCGATCTCAAGGACGGCGCTTGCGTACGTCTGCGCCAGGGCCGTATGGAAGACGCCACGGTGTTCTCCGATGACCCGGTGAGCATGGCTGCCAAGTGGGTGGAAGGTGGCTGCCGCCGTTTGCATCTGGTGGACTTGAACGGCGCCTTCGAAGGTCAGCCGGTCAACGGTGAAGTGGTCACGGCCATCGCCAAGCGCTACCCGAACCTGCCGATCCAGATCGGCGGCGGTATCCGCTCCCTGGAAACCATCGAGCACTACGTCAAGGCTGGCGTGAGCTACGTGATCATCGGCACCAAGGCGGTGAAAGATCCTGCCTTCGTCGCCGAGGCTTGCCGCGCGTTTCCGGGCAAAGTGATCGTGGGCCTGGACGCCAAGGACGGTTTCGTCGCCACCGACGGCTGGGCTGAAATCAGCACCGTGCAAGTGATCGACCTGGCCCGGCAGTTCGAGGCCGACGGCGTGTCCGCCATCGTCTACACCGACATCGCCAAAGACGGCATGATGCAGGGTTGCAACGTACCCTTCACCGCAGCGCTGGCTGGTGCGACAAAGATTCCGGTGATCGCTTCCGGCGGTATCCACAACCTAGGTGATATCAAGTCACTGCTGGACGCCAAGGCGCCGGGGATCATCGGTGCGATTACCGGCCGTGCAATCTACGAAGGTACTCTGGACGTCGCGCAAGCCCAGGCTTATTGCGATGCCTACAACGGCTGAGGATTGACCATGGCGCTGGCCAAACGCATCATCCCTTGCCTGGACGTCGACAACGGTCGCGTGGTCAAGGGCGTCAAGTTCGAGAACATCCGTGACGCCGGCGACCCGGTGGAAATCGCCCGTCGCTACGACGAACAAGGCGCCGACGAGATTACCTTTCTCGACATCACCGCCAGCGTCGACGGTCGTGACACCACCTTGCACACCGTCGAACGCATGGCCAGCCAAGTGTTTATCCCGCTGACCGTTGGCGGTGGCGTGCGTACCGTGCAAGACATCCGCAACCTGCTCAATGCCGGCGCGGACAAGGTTTCGATCAACACCGCGGCGGTGTTCAATCCGGAATTTGTCGGTGAGGCCGCGCAGCATTTCGGTTCGCAGTGCATTGTCGTGGCCATTGATGCCAAGAAGGTTTCCGGGCCGGGTGAAACCCCGCGCTGGGAAATTTTCACCCACGGCGGACGCAAGCCTACCGGGCTGGATGCGGTGGAGTGGGCGATGAAGATGGAAGGCCTGGGCGCCGGTGAAATCCTGCTGACCAGCATGGACCAGGACGGCATGAAAAATGGTTTCGACCTGGGCGTGACCCGCGCCATCAGCGATGCCCTGGGCATTCCGGTGATTGCCTCCGGCGGCGTCGGCAACCTGCAACACTTGGCCGACGGTGTGATCGAAGGCCACGCCAGCGCGGTGCTGGCGGCGAGTATTTTCCACTTTGGCGAATACACCGTTCCCGAGGCCAAGGCCTACATGGCCGCACGCGGCATCGTGGTTCGCTAAACGTCACTGGACACCCTGGCAGGCTCGCGGCACTCTTGGGCCTGCCATGGATTTCGGTAACCCTCATGTTCAAAGACCTGCTGCTTGCCTTTGCCAGCGCCTCCATTCTGTGGGTGAGTTCGGCTGACGCCGCCGATCCCGGTGACACTGAACTGGTGTTGCTGACGGAAAATTTTCCGCCCTACAACATGGCAAAAAACGGCAAGAACTTCGCCAGGGACGAAAACATCGAAGGCATCGCCGTGGACATCGTCCGCGAAACCTTCAAGCGTGCCGGCATTTCCTACAACCTCACCCTGCGTTTTCCTTGGGAGCGAATCTACAAGCTCGCCCTGGAAAAACCGGGCTACGGCGTATTTGTAACGGCTCGCCTGGCGGACCGTGAAGCGCTGTTCAAGTGGGTCGGCCCCATCGGCCCGGATGATTGGGTGCTGCTGGCCAAGGCCGACAGCAAGATCCAGCTCGATGACCTGGCCCAGGCCCGTGTCTACAGAATCGGTGCCTACAAAGGCGATGCAATCGCCGAGAGCCTGGAAAAACAGGGACTCAACCCGGTGCTCGTATTGCGTGACCAGGACAATGCGCAAAAACTCCGCGACGGCCAGATCGACCTGTGGGCCACCGGCGATCCAGCGGGTCGCTACCTGGCGCGACAGGTCGGGGTGAAAGGCTTCAAGACCGTGCTGCGCTTCAATAGCGTCGAGCTGTATCTGGCATTGAACAGGGAGGTGCCGGATGAGGTGGCGGCCAAACTGCAGGCAGCCCTTGATCAGTTGCGCAAAGACGGCGTGGTGGAGCAGATCACGGCGCGCTACCTGTAACGGTAAACGCCATCCTTGCCGTGCCCGGCCATGGCTTGATTGCCGCGCACGCTGATCATCAGCTTTATATCAATCCATTCGATGCCCTGGGCCTTGAGCTTGGGTAACTCGCGCTCCAATACCGCCAGGGTTTGTGGATAAGGATGGCCGATCATGACGGCCGAGCCCTGTCTATGGGCCAGCTTGATCGCCGTCTGCAGCTGTGTGGTGATGGCGGCTTCAGTGCGTTCGTCATCGAGAAACACATCTCGCGAGACGCTGGCCAAGCCGATCTTTTGCGCCTCGGCTGCCGCCACGGTCTTGGCGCTGGTACGGCTGTCGAGAAAAAACTTGTGGCGCCGCTGCAACTCATCCATCAGCCAGGCCATGGCGGCCGGTTCGGCGGTCATGCGGCTGCCCATGTGGTTGTTGATGCCGGCGGTATAGGGCACCGCCTTGAACGCCGCATCCAGGCGCTTGCCGAGTTCCTCGACGGGTAGCTCGGGATGCCAGGCGAACGGGCCGGTGGCCGGATCCATGGGCATGTGCAGGATAATGGTTTTGCCGGCCTGGTGGGCCTCGCGGGCAAATTCGGCGGCGTGGGGGGTGTCGGGCATGATTGCTGTGGTGACCGGGCCGGGCAGGGCCAGCACGCGACGATCGCGCGGCAGGTTCTGCCCCAGATCGTCGATAATCAGCGTCAGGTAGGCTTTATGCGGCGCCGCCAAGGCGCTGGCGGAGGCGCCTTGGGCAGCTCCCGCCAGACAGCACAGCAACGTGAAGATCAGTCCACAGCGCATATCAGCGGTTGCGGGTGATGCTCAGACCCTTGAGCAGGCTCAAGGCCTGGGCCAACTGGTAATCATCATCCTGAGGCATCGGCTTGGCTTTCGGGCCGCTGCCGGTAGGCTGGTCGGCGCCGCCGTTGCCGTTGCCCAAGTGACCTTGCAGGTCCGCTTCCTTGAAGTACTCGTTTTCCTGTTCGTTGGTGATCTTGGCCTGGCGCACCTCGATATCAGGCGCGATGCCCTGGGCCTGGATCGAACGACCGTTAGGCGTGTAGTACAGCGCCGTGGTGATCTTCAAGGCGCGTTCATTGTTCAGCGGCAGCACGGTTTGCACCGAGCCCTTGCCGAAACTGGTGGTGCCCATCAACACGCCGCGTTTCTGGTCTTGCAGGGCGCCGGCGACGATCTCCGAGGCCGAGGCGCTGCCACCGTTGATCAGCACCGCCAGTGGAACGTTCTCGCTGAGGTCATTGCCGGTGGCCGAGAAGCGCAATTCGGAGTTGGCAATCCGGCCCTTGGTGTAGACGATCAGGCCTTTGGTGATGAAGTGGTCGACCACTTCCACGGCCGATTGCAACACGCCACCTGGGTTGTTGCGCAGGTCGAGGACGATGCCGTTGAGTTTCTTGCCGTTGTCCTTGCGCAGCTTCGCCAGGGCCTTGGCCACTTCATCGCCGGTCTTGACCTGGAACTGCGTGATGCGGATGTAGCCGTAGCCCGATTCCAGCAACTGGCTTTTCACGCTCTTGACCGTGATGGTGGCGCGAGTCAGGGTCACGTCGAACGGGTTACCGCCGTCGCGCACCAGGGTCAGGGTGATTTTCTGGCCGACCTTGCCGCGCATCTTGTCGACGGCTTCGGTCATGGTATGGCCACGGGTCGGTTGACCGTTGATCTTGACGATCAGGTCGCCGGCCTGGATGCCGGCCTTGGACGCCGGTGTGTCGTCGATCGGCGAAACCACTTTGATGATGCCGTCTTCAGCGCCGACTTCAATGCCCAGGCCGCCGAATTCACCGCTGGTGCTTTCCTGCAGTTCGGCAAAGTCTTCCGGACCCAGGTAGGCGGAGTGCGGATCGAGGTTGCTGAGCATGCCTTTGATGGCATTTTCCAGCAGCGTCTTGTCGTCCACAGGTTCGACATAGGCCGCCTTGATCCGGTCCATGACCTCGGCAAAGGTGCGCAACTCGTCCAGCGGCAACGGTGCCTTGGTGGTCGCGGCCGTGGTTGGCTCGGCGGCCTCGTCGGCGAATGCCAGAGGCGCGCCGAGCACCAGGGCGATCGTCAGGGCCAGCGAAGTGAGGCGGGACAAATGCAGCATGTCGAACGAACTCCTAATGTAGGTGCGGCCTATCCTTGGGCGCGACACCATTGTGCAGGATCGCTGGGGCGACCCTGCTGACGAATAGCGAAGTACAACGCCGGGGTGTCCTGGCCACCACTGCTACCGACAGTGGAGATGGATTCACCGGCTTTTACAACATCACCTGCTGCTTTGAGCAATGTTTGATTGTGGCCGTAAAGGCTCAAATAGCCATTACCGTGGTCGAGAATCACCAACAAACCCGCGCCGCGTAGCCAGTCGGCAAACACCACGCGGCCACCGTGGACAGCATGCACCTGGCTGCCGGCGGCGGCGCTGATCATCACGCCGTCCCATTTGGTGCGGGTGTCGTCGCCACGGGTCTGACCAAAACGTGCAAGCAATCGACCATCAACTGGCCATGGAAGTTTTCCCCGGGCTGAAGCAAACGGTCCGCCGAAAGATTCACCGGCACTGGAAACCAGCGGACCGGAAGCTGTGCGCGCCGGTTTACGCGGGGCGTCGGTGGCGGCGTCACGCTGACGCTTTTTTTCGGCTTCCTGCTGGGCAATCAGCGCCTTTTGTCGCGCCTGTTCAGCTTCGCGAGCCTGGCGCGCCAAGGTCTCTTCGATGGTTTTCAGAACCTTGGCCAAGTCGGCCTGGTCCTGTTGACGGGCCCGGAGTTTGGTGTCACGGGCTTTCACATCGTTATTGAGCTTGGCCAATGCCTGCTGGCGTTCCTTGCGGACCTTCTCCAGCTCATCGCGCTGGGTATCAAGGCTGCTTTTTTGCGCCAGCAACTGGTTCTGCTGGTCAGCGATTTCCTGTTCGACATTGGCCAACTGGCGCAGGGTCTCGTTGAAGCTTTTAAGTTGCTCCAGGCGCGCCGTGCTCAGGTAGTCGTAATACGTCAGGGTGCGAGCGAATTTTTCCGGGTTCTGCTGGTTGAGCAGCAGCTTGAGGTATTCCTGGCGGCCGTTCTGGTACGCGGCGCGCGCCTGGATTGCGATCAGGCGTTGCTGTTCAACGCGGGCGCTCTGGAGTTTTTTTTTCTCAGCGTCGAGTCGCTCCAGTTCCGACTCGCTCTTCTTTAGTTCTTTTTGCAGCTCCTGGACCTGCTTCTCCAGCTTGCCCATTTCGGTTTCCGTGCCGCGCAGATCTTTCTGCACGCCGGATTTTTCTTTCTGGAGCTTGCCGAGCAGCTTTTTCAGCTCGGTAATATCCTGACGCGTAGCGTCCAACTGTTGTTGGGTTTGCGCGCGCTCGTCGGCAAAAGCCGGTTGGAGCAGGCAGACAAGAGCAAGGGTAATCAAGGCGCGAAGCATAGAGGCGGGCGACACCAGGGAAAGGGACGGTCTAGTATGCCCGGCAAGCGCCGCAAAAAAAACGCCTCAAAGCCAACTGCTTTGAGGCGTTCGTCATAAAAAGCCGTTTCGGAGGCTTTAGTCGGTCGGTTTTGCCATCAAACCAATATCGAAGTGCCAGTCATCTCGGCAGGTTTTTCCAGGCCCATCAACTTCAGCATGGTCGGCGCCACGTCCGCCAGTACGCCGCCTTCGCGGACCTTGAAGTCGCGCTTGCCGACATAGATGAACGGCACCGGCTCGGTGGTGTGGGCCGTGTGGGCCTGGCCGGTGGATGCGTCGGACATTTGTTCGCAGTTGCCGTGGTCGGCGGTGATCAGCGCTTCGCCACCGACTTTCTCCAGGGCATCGACGATGCGGCCGACACACAGGTCGAGGCATTCGACGGCTTTGATGGCCGCTTCCAGGTTGCCGCTGTGGCCGACCATGTCGCCGTTGGCGTAGTTGACCACGATCACGTCATAACGCAGGTTTTCAATGGCATCGACGATCTTGTCGGTCACTTCCGGCGCGCTCATCTCCGGCTGCAAGTCATAGGTGGCGACTTTCGGCGACGGGATCAGGATGCGTTCTTCACCGGGGAACGGTTCTTCACGCCCGCCCGAGAAAAAGAAGGTCACGTGGGCGTATTTCTCGGTTTCGGCAATGCGTAACTGGGTCTTGCCGTTTTTTGCCAGGTAGTCCCCCAGCACGTTTTCCAGGCTGCCCGGCGCAAAGGCCGAAGGTGCCGGGATGCTGGCGGCGTATTGGGTCAGCATCACGAAACCAGCGAGTTTTGGCTGGCGGACGCGCTCGAAGTCGTTGAAATCATCTTCAACGAACACACGGCTCAACTCGCGAGCGCGGTCGGCGCGGAAGTTCATGAACACCATGGCGTCGCCATCTTCGACTTTCACCGGTTCACCGATGGTGGTGGCCTTGACGAATTCATCGCTCTCGCCACGGGCGTAGGCGGCTTCCAGGCCTTGCTGGGCGGTGGCGGCGTTGAATTCGGCGTTGCCGTCGACAATCAGGTTGTAGGCCTGGGCCACGCGGTCCCAGCGGTTGTCGCGGTCCATCGCGAAATAACGCCCCACCAGGCTGGCGATGCGGCCCTTGCCCAGAGCGGTGAAGCTCGCGTCCAACAGTTCGATGGACGATTGCGCGCTTTTCGGCGGTGTATCGCGGCCGTCGAGGAGCGCGTGCAGGTAGATTTTTTCGGCACCGCGCTTGTAGGCCAGTTCGGCCATAGCCACCAGATGATCCTGATGGCTGTGGACGCCGCCATCGGACAGCAGGCCCATGAAATGCACGGCCTTGCCGGCCGCGACGGCTTTATCCACCGCTGCGCAGAGGGTCGGGTTCTCGAAAAACTCGCCATCGCGAATGGATTTGGTCACGCGCGTGAAGTCCTGATACACCACTCGTCCGGCGCCCAGGTTCATGTGGCCGACTTCCGAGTTGCCCATTTGACCGTCCGGCAGGCCGACATCCATGCCGGATCCCGAGATCAGGCCGTTGGGCACGGTCGCCGTCAGGCGGTCCAGTACGGGCTTGTTGGCCGAGTACACGGCGTTGGATTCGTGGCTTTCACTGTGACCGAAGCCATCGAGAATCATCAGGACCAAAGGTTTAGGCGTCGTAGTCATAGATCCTCTCGCGGCGGTATTAAAGGAAGGCGATTGAAAAGGGAGTGGCAGTTTAAAGCGAAGTTCCGATGCCGTCACCGCTTTACGGGGGTTGGCCGGCCATGACGGCTGTGTATACTTACCGCCATTTTAACGCCCTGGAACCTCCTAGATGGTTGATCACCTGATTGCATTCGCTACCTCTCACTATCTGCTGGTCGGTGCCTTTGTCGTACTGCTGGCGCTGCTGATCGCTCATGAAATGAGCCGTGGCGGCCGCAGCCTCAGTACCGGCGAGCTGACTGCGCTGGTCAACAAGGACCAGGCCGTTATCGTCGATATTCGTCCCGCCAAGGATTTTGCCGCCGGGCATATCGTCGGTGCGCTGAACATTCCCCAGGACAAGCTGATCGCGCGCATCGCCGAACTGGAGAAGCACAAGGCCAAGACCATCATCCTGGTCGACGCCCAGGGCCAGCACGCCGGTGGCCACGCCCGCGAAATGATGAAAAGCGGTTTTACCGCCGCCAAGCTGTCCGGTGGTATCTCCAGCTGGCGCGCCGACAACCTGCCGTTGGTGAAGTGATATGAGTCAGGTTGTCGTGTATTCCAGCGATTATTGCCCTTATTGCATCCGCGCCAAGCAGTTGCTCCAGAGCAAGCAGGTTGCCTTTGAAGAAATCAAGGTCGATGGCAAGCCTCAGGTGCGCGCCGAAATGGCTCAGAAGGCTGGCCGTACCTCGGTCCCGCAAATCTGGATCGGTAGCCGGCATGTCGGCGGCTGCGATGAGCTGTTGGCCCTGGAGCGCGCCGGTAAACTGGACGCGCTGCTCAGCGCCTGACTCCTAAACCCTAAAAGACCCCAAGATCAAGAAGGCTCTACGATGACTGACCAACAGAACACCGAAGCGGCAGAAGCTCAAGGCCCACAGTTTTCCCTGCAGCGTATCTATGTGCGTGACTTGTCGTTCGAAGCGCCGAAAAGCCCGGCGATTTTCCGTCAGGAGTGGACGCCAAGCGTCGGTCTGGACCTGAACACCCGTCAAAAGCAATTGGAAGGCGATTTCCACGAAGTGGTGCTGACCCTCTCGGTTACCGTGAAGAACGGTGAAGAAGTGGCGTTCATCGCTGAAGTGCAACAGGCCGGTATCTTCCTGATCCAGGGCCTGGACGAAGCGTCGATGAGCCACACGCTGGGTGCGTTCTGCCCGAACATCCTGTTCCCGTACGCTCGCGAAACCCTGGACAGCCTGGTCACCCGTGGCTCGTTCCCGGCCCTGATGCTGGCTCCGGTGAACTTCGATGCCTTGTATGCGCAAGAGCTGCAGCGTATGCAACAGGAAGCTGCGCCAACGGTTCAGTAACCTCGCCATTGTAGGCGCGAGCTTGCTCGCGAAGGTCGTCAACGATGACGCGGAAAATCTGATACCCCTAAGCGTCCTCAGGTTTTTCGCGAGCAAGCTCGCTCCTACAGGAAGCGCAGGGCGGATCTGCACTTCCAGCCAGACACAGCCTTATTTGAAACCGAGCTGGCGCCAGCCTTCGTAGACGGCGACGGCGACCGTGTTGGACAGGTTGAGGCTGCGGCACCCTTCGCGCATCGGCAGGCGCAGGCGATGGCCCTCGGGCAGGGCGTCCAGCACCTCGGCCGGCAAGCCTCGGCTTTCCGGACCGAAGAGAAAGGCGTCACCTTCGACAAAACTGGCATCATGAAACGGTCGCGAGCCCTTGGTGGTGAACGCAAACAGCCGCGGGTGGCCGAGGCTTTCCAGGCAACTCGCCAGGTCCGCGTGGCGTTGCAAGGTGGCATATTCGTGATAGTCCAGCCCAGCCCGACGCAGACGTTTGTCATCCATGTCGAAACCCAGCGGCTCGATCAAGTGCAGGTTGCAGCCACTGTTGGCACACAGCCTGATAACGTTGCCGGTATTCGGCGGAATTTCTGGTTGAAAAAGGATGACGTGAAACATGCACGGCTCCGAAGGTAAAGATGCGCAGCATTCTACCCCCGAAGAAGATCCCAGGCCGAAGCTATTACCGAGGGTTTTGAGCTCGTTGGTGATTGTCGGCCTGATGGTGGGTTTAATGATTGGTCGCCTGACCACTGCGGATCCGGTTGAGCTGCAACAGATCGAACCCTCGGTGGACGGCCTGGTGCTGTGGTTCAACAGCGAACCCAAGCTCCATGGCGAACATGTCGACGGCGCCGTCGCGCTGCTGTTTGACGCGCAGGGTAGAGCGTTGGCGGGACAGTTGAAGGTCAGCCACAAGGATGCGAATTGGCGGGTGCGCAAGACCGATAAGGGCTTGCTGCTGAACGTGGTAGCGGCGCGACCGTTGCGTGGACAGTGGACAGGCGCCGAGGTCGATGACCGTTGGCGGTTGGAGATCCATCTCCAGGAGCAATAAAAGAGGGAGTTCCCAGCCTGCCTGTACCAGGACTCCCAAAACCGCGTGAAGCACGATGGCTTCGGTGTAAAAGAGGGGATTCTCGGCCTGCCTGTACCAAGGTCCCCGAAACTGGGTAGTACCAGGGTTATTGCAGGGCGCGTGCCAGCATTGCGAAGTCGTGTCAGAACGTTCTTCATAAAGCCAAAAGCCCCGGGGTGCGGGGCTTTTGGGTTTTCAGCGGGTGGAGTTTTTTCGAAAGTGACCTGGGGTTTGTGCGCGATGCCGGTTCAGGGTGCATTGAAACGGTGCGCGATCCTTGGACTTGGTGAAGAACCAAAGGTGGGAGCAACTGTCTTCACCATGCCATTCGTCACCGCCACTCAGTGCCATCTCGCAACATGGCATTGAGCCTAATCAGCAGTACACGCATGCAGGCGATGAGCGCGACCTTCGCGCTCTTACCTCGCTCTCGAAGGCCTTCGTAGCGTGCCTTGAAGTCGGGCTGATGGCGGATTACAACCCAGCAGGACATGTACAGAGCCCGTCTGACACGGGCTCTGCCTCCATAGATATGTCGCTTCCCGCTGTGATTACCGCTGTCGTCGTTCAAGGGCGCGATACCTGCCAAGGCCGCAACCTCACGGCGATCAAGCTCACCTAGTTCGGGCAGATAAACCAGCAAACTCGCGGTGGCAACCGTACCGATACCTTTAACAGAGATGAGCCGCTGGGCTTTTTCTGCGTCCAGTTCGTGCATGCTCTGATTGATGGCCTTATCAAGTTGCCTGATTTGCGTTTGCAGGAAGTGAATATGGCCTTTGATCAGCGCAATAACGGCTGGTAGCTGGGCTTGCTGAAGACGGCGCTTATTGTCGTCTCGTTGCTGAACGAAATGCTCGCGCTGCTGAACCAGCTCGCGGAGCGCTTCACGCTCAGGCGAAATAACCTTGCTGCTTGAGGCATTCAGCACTTCAGCAAAGTCTGCTAGAACGGCCGCATCAATAGCGTCAGTCTTCGCATTCTTGCCCATCGCCACGGCAAAGGATCTGGCTCGGCGAGGATTGACCCTGAGCACCTTGAAGTTTGCGCCTTGCAGAGCCGCCATGGCATTACGCTCATAGCCCCCGGTGGCCTCCAGCAAAATCAGACTGACTTCAAACTGACTCAATCGTCGAATCAGCTCAAGAAATCCTTCTGAAGTGTTTGAAACATCGAAACCTTCGCTCTGTGGTTTAACCCAGACGACAAGGTTTGATTTTGAGATGTCGATACCGACCCAGGAAATCATGGCAAAACCCTCTTACACTCAGATGTGAGAGTGCTCTGGCTTTGCCCACGCTTGTGATTTCGAGTGGCTGCTCGTCCAACTGTTCGGGCTTGTAGGCCAGAGTGGAAAGGTGGATGGCAGCTCGGCTCCCACACGTGCTTTGAGCACCGCGGACTTGCAGCTTGCCATCCACCCCTCTCACCCCAGAGTTTATTCCTAGATCAAGACACAAGCGGGCAAGCCCGCACGCAGTTGGATCTTCAGTGAGTTGGAGAGCTGTTATCAGCCCTCATCACTCTCGTCGTCGTCACCGCCATCGACCTTCATCCCCAATTCCTTGATCTTGCGCGTCAAGGTATTGCGGCCCCAGCCCAGTAGCACTGCGGCGTCGCGGCGGCGGCCGGCAGTGTGCTTGAGGGCGGTTTCGATCATGATCCGTTCGAAGGCCGGCACGGCGCTGTCCAACAGGTTCGATTGACCGCGTGCGAGCGCCTGGTCAGCCCATTGGCGCAAGGCCTGCTCCCAGTTTGTCACCGGCGCCAAATCCTGCGGCAGGCTCAGAAGCTCGGGCGGCAGGTCGCTGATATGCACTTCACGCCCGGAAGCCATCACCGTGATCCAGCGGCAGGTGTTTTCCAGCTGGCGCACGTTGCCCGGCCACGGCAGGTTCTTGAGGTATTCCTCGGTTTCCGTCTTCAGCAGTTTTGGCTCGACAGCCAGCTCCTGAGCGGCGCGACTGAGGAAGTGTCGGGCCAGGGTCGGAATGTCTTCACGACGGTCCGACATCCGTGGGATGTGGATGCGGATCACATTCAGGCGGTGAAACAGATCCTCGCGGAATTTTCCGGCGTGAACCAGGGTTTCCAGATTCTGGTGAGTCGCGGCAATGATCCGCACATCGACCTTGACCGGCGTGTGGCCGCCCACGCGATAGAATTCGCCATCCGCCAAAACCCGCAACAGTCGGGTCTGGGTGTCCGCCGGCATGTCGCCGATCTCATCGAGAAACAGCGTGCCGCCGTCTGCCTGCTCGAAACGGCCACGGCGCAGGTTGGCGGCGCCGGTGAACGCGCCTTTTTCATGGCCGAACAGTTCGGACTCCATCAAATCCTTCGGGATGGCCGCCATGTTCAGCGCGATGAACGGCGCGACCGCCCGTGGACTGTGGCGGTGCAGGGCGTGGGCCACCAGTTCTTTGCCGGTGCCGGACTCACCGTTGATCAGCACGGTGATATTGGAGTGGCTCAAGCGCCCGATGGCGCGAAACACTTCCTGCATCGCCGGCGCTTCGCCGATGATTTCCGGGGTGCGGGTCAGTGTCGGCACCACGTCGTGGCCTTGCTGTTCCTGGGCGTGCTGGTTGGCGCGCTTGACCAGCGCGACCGCTTCATCGACGTCGAACGGCTTGGGCAAGTATTCAAACGCGCCGCCTTGATAGGACGCGACAGCGCTGTCCAGGTCCGAGTGCGCGGTCATGATGATCACCGGCAAGCGCGGGTGTTGTTCGCGAATGCGCGCCAGCAAGTCCAGGCCGCTGGCACCGGGCATGCGAATGTCGGAGATGATTACGTCTGGCTGCTGGCGCGCGAGACGGCTCATCACGCCGTCGGCGCTGTCGAAGCTCTGGGTGGTCATGCCTTCCTGTTGCAAGGCTTTCTCCAGGACCCAGCGGATAGAACGGTCGTCATCGACGATCCACACAGTTTCACTACGGCTCATGTCGATGGGGCTCCTTGTTCCAGTGGCAGAAAGATCGAAAAAATCGTGTGGCCGGGATGGCTTTCACATTCGATCAAACCCTGGTGCTGGCTGATGATGTTCTGGGTAATGGCCAGGCCTAGCCCGGTACCGTCCGGGCGGCCGCTGACCATCGGAAAGAAAATGGTTTCCTGAAGGTCGGCGGGAATGCCCGGACCGTTGTCGATGATCTCGACCTTGGCGACCAGGCGATGGCGCACGTGGCCGATAGTGAACTGACGCAGGGCGCGGGTGCGCAGACTGATGCGGCCCAGGCGCAGCTCGTTCTGGCTGCTGATGGCTTGCATGGCGTTGCGCACTATATTGAGCACCGCTTGGATCATCTGCTCGCGATCGATCAATACATCGGGAATGCTCGGGTCGTAGTCACGCACCAAGGTGATACAGCCCTGGCTTTCGGCCTCCACCAGTTGGCAGACGCGCTCCAGTACCTCGTGCACATTGGTCAGCGCCAGTGAAGGCAGCTTGTTGGAGCCGAGCATGCGGTCCACCAGGTTACGCAGGCGGTCGGCTTCCTCAATGATGACGTTGGTGTAGTCCTTGAGGTGCTCGTCGGGCAGTTCGCGCGCGAGCAACTGCGCGGCGCCGCGAATCCCGCCCAGCGGGTTTTTGATCTCATGGGCGAGGCCGCGCACCAGCATCTTGCTGGTTTCCTGCTTGGACAGTTGCGCTTCCTCCTTGGTGATCCGCAGCAAGCGGTCACGCGGGTGGACTTCCAGCAACAGCAGGGTCGTGCCCTTGCTCAGGATCGGTGTGACGGCATAGTCGACAGTCAAGGTCTGGCCGGTGAGGGCGGTGAGCAACGCTTCGCGCTTGGTGAAGGGATGTGCCTGCTCCACAGCCTGGCGCAACGAACTCAATGCCTCGGCGGACTCGGTGAACAGTTCGCTGATGAATTGCCCGTGACTGCGCTGGCCACTGATGGCCAGGAGCATTTCTGCCGCCGGGTTCATGTACTCAAGGCGTAATTCGTCATTGAGCAAGATGGTCGCAGTGGTCAGGTTGTCGAGTAGCAAACGGTGCAGTGCGTCGCTGATGGTCATTAGGACCTCTTTTGGAGCAGGGCGCGGGCTTGAGGCGCGCGCTGATACCAGGAAAATGCAAAAACCAAACCAAGGCTCCGAAAAGAAGCGTAAAAACCCTGAAATAGGCGCTTGAAGCGCGAAACTATGGCGTAAAGCCAGCTTTTTCGGGATATCTCGAACCAAAATGGATTGGGACGGTGGGAAAGGTGCGGTCTAGCGCACCAATATAGTGCGTTTTCGTGACGAGTGTTCAGGAAGGGATGAGCGGATCGTTTTTAATGCGTGGTGGAAACGATCCGCGATAGGCGCTGTATCAGCGTTGTTCGGACAGCGGCATGCCAATACTGCCCGCGTAAAATATCAGGAGCTCAACCGGTGTCTCTGCGGTGATGCCGCGATGTTCGGTGCCCACCATCTCGGCCAGGGTTTGCCCTTGCCTCAAGGTGCGAGTCATCCCGTTCTTGCGGGTTTCAACAGTCAGCTCTCCCGATACGATGTAAGCGGCGTTCGGCATCGGGTGGGTGTGCCATGGCAACTGAGTGTGCGCAGGGATCTTGAGGCGTATCAACGTGAGCCGCGGCGGGCCGGAAGGGTAGGCTTTGTAGGGCGCACCATCCCACGACTCGCTGCGTTCAAGCAGGACCTCCTTCTCGATGGATGCCGCATTCTTTGGCTGGATGCCGCAGCCAAGCAACGACAATCCCAGAGCCGTTGCAATCAAGCATTTGAGGGTGTCCATGGTTCCATCCTGATCGGTAAATGAGTTTTTTCAGGCTATGTCTACCGATAGGCGCAGGATGCAGGGCGATGCTTCAAATCAAGTAGGCCGCGTACACAATTCGGCGGTGGCGCGGATCATCGCAAGTTGGCGCAATGGATCATTGAGCGGCGCATGCGCCGCCTGGGCCAGCCATCGCGGGCAGTCGGGGTCGGTGCGCTGGGGGGAAAAATCGGCCAATTGCTGCAGCAGGCGCTTTTGCAGCAGGTCCAGTTGCGGGCGAATCTGCTTCACTAAGTCCGGGCGCGGGTCGTCGGGCGCCTTGCCTTGGAGCTGCCAGTCGGAGAGGTGGGTGTACTGCACCAGTTTGTTCGCCTCGATTTGTGCCGAGAAAAACTGCTCGGCGGCGGCAGGGTCGAGTTTGTAACTTGATGCCTGGGCGGTGACGTTGGCGATTACCTCTTGCTCGCGTTTCTTGTCTTCCACGGGTTTGTGGCTGTCCCATTTGCTCAGGGCCACCTGATCGGCAATGGCCAGGCGTTCTGCGATGCTCTTGAGCAGCGGCTCAAGGGCTGGCGGCGCGGCGCTGGCACTGGCGCTGATAAACAACAGGGCGATTGCAAATCTATATTTCAATGGAGATCTCCTTGTGGGAGCAGGTCTGGAATGGCGTCAGTCAGAGGCTACCTTATCTTTCGCGGTTGTCTGCAAGCGGGGTAGACCCAGCGCAAAAAAAAGACCTCCACAAGGAGGCCTTTTTTCGTCACGCTGCATCAAGCAGCGCTACCGGATCAGCAGCTGTAGTACAGCTCGTATTCCAGTGGGTGTACGAAGGTGCGGACCTTGATTTCTTCTTCGCTTTTCAGGGCGATGTAGGCATCGATAAAGTCGTCGCTGAACACGCCGCCTTTGGTCAGGAACGCACGGCCCTTGTCCAGCTCTTCCAGGGCTTCTTTCAGGCTGCCGCACACTTGTGGAATTTCCTTGGCCTCTTCAGGCGGCAAGTCGTACAAGTTCTTGTCGGCAGCGTCGCCTGGGTGGATCTTGTTCTGGATACCGTCCAGGCCAGCCATCAACAGTGCAGCGAAGCCCAGGTATGGGTTGGCTGCTGGATCCGGGAAACGGGCTTCGATACGGCGCGCGCGCGGGCTGGTCACGTAAGGAATACGGATCGAGGCGGAACGGTTACGAGCCGAGTAGGCCAGCATTACCGGCGCTTCGAAACCTGGGACCAGACGCTTGTAGGAGTTGGTCGACGGGTTGGTGAAGCCGTTCAGAGCCTTACCGTGCTTGATGATACCGCCGATGAAGTACAGGGCAGTGTCGGACAGGCCGGCATAACCTTCGCCAGCGAAGGTGTTTTTGCCTTCTTTGGCGATGGACAGGTGAACGTGCATACCCGAACCGTTATCGCCGTACAGTGGCTTAGGCATGAAGGTGGCGGTACGGCCGTAGGCATCAGCCACGTTATGTACGCAGTACTTCAAGGTCTGTACTTCGTCAGCCTTGGCTACCAGGGTGTTGAACTTCACACCGATTTCGTTCTGACCGGCAGTCGCCACTTCGTGGTGGTGAACTTCGATGACCAGGCCCATTTCTTCCATGGCGTTGCACATGGAGGTACGGATTTCATGGTCGTGGTCGAACGGAGGCACCGGGAAGTAGCCGCCTTTGACGCCTGGACGGTGGCCTTTGTTGCCGCCTTCCACGTCCTGGTCGGACATCCACGAACCTTGTTCGGAGAAGATTTTGAACATCGAGCCGGAGATGTCGGACTTGAACTTCACTTCGTCGAAGATGAAGAACTCAGGCTCTGGCCCTACGAATACGGTGTCGCCGATACCGGTGGACTTCAGGTATTCCTCGGCACGCTTGGCGATTGCACGTGGGTCGCGGTCGTAGCCTTGCATGGTCGACGGCTCGATCACGTCGCAGACCAGAATCAGGGTCGGCTCTTCGGTGAATGGGTCGAGTACGGCGGTGGTGTCGTCCGGCATCAGGATCATGTCGGAAGCTTCGATGCCTTTCCAGCCAGCGATGGAGGAACCGTCGAACATTTTACCTTCTTCGAAGAAGGCCTCATCCAGCGCGTCGCGAGCCGGCATGGTCACGTGGTGCTGAGTGCCTTTGGTGTCCGTGAAGCGCAGATCAATCCATTTAACGTCATGATCTTTGATGAGTTGAACCGACTTCGACATAGTGTCCTCCGGGTGGCTTCGGGCTGGGTAGTGGAGTTAGCCCTTGGAATGTGGGTGATGCCGGCGCGGATAGTCCGCCATGGCAACCTGCCTCACAAGGGAGCAAATTGCATGCCAGTGCGCCAACATGGCCTTTTTGCCTCAAAATGGCCCCTATAAAGGTGCAGCCCGTTAAAACCGCATAAATAGCGCACCGCAATGTAGCGCAAAAGTACGCTGACGCACTGTTTTGGTGCGACTCGTGCCGTTTGTATATTAACTGGTTAAACCTTGAGCGATTTCCGCTATAATCCGCGCCCCCCTTTTTCGGCTGGCCCTGCGCGCGCTGTTTCCATGAAATTAATCGTTAAAGTCTTCCCTGAGATCACCATCAAGAGCCGACCGGTACGGATGCGTTTCATCCGTCAATTGGCCAAGAACATCCGTGCCGTGCTCCGCGATCTGGACCCGGCTGTGGTGGTGAACGGCGTGTGGGACAATCTCGAGCTGGAAACCCGCGTGACCGACCCCAAAGCCCTGAAGGAGCTGACCGAACGCCTGAGCTGCATGCCGGGCATCGCGCACTTTCTGCAGGTTGATGAGTACCCGTTGGGCGACTTCGACGACATCACCGAAAAGTGCAAGCAGCACTTCGGTGGTACGCTCGCAGGGAAGATTTTCTCCGTGCGTTGCAAGCGCGCCGGCAAGCACCCGTTCAGCTCCATGGACGTCGAAAAATACGTCGGCAGCAAGCTGCGTCGCGAATGCGGTGCAGCCGGAATTTCCCTGAAAGCACCGCAAATTGAAGTGCGCATGGAAATTCGCGACCAACGGTTGTTTGTGATCCACAGCCAGCACAACAGCATCGGTGGCTACCCGCTGGGAGCCCTGGAACAGACCCTGGTACTCATGTCCGGCGGTTTCGATTCCACGGTGGCGGCCTACCAGATCATGCGCCGCGGGCTGATGAGCCACTTCTGCTTCTTTAACCTGGGCGGGCGTGCACACGAATTAGGCGTGATGGAAGTCGCGCACTATATCTGGAAGAAATACGGCAGCTCCCAGCGTGTGTTGTTTGTCAGCGTGCCGTTCGAGGAAGTCCTGGGAGAAATTCTCGGCAAAGTCGATAACAGTCATATGGGCGTAGTATTGAAGCGTATGATGTTGCGCGCTGCGTCCCGGATTGCTGATCGGCTACAGATCGAGGCGCTGGTTACCGGCGAAGCGATCTCTCAGGTGTCCAGCCAGACACTGCCGAACCTGTCGTTGATCGACTGTGTGACCGAGAAGCTGGTGTTGCGCCCGCTGATTGCCAGTCACAAGCAGGACATCATCGACCTGGCGAACGAGATTGGTACCGCCGACTTCGCCAAGCACATGCCTGAGTACTGCGGGGTCATCTCGGTGAACCCCAAGACCCATGCCAAGCGTCACCGCGTGGAGTACGAAGAGCAACAATTCGACATGGCGATTCTGGAGCGTGCGCTCGAGAACGCCAAGCTGGTGCCAATCGATCGCGTGATCGACGAACTGGGCCAGGATTTGCAGATCGAAGAAGTCAGTGAGGCACTGGCCGGCCAAATCGTCATCGACATCCGTCACCCGGATGCCGCTGAAGATGAGCCGCTGGCCATCACTGGGATCGACGTACAAACGTTGCCGTTCTATGCATTGAACGCACGTTTCAAGGAACTGGATGACAGCCGTCAGTACCTGTTGTATTGCGACAAAGGCGTGATGAGTCGCCTGCATGCCCACCATTTGCTCAGTGAGGGACATGCCAATGTGCGCGTTTATCGACCGAGCTAAGAGCCCGGGGCTGTTTGCCTGTGGCCTGCGTCACCGGCCCCCCCGACTCTGCCGTCAAGCTGTAACGGCAAGGCCTGACTCTACTGTTAATCGCTGCCACGACCTGTCAGCACACCGAATCCTCTGATCGAGATACACAAGTGATCGAAAATCTACGTAACATCGCCATCATTGCCCACGTTGACCACGGTAAAACCACCCTGGTAGACAAACTCTTGCGTCAATCCGGCACCCTGGAGCGCAACGAGCTCAACGACGAGCGCGTGATGGACTCCAACGACCAGGAGAAAGAGCGCGGTATTACCATTCTGGCGAAAAACACCGCCATCAACTGGAACGGCTACCACATCAACATCGTGGACACCCCGGGCCACGCCGACTTCGGCGGCGAAGTTGAACGTGTAATGTCGATGGTTGACTCCGTTCTGCTGCTGGTTGACGCTCAAGACGGCCCTATGCCGCAAACCCGTTTCGTGACCAAGAAGGCGTTCGAAGCCGGCCTGCGTCCAATCGTGGTGATCAACAAGGTCGACCGTCCAGGCGCGCGTCCGGACTGGGTTCTGGACCAGATCTTCGACCTGTTCGACAACCTCGGTGCCACCGAAGAACAGCTGGACTTCAAAGTCGTCTACGCCTCGGCCCTGAACGGCATTGCCGGTCTGGACCACACCGACATGGCTGAAGACATGACCCCGCTGTACCAGTCGATCGTCGACAACGTACCGGCGCCGGCTGTTGACCGTGACGGTCCGTTCCAGATGCAGATTTCCGCTCTGGACTACAACAGCTTCCTGGGTGTTATCGGTGTTGGCCGTATCGCTCGTGGTCGCGTCAAGCCGAACACTCCGGTTGTCGCTATCGACGCCACCGGCAAGAAGCGTAATGGCCGTATCCTGAAGCTGATGGGTCACCACGGTCTGCACCGCATCGACGTTGAAGAAGCTGCGGCAGGCGACATCGTTTGCATCAGCGGCATGGATTCGCTGTTCATCTCCGACACCCTGTGCCACCCGGACACGGTCGAAGCGATGAAGCCGTTGACCGTTGACGAGCCAACCGTTTCCATGACCTTCCAGGTAAACGACTCGCCTTTCTGCGGTAAAGAAGGCAAGTTCGTGACGTCCCGTAACATCAAGGAACGTCTGGACAAAGAGCTGCTGTACAACGTTGCACTGCGCGTTGAAGAAGGCGACTCGGCTGACAAGTTCAAGGTTTCCGGCCGTGGTGAGCTGCACCTCTCGGTACTGATCGAAACCATGCGTCGCGAAGGCTTCGAAATGGGTGTTGGTCGTCCGGAAGTGATCATCCGCGTGGTCGACGGCAACAAGCAGGAACCGTTCGAAAACGTCACCATCGACACCCCTGAGGAATCCCAGGGCAAGGTCATGGAAGAGATCGGCCTGCGTAAGGGTGACCTGACCAACATGGTACCGGATGGCAAGGGCCGTGTTCGTCTGGAATACAACATCCCTGCTCGTGGTCTGATCGGTTTCCGTAACCAGTTCCTGACCCTGACCAACGGTGCTGGCATCCTGACCTCGATCTTCGATCGCTACGACACCATGAAGTCCGGCCAAATGTCCGGCCGTCAGAACGGTGTTCTGGTATCGGTAGAAACCGGCAAGGCGCTGACCTACTCCCTGGAAACCCTCCAGGCGCGTGGCAAGCTGTTCGTTGAGCACGGTCAAGAGATCTACAACGGTCAGATCGTTGGTCTGAACAGCCGTGACACCGACATGGGCGTCAACCCAACCAAAGGCAAGAAGCTCGACAACATGCGTGCTTCGGGCAAAGACGAAACCATCGCTCTGGTTCCACCTGTTCGCTTCACTCTGGAACAGGCCCTGGAATTCATCCAGGACGACGAGCTGTGCGAAGTCACGCCTAAGTCGATCCGCCTGCGTAAGAAGGTCCTGGACGAAGGCGAGCGTACCCGCGCTGCCAAGAAAGCCAAGAACTGAGTTAGCCCAGGCTGAATAAAAACGCCCCCGGTCGAAAGGCCGGGGGCGTTTTTTTATGCCTGCAGAATGTGCTGGGCCGGCTCTTGTTGTGAGCAGACTGGTGTGGCAAACGGGCTGTTGTGGCGAGCGGGCTTGCCCCGCGCTGAGCTGCGAAGCGGCCCTGAAACCAGGCAAAGAGTTTTACCTGAACGAACGCGCTGAGCCTATTGGGCCTGCTACGCAGCCCAGCGCGGGGCAAGCCCGCTCGCCACAGGTGTTCGGCGTTGGATCAGAATTTGTCGAGGGTCTTGAACTTGGTCTCGCGCACTACTTCTTTCGGCTTGTAGGCGCAATACCCTGGCCGTGGTCCGATCTTCGGGTGATTGCGGCAGGTATCCGGGCGCTTGTCATAAATAGTGCAGAAACGGCTCTTACGATCCAGATACAGGCAGTCGTTGTTGCTCATGCGCTGCAAGGTGAAAATCTCGGATTTTTGGTTGTAACGCTCGACGATGCCTTCCTTCTGCAAACGCTTGGCGATGTTCTTCGGCGGATCGCCGCGCTCGAACTCATCGACGATGCCAATGCGGATCAAATCCTTGATCTTCACCTCAACCGGCAAGGTGCAGCAGCTGGACACGCAGCCGCCGCACATGTGGCTGGAGTATTTCTGCCACGTTTCGAGACGGTCGAGTTCCGCGGCGGCGATCAATTGAGGCTTCATCAGGTTTCCAAGGGGGGCGTTGTCCGGGCGCGGGATCATACCGGGATTGGTGGTTTTTTGAACAATATTTTGCAGGTTTCAGCCCAAAGGGTGATCGGGCACGGCCCCTGCATCAAACTCCCCCACAGGTGAATGAGTGAAAAAACTGCCGAACCGTCAGCCTTGAGGTTTGTCAGACCGACTAGGCTCTAGGATTCCCTTCTTCTATCTCGCTCGAGGTCACACCGATGACTCAGGAACCGCTTGTACGAGAAGCAGAGGTGGCAGCGTTTCGCGATGCCGTCTTGACCAAGCTCACTTATGCCGTGGGCAAAGACCCTGATCACGCGTTCGATCACGACTGGTTCGAAGCCATCGCCCTGGCGGCGCGCGATCACATGGTCGATGACTGGATGGACCATACCCGGCGCATTTATCGTCGTGGGCAGAAGCGGGTCTATTACCTCTCGCTGGAATTTCTGATCGGCCGCCTGTTGTTTGACAGCCTGAGCAACCTCGGCTTGCTGGAGGTGGCGCGCGAAGCCCTGGGTGAGTTGGGTGTGGACCTGGAGCGGATTCGCCTGCTGGAGCCCGATGCGGCCCTCGGCAACGGTGGCCTGGGTCGCCTGGCGGCGTGCTTCATGGAAAGTATGTCGACCCTGGGCATCGCCGGCCATGGTTATGGCATTCGTTATGAACATGGCCTGTTTCGCCAGGCGATTGTCGATGGTTGGCAGCAGGAGCAGACCGAGCGCTGGCTGGATTTCGGTAACCCTTGGGAGTTCGAGCGGGCCGAGGTGATCTACCCGATCGGCTTTGGTGGCAGTGTCGAGACCGTACTGGACGCGTCCGGCAAGTCGATCCAGGTCTGGTCGCCGGGTGAAACCGTGCGCGCCGTAGCCTACGACACCCCGGTGGTCGGCTGGCGTGGCGCCAGCGTTAACACGCTGCGTTTATGGCGTGCGCGGGCGGTGGAAGATCTGCACCTGGAACGTTTCAATGCCGGTGACCATTTGGGCGCCGTCGCTGAAGTGGCGCGCGCGGAAAGCATCTCGCGGGTGCTTTACCCGGCCGACAGCACTGAAGCGGGGCAGGAATTGCGCCTGCGCCAGGAATACTTCTTCGTCTCCGCCTCGCTGCAGGACTTGCTGCGTCGCCACAAAAACATGCACGGCTCGGTGCTGAGCCTGGGTGAGCACGCGGCGATCCAGCTTAACGACACTCACCCCTCCATCGCGGTGGCCGAGTTGATGCGTCAGTTGGTGGACCTGCACGACATCGCCTGGGATGCGGCCTGGCAGGTCACCGTCGAAACGCTGTCCTACACCAACCACACATTGCTCCCCGAAGCCCTGGAAACCTGGCCGGTGGGGTTGATGGAGCGCATGTTGCCGCGGCACATGCAGATCATCTACCTGATCAACGCCCAGCACATCGACTCGTTGCGGGCCAAGGGCATCCATGACTTCGACGTGCTACGCGCCGTGTCGCTGATCGAAGAAGACAACGGCCGTCGCGTGCGCATGGGCAATCTGGCATTCCTCGGCTCCCATAGCGTCAACGGGGTATCCGGCCTGCACACGCAGTTGATGCGCAGCACGGTATTCTCCGAACTGCACAAGCTTTATCCGCAGCGGATCAACAACAAGACCAACGGCATCACCTTCCGCCGCTGGTTGTTCCAGGCCAACCCCAAGCTCACCTCGATGCTGGTGGGGGCCCTGGGCCCGGACATCCTCGACAACATGGAGCAGCGCCTGGTGGAGTTGGAAACCTTTGCCGAGAAGGAGGTTTTCCGCAAAGCCTTTGCCGAGCAGCGCCTGCACAGCAAGCGGGCACTGGCGGACATCATTCATCAGCGCCTGGACATCTCCATCAACCCGGCGGCGATGTTCGATGTGCAGGTCAAGCGCATTCACGAATACAAGCGCCAGTTGCTCAACCTGCTACACACCGTCGCCCTGTATCAGGCGATTCGCGCCGAGCCCGAGACCGATTGGGTGCCACGGGTGAAAATCTTCGCCGGCAAGGCGGCGGCCAGTTATCACCAGGCCAAGCTGATCATCAAGCTGACCAACGACATCGCCCGCACCGTGAACAACGACCCTACCGTGCGTGGTTTGCTCAAGGTGGTGTTCCTGCCCAACTACAACGTCAGCCTGGCGGAAAACATCATTCCGGCGGCCGATTTGTCGGAGCAGATATCCACCGCCGGTTTCGAGGCGTCGGGCACCAGCAATATGAAGTTCGGCCTCAACGGCGCGTTGACCATCGGGACCATGGATGGCGCGAATGTCGAGATGCACGAGCGCATTGGCGGCGAGCACATGTTTATCTTCGGCCTCAGCGCCCAGGAGGTGGAAGCGCGTAAACAGGCTGGCGAGTTCAGTGCGGGCCCCGAGATTGCCGCGTCCCACCGTTTGAACGACGTGCTGCAGGCGATTCGTGGCGGGGTGTTCTCACCGGACGACCCCGGTCGCTATGTCGGGCTGATCGATTCGTTGATCGACTACGACCGCTTTCTGGTCTGTGCAGACTTCGATTCTTATTGGGACGCCCAGGTGCGGGTCGAAGCGCATTGGCATGACTCCAAGGAGTGGTGGCGCTCGGCGGTGCTCAATACGGCGCGTACCGGCTGGTTCTCCTCGGATCGGACCATCCGGGAGTATGCGACCGAGATCTGGAAAGCCTTGGAGTAAAAGCAGCAGATACAAAATGTGGGAGCAAGTCGCACCGCCGCTCCCACATTGGTTACGCGTCGATATACTAGGCTTTGGTTTTCCTAGGGATTTGGACCATGCAATGGATGTTCATGCTGATTGGCCTGGTGCTCGGCTGGGCGCTGGATGAATCGTTCAGTGACGCAGGCGTCGGCGCACTACTGGGGTTGGTGATTGGCCAGGCAGTTCGACTGTCGAACCTGGGCAGCGCCTTGCAGGCGCTGGAGCAACGCCTCGCGATTCTGGAAAAACAGCCTCAGGTCGAACCGTCCATTGTTGAGCCCGTGGCCGCGCCTGAGTTGGTCTGGGAACTGCCCGCCGAACTGCAACCGACCTATTCCCCCGAACCCAGTCAACCGCTGCCGGACGACCTTTGGAAACCCGCCGCTGCTGTGCCCGCCGCTGAACCCGAAACGCCCCGTGGCCCGAATTTGATCGAACGCGCCATCCAGGGTGCGCGCAACTGGCTGCTGGGCGGCAACACCGTATTGCGGGTCGGCGTGGTGCTGCTGTTCCTCGGTCTGGCGTTTTTGCTGCGCTACGCCACCGAAGGCATGGTCGTGCCTATCGAATTGCGTTACCTCGGTGTCGCTGCCTGTGCCCTGGGTTTGCTGGGCCTGGGATGGTGGCTGCGCGTGCGCAACAGTCATTACGCACTGATGTTGCAAGGCACCGGCATTGCCGTGTTGTACCTGACGGTATTCGCCGCCATGCGTCTGCACCCGCTGCTCGACCCCGCTGCGGGGTTCGGCCTGCTGGTGGCGGTGACGCTGTTCTCGGCGATTCTGGCGATCACCCAGGACGCCATCGGCCTGGCCTGCGCCGCGGCCCTGGGCGGGTTCGCCGCGCCGATCCTGGCGTCCACCGGCGAAGGCAGCCATGTGGCGCTGTTCAGCTATTTCGCCTTGCTCAACGCTGGCATCCTCGCAATCGCCTGGTTCAAGGCCTGGCGCCTGCTGAATGTAATCGGTTTTGTCGGCACCTTCGGTATCGGCTTCGCATGGGGTATTCGCTCCTACACGCCGGAACTGCTCTGGAGTACCGAGCCGTTCCTGATCCTGTTTTTCCTGATGTACCTGGCCATCGGCCTGTTGTTCGCCCGGCGCAAGTTGCTGGACATCAGCGATGCCCCGCCAGACGATAGCCGCGGCGCACTGCTGCGCTGGTCGGCGGCCAAGGGTGATTATGTCGATGGCAGTCTGCTGTTCGGCCCGCCGATCGTGGCGTTTGGCGTGCAGTTCAGCCTGGTCCAGCACCTGGAGTTTGCGGCCGCTTTCAGCGCATTGGTGCTGGGCGTGATCTATATGGGATTGGCACGTATGTTCAGCGCAGGGCGCACCGTGCTGCTGGCGCAGACGTGCCTGGCGCTGGGCGTGATCTTCGCCAGCCTGGCGATTCCGTTGGGGCTTGATGCCCGTTGGACGGCGGCGGCCTGGGCGGTGGAGGGCGCGGGTATCTTCTGGCTTGGCTTGCGCCAACAGCGGTTGATGGCGCGGATGTTTGGCTTGCTGTTGCAACTTGGCTCGGCATTGGCCTTTCTCAGCGAGTTGGGTGCGGGTGAAGACAGGCTATTGGAGGGTGCGCCGCTGGGAGCGTTGCTGCTCGGTGTGGCGCTGCTGTTCAGCTTCCATCAACTGCGCAAGGCGTCCGGCGAGCAGGCGGCGGGTTGGGAGCGTCACGTTCTACCGGTACTGGCCTGTCTGGGGCTGAGCTTTTTGTACGTACTCGCACCGTTGCTGTGGTCGAGTCACGGCACCGCTATCGGTTGGGCGTTGGCGGGCGTGGCGAGCCTGTTTGTTGGCTTGCACATCACTTCGCGTACGTTTGTTTTCACGGCGCTTGGCGTGCAATTGCTAGGCGGCGCGTTGCTGCTGTGGGCGCCATGGAGCGGCGATGCATTGCCGGCGTTTGCTCATAAAGGTTTCTGGGCGCCGATGATCGTCGGGATGGTCGCGCTGTTGGGCGCGTGGCGTTTGCAGCACGGCACGCCATCGCCAAGTTTTGCCGGGCTCGGGTTGCAGCGTCTATCCGATCTGCTGCTGGTGTGGGGTGGCGCCTGGTGGGCGTTGGCGCTGACCAGTGAAGTGCTGCGTTTCATGCCGCCACAGTTGCAGGCAACTTGCCTGTTGGCTGCCGCCGCCATGAGTGCCGCGATCTGGACAGTGCTGGCCTGGCGTCTGCGCTGGGCAGCGCTGGGAATGCTGTGCCTGTTGCTGATGCCGGCGGCCGTGATGGTGCTGCTGGTGTCCTTGCACAGCTATTACCACCCGGCGGCGAAGCTCGGTTGGCTGGCTTGGGCGGCGGTGTTCGGCGTGCATTTCATCTCCCTGCGGTGTTTGGCGGAGCAGGTGCCGCAAAAGGCCCTGAGTATTGCGCATGTGCTGGGCTGCTGGATGCTGGTCGGCGTGCTGGCGCTGGAGTTGCGTTATGGCCTGTTGCGGTTGTCGGTGCAGTACAACGCCTGGCGTTGGCTGGGTTGGGCGGTGCTGCCGAGTCTGTATCTGGTGCTGGCCGCTTTGCCGCGTCATTGGCCATGGCCGGTGTCGGCTTATCCGCGAGAGTACCGGGTGCTGGCGGCGCTGCCGTTGGCAGTGTTGATGCTGGTCTGGTTCTGGCTCGCCAACCTTTTCAGTGACGGGACTGCCGCGCCATTGCCGTATGTACCATTGCTCAGCCCGTTGGACCTTGGCCTGTTGTTTGCGCTGCTGGGGGTGTACCTGTGGTCCCGCAGCGCGGCGCCGCAAAAGGGGCGTCGTGCTGAATGGGCGGCCCAAGGGATTGCGGGCATCTCGCTGTTCGTCTTCTTCACTGCGCTGGTGATGCGCACCGCGCACCATTGGGGCGGCGTGCCGTTCCATCTGGAGGCGTTGTTGGAGTCGATGCTGGTTCAGGCGGGACTGTCGATTGTCTGGACTCTGATTGCCCTGAGCCTGATGATCGGTGGCCATCTGCGTCACCGCCGCGAAGTCTGGTTGATCGGCGCGGCATTGATTGCCGTGGTGGTCGCCAAGTTGTTCTTCGTCGAACTGAGCAACCATGGCGGATTGGCGCGCATCGTGTCGTTTATCGGGGTCGGTGGGCTTCTGCTGGTGGTGGGGTATTTTGCCCCGCTGCCACCTAAGCGCGCCGAACCTGTCACTGAAAACCAAGGAGCATCCTCTTGATCGGCAAGTTGAGCGTCGCTGTAGTGGGGCTGTGTACGGCGCTATCCGCGTGGGGCCAGGAAGTCCCCGCCGACTTCGCTACCCAAGTGCCGCTGACGCTCAGCGGTGAAGGTCCGTGGTATCGCCTGGAGTTGCCGCTGGCCGCGCAGTTGAGCGCCCGTCAGGCGAATCTCGGCGATGTGCGCGTATTTAATGCCGCTGGCGAACCCCAGGCTTACGCGCTGGCGCAGGAGTCGGCACAACGTAACGAAAACCACGCACTCACGGCGGTGAAGTGGTTCCCGTTGTACGCCGATGCCGACGCCAACGAGGCGACGCCCGGCGTGCGAGTACAGTCGAGCGCCACTGGCACGTTGGTACAGGTGCAACCTTCGACGCCGTTGGCGGCGGGCGATGCCGTGCGCCGTGGCTGGCTGCTGGACGCCAGTGCGATCAAGGCACCCTTGCAGCAATTGGTCCTCGACTGGGTCAGCGAGCGCGACGGTTTCCAGCGGTTCAGCATTGAAGCCAGTGATGATTTGCAGCATTGGCGCTCCTGGGGGGAAGGGCAGGTGGCGCGTCTGGCGTTTGCCGACGAACGCGTCGAGCAGCACGACGTTGCGTTGCCCGGCCAGTCGGCCCGCTACCTGCGCCTGATGTGGAAAGGGCAGGCCGCGCCGCTGCTGACGGCCGCCCATGTGCAAGGCGCAAATGCCCTGCCATTGCCGTTGGTGTGGTCGCAGCCGTTGGCCGGTAGCCGGCTCAAGACGGGCGAATACAGCTGGCAGTTGCCCGCCACGCTGAGTGTGGAAAGGTTGCGTATCGAGTTGCGCCAGCCCAATAGTCTGGCGCCCGTGACACTCTATGGGCGTCGAGAGCCCGCTCAGCCGTGGCGCCCGTTGAGCAGTGGCCTGCTTTACCGGCTGACGCAGGATGGACAACAAGTGGTGCGCGATGAGTTGCCCTTGTCGGGTCAGGCGGTCCAACACTTCAAGCTCGAGATAGACGAGCGGGGCGGTGGCCTGGGACCTGATACGCCGACGCTCAGGTTTGCGGTACGCGCCACACAATTGATCTTCCTGGCGCGGGGCGAACCGCCCTTCACCCTGGCGGTGGGCAACGCGTCGGTCAGGCCGGCGAACTTGCCGCTGGCGACACTGATTCCCGACTACAACGCCAGACGCCTCAAGGATCTGGGCCAGGCCAAGGTGGACGGCGAGTGGCTACTCGACCCGTCCCCGCCGCCAGATGCGCGGGCCGTGGATTGGAAGCGCGTCGGCTTGTGGGCTGTGTTGCTGTTGGGCGTGGCGGCACTTGGGGCGATGGCCTACAGCTTGTTGCGAAAGCCGCCGTCCACGCCTTGAGGCAGAGCCCTGCATGAACTCTGTCAGGGTTATCTCGTCTGATAGGAGGAAATACACCCCGACTCGCGCTAAACTGCGCGGGTTTTCAGCCCCCCCCCATTCTCCGGAGCCTTCCATGTCCCGCGTTACTCTGAGTCGCTATTTGATTGAGCAGACCCGCAGCAACAACACCCCTGCCGATCTGCGCTTCCTTATCGAAGTGGTGGCGCGTGCTTGCAAGGAAATCAGCCACGCCGTATCCAAGGGCGCGCTGGGTGGTGTGCTGGGCAGCATGGGCACAGAAAACGTACAAGGCGAAGTGCAGAAGAAGCTCGACGTGATTTCCAACGAAATCCTGCTCGAGGCCAATGAGTGGGGCGGTCACCTGGCCGGTATGGCGTCCGAAGAAATGGACAATGCCTACCAGATTCCGGGCAAGTATCCGAAAGGCGCCTATCTGTTGGTATTCGACCCACTGGACGGTTCGTCGAACATCGATATCAACGCGCCGGTCGGTACGATCTTCTCGGTGCTGCGTTGCCCGAACGAATACCTGAGCCAGAACGAAGCCTTGGACGAAAAGGCCTTCCTGCAGCCTGGCACCAAGCAGGTCGCCGCCGGTTACGCGATCTACGGCCCGCAGACCATGTTGGTGCTGACGCTGGGTGATGGCGTCAAGGGCTTTACCCTGGACCGTGAAATGGGCAGCTTCGTGTTGACCCACGAAGACATCTCGATTCCTGCGTCGACCCAGGAATTTGCGATCAACATGTCCAACCAGCGTCACTGGGAAGAACCCGTCACCCGCTACGTGGGCGAGTTGATGGCCGGCGAGGAAGGCCCGTTGAAGAAGAACTTCAACATGCGCTGGGTCGCGGCGATGGTTGCCGACGTACACCGCATCCTGACCCGTGGCGGTTTGTTCATGTACCCACGCGACAGCCGCGAGCCTTCCAAGCCGGGCAAGCTGCGCCTGATGTACGAAGCCAACCCGATGTCGTTCCTGGTAGAGCAGGCGGGCGGTGCTTCAACTGACGGCCACCAGCGCATCCTCGACATCCAGCCCGAAGGCCTGCACCAGCGCGTGGCGGTATTCCTCGGTTCCAAGGAAGAAGTCGAGCGTGTGACGGGTTATCACAAGGCCTGATACCTTGCGCTAAGAAAAAAGCCCCGAAGTGCTCTCCGCGTTTCGGGGTTTTTTATTGGATGAGGTTTTTGAGTCGTAGCGCCTGCAGACTTCTGCGTAGGTCGGCAATGATGTAGAGGTAGATAGTTTTCCCTCGGATTTCGTAGATAACCCGATTCATTCCGCTGACGATTTGCCGGTACTGGCTCAGGTTCAGTTTCTCGATTTCTTCCGGTATAGGACCTGCATAAGATTGGCTTTCCGGGTGGCGCATAGCCTGTTGCAGGGCCTCGTAGGTGTGTTGTCAGGTCGCGGCTGAAAACCCTCGGGGGATGTAGGCGTTAATGTCTTTGAGGTGGTTTTTTGCGGATTGAAGTATCACAACCTGAAAGCGCATTGAGCTTCGTCCTTGTCCATTTCGGTGAACACGTTTGTTCACTTTAACGGTCCGACGAAAGGCGGCGATGTGTAGGTTAGAAGTTTTGTTGAAAAGAGCCGCCCCGTAGAAAAAAGAAATACCGCTGCCCATCGGGAACCAGACACCCCTTTTCCCTTCTAAGCTTCTGGCAGATCCCCACTGCTGCTTGTCCTTCAGGAGCTTTTCCATGTCGTTACGCCGTCTCGCTCTCTTGTGTTTTTGCGTCTTGCTGGCCGCATGCAGCAAGGTCACTCAAGAAAATTACCAAAAACTGTCGGCGGGAATGCCCAAGGCCGAGGTGGAATCGCTGTTGGGTAAGCCGACTGATTGTTCCGGTGCACTGGGCATGTCCAGCTGCACGTGGGGCGATAAAACCAGCTTTATCAGCGTGCAGTACGCCGGTGACAAAGTTCTGATGTTTTCCGGGCAAGGCCTGAAGTAAACCGGGGCGAAAGCCTGCGGGAGAAGAAGAACATGATGCGTTTTGTTTTATGCCTTTGCGCCAGCCTGTTTTTGGCGGGCTGCGCCAGCCATTCTGGCGATGATCTGCAACCCAAGACGGTCGACCACGTTGACCTCAAGCGTTACCAGGGCACCTGGTATGAGTTGGCTCGTTTGCCGATGTACTTCCAGCGCAATTGCGCGCAGTCCGAAGCCCGTTACTCGCTGTTGCCCGACGGTGATATGTCGGTGTTCAATCGCTGCCTGACCGCTGAGTGGCAATGGGAAGAAGCCAAGGGCACGGCCACGCCGCAAGTCCCTGGCAAGACCGACAAGCTGTGGGTCGAATTCAATAACTGGTTCACCGCGCTGTTGCCGGGTATCACCAAGGGTGATTACTGGGTGTTGTACGTCAGCGACGACTACAAGACCGCCATCGTCGGCAGTCCGAGCCGGCGTTACATGTGGCTCCTGTCCCGCACGCCGACGGTCAGCACCGATACCCGCGAAGACCTGTTGAGCAGGGCACGGCAACAGGGTTACGACACCACCCGTTTGATCTGGCGCACGTCGGACAAGCAAATGGCAAAGACCTCGCACTGAGAGAATCTGGATACCGCTCCCCATGATGAGGGGTGAGCCTGCTGCGGTTTTTGTAGGAGCGAGCTTGCTCGCGAAAAACCTCAACGATAACGCGTGTTTCCTGAATAAACGCGGCGCCTATGAGTTCTTCGCGAGCAAGCTCGCTCCTACAGTCAGTGGACATTATTTGGTTAGCTGAACGGCATTAGGCTAGCCCAGCAATTCCCGCAGGACTTGCGTAAACGCCCGGCTGCTCTGTTCCTCGCCGGCATGATGCCCGTCACGTATCACCCATTGCCCGTTGACCATTACGTCGCGTACCTGACGATCGCCGCCGGCGAACAGCCAGCGATTGAGAATCGCGTCTTCACGCGCAGTCGCCAGATACGGATCGTTGCCGTCCAGCACTAGCCAATCGGCGCGCTTGCCCACTTCGAGGCGTCCAATCGGTTGTCCCAATGCCTGGGCGCCGCCGTCCAGCGCCGCATCGAACAACGTACGGCCAATCATCGGCTGATCGCTGCGATACAGCCGGTTGCGCCGCTGATCCCGCAGGCGCTGGCCATATTCCAGCCAACGCAACTCTTCCACCACGCTCAATGAAACATGGCTGTCGGAACCAATCCCCATGCGCCCGCCCTGGGCCAGAAAGTCCACCGCCGGAAAAATCCCGTCGCCCAGGTTGGCTTCCGTGGTCAGGCACAGGCCGGCAATTGCCCGGCTCCTGGCCATTCGCGTGACTTCTTCGGCGTTGGCGTGAGTGGCGTGGACCAGGCACCAGCGTTGATCGACGGCGACATTGTCATACAGCCATTGCAACGGACGCTTGCCGCTCCAGGCCAGGCAATCGTCGACTTCCTTCTGTTGTTCGGCGATGTGGATATGCACCGGACAGGCCTGGTCACTGGCGGCCAGCACCTCACTGATCTGCTGCGGCGTGACAGCGCGCAATGAGTGGAAGCACAGGCCCAGCTGTTGCGCGGGGTGCGCTGCGAGGATCGGTTGCAGGCGTGCTTGCAGGTCCAGGTAGTTGTCGCTGCTGTTGATAAAACGACGCTGGCCTTCATTCGGTGCCTGGCCGCCAAAGCCCGAGTGACTGTACAACACAGGCAGCAAGGTCAGGCCGATACCGCTGCTGGCGGCCGCCTGGCTGATCTGGCGTGACAACTCCGTAGGGTCGGCGTAAGGCTGACCGCTGAGGTCGTGGTGTACGTAGTGAAACTCGGCCACCGAGGTGTAGCCGGCCTTGAGCATTTCGATATACAGCTGACGGGCGATGATCTGCAGTTGCCCGGGGCTGATCTGGCCGACCATCCGATACATCAAGTCACGCCAGGTCCAGAAGCTGTCATTGGGATTGCCGGCGACTTCCGCCAGGCCCGCCATCGCCCGCTGGAACGCATGGGAGTGCAGGTTCGGCGTGCCTGGCAACAGCGGGCCCCTGAGCCGTTCGGCAGCGTCTGCGGCGGCATTGGCCTCGACCTTTGTCAGCAGGCCTTCGGCACTGACTTCAAGACGTACATCATTGGCCCATCCATTAGGCAGCAGCGCGCGTTCGGCAAAGAAAGCGGACATGATTCAGGCACCCCGGTCGTGTGTTTATTTGTATATACATATACAGACGTTTGTCTGCTCGGTAAACTCCGGCAAGCTATGCTTCTTTTTCACCGACAAGGATTCCCCGTGCCGACTCCGCCCGCCAACTCGATGCTGGCTGCCCACATGGACGAAAGTCCGGCGCCCTTGTATGCCCGCGTCAAACAGATGATCAGCCAGCAAATCCTTAACGGCAACTGGCCGCCGCATTATCGCGTTCCCTCGGAAAGCGAACTGGTCAGCCAGTTGGGCTTCAGCCGCATGACCATCAATCGCGCCCTGCGTGAGCTGACCGCGGAAGGCTTGCTGGTACGCATGCAAGGCGTGGGCACGTTTGTCGCCGAGCCGAAGAGCCAGTCGGCACTGTTTGAAGTCCACAATATTGCCGATGAGATCGCTGCCCGTGGGCACCGTCATACCTGCAAAGTCATTACGTTGGGCGAGGAAGCCGCCGGCTCCGAGCGCGCCGTGGCTTTGGAAATGCGTGAAGGCGGGCGGGTGTTTCACTCGCTGATCGTGCATTACGAAAACGATATCCCGGTGCAAATCGAAGACCGTTTCGTCAACGCCCTGGTGGCGCCGGAATACCTGCACCAGGATTTCACCCAGCAAACGCCCTACGCCTATCTCAATCAGGTGGCGCCGCTGACCGAAGGCGAGCACGTGGTGGAAGCGATCCTGGCCGACGCCGAGGAGTGCACGCTGTTGCAGATCGAGCCCAGCGAGCCGTGCCTGTTGATTCGCCGTCGCACCTGGTCCGGTCGTCAGCCGGTCACCGCGGCGCGTTTGATCCACCCCGGTTCGCGTCATAGCCTGGAGGGACGTTTCAGCAAATGAGTGCAGTGAAAGTCTGGCGTGCAGCGGATTACGTGCGCATGCCGTGGAAAAACGGCGGTGGCAGCACTGAAGAAATCAGCCGCGATGCAGGCGATGGTCTGGATGGATTCGGCTGGCGTCTGTCGATTGCCGATATCGCCGAGTCGGGTGGCTTTTCCACGTTCGCCGGTTACCAGCGGGTGATCACCGTGATCCAGGGCGCGGGCATGGTGCTGACGGTGGATGGCGAGGAACAGCGCGGTTTGTTACCGCTGCAGCCCTTTGCGTTCAAAGGCGAAAGTCAGGTCTCCTGCCGGTTGATCGGCGGGCCGATTCGCGACTTCAACCTGATCTATTCACCCCAGCGTTACCACGCGCGCTTGCAGTGGGTAGATGGAGTGCAACGCTTTTTCAGTACCGCGCACACCGTGCTGGTGTTCAGTGTGGCCGATGAGGTGAAGGTGCTGGACGAGGTACTCGGGCATCATGACTGTTTGCAGGTGGACGGTAACAGTGGATTGCTGGATATCAGCGTGACTGGTCGCTGCTGCCTGATCGAGCTGACTGCACGCGATTAAAACATGTGGGAGCAGGCAAGCCAGCTCCCACATTAGTTATGCATAGGCTGCAAAATCTGTTTCCAGCCCCGCACCAATTTGTTACCGAATGCCCCAGCATGGCGCGATGCCCTGCCGTTGTAACAATCCTCCAGCTGTGTAAATCATCTCTGTAAGAAATTTCATAAAGCCTCGACGCCTTGATTTCCAAGGCTTGTGAACACCTCCAAAAAAAATTTTGGTCACGTACCGCTCAAGTTGGCCGTTTGATTGCATATGCTTGTATGTACAAGTAGAGATGTGTGCGTAAGAGTCCTCTTCGCACCAATCATGTTCGCGCATCGATCGCTGAGGAGTTCTTGTTGTGACTGATTCTTTCAAAGCCAAGCCTACGAAATACCGTGACGTCGAAATCCGTGCCGCCCGCGGTAACACGCTCACCGCCAAAAGCTGGCTGACTGAAGCGCCGCTGCGCATGCTGATGAACAACCTCGACCCACAAGTGGCCGAAAACCCGAAAGAACTGGTGGTGTACGGTGGTATCGGCCGCGCCGCACGCAACTGGGAATGCTACGACCAGATCGTCGAAAGCCTCACCCACCTCAACGACGACGAAACCCTGCTGGTGCAATCCGGCAAACCGGTGGGCGTATTCAAGACCCACAGCAACGCGCCCCGCGTGCTGATCGCCAACTCGAACCTGGTGCCGCATTGGGCCAGTTGGGAACACTTCAACGAACTGGATGCCAAGGGCCTGGCGATGTACGGCCAGATGACCGCTGGCAGCTGGATCTACATCGGCAGCCAGGGCATCGTCCAGGGCACTTACGAGACCTTCGTCGAAGCCGGCCGCCAGCATTACAACAGTGATCTGAAAGGCCGTTGGGTGCTGACCGCAGGCTTGGGCGGTATGGGCGGCGCTCAACCGCTGGCCGCCACCCTGGCTGGCGCCTGCTCGCTGAACATTGAGTGCCAGCAGGTCAGTATCGATTTTCGCTTGAACAGCCGTTATGTCGATGAGCAAGCCACAGACCTCGACGACGCACTGGCGCGCATCGCTAAATACACCCAGGAAGGCAAGGCGATTTCCATTGCGCTGCTGGGTAACGCCGCTGAAATCCTGCCGGAACTGGTCAAGCGCGGCGTGCGTCCGGACATGGTCACCGACCAGACCAGCGCCCACGACCCGCTCAATGGCTACCTGCCGGCCGGCTGGACCTGGGACGAGTACCGTGCGCGCGCCAAGACCGAACCGGCTGCCGTGATAAAGGCCGCCAAGCAGTCGATGGCCGTGCACGTCAAAGCGATGCTCGCGTTCCAGAAACAGGGCATCCCGACCTTCGACTATGGCAACAACATCCGCCAGATGGCCCAGGAAGAAGGCGTGGAAAACGCATTCGACTTCCCAGGCTTTGTACCGGCCTACATCCGCCCACTGTTCTGCCGTGGCATTGGTCCGTTCCGCTGGGCCGCGCTGTCGGGCGATCCGCAAGACATCTACAAAACCGACGCCAAAGTAAAAGCGCTGATCCCCGACGACGCCCACCTGCACAACTGGCTGGACATGGCCCGCGAGCGCATCAGCTTTCAGGGGCTGCCGGCGCGTATCTGCTGGGTTGGCCTGGGCCAGCGCGCCAAGCTCGGTCTGGCGTTCAACGAAATGGTGCGCAGCGGCGAGTTGTCGGCGCCGGTGGTGATCGGGCGTGACCACCTGGACTCGGGCTCGGTCTCCAGCCCGAACCGTGAAACCGAATCCATGCAGGACGGCTCCGACGCCGTGTCCGATTGGCCACTGCTCAACGCCTTGCTCAACACCGCCAGCGGCGCGACCTGGGTCTCGTTGCACCACGGTGGTGGCGTCGGCATGGGTTTCTCCCAACATTCGGGAATGGTGATCGTCTGCGACGGGACCGACGAAGCGGCCGAGCGCATTGCCCGCGTGCTGCACAACGATCCGGCCACCGGCGTCATGCGTCACGCCGATGCCGGGTACCAGATCGCCATTGATTGCGCCAAAGAGCAGGGTCTGAACCTGCCGATGATCAAAGGCTGACGCCTGCACCGTAGGAGCGAGCGTGCTCGCGAAGATCATTAACGATGACGCAGGCTTGCAGGATACCTGCGGCGCTTATACGGTTTTCGCGAGCCAGCTCGCTCCTACAGGCAATACCCGAACAATCGACAAACAGGCGCGTTGTACAAGTCTGATGGGACGTGGACAAGGCAGGATGCCTTTTAACTGCCGTAATCCATTTCATGATTGGGAGCGTCACACAATGAAAATGTATAAGACCCTGCTGACCACGCTGTTCGCCGCAGGCTGGCTGGCAAGCGCTGGCGCCACCCAGGCAGCCGGCTGGTGCGAGTCGGGTAAACCGGTGAAGTTCGCCGGCCTGAACTGGGAAAGCGGCATGTTGCTGACCGATGTGCTGCAAGTGGTCCTGGAAAAAGGCTACGACTGCAAGACCGATAGCCTGCCGGGCAATTCCATCACCATGGAAAACGCTCTGGGCAGCAACGACATCCAGATCTTCGCCGAAGAATGGGTAGGCCGCAGCGAAGTGTGGAACAAGGCCGAGAAGGCCGGCAAAGTCGTCGGGGTCGGCGCGCCTGTGGTGGGTGCCGTCGAGGGCTGGTACGTGCCGCGCTATGTGATCGAAGGTGACCCCAAGCGCAAGCTTGAGGCCAAGGCGCCGGGTCTGAAAAACATTGCTGATCTGGGCCAATACTCCGCTGTGTTCAAGGATCAGGAAGAACCGTCCAAGGGCCGTTTCTACAATTGTCCCGCCGGCTGGACCTGCGAGCTGGACAACAGCGAAATGCTCAAGAGCTACGGCTTGGAAAGTTCCTACACCAACTTCCGCCCAGGCACCGGCCCGGCGCTGGATGCCGCCGTGCTGTCCAGCTACAAGCGTGGCGAGCCGATCCTGTTTTATTACTGGACGCCGACACCGCTGATGGGCCAGGTGGACCTGGTGAAGCTGGAAGAAAAACCCGGCGTGGATAAGCGCGTGACCATCAAGATCGGCCTGTCCAAGGTCTTCCACGAGCAAGCCCCGGAACTGGTCGCGGTGCTGGAGAAGGTCAACCTGCCCATCGACCTGCTCAACCAGAACCTGGCGCGCATGAGCAAGGAACGTATCGAATCACCCAAACTGGCGAAGATTTTTCTCAAGCAACACCCTGAAGTCTGGCACGCGTGGGTGAGCGAAGACGCAGCCCGGAAAATCGACGCGGCCTTGTAGGTCGAGTGCCCCCGGCTACCCTGAACGGTAGCCGGGACCCGGCCACAATTCACTGGATCGAGAGCACGCTATGTTTCCTGAAAACTTTACGTTTTCCACTGCCGACTGGGTCAACGCTTGGGTGGACTCACTGGTGACCAACTACGGGGATGTGTTCCGGCATATCTCCGACACCCTGCTGTGGGCCATCGTCAACCTTGAGGGGATGCTGCGCATGGCGCCCTGGTGGTTGATGCTGGCGATTGTCGGCGGTATTGCCTGGCACGCCACGCGCAAAGTCGTGACCACGGCGGTCATCGTCGGCCTGTTGTTCCTGGTGGGAGCGGTGGGGCTGTGGGACAAACTGATGCAGACCCTGGCGTTGATGCTGGTTGCTACCGTGATCTCGGTGCTGATCGGCATTCCGCTGGGCATTCTGTCGGCGCGCAGCAACCGCCTGCGTTCGGTGCTGATGCCGTTGCTGGACATCATGCAAACCATGCCCAGCTTCGTGTACCTGATTCCGGTGCTGATGCTGTTCGGCCTGGGCAAGGTGCCGGCGATTTTCGCCACGGTGATTTACGCCGCGCCACCGCTGATACGCCTGACCGACCTGGGGATTCGTCAGGTCGACGGCGAAGTGATGGAAGCGATCAACGCATTCGGCGCCAACCGCTGGCAGCAGCTGTTCGGCGTGCAACTGCCGCTGGCCCTGCCGAGCATCATGGCCGGGATCAACCAGACCACCATGATGGCGCTGTCGATGGTGGTCATCGCCTCGATGATCGGTGCCCGTGGCCTGGGGGAAGACGTTCTCGTCGGCATCCAGACCCTCAACGTCGGCCGGGGCCTTGAAGCCGGCCTGGCGATTGTGATTCTCGCCGTGGTCATCGACCGCATTACCCAGGCCTACGGTCGTCCACGGCATGAGGCGAGCAAATGACTACTGTCAGCAAAATCGAAGTGAAAAACGTATTCAAGATTTTCGGTTCCCGCTCCAAGGAGGCGCTGGCGCTTATCGGCCAGGGCAAGACCAAGGATCAGGTATTGGCCGAGACCGGTTGTGTAGTCGGCGTGAATGACCTGTCACTGAACGTAGGCACCGGCGAGATCTTCGTGATCATGGGGCTGTCCGGCTCCGGCAAGTCGACCCTGGTGCGCCACTTCAACCGCCTGATCGACCCTACCAGCGGCGCGATCCTGGTGGACGGCGAAGACATCCTGCAACTGGACATGGAAGCCCTGCGCCAATTCCGGCGGCACAAGATCAGCATGGTGTTCCAGAGCTTCGGCCTGCTGCCCCACAAGAGCGTGCTGGATAACGTCGCCTACGGTCTGAAAGTGCGCGGCGAAAGCAAGCAGGTGTGTGCCGAGCGCGCGTTGCACTGGATCGAAACCGTGGGGCTGAAAGGCTACGAAAACAAGTATCCGCACCAGTTGTCCGGCGGCATGCGTCAACGTGTCGGCCTGGCCCGCGCCCTGGCGGCCGACACCGATATTATTCTGATGGACGAGGCCTTCAGCGCCCTCGATCCGCTGATCCGCGCGGAGATGCAGGACCAGTTGCTGGAACTGCAGAAGACCCTGCACAAAACCATTGTTTTCATCACTCACGACCTCGACGAAGCGGTGCGCATCGGCAACCGCATTGCAATCCTCAAGGACGGCAAGTTGATCCAGGTCGGCACCCCGCGCGAGATCCTGCATTCGCCAGCGGATGAGTACGTGGACCGCTTTGTTCAGCGGCGGGCGGCGGTGGTCTGATTCGAAAACTGTGGCGCGGCGGCTGCTCTTTCGCGAGCAAGCCCGCTCCCACAGGGGAATGCTTGCAAAAGGTGGGAGCGGGCTTGCTCGCGAAAGGGCCGGCAAAGCTGCACAAAAATTCAGGAAGGTATGAAGATGTCCCAGGCTGAAAAAATCATCATCGCCGATGCCCCGCTGCGTTGGCCGGACGTGGTCGCCGTAGCTCGTCACGGCGCGCTGCTCGAACTGTCGGGCCAGGCCTGGGCCCGCATCGACAATGCCCAGGCCATCGTGCAACGCATCGTCGCCAGCGGCGAGCGCGCCTATGGCGTCAACACCGGTTTGGGCGCCTTGTGCAACGTTTCGCTCAAGGGTGAGCAACTGAGCCAATTGTCGCGCAACACCCTGCTCAGTCACGCCTGCGGTGTGGGGGCGCCACTGAGTAACGAGCAGACCCGCGCGATTATCTGCGCCGCGATCATCAATTACAGCCAGGGGAAATCCGGTTTGCACCCGCAGGTGGTGCATGGGTTGCTGGCGCTGCTCAACCATGGCATTACCCCGCAGGTGCCGTCCCAGGGGTCGGTGGGTTACCTGACGCACATGGCGCATATCGGCATTACCCTGCTCGGTGTCGGCCATGTCAGTTATCGGGGCCGCAGCGTTGCGGCTCATGAAGCGCTGGCCGCCGAAGGCTTGCAGCCATTGGTACTGGGAGCCAAGGACGGTCTGAGCCTGGTCAATGGCACGCCCTGCATGACCGGCTTGAGCTGCCTGGCGCTGGCCGATGCCCACCATTTGCTGCAATGGGCCGATGTGATCGGGGCCATGAGTTTCGAAGCGCAACGCGGCCAGATCGACGCGTTCGATGAACAGGTCATCGCTCTCAAGCCACACCCCGGCATGCAGCAAGTCGGTAGCAACCTGCGGGCGCTGCTGGCCGGCAGTGAAGTGATTGGCGCAAGCAAGGGGATTCGTACCCAGGACGCCTTGAGCATACGTTCGATTCCCCAGGTTCATGGTGCCGCCCGCGACCAGTTGGAGCACGCCACCCGGCAGGTTGAAACCGAACTTAACGCTGCCACCGACAATCCCTTGCTGTTGGGCACGCCGGACAACTACCGCGTGGTGTCACAGGCCAATCCTCACGGGCAGTTCGTGGCCCTGGCGGCGGATATGTTGGCCATCGCGATGGCGGAAATCGGCTCCATCGCCGAGCGCCGTCTGGATCGCCTGATCAATCCACATGTCAGCGGCCTGCCGGCGTTCCTGGTGAGCAATCCCGGGGTCAACTCGGGAATGATGATTGTGCAGTATGTCGCCGCTTCCCTGTGCGGGCAGAACCGTCAACTGGCGCAACCGGCGGTACTCGACAACTTCGTCACCTCGGGCCTGCAGGAAGACCACCTGAGCATGGGCACCAACGCCGCATTGAAACTGCACGCGGTGCTGGAAAACGTCACCCGGATCCTCGCCATCGAGTACCTGCTGGCGTCCCAGGCGTTCGAGTTTCTCAAGCAGCAGCGGTTTGGCGTGGGGACCGATACCGCCTGGCGCCTGTTGCGTGAACAGGTCGCGGCCTACGATCAGGATCGCTGGTTGGCGCCGGATATCGAGACCGCTGCGGCGCTGCTCAAGAACCCTGATTTGCTGAATCACGCTTTACCGAATGTGCACTGAAAACCAATTCAACAAGGAGCATCAATGTGACTGCGCTAAATCTGATTCCAGGCCAACTGAGCCTTGCCCAACTGCGGACTATCTACCAGCAGCCGGTCGTCCTCAGCCTGGATGACAGCGCCACGGCGCAGATCGAAGCCAGCGTCGCCTGCGTGGAGCAGATTCTCGCCGAGAACCGCACCGCCTATGGCATCAACACCGGTTTCGGGCTGTTGGCTTCGACCCGCATCGCCAGTGAAGACCTGGAAAACCTCCAGCGTTCCCTGGTGTTGTCCCACGCGGCCGGCGTTGGTGTACCCATCAGCGATGAGCTGGTGCGACTGATCATGGTGCTCAAGGTCAACAGCCTGAGCCGAGGTTTCTCGGGGATTCGCCGGCAGGTGATCGACGCGCTGATCGCGCTGATCAACGCCGAGGTATACCCGCATATTCCGTTGAAAGGTTCGGTCGGTGCTTCCGGCGACCTGGCGCCGCTGGCCCACATGTCCCTGGTACTGCTGGGCGAAGGCAAGGCGCGTTACAAGGGTGAATGGCTGGAGGCTACTGAAGCGCTGAAAGTCGCCGGCCTCGTGCCGCTGACCCTGGCTGCGAAAGAAGGTCTGGCGCTGCTCAACGGTACCCAGGTGTCCAGCGCTTTCGCGCTGCGCGGGCTGTTTGAAGGTGAAGACCTGTTCGCGGCGGCCCTGGCTTGTGGCGGCCTGACGGTGGAGGCTGTGCTGGGTTCGCGCTCGCCGTTCGACGCACGTATTCATGCGGCCCGTGGTCAACGGGGGCAGATCGATTCTGCCGCGGCCTATCGCGATCTGTTGGGTGAGAGCAGCCAGGTTTCCCAGTCCCATCAGAACTGCGACAAGGTACAAGACCCGTACTCCCTGCGTTGCCAGCCGCAAGTCATGGGCGCCTGCCTGACCCAGTTCCGTCAAGCCGCTGAAGTGCTGGTGATCGAAGCCAACGCGGTGTCGGATAACCCGCTGGTATTCGCCGCCGAAGGTGACGTGATTTCCGGCGGCAACTTCCACGCCGAGCCGGTGGCCATGGCCGCCGACAACATGGCTTTGGCCATCGCCGAAATCGGCTCCCTGAGCGAGCGCCGCATCTCGTTGATGATGGATAAGCACATGTCGCAACTGCCGCCGTTTCTGGTGGGCAATGGCGGGGTCAACTCCGGTTTCATGATCGCCCAGGTGACAGCGGCGGCCCTGGCCAGTGAAAACAAGGCGTTGGCCCATCCCCATAGCGTCGACAGCTTGCCGACATCCGCGAACCAGGAAGACCACGTTTCCATGGCCCCGGCGGCCGGTAAGCGGCTGTGGGAAATGGCCGAGAACACTCGCGGGATTTTGGCCGTTGAATGGTTGGCCGCGTGCCAGGGCCTGGATCTGCGTGACGGTCTGAAAACCTCGCCAAAGCTGGAACAGGCCCGGGGGATATTGCGCAGCAAGGTGGCGTTTTATGAGAAGGACCGGTTCTTTGCGCCGGACATCAATGCCGCCAGTGAGTTGTTGGCCAGCCGTTGCTTGAATGAGCTGGTGCCTGGGCAGTTGTTGCCGAGTTTGTGAAGAGGGCGCCGATTCTGGTCGCTGTCAAAATCGGCGTTCGATTCGCACTCTCAGGTCTCAGGATTGAAACCAGGCAACTCGGTCAGTCCCCTCACCCCTCAGGGCAAATTTTGCCTCAACGCTTAAATCCAAGCAGATAGGGCTGTTGTGGCAAGCCCGCTCGCCACAGGGACATTTGTCAGTTTCTGAAAATTATGTAGATACCTATGCCCTCTGGGTGGAGGGTTAGGGTGGATCTCCCGGGTGCCGAGTGTTCCCGGTCACCCCTTCCATTCTTCTCCGGACAAAAATAATTAGGGACGAGAAATGCACCAGCAACAACAGGGTTTAAAACGCGGCCTGAACGCCCGCCACATTCGCTTCATGGCCCTCGGATCCGCCATCGGCACCGGGCTGTTCTACGGTTCCGCCTCCGCCATCCAGATGGCCGGCCCGGCGGTACTCCTGGCCTACCTGATCGGCGGTGCCGCGGTCTTCATGGTCATGCGCGCCCTCGGCGAAATGGCCGTACACAACCCGGTCGCGGGTTCCTTCGGCCAGTACGCCAGCACCTACCTGGGACCCATGGCCGGGTTTGTCCTTGGTTGGACCTACGCATTTGAAATGATCATTGTCTGCCTGGCGGATGTCACCGCGTTTGGCATCTACATGGGCTTCTGGTTTCCCGAGGTCGCGCGCTGGATCTGGGTGCTGGGCATCGTCCTGCTGATTGGCGGGCTGAACTTGTGCAACGTCAAAGTCTTTGGCGAAATGGAGTTCTGGCTGTCGCTGCTCAAGGTCGGGGCCATTGTCGCGATGATCCTCGGCGGCTTCGGCATCATGCTGTTCGGCGTTCATGCCGCCGGTGCCGCGCCGGCTACCGGACTGAGTAACTTGTGGGCCCACGGTGGCTTCATGCCCAATGGCTTCGGTGGCTTGATTGCGTCCTTCGCGGTGGTGATGTTTGCCTTTGGCGGCATCGAAATCATCGGTATCACCGCAGGCGAAGCCAAGGACCCGCAGCGCGTTATTCCGAAGGCGATCAACGCCGTGCCGTTGCGTATCCTGCTGTTCTACGTGCTGACGCTGTTTGTGCTGATGGCGATCTATCCATGGCCGCAGATCGGCAGCCAGGGCAGCCCGTTCGTGCAGATCTTCAGCAACCTGGGGATTGGCTCGGCGGCAACTATCCTCAACATCGTGGTGATTTCGGCGGCCGTCTCGGCCATCAACAGCGATATCTTCGGCGCCGGTCGCATGATGTACGGCCTGGCCCAACAAGGGCAGGCGCCCAAGGGTTTTGCGCAACTGTCGCGGCAGGGTGTGCCGTGGATGACCGTACTGGTCATGGGCGCGGCGTTGTTGGGCGGTGTGGTGTTGAACTACCTGATTCCGGAAAACGTATTCCTGGTGATCGCCTCGATTGCCACCTTCGCCACCGTCTGGGTGTGGCTGATGATCCTGTTTACGCAAGTGGCGATGCGCCGCTCGATGAGCAAGGAACAGGTCGCCGAACTGAAATTCCCGGTGCCGTTCTGGCCCTATGCGCCGGCCGCGGCGATTGTGTTCATGCTGTTTATTTTCGGTGTGCTGGGCTACTTCCCGGACACCCAGGCCGCCTTGATGGTCGGTGCTGTGTGGATCGTGCTGCTGGTGATCGCTTACCTGCTATGGGTCAAACCGGCTGCCGGGCAAGCCGCCAAGGTTCACTACGACCCGGCTTTTTCTCACCGATAACGGATGGAGGCGCGGATGAAAACGCTTTGGCAACACTGCCACATCGCAACCATGGCTCAAGGCAAGTACTCGATCATCGAGGATGCCGCGATGGTCACGGCCGGTACGCTGATCGAATGGATCGGCCCACGGGCACAACTACCGAGTGGCGATTACGCGCAGATCCACGACCTGCACGGCGCGTGGGTCACGCCCGGGCTGATCGACTGCCACACCCACACGGTGTTCGGCGGCAATCGTAGCGGCGAGTTCGAGCAGCGCCTGCAAGGTGTGAGTTATGCCGAGATTGCCGCGGCCGGCGGAGGAATTGCCTGCACGGTACGGGCGACTCGCGCGGCAACGGAAGACCAGTTGTTCGCCAGCGCCCACAAACGCTTGCGCAGTTTGCTGCGCGACGGTGTGACGACGGTGGAGATCAAGTCCGGCTATGGCCTCGACCTGGTCAACGAACGCAAGATTTTGCGCGTGATTCGTCGTCTCGGTGAAACGCTGCCGGTCAGCGTGCGCGCCACCTGCCTGGCGGCTCACGCCTTGCCGCCGGAATACACGGAGCGCGCCGACGCCTACATCGAGCATATCTGCAGCGAGATGCTGCCGACCTTGGCCGCGGAAGGCCTGGTGGATGCAGTAGATGCCTTCTGCGAGTACCTGGCGTTTACGCCGGCGCAGGTCGAGCGAGTGTTTGTCGTCGCCCGGCAACTCGGCTTGCCGGTGAAACTGCACGCCGAACAGTTGTCGTCCCTGCACGGCTCCAGCCTGGCCGCACGCTACCAGGCGTTGTCGGCCGATCACCTGGAGTTCATGACCGAAGACGACGCCATCGCCATGGCCGCCGCAGGCACCGTCGCCGTGCTGTTGCCGGGGGCGTTCTACTTCCTGCGCGAAACCCAGCTGCCGCCGATGGACGCCCTGCGCAAGCATGCGGTGAAGATCGCCATTGCCAGTGACCTGAACCCCGGCACCTCGCCCGCGCTGTCCGTGCGCCTGATGTTGAACATGGCCTGCACGCTGTTCCGCATGACCCCGGAAGAAGCCTTGGCCGGCGTTACGCAACACGCCGCCACCGCCTTGGGCATGGGCGTTACCCACGGCTCGCTGGAAGTCGGCAAGGTCGCCGACTTCGTGGCCTGGCAGATCGATCGTCCCGCCGATCTGGCGTATTGGCTGGGTGGCGAGCTGGATAAACGCGTCGTGCGCCATGGCGTCGACGTCACCGTGTAAGGAGTACCGTTGTGGATAACGTTCTGAATTTCAAGCAAGGCCGCGTACCACTGCTGATCAGCATGCCCCATGCCGGCCTGCGACTGACGCCAGCGGTGGAGGCCGGGCTGATTGCGCAGGCACAAAGCCTGCCGGACACCGACTGGCATATTCCTAGGTTGTATGACTTTGCCGAAGCGCTGGGCGCCAGTACCTTGGCCGCCGAGTACTCGCGCTTCGTCATCGACCTCAACCGGCCCGCCGACGACGCACCGTTGTACGCCGGTGCCACCACCGGTCTGTATCCGGCGACGCTGTTTGAGGGGGTGCCGCTGTTTCGTGAGGGGATGGAACCGTCGAAAGTCGAACGATCGACTTACCTGGAGCAGGTCTGGATGCCTTATCACCAGACCTTGCACGCCGAACTGGCGCGGCTCAAGGCCGAGTTCGGCTACGCCTTGCTGTTTGATGCCCATTCGATCCGTTCGGTAATCCCGCACCTGTTCGAGGGCAAACTGCCGGATTTCAACCTGGGCACCTTCAACAACGTCGCCTGCGATCCGCACCTGGCCAGCCAGCTTGAAGCTATCTGCGCTGAACATCCGCAGTACACCCATGTGCTGAACGGGCGTTTCAAGGGCGGCCATATCACCCGTCACTACGGCAATCCGGCGGAGAATATCCATGCGGTGCAACTGGAGTTGGGGCAGTGCACGTATATGGAGGAGTTCGAGCCGTTCAACTATCGAGCGGATCTGGCCGAGCCGACGCGGGTGGTGCTCAAGCAACTGTTGCAAGGTTTGCTGGCATGGGGGCAGCAGCGCTATGACTGAGGCTGTCGGTAGATTGTAGGTAGTTTCTTTTCTTGGCGTAGTTCAGGTCTTGTTCGGCCAATTGTCGCCTAACGTTGATTGAGCGCTTTTTCTGGCTGGGATTAAGGTCTTTCCTCGACTCTCTCAGGGAAGACGTACGCATGGATGTCTATACCAAAACCTTGAATCAAACCGGCTTTGCGTTGAATGCGGTGCTGGACCCCGTCGCGCAACAGTTTGTCGAGTTTACCCAAGGCGCTTCGCTTCCGGTTCTGGAACTGGGGTGTGCGTATGGCATGTCGAGCCTGGCATGCCTGGGCAACCGCGTGACCCTGATCCTCAACGACCTGGATGAGCGTCATCTGCGCAGCGCTATGGAACGTTGCCCGGTGCACCAGCGAAACCATCTGGTGCTGCTCCCCGGTGACTTGGAAACCTTGCCGATCCTGGAGCGCTCGCTCGCCGCGATCTTGTGCTGTCGTGTTATCCATTTCTTCGATCCGGACAAAGTGCTGCGTTCGCTGGCGCGTGTGCGTCACTGGCTGGCCCCTGGAGGCAAGGCATTTTTCACGGTGGAATCGCCGTACCTGGGGATTTGGCCGAAGTTCTACGAAGACTTTCAACGGAGGCGGCACCAAGGGCTGCTTTTTCCGGGCCATATGCGCGTGCGCGACTACGTTTGCGACAACGATATTGCCGCCAACCTGCCAGAATGGATGAACCTCTTCGATGTTGAAACGCTGAGCGAGGTGTTCAGAGTCAGTGGTTTTCAGGTTGAGTCATGCCAATTCATTCCTCGGCCCTACTTCTTTGAACAACTGCGGCTTGATGGCCGTGAGAGCGTGGGAATCATTGCGGTAAAGCACTGAGGTGGCACGCTGTGCACCTCGTGGTACAACATCGGTTCATGGCTGTTTGCGGGCTGCCGACACAGGTCTGAGTCCTCAAGGACATGCTCATTGCACAATTCGGGTTTATGATGCCAGACGGCAGAAAAACAGACGTCCCCCCAGGGATGGACCCGACCCCTTACGGAGTGCGCAATGCAGACTTTGTACCCGCAGATCAAACCCTACGCCCGGCACGATCTGGCCGTCGATGAAACCCATGTGCTGTATGTCGATGAGAGTGGTTCCCCGGAAGGCTTGCCGGTCGTGTTCATCCATGGCGGCCCTGGTGCCGGTTGCGACGCCAATAGCCGCTGCTATTTCGATCCGAACCTGTACCACATTGTCACCTTCGATCAGCGCGGTTGTGGTCGTTCGACGCCACGGGCCAACCTGGAAAACAACACCACCTGGGACCTGGTGGCCGACCTTGAGCGGATTCGCGAGCACCTGGGTATCGAAAAATGGGTGCTGTTCGGCGGCTCCTGGGGTTCGACCCTGGCGCTGGCCTACGCGCAAACCCATCCCGAACGCGTGCACGGCTTGATTGTACGGGGCATTTTCCTGGCCCGCCCCCAGGATATTCAATGGTTCTACCAGGCCGGCGCCAGCCGCCTGTTTCCGGACTACTGGCAGGATTACATCGCGCCCATCCCCCAGGAGGAGCGCCATGACCTGCTCCGCGCTTACCACAAACGCCTGACGGGCAACGACCAGATTGCCCAAATGCATGCCGCCAAGGCCTGGTCCACCTGGGAGGGCCGCATGTTGGGGCTGTGTCCGAACCCGCAGATCATCGAGCGGTTCGCGGAGCCTCAGCGGGCCTTGTCGATTGCGCGTATTGAATGCCATTACTTCACCAACAATTCTTTCCTCGAGCCCAATCAACTGATTCGCGACATGCACAAGATCGCTCACTTGCCGGGCGTCATCATTCATGGTCGCTACGACATGATTTGCCCGCTCGATAATGCCTGGGAGCTGCATCAGGCCTGGCCGAACAGTGAATTGCAGGTGATCCGCGAGGCGGGCCACGCGGCTTCCGAACCCGGTATCACCGATGCGTTGGTGCGTGCGGCGAGCGAGATGGCACGGCGCCTGCTTGATTTGCCGCCTGAAGAAGCATGAAGGGGCTTTTGCAGCGGGTGCGTGGCGCCCGGGTCGAAGTGGCAGGGGACGTGGTCGGCGCGATAGACCAGGGTTTGTTGGTGCTGGTGGCTGTCGAACCTTCAGATACGCTCGAGAGCGCCGACAAACTGCTGCATAAGCTGCTTAACTACCGGGTGTTCAGTGACGATGAGGGTAAGATGAACCGCTCGTTGAAGGACATTGCGGGCGGTTTGCTGCTGGTGTCGCAGTTCACCCTCGCGGCGGATACCAGGAGCGGTCTGCGGCCTAGCTTCTCCACGGCAGCACCGCCGGCGCTGGGCGAAGCGCTTTTCGACCACTTGCTGTCACAAGCGCAACAATTGCATGGCACGGTCGCGTCGGGGCGTTTTGGCGCGGATATGCAGGTGCATTTGGTGAATGACGGCCCTGTCACCTTCCTCCTGCAGACCTGAATCCATGAAAAACGACGTTTAGCGCCTGAAAGCGCAAGTTTTAGCTACAAATACTTCGTTGCCCCTGCTGCGTTATTTAACGGGCTACTAGATAATCGCGCGCTACGGGGGATCAGCGTTAATTGGTCCATTTTTGACTTAGGTAGAGTCTTGTCCGATGACCATTGGGGAATCATTTAGCCCCTCAGGAGTCGGAACAATGCTCGCCAACCTGGCATATAGATAGCTGGCCGTTGGTTTCATGATCTGTTTTCGGCGAGGGTTGCTCGTGATTGTTAGTCCCTGTAATGCACCAAAATTGTCTGCCAAACGGTTACGAAACGCACTGGTAACGGGCTCTGCCCTGTTTTGCCTGTTCGGCGCGGGTCAACTGTGGGCATTCAGTCTGGATGATGTGTCGGCCAAGGCAAAAGAGCTGGCTGGGCAAAAATACGAAGCCCCGCGCAGCAATCTGCCGAACGAATTTCGCGAAATGAAATTCGCGGATTACCAGAAAATTCGTTTCCGCAATGAAAAAGCCGAATGGGCCGATCAGAAAACTCCGTTCAAGCTGTCTTTCTATCACCAGGGTATGCACTTTGATACGCCGGTGAAGATCAATGAAGTCACGGCCACTGATGTCCACGAAATCAAGTACGACCCGACGCGTTTCGATTTTGGCGACCTCAAGTTCGATCCCAAGGCGACCGAACAGTTGGGTTACGCCGGCTTTCGCGTGCTGTACCCGATCAACAAGGACGACAAACAAGACGAAATCATGACCATGCTCGGCGCCAGCTATTTCCGCGTCGTGGGTAAAGGTCAGGTTTATGGCTTGTCCGCGCGTGGCATGGCGATCGACACCGCGCTGCCGTCTGGCGAAGAGTTTCCGCGTTTTACCGAATTCTGGATCGAGCGTCCAAAACCGGGTGACAAGCACCTGGTGATCTTTGCACTGCTGGATTCGCCACGGGCCACAGGCGCTTATCGCCTGATCCTGCGTCCGGGTACCGACACCATTGTCGACGTCAAGTCGCAGATGTTCCTGCGCGAAAACGTCAGCAAACTGGGCGTGGCACCGTTGACCAGCATGTTCCTGTTCGGCGCCAACCAGCCGTCCAAGGTCCTCAACTACCGTCGTGAACTGCATGATTCCAGCGGCCTGTCGATCCATGCCGGCAACGGCGAGTGGATCTGGCGCCCACTGAACAACCCGAAACACCTGTCGGTCAGCAACTTCTCGGTGGAAAACCCGCGTGGTTTCGGCTTGTTGCAACGTGGCCGTAATTTCAGCCAATACGAAGACCTTGACGACAACTACGACAAGCGCCCAAGCGCCTGGATCGAGCCCCAGGGCGATTGGGGCAAGGGCTCCGTCGACCTGGTCGAGATTCCGACCGCCGATGAGACCAACGACAACATCGTGGCTTTCTGGAGCCCGGCAGAATTGCTCAAGCCGGGCGAGCCGCTGGACATCAGCTACCGCCTGCACTGGACCCTCAACGATGCGCCGTTCCACTCGCCTGACAGCGCTTGGGTCAAGCAGACCCTGCGTTCCACCGGTGACGTGAAGCAATCCAACCTGATCCGCCAGCCAGACGGCAGCGTGGCTTATCTGGTGGACTTCGAAGGCCCGTCCCTGAAGGCCTTGAAAGAAGATGCCCCGGTACGTAGCCAGGTCAGCGTCGGTGAAAATGGCGAAATCGTGGAAAACAGCGTTCGCTACAACCCGCACACCCAAGGCTGGCGCCTGACCCTGCGCTTGAAGATCAAGGACGCCGGGAAACCGACTGAAATGCGCGCTGCGCTGGTCCAGGATATCGTCGAGCCGAAGGCGGAGAAGGTTTCGTCCCAAGTTCTGAAAACTGACAAGGCCTTGGCCAAGCAGCACGAGAAACAGGCCAAAAAAGACGCCAAGGACAAGCAAGCCAAGCAGCCAGAAGCTGCCCCAGCCACTCCGGAGCCGATCAAGACTGAGCAAGTCCTGACCGAAACCTGGAGCAATCAGTTGCCTGCCGATGATTAATTCCCAAGTACAGCCAGAAACGCTTGCCGAGTACCTGGCGCATCTGCCGATGACCGATGAGCAGCGCGCCGAACTGGCGGGCTGCACGTCCTTCTCTGAATTGCATGAGCGTCTTTCGTCCTCGACGTTTGATGCGCCGGTCGATGCCGCCCAGGCATCGGTAGGGCGTCGGCTGACCCTCAACAGCGCCGAGGAATTGGCGGAAGCCGAAATGCTGGTGCTCGACGCCAGCGGTCGGGTATGCCTGAAAGCCACGCCGCCGATCCGTCGCACCAAAGTGGTGCCCGAGCCTTGGCGCACCAATATCCTGGTGCGTGGTTGGCGTCGCCTGACCGGGCGCACCAACCCGCCAGCCCCGAAAAAAGACGAGCGTGTGCTGCCGGCTGCGCGCTGGCGCACCGTGGGCTCGATTCGCCGCTACATCCTGTTGGTGCTGATGCTCGGCCAGACGATTGTCGCCGGCTGGTACATGAAAGGCATCATGCCGTACCAGGGCTGGTCCTTCGTCGATATGGAAGAAATCCGCAACCAGACGCTGCTGCAAACCGCTACCCAAGTGCTGCCTTATGCCCTGCAAACCAGCATTCTGATTCTGTTCGGGATTCTGTTCTGCTGGGTGTCTGCGGGTTTCTGGACGGCGCTGATGGGCTTTCTCGAATTGCTCACCGGCCACGACAAATACCGTATTTCCGGTAAAAGTGCTGGCGATGAGCCGATCCCCAGGGATGCCCGCACCGCGCTGGTGATGCCGATCTGCAACGAAGATGTACCTCGGGTGTTTGCCGGTCTGCGAGCGACGTTCGAGTCGGTGGCTGCCACAGGTGACCTGGATCGTTTCGACTTCTTTGTCCTCAGTGACAGTAACGAGGCCGATATCTGTATCGCCGAACAGCAAGCCTGGCTTGATGTGTGCCGCGAAGCCGGTGGTTTCGGCAAGATCTTCTATCGCCGCCGCCGCCGCCGCGTCAAACGCAAGAGCGGCAACCTCGACGACTTCTGCCGTCGCTGGGGCGGTGATTACAAGTACATGGTGGTGCTCGACGCCGACAGCGTGATGAGCGGTGAATGCCTGACCAGCCTGGTGCGCTTGATGGAAGCCACGCCGGACGCCGGGATCATCCAGACCGCGCCACGGGCCTCGGGCATGGACACGCTGTATGCGCGCATGCAGCAGTTCGCGACCCGCGTCTATGGTCCGCTGTTCACCGCCGGCCTGCACTTCTGGCAACTGGGTGAATCGCATTACTGGGGTCACAACGCGATTATCCGCATGAAGCCGTTTATCGAGCATTGCGCCCTGGCGCCGCTGCCCGGTAAAGGCGCGTTTGCCGGTGCGATCCTCTCCCACGACTTCGTTGAAGCGGCACTGATGCGCCGTGCTGGCTGGGGCGTGTGGATTGCCTACGATTTGCCTGGCAGCTACGAAGAGCTGCCGCCGAACCTGCTGGATGAACTCAAGCGTGACCGTCGCTGGTGCCACGGTAACCTGATGAACTTCCGCCTGTTCCTGGTCAAAGGCATGCACCCGGTGCACCGCGCCGTATTCCTCACCGGGGTGATGTCGTACCTGTCGGCGCCGTTGTGGTTCTTCTTCCTGGTGCTGTCCACCGCTTTGCTGGCGGTTAACACCCTGATGGAGCCACAGTACTTCATGGCGCCTCGCCAGTTGTACCCGTTGTGGCCGCAATGGCATCCGGAGAAGGCGGTGGCGCTGTTCTCCACCACTATCGTGTTGCTCTTCCTGCCGAAACTGTTGAGCATCATCCTGATCTGGGCCAAGGGCGCGAAAGAGTTCGGTGGCAAGTTCAAGGTGACCTTGTCGATGCTGCTGGAGATGCTGTTCTCCATGTTGCTGGCGCCGGTACGGATGATTTTCCACACCCGCTTCGTGCTCGCCGCGTTCCTCGGCTGGGCCGCGACCTGGAACTCGCCGAAACGCGATGACGACTCCACGCCGTGGGGCGAGGCGGTCAAACGTCACGGTCCGCAGACCTTGCTCGGCTTCTTCTGGGCATTGCTGGTGGTGTGGTTGAACCCGAGCTTCCTGTGGTGGCTGGTGCCGATCGTCGGCTCGCTGATGCTGTCGATACCGGTGTCGGTGATTTCCAGTCGGGTCAAGCTGGGCCTCAAGTCCCGCGACGAAAGCCTGTTCCTGATCCCCGAGGAATACAATCCGCCCCAGGCGCTGCTGTCGACTGACCAATACACCCATGAAAACCGCTGGCATGCATTGAATGACGGTTTTGTACGGGCGGTGGTCGATCCGCAGCAGAACGCATTGGCCTGTGCCCTGGCGACCTCTCGCCATGGTCAGGCGGAGCCGATTGAGTGGCTGCGTACCGAGCGTGTTCGCCATGCGTTGAAGGTCGGCCCGGCCGGTCTCGACAACGCTGAGCGCCTGGCCTTGCTCAGCGACCCGGTCGCCCTGGCTCGCTTGCATGAGCAAGTCTGGAGCGAAGGTCACACCGAGTGGCTGGGGGCCTGGCGTGGTTCGGTCGAATCCGATCCGCATGCGCCGTTGCTGCCGCTCAAGCCACTGGTGTCGCAGGCTCAGCCAGCCTGATTCGGACGCCCCCGAGGCAGGTCTCGGGGGCGTTTGAAGCGTTACTCCTACAGCGTTTGCGCTTTCTGCTCTATCTGCATAACTCCTTGTTATTTCGAAACAAAAGACCTTTGCTCAAGGCATATTGCGGTGCCTGGGAGTGGGTTAGGATCGCCCCCCGAAATCTGACTCGGCCGTCTCTGGTTTGCGCTCAAACCGCAAGGCTCGGCACGCGGCTGATCAATGAAAAAAGGGGTGTTGCATGATCACAAGGTATTTGTCGGTGCTGCTGCTGGGCATCGTCACGTTTTTTCACCTGGACCTGGCGCGGGCGGGCGCCATTGAGGATGCCGTACGGCGCGGAGTGCTGAAAGTAGGCACCAATCCCGCTTATATTCCCTTTGAAATGACCGACAAGCGGGGACATATCGTTGGCTTCGAGATCGATCTGCTGCAGGAAATGAGCAAAGCGCTGGGTGTGGAACTGGAGTTGGTCCCGGTGGCTTATACCGATCTGATCCCGGGCCTGTTGGCCGACCAGTTCGACATGATTGGCAGCGGCATGACCGTGACCCAGAAACGCAACCTGCAGCTCAACTTCAGCGACGCGTTCATCATTGTCGGCCAGACCATCCTGCTTCATCCCAGGCTGGCAGGAAAGGTCAGCAGTGTCGAAGACTTGAACGAGGCCGGCTATCGGATCGCGGCAACGGACGGCACCACGGGAGAAGCCGCGGCCCAGCGTTTTTTGGGCGCGGCGCACTTGCGCAGTTTTCCGACACCGGAGGAAGGTGTGCAGCAGTTAGTCGACGGTGAAGTCGATGCCTTTATTCATGATGCGCCCTACAACCTGATCGCCATGGTCAAGCCGCAAAACCGCGAGCTGTTGGCCCTGGAGCAGCCCTTTACCTACGAACCGCTGGCGTTTGGCTTGAAAAAGGGTGATTACGACAGCCTCAACTGGATCAATCATTTTCTCAATCAGATAGCCCAGGATGGCACCTATGATCGCCTGCATGACAAGTGGTTCAGGGATACGGACTGGCTGTCGGAGATAGACTGATGCGCAAGGCCGCAAACATTTAGGCAACGGGCCCGGTTCCTGCAATGGAGGTGCCAGTGCTGTTTTTTCCTGGGGCCTGATAGGTTTTTTCTGTCATAACCGCCAACAAATCCCGGCTAGACCTTTGTCGCGATGGTCGAGTGGGTTAGCATCGCTGCGCTAAGAATAGTGCAGCCCTACTGGGGGCTGACCGCACAATAAAATGAGTTCAGGGGACATGGTGATGAAAAAGTATCTTTCGATGCTGTTGCTCGGCGTCACGTCGTTGTTGGCCGTCAGTGCGGCCCAGGCGGGTGCGATTGACGACGCGGTCAAGCGCGGGACGCTGAAAGTTGGCATGGACCCGACCTACATGCCGTTCGAGATGACTAACAAACGTGGTGAGATCATTGGCTTTGAGGTCGACCTGCTCAAGGCGCTGGCCAAGTCCATGGGCGTCAAGCTGGAGCTGGTCTCCACCGGTTACGACGGTATCATCCCGGCATTCCTGACCGGCAAGTTCGACATGATCGGCAGCGGCATGACCCTGACCCAGGAGCGCAATCTGCGCCTGAACTTCAGCGAACCCTTCATTGTGGTTGGCCAGACCCTGCTGATTCGCAAAGAGCTGGAAGGCACTATCAAGTCCTACAAAGACCTTAATGACGAAAAATATCGCCTGACCTCCAAGCTTGGCACCACCGGTGAGATGCAGGCCAAGAAGTTGATCTCCAAGGCCAAGTACCACGGCTACGACAACGAGCAGGAAGGTGTGCTCGACGTGGTCAACGGCAAGGCTGACGCGTTCGTCTATGACGCACCGTATAACGTTGTGGCAGAGAAAAAAGTCGGCAGCGGCAAGCTGGTGCACCTCGACGAACCCTTCACCTATGAGCCGCTGGCCTTTGGCCTGAAGAAGGGCGACTACGACAGCATCAACTTCATCAATAACTTCCTGCACCAGATCAAGCACGACGGCACCTACGATCGTCTCCATGACAAGTGGTTCAAACGCTCCGAGTGGCTCAAGGACATGGAATAAAGCTGTTTGAGTACCGAGTCGCACCTATCGCGAGCAAGCCCGCTCCCACCTTTGGAAGGCATTCCAAGGTGGGAGGGCTTGCTCGCGATGTCGGCCTGACAGGCGACATCAATCCCGGAATCCGTAATGAAACAGAAAAAAGCCCAATGGCCCTGGCACCTGCTGACCTTGCTGGTGCTGGTTGGCCTGGCGGGTGCGTTGTACTACGCCACCTCGCTGATGTCCTACGAATGGCGCTGGAACCGCGTACCGCAATATTTTGCCTATCAAGCCGAAGAGCCCCAGCGGGCGGCGGATATCTCCACCGTCATTGAACTGGTGCGCAACGGTGATACCGCCCGAGTGACCCTGCGCAACGATGCCGGCGGCGAGCAACAACTGACTGTCGCCGAGGACAGCCTGCAAGTGGCGCGCGGCGATGATGTGGCCGAGGGCGATGCGGTCGGCGTGACTCGGCACTGGGCGCTGGGCCCGCTGATGTGGGGTTTGTGGACCACGCTGTGGCTGTCGTTGGTGTCCGGTATCCTGGGTCTGCTGATTGGCTTGGCGACAGGGCTGTGTCGGTTATCGAATAACCCGACCTTGCGTGACTTGTCGACGATTTACGTCGAGTTGGTGCGCGGCACGCCGCTGTTGGTGCAGATTTTCATTTTCTATTTCTTCATCGGTACGGTGCTGAATCTGTCTCGCGAGTTTGCCGGTATCGCAGCGCTGTCGTTGTTCACCGGGGCTTACGTGGCGGAAATCGTTCGCGCGGGTGTGCAGTCGATTGCCCGTGGCCAAGGTGAGGCCGCGCGCTCCCTGGGCTTGAGTGCCGGCCAATCGATGCGCCATGTGGTGTTGCCGCAAGCCTTCAAGCGGGTGCTGCCACCGTTGGCCGGACAATTTATCAGCCTGGTCAAGGACACCTCGCTGGTGTCGGTGATCGCCATTACCGAGTTGCTCAAGAGCGGGCGTGAAGTCATCACCACCTCATTCTCGCCCTTCGAAATCCTGTTCTGTGTGGCAGGCTTGTACCTGCTGATCAACCTGCCGCTGTCGAAAATGGCCAGCCGGCTTGAGCGGAGGCTCGCGCAAAGTGATTGAAGTTCGCGATCTGGTAAAAGTCTTCGACACCCGTGGGCAAGTGGTCCGTGCGGTGGATAACGTCAGCACCCAGGTGGCCAAGGGCGAGGTGTTGGTAGTGATTGGCCCGTCTGGCTCTGGCAAATCGACCTTCCTGCGCTGCCTGAATGGCCTGGAAGAATTCGATTCCGGCTCGGTGAGCATCGACGGCCTGCAACTGGCTGACCCGAAAACCGACGTGAATGCCTACCGGCGGGAGGTGGGCATGGTGTTTCAACACTTCAACCTGTTCCCTCACATGACCGTGTTGGAGAACCTGTGCCTGGCGCAGAAAGTCGTGCGCAAGCGCGGCAAGCGAGAGCGTGAAGCCAAGGCCCTGGCGTTACTGGAGAAGGTGGGCATTGCGCAGAAAGCCAACGAGTTCCCGTCGCGGCTTTCCGGTGGTCAGCAACAGCGCGTGGCGATTGCCCGGGCGCTGGCGATGGAGCCCAAGGTCATGCTGTTCGACGAACCCACTTCGGCGCTGGATCCGGAAATGGTTGGCGAAGTGCTCGACGTCATGAAGACCCTGGCCCTGGAAGGCATGACCATGGTCTGCGTGACCCACGAAATGGGGTTCGCCCGGGAAGTGGCGGATCGGGTGCTGTTTTTCGATCATGGCAAGCTGTTGGAAGACGCGGCTCCGGCGCAGTTTTTCGATGCGCCGAAGGATCCCCGTGCCCAGGCGTTTTTGCGCCAGGTACTGTAAGCCCGCCAAGAACCATCAGATCCGGAAACGCCCGACCAGACTTTGCAGGTAAACCCCCAGCCGTGCCAGCTCCGCGCTGGACGCGGCGGTTTCTTCGCTGGCCGCCGAGGTCTGTTCTGAAACGTCACGTACGTTGAGCACGCTGCGGTTGATTTCCTCGGCCACGGCGCTCTGTTGTTCGGCCGCCGTGGCGATTTGCTGGTTCATCGCCTGGATGGCCGAGACGGTACGCGTGATGTTCTCCAGCGCGCTACCGGCGCGACGGGTCAACTCGACGCTGCTGTCGGTCAGACCACGGCTGTTATCCATGATGGTCGCGACTTGTTGTGTGCCGCTTTGCAGGCCGGCAATCAGTTCCTCGATTTCCTCGGTGGACTGCTGCGTGCGCAGTGCCAGGCTGCGTACTTCATCGGCCACGACGGCGAAACCGCGCCCGGCTTCACCGGCGCGAGCGGCTTCAATCGCGGCGTTGAGGGCCAGCAGGTTGGTTTGCTGGGCGACGGACTTGATCACGTCCAGCACGCTGCCGATCTTGTCGCTTTCACGTTTGAGGTGGCCCATGGCTTCGGTGGAGTTACCGACTTCGCTGGCCAGGCGTTCGATCTGGGCGATGGCCTCACCCACCACCTTGTCGCCTTCGCGGGCCTGTTGGTCGGCGGCAGCGGCGGCTTCCGACGCTTCCTCGGCGTTGCGCGCCACTTCCTGCACCGTGGCAGTCATTTCGTTCATGGCCGTGGCCACTTGGTCGGTTTCGACTTTCTGGCTGTTGACCCCGGCGCTGGTCTGTTCGGTCACGGCCGACAATTGTTCGGCGGCGCTGGCAATTTGCGTTACGCCATCGCTGATGCCACCGATCAGCTCGCGCAGACCGGTGGTCATGCTCTGCATGGCGCGTTGCAATTGCCCCAGTTCGTCACGGCGCTGCGAATTCAGGTCATGGCTCAGGTCGCCCGCGGCGACTCGTTCAGCAACCTTGAGCGTCTGGTTCAACGGGATAACGATTTGACGGGTGATGATCCAGGCGGCCACTACGCTGAAGAGCAGCGCCAAGCCCGTGGCCAGCATCAGCAGTCGCTTGGCTTGGGTGGCATCGGTATCACGGACCACGGTTTGTGAAGCGGTCAGTTTTTTGCTGCGATCGATCAGGATATCGCCTTGTGCGGCCATGATTTTAAGGGCCGCCGCGCTGGCCACCTGAGAGTCGCGGAACTGGCTGATGGCCGCGCGATAAGCCTTGAAGGAATCGCTGGCTGCCTGCAGGTTGGCGGCATATTGCTCGGACAGGCTGGTGCGCAGGCTGTCGATGTTCTGCAAGGCGCTGTTGATGGCATCCAGTGCCGGTTGCTCGGCCTCGGTCTTGCCGCTGTAGGTATAGCCGCGCACCTGGAAGCGCGCTTGTTGAATTAGCTTGCTCAGGTCGACCACGCTGTTGAACTGAGCGACGCTGTAACCTTGCAGCAGGCTTTTTTCAATTTCGCTGACCTGGACCACCGCGCTGTCGGCGGTCGCACCCAGTTTGCTGCGGGCGTCTTCGCGCTGGGCGCCGGCCTGGACCAGGGCGTTGAAGGACTGTCGATAGGTGGCGACGGCGGCCAGTTGATCGTCGATCAAGGTGACGTCTTTGGCCTGCTCGATCTGCCCGCGCGCGATTTTCAATCCGCCCTCGAGTTCGTCCAGCAGCGTGTTGACCTCATCCGGGCCTTGTTCGCCATGGCGCGTTTCAAAATCCAGGCGGGCCAGACGCAAGTCTTTGGACAATTCATTGAGACTGGAAATAAACCCCAGTTTGTCACCACGGCTGATCACGCTACTGAGGCCCGTCCAGCCGGTGAACGTGGTCATCAGCGTCAGAATCAACACCAGGCCGAACCCCATGCCCAGCTTGCGGTTGACGCTTACATTTCCCAACTTTTCAAACGCCCATCGGTACATGCACTGAACTCCCCTGAACAAGGCCTGGACTTATTTCAGAGGCTATCGGCAGAGGGTGAGGATTCTGTAGGGGCGAGGGGAGCGCCCAGCCAGTGTTCGCGAAAAGCCTGAGGGCGCCGCGTTAAACCAGGACAGCGTGCGGTCGTTTGCGATATTCGCGAGCAAGCTGCGCTCCTACAAAGGAGGTCAGAACAGGCGGGCGAGCAAGGCGGTGACGGCGGTTTCGACCCGCAGGATCCGCGCACCCAATTGCACTGGCTGCAAACCGGCGTTGGCCAGCAAGTCCACTTCGTAGGGGATCCAGCCGCCCTCCGGGCCGATGGCCAGGGTCACCGGTTCATCCAGCCCGCGTGGGCATGGCGGGTAATTGCCGGGATGACCGATCAGGCCAAGGGTTCCTTGGGTGAGGGCCGGCAGGCGGTCTTCGACAAAGGGCTTGAAGCGTTTTTCGATGATGATTTCGGGCAATACCGTGTCCCGGGCCTGTTCCAGGCCGAGGATCAGTTGCTCGCGGATCGCTTCGGGTTCGAGAAACGGTGTCTGCCAAAAGCTCTTTTCCACTCGATAGCTATTGACCAGCACCAGCCGCGGCACGCCCATGGCGGCCACGGTTTGCAGGACCCTGCGCAGCATTTTTGGTCGAGGCAGGGCGAGCAACAGGGTCAGCGGCAATTTGGCGGGTGGCGGCTGATCAAGGGAAATCTGCAGTTCCGCTTCGCCGGCTTCCAGGCGCAGCAGTTCGGCGTTGCCCATCAGTCCGTCAATCCGCCCGACACGCAGGCGGTCGCCGACAGCGGCGCGGTGGACGTCCTGCATGTGCACCAGGCGCCGATCACGCAGGACCACTCGGTCAGCCGCGATAAAGTCGGCCTGTTCCAGCAGCAGCAGGTTCACGGTTGTGTGGCTGGCGGCTGGTCGTCGTCGGCGGGTTGCTCATCCGGGCGTTCGCCGCGCTTGCTCACCAGGCTGCCAAACAGGATGCCGACTTCGAACAACATCCACATTGGCACGGCTAACAGGGTTTGCGAGAAGATGTCCGGTGGCGTCAGGATCATCCCGACCACAAAGCAGCCGATGATCACGTACGGACGGATCTTGCGCAGGTACTTGACGTCGACCACACCGATCCACACCAGCAGCACCACGGCCACCGGGATCTCGAAGGCTACGCCGAAGGCGAAGAACAGCGTCATCACGAAATCGAGGTAGCTGGTGATATCGGTCATCATTTCCACGCCGGCCGGCGTCGCGGCGGCGAAGAACTTGAAGATCAGCGGGAACACCAGAAAGTAGGCGAATGCCATGCCGGTGTAGAACAGCATGATGCTCGACACCAGCAGTGGCACTGCGATGCGTTTTTCGTGCTTGTACAACCCCGGCGCGATAAAGCCCCAGACCTGGTGCAGGATCACCGGGATCGCCAGGAACAGCGAGACCATCATCGTCAGTTTCAACGGCGTGAGGAACGGCGAGGACACGTCGGTGGCGATCATCGTCGCGCCTGCCGGCAGGTATTCGCGCAGCGGCGTCGAGACGAAGGTGTAGATCTGCTGGGTAAAGGCAAACAGCCCGGCAAAGATCACAAAGATCGCCGCGACACAGCGCAGCAGGCGGGTGCGCAACTCGGTGAGGTGCGAGACCAGCGGCATGTGCTGGTCGTTTTCCGGTTTATCAGCGCTCATGGGGCTCGCGGCGGCAATGTAGGGTCGTGGGGAGCGGGCGACGCAGCAGGCGTCGGCGCGGCTTCTGTCGGCGCTGTGACGGGCGCGGGCGTTGCAGCCGGCGCGGCTTCAGCCACGGGCGCAATGCTCTGCTCGGCCAGCGGTTCGACCGGCGCAGGTGCCTGCTGCTGGGGCGCGAGGATTTTTCGCGCGTCCTGCTCCAGGGACAGGATATGTTCGTTGTGCAACTGCCGACGAATCTCGTCGGCGCCTATTTCCCGTTCAACTTCCTGTTTGATCGCGTTGAAACTGCGTTTCAGGCGCCCGATCCACAGGCCGGCCGTACGTGCTGCGCCGGGCAGGCGTTCCGGCCCCAGCACCAACAGCGCAACGAGGCCGACGAGCAGCAGTTCAGTGAAGCTGATACCAAACATTAGTCAGTGCTCACGAGTCTTTGCGGGTCGGCTCTTCGACTTTCTCGGGCTGCACGTCGAAGGTGCGACGTTCAGTGATCGGTTGGGTGGCCTGCGGGTGCACAGGCTGCGCCGGCGGAACCGGGTTGGCGGCGTTATCGGCCGGTTTTTCGTCATCGTTCATGGCTTTGCGAAAGCCCTTGATGGACTCGCCGACGTCGGTGCCGAGGTTTTTCAGTTTTTTGGTACCGAACACCAGGACAACCACGATGAGAATAACGACCCAATGTTTCCAGTCAAAAATGCCCATGCTGCAATTCCTCTGTCAAAAAGTTATTCAGGCGGACGGGCGCGAGGCCTTTTCGGCGTGCCCGGACAAGCCGAAGCGACGGTCCAGTTCATCAAGCACGGCCTGCGGATGCTGCCCCAGTTGGGCGAGCATGACCAGACTGTGGAACCACAAGTCGGCGGTTTCGTAGATCACATCGCTGCAGTCGCCGCTGATTTGTGCGTCCTTGGCTGCAATGATGGTCTCGACGGACTCTTCGCCGAGCTTCTCGAGAATCTTGTTCAAGCCCTTGTGATACAGGCTGGCCACATAGGAGCTATCGGCGGCCGCGCCTTTGCGGTCTTCCAGCACCTGGGCCAGACGGTTGAGTGTATCGGTCATGTTCAGTGTCCTGCCGAATAGATAGCGTGCGGGTCTTTGAGGACGGGCTCGACGGTTTTCCATTCGCCGTTCTCGAACACCCGGTAGAAGCAGCTGTGACGGCCGGTGTGACAAGCGATGTGGCCAATCTGCTCGACCATCAGGATGATCACGTCGGCGTCGCAGTCGAGGCGCATCTCATGCAGCTTTTGCACGTGCCCGGACTCCTCGCCCTTGCGCCACAGTTTGCCACGCGAACGTGACCAATAGATGGCGCGCTGCTCGACGGCGGTCAGGCTCAAGGCTTCGCGGTTCATCCAGGCCATCATCAGCACGCGCCCGGTCTTGTGGTCCTGGGCAATGGCCGGCACCAGGCCGTCACTGTCCCACTTGATCTCGTCCAGCCAGTCTTTCATCTTCGACTCCGACAGCCGTGCGCTACCCGCAACGGCAATGAACACAGTGTATAACCGGACGGGCTATCGGCGCACGACCAGATACAGGCCGACGGCGACCATGATCCCCGCTGGCCAATGCCCAAGATCCTGTAGCGGTCCACCGGCCGCGAGCACCGCGCCGCCGCCCAAGTGTGCCGCACCCAGCAGACGCAGGAACCAGTCGTCCTTGCGCTCGGGCCACGGCGCGGGCGGGTCCTTGGCGTGGGGCTGGGACATGCGCTCAAGCAAGTCGCGGGTCATGTTGGCCAGATGCGGCAATTGCTCGACCTGGCTCTGCAGGTTGCCCAGCAGGGTTTTTGGGCTGACCCGCTCGCGCATCCAGCGCTCGAGGAACGGCTGTGCGGTGTTCCACAAATCCAGGTCCGGATACAGCTGGCGGCCCAGGCCTTCGATGTTGAGCAGGGTTTTCTGCAGCAGCACCAGTTGCGGCTGGACTTCCATATTGAAGCGCCGTGCGGTCTGGAATAGGCGCATCAGCACTTGGCCGAAGGAAATATCCTTTAACGGTTTTTCGAAGATCGGTTCGCAGACGGTGCGGATCGCCGCTTCGAATTCGTTGAGCTTGGTTTCTGCCGGCACCCAGCCCGAATCGATGTGTAGCTGCGCCACGCGGCGGTAATCGCGCTTGAAGAAGGCAAACAGGTTGCGCGCCAGGTAGTCCTGGTCTTCCGGCGTTAGGCTGCCGACGATGCCGCAGTCGATGGCAATGTACTGCGGGCTCCACGGGTTGACCGTGCTGACAAAAATGTTGCCGGGGTGCATGTCGGCGTGGAAGAAACTGTCACGGAACACCTGGGTGAAGAAAATCTCCACACCGCGTTCGGCGAGCATTTTCATGTCGGTGCGCTGGTCGGCCAGGGTCGCCAGGTCGGTCACCTGAACGCCATAGATGCGCTCCATCACCAGCACTTTCGGCCGGCACCAGTCCCAATAGACTTGTGGCACGTAGAGCAGCGGCGAACCTTCGAAGTTGCGTTTGAGCTGGCTGGCGTTGGCCGCTTCGCGCAACAGGTCGAGTTCGTCGTAGATGGTTTTTTCGTAGTCGGCGACCACGTCTACCGGGTGCAGCAGGCGCGCATCGGCGGAGAAGCGCTCGGCGGCGCGGGCGAGGATGAACAGCCACGCCAGGTCCTGGCCGATGATCGGCTTGAGCCCGGGACGAATCACCTTGACCACGACTTCTTCGCCGGTCTTGAGTTGCGCGGCATGCACCTGGGCCACCGAGGCCGAGGCCAGGGGCGCGATATCGAAGCGGCTGAAGACTTCGCTGATTTTTTTGCCCAACTGCTCCTCGATCAGCTTCATCGACAGTTGCGAGTCGAACGGTGGCACGCGGTCCTGCAACAGCATCAACTCGTCGGCGATGTCTTCGGGCAGCAAATCGCGGCGAGTGGACAGGATTTGTCCGAACTTGATGAAAATCGGTCCCAGGTCCTGCAGGGCCAGGCGCAGGCGTGCGCCACGGCTCAGATCGAGGCTCTTGCGCGGAAACCAGCGCCACGGCAGCACATAGCGCACCGCCAGCAGGAACCAGGGCAAGGGCAAGGCGAACAGCAGGTCATCGAGACGGTAGCGGATGACCACGCGCTGGATACGAAACAAACGGCGGACGGCGAGCAGCTTCATGCGTTATCGCTTGGATCAAGGGAGCGACTCAGGCGCTCGAAGCGCGCCTCAAGTCGTTCAAGGTCGAGTTTGGCCTGGTCGAGTTCACGAAAGCGCGCTTCGGCTTCCCGTTGTCCGACGAGGGTGCGCGATTCTTCGCTGAGGTATTCGGCGAGGTTCTGGTTCAGGCTGGCGAAACCCTGCTGGTACCAGCGCGAGCGGCTGCGCAGGTGGCCACTGAGCAGGTGAGTGGCCACCGGACCCAGCCAGCGCGACAGTTCGTATTCCCAGTCCAGGTCCAGGTCTTGCAACACCGCGGCCAGGTCCATCAAGACCGCGCTGTCGCCTTCGAGCGTCACGTCCGGGCCGTGCAGGATTGCCGTCTTGTCTTGGCTCAAGGCCAGGCGCAGCAGGCTTGCAGCCGGTGCGCGCAAGGTGCAGTCGGCATCGGCGGCCCAGTGGGCCGCCAGCAACAGGCCTTCATCGCTGGGCAGGATATACAGCTGCAGGGCAGGACGTGTGCAGTCCACGGCAATGATCTTGCCGTTCAAGTGCGCCAGTCGCGCCAGGGCGGTGCTGTCCAGGCGCAGGACACGGTTGATGCCGTGTTCGACGCTGGCGAGAAGGCCTTGCAGCAGCATCAGGGCTTGATGCCGCGGTGCAGGGCGACGATGCCCGAGGTCATGTTGTGGTAGGTCACCCGGTCGAAACCGGCCTCCACCATCATCGACTTCAGGGTTTCCTGGTTGGGGTGCATGCGGATCGACTCGGCCAGGTAGCGATAGCTTTCGGCATCATTGGTGATCAGCTTGCCCATCAACGGCATAAAGGCGAACGAGTAGGTGTCGTAGACCTTGGACATCAGCGCGTTGGTCGGTTTGGAGAACTCCAGCACCAGCAGACGACCGCCCGGCTTCAGTACGCGCAACATCGAGCGCAGGGCGTCTTCCTTGTGGGTCACGTTGCGCAGGCCGAAGGCGATGGTCACGCAATCGAAATGGTTGTCGGGGAACGGCAGTTTTTCGGCATCGGCCTGGACGAACTCAATGTTGCCGGCCACTCCCTTATCCAGCAGGCGGTCGCGACCGACCTTGAGCATGGAACCGTTGATGTCGGCCAACACCACTTGACCGGTCGGGCCCACCAGCTGGGAAAACTTGGCGGCCAGGTCGCCGGTGCCGCCAGCGATATCCAGCACGCGGTTGCCGACGCGCACGCCTGACAACTCGATAGTGAAACGCTTCCACAGGCGGTGCATGCCGCCGGACAGCACGTCGTTCATCAGGTCGTATTTGGCGGCCACGGAGTGGAACACCTCCGCGACCTTTTCCGCTTTCTGGCTTTCCGGGACGTTCTTGAAGCCGAAGTGAGTGGTGGGTTCGGCATCGCTGCCTTTGCGCTGATCAGTCATATCGCTGTCACCAAAAGAGAATGCGGGACATGATAATCCCCAAGGCCTGCTTTGTCTTGGCAAGGGTGAAGGTAAGATAGACGGCCACCGAGACCTTTTGCCGCATGGGCGGTCACCACATCGCTTTAATGAGGAGTCATTCCAATGGCCCGGATACAGATCGAACGTGCCCATACCCTGGGTAAAGAAGCTGCCAGGGCGAAGGCCGAGAAGTTGGCGATCAAACTCAAGGATCAATATGGTCTGGAGCCGTCCTGGACTGGCGATACATTGAACCTTAAGCGTTCCGGAGTTAAAGGCACGCTGAAAGTCGCTGAAGATTCATTGCGGGTCGAGGTGGAACTGGGCCTGTTGATGTCGGCCATGAGTGGCACCATCAAGTCCGAAATCGAGAAAGCCCTGGATAAGGCGCTGGCCTGACCAGCGTCGCGTGATCCTGCGCACGACAGGCCATTTTCCAGCGTTGTTAGGGTGCCGATTCTAATTTTTCTCCTTACTTTGTACCCAGCCCTCAACTCCTGTGGGCAGTTCCTCTACCCGTTTATACGTGAGGTGCAGCATGGCCAAAGTTATGTTGAAGAAAAAAATCGACACCCGGATTAACGCATTCAGCGACGTTAAATCCTATGCCCGCGGGATCTGGCTGGCGGGTTTGGGGGCGTACGCGAAGGTCGGCAGCGAAGGTAGCGAGTACTTCAAGGAACTCGTAAAGACCGGTCAAGATGTTGAAAATAAAAGCAAAAAAGTTGTGAGCGAACAACTTGATGCGGCCAACAGTCAGCTTGATTACGTCAAGAGCAACCTCTCCAGCGTCAAAGGCAAAGTCGACGTGCAGTTGGATAAAGTCGAGCGTGCCTTTGACAGTCGTGTTGCAAGTGTCTTGAATCGCATCGGTATTGCGGCTAAACATGACGTCGAGACACTCTCTGCTAAGCTCGATGAGCTGACGGCATTGCTTGAACGCGTCGCGCGTAAACATTAAGGAGAACGGGATGGCTGGTAAAAAGAATACTGAAAAAGAAGGCAGCTCGTGGATCGGGGAAGTTGAAAAATACTCCCGCAAGATCTGGCTTGCTGGTTTAGGCGTGTACTCGAAGGTCAGCAGTGACGGCGGCAAATACTTCGAGACGTTGGTTAAAGACGGCGAGAAAGCCGAAAAATTGACCAAGAGCGCAGTCGATAAACAAGTAGATGCCGCCAAGGCGAACGCCAGTTCCACCAAGTCACGCATCAGTGATGCAAAAAAACAGGTGCTTGGCACTTGGGGTGAACTGGAAGGTGCTCTCGACAAGCGCCTGAACAGTGCCATTTCGCGCCTGGGCGTACCTAGCCGCAATGAAGTGAAGGCGCTGCACAGCAAGGTCGATACGCTGACCAAGCAAATCGAAAAACTGACCGGTGCCAAAGTTGCGCCTGTGGCGACCAAAGCAGTAAAACCTGCTGCCAAGCCCGCGGCAAAAACCGCAGCGGCCAAGCCCGCCACTAAAACTGCGGCCAAGCCTCTGGTCAAGGCTGCCGCCAAGCCGGCTGCCAAACCAGCGGCCAAACCAGCGGCCAAGGCACTAGCCAAGACCGCAGCAAAACCTGCAGCCAAGCCAGCAGTCAAAACCGCAGCCGCCAAACCGGCAGCCAAGCCTGCCGCCAAGAAGCCAGTGGCCGCCAAAACTGCTGCCAAGCCGGTGGCAAAACCAGCGGCAAAACCAGCGGCTAAAACCGCAGCCGCCAAGCCAGCCGCCGCGAAACCCGCTGCAGCCAAGGCTGTTGCAAAACCTGCCGTGGCGAAGAAACCAGCCACCGCGAAAAAACCTGCCGCTCCAAAGCCAGCCGTTGCCGCCAAGCCTGCAGCCCCGGCGCCAACCACCAACTCGGCCACCGCGCCGACGCCGGCAGCTACCCCGACTGCAACGCCGGCAACCCCGACGCCTACCAGTCAGTCCTGATTTCACGGGACATAAAAAAGCGCCCGGCCTTTAAAGGTCGGGCGTTTTTTATGCTTGTGCCCAGACGCTATCTCGCTCAAGACAATGATGACTATCGCAGGCCGAGATTCGCGTCATTCAGATAGCGCAGGGCAAATCGTTCGGTCGCCTGCCTGGCTGGCATCAGCAGGTGCGGTGCCACCAGCATCATGACTTGGTACACCGCTACCCGCACCTCACCCTGACGATCGAGAATCCGTTGGTAATCTAGGGAAAACAGCAGGGTCATGGTGATCTGCTCCACCAGTTGTCCCAATGCCTGGGTATCGCTGACCAGCTGTCCCGTGGTTTTGAGTCGGGCCAACAGCGACGCCAATGTACGCTTCAACGCGGTCAGCAAATGGCGCATACCCTTGGCCAGTTTGGGCAGGCGTCCGGCCAGGTTCGACAGGTCCTGGAACAGAAACCGATAGTGCGCCATGCGTTCGACAATCAGATGCAGAAATAGCCAATAATCCTCGGGCGCCAATTGTACGTCCGGCGGCGGGTCGAGCAGCGGCGCCAACTCTGCCTGGAAGCGCTCGAACAGCCCGAGCACCAGAGGCTCCTTGCCGTGGAAATGGTAGTAGAGGTTGCCGGGGCTGATCCCCAGTTCATTGGCCACTTCCAGGGTTGAAACATTGGGTTCGCCCTTGTGGTTGAACAACTGCAGGGCACATTCAAGAATACGGTCTCGGGTTTTCATCCAGTCTTCTTAGTGATCGATGCGCCAAGGGGTCAGCGGACCCGCACGTAAGTGCCAGGCGCCGGCTCCATCGGTGGGTAGTTCTGGTTGCCCAGGGCGGTCAGGGTCTCGCGCTGGGTGCCCGAGCGTTGCTGGATCCACTCCAGCCACTGCGGCCACCAACTGCCTTCGATATGACTGGCGTCGTAGTACCAGGCACGCGGGTCGCTGCTCAGTTTCGGGTTTTCGACGAAGTTGGCCTTGGGGTTGCCCGGCGGGTTGAGAATGCTCTGGATGTGCCCGCTGTTGGACAGCACGAAGCGCTTGTCGCCACCCAGCAGCAGGCTCGAGCGATAGACTGCATCCCACGGGGTGATGTGGTCGTTGATCCCGGCCACGCTGAAACTGTCCACCGTGACTTTTTGCAGGTCAACAGGCGTGCCGCAGACCTCCAGGCCACCGGGATGGCTCAGCGGGTTGTGCTTGAAGAAATCCAGCAGGTCGCCATGCAAGGCCGCCGGCAAGCGGGTGTTGTCGTTGTTCCAGTACAGAATGTCGAAGGCCGGTGGCTCCTTGCCCAGCAGGTAGTTATTGATCCAGTAGTTCCAGATCAGATCATTGGGGCGCATCCAGGCGAACACCCTGGCCATGTCACGACCGTCCAGCACGCCTTCCTGGTAAGAGCGCCGTTTGGCCGCCTCCAGGGTTTGCTCATCGACAAACAGCGTGGCCGGACTGTCGATCTGACTGTCCAGCAGGCTCACCAGGTAAGTCGCGCTGGAGACGCGCCGCAGTTGTCGTTTGGCTTGCAGATGACCTTGCAGCGCCGCGATGGTCAGGCCGCCGGCGCACGCGCCCATCAGATTGACCTCGCGTGCGCCGGTGATCGCCCGGCAAATGTTCAACGCTTCCTCAAGCGCCGCCACATAGCTGGACAGGCCCCATTCGCGGTGGCGCACGTCCGGGTTGCGCCAACTGACCATAAACACTTGCAGGCCATTTTTCAGGGCGTATTGGACGAAGCTGTTAGCCGGGCTTAGGTCGAAAATGTAGTACTTGTTGATTTGCGGCGGCACCACCAGCAGTGGCTTGGCGTACTGTTTCTCGCTCATGGGCTTGTACTGGATCAGCTCCAGCAGCTCATTGCGAAAGACCACCGAGCCTGGCGTCGTGGCCACCGTCTTGCCGACCTCGAACGCCTGCTTGGTGACCTGGCGCGGCAAGCCATGGTTGTGCAGCAAGTCGTCGAGCAGATTGCTCGCGCCCCGCACCACGCTTTGGCCGCCGGAATTGAGCAGTTCCTTGATCGCCAAGGGGTTGAGCAAGGTGTTGGACGGCGACACCGCGTCATTCAGCAGCGAAAAGGCAAAATGCGCCCGTGCGCGGTCGTCCTCGCTCAGGGTGCTGTCATCGATCCAGTGTTTGGTCTGTTTCTGCCAGCTTAGATAGGCTTGCAGACTGCGTCGATAAAACGGGTTGTGCCGCCAGGTCGGGTCGGCGAAGCGGCCGTCGTGAGGATAGGGCTCATGCATGGTTTCTCCGAGCAGAACGCGTCCCAGCTGGCCGCCCAGCGCCACCGCGTGCCTGGCACTGTGCAGCGGGTTACGCAGGCTATGGGCCGCGACGCTGCGCAGGGTCGACAGCAGATCCCGACCGCGCAGGCCAGTGATTGCGCTTCGGGCATTGATGAACGCGGCGGGTGTGGGCGCCGGGGTGGTCACGGGTCGGTCACGCATGAGTCAACACTCCTTCGTCAATTCACCATCAAGCACGCCAATTCAGAACCATAGTCGGTTCTGGCCAAGTTGCGCGTTTGCCTTCTGGCTCGCGCCCTTGGTGTTACAGGGCTGGGTGCGGGTGGATCACCGCACGCAAGCGTTCTTCCTGGAGAAACTTCATGATGATCGGTGCTACCGCTTCGGCCCGGGTGATCAGGAACAGATGACCGTCGTCGATGATGTGCAATTGCGCGTTGGGAATGCGCCAAGCCAGCATGCGCATGTTGACCAGCGGGATCAGCGGGTCGTCGTCGCCGGCCAGCACCAGGGTCGGTTGCTTGATCTTGTGCAGCCAGTGAATGCTGGTCCAGCCCAGCCCGGCGAACAGTTGCCAGTAATAGCCCAGCTTGCCGGCCGAGCGCACTTTGCTCGCGTGTTCGGCCGCCAGCTTCAAGTCCCGACGGAACGAGCCGCCATAGATCATCGGCGCAATGCGCACCACGTGGGACGGTTGGATATAGCGCCGAGGGCTTGCCATCAGCCACAGCACCTTCGGCTTGCCGGGCACCATGAACGCCCCAGCTGCCGTCGCCGCGAGAATCAGCTTCTTGCAGCGTTCCGGGTAATCGTAGGCAAACTGCTGCGCCAAGGCGCCGCCCCAGGAAACCCCGACAGCATTCACCTGACCATAGTCCAGGTAATCGAGCATGCGCGCGGTGAGCTTGGCCAGGCCGGGAAAGCGATAGGGCCGGTTCGGGGTCGAAGAACCACCGACACCCGGTACATCGAAAGCAATCACTTCCAGGTCCGGATCCAGCGCCTGGACGAACGGAAACACCAGCTCGAGGTTGGCGCCGATGCCGTTGAAAATCAGCAGCGGGGTCAAGTGAGGCTTACCCGGTCGTACCGCCGTGCGGATGGTCTGGCCATCCAGATCGATGGTACGGAAGATAAACGGTTGCGGCATGGGCTTACCCTGCGAGTGTAGGAGCGAGCTTGCTCGCGAATATCGTCAACGAAAACACGGGGTGTCTGATACCCCACGGTGGTCTTGAGTACTACGCGAGCAAGGGCTAAGCGCCCCTCTCGCTCCTACAGGGTTATCTTTCGTGAACGTATGTGCCTGGTGCAGCCTCTGCGGCTGCATGGGCTTTGTTACCCAAGCTGGCCGGTGCCTTCTTCAACTTGCCCGAGCGATCCGCCAGCCACGCCTGCCAGTGCAGCCACCAGGAGTCGGTGTGCTTGGTGGCGTTCTCCTGCCAGTCCAAGGCCTTCTGCGCCATGCTTTCGTTGGTCTGGTAACGCGCTTTCGGGTTGCCGGGCGGGTTGAGGATGCTTTGAATATGTCCGCTGCTGGACAGCACGAATTCGACCTTGCCGCCAAACAGTTGCGCCGACTTGTAGCACGACTGCCATGGCGTGATGTGGTCGTTGGTGCCCGCCAGTGAGTAAATGTCGGCGGTCACCTGCTTGAGGTCGATGGGGGTGCCGCACACTTCCAGGGCATTCGGGCGTACCAGCGGGTTATTTTTGAACAGCTCGATCAGGTCGCCGTGAAAGGCGGCGGGCAAGCGCGTGGTGTCGTTGTTCCAGAACAGAATATCGAAGACCGGAGGCTCGTTGCCCAGCAGGTAGTTGTTGACCCAGTAATTCCAGATCAGGTCATTGGGGCGCATCCAGGCAAACACCTTGGCCATGTCACGACCTTCCAGCACACCCGCTTGATAGGAGTGGCGCTTGGCCGCTTCCAGGGTCTGTTCGTCGACGAACAGCGCCACTTGAGTGTCCAGGGTGGTGTCGAGCACGCTTACCAACAACGTCAGCGCGTGGACTTTTTTCTCCCCCAGCGCGGCGTAATGGCCGAGCAGGGCGGTGCAGGTGATGCCGCCGGAGCAGGCGCCGAGCATGTTGACGTCCTTGCTGCCGGTAATCGCCGTTACCACGTCGACCGCTTCCTTCAGCGCCTCGATATAGGTCGACAAGCCCCACTCGCGCTGAGCCTTGGTGGGGTTGCGCCAACTGACGATAAACGTCTGCTGGTTATTGCGCAGGCAGAAACGCGCCAGGCTTTTATCCGGGCTCAGGTCGAAGACATAGAATTTGTTGATCTGCGGCGGCACCACCAGCAACGGGCGTTCATGCACCTGTTCAGTGATCGGCTTGTATTGGATCAGCTCCAGCACATCGTTGCGAAACACCACGGCGCCCTCGCTGGTGCCCAGGCTCTTGCCCACCTCAAAGGCGCCCATGTTGACCTGGCTCGGCATACCGCCGTTATGAACCATGTCCTTGGCCAGGTGCGACAGGCCATCGAGCAAGCTCTTGCCGCCGGTTTCGAAGAAGCGTTTGACGGCGGCGGGGTTGGCGGCGCTGTTGGACGGGGCCATGGCTTCGGTCATCAGATTGATAACGAAGTGCCCGCGGCTGATGTCCTGCTCTGACAGATTGCTGTCACCGATCCAGTCGTGCAGTTCCTTGCGCCATGCCAGATAGGTCTGCAGATAACGTTTGTAGAGCGGGTTCTGGCTCCACGCCGGGTCATTGAAACGACGGTCATCGCTCTCGGGCGCAAGTTCGGATTTGCCGAACACCACGTTCTTCAATTCGACGCCAAAGTGTGCGACGTGCTTGACGCTGTGCAACGGTTGCCTGATGGCCTGGGTCAGCACCATTCGAGCAGAAGCCAGTAAATCCTTTTTCCGTAACGCGATGATCGGGTTCAGCCCCAAGGTGTTTTCCGAGGCCTGACGTTTCAAGTCATCGTTGTTCTTGTTACTCATCTACGACGCTCCATTGTCCGAAAGACGAGTACCAGGTACCGCTGCGCACCACGTGTCGGCGCACAACACCAGTCTGGTACTGCTGCTCGGGTGACCGTTGAGACCGCATCGTCAAATGCAGGGAACTTGCCAGTTCCATTGGTTACCCGAGTTTAATTTTTTTCGCAAGCGGGCCATTCATTGGCCACACGACAGGGCATTCAAGCAGATGAAATTAGAAAATGCTTACTAATGAGTAAGAGGCTTGAGTTAGAGCACCAGTCTGACGACCGACTCGTTGGGATCGCGGGTTTTTCCGGCTGACTTGAGTTCGGCAAGATAATCGGCCCACAGAACGTCCTGACGCACGGCAAGCTGATAAAGGTAATCCCAGGTGAGCAATCCGCTGTCATGACCGTCGTCGAAGGTCAATTTCAGTGCGTACTGTCCGGCGGGTTCGATCTTGCTCAAGCCGACATTCAGCTTGCCGAATTGCAGGATCGGTTTGCCGTGGCCCTGGACCTCGGCGGAAGGGGAGTGCACGCGCAGAAATTCGGCGGGCAGGTGATAGACCTCGTCTGGGCCGTAGGTCAGCGCCAGGGTTTTGGAGGCTTTGTGCAGATTTATCGCGGTAGGAAGCTTAGACATTGGGTATCCGCCCAGAGATGATCCTGAAGGAACCGGCTCAACAATGTGGGAGCGGCGGTGCGACGATTCGACTTGCTCGCGAATCGTCGCACCGCCGCTCCCACTTCAGAGCAAAGCGGTCCTGCGTGAGGCCTACAGGATATAACGAGACAGATCTTCGTTCTCGGCCAATTCGCCCAGGTGGCTGTTGACGTACTCGGCGTCGATCTTGATCGTCTCGCCGTTCTGCGCCCCCGCCATGTCGCCCGCGCTGAAGGAGACTTCCTCGAGCAGGCGCTCAAGCAAGGTGTGCAGGCGACGGGCACCGATATTCTCGGTCTTTTCGTTGACCTGCCAGGCGATCTCCGCCAAACGCTTGATGCCATCCGCCTGGAACTCGATGCCCAGGCCCTCGGTTCCCAGCAGTTCGCGATACTGCTCGGTCAGCGACGCGTGCGGCTCGCTGAGGATGCGCTCGAAGTCACCTGGCGTCAGCGCCTTGAGCTCCACGCGAATCGGCAGGCGGCCTTGCAGCTCTGGCACCAGGTCGCTTGGTTTGCTCAGGTGGAACGCACCCGAAGCGATAAACAGGATGTGGTCGGTCTTGACCATGCCCAGCTTGGTATTGACGGTGCAGCCCTCGATCAGCGGCAGCAGGTCGCGCTGCACGCCTTCGCGGGATACATCGACACCGCCGGAATTGCCGCGCTTGGCGACCTTGTCGATCTCGTCGATAAACACAATGCCGTGCTGCTCGACCGCTTCCAGGGCCTTGGCCTTGAGTTCTTCCTCATTGACCAGGCGCCCGGCTTCTTCGTCACGTACCAGTTTCAGCGCTTCCTTGACCTTGAGCTTGCGGCTTTTCTTCTTGCCCTTGCCCATGTTGGCGAACAGATTCTGCAACTGGCTGGTCATTTCTTCCATGCCAGGCGGCGCGGAAATATCGACGCCAGAGACTTCGGCGACTTCGATCTCGATTTCCTTGTCGTCCAACTGACCTTCACGCAGGCGCTTGCGAAACAGCTGCCGCGTGTTGGAGTCCTGGCTCTGTGCCGAGTCTTCGTTGAAGCCCATGCGTGCCGGTGGCAGCAGAGCATCGAGGATGCGTTCTTCGGCGGCATCTTCGGCGCGATGACTGACCTTGGTCATTTCCTGTTCGCGCAGCAGTTTCAGCGCGGCATCGGCCAGGTCACGGATGATCGACTCGACGTCACGGCCGACATAGCCGACTTCGGTGAACTTGGTCGCTTCGACCTTGATGAACGGCGCATTGGCCAGTTTGGCCAGGCGACGGGCGATCTCGGTTTTACCGACGCCTGTAGGACCGATCATCAGGATGTTTTTGGGGGTTACTTCAACGCGCAGTTCTTCGGGCAGTTGCATCCGGCGCCAGCGGTTACGCAAGGCGATAGCTACGGCGCGTTTGGCATCGTCCTGGCCGATGATATGGCGATCGAGTTCATGGACGATTTCGCGGGGAGTCATGGACATAATGGTGTGCGGTCCTCAAGCAGGAAAAAGCCGACGGCTTATTCCGCGAGGTCCTGCTCCTCAATGGTCAGGTTATGGTTGGTGAAGACGCAGATGTCGCCGGCGATACCGAGGGCTGTCTCGACGATTTCTCGCGCCGACAGGTCGGTTTTCTTCAGCAAGGCGCTGGCTGCCGCTTGAGCGTAGCCGCCGCCGGAGCCCATGGCGATCAAACCTTGTTCGGGTTCTACAACATCGCCGTTACCGGTAATGATCAGCGAGGCGTCTTTGTTGGCGACCGCGAGCATGGCTTCCAGGCGACTGAGGGAGCGGTCGGTGCGCCATTCTTTGGCGAGTTCGACGGCGGCGCGAACCAGATGGCCCTGGTGCTTCTCCAGTTGGCCTTCGAATCGCTCGAAAAGGGTGAAGGCGTCAGCGGTGGCACCTGCAAAGCCGGCGAGGACCTGGCCGTGGTACAGGCGACGCACTTTTTTCGCGTTGCCTTTCATCACGGTATTGCCAAGGGAAACCTGGCCGTCGCCGCCCATGACGACTTTGCCGTGGCGACGAACTGAAACGATGGTGGTCAAGGGGAGAGTCTCCACGCTGCGGGGCGAAAATGCCCTGTGGAAACTGATATGGGGGTAATGAAGGAGATTTCAACCGTAGGAGTATGGCGAAGGGGCTTGTCCTGTGGCGAGGGGGCTTGTCCCCCGTTGGGGCGCGCAGCGGCCCGAAACAGACCGCACCGCTTGTCTGGAAATTTACCGTTGGGTGGGGCTGCTTCGCAGCCCAGCGGGGGACAAGCCCCCTCGCCACAGGGTAAGCCCTCATTCCACAGGGCAAATCCTCACTCCACAGGGCAAGCCCACTCCCACAGGGCAAATCCTCACTCCACAGGGCAAGCCCACTCCCACAGGGCAAACCCTCACTCCACAGGGCAAGTCCCTCACCCACAGGGTGCCATGTGCACCCGCGCGGTGTTAGATCAGCGGCTCCGGCGTTGCTGTAGCAACAAGTTGTTGAACCCTGCGCCGGCCAGTTGTTTCTGGGCTACGGTCAGTTGTTCGCGGTTGCTGAATGGCCCCACCAGCACGCGATACCAGGTCGCCTCTTTCACCGTCCCGGACTCTACCGTCACGGACTGCCCCAGCAGGATGATCTGCGCCCGCACCCGATCCGCGTCCGCCTGCTTGGGGAATGAGCCCGCTTGCAGGAAGAACTTGGTCACCGGTGCTGCTTTTGTGGTGGCGACGGGCGGTGCCGGCGGCGGGGTGATCCCGGCCAGCGCGGCCTGGGCGCGCGCGGTGTCGATTTTCGCAGCCTCCGCTGGAGTGACCGGTGTCGTCGGTACTACCGGCACTTGCGGCGTCGGCAGGGTTTTCTCCGGCACGGCGTCCTGCGGCACGATGACTTCCGATTCCGGCAGCAGGGTGTAGAAGTCATACTTGGGCTTCACTGGTGCTGTCGGACTTGGCGGTGTCTTGTTGGCTTCGGCGATCTTGGCCTTGCGCTGTTCCTGCTTGACCCGCTTGACGTCATCACCCTGGCCCGGCTCGAGCTTCATCAGGAACACGATGAACGCGCCGACCGTCAAGCCGATGACCAGCCACATCCAGCCCGGGATCGGTTTTTTTGCCGGTGCCTGGTAGCGGCTGGCGCCGCGCTTGGGTGCAGGTTTTTTCTTGGCAGCCAACTTACATACGCTCCAGAGTTTCCAGGCCCAACAATTCCAGGCCTTGCTTGAGGGTCCGTCCAGCCAGCGCGGCGAGGCGCAGGCGACTTTGCTTTTGCGCTTCGTCTTCAGCGCTCAGGATCGGGCAGTTTTCGTAGAAGCTGGAGAACAATCCGGCGACTTCGTACAGGTAAGTGCACAGAATATGCGGCGTGCCTTTCTCGCCCACACTGTTGAGCACCTCACCGAACTGCGCCAGCTTGGCCGCCAGTTCCTGTTCGTGGGACGCTTGAAGAATGATCTGGCCTTCGACCTCGCTGAAATCCTTGCCCAGCTTGCGGAATACACCCGCCACGCGGGTGTAGGCGTACAGCAGGTAGGGCGCGGTGTTGCCCTCGAAGTTGAGCATCAGTTCGAAGTTGAAGCTGTAGTCGCTGGTGCGGTGCTTCGACAGGTCGGCGTATTTCACCGCGCCGATACCCACCACGCGGGCGATGTTGCGCAGGTCGACCTCGGCCAACTCCGGGTTCTTTTCCTTCACCAGGTTGTAGGCGCGCTCCTGGGCTTCGTTCAGCAGGTCAATCAGCTTTACGGTGCCGCCGTCGCGGGTCTTGAACGGACGGCCGTCGGCGCCGTTCATGGTGCCGAACCCCATGTGTTCCATGTGCATCGGGTGAGTGACGAAGCCGGCGCGGCGCGCCACTTCGAACACCTGCTGGAAGTGCAGGGCCTGGCGCTGATCGACAAAATACAGGGCGCGATCGGCTTTCAGCACGCTGCTGCGGTAGCGCACGGCCGCCAGATCGGTGGTGGCGTACAGGTAGCCGCCGTCGGCCTTGACGATGATCACCGGCAGCGGCTCGCCGTCGGCGGTCTTGAATTCTTCGAGGAACACGCACTGGGCGCCGTTGCTCTCTACCAACAGGCCTTTGGCCCTGAGGTCGTTGACCACGTTGATCAGGTCGTCGTTGTAGGCGCTTTCGCCCATTACGTCAGCCATGCTCAGCTTGACGTTCAGCAGTTCGTAGATTTCCTGGCAGTGGGACAGGGAAATATCCCGGAAGCGGTTCCACAGTTCCAGGCATTCGGCGTCGCCGGCTTGCAACTTGACCACTAGGCCGCGGGCGCGGTCGGCGAATTCTTCGGATTCGTCGAAACGTTTCTTGGCGGCACGGTAGAAATTTTCCAGATCCGACAACTCGTTGCTGGTGATCGGGTTTTCCTGCAGGTACGCCATCAGCATGCCGAACTGGGTGCCCCAGTCGCCCACGTGGTTCTGGCGGATCACAGTGTCACCGAGAAACTCCAGGGCTCGCGCCACGCCGTCACCGATGATGGTCGACCGCAAGTGGCCAACGTGCATTTCCTTGGCCAGGTTGGGGGCGGACAGGTCAATGACCACACGCTGGGCATTGCCGGCCTTGCGCGCGCCGATGTTCGCATCGGCCAGCGCGGCGTCGAGGCGCGCGGCCAGGGCCTGGGTGTTCTGGAAAATATTGATAAAGCCCGGGCCGGCGATTTCAGCCTTGCTGACTTGTGGGTCGGCAGGCAATGCGGCGATGATTTTTTCCGCCAAGTCTCGCGGTTTCATGCCCGCAGGCTTGGCCAGCATCATCGCGATGTTGCTGGCGAAGTCGCCGTGGGTCTTGTCGCGGGTATTTTCCACCTGGATCGCCGGCGTCAGGCCTTCAGGCAACACACCTTCGTTGACGAGTTGGGTGATGGCTTGTTGGATCAGCTGGCGAATGGTGTCTTTCATGGTGTTCTCTATCGACCGCAAGCGGCGGCGCGCGATGCGCAGGTGGAAAAACTGGACATTATCCGTTGCGAGGGCGGGCTTGCCAACCGTTCCGGACCTGTGGAGCCTTTAAAGATGACCCTGCTCCCTGTAGGAGCGGACTTGTCCGCGAAAATCGTCAACGATAACGCTGGTTTACTGATTTAACGTGGCGCTCTGGGGTTTTTCGCGGGCAAGCCCGCTCCTACAGTGGAGCGATCAATACAAATCTACCGGGTCCACATCCAGCGACCATCGCACCTGACGACCGCTGGGCATTTGCTCCAGCGCAAGTAACCAGCTGCTTAACAGGCGATGCAGCGGCGCCCGGGCGCTCGCTTGCAAGAGTAGCTGCGCGCGATAACGTCCGGCACGCCGCTCCATCGGTGCCGGCACAGGACCCAGCAACTCGATGCCGGTCAGCCCCAGTTCATCCAGCAAACGTTCCGCCTCGCTGCAGGCCTGATCCAGAAAACCCTCGGCCTGCCCCGGTTTATGGGCCTCGGCGCGCAACAGGGCGAGGTGCGCAAACGGCGGCAGGCCGGCGCCGCGGCGTTCGCTCAGGGCCTGCTCGGCGAAGGCGAAGTAGCCTTGCTCGGTCAGTTGGATCAACAATGGATGATCTGCCAGGTGAGTCTGGATGATCACTTTGCCGGGCTCTTCCGCACGCCCTGCACGACCGGCGACCTGGACGATCAATTGCGCCATGCGTTCACTGGCCCGAAAGTCCCCGGAAAACAACCCGCCGTCGGCATCCAGGATCGACACCAGTGTCACCCGTGGAAAGTGATGCCCTTTGGCAAGCATCTGCGTGCCTACCAGAATGCACGGCTGGCCTTTCTGGATCGTTGCGAACAATTGATTCATCGCGTCCTTGCGCGATGTACTGTCGCGGTCCACGCGCAATACCGGATAGTCGGGGAACAGGATTCCCAACCGCTCTTCGGCGCGCTCGGTGCCCGCGCCAACCGGACGCAAGTCGACCTTGCCACACTGCGGGCAATGGCGCGGCACCCGTTCAACATGGCCGCAGTGATGGCAGCGCAACTCGCCGGAACGTTGGTGCACGGTCATCCGTGCATCGCAGCGGTTGCACTCTGACATCCAACCGCAGTCGTGGCACAGCAACGTCGGCGCGAAGCCCCGGCGGTTGAGGAACACCAGCACTTGCTGGCCGGCGGCGAGAGTCTGGCCAATGGCCTGTTGCATCGGTCCGGAAATGCCGCTGTCCAGCGGGCGGCTTTTCACGTCCAGGCGCAGGAAGCGCGGTTGCTTGGCGCCACCCGCGCGCTCATTCAGGTGCAGCAGGCCGTAACGTCCGGTGTGGGCGTTGTGCAGGCTTTCCAGCGAGGGTGTCGCCGAGCCCAGCACAATCGGGATATTTTCCTGGCGCGCCCGTACCAGTGCCAGGTCGCGGGCGTGATAGCGCAGACCTTCCTGCTGCTTATAGGAGCCGTCGTGTTCTTCGTCGATGATGATCAGGCCCGGGTTCTTCATCGGTGTGAACAGCGCCGAGCGGGTGCCGATAATGATGTCGGCCTCGCCGTCGCGCGCCGCCAGCCACGACTCCAGGCGCTCGCGGTCGTTGACCGCCGAGTGCACCAGGGCGATCCGTGCATTGAAGCGCTGTTCGAAACGCGCCAGGGTCTGAGGGCCGAGGTTGATCTCGGGGATCAGCACCAATGCCTGTTTGCCGGCTTCCAGGGTTTCGCGGATCAACTGCAAATAGACTTCGGTCTTGCCGCTGCCGGTCACGCCGGCCAGCAGGAACGCATGAAAACTGTCGGCGCTCGCGCTGATGGCCTCGAAGGCGGCGCGCTGCTCCGGGTTAAGCGGCAGCTCCGGCTGGGCCAGCCAGTGTTCATGGCGCTCGCCGGGCGCGTGTCGGCGCACTTGCACTTGCACCAGGTCCTTGGCCAGCAACAGGTCGAGGCTGTCCTTGCTCAGCATCAGCTTGCTCAAGAGCTGGTGTGCCACGCCGTGGGGGTGTTGCGCCAGGGTTGCCAGGGCTTCACGTTGACGCGGGGCGCGGGCGATGCGCGGGTCGTCGAGGCGTGCGCCGGGGGCGATTGACCAGAAGCGTTCCTGGCGCGCTTCGGCCAGTTCGCCCTGACGCAACAGCACCGGCAGCGCCCAGCTCAGGGTGTCGCCCAGGCTGTGCTGGTAATACTGCGACGTCCACAGGCACAGTTTGAACAGCGCTGGCGGCAACGGTGGCGTGGTGTCCAGCAGGGCCAGGGCCGGCTTGAGTTTTTCGGCGGGGACTTCGCTGTGGTCGGCGATTTCCACCAGGATGCCGATCATCTCGCGGCGCCCGAACGGCACCCGCACGCGCATCCCAGGTGCCAATTGCGAGCGCAATACGCCGGCCGGGGCTCGGTAATCGAACAGGCGGCGCAGGGGCGAAGGCAGGGCGAGGCGCAAAATGGCGTCGGGCACGCGTGAAATTCTCGTCAGCAGGAGGTGAAGAAGGTCGCGAGCCTAGCAGACCGGTGATGGAGGTGTCCCGCCTCTGATGGCCGGCCTGGTTCCCGCGAGAGGCGGTCTGCGCCGCAATTATCGTGCGGTTTTCTGATGAAAGGGCCGGTCACGCGGCTTGCGCGTTTAAAAAGGTCTGGTAGAATCCGCGGCCTAATTACGTGCGGTATTCGACAATAGTGTTGAGTGGCGGCACGCTAGCCTCGAGGAATACACCATGAAAGCCGATATCCATCCAGCATACGAAACCATCGAAGTAACCTGCAGCTGCGGTAACAAGTTCGAAACCCGTTCGAACCTGTGCAAGCCACTGGGTACTGACGTATGCAACGAGTGCCACCCGTTCTACACCGGTAAGCAGAAGACTCTGGATACTGGCGGTCGTGTACAGCGCTTCGCTGACCGTTTCGGTGCTTTCGGTAAAGCTAAAGCTCCTGCTGCAGCTGAGTAAGGCAAGCCACGTGAAAAGCCTGCGCGGCTTTTCTTCGTTGGTAAAGAAGGCGCCCCTTGCGGGCGCCTTTTTTGTGTCCGCGACTTGGCTGGTGCCCGTCCAGGCCGAGGTGTTTTGCCCGGCGCCGGCCGCCATCGGTACCTTCAAGGTCCAGCGGGTGGTGGATGGCGACACCGTGCGCCTGACAGACGGCCGCAGTGTGCGGATGATCGGTGTCAACGCCCCGGAAACCGGCAAGAAAGGCCGTTCCGACGAGCCTTTCGCCGTGGCCGCGCGCCAGCGCTTGCAAGCGCTGGTTGACGCCAGCGACGGCCGGGTGGGCATGGTTCTCGGGCGTGAGAGCAAGGACCGTTACGGGCGGACCCTGGCGCACCTTTATGACGCCAGCGGTGCCAATCTGGAGGCCCGGTTACTCGCCGAAGGCCTGGGTTTTCTGGTGGCGGTCGCGCCTAACGTCGATCTGGTTGCCTGCCAGCAGGCTGCCGAGCGCAGCGCCCGTCAGGCCCGATTGGGGCTGTGGCGGCAGTCGCCGGTGCAAAAGGTCACGCAGATCGAGCGTTCCGGCTTCGCGGTGGTCAGTGGGCGAGTGAGCAAGGTCGAACGCAATCGTGGCGGAATCTGGATCGAATTGCAGGACTCGCTGGTATTGCGAATTGCACCCAATCTGGTGAAACACTTCGACAGCGTCTCGCTCAAGCGCCTGCAGGGCCAGCATATCGAGGCCCGGGGCTGGGTGTTGGATCGTTCCCGACGCGGCGGTTTGAAAAAAGGTCAGGCTCGCTGGCTGCTGCCCTTGACCGATCCTGGGATGTTGCAAGTGGCGCCCTGAGAAAAAATTGTAGACATTTTTTTGGCTGATTGTGAACAGTTGAGCCCTTGCGGGCCGTGGCTCTTGGCCAAAAGTCGTAGGGTAGGGCTCTTGACACCTGTGACTGCCCAGTCTTGTAGGGACTTTGCGACACGCGTATCCTCGGCGGTCCGTCGTCTAACAGTAAAAAGCGGAATGCCGATATGTCTGATTTGAAAACTGCCGCTCTCGAATATCACGCCCATCCTCGTCCAGGAAAGCTGAGTGTCGAGCTCACCAAAGCCACTGCTACCGCGCGCGACCTGTCGCTGGCGTACAGCCCCGGTGTAGCAGAGCCTGTGCGCGAAATCGCCCGCGATCCCGAACTGGCCTACAAATACACCGGCAAGGGCAATCTGGTTGCAGTCATTTCCGATGGCACCGCGATTCTCGGTCTGGGCAACCTCGGGCCATTGGCTTCTAAGCCGGTCATGGAAGGCAAGGGCGTGCTGTTCAAGCGCTTTGCCGGCATCGACGTATTCGACATCGAAGTTGACTCCGAAAGCCCACAAGCTTTCATCGACACCGTAAAACGCATTTCCATCACCTTCGGTGGCATCAACCTGGAAGACATCAAGGCACCTGAGTGCTTCGAGATCGAAAAGGCCCTGATCGAACAATGTGACATCCCGGTATTCCACGATGACCAGCACGGCACCGCGATCGTTACCGCGGCCGGCATGATCAACGCCCTGGAAATTGCCGGCAAGACCCTGGCTGACGCGAAGATCGTCTGCCTCGGCGCTGGCGCTGCGGCCATCTCCTGCATGAAGCTGATCATCAGCATGGGCGCCAAGCTGGAAAACATCTACATGGTCGACAGCAAGGGCGTGATCCAGTCCGAGCGTACCGATCTGAACCAGTACAAGGCGATGTTTGCCCATCCGTCCTCCAAGCGCACCCTGGCTGAAGCGCTGGACGGTGCTGACGTGTTCGTCGGCCTGTCCGGTCCGAACCTGTTGAGCGCCGAAGGCCTGAAGTCCATGGCGCCGAATCCGATCGTGTTTGCCTGCTCCAACCCTGATCCTGAAATCTCGCCGGAACTGGCGCATGCCACCCGTAGCGACGTGATCATGGCCACCGGTCGTTCGGACTACCCGAACCAGGTCAACAACGTACTGGGCTTCCCGTTCATCTTCCGTGGTGCCCTGGACGTTCGCGCCAAGCGCATCAACGAAGAAATGAAAGTGGCGGCCGCCAACGCCCTGCGCGAACTGGCCAAGCTGCCGGTACCTCAGGACGTGTGCGACGCTTACGGCGGCACCAAGTTGGAGTTCGGGCGTGAGTACATCATCCCGAAACCCATGGATAAGCGCCTGATCACCCTGATCTCCGATGCCGTGGCCAAAGCCGCGATCGAGACCGGTGTGGCGACCCTGCCGTATCCGAAGCACTACCCGCTGCAAAGCGTGGATGATGTGTTCAGCGGTTAAGTCCTTGTAGCGCACCAAGAAAAAGCCCCGGCTCTCGCGAGTCGGGGCTTTTTGTTATCTGGCGATCATCTAAATGTGGGAGCGAGCAAGCGCTCCCACCTTGGTTTTGTGTCAGGCCGCAGATTGAGTCAGAACAAATCAATCGGCGCCGCTTCGTCGGCCGGCAATGGGCTGCCTGGGGCAATGCCATTCCCCAGTTCACTGATCGACGGCGGCGTGTCTTCGCTCTTGAACAGTTCGAAGTACGCGTTCGGCGTGCCTGGTACCGCGGTTCGACCACTGACTGGATCAATCCGCAAACTCAGGATGCCTTCGGGCTCAGGCAGGTTGTGGGTCGGTTTGTCCTTGAGCGCCGCGCCCATGTAGCTCATCCAGATCGGCAGTGCGACGGTGCCGCCATACTCCCGCCGACCGAGACTTTCCGGCTGGTCATAACCGGTCCAGACGGTGGTGATGTAATCCGCGTTATAGCCGGAGAACCACGCATCCTTGGACTCGTTGGTGGTACCGGTCTTGCCTGCAAGATCAGTACGACCCAGGGCCAGGGCGCGACGTCCGGTGCCGCGTTTGATCACGTCTTGCAGAATGCTGTTGAGGATATAGACGGTGCGGCCGTCGACAACCTGCTCCGCGACTGCAGGTGTTTGCGCAGCTGGGGCCGGGGCAGTGTCCGTGGGCGTCGTGCCCGGCGCAGGCTCGATGGTGATGCCGTCGTTGGCCGGCGCGGCCAGGCCGTCGCTGGCGGCGGTGCCGTTGGGGACGCTGGGCGGGTTGGCGACGAACAGTGTCTCGCCGTTGCGGCTCTCGATCTTGTCGATCAGGTAAGGCGTGACCTTGTAGCCACCGTTGGCGAAGACGCTCCAGCCGGTCGCGATTTCCATCGGTGTGAGGGTTGCAGTTCCCAAGGCCAGGGACAGGTTGGGCGGCAGATCCTGCTTGTTGAAGCCAAAGCGGGTCATGTAATCGATGGTCTTGCCCACGCCCATCGCCTGCAGCAGGCGGATCGATACCAGGTTGCGGGACTTGTACAGCGCCTCACGGACCCGGATTGGGCCGAGGAAGGTGTTGGTGTCGTTCTTTGGTCGCCAGACTTTATCCAGATACTCATCGACAAACACGATAGGTGCATCGTTGACCAGGCTGGCGGCGGTGTAGCCACTGTCCAGGGCCGCGCTGTAGATAAAGGGCTTGAAGCTGGAACCCGGTTGGCGCTTGGCCTGGATCGCACGGTTGTAGTTGCTTTGCTCGAAGGCAAAGCCGCCCACCAGGGCGCGGATGGCGCCGTTCTGCGGGTCGAGTGACACCAGTGCGCCCTGGGCGACCGGGACCTGGCTGAACTTCAGGCTGTCATCCGCCTGGCGCTGCACGCGGATCAGGTCGCCGACTTGGGCCACATCCGATGCCTGCTTGGGCACCGGGCCCATGCTGTTGGTGTTCAAGAACGGACGTGCCCATTTCATCGTGTCCCAGGCCACGTGGGCTTCGCCGCTGCGGGTCAGCACCTGGAGGCCATCTTTATTCACTTGGGTAACGATGGCCGGCTCGAGACCGCTGATCGGGCGCTGTTTGCCCAGCTCCAGTGTCCAGGCACTCAAGGTCTTGCCCGGCAGGCGCGATTCGGGGCCGCGGTAGCCATGGCGCTGATCATAGGTGATCAGGCCTTCATGGACCGCGTTGTTGGCGATTTCCTGCAAGTTGCTCGGAATGGTCGTGGTAACGCGGAAACCTTCGGTGTAGGCCTCGCTGCCATAACGCCCGACCATCTCCGCGCGAGCCATTTCAGCGATATACGGCGCGCTCACTTCTGGTGTCTGCACGTGATAGCTGGCGTTCAATGGCTCCGCTACGGCGGTTTCGTAGGTGTTCTGGTCGATTTTGCCCAGCTTGTACATGCGCCCCAGGATCCAGTCGCGACGCTCCTTGCTGCGGGCCGGGTTGGCCAGCGGGTTAAAGCGCGATGGGGTCTTGGGCAGGCCTGCAATCATTGCCATCTGTGCCAGGCTGATGTCGCGAATCGACTTGCCGTAATACACCTGGGAGGCGGCTTCGATGCCGTAGGCGCGGTTGCCCAGATAGATCTTGTTGACGTACAGCTCAAGGATTTCATCCTTGGTCAGTTGGCGTTCGATCTGCAGCGCCAGGAGGATTTCCGTGGCCTTGCGGGAAAAACTGCGTTCACTGGTGAGGAAGTAGTTCTTCGCCACCTGCATGGTGATGGTGCTACCGCCCGACTGAATGTGTCCGCTTTTTATCAGTTGCGTGGTTGCCCGGATCAGGCTGCTGGGATCCACGCCGTGGTGATTGGCGAAGTTATCGTCTTCGGCCGACAGCAGGGCGTTGATGAAATTGGGGGGGATATCGGCAAAGCTGATCGGGGAGCGGCGCATTTCGCCGAATTCCGCGATCAGTTTTTCATCGCTGCTGTAGACCCGCAAAGGAATCTGCAACTGGATGCTTCTCAGGGCCTCTACCGAGGGCAACCCCGGACTAAGATAGAGATAGGCGCCGCTGAGCACGAGCAACAGCCCGCAAACCATCGCGACAACGGAGTACCCGAAAAACTTCAGCAGACGAATCAAGGCTTTTGGATTTCCAGAGAAAAGAATGAGTTAGGTGTCGGGGGTAAACACGACAAGCGATGGAGCGACCCGACCTGCAGAAAAAGCGGAAAAAAAACGCTGGGCATTAAAGCACTTTTCGACTTGGGGCGTCATGAGCGCCGCGCAACCGAGCCGACCGAATGCATCTTCAAGGCATTGACCAACCCTGAGACACGGAAAGCGTTAGGGAGTTTTATGGTAAAGGGATTTTTCAGGCGAAGAGCCGATACCGTGCTGGGTGTCGACATCAGTGATAGGGGAGTGAGCGTGCTGGAACTGGCGCGTTCCGGTGCCGGATACAGGGTGCGCGCCTATGCGACCCAGTCTTTTTCGGGGCGTGTCGTGGTCGACAGCAATATCCTTGATCTGGAGGTTGTCGCGCAGACCGTTTCCAAGGCATTGTCTCGGGCGCAAACATCGATCAGGCATGCAGCCGTGGCCGTGGCGGGGCCGTCGGTGATTACCCGTGTCGTCGAGATGGAGGCCGGGCTGAAACCTGGCGAAATGGAGCAGAGAGTGCGAGGTGAGGCCGATCAGTACATTCCTTATCCGTTGGATGAGGTGGCGATCGACTTTCATGTTCAGGGGCCATCGTCGCGTGACCCTGCTTATGTCGATGTATTGCTTGCCGCCTGCCTCAAGGAGCAGGTGGAGGCACGTGAAGCCGTACTGGCCCTGGCTGGCCTGGCCACGCGAATAGTGGATGTCGAGGCGTTTGCCCTGGCGCGGATGACCGATACAGTGGTTGCCTGTATCGCACCGGGGAGTGGGATCAATAGTGCACAATGGGCTGCCGATGCCCAGGAATTGCGGGTCGCCTGCGGTCTGGCCCTCAGGAGTTTTGATTGATGACGAGAATCAACCTTTTACCCTGGCGCGAAGAACAGGCTGAACGCCGGCGCAAGTACTTTCTGGTGTTTTTGTTGGCTGTCGCGCTTGTGGTGCTGGCTGCCATATGGCTGGCAGATCGTGTCATCGACCGGGCGATCGATCGCCAGGTGGCCCGTAATAACCACTTGAGCAAGCAAGTCACGGTGCTTGATTCACGGATCAAGACCATTGATGAGCTGCGTGAGCAGCGCCGGCAATTGATGGAGCGCATGAAGGTTGTCGAGGACCTGCAAGGCGATCGCTCGTCGGGCGGGCGGCTGTTTGACGAGTTGGCCCGTGCGGTACCCGATGGCGTGCAGTTGCACGAAGTCAGCGTCAGTGGAACATCGGTCGAGATCAGCGGAACGGCGGCCTCCACCCACGATGTTGCCCGCCTCATGCGCAGCCTGGAAGAGTCCTCGGGCTTGCAGGATCCCGGCTTGCGGCATGTGCGGGCCGACGATGCGGGAGCTGGCAATGCCTTCCAGCTGAGGGTACGTCAGAGGGCTTCAGGCGAGGCGGAGCAGTGACTCTGCTGTCCGGCCCGCTGGGGTCGGTTGTCCCGCTGTTCTCCACGCTGTACCACGCTGCCGGCCAATGGCCCTGGCCTGCCAAGATGCTGGTGGGAGGAGCGCTCGCCAGTCTGTTATGGCTGTCGGGCGACGCCTTTTACCTGAACGGGGCGCGGGAACAGTTGCACCGCCAGGAAATTCGAGAGCTGGCATTGCGCGAACAATTTGCCGACAAAGCTGTTCAGTCCGCTCGTCTTGAAGTCTTGTCCCGTCAGCTTGAGGTCATGCGCGGCGCATTTTCCGAGCAGTTGCATCGATTGCCCTCCGCGACCGAAGTACCCAGCCTGCTTGAAGATATTGCGCGCCTGGGGCTGACCAGCGGTTTGACACTGGAGGAGCTCAGGCTGTTGGATGAGCAGGTCCAGCCGCTCTATGCCGAGCTGCCGATTCAGATCAGCCTCATCGGGACCTATCATGACTTGGCGACCTTCATCAGCGCTGTGGCCGAGTTACCGCGCATCGTCACCTTGCATGACTTCCTCATCCGCCCCGCCGGTGGGCGGGATGCCGGGTTGCTGCACCTGAAGATGTTGGCCAAGACCTATCGTTACAGCGCTCCGAGGCCGTTGCCATGAGCGGCCTCGATGCTGCGTGCCTGGGGTTGGCGCTGATATTCCTGGCGGGCTGTGAAAATCACGCCGACCTGCAAGCGTTGAAGGATCAATTGCAGGTCATTCGTCAGCAAGTGCCCGTGCCGTCTGCGGAGGCGCCGTTGGCGGCCGCTCCAGGCCGGCGCTTTGTCTATGATCCGGTGTCCCTGCGTGACCCGTTCCAGCCGCCGCACAAACCTCTTGGTCGTCCGGCCGGTCGGCCTGGACGTGCGCCGGATCCAGGGCGTCCCCGGCAGTTTCTGGAAGGTTTTGCTGTCGATGATTTCCAGATGGTCGGTACATTGACCTTTGGGGCGCGGGTGTTTGCCCTGCTACGCGGCACTGTGGGCGTGCATCGCCTGGAGGTGGGCGATTATCTGGGTGGGGATCATGGGCGCGTGGTGGCGATCCATGAGGGGCAAGTGGATATCGTCGAGCTTTTTCCGGATGGACAGGGCGAGTGGCTGGAACGCTCGCGAACGTTGGTTTTGAACGTGAATTCATAACGGAACTAAAAAATGAAAAGGACTTTTTCGTCCTTCGGTGTGGCGCTATGGATAGCGTTCGCAGCACCGATGGTCATCGCCGTGCCCAATCGGGTCGAGCTGATTCAACTTCCACCGCCTGGTGCTGCGTCGCTGAGTAACGGACGTGGCGCGTTTACCGGCGATAAATTATCCCTCAACTTCCAGAACATCGAGGTCCGCGCTGTCTTGCAGCAGATCGCCGACGTTGCCGGCCTCAATCTGGTGGCCGCTGATGATGTCGGCGGCTCGATTACCTTGCGTCTCAAAGACGTACCGTGGGACCAGGCGCTGGATCTGGTGCTGCAAGCCAAGGGGTTGGACAAGCGGGTGAGCGCTAACGTGCTGTTGGTGGCATCGGCGCAGGAATTGGCCGAGCGTGAGTTGCGGGCTCTGGAGTCGCGCAGGCAGTTGACTGAACTGGCACCGCTGCGGCGCGAGCTGCTGCAAGTCAACTATGCCAATGCCGCGCAACTGGCCAAGTTGTTCCAGTCGGTGAGCGGCCTGGAAGGCGCGTCCGATGAACGTGGTTCGGTGGCGGTGGATGATCGGACCAACAACATCATCGTCTACCAAACCCAGGAGCGCCTGGACGAGTTGCGGCATATCGTTGCGCAACTGGATATTCCGATTCGCCAGGTCATGATCGAGGCGCGGATCGTCGAAGCCAATGTCGATTACGACAAGAGTACGGGCGTGCGCTGGGGAGGGCTGATACAGAATAAGGGCAATTGGAGCGGTGGCGGCATCAATAACGGATCTTCAGAGGAGGCCGGGCAGTCGGAGAGTACGCCCAGTTCACCGTTTGTCGACTTGGGCGTGGTCAATGGCTCGTCCGGCCTCGGTATCGCTTTTATCACCGATAACGTGCTGCTCGATCTGGAGCTGACGGCGATGGAAAAAACCGGTAACGGTGAAATCGTCTCGCAGCCCAAAGTGGTCACGTCCGACAAGGAAACCGCGCGGATCCTCAAGGGCACCGAGATTCCCTACCAGGAGTCCAGTTCCAGCGGGGCTACCTCGGTGTCGTTCAAGGAGGCTTCGTTATCCCTGGAGGTGACGCCGCAAATCACCCCGGACGACCGGGTAATCATGGAGGTGAAAGTCACCAAGGATGAGCCTGACTACCTGAATAAACTCAACGACGTGCCGCCCATCAAGAAAAACGAGGTCAATGCCAAGGTGCTGGTCAAGGATGGCGAGACCATTGTCATTGGCGGCGTTTTCTCGAAAACTCAAAGCAACGTGGTAGATAAAGTGCCATTTTTGGGTGATGTGCCGTATCTTGGCCGCCTTTTCCGGCGGGATGTGGTCTCGGAGAAAAAATCCGAGCTGCTGGTATTCCTGACTCCGCGTATTATGAATAACCAGGCGATTGCTGTGAGTCGTTGATTCTGTGCGAAATTTGATTCTTGTTGGACCGATGGGGGCTGGAAAAAGCACCATCGGCCGTTTGCTGGCCAAAGAGCTGCGCCTGCCATTCAAAGACTCCGATAAGGAAATTGAATTGCGCACGGGCGCCAATATCCCGTGGATCTTCGATAAGGAAGGTGAGCTGGGCTTTCGTGATCGCGAACAGGCAATGATTGCCGAGTTGTGTGGTTGCGACGGCGTGGTCCTGGCCACTGGCGGTGGCGCGGTGATGCGCGAAGAGAACCGGCGGGCGCTGCATGCCGGCGGTCGGGTGATCTATTTGCATGCATCGGTCGAACAACAAGTGGGGCGTACCGCGCGTGACCGCAATCGCCCACTGCTGCGCACGGCCAACCCCGAGAAAACCCTGCGCGATTTGCTGGCGCTGCGCGATCCGCTTTATCGGGAAATCGCCGATCTGGTGGTACAAACCGATGAGCGGCCACCGCGAATGGTGGTTCTCGATATTCTTGATCGCTTGCAGCAACTGCCGCCCCGTTAAAGCCAGGGCCGAAATGCGCTATTCTCGGCGACGCGTCATGATCGTCCGGGTTGTGGCGTAGAGCCATCAGGCAGCGTCGGGTCTCGAGGTTGCCGACAACGTTAATGCAGGGCGGGATGCCTGCTTCCATCTTCCACGTGGGGACACATGCAGACACTTAAGGTCGATCTTGGCGAGCGCAGCTACCCGATCCACATTGGCGAAGGTTTGTTGGACCAGCCCGAGTTGCTTGCACCGCACATTGCCGGGCGACAAGTGGCGATTATCTCCAATGAGACGGTGGCGCCGCTCTATCTCGAGCGTCTGAGTCGCAGTCTTGAGGCCTATTCGGTGATCTCGGTGATCCTGCCCGACGGCGAAGCCTTCAAGAACTGGGAAACCCTGCAATTGATCTTCGATGGCCTGCTCACTGCTCGCCACGACCGCCGCACCACGGTAATCGCACTCGGTGGCGGGGTTATTGGTGATATGGCCGGCTTTGCGGCGGCCTGTTACCAGCGTGGCGTGGACTTCATCCAGGTGCCCACGACGCTGTTGTCGCAAGTCGACTCATCGGTGGGTGGCAAAACCGGGATCAATCATCCGCTGGGCAAAAACATGGTGGGTGCGTTCTATCAGCCCAATGCGGTGCTGATCGATACGGCGACGCTCAACACGCTGCCGCCGCGCGAGCTATCGGCCGGTCTGGCCGAAGTGATCAAGTACGGTCTGATCTGCGACGAGCCGTTCCTCGCCTGGCTTGAAGAGCACCTCGATGCCTTGCGCAATCTGGATCAGGTGGCGCTGACCGAGGCGATTTCCCGCTCCTGCGCAGCCAAGGCGCTGGTGGTCAATGCCGACGAGCGTGAGTCCGGCGTGCGGGCCACGTTGAACCTGGGTCATACCTTCGGCCATGCGATCGAAACCCACATGGGCTATGGTGTGTGGCTGCATGGAGAAGCCGTGGCTGCTGGCACAGTGATGGCGCTGGAGATGTCGCAACGCCTGGGCTGGATCAGTGTCCAAGAGCGTGACCGTGGTATCCGCCTGTTCCAGCGCGCCGGGTTGCCGGTCATTCCTCCCGAGGAAATGACCGAGGCTGATTTTCTCGAACACATGGCGATAGACAAGAAAGTGATCGACGGTCGTTTGCGTCTGGTGCTGTTGCGCCGAATGGGCGAAGCGGTGGTGACCGACGATTATCCGAAAGAGATTCTACAGGCCACGTTGGGAGCGGATTACCGCCTCCTGGCCCAGCTTAAAGGTTAACCAGATCCCGATGACTAGTTTGCATGCCGACGAGGCGTTTCTCGGCCATTACCAGCTAAACCACGACCCTTTTGCTCCTCGGGTGCCTGGTTTCAAGTTTTTCCCTGCACAACGCAAGCCGGTGTTGGGGCAACTGCACCACCTGGCGCGCTACAGCCAGCTATTGCTGGTGGTCACCGGGCCACTGGGCAGCGGCAAGACCCTGTTGCGTCAGGCGCTGGTTGCCAGCACCAACAAACAGTCAGTGCAGAGCGTGGTGGTCTCCGCCCGTGGCGCGGGTGACGCGGCAGGCGTCCTGCGCCAGGTTGCGCAGGCCCTTGACGTCTCGGATGCGGAGCCGACAGCGATCCTCAAGCAGGTAGTCCAGCTGGGGCTGACCGGCCAGGAAGTTTATCTGCTGGTGGATGATGCCGAGCAGCTCGACGAATCGGCGCTGGATGCATTGCTGGCCCTGGCGGCCGGAACGCCTGAAGGTCGTCCGCATGTTTTCCTGTTCGGTGAGTCGTCGCTGATCGCCGATCTAGAGCAATTGGGTGGCGAGGAAGAGCGTTTCCATGTCATCGAATTACAGCCCTACGAAGAAGAAGAAACCCGCGAATATCTGGCCCAGCGTCTTGAAGGCGCCGGGCAAGGCATCGAACTTTTCTCCGCTCAGCAGATCTCTGATATTCACGAAAGCTCCGATGGATGGCCGGGCACCATCAACCAGGTCGCCCGGGATACGATGATCGAAGCGATGATAGCCAGCCGTTCAGCGGTCAAGCGTCCAAAGATGGGGTTTACCATGCCGAAGAAACACGTACTGGCCATTTCTGCTGTTGTCGTGGTTGCCGTCGCCGCCGCCTGGTTGATTCCAGGTCGCAGCAAAGCACCGACAGCGCCAGGCGCGCCTACCGAACAGGCGCAGTTGCCGTTGGGCAAGCCGACCACTAATGATGCGCCAGCCGTTGAGTTTGCAGGTTCTGGCCAGCCGACTGAGTTGCCAATGGTGGGGCAGCCGGTGATGCGTGGCCCGTTGGCGGAAGAAGCCGGCGCTATCGCCGAAGGCGACGACGGCGTACCGGTGGAAGGCGCCAGCGGCACTCCGCCGACCGTCACCACTGTTGCTCCGCCGTCTGGCGCGGCTGCCGACCCGGCACCAGCCCCGACTCCCGCGCCAGCCCCGACTCAGATTGCAGCGGCCAAGCCGGCTCCAGTCCCTGCCCCGACGCCGAAGCCTGCTCCGGCCGCCAAGCCTGCTGAAAAACCGGTAACCGTGGCCAAGGCTGCCGCCGGCAGTGGCTGGTATGGCAGTCAGCCAGCGAAGAACTATGTGGTCCAGATCCTTGGCACCAGTTCCGAAGCCAGCGCGCAAAACTTCATCAAGGAACAGGGTGGCGAGTACCGCTACTTCAAGAAGGACCTCAACGGCAAACCGTTCTATGTGGTCACCTACGGCAACTTTGCCAACCGTGATGCAGCCGTTAGCGCCATCAAGGCCTTGCCAGCGAAGGTTCAGGCTGGTAAACCTTGGCCTCGCACTGTCGCCAGCGTCCAACAGGAACTGGCAGCAACTCGCTGAAGATTCGGCGGCCTTACCCAGGCCGCCTCTCCCGGCACCTCAAAAAAACACCAAGTGCGTGCAGTCCCTGCGGACCGCGCGCTTTGTGGTGTCTGCGCCACAGTAGTTTTGAGTCGCGGCGGTCAGAATTAAAAAAGTTTTGACTAGCACAGCGTATCGCTTTAAACCTTTCATAGATGCGACATAGATTTGCGACATTTCGTCGCCAAATTTGTGAGCGTCTGTGTCGGTGTGTACAATGACCTCCCTTTTGCCCCCCGCTAAGCCGGCGTACGTTCGGTGTGGAAGGTAACAGGTTGAATTAAAAAGAAATTTGCCTCGAAACAAGAGGCAGCCTGGTGAGAAAGTGTCTATGAAAGCAGGTCTGTACCAACCCGATGAATTCAAGGATAACTGCGGTTTCGGCCTGATTGCCCATATGCAGGGCGAACCCAGTCATACCCTTCTGCAAACGGCCATCGAGGCCCTGACCTGCATGACCCACCGTGGTGGGATCAACGCCGATGGCAAGACCGGTGACGGCTGCGGCTTGCTGATTCAAAAGCCCGACCAGTTCCTGCGCGCCATCGCCAAGGAAACCTTTGGTGTCGATTTGCCCAAGCAGTACGCCGTGGGCATGGTGTTCTTCAATCAGGACCCGGTGAAAGCCGAAGCGGCTCGCGAGAACATGAATCGCGAGATCCTGGCTGCCGGCCTGCAACTCGTCGGCTGGCGCAAAGTACCGATCGACACCAGCGTCCTTGGCCGTCTGGCCCTGGAGCGCCTGCCACAGATCGAACAGGTGTTCATCGCAGGCGACGGCCTGAGCGACCAGGACATGGCGATCAAGCTGTTCACCTCCCGTCGTCGCTCGTCCGTGGCCAATGCCCTGGATACCGATCACTACATCTGCAGCTTTTCGCACAAGACCATCATTTATAAAGGCCTGATGATGCCGGCGGACTTGACCGCCTTCTATCCGGACCTTAGCGATGAGCGCCTACAAACCGCGATCTGCGTGTTCCACCAGCGCTTCTCCACCAACACGCTGCCGAAATGGCCGCTGGCCCAGCCTTTCCGCTTTCTCGCCCACAACGGCGAGATCAACACCATTACCGGCAACCGCAACTGGGCCGTGGCCCGTCGCACCAAGTTCGCCAACGACCTGATGGACCTCGAGGAACTCGGCCCGCTGGTTAACCGCGTGGGGTCCGACTCCTCCAGCATGGACAACATGCTTGAACTGATGGTTACCGGCGGCATTGACCTGTTCCGTGGCGTGCGCATGATCATTCCGCCTGCGTGGCAGAACGTCGAGACCATGGACCCCGATCTGCGGGCGTTCTATGAGTACAACTCGATGCACATGGAGCCGTGGGACGGCCCGGCCGGCGTGGTAATGACCGATGGCCGCTACGCCGTCTGCCTGCTGGACCGTAACGGTCTGCGCCCGGCGCGCTGGGTGACTACCACCAATGGCTTCATCACCCTGGCGTCGGAAGTCGGCGTGTGGAACTACCAGCCTGAAGATGTCATCGCCAAAGGCCGCGTCGGTCCTGGCCAGATCCTCGCCGTGGACACCGAGACCGGGCAGATCCTCGACACCGACGCCATCGACAACCGCTTGAAGTCGCGCCATCCGTACAAGCAATGGCTGCGCAAGAACGCCCTGCGCATCCAGGCGACCATGGAGGACAACGACCACGGCTCGGCGTTTTACGACGTCGATCAGCTCAAGCAGTACATGAAGATGTACCAGGTCACGTTCGAAGAGCGCGACCAAGTGCTGCGCCCATTGGGTGAGCAAGGCTACGAGGCCGTCGGTTCGATGGGCGACGACACGCCAATGGCCGTGCTGTCCCAGCGCGTTCGCACGCCGTACGACTATTTCCGCCAGCAGTTCGCCCAGGTGACTAACCCGCCGATCGACCCGCTGCGCGAAGCTATCGTCATGTCCCTGGAAGTTTGCCTCGGTGCCGAGCGCAACATCTTCCAGGAGTCGCCTGAGCACGCCTCCCGTGTGATCCTCAGCTCGCCGGTGATTTCCCCGGCCAAGTGGCGTTCGTTGATGAACCTGGAGCGTCCGGGCTTCGACCGCCAGATCATCGACCTGAACTACGACGAAAGCCTTGGCCTCGAAGCCGCGGTGCGCAACGTCGCCGACCAGGCCGAAGAAGCGGTGCGCGCCGGCCGTACCCAGATCGTGCTGACCGACCGTCACATCGCGCCGGGCAAGTTGCCGATCCACGCCTCGCTAGCCACCGGCGCGGTCCACCACCGCCTGACCGAAAAAGGCCTGCGCTGCGACTCCAACATCCTTGTGGAAACCGCGACTGCCCGTGACCCGCATCACTTCGCGGTGCTGATCGGTTTCGGCGCCTCGGCGGTCTATCCGTTCCTCGCGTACGAGGTGCTGGGTGACCTGATCCGCACCGGTGAAGTGCTGGGCGACCTCTACGAGGTATTCAAGAATTACCGCAAAGGCATCACCAAGGGCCTGCTGAAGATCCTGTCGAAGATGGGCATCTCCACCGTGACGTCCTACCGTGGCGCGCAGTTGTTCGAAGCCATCGGCCTGTCGGAAGAAGTCTGCAACATGAGCTTCCGTGGTGTGCCGAGTCGCATCAAGGGCGCGCGTTTCGTCGACCTCGAAGCTGAACAGAAAGCCCTCGCTGGCGAAGCCTGGAGCGCGCGCAAGCCGATCCAGCAAGGTGGCCTGCTCAAGTTCGTGCACGGTGGCGAATATCACGCCTACAACCCGGACGTGGTCAACACCCTGCAAGCCGCCGTGCAGCAGGGCGACTATGCCAAGTTCAAGGAATACACCGCGCTGGTGGATAACCGTCCGGTGTCGATGATTCGCGACCTGTTCAGGGTGAAGACCCTGGACACGCCGATGGACATCGACCTGGTCGAGCCACTGGAGTCGATCCTCAAGCGTTTCGACTCCGCCGGTATTTCCCTCGGCGCCTTGTCGCCTGAGGCTCACGAAGCTCTCGCCGAAGCGATGAACCGCCTGGGCGCGCGTTCCAACTCCGGCGAAGGCGGTGAAGACCCGGCACGCTACGGCACCATCAAGAGCTCGAAGATCAAGCAAGTGGCGACCGGGCGTTTCGGGGTCACCCCGGAATACCTGGTCAACGCCGAAGTGCTGCAGATCAAGGTCGCCCAGGGTGCCAAGCCAGGTGAAGGCGGCCAACTGCCGGGTGGCAAGGTCAACGGCCTGATCGCCAAACTGCGTTATGCGGTGCCGGGCGTGACCCTGATTTCACCGCCGCCGCACCATGACATCTACTCGATCGAGGATTTGTCGCAGCTGATTTTCGACCTCAAACAAGTCAATCCGCAGGCGCTGGTCTCGGTGAAGCTGGTAGCGGAAGCCGGGGTCGGCACTATCGCCGCCGGTGTGGCCAAGGCCTATGCCGACCTGATCACCATCTCCGGTTACGACGGCGGCACCGGCGCATCGCCGCTGACCTCGATCAAGTACGCTGGCGCGCCTTGGGAGCTGGGCCTGGCCGAGACTCACCAGACCCTGCGTGGCAACGACCTGCGCGGCAAGGTTCGGGTGCAGACCGACGGCGGCCTGAAAACCGGCCTCGACGTGATCAAGGCCGCCATCCTCGGCGCCGAGAGCTTCGGCTTCGGCACCGCGCCAATGATCGCCCTGGGCTGCAAATACCTGCGCATCTGTCACCTGAACAACTGCGCCACCGGCGTCGCGACGCAGAACGAAAAGCTGCGCAAGGATCACTACATCGGCACGGTCGACATGGTGGTGAATTTCTTCACCTACGTCGCCGAAGAAACCCGAGAGTGGCTGGCCAAGTTGGGCGTGCGCTCACTCGAAGAGTTGATCGGGCGTACCGATCTGCTGGACATCCTCGAGGGCCAGACCGCCAAGCAACATCACCTGGATCTGACACCGCTGTTGGGCAGCGATCACATTCCGGCGGACAAACCACAGTTCTGCGAAGTGGACCGTAACCCGCCGTTCGACAAAGGCCTGCTGGCCGAGAAGATGGTCGAGATGGCCGCTTCGTCGATCAACGACGCCAGCGGTGGCGAATTTGCCCTGGATATCTGCAACTGCGACCGTTCCATCGGTGCACGGATCTCCGGCGAAATTGCACGCAAGCATGGCAACCAAGGCATGGCCAAGGCGCCGATCACATTCCGCTTCAAGGGCACCGCCGGCCAGAGCTTCGGGGTCTGGAACGCCGGTGGCCTGCACATGTACCTGGAAGGTGACGCCAACGACTACGTCGGCAAGGGCATGACGGGTGGCAAGCTGGTGATCGTCCCGCCGGCCGGTAGCGTCTACCAGACGCAGGACAGCGCGATTGTCGGGAACACCTGCCTGTACGGCGCCACCGGTGGCAAGTTGTTCGCCGCCGGTACCGCCGGCGAGCGTTTCGCCGTGCGTAACTCGGGTGCCCACACCGTGGTGGAAGGCACTGGCGATCACTGCTGCGAATACATGACCGGAGGCTTCGTCGCCGTTCTGGGCAAGACCGGCTACAACTTCGGTTCGGGCATGACCGGCGGTTTCGCCTATGTGCTGGACCAGGACAACACCTTCGTCGACAAGGTCAACCACGAGTTGGTCGAGATCCAGCGGATCAGCGGCGAAGCCATGGAATCCTACCGTAACCACTTGCAGCACGTGCTGGACGAATACGTCGAGGAAACAGGCAGCGAATGGGGTCGTAACCTCGCTGAAAACCTCGATGATTACTTGCGTCGTTTCTGGCTGGTCAAGCCCAAGGCTGCCAACCTGAAATCGTTGCTTTCCAGCACCCGTGCCAACCCGCAGTGATATGCGCCTGAAGAGTTTGATGAGGTTTTAACATGGCTGAACGTCTGAATAACGACTTCCAGTTCATCGATGTCGGGCGCAAGGATCCGAAGAAGAAACTGTTGCGTCAACGCAAGAAAGAGTTCGTGGAAATCTACGAACCCTTCAAACCCCAGCACTCGGCCGATCAGGCCCACCGTTGCCTGGGATGCGGTAACCCGTATTGTGAATGGAAGTGCCCGGTGCACAACTTCATTCCCAACTGGCTGAAACTGGTGGCAGAGGGCAACATCCTCGCCGCCGCCGAGCTGTCGCACCAGACCAACACTCTGCCGGAAGTCTGCGGCCGGGTGTGTCCGCAAGACCGTCTGTGCGAGGGCGCCTGCACCCTTAACGACGGTTTTGGCGCGGTGACCATCGGTTCGGTCGAGAAGTACATCACCGACACCGCGTTCGCCATGGGCTGGCGTCCGGACATGTCCAAGGTCAAGCCGACCGGCAAGCGCGTCGCGATCATCGGCGCGGGCCCGGCTGGCCTGGGCTGTGCCGACGTGCTGGTGCGTGGCGGCGTGACGCCGGTGGTGTTCGACAAGAACCCGGAAATCGGTGGCCTGCTGACCTTTGGCATCCCCGAGTTCAAGCTGGAAAAAACCGTGCTGAGCAATCGTCGCGAAGTCTTTACCGGCATGGGCATCGAGTTCCGCCTGAACACCGAGATCGGCAAAGACGTGACCATGGAGCAACTGCTCGAAGAATACGATGCGGTATTCATGGGCATGGGCACCTACACCTACATGAAGGGCGGTTTTGCCGGTGAGGATCTGCCGGGTGTCTACGATGCCTTGGATTTCCTGATCGCCAACGTCAACCGTAACTTGGGCTTTGAAAAGTCGCCGGAAGATTTCGTCGACATGAAAGGCAAGAAGGTCGTGGTGCTGGGCGGTGGTGACACCGCGATGGACTGCAACCGCACGTCGATCCGCCAGGGCGCCAAGTCGGTGACTTGTGCTTATCGGCGTGACGAAGCCAACATGCCGGGCTCGCGCAAAGAGGTGAAGAACGCCAAGGAAGAAGGCGTGAAATTCCTCTACAACCGTCAGCCGATCGCTATCGTCGGTGAAGACAAGGTTGAGGGCGTGAAGGTGGTCGAGACCCGTCTCGGCGAACCCGACGCCCGTGGCCGTCGCAGCCCCGAGCCGATCCCGGGTTCCGAAGAGATCATCCCGGCTGACGCCGTGGTCATCGCGTTCGGTTTCCGCCCGAGCCCAGCGCCGTGGTTCGAGCAGTTCGAAATCCAGACCGACAGCCAGGGCCGTGTCGTCGCGCCCGAACTGGGCCAGTACAAACACCAGACCAGCAACCCGAAAATCTTCGCCGGTGGCGATATGGTGCGCGGCTCCGACCTGGTGGTAACGGCGATCTTCGAAGGCCGTAATGCCGCCGAAGGGATCCTGGATTACCTTCAAGTCTGACCCTGATCCCAGCTGGAAATGGGATCAAAATGTGGGAGGAGGTTTGCTCCCGATAGCGGTGTATCAGTCACCAGATTCATTGACTGACACACTGCTATTGGGAGCAAGCCCCCTCCCACATTTGCTTTGCGGCGCGTTCATGCCCGCGACAAATTGCCCCTATAGACAAAAGGCACGGCTCACTCCGTGCCTTTTACGTCCGGCTCTGAGAAAATGCCCGTACTTTTTTTGCGGATGCCGACATGACTGCCCTCAAGAACGACCGTTTCCTTCGTGCCCTGCTCAAGCAACCCGTGGACGTCACCCCCGTGTGGATGATGCGTCAAGCCGGTCGCTACCTGCCGGAATACCGTGCCAGCCGCGCTCACGCCGGTGATTTCATGAGCCTGTGCATGAACCCGGAGTTTGCGTGCGAAGTCACGATGCAGCCGCTGGATCGCTATCCACAATTGGACGCGGCGATTCTCTTCTCCGATATCCTGACCATCCCGGATGCCATGGGCCAAGGCCTGTACTTCGAAACCGGCGAAGGTCCGCGTTTCAAGAAAGTCGTCAGCACCCTGGCCGACATCGAAGCCCTGCCGATCCCCGACCCCCACAAGGACCTGGGTTACGTGATGGACGCGGTCAGCACCATTCGCCGCGAACTGAACGGCCGCGTACCGCTGATCGGCTTCTCCGGCAGCCCGTGGACCCTGGCCACCTACATGGTCGAAGGCGGCTCGTCGAAAGACTTCCGCAAGACCAAGGCCATGCTCTACGACAACCCGCAGGCCATGCACCTGCTGCTGGACAAACTGGCGCAGTCGGTCATCTCTTACCTCAACGGCCAGATCATGGCCGGCGCGCAAGCGGTGCAGATCTTCGATACCTGGGGCGGCAACCTGTCGGCGGCGGCGTACCAGGAGTTCTCCCTGGCTTATATGCGCAAAATCATCAGCGGCCTGATCCGCGAACACGAAGGCCGCAAGGTCCCGGTGATTCTGTTCACCAAGAATGGCGGCCTGTGGCTCGAAAGCATCGCTGATGCCGGCGCCGATGCCCTGGGCCTGGACTGGACCTGTGATATCGGCGAAGCCCGCCGTCGCGTCGGTAACCAGGTCGCCCTGCAAGGCAACATGGACCCAACGGTGCTGTACGCCAAGCCCGAGGCAATCCGCACTGAAGTCGGCCGCATCCTCGCCAGCTACGGCAAGGGCACCGGACATGTGTTCAACCTCGGCCACGGCATCACGCCGGAAGTCGACCCAGAACATGCCGGCGCGTTCCTGCGTGCGGTGCATGAGCTGTCAGCGCAGTATCACGAGTGATCGCGGCCCAATAAAAAATGCCCGAAGAACCCCGTATTACCGTTCAGCCAAGCTTTTGTAGGAGCGAGCTTGCTCGCGAAAAACGTCAACGATAACGCGTGCATTCTGGATAAACGCGGTGCCTTTGAGTTCTTCGCGAGCGAGCTCGCTCCTACAGGGAGCGGTGTGCGCCTTGCTATATTACTTGGGGTTATCAGGCGTGCTTGAGCGGCGGCAACTTCGCCAGCTTCAGCGCCACCAGCAATGCCACCAGCAGCAGTGCGACGATAAACCCGCCAATCCCGTTCCATCCCGCGTAATGCCAGAAGAACCCGCCTGCCGTACCGGCAATGCTGGAGCCCGCGTAGTAGCTGAACAGGTACAACGACGAGGCCTGGCCCCGCGCTTTGCGCGCCCGGCGCCCAATCCAGCTGCTGGCTACCGAGTGGGCGCCGAAGAAGCCGAAAGTGAACATCAGCATGCCGAGGAACACCAGCCACAGCGGGGTGAAGAGCGTCAGTGCGATCCCGGCGAGCATCAGCACGATAGTGGCCCACAACACGCGACGCCGACCCAGGCGGTCAGCCAGGGCACCGATCTTCGCCGAGCTGTAGATGCCCGAGAGGTACACCACAGAAAGCAAGCCCACCACGGCCTGGCTCAGATCATAGGGATCGGCGAGCAAACGATAGCCAATGTAGTTGAACAGCGTCACGAAGGCGCCCATCAACAAGAAGGCCTCGAGAAACAACCACGGCAATCCCGCATCCTTGAAATGCATGACAAAGCCATTCACCAGGCTGCGCGGCTTGAGGCTGCTGGCGCGGAAGTTGCGCGATTCGGGGAGGAGTTTCCAGAACAGCGTTGCCGCGATCAGTGCCAAGGCGCCGATGATCAGCATCGCGATGTGCCAACTGACGAAGTCGATCAGCACGCCAATGATCAAGCGCCCGCTCATGCCGCCAATGGCATTACCCGCGATGTACAGGCCCATGGCCAGACCGAGGTGCTGCGGATGGATCTCTTCGCTCAGATACGTCATCGCGACCGCAGCCAGTCCACTGAGGGACAGTCCCACCAGCGCGCGCATTAACAAAATCCCTTCCCAGGTCGGCATCAGGCCGCTGGCGATGGTGCTGGCGGCCGCGCAGAACAGCGCCGCCACCATCACCGGCTTGCGCCCGAGACGGTCGGAAACCGGCCCGGTAATCAGCAGGCCAAAGGCAAGCATCGCGGTGGACACCGAGAGGATCAGGCTGCTTTGTGCCGCGTTGATGGAGAACTCCCGGGACAGCACCGGCATCATCGGTTGTACGCAGTAGAGCAGGGCAAACGTGGCAAAACCGCCGGCGAACAGCGCCAGCACCGTGCGCATGAACAGCGGCGTGCCTTTTTCGATATAGGCATCTTCAAGCTGCGCGACGACCTCATCCAGGGCTGTGGGCGGGGGGTCTTGGGCAAGTGTGGCGACAGCAACTTTCACGCGGGACCTCGGGGAGGAAAAGCAGCCAAGACTGGCAATGGGAAAAAGAATATAGCTGGCTAATGATTCTTTCCAATATATTGTTCGACCTGTTTGATAGCTTTTACGACCTAATGAGGTTTTCATGGAATTGCGCCATCTGCGCTACTTCATCGCCGTGGCCGAAGAGTTGCACTTCGGCCGCGCCGCCCAGGTGTTGGGCATCTCGCAACCGCCGTTGAGCCAGCAGATTCAGGCGTTGGAGCAGCAGGTGGGCGCGCGCTTGTTCGAGCGTACCAATCGTCGGGTCGAACTGAGCGAAGCCGGCCGATTGTTCCTGCATGAAGCGCGCCTGGTATTGGCGCAGATGGACAAAGCCGCGGACGTGGCCCGCCGGGCGCAATTGGGCGAACTCGGTGAGTTGAAAATCGGCTTCACCTCTTCGGCACCGTTCAACGCCAGCATTCCACAGGCGATTTTTGCCTTTCGCCAGGCCTTTCCAGCGGTGCACCTGAGCCTGCGGGAAATGAGCAGCACCGAAGTGGCGCAGGCGCTGGTGGATGAGTCGATCCAGGTCGGGTTGATGCGTCCGCTGCCGTTGCCTGATTCGTTGAGTGTCGTGGAACTGATGCGTGAGCCTCTGGTCGCGGTGCTGAGTGCCGGTCATCCGCTGGTGGAAGGCAGCGAGCGCGGTTTGCATCTGGCGCAGTTGGCCGAAGAGCCTTTCGTGTTCTTCCCGCGCACCTACGGCAGCGGTTTGTACGCCCAACTGCTGACCCTGGCCCGCGAGGCCGGCTTCAACCCGCATTTCGCGCAGGAGGCCGCAGAGGCGATGACCATCATCGGCCTGGTGGCCGCCGGGCTGGGGGTTTCAGTGCTGCCAGCCTCGTACCAGCGTATCCGCATCGATGGCGTGGTCTACCGAACGTTGCTCGATCAGGAGGCGGTGACGGCGGTGTGGCTGGTGCAGCGCAAAGGCCAGCCATCGCCCATGGCCAAGGCGTTTGTCGAGCTGCTGACGCCATAGGACACTTCTCCCAGGTGCTGGTCAGGTCCCGTACCGGCGAATCCGGGCATTCCAAATCCCCGACACAGCCTGGCCCGCTCCCGTAATCCTACCGGGATCAAAGCCTAATTGAGCGCGATGTAGATCGGCTCAAGTCCCGCATCCGATGGGAACCAGATAATCGCGTCCTGATACTGCGGCGGATGCTCCGGGTTCATCAGGACCTTTTCCGCTTGTTCGGTGGACGGATAAACCCATATCGTCGGCTGAAGCGAGGTGCCTTCGAGTGCCGGAATACCCGGCGGGTCCGCGGGACTCGCCGCAGGCGTCCAGATCAGGCGAATGCCATTGCCAATCTCGGCGACAAACTTCTCGTCCTCTTGAGTGGCTTTGATCACCGGGACAAACTCCCAGTCTTGTTTTCCGCCGGTGTAGAAGCCGTAAGCGCTGACGGAGCCGTCGGGCAAGGTCTTCACGTTGATGCGCACACGGGTTCGTCCAGCATCCAGCTGTGCATATTGGTCTTTTTTGTAGAGGGCACTGTCGGGAGCAATTTGCGCGTTCGGCATCAGCAGCGCCACAGTCCCGACCGCAGCGTCAGCTGCCGTTGAGCCTGATAGCAGACCGAGTGCAAGGGACCCGCCGAGACGTTGGGCAATGACACCCTCCGTGGTCGAACATCCCAGCAGTTTCAGGGGGATGCCGTCGGTCGTGATGGCTGCGTCAGTACCCAGCACGGCCCACACCCCGTAATTGGTCAGCTTCTCGAGCGGGACAAAACCGCTCGGGTTGCTGTGATTGATGACCCCGTCAGGTAGGTTGCAACTCTTGGCGAACACGCAACCTTCAAGCTGCGTAGCGGATTTTTTGTTGTGCACAAATCCTGGGTTCTTTCCCCCGCGTGCGTCGGTGTCCATTTCATTCTTTGGATTAATGGCGGCTACCGCCGTACGAGGCTCCTGGAAGGCTTGTTGCTGCGCCTTGGCGGGCGGTTCTTCGGGGATAGGCAAAAAGTCCGGGGTGTCCGGGAAACCGAGCTTTTTCATCAGCGTTTCTTATTCGTCCTTGGGGATACCCAGCGTGTGACGGGTGGGAGGATCGAACTTATCCTGGCTGCTCAGGTGCTGGCGTTAGGATGTTTCCCTAATATGGCGCTGAAATTTCCTATTTCGTGGTGTTGCTACGGCGGGAAAAGGACATTGGTCCGGTTTTGCCTGCGGTACTGCTTCCACTGCGCCCGGATGTCGCGGGTGTCGATTCCTGACAAGAAACCTCCAACTGTTCACAAAACGCGACTACTCATCAGCGTTGGTTGTTCGACGGAGCTGCAGGCAACCCTACGGGCGGCTCCAGGTTGTCTAGTGCGCGATTTACCAATAACTCACCCAGCACGGCCAGTTGCTGAATTGCCAGCGCCACATTGCGGCGTGAGCCTTCCAATTCGCTGGCCAGATCGGTGGTCATTACATTCAGCGAGGCAAGGGTTTCGCAGGCGTGACAGAGCAGGGATGTGGTGTCGGCATTCGGGACGATGGTGAAAAAGGGGCTGACCGGGTCGGGGCGGTCTGGTGTTTCCGGGGTGTTTTGATTGGTCTTTTTCATGCTGAATTTCCTTGCAAGGTCTAAGTAGGTGCCGGTCCCTTGGCGGTACGTGACTGACCGCTCGTGGATTTATTACCAGAAAATTCAATTTTATTAATCAAATAAATGAACATATCTGTAATTAAATGATTCATTCACGGCTTAATTGGTTTTGCAATAACCTTCTACGTGAGTTGCTGTAGGAAGTTTCGTTAAACATTGTGGGATATAGTTCCTGAGTGGTCGGTCAAGGGGGGGGCAAAATAGTGTTTAACGATTGAGTGTCGAGTTCGTGGTATTGATTTTTGTACAATATGCTGCATTTGTAGGATGCTGATATCATAAAGGGATCCCTTTGTGGTCTCATTTGAAGCGCGCAGATGGCTAAAGCGATAAGTGAATGGTTAATATTTAATGTACAAGAAAGAAAAAACAGAGAACTTGAAGAATAATATTAAGTATTTGATAAAAAGCCGTGGAGAGACGCAGCTGTCTTTATGCATTGCAAGCGGACTGACCCGGACCACGATATATAACATTTTGGAAGGGCGGGTGGTGAATGTTCAGCAATCTACGATTCGCAAGATTTCTGATTTTTTTGGTGTGTCTTACCGGGAAATAGAGACCGTTGATTTTGAGGAAAAGGAAACAATTGAGAGTAGTGTTTCTTTACTTGGAAATATGAATCCGGCAGCGGTTCCTATAATCAGAGAAAGTTTGTTGATTCAGAGCTTGGACAAGCGAATCGGTGAGCTGGCTACGATTTATCCTCTTACTTATTATTTTGGTTCCGCCAGCAACGTCATCGGTGTGCTGCTAGAGAGCGACGTCGGTGGAGTGAATGGACCGGGTGATCTATTAATTGTCAAGAAAGGTATTTTGAATAGCGATAAAGAAAAGTTGGTATACGATAAAGTCACAAAAAAACTATCTGTCACCAACGGGCCTAGTTGTGATGATGTCATATGTGTTGTCGGGGACATATTGGAGGAGAGGTTTAATGGTTGGAGACAGTGAGGTTGAAAACAGTAGATATAAACTGTTAGGGTTTGAAAACGCTAAAGGTCGTGCTGTCATTATGGTGATTTCGACAGGAAGAATTATTAAGTTGAAACTGGGCGATCTGTTGAAAAGTGAAGTGTTGGATAATTTAAATAAGGGAGAAATAAAGGACGTATATAGGAAGTTTTATTCCGGTGGTGCTGCATTAACCGCATACGAATTAAATGATCGTAATGAACGGTCCTGGATGACTTACGTAGCTCTCAATCTGTTGTTGTTTGCGCTTTATATCTTCACGAACGTTGCGGCCACAAAACTCGTTTATGTGGAGCGATTTGATGTTGTGGTTACTCCGGGCGTATTTTTATATCCGCTAACATTTTTAATAGTTGATTTGTTGAATGAGTCTTACGGCCTTAGACTTGCAAGAAAGGCTATCTTTTTTGCTTTTGCAAGTAACGCTTTTATCATCGCGTTGCTAAGTGTCACCAGCTACCTTCCAGGATTGCCCGGTTGGAAGTTGGATGTGCACTATGGTGAGGTTATTGGTCATGTTTCGTCGGTATTGGTTGCGTCTTCCATATCTTTTCTGTTCTCCGAATATGTTAATTCCTATCTGCTGTGTAAGATAAAAGAACTTACGAGCTCCAGATTTCTGTTTTTACGAGTTTTTTTCAGTACTTTTTTTGCGGTGATAATAGATAGCTTTATTTTTTGTTTTGTGGCGTTTTATGGGGCTATGCCGAATGACGATATACTTAATATAGTCTATCTGCAGATAGCCATAAAATTGTGTTTTGCTGTATTTAATATCTTGCCCGCCTACGGAGCAAGGTCGTTGTTTAAAAAATACATAGCCGGTCCCTGATCGGCTATGAGAACGTGGATGAGGCGGGCTGTCAGTAGTTTCTTTGCCATGCCGTGAGTTGTTTTTATAACGTTAATTTTGTTTTTAGACTTAAACCGATTTGTGTTCTGTTTTCCATGAACGTCTTCAATCCTTTTGCACGAAGATTACAGGCATCGCAATTAGCGCACCCGTTTCCCTTTATTCCGTTATAGCAAGACAAGGTGTGCTCGCGGATCAAATCCAGTTTGTTATGGTGATCGGCCAAGGCCCAGGTCTCTGCCTTATTCAGCCACATCAGCGGGGTTTCAATGTGTAGCTTATAGTCCATGCCCAATTCGATGGCGTTGTTCAGTGTCTTGACAAATTCATCCCTGTAATCCGGATAGCCAGAGAAATCCGTTTCACAAACACCCGTGATTACAGTTTCAGCGCGGACCTGATAGGCATAAATAGCAGCCAAGGTTAAAAATAGAATGTTTCTGCCTGGTACGAAAGTGTCTGGCAGGCTTTCTGTCGAGCTACTTATACTTGGAGCGGGTATGTGGTCACGGGTTAAGCTACTGCTGGCTAACGCGTTGAGTAACGAGACATCCAGTACTTTATGAACCGCCACTCCAAGCTTTTTTGAGAGTTGTTGCGAAATTTCAATTTCTGCGCGATGACGCTGTCCATAGTCAAACGTAATGCAGTGTATTTCATCATAGATCGGCAAAGCATGGATTAAGCAGGTTGTTGAGTCTTGTCCACCACTAAAAACGATGACTGCTTTTCTATTCATCTTTTTCATCCCTGGAATATCCCGACATGTCGCTGGGATATTGACCCTACCGCGAAGATTAAAGATCTCGCTGTGGGATGTTTCTGAAATGATCCGCTCCAACTTCCCTTATTTCATGTCTTGCCAGGAGGGCGATATGGCAAACTCGTTTTTTTGGCATGCGGAATCAGCCATTGCAGAGCCAGGCAGGACGAAGACGATGACACGTCAGCCTGCTTGTGAAGAGGTCGCCGAGCGGCGCCCTTGTCGTTTCTGGTGTTTCAATTCTGCTTCGAAGTCCCGGTTTCCTTGAACAGCTGCGCCGCCGAGCCCGCCTCGCTCACGCCGTTGGCGCGCAAGCCGGCGAGGATGTCGCGATCGAGCATGCTCACCCAGCGGTTGTAGTTGCGATGAATCTTGCCGTTTTTGTAGCCCAGGTCGCGGCTGTCGCGGTAGGTGATGGCGTAGTTGCTGCCGGTGTAACGGATGTCGATTTCGGCGTGGTAGCGGTTGCGCACGGTGATTTCGGCCTGGATCAGGCCTGGGTCGGCGCGTTGCACGGTCCACTGGCGTTTATCCAGGGCGGCGAGGATGCTCTGTTTCATTTTCGCTGCACTGACCTGCTCATTGGCCGTCAGCGCGTGCTGGGTGTTGAGCACTGGTTTGCTGGTGCAGCCGGCAACGATCAGCAGGGTCAGGACCACCAGGGTAGCGCGTAGCAAGGAAGACATTCCGTTTCTCCAGTCAGTTAAAAGGCTTGCTGCCAGCGGCGAAAGATCAGCGAAGTGTTGACGCCGCCGAAGGCAAAATTGTTATTCATCACGTAATCGTTGTGCATCTGGCGAAACTCGCGTTGCAGGTAGTCCAGTTCGCCACAGCGCGGGTCGACGTGATCCAGGTTGAAGGTCGGCACGTATTGATCGCGGTTCATCATTTCGATGCTGAACCATGACTCCAGCGCGCCGCAGGCGCCCAGGGTATGGCCGAGGAAACTTTTCTGCGAACTGATGGGCATGCGGCTGCCGAACAAGCTGTGGGTGGCCAGGGTTTCGGCGATGTCGCCCTGTTCGGTGGCGGTGCCATGCCCGTTCACATAACCGATGGCCGCCGGTTGCAGATTGGCGTCTTCCAGGGCCAGCTCCATCGCCCGGCGCATGGTGGTCTGTTCGGGGCGCGTGGTGTGCTGGCCGTCGGCGTTGCTGCCAAAACCGACGATCTCGGCGTGGATATGCGCGCCGCGCGCCAGGGCGTGTTCCAGCTCTTCGAGCACCAGCATGCCGCCGCCTTCACCGATCACCAGCCCGTCGCGGCTGTTGTCGTAGGGACGCGGGCTGGTTTGCGGCGCGTCGTTTTTCAGGCTGGTGGCGTAGAGTGCGTCGAACACCATGGCTTCAGTCGGACACAGCTCTTCAGCGCCGCCGGCGAGCATCAACGGCAGCCGGCCGAACTTGATGGCTTCGTAGGCGTAGCCGATGCCCTGGCTGCCGCTGGTGCACGCGCTGGAAGTAGGTATCAGGCGTCCGGTGAGACCGAAGAAAATACTGATATTGGCCGCCGTAGTGTGGGGCATCATCCGCACGTAGGAGTTAGCGTTCAGCCCCTCGGCCACGGAATTGAGCAGCATGTTGCCGAAGGCTTTGATCTCGTCGGTGCTGCCGGTGGACGAGCCGCACGCGACGCCCATGCGTCCGTCCTTGATCGACTCGTCACCCAGCAGGCCCGCGTTCTGTAACGCCTGTTCCGCCGCCCACACCGCCAGCCGGGACACTCGGCCCATGCTGCGCAGTTGTTTGCGGGTCCAGTGGGCCGGCACCACGAAATCATCGATAGGCCCGGCCAGTCGTGTATTCAACTCGCTGAACCGGTCCCATTCATCCATGCGTCGAATGCCGCTACGGTTAGCGCGAAAATTGGCGACGATGCTCTCCCAGTCGCTGCCCAGGGACGTGACGCCGGCCATGCCGGTGACGACCACACGTTTCATCAGCACAGGCCTCCGTTGACAGCCAGGACCTGGCGCGTGATGTAAGCGGCCTCGGCGGACATCAGGAAGTTCACCGCACCGGCCACTTCTTCCGGCGTGCCCATGCGTTGGGCGGGGATCATCTTCAGCAGTTCTTCCACTGGCACGTTCTCATCGAGCATCGCGGTGTCGATCAAGCCGGGGGCCACGCAGTTGACGGTTATCCTGCGCTTGCCCAGCTCGATCGCCAAGGCTTTTGCGGCACCGATCAAGCCGGCCTTGGACGCGCTGTAGTTGACCTGGCCGCGATTGCCGATCAGCCCGGAAACCGAGGTGATGCAGACAATTCGCCCAGCGGCGCGGCGCCGAATCATCGGCATCATCACCGGGTGCAGCACGTTGTAGAAACCGTCGAGGTTCGTGCGCATCACCACGTCCCAGTCGTCTTCCGAAAGGGCCGGGAATGCGCCGTCGCGGGTCAGCCCTGCATTCAGCACGACACCGTAATAGGCGCCATATTTTTCCACATCCGCTTCCAGGATTGCCTTGCAGCCAGGGCGATCCGAGACGTCGAACTGCAGCACCCGAGCCTTGCGCCCAAGGGCCTGGATCTCGACCTGTACGGCATCCGCCTCGGCGCGTCCCGTGCGGCAATGCAGCACGATGTCATGGCCGGCGTGGGCCAGGCGCAAGGCAATGGCGCGGCCGATGCCTCGGCTGGAGCCGGTGACCAGTACGGATTCAGTCATGACGCGTGTCCTTCGATTCAGCTAAATAGTTGGCCGCCTGGGGCGGTCGAAATACGTTCAGGCGCGCGCTGGCCTGGATCCCGTCGCCCGTAAGGTGGCATTCGAACACACCCATGCCGTTGTCGTCTTCCAGGGAGCGCAGAGCGTGGATGTTCAGTTCGGCGCCGGCAGGGAAATGCTCGACGTTGCACTCGAACTTGCGGGTGCCGAGCAAAAAGCCCAGCACCACCGCTTCGCCCTTTTGGCGCGCATGACAGCCCGCGTAAGCGGCAACGCTCTGCGCCATCAGCTCAATACCGACCCAGGCCGGCAGGCTACCGTCTTCGCGGCTGAACAAGCCATCTGGCTTGACGGTCAGGCGGGTATGGATCTGCTCTTCGTCGAAGGCCAGGACCTGGTCGATGAGAATCATGTCGGCGGCGTGAGGCAGTAGCTCGGCGAGTGGCCAGTCGCTCATGGGGCATCTCCGATAATCAGGCTGACATTGTTGCCGCCGAAGGCAAACGAGTTGCTCATCAGGCAGCGTTTTTCCAGGCGCGCCCCGGTTGTTGCCCACTGCAAGGCGGGTAGCGCCGGGTCTGGCTGAGCGTCCCAGATATGCGGCGGCATCAGGCCCTGGCACAGGCTCAGCCAGCAAAACGCCGCCTCCAGCGCTCCGGCGGCGCCAAGCGTGTGGCCGGTCATGGGCTTGGTGGAAGAGCAGGCGACACCGTCTGGAAACAGCTTGGCAACCGCCAGGCTTTCCATGGCGTCGTTGTGTTGGGTCGCGGTGCCGTGCAAGTTCAGGTAACCGATCTGCGCGGGCCCGAGTCCAGCGCTGACCAGGGCCTTGTGCATTGCCTGCCACGCACCCTTGCCGCTGGGTTCGGGCGCGGAGATATGGTGCGCGTCGCAACTGGCGCCGCAGCCCAGCAGCGCGATAGGCGCCGGGGTTCTGCTCATCAGGAACAGCACCGCGGCTTCGCCGATATTGATGCCGTTGCGGTTGACCGAGAACGGGTTGCAACGCTGGGGCGAAACGGCTTCCAGCGCGGTAAACCCATTGAGGGTCAGTTTGCACAGACTATCGACCCCACCGCACAGCACGGCGTCGCAGATGCCCAGGTCCAGCAGGCGCCGGGCGCTCATCAGCGCGCGGGCGCTGGAGGTGCAAGCAGTGGAGATCACGTACGCCGGGCCGCTGAGTTGCAGCCAGTCGGCGAGAAAGTTGGCCGGCGCGCCGAGTTCTTGTTGCTGGTAGTCGTAGTCGCTGGGGAAATGGCTTTCCTGCAGGTATTGGGCGATGCCGCGACTGGCCTCATCGATACCCGACGTGCTGGTGCCGAGCACAATACCGATGCGTGAAGCACCAAAGCTTTGGATCGCCTGGCGGATCTCACCTTCGATCTGCAAGGTGGCCTCCAGCAGGAGTTGGTTGTTGCGACTGCTCTGTTGGACCATTTTCGGCGGTATCGGCGCCAACGCGCCCAATACGCTGCCGACCGGCAATGCACGTTCGGGCACCCAGCCGCTTTCGGTGTGCATGCCCGAGCAGTCCCCGGCAAACAGGTTACGGCTGACTTGGTGCTTGTCGCGGCCCAGCGCGCAGATCACGCCGAGGGCATTGAGGTAGGCCGTCATGGGGCGTTCTCAAGGGGCGTTATATGGTAATTCAGTTGCTGGCCCCGCAGGTATACGGTGAAGACCCGTGGCGCTTGATAGATGATTTGCCAATGGGGCTTGAGCACCCGCACATCATCCACCGCGCGGGCGTCGGGGTAATTGCCAGGGAGTTCATCCGTCGGTGTCAGGGCGAACAGCAGCGCCGCAAACAATTCCCGCGCCTGCGGGTTGGGCGGTAACAAGCCATCTGCCTGCCAACTGCCATCGACCAATTTTTGCCGGGCCTGGGGGATGCCCAGCGGGTCCATCAGCGACCAGCGAATAGCCTCGGCTTCGTGCTGGATCACCAGTATCCAATCCTGGCGCTGACCGTCCTGTTCGCGTTCGACATGCAACTGCAGCGGCAGGTCCAGGCTGGGACTGTGAGCGGGTAACGGCGGCTGGCTGGCGCAGGCGCTCAGCAGCAGGCAGGCGCTCAGCAGTAACCCGCGGATCATTGCGTTGCACCGGCGAGCGGCTTGCGGGCTACCACATTGACCAGGGTTTCTTCGCGCTCGCCAAACGGCTTGGGCCGACGCACGCCCCAGCGCTCAAGCAGGCCGAAATCCGTGGAACGACTCCACCACAGATACGGGTACGAGACGTTCTGCGGGCCGAACTCGAAACCGTGCTCGCGAATCATCTCCAGGTACTCATCGGCGCTTTTTTGCACATGCATCGGATGACGGAACAGCCAGCGAATCACCCAGGTGTCGATATAGGCTTCGGTGGACTCGGCAAATAGCAGGTAGCCGCCGGGCTTGAGCACTCGATAGAACTCGTTCAGCGCCCGTTGCTGTTCCACCAGGTGATGGAATGTCTGGTGGCAGAACAGAATATCGACACTCGCATCGGCCACGTCCAGGGTTGCGCAGTCGCTGCCGATCAGTTCGATGGCGAGATCCTGGCGCTGCGCTTCGGCGCGACTCAGTTCGAGGCTGTGGGGATCGGCGTCGAGGCCGATCAGGCGTTTGGGCGCGAACACTTGCTGCAACAGCCGGAACGATTTGCCCTGCCCACAACCGGCATCCAGCAGCACCGGCGCGACCGGCAGCGGCTCGCTGAACAGGCTGCGCAAGTCGTTGATCGCCACGCGCAATACGTGATGCTGCCAAGTGTGGCTGCGCAGGAACCAGAAACCGAACCTGGTTTCTTCGACGTAGTTCTTGCTCAGGTATTCCTTGTGCACCGGAGGGCTGCTCATGCGTGATCCTCCGCGCAGATTTCCGAAAGCATCCGCAAGCGGCGCTTGGGTTCGCTGACAAACGGGTTGCGCTGGTCCCAGGCATACCCGGCGAGGATCGCGCTGATCATCCGACGAATTTCCGGTGAGCTGTCGGCATGGAAAATCACATCTTGAAAGGTCCCGGCGTACCAGCCTTCGACGTAGCAGCGGAAGGTGTCCACGCCGCGCTTCAGCGGCTCGGCGAACTCGGTTTGCCAGTCGACGCTTTCGCCCTTGAGTTGGCGGTTCAGCAGGCCGGCGGCCATGCTGGCAGAACGCATGGCGATGGTCACCCCGGAAGAGAACACCGGGTCGAGGAATTCCGCGGCATTGCCCAATAGCGCAAAGCCCGGGCCGTGCAGGGTGGTGACATTGGCCGAATAGCCGCCGATGCTGCGCGCCGGGGTGTCCCACACGGCGTTTTTCAGCACCTTGGACAGGCTGGGGGTTTCGTCGATAAAACCGCGCAGGCAGGCATCGAGATCGAGATCGCGTCCCTCAAAATGGGTCTTGGCGGCCACCACGCCGACCGAGCAGCGACCATCGCTGAACGGGATGGTCCAGAACCAGATATCGCGGTGGGTCGGATGGGTGGTGATCAGAATCTTGGTGCGGTCGAAGCCCGGATGTTCGATGCGGTCTTCGATGTGGGTGAACACCGCCTGGCGCAACGGGAAGTTCGACGGGGCTTCCAGGTTCAGCAGGCGCGGCAGCACGCGGCCGTAACCGCTGGCGTCGAGGACGAAGCTGGCCTTGATGTGATATTCGCGGCCATTCTCTTGGCGCACATGCAGGTAGCGATGGCCGGCTGCGAAATCCACCCCGACCAAGGTCTGGCCGTAGCGGATTTCCACCCCTTGCAACGCGGCCTGATCGGCCAGCAATTTGTCGAAGTCGGCGCGCTGCACCTGGAAAGTGGTGGGCTTGCCGTTGCTGAAAGTGTCATCGAACTCAAAGGCGCTGTAGCGTTCGCCCCAGGCGAACGCGGCACCGGTCTTCAATTGGAAGCCGGCAGCGTTGACAGCCTCGAGCATGCCGGCTTCTTCGATGAAGTCGATGCAGTGCGACAGCAAGCTTTCACCGATGGAAAAGCGCGGGAAGTGCTGGCGCTCAATGATCAACACATCATGCCCATTACGTTTGAGCAGCGCGGCCGCAATGGCGCCGGACGGACCCGCGCCAATCACCACCACCTGGCGACGTTCCATTTCAACTGTGGGCACTGTTGCTCCTTGCCGGGTCGGCGATCATCAAATTCAATTCAGGAAAATCCGAGCACATCAGTGCAAGTGCTCCCGGTGGCTTGCCCACGGCGCGAGCATAAAGCTGAACGCCAGGCCCAGGCTCACCGAAAGACCGAAGTTACTCACCGCCGGAGTACTGGAAACCGCCAGCAAACCAAAGGATAGCCATGTGGTGATGGCTGCCAGCAGCGTTCCCAGCAAACTGACGGCGGCACCGCCGATCTGCTCGCGCATAAGAATCGCGTAGTCGACGCTGATGGCTGTCACCAGCAACAGGCCGAACAGGCTGAACAGCGTCAACGGCTGTCCCAGCCAGCCGAGACTGGCCAGGCTGCACATGGCCGCCAGCAGCGGCAGCGCGACGATACGCAATGCTCCGCCAAGCCCGAACGGCAGGAGCAGCAGCAATACGATCAGTACACAGGAGATTAATTTCAATTCGGCGGCGCTGATCTGGGTCGCGGCAAATACCTGGTTCAAATCACCCAGGCGGTCGACCAGTTTCACCCCGGGCAAATCCTGGGCCTGGATCCTCAGCAACGCCGGGTCGTTCAAGCCTTGCAGGCTGACCATCGCCGCTACGCCATCCTTGATGTCGCCCAGCCACAGCGTGCGCCACGGCTCGGCCAGCGGGCCGCGCAGTGCCGCGTCAATGTCTTGGGTGGGCAAAGCCTGCAATTGCGCCACTTCCGCCTGCAGCGCGCTGGCCGGTACACCGAGGTCGAGCAAGGGCTGCCAGAGTGGCGGCGGGCTGTTCAGGGCCTGGCGCAGCTGTTGTTGCGTGCTGGCGGGGCTGACCAACTGAGTGAGCGCCAGGTAGCCCTGCAGCTTGTCCATGTTGACCAGTTGATCCAGGCGCTGACTCAGCGCGGTCTGGCGCTCGAGCAATTGCTGTTGATTGTCCGCTCGCACGAGGAAGAACTGACTGGTGGGTTGATAGCCGGTAATCCGCGCAATGGTCTGTGCTTCCTGGAGCAATTGCGGCGGTGCGCCGATCCATTGGCGAATATCGTTTTTGCTGTTCAGTTGCCAAAGTCCACCGGCACAGAACAGCAGCGCCAGTACCAGCAGCGCTGGGCTGGGCAGGCGCTTGAGCAGCGACTCGCGTATCCCCAGCAGGCACTCGGCGACCTGTAATGGCCACTGCGCGGGGCGCAGGTCCATGCCACTGAGCAACGCCGGCAACAGGCACACCGCCGACAAGTAGGCGCCTACCAGGCCAGCGGCGGAGAACACGGCGATCTGTGTCAGCGCTGGGAACGGCGTCCAGGCCAGGGCCGGGTAGCCGATGCAACTGGTGGCCAGGCTCAGGCTCAGTCCCGGCAGCGTCAGGCGCAAGGCTGGCCAACTGCGCCAGGGTTGCAGGCTCCAGCTCTTGGACAGGTAGTGCAGCGGGTAGTCGATGGCCACCCCGATCAGGCTGGCGCCCAGCACCAGGGTCATCACGTGCACACGCCCAAACAGCGCGACACAGGCTACCGTGCCAAACAATATGCCCACCAGCACCGGAACGAAGGCCAACAGCACCCGCCAACGACGAAACGCCAGCAACAGCAACAGCAGAATGCCGAACGTCGCGCCGCCGCCGACCCAAGTGATTTCGCGGGAGGCCTGCTGTTGGCCGTTGGCGGCATACAGCAAGCCGCTGGCCGCTAGCAACTGCACACCTTGTTCCCCGGCCTGTTCGCGGCTCGATTGCAGCAAGGCGGCGACTTGCAGTGGCAGTTGCATATCGAACGCATTGCCGCTGGTGCGTGCCCGCAGCAGTACCCAGCTTTTGCCGTCGGCGTCGGCGATCAACGCGCCGCTGCCGATATCCAGTTGCACCGAGCCATGGTGCGGTTGGCTGTTCTGGATGCGCCCGGTCAGGCCAAGCCAGTCGTCCTGGCTCGGTACCAGGCTAAAACCGCTGAAAGGATCGAACAATGCCTGCACCCGCTGCGCAATGAACGCTTCGGGATGTTCGATCAACTGCTCGCGGTCCTGGGTCGAGAGCATTGCCAGGCGTCCCTGCAGCAGTTGCTTGCGCAGGGCCGGCAGGTCGGCCTGCACATTCCATGTGATCTTTTCAAACAGCCCACTGGCTTGCCAGCGCTCAGCCAGTTGTTGGGCCATGGCCAGCGCCTGTTGCCGTTCGGTGTGCCCCACCAGCACCAGCATTTCGCGGTTCAGCGGTTCTTGCATGCGCTGTTCGGCCTGAAGCTCCAACGCGTCGGGCGTGCTGCCCGGCACCAGTTCCATCAGGTTGGCCGACAGCGGCGCACCATTGCGCCATTGCCAGCCGGCCAGCGCCAATACGCCCACCAGCAGGATCAGGAACAGACGTGGCAACCAGCGCTCACTGGGCAAAATCGTGTTGCTCCGTCTCACTCAAGGGTTGCTCGGCGGTGCTGTCTTGCAGTCGCAACACGGTGCTGTCGCCCTGGGTTTCCAGCAGTTCGATGGTGTGCACCAGCGTGCCGCCGTCAATTTTGATTTGCGTGAAGACCTGTTTGAGCAGCAGCGAGCGCGGAATCAGCGTCAGTTTCCACGCCGTGGCTGCGCCTTGCAGTTGCAACTCGAAGTCTCGCTGCAAGCCGCTGCTGTCGCCTTGCAGTACGGCGAGGAACAGGCGGTTCTGCTGCGCGCCGGCGCTTTTGTTCGGTAGCGCTTGCCAGCCGCTGGCGTCGCGCCGGGCGATACCTTGGGCGTTGATCCGATAGTCTTGTTGCAACGGCGTTTCAAGCAGCCAGAGCAGGCCGTGGTCCTTGGCCAGCACGAACCTGCCTTTGCTGGTCAGCGGTTGCGGCAGGGCGCGCAGGTGTTTTTCCTGGATGAAATTGCCGTGGATCACCTCGGGCCTGGCTAACTGAGCGCTGAGTTGCTGCTGGTCAAACGCTTGGGCAACGCCTGATAAACCTAAAAACACCAACACTGTAGGCGCGAGTTTGCTCGCGAAAAACCTGAGGGCGCCGCGGGGTACCAGGCAACCAGCATTATCGTTGACGATTTTCGCGAGCAAGCTTGTTCCTACAGAGAACGCGGTCAGCATTTCAAGACTCTCTCTACGGCATCGATGAACACCTTGGGCGAGGCCAACTGCATCTCGCGACTGGCGATCTCGACCGCCACTTGCACGGTGCTGGCGCGGGTCAGGCGTTCGCCGCTGGCCAGGTCGCTGATCAGGTAGTTGACCTTCAAGCGGTTCTCCCACTCCACCAGGCTGGCGCGCACATTGATTCGTTGACCAAAGGTGGCGCCGCGCACGTAGCGCAGTTGCATATCGATCACCGGCCAGGCATAGCCGGACTCGAGCATCGCCGTGTAGTTATGCCCGATCTTGTCCAGCAGCGCGCAGCGCGCGACCTCCAAGTACTTCACATAGTGGCCGTGCCAGACCACGTGCATGGTGTCGACATCAAAAAACGGCACGAGGATTTCAGTGTCGCTGTGCAATACACCCTGGCTACGCATGCAGCCTCCAGTGTTGCTCGGCGATGCGTTGCAGGCACAGGCGTAGTTCGCCTTCGAGGGCGCGGTCTTCGATGACCGGCGGGAAGTCCTTGGCCAGTTCTTCGTGCATGGCGGCCAGGGCCGGTGGCAGCGGGCGGGCGTCGACGGCCTGGGCGCGCAGCCACACGCCTTGATTGGCGGCGAGCAAGGTGGCGGCGGCGACCTGTTCGGTCAGCTCGAGGACGCGGATCGCATCGCGGGCGGCGATGGTGCCCATGCTCACTTTGTCCTGGTTATGGCATTCGGTGGAGCGTGAGAACACGCTGGCCGGCATGGTGTTTTTCAGGGCTTCGGCGGTCCAGGCGCTGGTGCCGATCTGCACGGCCTTGAAGCCGTGATTGATCATCGCGCGATCCGCCGGCGCGCCCGACAGATTACTCGGCAAACCGTGGTTGTAACGCACGTCCACCAGCAACGCGAGCTGCCGGTCCAGCAGGTCGGCGACGTTGGCCACCAGGGTCTTGAGGCTGTCCATGGCGAAGGCGATATGACCGCCGTAGAAGTGCCCGCCGTGCAGCACGCGTTCGGCCTCGGCGTCGATGATCGGGTTATCGTTGGCGCTGTTGAGTTCGATCTCGATAAACGAACGCAGCCAATTCAGGCTGTCAGCCAGCACGCCGAGCACATGCGGCGCGCAACGCAGGGAGTAGCGGTCCTGCAAACGATGCAACGGCGCGGTCGGCGCGTCGATGGCCAGGTCCTTGCGCAGCCAGGCGGCGACTTGCATCTGGCCAGGGTGCGGCTTGGCGGCGAACAGGCGCTCGTCGAAGTGTTCCGGATTGCCTTGCAGCGCCACTACGTTCAGCGCGGTGATGCGCGTGGCCAGTTGCAGCAGGTAGTCGGCGCGAGCGAAAGCCAGGCAGGCCAGGCCGGTCATCACGGCGGTGCCGTTCATCAGCGCCAGGGCTTCCTTGGGCCGCAGCACCAGCGGTTCCCAGGCCAATTCACGGTGTACCTCACAGGCTGTGCGGCGTTCACGGCAGAACATCACTTCGCGCTCGCCGGACAGGGTGGCGGCCACATAGGACAGCGGCGTCAGATCGCCGCTGGCACCGACCGAGCCTTCTTCCGGGATCAGGGGCAGCACATCGTATTCAAGAAACGCCTGCAGGCGCTCCAGCAACTCGACGCGCACACCGGAGACGCCGTGGCACAGTGACTGCAAGCGCGCCGCCAGCACGGCGCGGGTGGCTTGCGCATCCAGCAACTTGCCCAGGCCACAGCCATGGAAGGTGTACAGATGACGCGGCAGCGCTTCGACGTGCTGCAACGGCACCGCCACCACGCACGAGTCGCCGTAACCGGTGGTCACGCCGTAGATCACGCCTTCCTTGTCCAGCAGCGAATCCAGGAACTGCGCGCCCTTGGCAATGCGCTGCCGATAGTCGGCATCGCCTTGCAACCGGGCCGGCGCTTGACGGTTGGCCAGGGCCAGCACGTCTTCGATGCGCAAAGGGAGTTCGCCGAAGGTTACCGGCTCAAGCGGATGCGTCGTCATCGGTCTTCCAGAAAGGGTAAAAGTTGAACCATTGTTGGGGCGCTTCCAGGCAGAAATGCCCCAGGCGTGCGGCATAGCGTGCGGTCCAGGTGGCAATCACCTGCTGGCGGTCGCTGCGCTTCCATTCGATCAACTGAGCGAAGGGCTCGATGATCAAGCGGTAGCGGCCCTGGTGTTTGAGGCACATCAGCAGGTTGACCGGGCATTTCAGCAAGCCGGCCAACAGCCACGGGCCTTGCGGAAACGCGGCGGCGTGGCCGAGAAAGTCCACACGGACGGTGCGCCCGCCGTGCAGCGGCACGCGGTCACCGGCAATCGCCAGCCATTCGCCGTCATCCAGGCGCTGGCTGAGCAACAGCATGACCGCCGGGTCCAGTTCGCTGACCTGGATCAGTCGCAGGTTGGTTGCCCCGGCCTCACCCAGCAGGCGGTTGAAACGTTCGGCGTGCTTGGTATGCACCAGCACGTTCATGGTGACTTTCTCGCCCAGTTCAGCGAGGGCCCGGCACACTTCCAGGTTGCCCAGGTGTGCGCCCACCAGCATCTGCCCGCGCGCGCTGCGCAGTTGGCCGCGCAACTGTGCCGGGTCGAGGATCTCGATCTGTTCCAGACGCAGCTTGCCATTCCACACATCGAGCTTGTCCAGCAGTGCGTCGGCAAAGGCCATGAACTGGCCGAACACCCGGCGATGACTGGGGCGCAAGTCGTCGCGAGCGCTCCAGTCGGCCAGCCGCTGCTGGTATTGCCAGGCGCTTTGGCGGGCGGCGCGGCCAAACAGGAAAAAGTACAGGACGATGCCATACAGCAGCGGGCTCAATAGCCGGCGCCCGAGGATTTTGGCGGCCAGTGCGGTGAGCCGCATCAACCACAGACTGCCGCGCTCTTGGCGGTCGGCCCAATGCTTGGCGTTGTCGCTCATGCCTGCCACCGTCGCCAGAGAATCATCGGCGCACGGACCAGCATGCCGAAGAACAGCCGGGTGTGCATGGAGGAAATCAGCAGGTTGTCGCGCACCATGCGAAAGTGCGACAAGCCGTCGGTCGGGTAGTGCACCTGGGTCGGCAGCCAGCGCATCGGCTGGCTGCGCCACGCCAGGCGCACGAGGATATCGGAATCGAAATCCATGCGTTTGCCGATGTTGGCCGAGTCCATCAGCGCCAGTACCGGTGCCAGCGGGTAGATACGAAAGCCGCACATCGAATCGCGAATCTGCAGCGACAGGCTGTTGATCCATACCCAGACATGGGTCAGGTAGCGTGCATACAAACGGCCCTTGGGCACGCTGTCGTCGTATTCGGGGTAACCGCAGATGAGGGCTTCGGGATGGGTGCGCGAGGCGTCGAGAAAGGTTGTGACCTCCCGCAAGTCATGCTGGCCGTCGGCATCCACTTGCAAGGCGTGGCTGAAACCCAAGCGTGCGGCTTCGCGAAAGCCCGCCATCACCGCCGCGCCCTTGCCTTGATTGGTGGGCAGGGTCAGCAGCGACACGTTGTCGAGGCTCGCGAGTCGCGCCAGTACGGTGGCGCAGGCCGGGCTGCTGCCATCATCCACCAGCAGGCAGGGCAGGCCGCTGTCCAGCAGGCGGTGGACCACGGCGGGCACGGCGGCTTCGTGGTTGTAGACCGGGATCAGCGCGCAGGGATTATGCATGGGTGGCGGCCAGCAAAATCCGTCCGCTGGAACACGCGGCCGTGTCATTGCGGTAGGCAAAGTACAACTTGCCGCGCTCGCGGTCGAAACGCAGGTGCAGTTCGATCCGATCGTCCGGGCGCACCAGTTGCTGGAACTTGAGTACTTCCATTCCGGCGAAGTCGCTCGGCAGGTCGAGCAATTGCCGGCCCAGGCTCAGCGCCCAATCCACTTGCACCACGCCCGGTAGCACCGGCGTCTGGGGGAAGTGACCGCTGAAATAGGCCAGGTCAGGCGGGATCGCCAGTTGCAGCGTCCACTCACCGTCGGTTTCGGCGTGTTCGAGGACTTCGGGGGCTTTGGGCCGCGGAGCCAGCAGCAAGGCCTCCACGTCAGCCTGGGGCAGTTTGCCTTGGGTATTCAACGGCAATTGCCGTAACAGCCGCCAGCGACGGGGCAGCGCCAGGGGTTCGCAGTGCTGGCTCAGATGCTGGCGCAAGGTTTCGGTAACCGCGCGCCGGCCCTGGTTGCGCAACGCGTGCAGGCCGTCGCCGCTGAGTACCACCAGCGCGCCGAGGGAGGCACGGTTCTCTTTCACCACGCCCAGGCGGCTTTCAGCGACCCAAGGGTGATCCATCAACGCGCGTTCGAGCATCGGCAGGGCGATGCGTTTTTCTTCCAGCTTGACGATCCGGTCCAGGCGGTCCAGCAGTTCGAAGCGGCCGTCGGCGTGGAGGATAGCGGCGTCGGCGGTTTGCTCGAGGTGACCGGCTGGCAGGTACGGCGAGGCAATACACAAGGCGCCGGCGGCGTCCTGGCTCAGTTGGACCCCGGCAAAGGGCTGCCACAGGCTTTCGCCCTGACGCCAGGCAATACCGCCGGTTTCCGAGCTGCCGAGGATTTCCGTCGGCCATTGCTGCAAGCGTTGTTGCAGGCTGCTGGCCGCGTCGCTGGGCAGTGCGCCGCCCGAGGAAAACACCCGCTTGACCGCGCTCAGCGCCGGCCAGTCGAGGTTGTCGCCCATGCGCTTGAGCAGCGCCGGGCTGGCGACCCAGGCAAAGTGCGGGTGCTGGCGGCTGACACGCTGCAAGTCTTCCGGGAAAGGCAGTTGCTGACGTACCAGCGTACGCCCGGCACACAACGGCCATAGCACGCGGAACAGTAAACCGTAGATGTGCTGGGTGGCGACGCTGCCGATGATGCAGGCGTCTCCCAGATCGGCGCCCCACAGGGTTTCCAGGGCCTGGACCTCATTGGCCAGTTGGCCCAGGGTTTTGTCGATGCGCTTGGGGTCGCCGCTGGACCCGGAGGTGCACAGGCTCAGTTGGCCAGCGTGCAGATCCAGGGCGCCAGCGCTGAGCGGCGCCTGGTACAGCGCGTCGAGATCGCTGGCCTCGGTCAGCCACGCGTCGACTTCATGGGCCCAGCGTTGGCGCGTCTGGGGTTGCAGGTCGGCGGGCAGCAACACGCTGACGCCGGCCCGCCAGGCACCCAGCAGGGCAATCGCCAGCAGACCGGCATCCGTCAGGTGCACGGCCAGGCGCCGAATGCCACGGGCGTGCAGCCCGGCAGCCAGGCTCGGGGCGGATTCGCACAGTTGTGCATGATTCATCGCCGGCTCAGTGGTGACCGGACGCTGTGCTACAGGCTCAAGCAGCAAGTGCTCAAGATTTACCCAATTCATACGCGGCCTCGAACCCTCTGTCGTATCAGCCATTCCACGGCAAACAACAACCCCATCAACCCGTAGGCAATCAGGCCGTTGTACAACGTCCACCAGCCCAGCGGCGCCCACAAGGTAAGCGCGGCGGCGATCAGGCCGTTACACAAGAAAAACACACTCCACGCCACGGTGACCTTGCGGGTATACACAATGGCGTTGTCAGGCAATTGCGGTTCGCTCAAACGCGCCAGGCGCTCGACCATCGGCGGGCCGTATTTCAGACTCAAGCCGAACAGCGCCAGCATGAAGGCGCTGACCAGGCTCGGGTACCAGCGCAACAGCTGCGGATTGTCGAACCACGCCAGCATCAGGCAAAACACGATGGCGAGCACCGTCATCCAGCGCGCACCTGGGTTGCGCGCGCCGGTCAGCGCGCGCAGCAGCCACAGGCAGGCCAATAGCAGGCCGAACTGCCAAGGCGCAAAGTGCGCCGTGCCGAAATACACCGCGAAAGGGTACAGCAGCCCTGCCAGCAACAGACCAAGGCCGATCAGGCGGCTCATGCGGCCGGTTGGACCAGACGGTAGACCGCCTCGACCACGTCATTGACCGTGCGTACGGCCTTGAACTCTTCGGCGGCGATTTTCTTGCCGGTCTGGCGCTTGATGTGGTCGATCAGGTCCACCGCATCGATGCTGTCGATTTCCAGGTCCTGATACAGGTTGGCATCGAGGGTGACGCGCTCAGGTTCCAGTTCAAACAATTCCACCAAGGCATCGCGCAGGGTGTTGAAGATATCGTCACGAGTTTGCATGTTGGGTCTCAAGCTGCCTGTCTGGCCGTGACGAACGCCGCGAGGCTGGCCACGTTGATGAAGTGATTGCGGGTGTCCTTGGCGTCGGCGTCGATTTTGATGCCGTACTTTTTCTGGATCGCCAGGCCCAGTTCCAGGGCGTCTACCGAATCCAGGCCGAGGCCTTCGCCGAACAGAATTTGCTCGTTACCGATGTCGTCCACGCTGATGTCTTCCAGGCCCAGGGCCTCAATGATCAGCGTTTTTATGTCGTGCTCAAGGCTATTTGGATTGCTCATCTTCGGCGAGCTCCTTAATGAAATAATGGTGCAGGTAATCGTTAAGCTTGCGTGAGGCTTGAGGAGGAGGCCCTTGCGTGGCAAACGTCTGTGGTTCTATATCGGCACCTACCTGCAAACTGAAGTGAAAGCGGCATTTGGGGATGCGATACCAGGGTTCGGCCTTGGTCAGGGTGGTGGGGCTGACTTTGAGCACCACCGGGGTAATGACCGCGGCTCCCCTTAGCGCGATGGCAGCAGCGCCTCGATGAAAGGCTGGCGCCTGGCCCGGCACAGTGCGGGTGCCTTCGGGAAAGATAATCAGCGTCTGGCCGTTGCGCAGTGCGCCGGCGGCGGCATCCAGCATGTCGATGCTGCCGTCGTTGCTGATGTACCCGGCATCGCGCACCGGACCCCGGGTGAAGGGGTTCTGCCACAGGCTTTGCTTAACCACGCAATTGGCCTGGCGCACCAGGCCAATCAGAAACACCACGTCGATCAGCGACGGGTGGTTGGCAATGATCATCTGGCCGGGACGTCCGAGATTTTCGGCGCCTTCGACGCTGTAAGTGAGAATGCCGGCACGCTGCATCATCCGGATAAAAAACCAGAACAGCCGACTGATGGTGTGACGCGCGCGCCGTTGATGCTGACGGGCGTCTCCCGGCAGACAACTGAGCAGCGGGAACACCAGCAGGCGCAGGCACAGGCCGCCGATACCGAACAGGGCGAAGCTCGCCGCCGTGGCGAACAGCCGCCAGTGATAAGCGTCTCGGGGCTTGTCGGTCAGTGATTGCGTTGCCAGTTCCATACTCGGCTCTTCCAGGCATGTTGGCAGGCGTCCTGTTCGTTGAACAGCGCGCGCAGCAGGTTCAGGGCGTGAGGCCACTGGGTTTTGATGGGTTGGACCGTCGCGGTGTGCAGCGCCAGTTGCCATTCGTCGCCTGGGGTCAACAACAGACCGAGGGCATAGGGGAAAGGTACATCGTCGATCCAGCGTGTGTAGGCCTCGGGCGGCTGTTCTTCGGTGATCACCAGCAGCACGGCTGGTGCGCCTTCGTTGAGCAGCGCGACGGCCTCCAGTACGCCGTGCTCCAGGCCGTCGCCGGCGGCGGCCAAGGCGGTCATTTCGCTGGTTTCATTACGCAGGATCGACCACAGGCCAATCACCGCGTTATGCACCGACAGGCTGAACTGGGTTGGCGATAGCGGCTGGTCTTTGGCCAGGTCGCTGAGAATCTCCAGGGTGCGTGGGGTTTCACCGTGACGCGAAACAAACACCAGCGGCAGGTCTTGCAAGCCTTCGGCCAGGGGCCAGCCGACACTGAAGGCCATCCGGGCCAGGCGGCTGAGACGGCGGCGCTGCATGGCTGGCAGGAACGACACATCGGGCGCGGCTGCGCTGGGAGCCAGCAACACTGGGGCCCGGCACCATTCGCGCCAGCCGTCCACGCTGTCGAGCCCAGGGGCCCACGCGCGCCATTGAGCGATGTTGAAGTTGATCACGGAGAAGATATCCCGCCCCTGCGGGCTTCCTTGTGCAGCAATCGGCCCGGAAAACCGGGACATGGCGCAACGGCCAAGTGGCGCGCATTATCCCGGTGCTGTTGGGTTCTAGCAAACTTTGGTAAAAAATTAGTCACGGAATATTACAAATTTACCGAAATACAAACAGTGATTGTCCATCATCGGGGTAGGGGGCTGGGTGTCAGGCATTTCCTGCTTGATCGGGCTGGTGCGGGACAGATGCGCAAGATAAAGCCTCCAATGCTGTAGTCCAGGTGTGATCAAGGTAGCGAGCGAGCGCTTTTGCCCTCTACACTCGGGCATTCATTGATACACGGAGGTTTTTTCATGCGGCGCGTGGTGTTCAATCAGAAAGGCGGCGTTGGCAAGTCCAGCATTGCCTGCAACCTGGCGGCGGTCAGCGCCAGCGAAGGCTATCGAACCCTGTTGGTAGACCTCGATGCACAAGCCAACTCGACCCAGTACCTCACCGGGCTGACAGGCGACGATATCCCCATGGGCATTGCCGATTTTTTCAAGCAAATCCTGTCCTCCGGGCCGTTCTCGAAGAAAAACAAGGTGGATATCTACGAAACTCCGTTCGACAACCTGCACGTTATTACCGCCACCGCCGAACTGGCGGACTTGCAGCCCAAGCTTGAGGCCAAGCACAAGATCAACAAGTTGCGAAAGCTGCTGGATGAGTTGGCCGAGGATTATGACCGGATCTACCTTGATACCCCGCCAGCGCTGAACTTCTATGCGGTTTCCGCGTTGATTGCCGCTGATCGCGTACTGATTCCTTTCGATTGCGACAGTTTCTCGCGCCAGGCGCTGTATGGCCTGTTGCGTGAAATCGAAGAGCTGAAGGAAGACCACAATGAAGACTTGGAAGTGGAAGGCATCGTGGTCAACCAATTCCAGGCCCGTGCGAGCCTGCCGCAGCAGATGCTCGATGAGTTGATTGCCGAGGGTTTGCCGGTGCTACCGGTGTACCTCGCCAGCTCGGTGCGGATGCGTGAGTCTCACCAGCAGAGCAAGCCGCTGATCCACCTGGACCCACGGCACAAACTGACGCAGCAGTTTGTGGAGTTGCATAATTTGCTGGAAAGCGCCTGAGCGCCTGTCGTCGAAAACAGTGCCGCCAAGACCGCACAATAAATCTGTGGCGAGGGGGCTTGTCCCCCGTTGGGCTGCGCAGCAGCCCCAAAAAAGAAGAATGCGCTGTATCAGACACTCCTCAGCGGGTGGTTTGGGGGCTGCTGCGCAGCCCAACGGGGGACAAGCCCCCTCGCCACATCCGTTTCAGTAAACGCCCTGGCCATGCAGCCAGCTCATCAGCTGTGGCAGCGGGAACGCGCCGCTCTGGCGCGCCACCTCCCGGCCATTCTTGAACAGGATCAAGCTGGGAATCGAGCGAATCCCCAACTGAGCGGACAACTGCTGATTGGCCTCGCTATCGAGCTTGGCCAGCCGGCATTTACCCGCCAACTGCCCGGCTGCCTGCTCGAACACCGGCGCAAACGACTTGCACGGCCCGCACCAGTCGGCCCACACGTCCACCAGTAGTGGCAAATCACCTTTGATCTGGCTGGCGTAGTCGCCCTGTTTCAGCTCAAAAGGCTTGCTCAATAACACCGGTTGCTTGCAGCGCCCACACTTCGGTGCGTCCCCCATGCGTTCGTTGGGGATGCGGTTAAGACCATTGCAATGCGGGCAGGGGATTACAAGAGGATCGGACATGGAGGACTCCGTTGAAGTGGCCAATGAATTCAAATTGGAGCCTAAGCGAGTGATTATCAAGCTCCGGCGGTGATGGCGCATGTGTTCACATTTTCGCCATTGCCGACTTGGTTTGTGTATCTAGGCTGAGTGAGCCTATTTGAAAAAGCACCATTGGTCCGTTCGCAGCTATCGCACATGGCGATAGCTGGCTGGCAGAGTATTTCAAAGTACCGGTGGACATGTTTATCTGAGAACCGCTAGGACGAACAACTAATCTCCAGATGCTTGCCCCAATCCGGCGGCCGCTGCGCGTATTGCTCCATCCCAGGCTGTTCTTCAAATGGCTTGCTCAACACCTCATGCAGCCGACGCACTTCGGTGTAATCACCTGATTCAGCCGCCTGGATAGCATTTTGTGCCAGATAGTTGCGCAGGATGTACAGCGGGTTCACCGCATGCATCCGTTCACGGCGCTGTGTTTCGTCGCCATTGCCTTCGCGAATGACGCGGGCCTGGTACTCATCCGCCCACGCATCAAAGCCCGCAAGGTCGACGAAATCATCGCGCAATCGCGCCACGGCCAATGCAGGGGGCTCATTCCCCAGGCGACGGAAGAACAGGGTGTAGTCGACGCCGCTGCCCTGCATCAGTTGCAACAGGCGCTCCACCAACGGCTGGTCGTCGTCTTCGGCGGTGGTGAAACCCAGCCGTCGGCGCATCAAGTCCAGGTAATGCGCCTGGTACAGCGGCAGGTACAGTCCCAGGGTTTCGCGCAGCGCTTGGACGCTGATAAACGGAGTGAGCGCCTGGGCCAGCGCACTGAGGTTCCATTGGCCGATAGGCACTTGGTTGCTGAACGAATAGCGACCCTGGTCATCGGAATGGTTGCAGATGAACTGTGCGTCGAAGTCATCGAGGAAGGCGAACGGCCCGAAGTCGAAAGTGATGCCGAGGATCGACATGTTGTCAGTGTTCATCACGCCATGGCAAAAACCGTAGGCCTGCCATTTTGCGATCAATTCAGCGTTGCGTTCGACGATCTCGCGGAACATCGCCAGATACGGCTCGGGTTGTTCCTGGCATTCGGGAAAATGCAGCTTCAGAACATGCTCGGCCAGTTGCTTTTGCTGTTCGGGTTTGCTGGTGTAGTAGAAGTACTCGAAGTGGCCGAAGCGGATATGACTCTGGGCCAGGCGCAAGACCATCGCGGCCCGTTCCTGTTTCTCGCGCCACACCGGTGTGCTCGAGCCGATCACGCACAGCGCGCGGCTGCTGGGGATGCCCAGGGCATGCAAGGCTTCGGAGGCGAGAAATTCGCGAATCGAGGAGCGCAGTACCGCACGGCCATCGCCCATGCGGGAGTAAGGCGTCTGTCCGGCGCCCTTGAGGTGCAAGTCCCAGTGTTCGCCGGCCTGGTTATACACTTCGCCGAGCAGCAGGCCGCGACCATCGCCCAGCTGCGGGTTATAGCCGCCAAATTGATGCCCGGAATAGACCATCGCCCGTGGCTCGGCCTCGGCCCACAGTTTGTGCCCGCCGAACAGTTCGGCGAACACCGGCGTTTCGGCAATGGCCGGGTCCAGGTCAAGCAAGGCCATGGCCGCGTTACTGGCGACCACCAGGCGCGGCTCGTCGATAGGTTCGGGCAGCACGTGGGTCGAAAAATCGTCGCCCAGACGGGCGAAACGGTTGTCGAAGGTCAATTCGTCGAGGGCTTTCACCGGCCATCTCCAGCAGAATGTACGGACATTCTGCTGGGCGCAGGCCAGTTAGTCGAGCTTGCTCGGCGGGGGCGGCGGCGCGTCGGCAACATCGCCGGCCGGCGGTTGTGGTGCGCCCTGGTCGCTGGCCGGACCTGGGAGGGTCGGGTGGCTTTCCTCTGCCGGCATCAGTTTGTATTCGTTGCCGTTGAGGTTCTTCAGGTAAATCTCCATCTGCCGGAACGAGATGTTGATGTGGTTTTTCTTGAACTCGCGGTTGATGAAACGGTTGACCTCATCCAGTACCGGGTTGCGGTCGCCGAGGTCGCGCACGTGCATGCGCAGTTCGTGGTCCAGGGTGCTCTCACCGAAATTGAGGAAGTAAACCAGCGGTTCCGGGTCTTTCAGTACTCGGGGATTGTCGCTGGCTGCCTTGAGCAGCAACTCCTTCACCTTATCCAGGTCGGAGCCATAGTCCACACCGAGTTTCAGGGTGACCCGGGTGACGGTGTCGGTCAGCGACCAGTTGATCAATTGACCGGTGATGAAGGTTTTGTTCGGGACAATGATGTCCTTGCGGTCGAAATCGGTGATGGTGGTCGCACGGATGCGGATCTTACTCACAGTGCCTGACAGGTTACCGATGGTGATGGTGTCACCGATGCGTACCGGGCGTTCGAACAGGATCATGATGCCGGAAATGAAGTTGGCGAAGATCTCCTGCATGCCGAAACCCAGGCCCACTGATAGCGCGGCCACCAACCATTGCAACTTGTCCCAGCTCACGCCGAGGGTCGACAACGTGGTGACAAAACCGATGCCTGCGATCACGTAGGACAGCAAGGTGGTGGCGGCGTAGGCGCTGCCTTGGGCCAGTTCGAGTTTGGACAGCACCAGCACTTCCAGCAGGCCCGGCAGGTTGCGCGCCAGGGCGAAGGTGATACCGATGATGATCAGTGCGCCGAGCAAGTCGCTCAAGCTGATGGGCACCATGCTGATATTGGGTGCGGTACCGCTGGTGTATTCGTAGAGCGTCACGTTGTCGAGGTAGGAGAACGCCGAGATCAGGTCTGACCAGACCCAGTACAGCGCCGCGATAAAGCCACCGAGCAAGGCCAGGCGGATCAGGCGCATCGACTGTTCGTTGACCTGTTCGATGTCTAGGGTCGGCTCCTCGATCACCACTTCGCCGTCGCCGGCCTCCTTCGTGGCCTGGCGCTTGGCCAATGCGCGGGAGTAGGCCAGGCGCCGTGCGGCGACGCCCAGGCCACGGACGAAGGTGGCTTCGATCACCAGCCAGAACATCAGCAGGTACAGGGTGTTGATCAAGCGGTCGCTGAGCTTGAGGGCGGTGTAGTAATAGCCGAAACACACCGCGATAAACAACGCGATGGGCAGCGCGGTAAACAGCACGCCCACGGCTTTGCGAAACAGCGAGGCTTTTTCATGGGTCGGGCTGATAAGCAGCAAGCGACTCAGCAGCAAGGCCATCAAGGCGTAGCAGGTCAGCACCACGGCGATGCCCAGGACGTCATCCGCCAGCGCCGCCGGTTGATGTTCGGCGATGGCCACCACCGCCACCAGCGCCAGTACCACCAACCCGAGCCTGCGGATCCAGCGCTGGAGAAATTCGACCTGAGGCTTTTCCCAGCGAAAGTGCAGTTCGGCCACGCCGCCCGGCGCAAGGACCCGATAGGCGGTATAGAACACCAGCCACGCCTGGGCGATCTGCAACAGCGCCGCGCCGAGGTTGGCGTTCTGTCCGCGGGCGTCGATTTGCAGGGCGTAGCCGCAGAGGGCCAGGCCAAGTGCAACGGGCATCGCCAGCAGGATATTGACCAGGATGGCAATCGGTGTGTGCCATTGGCTGTCACGTTTGAAGTGGCCGATGTCCAAGTGGATTTTTTTCAGCCGTTCGTACAGGTTGCGGCGTCGCCACAACAAAACACCGATCAGCAGGAGCAAGGGCGAAAACAGCAGCGGGCGCTGCGTCAGACCGTCGTACAGCTCGCTGACGCTGGAAGCCCAGGGCAGGGTGTCGATCTGTTTTTCCAGACGTGAAGGGACGGTTTTCAGCCATTCAGTATCCAGCGGCTTGTTGCTGGGGATCCAGAACATCTGCTCGTCGAGGGTTGCACGCAGGCTGGTGGCGGTGCTGAGGAGTTGTTTCTGGTTCAGTTGCAAGGTGATGGATTCGTTGAGCAGAGAACTCAACTCGCGACTCAGGCGCTCCAGCAGGTCGCTACGGGTCATCGCCAGTTCCAGGAGGGTGCGCCGCAGTTGTGGCGTGATCTGATCTGCTGGCTGGTTCTCCAGCAAATTGTCGACGTAGAGGCTAGGCGGGTTGATCAGTTCCCGCTGCTGGTTAACCTCGAACTGATACAGGCGAATGTTGGCGATATCATCCGCCAGATCACGGTCTACCTTCAGCGGTGGCAATGCCTGCTTTTGCTTATAAAGAATCTTCGACAGCAACAGACTGCCCTGAAGCACGTTGATCTGCTCGTCCAGCGCCGCATCGCTTTGGGTCACGTTGTCCAGCATTTGCTTGGTTTTCAGGTTCTGCTGGGTCAGTTCATTGAGCCGGTCAGTGCCTTTGAGCAGGTAGTCGGAGAGCTTCAGGTTGGCGGCGCTTTCCGTGGCCAGCAGGCTGCTGCCACCGGCTTTCTGCGCTTCGATGGATTGCTGGGTCACCGTCTCCTGGGACTGGGCCAGGCGCTTCTGGTTGATCAGGGTTTGCAGGTCCTGGATTTCCTGTTCCAGGCGGGCGGTTTTTTCCTCCACCAGGTCACGCTGGCTGTTGCCCAGGTCTTGCAGTTGGCTGTTGCCCGCCAGTTCCTGGCGACGCAGGGGGATCAGCGCATTGAGCGCCGCCAGTTCGGCATTCAGTTGGTTGCGTTGTTCGCCGCTCAGGGGCTTGCCCTCGTCCTTGCCGGCCTTGAGGGTGTTATTGATCTGCTGGATGCGGGTCTGGCTGCTGCTGATTTCAGTCTGCGCACGCTCCGGACGTGTCTGGGCGGCGATGCTCAGGCTGTTGGCGTCGGCCAGTTCTTTCTGCAGGTCGCCTTGCTGGGTGCTGCGCTGCACCAATAGTTGCTCAAGCTGCGGCACCGGCAAGTCGGCATAGCGTTGGGTGACCGGAATGACTTTGGTGGCCTTGAGCCGGGCCAGTTCACGCTGGTTCTTCGTGGTCTGGTGTGGCGCATCCTGCAGTTGGCGCTTGAGGTCCTCCAGGCGCTGCTGGTAATCCTGCTGGTTACCGAGAAAGGTCAGGGTTTGTTGCAGAATGGTTTGCAATGCCTTCATTTCTGCGTCGGGCAGCTTGCGGTCAGGCAATTTATCCAGGGATTGCTGGACGGCATCCACGCTGGGCGGGTCGGCGGCGTACACCGGGCTGACACAGAGACTCAAGCCGAGCAGGGCAGTAGCTAAAAAAGTGCGCAGGATTGTCATAGAGACCGGTCGAACGAGGTGAAAAATAGGGAGCGCCCTGACGTCCAGAAGTGCGTCATCGCTCCGCAGTTTAGAGGAAGAGTCCGGGCCCCGGGCGACTTCCTTCGGGGAATCTGACGCCGACTTTGCCGATCTTGTTCCCGTCCATCACGGCGACTGTCCAAATGGTGTTGTTCCACTCGACCTGGTCGCCCACGATCGGCGCGCCACCGACTTTCTGGGTAATAAACCGGCTTAGCGGCATGTTCGGGTCGATACCGTCGAGCTTCAGCCCGTACAGCGCCGAAACCGCGCCCAACTGAGCGTCGCCTTCCAACACGAAGTCGCCGAAGAAGCGCAAGTCAAGGCCACGCTGGGGTGCCTGGCTGAACAATTTGCCCAGCGCTCCCAAGTTGTGCTCATGGCCGATCACGCAGAGCAGGTCGCCGACTTCCAGCACGGTACTACCCGACGGATGGAGTAGTTGCTGGCCGCGAAACAAGGCGGCGATACGTGTGCCTTCGGGCATTTTCAGCTCACGCAGGGCGGCGCCGATGCACCACTTTTCAGCTCCCAGGCGATAAACGAAGAGTTCCCACTCGCTGGTGACGTGAACTTCCAGGGCCGCTCTGGAGACCGGCGCAGGCTCTGGGGGGACCGTGACTTTCAGCCATTTTGCGATCCACGGCAGGCTGGTGCCCTGGACGAGCAACGACACCAGGACGATAAAGAACGCCAGGTTGAAGTACAGCTGGGCATTGGGCAGCCCGGCCATCAGCGGGAACACCGCAAGAATGATCGGTACTGCGCCGCGCAAGCCCACCCAGGCGATAAAGGCTTTTTCCCGACCGTGGAAGGCTTTGAACGGCAGCAAACCGATCATCACCGACAGCGGCCGCGCGAACAGGATCATCCACAACGCCAGGCCGAGGGCCGGCAGGGCAATGGGCAGCAGGTCATGGGGCGTTACCAGCAGGCCCAGCACCAGGAACATACCGATCTGCGCGAGCCAGGCCATGCCGTCGAGCATGTGCAGGATGCCATGGCGGCTGCGCACGGGACGGTTACCGATCACCAGGCCGCACAAATACACAGCGAGGAAGCCGCTGCCGTGCGCGGCGTTGGTCAGGGCGAAAACGAACAGCCCCCCGGCGATCACCAGGATCGGGTACAAGCCGTTGGCCAGATTGATCCGGTTGACCATCTGCAACATCAACCAGCCGCCGCCCAGGCCGAAGATGCCGCCAATGCCGAATTCGCGTATCAGATGGGTCAACAGGCTCCACTGCAGGCCGGTCTGGCCGCTGGCAAGCATGTCGATCAGGGTGACGGTGAGAAATACCGCCATCGGGTCGTTACTGCCAGATTCGATTTCCAGGCTCGCGCTTACCCGTTCGTTGAGGCCCTTGCCGCCCAACAACGAGAACACTGCCGCGGCGTCCGTAGAACCGACGATGGCGCCGATCAACAGGCCTTGAATCAGGTTGAGATCAAACAGCCAGGCGGCGGCCATGCCGGTGAGACCGGTGGTGATCAGCACCCCGATCGTCGCCAGCGAGAGCGCCGGCCACAGCGCTACGCGGAAACTTGAGACCCGGGTGCGCAAACCACCATCGAGTAGGATCACCGCCAGGGCCAGGTTGCCGACAAGATACGCCGTGGGGTAGTTGTTAAAGATAATGCCGCCGCCATCGACGCCGGCGAGCATGCCCACGCCGAGGATGATCACCAGGATCGGGATGCCCAGGCGCGACGAAAGGGAGCTCACCAGAATGCTCGCACTCACCAGCAACGCGCCGATCAAGAACAGGCTGTTGATGGTTGTCGCATTCAAAGGCAGTACTCCAGAAAGAAAGGCGAGGCGCAGACTGACCATGCAGTCTGCGTGCCAGCGATTCTAACCTGTTGAATTGCGGTGCTGTCAAAAAGGTTTTTTGCGTAATGACTGGCAAGGGTGTCCAGCTTGCGGGTGGCCCTTACCCAAAAAACACAGCCTGAACCGCAGAGGATCTGTGGGGATTCAGGAACCAGATTGCATAATTGCAGTCACTAAGGCTCCAAAGCGTGGCCCGAGCTTTAAAATCAAGGCTGCGCGCCAGGATATCCCTGGCTTCCAAGGTGAATTTTCTTTATCGTCACCGCCCTTTTAAAAAGCCCGAGAAATCAAAATGTTAGAAACATCTCTCAGCCAGCTGGAACAACTGGTCAATGACCTGGTGCAGCAGAATCAACAACTGCTGGGCGCCAATGAGTCGCTCAAATCGGAGCTGGCCCTCGCCAAGGACGAGAACGACAGCTTGCAACTTAGCCTCATGGAACATGAAGAAAAGCAGGGCGTTACTGCCGCGCGGATTCAGGCGTTGGTTGAGCGCGTGAGCGCAGGTCCTGTCAGCGCATGAATCCAGGCACCGAGGGGATAAAGGTCGTTTCGATTCTCGGTGAGGATTACTCGATCAAGGCACCGGACGGGGAAGACAACACCCTGATGAGCGCCGTGACGATGCTCAAGGCGTCCCTGGCCATCACCAAGAAAAGGTACCCGACGCTGATCGGCGACAAACTGCTGGTGCTGGCGGCGCTGAACCTGTGCGCCGAACAGATTGAAATGCAGCAGCGTCACCAGCAGGAGCTCGACCGTTATCAAGAGCAAGTCAGCGCCACGGTCGAGGTGATCTCCAAGGCTATCGGCCAGCCTTAGAGCTAGAACCACTCATCCTGCATCCCCAGGCATGTATCGTCGCGTGCCTCGAGAAGTGCCAGTTCGTGATGGCAACCCGGTATTTCCCAGGTCAGGAAGTACCGGGCGGCCTGGAGCTTGCCCTTGTAGAAGGCGACATCGCCAGCGTTACCCTCGCGCAGCCCTTTTTCGGCGCGAATCGCTTGTTCCAGCCAGCGCCAGCCGATTACCGTATGCCCGAACACTTTCAGGTACAGCGCCGAGTTGGCCAGGCTGCTGTTGACCTTGCCGTGTGCCAGGTCGGTCAAGAGTCCGAGAGTGACGCTTTGCAAGCGTGCCACTAACTGTTCCAACGGTTCGCGTAACGCGCTGAGCGATGGGTATTTCTGAGCCCGTGCGCCGGTTTCGGCGATCAGGTGAATCAGTTGTTTCAAGCCCGAACCGCCATTCTGCGCGAGCTTGCGTCCCAGCAGATCCAGGGACTGGATGCCATGGGTGCCTTCATGGATCGGGTTCAAGCGGTTATCGCGGTAGTACTGCTCAACCGGATATTCACGGGTATAACCGTGGCCACCGAGAATCTGGATCGCCAGCTCGTTGGCCTTCAGACAAAACTCCGAAGGCCAGGATTTGACGATAGGTGTCAGCAGGTCCAGCAATTCGTGGGCCTGTTGGCGTCCGGCCTCGGTGTCCAGGGTCGTGGTGTCGTCGAACAGCCGCGCGGCGTAGAGCCCCAGGTCGAAGGCCCCTTCGACATAGGCTTTTTGCGTCAATAGCATGCGTTTGATATCGGCGTGCTGGATGATCGACACCGGTGCCGTGTTCGGGTCCTTGCTGTCGGGCAGGCGGCCTTGAGGTCGTTCCCTGGCGTATTCCAGGGAGTAAAGGTAACCGGCGTAGCCGAGCATCACCGCGCCCATGCCGACGCCAATCCGGGCCTCGTTCATCATCTGGAACATGCAGGCCAGACCCTGGTGAGGCTTGCCCACCAGATAGCCTACGCAGTCGCCGTTATCGCCGAAGTTCAGTGCCGTGGACGTGGTGCCACGCCAGCCCATCTTGTGGAACAGCCCGGCCAGCAACACGTCGTTGCGCTTGCCGAGACTGCCATCGTCGTTGACCAGGAACTTGGGCACGATAAACAACGAAATACCCTTCACCCCGGCGGGCGCGTCCGGCAGCTTGGCCAGCACCATGTGCACGATGTTTTCCGACAACGGGTGATCACCGCCGGAAATGAATATCTTGTTGCCCTTGAGTCGATAGGTGCCGTCAGGCGCGGGCTCGGCGCGGGTACGAATATCCGACAACGACGAACCGGCATGGGGTTCGGTCAACGCCATGGTGCCGAAGAAGCGACCTTCGATCATCGGTTGCAGGAAGCGCTGTTTCTGCGCTTCAGTGCCAAAGCTCTCGATCAGATTGGCCGCGCCCATGGTCAGGAACGGGTACGAGGTCGAAGCGGCGTTGGCCGACTGGAAGTGCGCAAAACAGGCCTGGGACAGCAGCGTCGGTAATTGCATGCCACCGACTTCGAAGCTGCGGGCCGCGTTGAGGAAACCCGCTTCGAGGAAGGCATCGACCGCCGGTTTCACTTCTGGAATCAGAATCGCCCGACCGTCTTCAAAGCGCGGCTCGTTCTCATCGCCCTTGCGGTTGTGCGGGGCGAAGAATTTCTCGGCGATGTTGCGAGCGGTGTCGAGGGCGGCGTCGAAGGTTTCACGGTTGTGCTCGGCAAACCGCTCGCGCTGGGTCAGGCCCTCGGCATCGAGGACTTCGTACAGCTCGAAAGCCAAATTGCGGGAACTGAGCAGCGACTCGGACATGGCGGCTTACCTGTGTGGGAATAGGCCTGAGTCTAAGTGCGAGAATAAAGGCTGGATAGCAAGATTGATTTGGGTGATGGAGGGGCAGAACAGAAGCGCAGAGTTGCAATGCGATCAATGTGGGAGCAAACCTGCTCCCACATTGTTTACCGCGTTTCTTCAGTTAGCCGATGGTCATGAGGCTGGCGTTACCACCCGCCGCAGCGGTGTTGACGCTCAGCGCACGCTCGATCACCAGGCGTTCCAGCGCAATGCCGGTCTCACCCGAAGACAGGCCGTGAACCCCGACAATGGCGCCGCCACGCTGGGCCACTTGTTGGCAAACCCCACGCAGTTGATCGGAGTCGCCGTGGTGCAAGACCGCGTCGAAGATCACTTCGTCTTTGGTCCAGTCGGCTACACGCTGGATCTTCGCTTGAATTTCCTTCGGCAAGCGTGTGAACAGTGCCTTGGTCAAGTCAGATTCCGGCCATACCGCCGAGCTACCCACGGCCAGTACAGCCGCCAGTTGCGCCAACAGGTCGCCTTCCACGTCCGCCAGGCACAACACGTGCTCGCGGGGCAGAATGGCGTAGCTGTTACGCTCGCCGGTCGGGCCAGCCAGTTGGCGGGTGATACCGCTTTGCGATTGGGCGGCGAACTGCACGCAGAGGGTGCTCAGGTCGCTGAACTGGTTGCTGTCGGCCCAGGTTTTCAGGGCTGTCAGCGGCTGGCTCATGGCGTCCCGCAGGCGTACATCCGGTGCAACCAAGGTGTCGGCGCGTACGAAGGATTGCTCGATCGCATCGGTAGGACGCGTCGACAACAGGCGGTACAAGTACAGCGGGCCGCCGGCTTTCGGACCGGTACCCGACAAGCCTTCGCCGCCGAATGGCTGCACGCCGACCACGGCACCGACGATGTTGCGGTTGACGTAGACGTTGCCGGCATTGACGTTGTCGATCACCTTGGCGATGGTTTCGTCGATACGGGTGTGCACGCCCAGGGTCAGGCCATAACCGGAAGCATTGATCTGGCCGATCAACTGGTCGATTTCCTTGCGCTTGTAGCGCACGACGTGGAGTACCGGGCCAAAGATCTCACGTTGCAGCTCGTCGAAGCTTTCCAGCTCGATCAGGGTCGGCATCACGAAGGTGCCGCGCTTGACTTCCTCGCTGTCGGCAATCGCCACCTGGTACACCGTGCGGCCTTTGTCGCGCATGCCTTGGATGTGCTTCTCGATACCGGCCTTGGCTTCGGCGTCGATCACCGGGCCGATGTCCACGGACAAGCGCTCAGGGTTGCCGAGACGGCATTCAGCCATCGCGCCCTTGAGCATTTCGATGACGCGATCAGCAGAATCTTCCTGCAGGCACAGTACGCGCAGGGCCGAGCAGCGTTGACCGGCGCTGTCGAAGGCCGAGGAAACGACATCGATGACCACTTGTTCGGTGAGTGCCGACGAGTCGACGATCATCGCGTTCTGGCCACCGGTTTCGGCGATCAGCGGGATTGGGCGGCCTTGTGCATCCAGGCGGCCGGCGACATTGCGTTGCAGCAGGCGCGCGACTTCGGTGGAGCCAGTGAACATCACGCCCTTGACGCGCTCATCGCCCACCAGGCGTGCGCCGACGCTTTCGCCCTGGCCTGGCAGCAGTTGCAACACGCCCTCAGGAATGCCGGCTTCCAGCAGCAGGCGCACGGCCTGCGCGGCCACCAGTGGCGTCTGCTCGGCAGGCTTGGCCAGTACCGGGTTGCCTGCAGCCAGTGCGGCAGCGACCTGGCCGCTGAAAATGGCCAGCGGGAAGTTCCACGGGCTGATGCAAACAACCGGGCCCAGAGGACGGTGCGCATCATTGCTGAAATCGTTGCGGGCCTGCACTGCGTAGTAACGCAGGAAGTCCACGGCTTCACGCACTTCGGCGATGGCATTGGCAAAGGTCTTGCCTGCTTCACGGGCCAGCAGGCCCATGAGTGGCTGGATCTCGCCTTCCATCAGATCAGCGGCACGTTCCAGGATCGCGGCGCGTTCGGCGGGCGGGGTGGCCTGCCAGATCGGGGCGGCGCTGAGGGCGCACTGGATCGCGTTGTCGACGTCGGCGACAGTCGCCTCCTGTACGTGGCCCACGACATCGCGGTGATCCGAGGGGTTCAGCACTGGCGATGCCACTTCATTGCTGGACTCGCAGCCCAGCATCGGCGCGGCTTTCCAGTTGTTGTGGGCGGTGGCCAGCAAGGCACAGGACAGCGATGCCAGGCGGTGTTCGTTGGCCATGTCGATGCCGGCCGAGTTGGCGCGGTCGCTGCCATACAGGTCACGCGGCAGCGGGATACGCGGGTGCGGCAGGCCGAAACCGCCTTCCAGCGTAGCCATTTGCTCGATGCTGGCCACCGGATCGGCCACCAGCTCCTGGATCGAGATGGATTGGTCGGCGATACGGTTGACGAACGAGGTGTTGGCGCCGTTTTCCAGCAGTCGACGTACCAGGTAGGCCAGCAGTGTTTCGTGGGTGCCGACCGGTGCGTACACGCGACACGGACGGTTCAGCTTGCCTTCGGAGATCTTGCCCACGACTTGTTCGTACAGCGGCTCACCCATGCCGTGCAGGCATTGGAACTCGTACTGACCAGGGTAATAGTTCTGGCCGGCGATGTGATAAATGGCCGACAAGGTATGGGCGTTGTGCGTGGCGAACTGCGGGTAGATAACTTCCGGTACCGACAGCAGCTTGCGTGCGCAGGCAACGTAGGAAACGTCGGTGTATACCTTGCGGGTGTACACCGGATAGCCTTCCAGGCCTTCGACTTGGGCACGCTTGATTTCGCTGTCCCAGTACGCGCCTTTTACCAGGCGGATCATCAGGCGGTGACGGCTGCGGCGTGCCAGATCGATCACGTAGTCGATCACATACGGGCAACGCTTCTGATAAGCCTGAATCACGAAGCCGATGCCGTTCCAGCCGGTCAATTTCGGCTCGAAGCACAGACGCTCCAGCAGATCCAGGGACAGCTCCAGACGGTCGGCTTCTTCAGCGTCGATATTCAGGCCGATGTCGTACTGCTTGGCCAGCAGCGTCAGGGACAACAGGCGCGGGTACAGCTCGTCCATCACGCGTTCGTACTGGGCGCGGCTGTAGCGTGGGTGCAGGGCCGACAGTTTGATGGAGATGCCCGGACCTTCGTAAATGCCGCGACCGTGGGAAGCCTTGCCGATGGAATGGATGGCTTGTTCGTAGGATGCGAGATACTTCTGGGCGTCGTGTTCGGTGAGTGCGGCTTCACCGAGCATGTCGTAGGAATAGCGGAAGCCCTTGGATTCGAATTTGCTGGCGTTGGCCAAGGCTTCAGCGATGGTTTCACCGGTAACGAATTGTTCGCCCATCAGGCGCATGGCCATGTCGACGCCCTTGCGGATCATCGGCTCGCCGCTCTTGCCGATGATGCGGCTCAGGGACGACGTCAGGCCTGCTTCGTTGTGGGTCGACACCAGTTTGCCGGTCAGCAGCAGGCCCCATGTGGCGGCGTTGACGAACAGCGATGGACTGTTGCCCAGGTGTGGGTGCCAGTTACCGGTGCTGATCTTGTCGCGGATCAACGCATCGCGGGTGCCTTTGTCCGGAATGCGCAACAGCGCTTCGGCCAGGCACATCAGTGCCACGCCTTCCTGGGATGACAGGGAGAATTCCTGCAGCAGGCCTTGAACAATGCCTGCACGGCCACCGGCGCTCTTCTGATTGCGCAGTTTCTCGGCAATCGAGGCCGCCAGCTTGTTGGTCGCTTCGGCCATTTCGGCGGGCAGGCGAGCCTGCTCGATCAACATCGGCACCACTTCCGGCTCAGGACGGCGGTAAGCGGCGGTGATCGAGGCGCGCAGGACCGATTGCGGCAGGATGCTTTCAGCGAACTCCAGGAAGCACTGATGGGCGTGGTCGGCCTGCACCTCGCCGGCGTCATCCATATCCTTGCTGCCCGAACCATTGAGCTCGGTCAGGGTTGCGCCACCCTCGAGTTTCTCCAGGTAATTGAAAATCGCCTGCTTGATCAGCCAGTGCGGCGTGCGATCAATGGAGGTCGCGGCCGCCTTGAGGCGTTCGCGGGTTGGGTCATCGAGTTTGACCCCAAGGGTGGTCGTAGCCATATTTTTATCCTCATGGGTGCCACTACCGCGTGGCATCAGCTGGCGGCAAGATTAGCTTTGCGCCGACACAGGTGCAACCGGGTGCAACCCAATTTGTCGATGAAATTCGCGCAGTTCGTCAGGAAAACGTTTTCACCCCGCGAAATCGGTAAAGTGCTGGTGTATTTACTTCTGAGTTCGGTTGTTTTTGCTCCGAAAAGGAGCAAAAACGGGCCGTTTGCCGAAAAACATCCTCAGGTGCAACTAAAACTCGCGAAACTGGTTGCACCTTATTTGCTTTGTTGAATAGCATTCGCGCCTAAGGTGCAACCGCCTGCAAGGGCAGGGTTCATCGGCTGATGGCTTTCCTGGGGAAACGTCAGTCATAAATGCGCGGCACGCAACTCCGTCTAACAAGCTACTCTTTTGTGGACGGACTGACAGGCCGCCGCTACATAAAAACAAAGCCAGGGCGTAACTCAATGAGCGTAAGTAATCCAACCCTGATCACATTTGTGATCTACATCGCGGCAATGGTGCTGATCGGTCTCATGGCCTATCGCTCCACCAATAACCTTTCCGATTACATTCTGGGTGGTCGCAGCCTCGGCAGCGTCGTCACCGCACTCTCGGCTGGCGCCTCGGATATGAGCGGCTGGTTGTTGATGGGGCTGCCAGGCGCCATCTACATGTCGGGCCTGTCGGAAAGCTGGATCGCCATCGGCCTGATTATCGGTGCTTACCTGAACTGGCTGTTTGTTGCCGGTCGCCTGCGGGTGCAGACCGAGCATAACGGCGACGCGCTGACGCTGCCGGACTACTTCTCCAGCCGTTTTGAAGACAAAAGCGGGCTGCTGCGGATTATCTCCGCGGTGGTGATCCTGGTGTTCTTCACCATCTACTGCGCTTCCGGCATCGTTGCTGGTGCCCGTCTGTTTGAAAGCACCTTCGGCATGTCCTACGAAACGGCGCTGTGGGCCGGTGCAGCTGCGACGATTGCCTACACCTTTATCGGTGGTTTCCTGGCAGTGAGCTGGACAGATACCGTGCAAGCCACGCTGATGATCTTCGCGTTGATCCTCACGCCGATCATCGTGTTGCTGGCTACCGGTGGTGTCGACACCACGTTCCTGGCCATTGAAGCGAAGGATCCGACCAGTTTCGACATGCTGAAAAACACCACCTTCATCGGCATTATCTCGCTGATGGGCTGGGGCCTGGGCTACTTCGGCCAGCCGCACATCCTGGCACGCTTCATGGCGGCGGATTCGGTGAAGTCGATTGCCAAGGCGCGTCGCATCTCCATGGCCTGGATGATCCTGTGCCTGTGCGGGACCGTGGCTGTCGGTTTCTTCGGCATTGCCTACTTCTCGGCGCACCCGGAAGTCGCGGGCCCGGTAACCGAAAACCCTGAGCGGGTGTTCATCGAACTGGCGAAGCTTCTCTTCAACCCATGGATCGCCGGTGTCTTGCTGTCAGCTATCCTGGCTGCCGTAATGAGCACCTTGAGCTGCCAGCTGCTGGTGTGCTCCAGCGCCCTGACCGAAGACTTCTACAAGGCTTTCCTGCGTAAGGGCGCGTCCCAGCTCGAGCTGGTCTGGGTCGGCCGGATCATGGTGTTGCTGGTTGCGTTGATCGCCATTGCCTTGGCGGCGAACCCGGAAAACCGTGTACTGGGCCTGGTGAGTTACGCCTGGGCTGGTTTCGGTGCGGCCTTCGGTCCAGTGGTCCTGATCTCGGTCCTGTGGAAAGGCATGACCCGCAACGGCGCACTGGCCGGTATTCTGGTCGGCGCGATCACTGTGATTGTATGGAAGCAGTTCGAGCTGCTGGGCCTGTACGAAATCATTCCGGGCTTCCTGTTCGCCAGCATTGCAATCTACCTCGTGAGCAAGCAGGGCGAGCCTACGGCCGGTATGGTTGAGCGCTTTGCCGCTGCCGAGAAAGACTACAACCTCAACAAGTGAGGCGTGTCGGCCGGCCTTGATGGTCGGTTGAACTGAAAGCGGCCCGCATCCCTGGGATGCCGGGCCGTTTTTTATGGGGTCGATTCGGCTGCTCACCCGTTCCATGGTGAAGGTGTGCACACCGCCGGGCATCCAGCCCTGCACCTTTGCCCCTGTAAAAGGTAAACTCCGCCCCCTGCGCAGGAGCAACCATGAACTATCGTCACGCCTTTCACGCCGGCAACCACGCCGATGTCTTCAAACACCTGACCTTGACCCGCCTCATCGCCCTGATGTCGCGTAAGGAGCAGCCGTTCGCCTATCTCGACACCCATGCCGGGATTGGGCTGTACGACCTGCAGGGCGACCAGGCCAACCGCACCGGTGAGTACCTGGAAGGCATCGCCCGTTTGTGGGGGGAGGCGGACCTGCCGGCGTTGACCACCGATTACATGCGGGTGCTGCACGAGATGAATCCGGATGGTCAATTGCGCTACTACCCCGGCTCGCCAGAGCTGGCACGGCGCCTGACCCGGCCTCAGGACCGTGTGTTGCTTAATGAAAAACACCCGGAAGACGGCGTGCTGCTCAAGGACAACATGAAAGGCGACCGACGGGTCAAGGTCCACCTGGGAGAAGGCTGGCATGTGCCACGGGCGCTGCTGCCGGTACCGGAAAAACGTGCCCTGATGCTGATTGACCCGCCGTTTGAAAAACTCGATGAGATGCAGCGCTGCGCCGCCTCCCTCAAGGAGGCCGTGGGGCGTATGCGCCAGACCGTTGCTGCGATCTGGTACCCGGTCAAGGACCAGCGCCTGTTGCGTCGCTTCTATCAGGACCTGGCCGGCACCGGTGCGCCGAAGTTACTGCGAGTGGAGTTGCTGGTGCATCCGCTGGACACACCCAACAGCCTGAATGGCTCCGGCCTGGCGATTGCCAATCCGCCCTGGGGTTTGGAAGAGGAGTTGCGTGAACTGCTACCGTGGCTGTCCAAGAAGCTTGGTCAGACCCAGGGCGGATGGCAAATGGACTGGCTGATCGCTGAGTAACTCAGCCTCTACTTGTATGGGCGCTTGCTGTGGCAAGGAGGCTTGTTGTGGCGAGGGGGCTTGTCCCCCCGTTGGGCCGCGAAGCGGCCCCAAATAGGCCCTACAGTACTTCCAGATAAACCCTGGAGCCTGGTTTCAGGGCCGCTTCGCGGCCCAGCGGGGGACAAGCCCCCTCGCCACAAAAAAGCCGCAAACACCGCGTCAGATCGGGCAGGTCACGCCTGTGCCGCCGATACCGCAGTAGCCTTGCGGGTTTTTCGCCAGATACTGCTGGTGGTACGCCTCGGCGAAATACACGGTCGGCGCTTCATCGATTTGCGTGGTGATCTCGCCTAGACCGGCTTTGCTCAGTTCTTGCTGATAGGCCTGCGCACTGGCTTGCGCCGCCGCCAGTTGTTCAGGGGTGGTGGCATAGATCACCGAACGATACTGGCTGCCGATGTCATTGCCCTGGCGCATGCCCTGGGTGGGGTTGTGCAGTTCCCAGAACATCTTCAACAGGTCTTCGTACTTGACCTTGGCCTGGTCATACACCACCAGCACCACTTCGCTGTGGCCGGTCAGGCCCGAGCAGACTTCTTCATAGGTCGGGTTCGGCGTGTAGCCACCAGCGTAGCCAACGACGGTGCTGACCACGCCGTCGCGTTGCCAGAATTTGCGCTCCGCACCCCAAAAGCAACCCAGGCCGAAGATCGCGAACCCTACGTCATCGAGGAAGGGCCCGAGCAGCGGGTTGCCATTGACGAAGTGGGTCTGTGGCAAGGCCATCGGGGTTTCACGCCCAGGCAACGCTTGTTCTTGAGTAGGCAGCACGTTTTTGTTCACCAGAATTTCCGAACGCAAGACCATGATCAGTCCTCTCAGTCAGATTGAGTAATGTGAATATTCAGACCGCCAGTGTGCCCGAGTGTTACGGCGATGTCAGGCGATTGGCCCGCGAGGATAGCGTCTGAGCTTGTCCAGCAACTCGGCGCCCGGGATTGGCCGGTCGAACAGGTAGCCCTGGCCGACGTCACAGCGATGGCGGCGCAGGAACGCCAGTTGCGCGGCCGTCTCGATGCCTTCGGCGACGACCTTGAGTTTGAGGTTATGGGCCATGGCGATCACCGCCGAGGTGATTTCCATGTCGTCCTGATTGTCCGGGATTTCATGGATAAAGCTGCGATCGATCTTGATGATATCGATAGGAAATTTCTTCAGGTAACTCAGGGATGAGTAACCGGTGCCGAAGTCGTCCATGGCCAGGGTCAGGCCGAAACTCTTCAACTGGTCCAGTTGCAGGCGCGTGTCTTCGGTAGCCTCCAGCAGCAGGCCCTCTGTCAACTCAAGCTCCAGCAGATTGGCCGGCAATTGTTCCTCCTTGAGGATGGTGGCGATGGACGCCACCAGGTCCGGATCGGAGAACTGCTTGGGCGACAGGTTGATCGCCACCTGCAAATTGCCCATGCCGGCGGCGCTCAGCTGTTTGCTCATGCGGCAGGCCTGGCGTGCGATCCATTTGCCGATGGGGATGATCAGGCCGGTCTCTTCCGCGACGCTGATGAACTGGTCCGGGCGGATCATGCCTTTTTCCGGGTGATTCCAGCGCAACAATGCTTCCATGCCCAGCAGGCGCCCGCTGCGCAGGCACAACTTGGGCTGATAGAACACGTCCAACTCGTTCTGGGTCAGGGCGCGGCGCAGATTGTTTTCGACGAACAGCTTGTAGCTGGCCTCTGCATTCAACACCTCGGTAAACACTTGCACCTGATGTTTACCGTTGGCCTTGGCCTTGTGCAGGGCCAGGCCTGCGTTACGCATCAGGGTTTGCGGGTCGCGACCGTGCAGCGGCGCGCAGGCCAGGCCCACGGAGCCGGTGACGCTGATCAACTGGTTGTCGACGAACATCGGCTTGTCCAGGGTCGCCAACAATTGGCTGGCCATCTGCTGGCCGGCCTCGAGGTCGGTGTCGTCCAGCAATACCGCGAACTCATTACTGGCAAACCGCGCCAGGCTGCCACCGGCGCTGAGGCTGTTGCGCAAGCGGCGGGCCAGGCTGATCAGCAGTTTGTCGCCGGTCTGATGGCCGAGGCTGTCGTTGATCCGCTTGAAGTTGTCGATGTCCACCAGCAACAGACTGATGGGGGCGTCACTGTCCCGGGCAAAGCGCTCATCCAGGTTGCGGATAAACGCCGGGCGGTTGCCCAGGTTGGTCAAATTGTCAGTGTAGGCCAGGCGTTCGATACGCTGCTGGGCCAGCTTGGACTGGGTGATGTCCTCGTAGATGCCGATGTAATGCGTCAGTTCGCGGTTGTCGCCATAGACTTTGGAGATCGACAACTGGCCCCAGTAGGGTTCGAGGTTTTTGCGTCGACTTTTGAATTCGCCTTGCCAGCTGTTGCTCTTGGCCAGGCTCGAGGGTGCGTCGAACAGCAGTTCGCTGAGGTTCTCCAATGCCGGCAGTTGTGCCAGGCGGTGACCATGGACTTCTTCGGTGCTGTACTGGGTGATCGCCGTAAAGCTGGGGTTAACGTATTCCACTATGCCGTCGCAGTTGACCAGCAAAAAGGCATTGGCGCTTTGCTCTACCGCGCGCTGGAACAAATGCAGGGCACTGGTGGCGGCACGGCGCTTGTGGTTGTTGATGACCTGGGCAAACTGGTCCGCCAGTTCGCCGGCAAAGGCAATCTCATCCGTCAGCCATTCCCGGGTGCTGCCGCTTTGTTCCAGGCACAGCACGCCGACCACCTGGCCATCGACGCGGATGCTGGCATCGAGCATGGCGTGAATATCCATGGGGCGCAGGCTTTCGACCATCTCCCGGGTGCGCGGATCCCGCGTCGCGTTGGTGGCGTCGATGGCCCGACTGGTTTGCAGCGCTTCCAGGTAATCGGGAAAGCCGCCGGCATCGATCGGTTCCGGCAGATGGTGTTGCTGTTTGGCCCGCTGGTAGGCCGAGATAGGCAGCAGGCGCTGGCCTTCCAGGTTCCAGAGGCTGGCGCAGTCGATCTGGTAAATGTCGCAGGCGCTGCGGGTGATCAGTTCGGCAGCTTCTTGCAGGGGATTGTTGGTGCAGTAGCGTTGCCGGGCCAGGAGCAGGATCAGTTCCTGCTGGGCACGTACTCGCTCCAGGTGTTGCAGTTGTTCCTGTTGCGCGCGCTGGTTGAGCTCCAGAGCGATCTGCAAGCGGCTGTTCTGGTCTTCAAGGTCGATCGCGGGCATCGGCGCGGAGCCGTTGAACAGACCTTCCACCACCATCAGGTAACCGCGCAGCAAATGGCGATTGTGCTGTTTGTAGGCTTCCCCCAGCTCCAGCACGCTCAATGGTCCGCCCTGGGTGTGCAGGGTATAGCGCACCAGGTAATGCGGACTGGCGCCCAGTTGCTGTTGAATGGTGTCATGCAGCTGGTAGCGGACTTGTGGCTCCATCAGGCTGGCATAGGGCGAACCGATCAGCGAACACAGCTCCACTGCGGGTAAACCGAACTGGCGTTCACAATTGGGATCAAGGTACAGCAGCGCCCAGCTTGCTTCATTCAGCCGCTCGAAACGCAGCATACCGAGGCGCGAAGGCACCGGTAATTGCGTCACGACCTCGGACGCCGTTCGGGCGACATCGGGTTGGCTTTTCATGGGGAGACTCGCTGGGAAAAATGCGTTCGAGCAGGGCTATCGCCCTCTGTGTTGCTGTCTACGGCAAGGTTGCATCATGCAGCACAGACTGACAAGTGAGGATGAAGGCTAAGTGCTATAAGGCTGTATCGGCCGTGCATCGGTTTTCTACAATTGGAGTGATGGAAGGGGTTGCTGCGCCGGTGTAGGTGCCATCGCTGCTGCAGCGGGAGTGCGCAGGTTCCGGCCATTGAACGGCGGGCAAAAAAAGCCCCGCCAATTGACGGGGTTGAGGTACGAGCGTGGCGCTCGGAAATCTTGAAACCGGGCCTTTCACACGGGTGAAAGACCCGTTGGGGCTTAAAGCAGGATGGTGCGGATGTCGTTCAGCAGGCTGCTCAGACGCTGGGTGAAGCGTGCGGCGGCCGCGCCATTGATCACACGGTGATCGTAGGACAGCGACAGCGGCAGCATCAGCTTCGGCTGGAAGGCCTTGCCGTCCCACACAGGCTGGATAGTGGCCTTGGAAACACCGAGGATCGCCACTTCCGGCGCGTTGACGATTGGCGTGAAGCCAGTCCCGCCAATGTGCCCGAGGCTGGAAATGGTGAAGCAAGCGCCCTGCATGTCGTCTGCGGTGAGCTTCTTGTCGCGGGCCTTGGCGGCCAGCGCAGCGGCTTCCGCAGCCAGTTGCAACAGGCTCTTCTGATCAACGTTCTTGATCACAGGCACCAGCAGACCGTCCGGGGTATCGACCGCAAAGCCGATGTGCACGTATTTCTTGCGAATGATTGCCTTGCCGCTTGGCGCCAGCGAGCTGTTGAAGTCCGGCAGTTCCTTGAGCAGGTGCGCGCAGGCCTTGAGCAGCAGTGGCAACACGGTCAGCTTGACGCCAGCCTTCTCGGCCACGGCTTTCTGCGCGATGCGGAAGGCTTCCAGGTCGGTGATGTCGGCCTGGTCGAACTGAGTCACGTGCGGAATGTTCAGCCAGCTGCGGTGCAGGCTCGACGCGCCGATTTGCATCAGGCGGGTCATCGGCACTTCTTCGGTTTCGCCGAAACGGCTGAAGTCCACAACCGGGATCGGCGGAATGCCCGCTCCGCCGGTAGCGCCACCGGCCGCCGGGGCGTCCTTGGCTTTTTGCATCATGGATTTGACGTAAACCTGCACGTCTTCCTTGAGTACGCGACCGTGAGGGCCGGAAGCCGATACGGCGCTCAGTTCGACGCCGAATTCACGGGCCAGTTGGCGCACGGCCGGACCGGCGTGAACCTTGGCACCGCTTGGCGCTGGTACGGCAGCAGGGGCCGCTGCTGTCTCGGCTTTTGCGGCAGGCGCAGGTGCGGCGGCGGCCGGTGCAGCTTCAGCCTTGGCGGCAGGTGCCGCGGCGGCAGGAGCTTTTGCCGCAGCAGGCGCAGCGCCTTGTACCTTCAACTTGAGGATGAAATCGCCAGTGCCGACTTCGTCTTCCAGCTTGACCGCGATGCTTTCCACCACGCCGGCAGCCGGCGAAGGGATTTCCATGGAGGCCTTGTCGGATTCCAGGGTGATCAGCGACTGGTCGGCCTCGACGGTGTCGCCGACCTTGACCAACAGCTCGATGATCTTGGCCTTGCCCGACGAGCCGATGTCCGGAACGTGAATGTCCTGGACCGTCGCTTCAGCCGGCGCAGCGGCCGCTGGGGCCTCTGCGGCAGCCGGTTTTTCGGCGGCGGCAGGGGCTGGAGCGGCGGCGGCAGGTGCTGCAGCCTCAGGCGCCGCAGCCGCGGCGCCTTCGATTTCCAGTTCGAGCAGTTCGTCGCCTTCTTTCAGGCGATCGCCCAGCTTCACTTTCAGGCTCTTGACCACGCCGGCCTTGGGAGCAGGGATTTCCATGCTCGCCTTGTCCGACTCCAGCGTCAGGATGCTCTGGTCGGCTTCGACAGTGTCGCCGACCTTCACAAACAGCTCGATTACTTCACCTTCACCGCTGCCGATGTCAGGTACGCGAATGAGTTCGCTCACAAAAAATCTCCTCAGCAGTCCAGTGGGTTGCGTTTTTCCGGGTTGATCCCGAACTTGACGATAGCGTCAGCCACCACCTTGGGTTCGATCTCACCACGGTCAGCCAAGGCTTCCAGGGCTGCCAACACCACGAAGTGACGGTCGACTTCGAAGAAGTGACGCAGCTTCTTGCGGCTGTCACTGCGGCCGAAACCGTCGGTGCCCAGGACTTTGAATTCCTTGGACGGGACCCACTGGCGAATTTGTTCAGCAAACAGTTTCATGTAGTCGGTGGATGCAATCACCGGACCTTTACGGCCAGTCAGGCATTCCTCGACGTAGCTCAGTGCTGGCTTCTGACCTGGATGCAGACGGTTGTTGCGTTCTACTGCCAGGCCGTCGCGACGCAGTTCGTTGAAGCTGGTGACACTCCATACGTCAGCACCGACGTTGAACTCTTCACGCAGGATCTTCGCCGCTTCACGGACTTCACGCAGGATGGTGCCGGAGCCCATCAACTGCACGTGGTGCGCCGCTTCCTTGGTGTCTTCTTCGAGCAGATACATGCCCTTTATGATGCCTTCCTCTACGCCGGCCGGCATGGCTGGCTGCTGGTAAGACTCGTTCATCACGGTGATGTAGTAGAAAACGTCCTGCTGCTCTTCGGTCATCTTCTTCATGCCGTCCTGAATGATCACCGCCAGCTCGTAGCCGTAGGTTGGATCAAAGGTGCGGCAGTTCGGAATGGTGGCAGCCAGGATGTGGCTGTGACCGTCTTCGTGTTGCAAGCCTTCGCCGTTCAGCGTGGTCCGGCCGGCAGTACCGCCGATCAGGAAGCCACGGGTACGGCTGTCGCCTGCTGCCCAAGCCAGGTCGCCGATACGCTGGAAGCCGAACATCGAGTAGAAGATGTAGAACGGCAGCATCGGCTGGTTGTGGCTGGAGTACGAAGTGCCGGCAGCGATGAAGGAGCTCATGGCGCCCGCTTCGTTGATGCCTTCTTCGAGGATCTGGCCCTTCTTGTCTTCCTTGTAGAACATCACCTGGTCTTTATCGACCGGATCGTAGAGCTGGCCGACGGAGGAGTAGATGCCCAACTGACGGAACATGCCTTCCATACCGAAGGTACGGGCTTCGTCCGGGATGATCGGGACAATGCGCGAACCGATTTCCTTGTCCTTGACCAATTGCGCGAGGATCCGCACGAAGGCCATGGTGGTGGAGATTTCACGGTCGCCCGAGCCGTCCAGGATAGCCTTGAGGGTATCGAGTGGCGGGGTCGGAATGCTCATGCTCTTGGCGCGGCGTTGCGGCACGAAACCGCCCAGTGCAGTGCGGCGCTCGCTGAGGTAGCGGGCTTCGGCGCTGTTTGGCTCAGGCTTGAAGAACGGCAGGTTTTCCAGCTCTTCGTCCTTGACCGGGATGTCGAAGCGGTCACGGAACAACTTCAGGCTGTCGACATCGACTTTCTTGGTGTTGTGCGCAGTGTTTTTCGCTTCGCCGGCCCCGGTGCCATAACCCTTGATGGTCTTGGCCAGGATGACGGTCGGTTGTTCTTTGTGGTTGACCGCTTCGTGGTACGCCGCGTAGACCTTGTACGGGTCGTGGCCGCCACGGTTGAGTTTCCAGATTTCCTCGTCGGACAAATCAGCAACCATCGCCTTGAGTTCAGGCGTGTTGAAGAAGTGTTCACGTACGAACGCGCCGTCTTTGGCTTTGTAGTTCTGGTATTCGCCGTCGATGACTTCGTCCATGCGACGTTGCAGGATGCCGTCGACGTCCTTGGCCAGCAGTGGGTCCCAGAAACGGCCCCAGATGACTTTGGTCACGTTCCAGTGAGCGCCGCGGAACACGCCTTCGAGTTCCTGGATGATCTTGCCGTTGCCGCGAACCGGGCCGTCGAGGCGCTGCAGGTTGCAGTTGATGACAAAGATCAGGTTGTCCAGCTTCTCGCGGCCAGCCAGGGAGATGGCGCCCAGGGATTCCGGCTCGTCGCACTCGCCGTCGCCCAGGAAGCACCAGACTTTCTGCTTGCCTTCAGGGATGAAGCCACGGGCTTCCAGGTACTTCATGAAGCGTGCCTGGTAGATCGCTTGAATAGGGCCCAGACCCATGGACACGGTCGGGAACTGCCAGAAGTCAGGCATCAGCCAAGGGTGCGGGTAGGACGACAGGCCCTGACCGTCGACTTCCTGGCGGAAGTTGTTCATTTGATCTTCAGAGATGCGACCTTCCATGAACGCACGGGCGTAAACGCCTGGCGAGGTGTGGCCCTGGAAGTAGATCAGGTCGCCGCCATGTTCCTCGGTCGGGGCCTGAAAGAAGTAGTTGAAGCCGATGTCATACAGGGTTGCGCTGGAGGCGAAGCTGGAGATGTGACCGCCCAGGTCAGAATCTTTCAAGTTCGTGCGCATTACCATGGCCATCGCATTCCAGCGTACCAGCGAGCGAATGCGGCGTTCCATGAACAGGTCGCCAGGCATGCGTGCTTCGTGGGTAACTGGGATGGTGTTGCGGTATGGCGTGGTGATGGCGTAAGGCAATTGCGAGCCGCTGCGGGTCGCGAGTTCACCCATACGGGTCATCAGATAGTGAGCACGGTCTTCGCCTTCTTTGTCGAGAACCGATTCCAGGGCGTCCAGCCATTCCTGGGTTTCGACGGGATCGAGGTCTTGCATGGCTTGCTCCAGGGCGGAAAGGCTACCAGAATCGGTTGCCTGAAGTTTGCGACTGGCCTTGTGGGCAGACGACATAAATTCTTGGATGGCCGGAGGTTGTTCCGGCGTCCTGTAGTTTTACTACAAATCGTCGACCATTTCAGCCTTTCGAATGTATATACGAGTAGTAAAACTACACAAGACCGAGGTGATTGCTCGGTCTTGCTGGTGAGCATAATCGTTATTGTTGATCTTTTGCGAACAAGAAAAGGTAGAGAGTTAATGTTACCTGCCAAAAAATATAAATTTTCAGCTATTTCTAACTTTTGTTCGACAGTGCTCCATCAAGCGCACTTCTTGCGTTCACTGCCGCAAGCCATTTACGCGCCGAACAAGGATAGACCATGAGCCTTCCCATGCTCGCCGAACTGCCGGCCATTCTCAAACCATTTATCAGCCGGGCCGAACAGTCGTTCCGCGCCGCCGTGGCGCAATTGGATGATGATCATGGCCTCTGCGACTGGACTGCACAACGCTGGGCTGACTTCGCTCGGGTGTGCGCTGCCAGTGACTTCGTCATTGAACAGAGTGTTCGTGACCCTTTGATGTTGCTCGAGTTGGTCGCCGGGGGCGAGCTGGATCGCGGCTTTGCGCCCACAGAGCTGTGCGGGCAGCTTGCCACCGCCGTGCAGCAAGCCGAAACCGAAGATGAGTTGGGGCGTGTCCTGCGTCGTCAGCGCACACGCCAGCAAGTACGCATCATTTGGCGCGACCTGACCCGACAGGCGGACCTGATCCAGACGTGCCGCGATCTGTCCGACATGGCCGACGCCAGCATCGACCAGGCGTATCACTGGCTGTACCAGCGTCACTGTGAGCAGTTCGGCACGCCCACCGGTCGACGCAGCGGCGAGCCGCAACATATGGTCATTCTCGGCATGGGCAAGCTCGGCGCGGTGGAGCTGAACCTGTCGTCCGACATCGACCTGATCTTCGCCTACCCCGAAGGCGGCGAAACCGTGGGCGTCAAGCGCGCCCTGGATAACCAGGAGTTTTTTATTCGCCTGGGTCAGAAGCTGATCAAGGCCCTGGACCCAATGACCGTCGACGGTTTCGTGTTTCGTGTCGACATGCGTCTGCGACCTTACGGCTCGGCCGGGGCGCTGGTGCTCAGCTTCAATGCGCTGGAGCAGTATTACCAGGATCAGGGCCGCGACTGGGAACGCTACGCCATGATCAAGGCGCGGGTGGTCGCCGGTGACCAAGTGGCCGGCGCGCAATTGCTTGACCTGCTGCGACCTTTTGTCTACCGGCGCTATCTGGATTTTTCCGCGATTGAAGCGCTGCGTACCATGAAGCAGCTGATCCAGCAGGAAGTGCGGCGCAAGGGCATGGCCGACAACATCAAGCTGGGTTCCGGTGGGATTCGCGAGGTTGAGTTTATCGCCCAGGCGTTTCAATTGATTCACGGCGGGCGTGACCTCAGCCTGCAGCAGCGTCCCTTATTGAAGGTGCTGAGCACGCTTGAAGGTCAGGGCTATTTGCCCCCGGCGGTGATTGCCGAGTTACGCAGCGGGTATGAATTTCTGCGTTACACCGAACACGCGATCCAGGCCATCGCCGACCGCCAGACACAAATGCTCCCCGATGGCGCTGAAGATCAGGCGCGCATTGCCTTCATGATGGGGTTTGCGGACTGGAGCGCGTTCCATGAGCAGTTGATGTACTGGCGTGGCCGGGTCGACTGGCATTTCCGTCAGGTGATCGCCGACCCTGATGAAGAGGAAGGTGAAGAAAGCGAACTGGTGGTGGGCGGTGAGTGGCTGCCGTTGTGGGAAGAGTCCCAGGACGAAGAGGCCGCGTGCCGACAACTGCAGGAAGGCGGATTCAAGGATGCGCCTAAAGCCCTGAAAACCCTGGCTGGATTGCGCGGCAGCTCCCAACTGCGCTCGATGCAACGCCTCGGGCGCGAGCGCCTGGACGCGTTTATCCCACGGTTATTGGCCCAGGCGGTCGAGCACGCCGACCCGGATCTGGTACTGGAGCGCGTGCTGCCGCTGGTGGAAGCGGTCGCCCGACGTTCCGCTTATCTGGTGTTGTTGACGGAAAATCCTGACGCCCTGCGTCGGCTGTTGACCCTGTGTGCGGCGAGCCCGTGGATCGCTGAGCAGATCACCCGCTTCCCGCTGTTGCTTGACGAGTTGCTCAACGAAGGCCGGCTGTTCAAGCCGCCCCAGGCGCCGGAGCTGGCCGCCGAACTGCGCGAGCGCCTGACGCGGATTCCCGAGGACGATCTCGAACAGCAGATGGAAGCCTTGCGCCATTTCAAGCTGGCTCACCGCTTGCGTGTGGCCGCGTCGGAAATTGCCGGCAGTCTGCCGTTGATGAAAGTCAGTGATTACCTGACCTGGCTTGCCGAAGCGATTCTCGAGCAAGTGCTGGCGCTGGCCTGGCGCCAGACCGTCGCCCGTCACGGCGCGCCGCTGCGAATGGATGGCACGCTGTGCGATCCCGGCTTCATCATTGTCGGTTATGGAAAAGTCGGCGGCATCGAACTGGGGCATGGTTCAGACTTGGACCTGGTGTTTATCCACGACGGTGATCCACAGGCGGAAACCGACGGCGCCAAGCCGATCGACGGTGCGCAATTCTTCACCCGCCTGGGGCAGCGGATCATCCACTTGCTGACCACCCAGACCAACTCCGGGCAACTCTACGAAGTGGATATGCGTCTGCGACCGTCCGGCGCGTCCGGGTTGTTGGTGAGTTCGCTGGGCGCGTTCGCCCGCTATCAAGAGAATGAGGCCTGGACCTGGGAACACCAGGCCCTGGTCCGCGCGCGGGTGTTGGTGGGCAGCCAGGATGTCGGTCGGGCATTTGAAGAGGTGCGGGCGCGGGTGTTGGGGCGTGGGCAGGACCTGGCGAAGCTGCGCCAGGAGGTCAGCGAGATGCGTGCCAAGATGCGCGGCAGCCTGGGGACCAAGTCCACGGCGGCGGGAACGGCGGCGAATGCCTTCGAGCCGACGGTGTCGTTCGACCTCAAGCAGGACGCCGGAGGTATCGTCGATATTGAATTTATGGTGCAATACGCGGCTTTGGCGTGGTCTGCGCAACATCCAACGTTGCTGCGCTACACCGACAACATTCGCATTCTGGAAGGCCTGGAGCAGGTCGGGCTGATGCCCGCCGCCGATGCTCACCTGCTGCGCGAGGTGTATAAGTCTTACCGCTCGGCTGCCCATCGTCAGGCCTTGCAAAACGAGGCTGGGGTGGTTGCCGGTGACCAGTTCGTGGACGAACGGCGCCAAGTGAAGCGAATTTGGCATGCGTTGGGGTTAAGCTGACGTTCGATTAATTGAGCGACGCCAATCTAATGTGGAAATCGGCTTTATGTGGGAGCGGGCTTGCTCGCGATGCAGGTGCTGCGGTCTCTCTGCCAGACCGGGGTGATGCTGTCGCGAGCAAGCCCGCTCCCACAAAAAGCCCGATCCACAGTAATTATCGATGCGGGGAGGCATGAGCCTCCCCGCATCGTTTGTGGAAACTACATGAATATTCTGATCGTTGGGCCCAGTTGGGTCGGTGACATGGTGATGGCGCAGACACTGTTTCAGTGTCTGAAACAACGTCATCCCGACTGCCAGATCGACGTGCTCGCCCCCGAGTGGAGCCGTCCGATCCTGGAGCGCATGCCTGAAGTGCGTCAGGCCTTGAGCTTTCCGCTGGGCCATGGCGCCCTGGAACTGGCGACCCGTCGACGCATCGGCAAATCCCTGGGCGGCCAGTACGATCAAGCGATCCTGCTGCCCAACTCGATGAAATCGGCGTTGGTGCCGTTTTTCGCCGGCATCCCCAAGCGTACCGGCTGGCGCGGCGAGTTTCGTTATGGCCTGCTCAACGATGTGCGCAAGCTCGACAAGGCTCGTTACCCGCTGATGATCGAGCGCTTCATGGCCCTGGCCTACGCGCCGGGCGCCGAATTGCCTGCGACGTACCCGCGCCCCAGCCTGCAAATTGATCCGGTTTGCCGCGACGCAGCCTTGGCCAAGTTCGGCCTGAGCCTCGATCGGCCGGTGCTGGCGCTGTGTCCGGGGGCCGAGTTTGGTGAGTCCAAGCGCTGGCCGTCGGAGCATTACGCGAAAGTCGCCGAGATGAAAATCCGCGAGGGCTGGCAGGTCTGGTTGTTCGGTTCGAAAAACGATCATTCGGTGGGAGAAGATATCCGCCAGCGCCTGATCCCCGGTTTGCGCGAAGAGGCCGTCAACCTCAGCGGCGATACGTCGCTGGCCGAGGCCATCGACCTGATGTCCTGCGCGGATTCGGTGGTGTCCAACGATTCCGGCCTGATGCACGTGGCGGCCGCGCTGAACCGTCCGCTGGTGGCGGTCTATGGCTCCACGTCTCCCGGTTTCACGCCGCCGTTGGCCGACAAGGTCGAAGTGGTACGCCTGGGCCTGGAATGCAGTCCGTGCTTTGACCGCACCTGCCGCTTTGGCCACTACAACTGCCTGCGTCAGTTGCTGCCACAGTCTGTGGCTGATGCCTTGCAGCGGTTGCAAGGCTCCGTGGTCGAGGTTCACTGAGTTGCGGGTACTGGTAATCAAGACCTCATCCCTGGGCGATGTGATTCATGCCCTGCCGGCGCTGACTGATGCGGCCCGGGCGATTCCGGGGATTCGTTTCGACTGGGTGGTGGAAGAAGGCTTCGCCGAGATCCCGACCTGGCATCCCGCGGTGGACAAGGTGATCCCGGTGGCGATTCGCCGCTGGCGCAAGAACCTCTGGCAAACCATCAAGAGCGGCGAATGGCGGCGTTTCAAACAGCAGGTCCAATCGACTAAATACGACCTGGTGATCGACGCCCAAGGCCTGCTGAAAAGCGCCTGGCTGACGCGCTACGTACGCGCGCCGGTGGCGGGGTTCGATAAGCAGTCGGCCCGCGAGCCGATTGCCGCGCGCTTCTATTCCCGGCGGCTGGCCGTGGCGCGTGGACAGCACGCGGTCGAACGCTTGCGCCAGTTGTTCGCGGTGGCTCTGGGCTACGACTTACCCAAAGGCTTGGGTGATTACGGTCTGAGCGTCGAGAAATTGCTCGGCCTGCCACCGAAAAAACCATTCGTGCTGCTGCTGCATGGCACCACCTGGGACACCAAGCATTGGCCTGAAGCCTATTGGCGTGACTTGGCTGAGCGCATGGGCCGCCTGGGGGTGGACGTGAAGTTGCCGTGGGGCAACCCGGCCGAAAAAGCCCGCGCCGAACGCCTGGCCCAAGGTCTGGACAATGCCCAAGTGTTGCCCAAACTCAACCTCGCCGGTGTGGCACGGGTCCTGGCGGGTGCCAGGGCCTGCGTTGCGGTGGACACGGGTCTCGGCCATTTGGCGGCCGCCCTGGACGTGCCGACGATTTCCCTGTTTGGCCCGACCAATCCGGGACTGACCGGCGCCTATGGCAAGGCGCAGATCCATCTGGCCAGCGATTTTCCGTGCGCGCCGTGCCTGCAAAAGAAATGTACGTATCAACCGACGGCCGAAGATCAGCGTCGGTTTGATCTCAAGCGTGAATCGCCGTTGTGTTTCACGCGACTGAATCCTGAGCGTGTGGCAAGCCGCCTGAGCACGTTGTTACTGGCTGAGGAGCAGCACTGATGCAACTGGCCTTTGTACTGTACAAATATTTTCCATTCGGTGGTCTGCAGCGCGATTTCATGCGCATTGCCCTGGAATGCCAGCAGCGCGGGCACCGAATTCGCGTCTATACCCTGATCTGGGAAGGCGAGGTACCACCCGGTTTTGAAGTGCTGGTGGCGCCGGTCAAGGCGCTGTTCAATCATCGGCGTAACGAAAAGCTCTTCGCCTGGATCCAGGCCGATCTGGGCAAGCGTCCGGTCGACCGGGTGGTGGGCTTCAACAAGATGCCGGGGCTGGATGTGTACTTTGCCGCCGACGGTGTGTTTGAAGACAAGGCGCAAACCTTGCGCAACCCGATGTACCGCTGGTTCGGCCGCTATAAACACTTTGCCGAGTACGAGCGAGCGGTGTTCGACAAGGACGCCAAGACCGAAATCATGGTGCTGTCCGAACAGCAGCAGGCATTGTTCAGCAAGTATTACGGTACGCCTGCCAGGCGTTTCCACTTTCTGCCGCCGGGCATCAGTCGTGATCGTCGCGCACCGCCCAACGCTGGCGCGATTCGCGCCGAATTCCGCGGTGAGTTCGGCTTGGCGGAGGATGATCTGCTGCTGGTGCAAATTGGCTCGGGCTTCAAGACCAAGGGCGTCGACCGCAGCCTCAAGGCCGTGGCTGCATTGCCTGCATCGCTGAAGAAACGCACCCGGCTGTTTGTAATCGGGCAAGACGACCCCAAAGTATTCCAATTGCAGAGTGCCGCGCTGGGCTTGGGCGAGCAGGTGCAGTTCTTCAAGGGCCGCAGCGACATCCCGCGCTTCCTGCTGGGAGCCGACTTGCTGATCCACCCGGCCTACAACGAGGCGGCCGGCATGGTGCTGATCGAAGCGGTGGTCGCCGGCCTCCCGGTACTGGTGAGCAAGGTCTGCGGTTACGCGTTCTACATCGATAAGGCCCAAAGCGGCCGAGTGTTGGACGAACCGTTCGAGCAGGACCAGCTCAACCAGTATTTGGTGGATATGCTCGACGATCCACACGCGCGTGCGGCCTGGAGCCGCAATGGTCTGGCTTTCGCTGAGACGGCCGACCTCTATAGCATGCCGCAGTACGCTGCGGACCTGATTCTGGCGGAGCCAAACCGATGAAGTTGATTCTTGCCGAACCGTTCAAGACCTTATGGGCCGGACGCGATGCGTTTGCCGAGGTCGAGAAGCTGGACGGCCAGGTGTACCGTGAACTGGATGCCCGCCGTACCTTGCGTACGGAGGTGGACGGCCACGGCTTTTTCGTGAAGATCCATCGGGGGATCGGCTGGGCCGAGATCCTCAAGAACCTCATCACCGCCAAGTTGCCGGTCCTCGGCGCCGGCCAGGAATGGCTGGCGATTCAACGCTTGCAAGCCGTCGGGGTACCCACCATGACCGCTGTGGCGTATGGCGAGAAGGGCAGCAATCCGGCCGACCAGCACTCGTTCATCGTCACCGAAGAGCTGGCGCCGACTGTCAGTCTCGAAGACTTGAGTCTGGACTGGGTCAAGCAACCGCCCAACCCCGTGATCAAACGCGCGCTGATTGCCGAAGTGGCACGCATGACCGGCATGATGCACCGCGCCGGGGTCAACCATCGCGACTGCTACATCTGCCACTTCCTGCTGCACACCGACAAACCGTTGGTGGCGAACGACTTCAAGCTCTCGGTGATTGACCTGCACCGTGCCCAGGTGCGTGCGAACATTCCGTTGCGCTGGCGCAACAAGGACCTGGCGGGACTGTATTTCTCGGCGTTGGACATTGGCCTGACCCGGCGCGACAAACTGCGCTTTCTCAAGGGCTATTTCCAGCAGCCGCTGCGCCAGCTCCTGGCCGACGAAGCGGCGCTGCTGCTCTTGCTGGAACGCAAGGCGGCCAAGCTCCACGAGCGCAAGCAACGTTACGGGGATGCACTCTGATGGCGGGTTGGATCCTGGAACCTGCCTACGCCCACTTGGCGCACGACTTTGGTAGCCTCGACGCGGTGTTCGCCCTGCAAGGCGAGCGGCTGACCCGAGATCCGCTATCCGAGGTCATTCGCGTGGAGCGCGATGGTGTCAACTATTACGTCAAGCGCTACGTAGGTGCAGGCAAAGGGTTGCGTCGTTACGTGGGGCGGCCTCGAGTCAAATCCGAATGGCAGAACCTCAAGCGCTTCGCCAAGTGGGGGATTCCGACGGCCGAGGTGGTCGCGTGGGGCCTGGAGCGCAAGGGCCTGGCCTATGACCGCGGTGCAATGATCACGCGCGAGTTGCCGAGGACCGAGGATCTGTCGGTGTTGGCCGAGCGCAATGACCCGCAATTGTCGGACCCGGTCTGGGTCGACAAGGTCAGTCGCCAGCTCGCCGAATACACGCGGATCATGCATGACCACCGCTTCACCCACAACGACCTGAAGTGGCGCAACCTGCTGATCGACGACCAGCAAACCCTGTACCTGATCGATTGTCCCAACGGCGATTTCTGGCGCGGGTTCTGGCTCAAGTACCGGATTACCAAGGATCTGGCGTGCCTGGACAAGGTCGCCAAATATCACCTGTCGGCCACCCAGCGCATGCGTTTCTATAAGCAATATCGACAGTGCAAGCACCTGAGCGCATCGGATAAACGGCGAATCCGCCACGTGGTGAAGTTTTTCGAGGGGCGTGAATGAGTGATTTCCTGGCCGCCGCCGATCGCGCTCTGCTTGAGCGCAACGGTTTGGCAACGTTCGACGAACTGTGGGCCAAGCAATTGGACGCAGTGGACGAGCCCAACACCAGCCGTGGCGGCTGGAGCAGTGTGTTTCGCCTGGAGCTTGAAGGCCACGGTTATTACCTCAAGCGCCAGAGCAACTACCTGACGCGCACGCTGTACCGGCCCTTTGGCGAGCCGAGTTTTGCCCGCGAGTTTCGCAACATCAGCCGCTATCGACAGATGGCGATTCCGGCATTGCAGGCGGTGTTCTTTGGCGAGCGCAAAGTCGGCGGCGAGCATCGCGCAATGTTGCTGACGCGTGCCCTGGATGGCTGGAATGACCTGGATACGTTGCTGGAGCAATGGTCAGTCTTGAGCGATGTCCAGCACCGCGCCATTCTGTTGGCTTGTGGCCAATTGGCGCGGCAACTGCACAGCGCCGGACAGGTGCATGGCTGCTTTTACCCCAAGCACATTTTCCTGCAGGCCACCGGCGACGGTTATGCCGCGCAGTTGATCGATCTGGAGAAAACCCGGCCCTTGCTGTTTGGCTGGCGCGACCGGGTCAAGGATCTGGAGCCGTTGCTGCGGCGTGCGCCGCAATGGTCACACGATCAGGTGCGCTGCTTATTGGCGGCTTACCTCGATCAACCTGCGGACAGCTCGCTGGTCGATAGCTGGGCCGAGCGCCTGGCTGCCCGCCGCAATCACAAGGAGACGCGTTGATGCGTTTGTCCGAGCTCAAGAATGCCGGTCGTACCCCCAGCCTGCCGCTGAGCATTGAGCTGGCCGATGCTGCCGGTCCGGGTCAGTTGCAACTGCTGAGCCTGTTGCGGGTATTGCCGGGCCAGCGTTACGTGGGCGCGGCCATCTGGCGCGGTCGTCCGGTATTGGCCAAGTTGCTGGTGGGCAACAAGGCGGCGCGGCATTTTCAGCGTGAGCTCAAAGGCGTGCGCCTGTTGGCGGAACAGGGCCTGACCACGCCATTGCTGCTGGTCGACGGGCTGCAAGACGGCGAGGGCGGCTGGCTGCTGTTCGAGTTTCTGGATGGCGCCGAGAGCCTGGCGGACGCCTGGCACGCCGTTGAAGCCCTGCCGCCCCTGGCGGACGCACAGCAAGCCGTGTTGGCCGAAGCGCTGGGCGCGATTGCGCAGATGCATGCCAAGGGCCTGTGGCAGGAAGACCTGCATCTGGACAACCTGCTGCGCCAGGACGGCAAACTGTATTTGATTGATGGCGCTGGGATTTGCGTCGAGCAGGCGGGAAAACCGCTATCGCGCAGCCGGGTGTTGGAAAACCTCGGTGTGTTTTTTGCGCAATTGCCGAAAAGTCTTGCGCCGTTTACCGAAGAGCTGCTGGTGCATTACTTGCTGAGCAACGGCGAGCATGCATTGCCGTTGGAGGCCTTGCAAAAGCAGGTGGATAAAGTCAGCGCCTGGCGTCTGAAAGACTTCCTGGGCAAGGTTGGGCGCGAATGCACGCTGTTCAGCGTGGTGCGCGGAGCCTTCGCGTTGCGCGCGATCCGCCGCGAGGAAGAGGCGTCGATGTTGCCGGTGCTGGCCCAGGCGGATGCGTTGCTCGATCAGGGCCACGTGTACAAGACCGGCGGCGCGGCCAGCGTCGCCAAGATTGAAGTTGGCGGACGGCCGCTGGTTATCAAACGCTACAACATCAAAGGCTTCGCCCATTGGCTCAAGCGTTTCTGGCGACCGAGCCGAGCCTGGCACTCCTGGCGCGAAGGCAATCGCCTGGCCTTCCTCGGCATCGCCACGCCCAAGCCGCTGGCCTTGCTGGAGCGGCGGTTTTTCTGGTTGCGCAGCCGCGCCTATCTGATCACCGAGTACTTGCCCGGCCCGGACATCATTGAGCGTTTTGCGCCGTATGTTGAAAGCGGCGAAGCACCCGAAGCAGAACTGCGGGCGCTGGATATGCTGTTTGGCGAGCTGATTCGTGAACGTATCAGTCATGGGGATCTCAAGGGGCACAACCTGTTCTGGGATCACGACCGTTGGGCGCTGATTGACTTGGACTCCATGTGTCAGCATGGCTCCTTGAGCAGCTTCGCACCGGCCTATGCCAAGGATCGTGCGCGGTTTATGCGCAATTGGCCGCAAGGCAGCGCGTTGTATCGAGTGATCGATCAGCGCTTGCCCAGGGATGTTTCGCCCATCGCCATTTAACGGCGCGCCACTCTCTAGCGCGCCGCGCTCTAACGACGCGCTACTCCCTAACGCGCCGTGCTCTAACGGCGCGCTACTCTCTAACGTACCGCGCTCTAACGACGCGCTACTCTCTAACGCGCCGCACTCTAACGGCGCACTACTCTCTAACGGCGTACCGCTTCTCTGTAGGAGCGAGCTTGCTCGCGAAAATCGTTAACGATGACGCGGGAACTCTGTCACGCCCGCGGCGCCTTCGGGTTTTTCGCGAGCAAGCTCGCTCCTACAGGAGGGCGGCGTTTAACCACTGTCAGCGCTACAACTATGAGCGTGCCTCAGGTCAAGCAAAACAGACCTTCTAACGATTCAGCCGGTGTTTGCCGAATCTACTTCCTACAGATAGTCGGGATACCCGTCCTACGCAGTCTCAGGGTAGGGTGCCTGTTTCAGGCGCGAGGGTGTTTCCGATGAATCTCACAAACGTTGTGCTTCTCACCGCCATTGTTCTATCGACCACAGCCTGCGGCACAATCGATACGCTGGCGCGTGAAGATGCGGTCACCCGCCAGAAGCTGAGGGACTTGGGTAGCTACTGTGAAAACGTGCCGCGTATCTACAGTGGCGTGGCCTACGATTTTTGTTCACTGAATGGCGAGCCCAACCGCGACAAGAGCCTGGAAGCCCAGCCGGCCGGCTCGGTGCCGTGGATTGCGTTTGATTTCGCGCTGTCCGGCATTCTCGATACTTTAGTACTGCCCTATACGATCTATCGGCAAAGTCGCGACGGTAGTATCGAAATATCCCGCTAGCCCCCCCGCGTCAACCTTGCCGCTTGCAGCTAGAGGCTTGCCGCTGCTTTTAAGCTATAATCCCGCCCTTTAGCTGTTTCTCGCCCAGGCGGGAGGCACACTTTTTTCAGGCGCCGCGCGCCTGCATGCAGACTAAAAGAGGCTAGACCCCAGTGGCATTGACGATTCTTGGCCTGTCCGGCGCCCTTAGCCATGATCCTTCCGCAGCCCTGTATATCGACGGCAAGCTGATTGCGGCCGCCGAAGAAGAGCGCTTCGTACGCGACAAACATGCAAAGAACCGCATGCCCTATGAGTCGGCGAAGTTCTGCCTGGAACAAGCCGGTATCAAGCCTTCCGACGTTGATGTGGTAGCGATTCCCTTCGCGCCGATCAGCCTGTTCGGTGAAGCGCGCTGGCACTACGCCAAGCGTTACTGGTACGCCCCGGATCGCGCCCTCGACGCGATCCTGATGGGCAACCGTCGCTACAAGCGCTATCGCAACAAGATTGTCTGGTGCCTGGAACAATTGGGCTTTGATCCGAAGAAGATCAAGATCGAACCGGTCGAGCACCATTTGGCCCACGCCTCCAGCGCTTACCACTGCTCCGGTTTCCAGGAGAAGACTGCGATCCTCGGGATCGACGGCAAGGGTGAATACGCCACGACTTTCTTCGGCTACGGCGAAAACGGCAAGATCCACAAGATCAAGGAATTCTACGATCCGGACTCCCTCGGCGGGTTGTACGGCGCGATCACCGAGTTCCTCGGTTTCGAGATGCTCGACGGTGAGTTCAAGGTCATGGGCATGGCGCCGTACGGCGATGCCAGCAAGTACGATTTTTCGCGCCTGGCCTCCTTTGAAAATGGCGAGTTGGTGATCAACACCGATTACGCCAACGTCATCGGCCTGCGCCGCTACAAAGAGAAGGGCAAGGGTTTTTACTTCTCGCCAAAATTGATCGAGTGGTTGGGCCCGAAACGCGAAGGCGACATTGCCGACGAGCCGTACATCCACTACGCGGCCAGCATGCAAGCACTGTTCGAGAAACTGGCCTTGCAGATGATTGACCACTACCTGGGCGACATCCTCAAGGACACCGGCAAGCTGGCCTTCGCTGGCGGTTGCGCACTGAACGTCAAGCTGAACCAGAAAATCATTGCCCGCGACGACGTCAAGGAGCTGTTCGTGCAGCCGGCGTCCGGCGATGCCGGTACCGCTGTCGGTGCGGCGGCCTACGTGTCTCACGCCCGCGGTGTACCGGTGGAGAAGATGGAACACGTCTATCTCGGCCCGTCCTACAGCAACGAAGATGTAATCGCTGCCTGCGCCAAGCACCCGAGCAAGCCGGCCTGGCGCCAGATCGAAAACATGCCCAAGCGTATCGCCAAGATCATGGTCGACGGCAACCCGGTGGCATGGTTCCAGGGCCGCATGGAGTTTGGCCCGCGTGCCTTGGGTGGTCGTTCGATCATCGGTTGTCCGAGCGCGACTGGCGTGGCTGACCGCATCAACCACCAGATCAAGTTCCGCGAGCGTTGGAGGCCTTTCTGCCCGTCGATGCTCGACACCGTGGCGCCGCAGATGATCAAGGTCGATCACCCCGCGCCATTCATGACCTTCACCTTTGAAGTGTCGGAAGAATGGAAAACCCGCGTGCCGGAAGTGGTGCATGAAGATGGCACCTCCCGCGCCCAGGTGCTCAAGCGCGAATACAACCCGCGCTACTACGACATGATGAAAGAGCTGGAAGTGTTGACCGGCAACGGTGTGTCGCTGAACACCTCGCTCAACCGTCGTGGCGAAGCGATGATCTGCTCGCCGACCGATGCGCTGAACATGTTCTTCGGTTCCGACCTGCAGTACCTGATCATGGAAGACATCCTCGTGGTCAAGGACGGCGTGGACCCTTATGACGCCGTGGTCTAAATGCTGAACCACTTCCAGGGTTGGCGTGAACGGGGCTGGACGCCTGTCGAACCCGAGGTTTACGCCCAGGCCTGGCAGCGTTTTGGTGGCAGTGTGGCGACGCATCCGCAGATCGTCGAGCGGTTGGCGCACCTGGCGCAGATTCCGGTGCGTTACCTGGGCTGGGAGCAAGACGGCAAACTCAAGGGTGCGATTGCCACGTGGGGGCGCGACCTGGCCTTGTCCAAGGAGGTGCTCAAGCGCAAAGGCAAGAAAGGCCTGTTTGACCTCGGTAATGCCGAGATCATCCTGCCGATTGCCGCCGATGCGCGGTTGCCGTTGCGCCATCGCGCGCGGTACCTGTCGTCCTTGAATGAAGGCCGTGTCAGCACCCTCAAGCCCCAGGCCGAGCAATTGGCCATGGCGCGTATGCCTGAAGAACTGTCGAAAAAGTTTCGCTACAACCAGCGCCGTGAATTGCGTTTGCTGGAGGAGGCGGGCGGCGTGGTGCGCGCGGTGAGCGAGTTTTCCAGTGTCGAGCTGGCGGCGATCTACTGCGACCTGTTTCAGCGCCGCTGGGGCTTTGCGGCAGCGGGCGCCGAGCGCCTGGCCGAAGTATTGGAGCTGCTCAAGGAGTTTCTTTTCGGTTCAGTGCTGTTTCTTAATGACGCTCCTATCGCCGTGCAACTGGTGTATCAAGTGCAGGCGCCGGAATGGGTCAGCGCTGAATACGTCAACGGTGGCGTTGACCCCGAGACCCGAGCGTTCAGCCCCGGCAGTGTCCTGAGCTTTCTCAATACCCAAAGTGCCTGGGAACAGGCGCGGGCCAGCGACAAGCCATTGCGTTTCTCCTTCGGTCGCGCCGATCGCGAATATAAAGAACGTTGGTGCAACCTGGTGCCGGTGTTCAGCGTATGAGTCGCAAGCAGCAATTGCTCAAGCGCCATCGGCGCAACAAACGCGTTGCGTTGGTGGTCGGCCTGCTGGTGCTGATGACAGCAGGTGTACTGGTGGCCTGGTGGCTGCCGCTGATTCTGGCGGTGCTGTTGTGGGCCGCCCATGAAGCCTGGTTTGCCGATCACCTGTTCTACTCCCCGAGTGACGACTATCAATACGCCTTTCCTGCCGATAGCGCACAGCCTGGCGTGCGTCTGGAGGCGGGCCGAGTGTTGCTGGATGCACCCTTGACGCTGGCGGGGGATGAAACACTGATCCTCGGTATCGAACTCAAAAGCTCGTGGCTGGGGCGTTTGCTCGACCCAGCAGTGGAAATGCTCGGCCTGGATGCGCCGGACCAACAAGTCTTCGAGCGGGGTGTTGCCGGGCGCCGCTATCTCAACCTGACGGGCGCCGCTCACGTGCTGGGCGCTGGCGAGCTGCGGTTGCGTGGTCGTTTTTGTCGAGTCAAAGGCCAGCCGAGGCTGTGGCTGTTTCGCCAGCCGGATTACCGTCAGCAGCGGGTCATGGTGATTGCGCCCCATGCCGACGACGCTGAGCTGGCTGCCTTCAGCCTGTACAGCCAGGCCGTTGAAAGCTGGGTGGTTACCCTGACCGCTGGCGAAATCGAAGCCGAGCACTATCAGCGGATGGGCCTGCCCAAGGCTGATGCCGCGCGTCTCAAGGGGCGCCTGCGTTCCTGGGACAGCGTGGTCGTGCCGCGTTGGGCCGGTGTACCCGAGGCACAGTGTGTGCAACTGGGCTACTTCTGCATGCAACTGCCAGCGATGCAGAGCGCGCCGCAGCAGCCTCAGGCTTCCCGCGAAGCGCAACTGGACGACACGCGACTGTTCCGTCAATTCAACGCGCTGGTGTTGCCGGGCGATGCCGATGGCGCACCGACCTGGAGCAACCTGATTGCCGACCTGCGGGTCTTGCTGCTCAAGGCACGCCCGCAAGTCGTGGTGTTGCCGACGCCGCTGCTCGATCCGCACCCGGATCACATCTGCGCCCACGCGGCGATCCTCGAAGCCTTGCAGGGTTTGGAGTGGCAGCCGGACACGTTGCTCGGATACGCCAATCACCTGCATGATAACGACCGCTGGCCCATGGGCGATTCAGGCAACGGGGTGGCGCTGCCGCCACGCTTTGATGCGACGCTTGAGCTCGTGCCCTGCAGTCTTCAGCTGTCGCTGAGCCAGCAGCAAGACAAGGCCATGGCCCTCGGCATGATGCATGATCTGCAACCGCGAGCGCCGTTCAAGCGTCGAATGCGCCGCCTGTTGCAGCAATGGCTGGCGGGCCGTGGTCCATCGCCTTACGGAGAGAATGAGTTCTTCCGCAAGTCCGTGCGTCGTCATGAATTGCTGTGGGTCCTGAAGCAGGACTGAGACCTTTTCGAGGGCGAGTGCCGCGGTGCTCGCCGACCCCTTTTTCGCCGGGCCGCGTGCCCGCAGCCCGATTGCAGCATGGAGAGTTATGAAGCCGCGGTTCAAGGTTTTGCAGTTACAGCCGGACTACAACGTCAAGAAACACGACTTCGCCGACTTGGGCGAGCAGATCGTCAAATCGTTGCCGGTGGAGCGTTTCGAGGTGACATCGGGCTTCCTCAGTGGCCGTCCGCTGCCTGGCCAGCCGTTGAGCGTGGCTGAACACTCGCACTATTTCGAGCTGCCGGAGAAGTCGCTCAAGGGCATCCGTTTTGGCGCGATGTGGCAGATCTACAAGTATTGCCGCGAGCAGAAATTCGATGTGGTCATCTGTAACCGCTTCAAGTCGGTGAACATGCTGCTGTCCCTTAACCGCTGGCTGAAGATCCCGCTGTGCGTGGGCATCTCCCATGGTTTTGGCGAGTACGCCCGTGGCTATCGCCGGCGTCAGACCCAGCGCTGGGTCAGCCCGGCGTGGCGGTTTGTCGGGGTCTCGGAGGCGGTCAAGGACTACCTGGTGGACCTCAATTGCGGATTCACCCGTGACAACACCACCTACGTCACCAACGCGATCGACATCCCGCAGGCCGAAGCGTTGCAGTTGCCGCGCGATGAAGCACGCCAGGCGCTGGGCCTGCCGCTGGATGCGCGGATGATTGGGGCGCTGGGGCGTCTGGTACCGATCAAGGGGCATACGCATTTGCTGCAAGCCTTTGCCACCCTCAAGGACAAATACCCCGAAGCCCAGGTGGGTATCATCGGGTCCGGCCGTGCCGAGGCTGACCTGCGTGCCGACATCGAGCGCCTCGGCCTGACCGGTCGCGCGCACCTGCTGGGTTTTCGTGAAGACGGCATGCAGTATGTACGCGGCTTCGATATCTGGACCATGCCTTCGCTGTTCGAAGGCCTGGGTCTGGCGCTGCTGGAAGGCATGAGCGGGCATTTGCCGGTAATCGCATCCAACGGCCCGGCCATGTTGCCGTTGGTGGAGGGGGCTGGCGGTCTGTCCCATGATCCGGGCAATGTCGAGCAACTGGCGGCGGCCCTGGACACTTATCTGGGCATGAGCGACGAGCAATTGCGAGCCAAGGGCGAGCAAGTGTTCCGCTATCTGGAAGAAAACCACACCCTGGACGAGTTTCGGAAAAAGTACCTGGACCTGATTGAAACCGGTCTGCGCGAAGTAGGTAGAGCATGAGTCAGCCACAACCGCTGGTCACGGTGATCATCGCGTCCTATAACCATGGCCCGTATATCGAGCAAAGCATCCTCAGTGTGCTGGAGCAAACGTACCCGAACATCGAGCTGCTGGTGATCGATGATGGCTCCAAGGACGACAGCGTCGAGCGCATCCAGCGTTTGCAGGCCGAGCATGCTTTTGATTTCCAGGTGCAGCAGAATCAGGGCCTGACCAACACCCTTAACGGGGCGATTGCCCGGGCCAAGGGCAGTTTGATCGCGCCCTTCGGTTCCGACGACATCATGCTGCCCGAGCGCATTGCGACTCAGGTCGCCTATATGGAAAACAAGCCGAAGGTCGGTATCTGCGCCGGCAACATCGAGCTGATCGATGGTGACGGCCAGCCTTATCCAGAAAAAAAACAGCGTCGCGACCTGCCGTTCCGCAGTCTGGATTTTGATGACCTGTTCCTGGACCGCAAGCCGTTTCCGCCAGCGCCGACCCTGATGATCCGCCGTGAGACGTTGGAGGAAGTCGGCGGCTTCGACCCGCAGATCCCGCTGGAAGACCTGCTGATCGAACTGAAGATCACCCACGCCGGCTACACCATCGATGTGTTGAATGTGGTGATGGCGCGCTATCGCCAGCACGCGACCAACACGTACAAAAACCATCGCTACATGATCCAGAACATCCTCAAGACGTATGCGCTGTTCAGCGATCATCCGTCCTATGACGCGGTGCGCTACAACTTCCTCAACTCGATGTTCCTCAAGACCGCCGACCGCGACCGGGGGCTGGCGCGGGAGATCCTCAAGCAGATCCCGTTGAAGTTCTGGGGGCGCAAGACCTTGCGCGGGTTGCAGCGCTTATACCTGGCGCCGCTCAGAAGCTGAGTGCGCAGGCTTGGGGGCGTAGTGAAAAAGGCGACTGTCACGCAGTGATAGTCGCCTTTTTTATCAGGTGGCCGCCCGTGCGAAGGTCAGCACCTGTTCACGGATCTTCGCCGTGGCGCGGGGGCTGGCGACCGACGCGTAGCCCTTGGCCAGTTGCTCGAAATGCGCTTCGAACAACCAACTGCGGTCTTGCGGGTAGCGCTGCATGTGCCGCAGGTTGCGTTGGCGCAGGCTATTGCTCAGGGCGGACGGCAGGATACGCATGTCGGCCAGGTCAATCAGGCCGAACTCGCCGTCGTCCATCAACAGCACGTTGCCCAGGTGCAGGGAGCGGAAGTACACGCCGCGTTCGTGCAGTTGTGCCATGAACCGACCGAAACGCTCGATCAGCGATTCGCGCAGGCTGCTGTCCAGGCTTTGCAAGGCCTGGCGCAAAGTCAGGCCCGGCAGCGGCTGATAAGTGACAACGCTGCTGCCGTCTTTCAGGCGATACAGGTCGAGGATCTCCGGGCTGGGAATCCCCAACGTCTGCAATCGCTCGCTATTGCTGGCAAAACGTTCGGAATACGGATTGAAGCTGCCGGAGGTGTACCAGCGCCGTGGGCGGAAAATCTTCAGAAAACTGCCATCTTCCAGGCGCAGGACTTTTGGGCCCAGGCCATCGGCTTCAATCACATGGGCGTTGCTGCACAGCTGCTCGAAAACCTCGGGCTTGAGGGATTGCACCGGCATGCGTAACAAGCTGCGACGACGTTGGGCGATGTTCAGGCCGGCGACCAGCGCCAAGGGGATCCATAGCAAGAACCAGTGTTCCTTGGGCCGCGAAAGAATGCCGCCACCTTCGGTCAGGCCCGCACCGATGCCATAGGCCAGCAGGCTCGACGCCAGGATGAACAGGGGTTGGGCGCGCTGCTTGACGCTTGTATAGAGGGCCCAGCCGAGCATGAAAATCCACGGAATGAAGCCGATGATGCCGACGTAATAGATCACCCCAAGGGCGAAACTGTGGGGTTCGCGCAGCTCTTTACCATAAGCGAGCTTCAGGTACAGCTCGGAATCAAAGCTGTGACCGATCCAGGGATGTTCCGCGATCCGCTGCAGTGTCATGGCCCACAGCTCAAAACGGAAAGAAGAGCCGCGCTGGGTGATTTGTTCGGGGAAGAACAGCGCGATGGTCAGGGTGCTTAGCACGAGTCCGCCAATCATCAGGGCCGATCGCCGATTACGAGTGACAAAGCTGAGCCAGAGCACGGCCAGCACCAGGGCCACCAACGGCGTTCTGGAACCGGTAGCCAATACCGCTGCAACCATGATTGCCAGCGCCGGGCCGGCGAGCCACAGCACTTGCAAGCGTTTACTGGTGGCGCATATATACAGCCAGTAGACACTGAAAAAACCAAACAGGTGCGAGCTGAGCAACGGGTTGTCCAGGGCGCCATGACCGCCGATCATGCGCATACCGGGCCTGAAACCCTGCATGAACGCTATCAGATTGAGTGCACTGACAATCAACGCGATCAGCGCCGCACTGAAGAAGATCGGTTTAAACAGCTCATTGCGGTAATGCAGCAACAAGCCACACCCGGCGAACAACATAAAGGTGTGCAGCGGCCGCTTGAACAGGTCGATGTCCGGATGTTGCTCCGGGCTCCAGAACAGGCTGAACAGTGCCCACACCGAAAACAGCGTGAAGGCTATCGCCAGGGGTTCACGGAAAACCTGCTTGAGCTCGGTCGGGCGCAGGCACAGCAAGAACAAGGTGGGGATGCTGAACAGGCCGTAGTAGAACTTGTGCAGGATGTTTCGATTGCTGACAAAGAACAGGGCACTCAAGAGGAGGATCAAGCCAATAGGCAAAATCCACAGGCACAAGAAGTCAAATACGCGATTCGAGCCATAGGTGAGGCGCTTGGAGTGCATACAGAAAAGCCATTCCAGAATAGAAAGAAAGCCGACCCTCTTAAGGTGGTGGCTAAATAGTATCTCATGTCGAGGCCATACCGCCCACAGCGGATGTCGGGTGCAAGTACAACAGAGAAGCTGTGCTAAAGTCAGCCTCCTTTTTCAAAACCGCCGCGTGATATGACCGACTCCAGTCCGAGCGCAAGCCCTTCGAGCTTGAAAATATACTTCCGTCTGCTCAGTTACGTTAAGCCTTATGCCGGCTTGTTCGCACTGAGTATCCTCGGCTTTCTGATTTTCGCCTCGACCCAGCCGATGCTGGGGTACATCCTCAAGTACTTTGTCGACGGCCTGTCCAATCCTGAAGCGGTGTTGTTCCCCACCGTGCCGTACCTGCGCGACCTGCAGCTGCTGCAGGCTGTGCCGCTGCTGATCATCCTGATCGCCGCCTGGCAAGGTCTGGGTTCATTCCTGGGTAACTACCTGTTGGCCAAGGTCTCCCTGGGCCTGGTCCACGACTTGCGGGTGCAGTTGTTCAACAATCTGTTGACCCTGCCCAATCGCTATTTCGACAATCACAACTCCGGGCATCTGATCTCGCGCATTACCTTCAACGTGACCATGGTCACGGGGGCGGCAACCGATGCGATCAAGGTGGTGATTCGCGAAGGCATGACGGTGATCTTCCTGTTTGCCTCGCTGTTGTACATGAACTGGCGCCTGACGTTGGTGATGATCGCTATCCTGCCGCTGATTGCAGTGATGGTCAGCACGGCGAGCAAGAAATTCCGCAAACAGAGCAAGAAAATCCAGGTAGCCATGGGCGACGTTACCCACGTGGCCTCGGAGACTATCCAGGGTTATCGCGTGGTACGCAGCTTTGGTGGCGAGGTCTACGAGCAGAAGCGTTTCCTCAAGGCCAGCCTGAGCAATACCAACAAGCAACTGCGCATGACCCGCACCGGGGCGATCTATACGCCGGCGCTGCAGTTGGTGATCTACACCGCCATGGCGGTGCTGATGTTCCTGGTGCTGTATCTGCGTGGCGATGCGTCTGCCGGTGACATGGTGGCCTACATCACCCTGGCTGGCCTGTTGCCGAAGCCGATCCGGCAGTTGTCGGAAGTCAGTTCGACCATCCAGAAAGGCGTGGCCGGTGCCGAGAGCATTTTCGAGCAGTTGGACGAAGAAGTGGAAGTCGACCGTGGCACTGTCGAGCGCGATGCGGTGAATGGCCGTCTGGAAGTGCGCAACCTGAACTTCACGTATCCGGGCACCGATCGCCATGTCCTCAAGGACATCAGTTTTGTCGCCGAGCCGGGGCAGATGGTTGCCCTGGTCGGGCGCTCGGGCAGCGGCAAGTCGACCCTGGCGGGGTTGATTCCGCGCTTCTACCATCATGAAAGTGGCGAGATCCTGCTCGATGGCGTGGAAATCGAAGAATATCGCCTGCTGAACCTGCGCCAGCACATCGCCCAGGTGACCCAGCATGTGACGTTGTTCAGCGACACCGTGACCAACAACATTGCCTACGGTGATCTGGCCGGCGCGCCTCGGGAAGCTGTTGAAGCGGCTGCCGCGGATGCTTATGCCAAGGACTTTATCGACCAGTTGCCCAAGGGGTTTGATACCCAGGTCGGTGAAAACGGTGTGTTGCTGTCGGGTGGCCAACGCCAGCGCCTGGCAATCGCCCGGGCCTTGCTCAAGAATGCGCCGGTGTTGATTCTCGACGAAGCGACCTCGGCCCTCGACACCGAGTCCGAGCGCCATATCCAGGCGGCCTTGGACAAGGTCATGCAAGGTCGAACCACGTTGGTGATTGCTCATCGCCTGTCGACCATTGAAAAGGCCGACCTGATTCTGGTGATGGATGATGGTCAGATTGTCGAGCGGGGCACCCACGGCCAATTGTTGGCGCTGAACGGCTACTACGCGCGATTGCATGCCATGGGCCTGGACGCGCCGGTGACGGCTAACATCACCTGACGGCTCGAGCGCAGGGCGTGGATACCGTCGTGGAACTCGCCCAGCAAGCGCAAATTGCGTGTCCCGTAGCAGCTGTCGAGCCTCGCCAAGGCTCGACAGCTGCTACGGGTTAACGATGCTCCAAGCGCTCCAAGCCTGTATCTACGAGCGATCACGCTCAAGATCTCGATTGGGTGGTCACGATTCTCACGTATGTGCCCGCTGAAACATCTTCTCCTACACCCCGACAAGCCTTTGACAACCCTGTGCTAATATCGCGCCCCTGTTCATTTTGTATGTGGGTTGCTCCATGAAGTTGTCCATGCCGCGATTCGATCAAGCCCCTGTCTTGGTGGTCGGCGATGTCATGCTCGACCGTTACTGGCATGGCGGTACCTCACGGATTTCCCCTGAGGCACCGGTACCGGTAGTCAAGGTCGAGCAAATCGAAGACCGTCCAGGCGGCGCTGCCAACGTTGCCCTCAATATTGCCGCCCTCGGCGCCCCTGCCTCCCTGGTGGGGGTGACCGGTGACGATGAAGCCGCCGACAGTCTGGCCAACAGCCTGCATGGTGCCGGCGTGCGTGCATTGTTCCAGCGCATTGCCCATCAACCGACCACCGTCAAGCTGCGAGTCATGAGTCGTCACCAGCAATTGCTGCGTATCGACTTTGAAGAACCCTCCGCCACTGACGCCCTGGCCCTCAGCCAACAGGTCGATGAGTTGCTGGAAGGCATCAAGGTGCTGGTCCTGTCCGACTACGGTAAAGGCGCGCTGAAAAATCACCAGATGCTGATCCAGGCCGCCAAGGCCCGCGGCATTCCGGTGCTGGCCGATCCCAAGGGCAAGGACTTCTCGATCTATCGGGGGGCCAGCCTGATTACGCCTAATCTCAGTGAGTTTGAAGCCATCGTCGGTGGTTGCGCCGATGAGCACGATCTGGTGACCAAGGGCGCGAGTCTCATGGCAGACCTCGACCTCGGTGCGCTGCTGGTGACCCGCGGCGAGCACGGCATGACCTTGTTGCGTCCTGATCATCCGGCCATGCACTTGCCGGCGCGGGCACGTGAAGTGTTCGACGTCACCGGTGCCGGCGACACGGTGATTTCCACCCTGGCCGCCGCTATCGCGGCTGGCGAGGAGTTGCCCCACGCCGTGGCCCTGGCCAATCTGGCGGCGGGCATCGTGGTCGGCAAGCTGGGTACGGCCGCCATCAGCGCCCCTGAACTGCGTCGGGCGATCCAGCGTGAAGAAGGTTCGGAGCGCGGTGTATTGAGCCTTGAGCAACTGCTGCTGGCGATTGATGATGCACGCGCGCACAACGAGAGCATTGTCTTCACCAATGGCTGTTTCGACATCCTGCACGCGGGACACGTGACCTACCTTGAGCAGGCGCGCGCCCAGGGTGATCGCTTGATCGTTGCGGTCAATGACGATGCGTCGGTCAGTCGCCTGAAAGGGCCGGGTCGCCCGATCAACAGTGTCGACCGACGTATGGCGGTCCTGGCGGGTCTGGGGGCGGTGGACTGGGTGATCAGTTTTGCCGAAGCGACCCCGGAAAACCTGCTGGCGCACGTCAAGCCGGACGTGCTGGTCAAGGGCGGGGATTACTCGGTCGACCAAGTCGTCGGCGGCAATATCGTCAGCGCCTACGGTGGCAAGGTCAAAGTGTTGGGGTTGGTGGAAAACAGCTCGACCACGGCGATTGTGGAAAAAATCCGCAATCGTTGAAGGGCATGCGGGAACGAGCTGGCTCGCTCCCGCAGGTCTTAGCGACTCGCTTTTTTCTTCGGCACTATCTTGCGCAAAATCTGTTGCGCCTTGCCGGTCAGTCGTTTCAATTTCGATTCCTTCTCCGGCGCGCTCAAGCCCTGCTGTCTCAGCCAGTCCTTCCATCTGATCCGTTCATCGCGCACCAGCCAGCCTTCCTGCAGGGCGAAGCTCTCCGCCAGGAACAATCCTCGGGTGCTGGCCGGTATCAGTTGATCCTTCTTCAGCGTATACAGCTCGGCGCAAGGCTGGCCGTCTTTGAGGGGCATCAGGTACAGGTCCGGGCGTTGGCGGTCCAGGCGTGCCACCAGTTGGTCGCCTTCCAGGCGTTCATCCACATGAAACAGGCTCAACGACTTGGCTTCTTTCGGCACTTCCAGGCGCAAGTCGTAAATCAACTGCAACGATGCTGTCGGCAGATGCACATAGGCCTGTGGGCGTTCGATCAACTGCATGTTGGCGCAGCGCACCGGGCGGGCCGCGCCGGACAAGGGCGACAGGCGAAACGGCAGGGCCTCGCGGTAATGCAGGGCGCTAGAATAGGGCGCCGGTAGCCAGGTGTCGTTGAAGCGGCCGCCAAGCCAGCCTTCCGGGGTTTCCAGCAGGCACTCTTCGGCAATTTCCTGGATCGCGGTGTGCAGTGGCAGGTTCAATTCATGGGCGGGCACGTACCCGGAAATCAGCTTGAGCACCACGTCGCCGCGGTCCTGTCGGCGCTGGCGTACCAGCACCCAGTAATCACGATTCTGCCAATGCAGGGTCAGTCGCACCGAGACCCCGAGGTTGGCCAGCTCCATCGAAAAGCGTTCGGCATCTGCCACTTCCACCGGTTTGCGGCGTTGCAAGGTCTGGGCGAAGTTGAGCGGCATGCCCACACTCTGGTAGCTCAGGCCTTCGGGGGTGGCCTCGACGTACAGCGGCAGAGTCTTGAAGTTGCTGGGATTTTTTCTTATGAGCGTTCGCGGCATGTCGGCTCCTTCCTGCGTCGGGGTCGGCCGCGTCGGCGGCATCAGCGTTGACGAATGACCTTGGCAGCGGTCGCCACGTTATGGGCCAGGTGCAGCGGATTGATGGTCCCGACAATAGCACTGGCTACGCCGGTTTGCGCAAACAACATCATGAAACTGGCGTGAATTGGATCCACTCCAGGCTCCAGGCAAACATGACCGCTGGCCAGGGCCTTTTTTACCAGAATGCCTTTGCCATGGGTCGCCGCATAATCAATCACGGCTTTTTCGGCCTGTTCGTTCAGATTGTAGGTGACCATCGCGCAATCGCCCTGTTCCAGAGCCTTCACACCGCCCTCGACGGTCTTGCCGGAAAAGCCGAAGCCGCGAATCTTGCCCTCGCGCTTGAGGTCCGCGAGGGTCTGGTAGACCTCGCAATCGTTCAGGATATGCAAGTCGTTGCCGTCGGAATGCACCAGCATCAGATCAATGAAGTCCGTTTCCAGTCGCTGCAGGCTACGCTCGACCGAAAGCCGCGTATGAGCGGCGCTGAAATCATGCAGGGACACGCCGTCGGCGAACTCTTCGCCGACTTTGCTCACGATCACCCAATCCTTGCGTTGGCCGCGCAGCAGCGGCCCGAGGCGCTCTTCGCTGCGGCCGTAGGCGGGTGCGGTGTCGATCAAGTTGATCCCCAGCTCACGGGCCTGGCGCAGCAGCATGCGTGCCTCTTCATCACCTGGGATCTGGAATCCGTTGGGGTATTTCACGCCCTGGTCGCGTCCCAGCTTGACGGTTCCCAGGCCGAGTGGCGATACCAGCAGGCCGGTGCTGCCCAGCGGACGGTGAAGTTCGTGCAGGGTCGGCAGGCTCATGGCAACAATTGCTCCCACGCAGGTTGTGCGATGGTCGGGCGTGGCAGTTCCGGAAGGGGATCGTTGTTCAGCGGCTTGATGCCGTCGCGTTCCAGGGCGTTGATCACCCGATCAGCGAAGTCCGGTGCCAGCGCCAGCTTGGTCGGCCAGCCCGCCAGCAGGCGGCCCTGTTCGGCGAGAAAGGCGTTGTCCGGGCGTGTCATGCCCGATTGCAGGGGCTCGGCGCGGTCCACGCGCAAAGTGGCCCAACGGGTCTGGTTCATGTCGATCCAGGGCAACAACTGGGCAAGCTCTTTTTGCGCGGTGGCAATCTGTTCGTCCGGGGTGCGGGCCACGCCTTCGGCTTCGGCGATATCTCCACCGATATACCAGACCCAATTACCATCGGCCGCCGGATGCGTGGTGACGGTGAGCCGTGGCTTGGTGCTGCCACCCAGGCAATGGGCGTACAACGGCTTGAGGCCGGGGCCCTTGGCAATGATCATGTGCAGAGGACGCTTTTGCATGGTCGGCTGGCTCAGGCCCAGCGCTGTCAGTACATCAGCCGTACCGCCGCCGGCACTCAACACGATGCGTTGGGCGCGGATCTCGCGGTCGTCGACCTTCAAGCCGACCAGCTCGCCGCCTTCCAGCAAGGGTGCAATCTGTTGCCCGGCCAGCAACCCGTCGCCGGCCAGGTGTGCCAGGCGCGCTATCAGGCTCGGCACGTCGACCACCAGTTCAGCCAGGCGATAAACCTTGCCCTTGAAGCGGCGATCTTGCAAGGCAATGGGTAAATCGTCGCCCTTGACCTGATCGACCCGGCCACGCACCGCCTTGCTGGCGAAAAAACTGGTGAGGTTGCCGGCCAGGGTGCCTGGCGACCATAGATAGTGGGCCTGGGACAGCAGGCGTACGCCCGACAGATCAAGTTCGCCGTCGCCGGCCAAGGCTTCACGCCAGCGGCGGGGCATGTCGGCAATGGCTTCGGACGCGCCGGTCAGGGCGCCGTGCAACGCGTATTTCGCACCGCCGTGAATGATCCCCTGGGATTTCACGCTTTGTCCGCCACCGAGGGTGGCGCTTTCCACCACAATCGTGGAAAACCCCTGGCTGCGCAGGCGCGCATTGAGCCAGAGGCCGGCAACCCCGGCGCCGACGATCAGCACGTCGGTGGAAATAACGGATGGCATGGGCGTCGGACCTCGGCGGCTAAAAACAGGCAGTATACCGCGCAGCTACAAGTTTCAAGCTTCAAGCGTCAAGTTAGAGGAGGTCTGCATGGCTTTTTCTGGTCGCTTGCAGCTGCTTTTAATGGCCTGCTGTTTTCGAAAACAGCTGAATCACCACCACCCCGAGCACAATCAAGCCCATCCCCAGCATCGCCGGCACGTCGAGTTTCTGCCCGTAGATAAACAGCGCGGCGATGCTGACCATGACGATTCCCATCCCGGCCCATACCGCATAAGCCACGCCCACCGGTACGGTGCGCACTACCAGGGTGAGCATCCAGAAGGCCACGCCATAGCCGACAATGACCAGCAGCAGAGGAATCGGGGTGCTCCAGCCCTTGATCGCCTTCATGGAAACGGTAGCGATCACTTCCGAGCAGATGGCAATGGCCAAGTAGTAGTAGGCGGCGTTCATGGGTAAATCCTCGGCGTGTCGTACAAATGAGGTCGGTATTTTAGTGGCTTATCAGATGCGGTAAAGTCATTACCTATCCGAATTGAAGATGGGTTTGGCGATGAGCGTGCAGTGGAACCTGGATCAGATGCGCCTGTTTGTCAGCGTCGCCGAGCAGCGGTCGTTTTCGGCGGTGGCCCGGCACCAGCGCAAGGCGCAGTCGGCGGTCAGCAATGGCATTGCGTTGCTGGAGGCGGATTTGGGGGTCAGTCTTTTCGAGCGCAGCAGCGGGCGTCAGCCTCGTCTGACCGAAGCCGGCGCGGTGCTGCTGGAGGAGGCCCGGGAAGTATTGCGCCAGTGCGAGCGCCTGAATGGCCGCGCCCTGTCGTTGCTGCGCGGCGAAGAAGCGAGTCTGCGCCTGGCCCAGGACGAAGCGATGTTGTATCAGCCGGTGCTCGACAGCCTTGAAGCGTTGGCGGGGAAATTTCCGAGTCTCGAAGTGCAGTTGTCCAGTACGGCTCAGGGCGATGTCGCACGCAAACTGGTGGAGCGCAAGGCCGACCTGGGGTTGTTGTTCTACCATGACCAGATCCCCGAGGCGCTTGAGCGGCGGGTGGTCGGCAGCGTGGAAATGGTCACGGTCTGCGGTGTCGGGCACCCGATGGCCAGCGACAAGTTCGTCGATTGCCAGCGCTTGGCGCAGTTTCGTCAGTTATTGATGTCGACCCAGACCAGCGTCTATCCCGGCAGCGAAGCGGCCAGCCCGCAGGTGTGGCGCGCCGACAGCTTCTACGTGCTGGCCGAGTGGCTGGTTCGTGGCCTCGGTTGGGCGTGGTTGCCACGGCATGTGGTGCAATACCCTACCTATGTAGGGCAGATCGTCGAACTGGACAGTGAATGGACCCCGCCGGCCTTGGTGGTGGAGCTGGTTTGGCGCCGTGACGAACCGCTGGGCCCGGCTGCGAGCTTTCTTGCTGAGCGTTTTACCGAGTGCTTGCAGGCGATCGATTGAAAAAGCCGATAAACTCCGCTGCCATGAATAGAACTCTTTATAGCTGTCTGTTTTACCTCGCGCTGCCATTGGTGGCCTTCCGTCTGTGGCTGCGTGCGCGCAAGGCGCCGGCCTATGCCGAACGCGTGGGTGAACGCTTTTCCTATGGCTTGCCGGTCATGCAGCCGGGCGGGATTTGGGTGCACGCGGTGTCGGTGGGCGAAAGCATCGCCGCCGCGCCGATGATTCGTGGGTTGCTCGAACGTTATCCACAGCTGCCGATCACCGTGACGTGTATGACGCCCACCGGTTCCGAGCGAATCCAGGCGTTGTTTGCCAACCAGCCGCGCATCCAGCACTGCTATCTGCCCTACGATTTGCCCTGTGCCGCCAAGCGTTTTCTGGATCGGGTCCAGCCGAAGCTGGCGGTGATCATGGAAACCGAACTGTGGCCCAATCATATCCACCACTGTGCCAAGCGCGGGATTCCGGTGGCATTGGCTAACGCACGGCTGTCGGCCCGATCCGCCAAGGGCTACGCACGTTTCGCCAGACTCACCGCGCCGATGCTCGCGCAAATGAGCCTGTTGGCGGTGCAGACCGAAACCGAAGCCGAGCGTTTTCGTAACCTTGGCGCTCGTCCGGAAACGGTCGAGGTCACGGGTTCGATCAAGTTTGACCTGAGCGTCGATCCGCAACTGCTGGAGCGCGCCGGCGCTCTGCGGCAACAGTGGCAGGCCGGCGAACGCCCGGTGTGGATCGCCGCAAGCACTCACGAAGGCGAAGATGAAGTAGTGCTCGCCGCTCATCGTCAGTTGCTGGGCAGCTATCCCAATGCGCTGCTGATTCTGGTGCCGCGACATTCGGAACGTTTCAACAGTGTGTTCGAGCTGTGCCGACAACAAGGCTTTGCCACGGTGCGCCGCTCCCGTGGTGAGCCGGTCACGGCCGACACCTCGGTATTGTTGGGCGACACCATGGGCGAATTACTGTTTCTGTATGCCCTGGCGGATAGCGCCTTTGTCGGTGGCAGCCTGGTGCCCACTGGCGGGCATAACCTGCTGGAGCCGGCGGCGTTGGGCAAACCGGTGATCAGCGGCGCGCATTTGTTCAACTTCCTCGACATCGCCGCGATGATGCGTGACGCAGGGGCATTGCGCGAAGTGGATGATGCCGACGGGCTGGCCGAAGCCGTGCGGCAGTTGTTCGAGTTGCCGCAGGATGCCCAGAGAATGGCGCAGGCGGCGCTCAAGGTGATGCAGGCCAACCAGGGCGCATTGAAGCGCTTGCTGGATGGACTGGATAAACTGCTTAACCACTGAGCAACACCAACCAAATGTGGGAGCGAGCAAGCCCGCTCCCACATGGGTTATGCGGTGAGCTTAATAGCTCGAGCGAGCCTTCAGTTGCTCGGCCGCGGCTTTCGCCAAATCCGGTGGCAAGAAGTCTTTGTCCGGGTTGTAGTCGGCCTTCAGGTACCGTGAGAGATCCTGCAGATCCCCTGGATTCAAGGTTCCCGCCGCCTGTTTCAAACGCAGGTTGTCGAGGATGTAGTCATAGCGGCTGTTGTTGTAATTGCGCACCGACGTATACAACTGGCGCTGGGCATCGAGCACATCGACGATATTGCGCGTGCCGACCTGATAGCCGATTTCCGTGGCTTCCACCGCACTCTGGTTGGAGATGATCGACTGACGGCGTGCCTGCACCTGTTCCACATCGGTATTCACCGCACGGTGCAGGTTGCGCGTGTTTTCCACCACCTGGCGGCGCAGGCCTTCGCGCTGTTGTTCGGTCTGGCCCAGGCGCGAATAGGATTCGCGCACTTGCGAGCTGGTGAGGCCGCCGCTGTACAGCGGGATATTCAGGCGCAGGCCGATAGTGCGCTGCTCGACATCACCGCGATAGGGCTGGCCGAAGGCATTCGGATTGCTGAAACCCAGGGCATCGTTGTCGCCTCTTTCGTACTGCGCCACGGCATCCAGCGTCGGGGCGTGACCGGCCTTGCGTTGCTTGAGGGTTTCTTCGGCTGCGGTGACCGCGTAGTTGCTAGCCAGCAGATTCAGATTCTGGCGACCGGCCGTATCGACCCAGGCCTTGGCGTCATTCGGGACCGGAGGCAGCACCGGCAGCGTGTGGACGATGCCCTGGATCGAGTTGTACTGGCGGTTGGTCAGGGTGATCAGCGCTTCAAAAGCGTCGTCGACCTGGCGCTGGGCTAGAATCCGATTGGCGCGAGCGGTGTCGTAACTGGCCTGGGATTGCAGTACGTCGGTCTTGTCCGACAGGCCCACATCGAAACGTTCGTTGGACTGGTCCAATTGGCGCTTGAAGGCGGCTTCTTCGGCCTTGGTCGAGGCGAGATTGTCCTGGGCGCGCAGCACCGCGAAATAACGTTCGGCGCTCTGCAGAATCAGCTCTTGCTCGGTGGCCGAGAGTTGCAGCGCGGCTTGCTCGTTGACGGCTTCGGCGGCCTGCAACTGGAACCAGCGGTCGGCGCGAAACAGCGGCTGGCTCAGGGTTGCTCGCCAGGAATGCGCGTCACGATTGGCGGTGGCCGCTGGCTGATCGATCTGAGTGCGCACATTGTTGATGTCGGCACCTGCCGAGAGGTTGGGCAGCAAACCGGCGCGGGCCTGGGGCACCACTTCTTTTTGTGCGCCATATTGAGCGCGGGCGGCCGCCAGATCGGCATTATTGTCCACCGCTTCCTGATAAACGCTGACCAGGTCGGTTTTGGTCGACAAGGGCGCTTCAGCTGCCCAGACCATTCCATTGGTCGCACAAGACACGGCAAGGGCCAGTGAGAGTTTGCGCAGCATGAGGCGATCCCTAGATGAATATTACAGCTATAATTTAGCGCCCAAGGCTACGATGAGCATTGTGTAGCGTCAAGGCGTTGAAGCAGTAGCCGAGTGTAGTGGCCGCGTCGCGACGCAACAATCCTGTAATTGCGCCATTTATCACGCTGAATGCTCCGGCGTTGGCAATTTGCCCGTTGCATGGTCTAGACTGGCGGCGTTCTTGTCGGGGTGCCTTGCTATGAGGCTGAGATCGGTAAATACCGGATCCCGTTGAACCTGATCAGGTTAGCGCCTGCGTAGGGAACAAGATTTCTCGTCACCCGGCGAGTCCTCTTGTGCTTCGTCCGGGATGTTGTTCGACAATCGAACAGCCTCGTGCGCCAAGCACAGCACTTATTCTCAGTGCGTCCATCCGTCCCAGGTTCGCTCCGACAAAAATCCACTGCCTGGATGTGTCTGGAGAGCCCGTGATGACTACAAAACCAAAAAACACCGTGCATTTGAGTGAGTCGGCCAAGGTCGATCAGCAGTCAGTGCAGCCGTTTACCCGCTCGCAAAAAATCTATGTCCAAGGCACTCGCCCCGACATCCGCGTGCCGATGCGTGAAATCAGCCTCGACGTCACACCCACCGATTTCGGCGGCGAAATCAATGCTCCGGTTGTGGTGTATGACACCTCCGGTCCCTACACCGACCCGAACGTCATCATTGATGTGCGCCAAGGCCTGGCCGACGTGCGTTCGCCCTGGATCGAGTCGCGTGGCGACACCGAGCGCCTGACCGGCCTCAGCTCGCATTTTGGTCAGCAGCGCCTGAGTGATGCCGAGCTGACCGCCCTGCGTTTCGCCCATGTGAAGAACCCGCGCCGCGCCAAGGCCGGGGCCAACGTCACGCAAATGCACTACGCGCGTAAAGGCATCATCACCGCCGAGATGGAGTACGTCGCCATCCGCGAAAACATGAAGCTGGAAGAGGCCCGCGCCAGCGGCCTGCTGGATCAGCAGCACGCCGGTCACAGTTTTGGCGCCAGCGTGCCGAAAATCATCACCCCGGAGTTCGTGCGCGAGGAAATCGCCCGGGGCCGCGCCATCATCCCGGCCAACATCAACCACACCGAATTGGAACCGATGATCATCGGTCGTAACTTCCTGGTGAAGATCAACGGCAATATCGGTAATAGCGCCCTGGGTTCGTCCATCGAAGAAGAAGTGGCGAAACTGACCTGGGGCATTCGCTGGGGCTCGGACACGGTGATGGACTTGTCCACCGGCAAGCACATCCATGAAACCCGCGAATGGATCATCCGTAACTCGCCGGTGCCGATCGGTACCGTGCCGATCTACCAGGCCCTGGAAAAAGTCGGCGGCGCTGCCGAAGACCTGACCTGGGAGTTGTTCCGCGACACCCTGATCGAACAGGCCGAGCAGGGCGTTGATTACTTCACCATCCACGCCGGCGTCCTGCTGCGCTACGTGCCGCTGACGGCCAAGCGCGTCACGGGCATCGTGTCCCGTGGCGGCTCGATCATGGCCAAGTGGTGCCTGGCGCATCACAAGGAGAACTTCACCTACACGCATTTCGACGAAATCTGCGAAATCATGAAGGCCTATGACGTCAGCTTCTCCCTCGGGGATGGCTTGCGTCCAGGCTCGATTGCCGACGCCAATGACGCAGCGCAGTTCGGTGAGCTGGAAACCCTCGGCGAGTTGACCAAAACCGCCTGGAAACATGATGTGCAAACCATGATCGAAGGCCCGGGCCATGTGCCGATGCAGTTGATCAAGGAGAACATGGACAAGCAACTGGAGTGCTGCGACGAGGCGCCGTTCTACACCCTCGGCCCGTTGACTACCGACATCGCACCGGGCTACGACCACATCACTTCAGGGATCGGCGCGGCGATGATCGGCTGGTTCGGCTGCGCCATGCTCTGCTACGTCACGCCCAAGGAACACTTGGGTTTGCCGAACAAGGATGATGTGAAGACCGGAATCATCACTTACAAGATTGCGGCTCACGCGGCTGACTTGGCCAAGGGACATCCCGGCGCGCAGATCCGCGATAACGCCTTGAGCAAAGCGCGCTTCGAGTTCCGTTGGGAAGACCAGTTCAACCTTGGCCTGGACCCGGATACGGCGCGTTCCTATCACGATGAAACTTTGCCGAAGGATTCGGCCAAGGTCGCGCATTTCTGCTCGATGTGCGGGCCGAAGTTCTGCTCGATGAAGATTACCCAGGAAGTCCGTGAATATGCGGCCAACCAGCGGATCGAGGCGGTAGATGTGGATGTCGCCAAGGGGCTGGCGGAACAGGCGGAGCGGTTCAGGCAGGAAGGTAGTCAGCTTTACAAGAAGGTCTGATGGGCGGGGGCGGTTGACGGGGTGCCTAAGAACAAAATCAAAAGCAAGTCGGCTTGAAGGCCGACCTGTTTTCGTTGAGTGTCTTGTAGGAGCGAGCTTGCTCGCGAAGGTCGTTAACGGTGACGCGGGAAGTCTGACTCCCCGAGGTGTCCTCAGGTTTTTCGCGAGCAAGCTCGCTCCTACAGAGGGCGGTTTTGCCCTGGCTTGCGATCTTGATCTTAGCCGCCGTTTAACTCCCCTGGCGCAACATCAGTGACCCACAGGCACCAGCTCCGGCGCGAGTGACGGGGTGCCTAAGAACAAAATCAAAAGCAAGTCGGCTTGAAGGCCGACCTGTTTTCGTGGAGTGTCTTGTAGGAGCGAGCTTGCTCGCGAAGGTCGTTAACGATGACGCGGGAAGTCTGACTCCCCGAGGCGCCCTCAGGTTTTTCGCGAGCAAGCTCGCTCCTACAGAGGGCGGCTCTGCCCTGGCTTGCGATCTTGATCTTAGCCGCTGTTTAACTCCCCTGGCGCAACATCAGTGACCCACAGGCACCAGCTCCGGCTTGATGATGCCTTCAAGGCGCGAGTGACGGGGTGCCTAAGAACAAAATCAAAAGCAAGTCGGCTTGAAGGCCGACCTGTTTTCGTTGAGTGTCTTGTAGGAGCGAGCTTGCTAGCGAAGGTCGTTAACGGTGACGCGGGAAGTCTGACTCCCCGAGGCGTCCTCAGGTTTTTCGCGAGCAAGCTCGCTCCTACAGAGGGCGGCTCTGCCCTGGCTTGCGATTTTGATCTTAGCCGCCGTTTAACTCCCCTGGCGCAACATCAGTGACCCACAGGCACCAGTTCCGGCTTGATGATGCCTTCAAGGCGCGAATAAGGAATCTGCAGCTCGACATGGCCCAAGGCATACGGGGCGATGGTCGTGGTCGGGTATTTGAGAACCACGTCACTGGACGTCAGCGCCACGTTCGGGGTTTTCTGAAACGGCCAGGCTTTCACGTAATCCGGCTCCAGGCTCAGGCGGGTGCTGATCAGCCAGCTGTTATGGGCGACCAGGCCGGCTTTCCAGAAAGCCTCTTCCTTGCCGGGCAACAGCATGTCAGTCAGGCTCAGGGCCTTTTGTTGCTGGCGCGAGTAGTTGATGAAGCCGCGACCGGGTTCGCCGTGGGCGCCGCCTTGGTCCAGGTAACTGGACAGTTCGATGATCACCAAGCCGTCATGCTGCTCACGTACCTTGGCCTGCAAATACATGCTGTTGCGCGGGCCGGACTCACGCAGGAATTTATCCCGATAGGCATTGAGCGTCGCTGGCAGCGGGGCGCCCGGCGTGGTGCGGGTCATTTCCAGCAGCCGTTGTTCGATCAAGGCGTCGAGTTTCGGTTCTTGGGCAAAATGCACGGTGTCGATGTTCACCAGCGGGCAATCGGCGGTGGCGCAGCCCGCCTGGGTTTGCTCCGATGTATCGCGAGTGACGTCCAGCGGTGCGCGGTAACTGGGTTGGAACAGGCTCTGACACGCACCGAGCGTCAAGGCGATACAGGCCACGGAGGCAATTTTTAAAAGCGACATGTGCGTCCTTCATAAAACGGAGAAGAGCGAAAGATATGCGGCTTCGACTACCTGCATCGCAGTCAGTTCGCCACTAAGCTGATTACAGAGAGTTTGACGCCAGCCGTCTATCCCGGCAACCGGAAAGGGGCTGCACCGAGGGCCAATGGCGCTGTAGGATGGCGCGATGTCGAGGGATACCTCGAAATCAATGTGCAGGAAACGAGGGTTGATATGACCGACATTGCGAAATCGACGCCGAGCCAGATCGAGCTCGTGCAGCGCGACAATGCCTATCAGGGCGTCTACAAGCTTGATCGCGTGCAATTGCGCCACGAGAAATTCGACGGTGGCCTGAGCCGGGTGATCAGTCGTGAAGTCTTCGTGCGTCACGATGCCGTGTGTGTCTTGCCTTACGACCCGCAGCGCGATGAAGTGGTGCTGATCGAGCAATTTCGTGTCGGTGCCATGGGCCGTACCGATAACCCGTGGCTGGTGGAAATGGTCGCCGGGTTGATCGACAAGGACGAGCAGCCGGAGGAGGTTGCACACCGCGAAGCCGAGGAGGAAGCTGGACTGACCTTCTCTGCGCTGTGGCCGATCACTCAGTATTTTCCGTCCCCTGGGGGCAGTACCGAATTCGTCCACTTGTTCCTGGGGCGCTGTGACAGTGGCGGTGCGGGCGGCATTCATGGACTGGAAGAAGAGGCAGAAGATATTCGCGTCACCGTCTGGGCCTTTGAAGATGCCCTGCAAGCGGTGCGTGACGGAAAAATTTGCAATGCAGCCAGCATTATCGCCCTGCAGTGGCTTGCGCTTAATCGCGCGGAAGTGAGGGGGTTATGGCAGTAAAGGCGCGTGAACGCTACCGGGTTGACCTGATCGGGTTGCAAGCTGCCTGCGAGGCCAACTATGCGCGGCTGATGCGGTTGCTGCCGGACATGCGCCACGCGCCTGAGGCACGGCGCATTGCCGTGACCCACGGTGACCAGATGCTCGGCGTGCTGACCCTGGAAGTCATCCTGACCTGTCCTTACACCAGCACGTTGAGGGTACGCCAGGAACACAGCTTGCCATGGCTGCCCGTGCCGCAGCTGGAGGTCCAGGTTTATCACGATGCGCGGATGGCGGAGGTGATCAGTGCCGAACATGCGCGGCGCTTTCGCAGTATCTATCCTTATCCCAATGTGTTCATGCACCAACCCGATGAGAAAGCCCAACTCAATGTGTTCCTCGGCGAATGGCTGAGCCATTGCCTGGCCTTGGGTCATGAGTTTGAAGTGGTTCGGTAGCGGTAATCTGCGCGCGCCCGTCTCGCGGGTTTTCTCTTTTGTGTGTGCCCCAGCATAATTACGCCCATTACCCATTCCTGTGATCACGTCCTGGGAGAACGTCTTGCCGAGTGTATCTATCTCGAACCCCGATGCTGCGGTGCTGCTGGTGCAACTGTCTGACAGCCACCTGTTTGCCGAGCCCGGCGCCCGGCTGTTGGGCATGAATACCCGCGACAGCCTGCAGCGGGTGATTGATCTTGTGCGGGCGCGACAGCCACGGATTGACCTACTGTTGGCCACCGGGGATTTGTCCCAGGATGGCACGCTGCAGTCATACCAGTTGTTTCGCGATATGACCCGCCAGATACTGGCACCGGCCCGCTGGATTCCGGGGAATCACGATGAGCTGC